>NZ_FOAO01000047.1 GCF_900109665.1 Blastococcus sp. DSM 46786
GGTGGGCTGGCCGCGGTGGTGACCAAGAACGGCACCGCCGGGGCGGAGGTCGTCTTCCAGCTGGCCAACCTGCACGGCGACATCGCCGCCACCGTCCCGGCCGACGACCTGACGGGACGGGATCTGCGGGTCATCGAGACCACCGAATACGGGCTGCCGTGGGCCAAGCCGGCCGCCGGCACCACCCAGAACCGCTACGGCTGGCTGGGCACCCACCAACGCGACGCCAGCGCCATCGGCGGGCTCACCTTGATGGGCGTCCGGCTCTACGTACCCGCCCTCGGCCGCTTCCTCACCATCGACCCCGTCGAGGGCGGCAACCCGAACGCCTACGTGTATCCGGCCGACCCGGTCAACATGCTGGACCTGGACGGACGCTGGGGCTGGCTCAAGCGGATAGCGCAAGCGGCTCAGTATGTTCCTGGAGTAGTCGGCGTAGTCGCCAATATTGGTTGGGCGGCATATCACGTCTCCAAGGGGCAGTATGGAAAGGCGGCCGCAAATATCGCGGGGGCTGCCACGTTCGGTATTGCCCGATACACGAGTGCGCTTGGTAAGTTTGTTCAAAAATCGCCGACCCTCGGCAATAGTGGCAGGGTCTTTGGACGCGGTAAGAGGGGGTTCACTAATCGCAATGACTTCGCCCGCCTAGGCTGGAGTTGGAAGGGTAGCGCTAAGCAGGGGACTAACATCTTTCGGGCAGCGATTGGCTCCAAGCGGGGTCGCATCCATCTTCATTACACTCTCATGAAGGGTGGCAGATGAAACATGTCCGTCTCTTCGCTCACAAAAGCCCTGACGGAATTGGCTGCCCCGTATCTTGCCGCGCGTCTGGCGACCATCGTATGGCAGGCTTCTCCGGATGGGGGAAAGGAAGCCCTTGTAGCCCTAACTCCCACGCGGGCCGCCGATGCTGTCGTCATACAGCTGAGAGAGGTGGATACAGTCGCAGATTTGTGGCTCCTTCATCAGGCGCGGTCTTATGGCCCGTTCGAGGTCTCGCCACATGAGAAGGCGGAATTCGGTCGTCTGGTAAGCGCAGCGCTCGAGGGTCGGACTACTTTACGCATTTATGGTACGGGTCGCCGCAAATGGTTGAGGTACGTTCAATTCGACGGGGTCATGTGGCGCCTGCCGTTGTCTCTATCCTTATTTGTGCCGGGAATGCGGCACGAATCCGTTAGGCCCCCGGGTTATGGAAGCGTGGATCCGTGAACCGTTGGATGTTTCCGGCTTGTCGCAGGGCTACGACGACCGGCAGCTGCCCCGCCTGGTGTCGGCCACGCTGGATGAGGGACCCGACGGCCTGGCTTCCCAGCGCACCAGCGTGCGCTACGGCCT
>NZ_FOAO01000022.1 GCF_900109665.1 Blastococcus sp. DSM 46786
GATCCGCTCTCCCCAGGCGGCCGACCGCTGGACCTGGCTGGTCCTCGCCTCCCACACCCAACTGCGCCTGGCCCGCCACCTCGCAGCGGATCTGCGCCGGCCCTGGGAGAGACCCCTGCCTCCCGAGCGATTAACCCCCGCCCGGGTCCGACGAGGGTTTCGCCACCTCCGCGTGAAGATCCCCCAGCCGGCCAGCGCGCCGAAACCCACCCGCCCGGGCCCGGGACGCCCTCCCGGTGCCAAAAACCGACAACGCGCCACCCGCCACGGCATCGGCAAGATCACCACACGGAACCATCCCGACACCCACAACCAACAGGTCAGGGGTTAAACGGCAAGCTGAGCCCTTGCTTCGTGCCTGCGCGGGACCCTCCGGGCCCCACTCGGCCTGAGTCGCCCAGGGGCGACGTCCCCGCCTGGGCTACCTCGAAACGTGGTTGTAGCTACCTCGGGACATCGTTGTAGGCGGCGGTGATCGCCTCGCGCACCGCGTCCGACAGCGGCCGGAGGGCGGAGTCGCGGGCGGCGATCTGCGCCTGGTTGACCGCCGCACCCGGTGCGTCGGTGGCCGCGAGGTCGAGCACGGCCGCCAGCCGCTGCGCCCGCCCCAGCACCGAGAGCGCCAGCGGGTCGTGGTCGAACGGGAGACCCGGTGCGGGCTTCGGGCGCGCCAGGTCGGCCAGCAGCGCCGGCACCTCGGGGTGCCAGCGGGCCAGGTCCAGGCCGGCCAGCGTGCGGGCGGCGTCGGTGACCGCGAGGTCGAGCGCACCGGAGGCCGCCCGCAGGGTGCCCTCGACCGGTGGCGGGGCTGCCGCCGCGCCGAGGGGGAACGCCGTCCAGGTGACCACCTCCGGGCCGGGGCGCGGCACCAGCACCAGCCGGTCGCCGACGGCCGCCTGTCCCGCCTCCAGCGCCGCGGCGGCCAGTCCCGGCACCGCCGGCAGCCCGCGCACGTCTCCGGGCACCGGGAGCACGAGCCGCAGCCGCTGCTCGCCCAGGACGCGCAGCGTGGTCAGCGCCTCGCCGAGCGGCGTCGCCCCGACGGCTCCCGGCATGCCGGTGACGAGGTGGGCGTGCTCGGCGGTCAGCGCCTCCAGCGTCTCGTCGTACGAGCTGCGCCCGGTGAGCCAGGCGGTCGCCCAGACCGCGAGCCGGCCGGCGGGGAAGTCGTGCACCGGTCGAGGCTACGACGGCGCGGCCGCTCCGCAGGCGGGCGTCCCGGGCCCGCGGCTCTGCCAGACTCGTGGCATGGCGTGGTTGCTGTGGTTGATCGGTGCGGGGGCGCTGGCCGTCGGGGAGATGCTCACGCTCGACCTGGTGCTCCTCATGCTGGCCGGCGGGGCCCTCGGCGGGATGGCGGTCGCCCTCCTCGGCGGGGCGCTGTGGCTGCAGCTGGCCATCTTCATCATCGTCTCGGGGGTGCTGCTGGTGGCGGTGCGGCCGATCGCGAAGAAGCAGCTGACCGACCGCACACCGCTGCAGCTCGACGGCGTCGACACGCTCATCGGCCGGACGGCGCAGGTCACCGCGCAGATCGACCGCACAGGCGGGCGGATCCGGCTGGGCGCCGACGAGTGGAGCGCCCGCAGCCAGCACGGCGCGGAGTCCTTCGCCGTCGGCGAGACCGTGCGCATCCTGCAGGTCGACGGTGCGACGGCGGTCGTGGGCGACGCCCTGGAGTGAAGTCTGTCCCCAGGGTGCTGACCCGGGAGGACCCGGCAGGGCAGGATCGACGGTGACCCCCGACGAAGGGAGCCAGCCGTGGATGCGGCGCTCATCGCACTGATCGTCGTCGCCGTGCTCGTGATCATCGTGATCGCGAAGAGCGTGACGATCGTCCCCCAGGCCCAGGCCAAGGTCGTCGAGCGACTGGGCCGGTACAGCCGCACCTTGTCGCCCGGCCTCTCGGTCCTCGTGCCGTTCGTCGACCGCGTGCGCGCGACGATCGACCTGCGCGAGCAGGTCATCTCGTTCCCGCCCCAGCCGGTCATCACCGCCGACAACCTCCAGGTCGGCATCGACACCGTCGTCTACTTCCAGGTCACCGACCCCCGGCTGGCCGTGTACGGCATCGCGAACTACATCACCGGCATGGAGCAGCTCACCACGACGACGCTGCGGAACGTGGTCGGTGGCCTGAACCTCGAGGGCGCGCTCACGGGGCGCGACGGCATCAACAGCCAGCTGCGCTCGGTGCTCGACGGCACGACCGGCCCCTGGGGTCTGCGCGTGGCGCGCGTGGAGATCAAGGCGATCGACCCGCCGCCCTCCATCCAGGACTCGATGGAGAAGCAGATGCGTGCCGACCGCGACAAGCGCGCCATCATCCTGACCGCCGAGGGCGCCCGGCAGTCGGCGATCACCACCGCCGAGGGCGAGAAGGCCGCGGCCATCCTCTCGGCCGAGGGCAAGAAGCAGGCGGCGATCCTGGAGGCGGAGGCCGAGCGGCAGAGCCGCATCCTGCGCGCCGAGGGCGAGCGCGCCGCGCTGTACCTGCAGGCGCAGGGCCAGGCGAAGTCGATCGAGACCGTCTTCCAGGCCATCCACGACGGCAAGCCCGACCAGGGCCTGCTGGCCTACCAGTACCTGCAGACGCTGCCGCAGATCGCGCAGGGCGACGCCAACAAGATGTGGATCGTGCCCAGCGAGTTCAGCAAGGCGCTGGACGGGCTGGCGAACCTGGGCGGCGCCGCGGAGGGGAAGTCCTGGATGGACGTGCCCTCGTCCGGTGGCGGCGACGGCGGCAGCGGCCCGAAGGACGGCGGGCTCGACACCAGCACCTGGTTCGAGTCGCAGCTCCCGCGGGCGGCCGACCAGCCGGAGGCGAAGATCGAGCTCTCGAGCATCGCCGACACCGCGCCCGCGGTGCCGACCCCGCCGCCGCTGGCCCAGGTCACCCAGGACGTGCGGGACAGCGGCCCGGCCGCCGATCCGCGCAACCGGGTCGGCAGCGACGACCCGGACGCCCCGGACGGCCCGCCGCAGCTACCCGCGCAGTAGCGACCGCTGAACGCCGATGGCCCAGAACTCGTGGAGTTCTGGGCCATCGCCGTTCACGAGCCGGTTACGGGCAATGGAAGCTTTACGTGCGTCCTGGCCGGCCAGAACGCACGTAAAGCTTCCATTGCCTGGGGCAGTCAGTCCTTGAGCAGGCCCTCGCGGAGCTTGGCCAGCGTCTGGCTGAGCAGCCGGGAGACGTGCATCTGCGAGATGCCGATGTCGGCGGCGATCTGCGACTGCGTCATGTTGCCGAAGAACCGCAGGATGAGGATGCGGCGCTCGCGGGCCGGGATGGTGGCCAGCAGCGGCTGCAGCGACTCGCGGTACTCCACGCCCTCCAGCGCGGCGTCCTCCTCGCCCAGCGTCGCCGCCAGGGTGGGGGAGTCGTCCTCGCCCGAGAGCCGCTCGTCCAGCGAGCTGCTCCGGTAGGCGTTGGCCACCGCCAGGCCCTCCAGCACCTCGGCCCGCGGGATGCCCAGGTGTTCGGCGAGCTCCGACGGCGTCGGCGCGCGGCCGTTCTTCTGCGCCAGCTCGCCCACCGCCGCGTTCAGCGACAGGTGCAGCTCCTGCAGCCGGCGCGGCACCCGCACCGACCAGCCCTGGTCCCGGAAGTGCCGCTTGATCTCGCCGGTGATCGTCGGGACGGCGAAGGACAGGAACTCCACGCCCCGGGTCGGGTCGAACCGGTCGATGGCGGCGATGAGGCCGAGCGTGCCGACCTGCAGGAGGTCGTCGAAGGGCTCCCCCCGGTTGCTGAACCGGCGCGCGAAGTGGCGTACCAGCGGCAGGTGCTCCTCGACCAGGATCTCCCGGAGCCGTTCCCGGCGGGGGTCGTCCTTCTCCAGCGTGGCGAGCTCCGCGAACAGCGGCGCGGTGCGCTCGGCCCGCCGCCGGTTCTCCGACAGCGGCGGCGTGTCCGGCTCACCGGCGTCAGCGGCCGGCTCACCGGCGTCGGGGGACGGCCCGCCGGAGGCGTCCGGGACGGGCTGCTGGGGAGCCTCCGGGACGGGCTGCTGGGGAGCCTCCGGGACGGGCTGCTGGGGAGCCTCCGGGACGGGCTGCTGGGGGGCCTCCGGGGCGGGCTGCTCGGGGGTGTCGACCGGCTCGTCCGCCGGGGGGGTGACCGGTGTGCCGTCGGTGGCGTCCAGTGGTTCCTCCTCGACGGAGTCGGCGGCGGCCGACCTGCTCACCGGGCCACCGAGAGGTTGTCGTCGCTGCCCACCCCGGCCGGGTGCTGCCCCGGCAGGTACTTGGCGAGGGAGATGACGGCGACCGGCACGTCGCGGCCGTCGCCGCCCGGCATCTCGCGCTCGGTGGACCGGCGGCCCTCCACGGAGTCGACCAGGGCGGCGAGCACCGCCCAGCCGAAGCCGTCGGTGGGGACCTCGGTGCCGTCCGCCGTCGGCACCCACGCGCTGATGTGCAGGCCGGCCCGCGTGGTCTCGAAGACGACGGTCAGCGGCGCATCGCCCTCGACGATCGTCGACAGGGTGGCGCAGGCCTCGTCGACCGCCAGGCGGAGGTCCTCCACCGCGTCGAGGTCGTAGTCCATCCGCATCGCCAGGTCACCGGCCATCGCCCGCACCGCGGGCAGCTGGGTCGGTGTGGTGGGCACCCGCAGCTCCAGTCGCTCCGCGCGCCGTCCGTCCTGCGCGAGGGGGCCCCTCGAGTCGACCATCCGTCGTCCGCTCCTTCGTTCCCGGCGCGCTCGACCCTCGAGTCGCGGCGGTCCTACGTGCCGGGTGGTCCGGCCTCCGGTGGGGGCGCGGACCGGCGTCCCGGTCGGTGCACAAGGCTGCTGCCTACCCGGACGGCGACGACCGCGAAACGTGGCCCGGACCACGGGTTCCGCGCCCCGGGCACGCGGTTGCCGCCTCCAGGACCCTGCTGTTTGCTGGCCGGAGATGAGCACCGGTTCCGGCAGTCTGCCACCTCCCGCCGACGGCGCCCTGGACGAGGGCTCCGCCGTGCTGCTCGCTGCCATGGAGACCTCGCCCGACGCGCTGTTCTGCCTCGCCGCCGACGCGGACCGGCCGCTGTGGGCCAATGCCCGCGCCCGCGGGCTGGAGGTGCGCCGCGGCGGTCTGCCCGAGCTCTCCGGCCGCCCGCTGGCCGACCTCGTCGACGCCGCCCTGCGCACCGGCCAGACCGAGACCCTCAGCGGCCCCCTCGGGACCGAGGGGCCGATGGCGACGGCCACGGTGCGGCCCATGGCGGTCGGCGGGCGGCCGGGCGCGCTGCTCGTCATCGAGGCGCTCGCCGCCGACGACGTCCACCGGGCGCAGCAGGCGCTGCTGCCGCCGTCGCTGCCGATGCTCCCCGACGTCGCGCTCTCCGGCAGCTACCACCGCGCGACCGAGCTCTCCGCGGCCGGTGGCGACTGGTACGACGCCGTGCCGCTGGGCAAGGGCAGGGTCGCACTGGTGGTGGGCGATGCCGTGGGGCACGGGGTGGCCGCGGCCGGTGCGATGAGCCGGCTGCGCGGCGCGCTGCGCTCCACCCTGCTCGGCGACCCGGAGCCGGCGGCGGTCCTCGGCGCGCTGGACGCGTTCGCGGCCCAGATGGACGACGTCGAGGGCACGTCGGTGTTCTACGGCGTGCTCGACGCCGCCACCGGCCGCCTGATCTACAGCGCGGCCGGGCACCCGGCCCCGCTCGTGGTGCACGCACACGGGAGCAGCACCTTCCTGGCCGTGACCCCCCGGCCCCCGCTCGGCAGCCTGCCCGGGGCGCCCGCCCCCGTGCACGAGGCGCAGCTGGCCCAGGGCGCCACGCTCGTGCTCTTCTCCAACGGGGCGGTCCTCGGCCTCGACGAGCCGCCCGCCGAGGCGCTGGAGCGGCTCGGCGCGGCCGCGCGCGCGGTGCTGGACGAGCCCGGCTCCCTCGACGTCGAGGCGGCGGCCGGGCTCGCCGGGGCGATCGCCGAGGGGGCGCGCCGCCCGCACGGCTGGCTGGACGACGTCGCCGTCCTGGTCGCCCACCGGCGGGCGACCACCCACGAGGCCCTCCGGCTGGACCTGGTGGCGGTACCGGCGGCGCTGCCCGGGGTGCGCCGCCGGCTCAACGCCTGGCTGACCGAGCTCGGCATGGGGGAGCAGGACCGGGTGGGCGTGATGGTCGCGGTGGGCGAGGCCTGCGCCAACGCCGCCGAGCACGCCTACCGGGGGGTGGAGCCCGGACCCATGTCGGTGACCGCCCAGGTCGACGTCGACGGCGTCCTCACCGTGACGGTGCACGACGAGGGCACCTGGCGCCCGCCGGACCGCGATCCCGGCGACCGGGGGCGCGGGCTGCTCATCATGCGGCAGCTGGTCGACGGCGTGACCCTCGCCGAGGACCACGGGACGACGGTGACGCTGAGCTTCCGGCTGCGGCGGACCCCGGACGAGGAGGCCGACCCGCACCGCGTCGTGGAGGGCGCCGACGTGGTGGTCGACCGCGAGGGCCCGCGCCCGGTCGTGCGGGCCGGTGGCGTGATCGACGCCACCGCCGCGGAGCAGCTGCGCATCCGGATGCTGGAGGCCAGCCACGGCGGTGCCACCCCGATGGAGCTCGACCTCTGCGAGGTCGGCCTGTTCAGCAGCGCGGCGGTCCGCGTCGTGCTGGCCATGGCGCGCATCGCCCGCGACGAGTCGTGGCGCCTGGTGGTGCTCGCCCCCGAGGGCGGCGTGACCCGGCACGTGCTCGAGATCAGCGGCATCGACGGGCTGGTCGACCTCTGCTGAGGTGTGACACTGCGTACCGCGGGGTTTGCGGAACGCCCGCGGTGCCCATGGACCGCCCGTGAGACTGCGGCGCAGCGACGTGCACGGCCCCGGCTACCGACGCCGCAGGGCCGGACGGGGCTTCGCCTACCACGACACCGACGGCAGCCTCATCAGGGACGACCGGCTGGACCGGCTCCGGGCGCTGGCGATCCCGCCCGCCTGGAAGGACGTCTGGATCTGCCCGTGGCCCAACGGGCACATCCAGGCGACCGGCGTGGACGCCGCCGGGCGCCGGCAGTACCGCTACCACGACGAGTGGCGTGCCCGGCGCGACGCGGAGAAGCACGAGCGGGTGCTGGAGATCGCCCGCCGGCTGCCGGACGTCCGCGACGCGGTGACCGCCGCCCTGCGTACCCGCGGGCCGAACCGGGAGCGGGTGCTGGCCTGCGCGCTGCGGCTGCTCGACCTGGGCACCTTCCGCATCGGCAGCGAGGAGTACGCGGAGGAGAACGGCACCTACGGGCTGGCCACCCTGCGCCGGGAGCACGTGACCGTGCGCGGGGAGAAGACGTTCTTCCGGTACACCGCCAAGGGCGGCATCGAACGCGAGGTGGAGATCGTCGACCGGCCCACGGCGACCGTCGTCCGCCAGCTGCTCGAGCGGCCGGACGACACCGGCGACGACCTGCTCGCCTACTCGACCGACGACGGCTGGAAGGACGTCACCAGCGACGAGATCAACGCCTTCCTCAAGGAACTGAGCGGCGCCGACATCACGGCCAAGGACTTCCGCACCTGGAACGCCACGGTGATGATGGCAGCCGCCCTGGCCGAGGCACCCCCGCCGGCGTCGAAGACCGCCCGGAAGAAGGTCGTCACCGCCGCCTACAAGCGGGTCAGCGAGCAGCTCGGGAACACGCCGGCGGTCTGCAAGGCCAGCTACGTCGACCCCCGCGTCGTCGACCGGTTCCAGCACGGGGAGACCGTCGCGGAGGCTCTGGTCGAGGCCGACGAGGCGGACGCCGACCGGGACACCCAGAAGGTGCTCGAGCAGGCCGTCTGCCGGCTGCTCTCGGACTGAGGACGACGAAGGCCCCGTTCCGCAGTGCGGAGCGGGGCCTTCGTCGAGGACCTGGTCCCGAAGCTCACCTCGAGGGTGAGAGGGACGTGGCCGTCAGCGGGCGTCGGCGATGGTGAAGAGGTCGATCAGGCCGGTCACCTCGAGCGGCCGCGTGACGGCGCGCGTGGTGGCGATCAGCCGCAGGGCGACCTCGCGGCTGCGGGCGGACTTCTGCGTCTCGACGAGGACGGCGAGACCGGCCGAGCCCAGGAACTGGACGCCGGACAGGTCGATCACCAGTTCACGCGGCTGCTGCTCGAGCTGGCTGTCCAGGGTCGAACGGAGCACGGGAGCGGTGAAGGTGTCCACCTCGCCGACGACCGTGACTGTGACAGCGCCGTCCTCGTCGGTGGAGGTCGACAGCGTGATCACGTCGTCGAAGGGTGCCTCGGTGCCCTCGGTCGACACGTCGGGCTGCCCCTCGGCGGGCAGGTCGGAAGTGGTCACGGACAGTGGCTCCTCTCGGCGGACCCGGGCGACGGGGCCACCCGGACAATCTACCGCTCTGCGGCGCCGGGGACCCGGGCCCCCGGCTCGCGGTGGTCGAACGTGTCGCGTACCGGACCACCTGGTCCAGCACGTCGCGGCTGCCTGCTGAACCGCTGACCCAACGTAGACAACCGGCCGGGCGCGCGCCAACCCACCCCCCGGAGCGCACCCGGTGGGGGCGCAGGGGGGGGTGGGTCGGCGGTGCGTGCGGGGGGAGCGGCTCAGCCGTCGGTGACGTGGACGGCGGACTCCTCGGGGCCCTCGCCGCCCACGGGCAGGTCCGCGGTGGCCTCGACGTCGTCGGCGGTGCGGTTGGTGCCCGAGTCGCTGTCGGGGGTGGTCGAGGTGTCCTGCTCCAGCTGGGCGTCGGCGCGGTCGGGGTCCTCGGCCGGCCGGACGTCGAGCGCGTCGTCGGGCAGCTCCCGCTCCAGCCGCTCGGTCAGCGGCTCGCCGTCGGACTGCTCGCGGGCCGTGGTGCCGAAGTCCGTGGTGGCGGTCGGCCGCTCGCCGGGCATCGGCTCGAACTGCGGGTCCTCGGCGCGGTCCATGGTGGGGGAGTCGTCCTGCGCCACCTCGGGGATGCCGTCGTCCTCGGGGAAGACGTCGCGCGCGGTCTGGCCCTCGGGCTGCGTCATGCGGTGCCTCCGTCTCTGCGCGGGTGCGCTCGTGGTTCTCGCCGGCGTCGCACGGGGGACGCCGCGCCGGTCGGGGGGACCGGCGTCGGACCACCGCCCTACCCGGGTGCCCGGCGGCCATGCGCCGGTGTGCGTCGCCGCACTGCGGCGGCGGGGGCGGCATGGTCGTGCGCCGGCCGGGTAGCGGGGGGCCATGGCGATCGCAGACGAGGTGCAGCGGGTCGGCGCCCCCCTCCGCCGGTGGGCACGGACCCAGAAGCGCGAGTACACCCATGGGGAGCCCCGGCCGCTGGGCGGCTCCCTCGGCGCGATGGGCGTGTACTCGAGCCTGGTGGCGGCCGGTGCTGTGGCGGTGCGCGCGTCGGGCCGCCAGCTGCCCGAGCGGATCCCCTTCGGAGATGCCGCGTTGCTCACCATCGCGACCTTCCGGCTCGCCCGCCGGCTGGCCAAGGACCCGGTGACCGCCCCGATCCGGGCGCCGTTCACCGCTTTCCAGGGCGCCTCGGGCCCCGCGGAGATCGAGGAGGAGGTGCGGGAGCACGGCGGGGTGAAGCACGCCGTGGGGGAGCTGCTGACCTGCCCGTTCTGCCTGGCCCAGTGGGTGGGCACGGCCTTCGTCTTCGGGTACGTGACCGCCCCGCGCGCCACCCGGCTGGCCGCCCTGACGATGACCACCGTGGCCGGCTCCGACGTCCTGCAGTTCGTGTACGACTCGATCCAGAACGGGGCGCTCGCGCCGACGGGGGACGGGCCGGCCGAGCCGGTCTGACGCCTCGGCGGTCGCTCGTCGGGGGGATCCGGCGCGTCGTTCGCGCTGCCGCGCAGGGCGCTGCGGACCTATCCTGCGATCTTGACCCGACTGCGGGCCGGGGACCGCCCGGCGGAACGGGTGCGAGGGAGGCTCGGCATGCGATCGATCTGGCGCGGCGCCGTGTCGTTCGGCCTGGTCAGCATCGGCGTGAAGCTGTACTCGGCCACCGAGGACAAGGACATCCGCTTCCACCAGGTGCACGCGGCCGACGGCGGCCGGGTGAAGTACCGGCGGGTGTGCTCGATCGACGGCGAGGAGCTGGAGTACGCCGACATCGCCAAGGGCTACGAGCTGCCCAGCGGCGAGGTCGTCATCCTCACCGACGCGGACTTCGACGAGCTGCCGCTGAGCACCCGCCGCGAGATCGAGGTGCTCGAGTTCGTCGACCAGGGCGAGATCGACCCGATCATGTTCGAGAAGACCTACTACCTCGAGCCCGACGGCCCCGCGGCCCGCCCGTACGTCCTCCTCCGCGACGCGCTGGAGAACGCCGGCCAGGTCGCGATCACCAAGATCGCCTTGCGGCAGCGGGAGTCCCTGGCGGCGCTGCGGGTGCGCGACGGCGTCCTGGTGCTGCACACCATGCGCTGGCCGGACGAGATCCGGCGTCCCGACTTCGGCTTCCTCGACGAGGACATCTCGGTGCGGCCGCAGGAGCTCACGATGGCCGAGGCCCTCATCGGCTCGATGACCACCGAGTTCGACCCCTCGCAGTTCACCGACGACTACCGCGAGGCCATGACCGCGTTGCTGGAGGCCAAGCAGAGCGGCGGCGAGGTGGCCCAGCCCGCGGAGGTCCCGGACGAGGGCGCCGCCGTCGTCGACCTGATGAGCGCGCTGCGCCGCAGCGTCGAGCGTGCCCGGGGCGGCGCCGCGGACGGCGGGGCCGCGGAGGCGCCGGCGACGACGGCGACGTCCGCGCGGAAGGCCGCACCGCGGAAGACCGCACCGCGGAAGACCGCCGACGACGAGCCGGTGGAGAAGACGCCGGCGAAGAGGGCCGCGGCCAAGAAGGCGGCTCCGAAGAAGGCGGCCCCGGAGAAGGCGGCGGCCGGCCCGGCGAAGAAGACGACCGCGCGGGCCGCCGGCGGCGACAAGCCACCGGCCAAGCGGGCCCGCCGCAGCGCCTGAGGTGGCGGCGCCCGAGCCGGCCGGCCTCTCGCTGCCGATGCTGGCCGTGCCGGGAGAGCTGCCCGCCGACGACGGCGGCTGGGGGTTCGAGTTCAAGTGGGACGGCGTGCGCGCCGTCGCCGGGGTCCGCGACGGGCGGCTGAGCCTCTCCTCGCGCAAGGGCGGCGACATCACCGTCCGCTACCCGGAGGTCGGCCGGCTCCCGGAGGCGCTGGCCGCTCGCGACGCGGTCGTCGACGGTGAGGTGGTGCTGATGGACGTCCGGGGCAGGCCGGACTTCGGCGCGCTGCAGAACCGCATGCACCGCACCGGGCCGGAGGTGCCGCGCCTGGCGGCGGCGGCGCCGGTGAGTTACCTGGTGTTCGACCTGCTCGCCCTCGACGGCGCGGACCTGCGCTCCCGCCCCTACACCGAGCGCCGGGAGCTCCTGGACGAGCTCGCCCCGGCCGGCGGCCGCTGGGTGCTGACTCCCTGGTTCGCCGGCTCCGGCGCGGAGGTGCTGGCGGCCAGCGAGGAGAACGGCCTCGAGGGGATCGTCGCCAAGCGGCTGCGCTCCCCGTACCGGGAAGGGGTCCGCAGCCCCGACTGGCGCAAGGTCAAGAACTTCCTCACCCAGTCGGTCGTCGTCGTCGGCTGGCGGCCTGGCCAGGGCCGGCGCGCGGGCACCATCGGCTCGCTGCTCGTCGGCGTGCCGGACGGCGACGGCCGGCTGGTCTACGTCGGGCACGTGGGCACCGGCTTCGGTGACCAGGACCTGCGCGATCTGCAGCGTCTGCTCACCCCCCGCCGCACCCCACCCTTCGACGGCGCCCTGCCCCGCGAGGTCACCCGGGACGCGCAGTGGGTGGAGCCGGACCTCGTCGGGGAGGTCGCCTACGCGGTGTGGACGGCGGAGGGGCGGTTGCGGCACCCGGTCTGGCGCGGGGTGCGCGACGACCTGGAGCCCGACGACGTGGTGAGGGAGTCGTGACCGGAGCGCGCAGCGGCAGCGGACCGGGTGCACCGTGAGCCCCGCCAAGCAGCTCGTGGAGATCGCCGGCCGGCGGCTCGCGGTGTCGAACCTGGAGAAGGTGCTCTTCCCCGAGGTCGGCTTCACCAAGGCGCAGGTCATCGACTACTACGTGCGCATCGCGCCAGTGCTGCTGCCGCACGTGGCCGGCCGGCCGGTCACCTTCACCCGGTGGCCCGACGGCGTGGAGGGGCAGGCCTTCTTCGAGAAGAACAGCGCCCGGCACGCCCCCGACTGGGTCCGCCGGGTGCGGCTGCCCAGCCCCGGCAGCTCGCGGGGGCGCGAGACTCTGGACATGGTGCTGCTGGCCGACGTCCCCGACCTGGCCTGGGCGGCGAACCTCGCGGCGCTCGAGGTGCACGTGCCGCAGTGGCGGGCGGACGACGCGGGGGAGCCGCAGCTGCCCGACCTGCTCGTGCTCGACCTCGACCCGGGCCCGGAGACCGGCATCGCCGAGTGCTGCGAGGTGGCCGAACGGCTCGGCGCCCGGCTCGAGGCCGACGGCCTGGACCCGGTGGTGAAGACCTCCGGCTCCAAGGGCATGCAGGTCTACGCGCCGATCGAGACGCCGGCCGACCGCGAGCACCCCAGCCGGTACGCGAAGAAGCTGGCGCAGGAGCTGTCGGCCGAGACCCCGGACGACGTCGTCTGGCGGATGGAGAAGGCCCTGCGCCCGGGCAAGGTGCTCATCGACTGGAGCCAGAACAACCCGGCCAAGACGACGGTGGCGCCCTACTCGCTGCGGGCCCGGGCGGGGGCGACGGTCTCCACGCCGATCGGCTGGGACGAGGTGGACGCCGTGCGCGACGGCTCGCTCGACCCGGCCGAGCTGCTCTTCACGACCGACCAGGTGCTGGCCCGCGTGGAGGAGTACGGCGACCTGTTCGACGTCGCCGGCGCCGCGCGCGCCTCCCTGCCCGCGGCGTGAGCGAGGCGGCACCCTTCCTTTTCTTGACTCGCTCAAGACAAGCGCGTTGGATGGACGCGGTGGAGACGACCTGGGCGCACCAGCTGCGGGAGGCGGGGCTGCGCGTGACGCGCCCCCGCCTGTCGGTGCTGAGCGTGCTGGCCGACCGTCCGCACGCGGACGCCGGGACGATCCTGACCGGCGCCCGCGAGCTGCACCCGTCGCTGTCCCCGCAGGCCGTCTACGGCGTGCTCGAGGCGTTCGTCGCCGCGGGGATCGCCCGCCGCATCGAGCCCGCGGGTGCGCCCGCGCTGTTCGAGCTGCGGGTGGGCGACAACCACCACCACCTGGTCTGCCGCTCGTGCGGCGCGGTCGCGGATGTCGACTGCGTCGTGGGCGCGGCCCCCTGCCTGGCCCCCTCGGACGCGGCCGGCTTCGTCGTCGACGAGGCCGAGGTCGTGTTCTGGGGGCTGTGCCGGGCATGTCAGGACCGCGACCGCCAGGTCGCGGACGCCGCCGAACCCGTGCAGCTCGAGGAGCACGGGATCCGAGGAGGAGCAGGAGCATGACCGACGTCGCATCGCAGGGCACGGCGCCCAGCCAGGCCGGCAAGCCCGTCCTGACCAACCGCCAGGGCCACCCGGTCTACGACAACCAGAACCAGCGGACGGTGGGCGCCCGTGGCCCCGCCACCCTGGAGAACTACCAGTTCCTCGAGAAGATCAGCCACTTCGACCGGGAGCGGATCCCGGAGCGCGTGGTGCACGCCCGCGGCGTGACCGCCTACGGCTGGTTCGAGGCCGACGGCACCGTGGGTGACGAGCCGATCAGCCGGTACACCCGCGCCAAGCTGTTCCAGGAGAAGGGCACGCGCACCGACGTCGCGCTGCGCTTCTCCACGGTGGCCGGTGGCCGCGACTCCTCGGAGATGGCCCGCGACCCGCGCGGCTTCGCCGTGAAGTTCTACACCGAGGACGGCAACTGGGACCTCGTCGGCAACAACCTGGGCGTCTTCTTCATCCGCGACGCCATCAAGTTCCCCGACTTCATCCACTCCCAGAAGCCGGACCCGGTGACCTTCGAGGCGAACGTCGCCGAGCGGGCGTTCGACTTCTTCAGCCAGACCCCGGAGGCCATGCACATGGTCTCCCTCGTCTTCAGCCCCCGTGGCCTGCCGGCCAGCTACCGGACCATGCAGGGCTTCGGCGTGAACACCTACAAGTGGGTCAACGCCCAGGGCGAGACGGTCCTGGTCAAGTACCACTGGCTGCCGAAGCAGGGGGTGAAGTCCCACACCGCCGAGGACGGCGCCACGGTGCAGGCGCAGACCCTCGGGGCGCACACCAAGGACCTCTACGACTCGATCGCGGCCGGCGACTTCCCGTCGTGGGAGCTGCACGTGCAGCTCATGAGCGACGACGAGCACCCCGAACTGGACTTCGACCCGCTCGACGACACCAAGGTGTGGCCGGAGGAGGTCTTCCCGCTCCGCAAGGTCGGCACGATGACCCTGGACCGGATGCCCGAGGACAACTTCAGCGAGAACGAGCAGATCGCCTTCGGCACCGGCGTGCTGGTCGACGGGCTGGACTTCTCCGACGACAAGATGCTCGTCGGCCGGACGTTCTCCTACTCCGACACCCAGCGCTACCGCGTGGGCCCGAACTACCTGCAGCTGCCGGTGAACCGCCCCAAGGTGCCGGTGAGCACCAACCAGCAGGGCGGTCCGATGTCCTACGGCCGCGACGACGTGGGCGAGAACCCGCACGTCAACTACGAGCCGTCGATCACCGGCGGCCTGCGTGAGGCCACCTACCCCACGCACGACGAGCAGGGCCCGGTCGTCAACGGCCGGCTCACCCGCAAGCGGATCCCGCGCACCAACGACTACCAGCAGGCCGGTGAGCGCTACCTGCTGAGCGAGCAGTGGGAGAAGGACGACCTGGTGGCCAACCTGACCGGGGCGCTGCAGCAGTGCCGCCGCGAGATCCAGGAGCGGATGGTCTGGCACTTCTTCCTGTGCGAGGACGAGTGGGGTCAGCGCGTCGGCGATGCGCTGGGCATCACCGCGGACGACGTCCGCGGCCTGCCGCCGCTGCAGACCCAGACCCTGACCGAGGAGGAGCAGCAGCGCGCCGCCAACCTCGGGAAGAACGGCCCGCGCGACGTGACCGGCCTGGTCATGACGCATTGCGTGCCCAACGAGCGGGTCGTCGTCGCCGGCTGACAGCGGGCGGCACCAGCACGACCGCGGCGGGCCGCGACCGGATCGCCGGTCGCGGCCCGCCGTGCGTCGTCCGTCGTCCTCCGGCCCGCACCGCGGCCGGGTGCGTCGCGGGCCGCGCGGTGCCGAGGCCGGTCGTCGGCGTCTCCCTCACCGCGGCGCGTCCACCCCCACCGCACACCGCGAGGGAGGACACGGCACGATCAGGGAACCTGGTCCCAGCCGGGGAGGCGCCGTCGTCGCCGGGCGGACCGGCTGGGCCCGTTCGGCACGACCGGGCCCAGCGTCAGTCCCTCGGGCCCCGGCGGTCCTGGTCGGCGAGGAACCGCTCGAACTCCGCACCGATCTCCTCGGCGCTGGGCACCTCGCCGGCGCCCCCGAGCAGGTCGGTGCCCTCACGGGCGGCGGTGAAGGAATCGTACTGCTGCTCCAGCGCGGCGACGACGGCGACGTTGTCCGCCGACCGCGCGATCTGCGCGTCGACCTCGGTGCGGTGCAGGTCGGCCGCCTCGCGCAGCGACTCGGTCGGCAGCCGCAGGCCGGTCAGCTGCTCCAGGTGCTCGAGCAGCGTGAGCGAGGCGGCGGGGTAGGTGGCCTGCGCCAGGTAGTGCGGCACGTGCGCGGCCACGCCGAAGGCATCCACCCCGGCCTCGCCCATGCGCAGCTCCAGCAGCGCCGAGACGCTGCCCGGGATGCGCATCTCTCCCCAGTAGACCGGATAGGACTCGATCAGCTGCCGCCGCGTCGCGTGGGCGGTGACGGTGACCGGGCGGGTGTGCGGCACCGGCATCGGGATCGCCTGCAGCGCGGCGACGGAGGTGACGCCGAGCCGCTCGACCAGGCTGCCGACCGCGGCGACGAACCGCTCCCAGGAGTAGTCCGGCTCGGCGCCGTGCAGCAGGAGGAACGGTGCACCGGCGTCGTCCTCGACGGCGTACAGCAGGATCTCCGGCGCGGTGAAGGCCTCGTACCGGTCGGCGTTGAACGTCATGCGGGGACGGCGGGCCCGGTAGTCGACGAGGCTGTCGGCGTCGAAGCGGGCGATCACCTCGTGCGGCAGCCCGGCCAGCAGGTGCGCGCCGGCGAGCGTGCCCGCGGAGGCGGCGTCGAAGTCACCGGCGAGGTCGTGCACGAGGACGAGCCCCCGGCGTCCGGCCGGGTCGTCGACGTCGGCCTCGCGGGCGACGAACGGCTCGGCCGCGGGGAGCAGCTCGACCAGGTCCTCCGGTCGCTGGGCCACGGGGCACCTCCTGTCGGGTGGTTCGGCGTGACGGTGGATCACGCTGATCCGTAGAGCCGCCGGGCGGGCCGCGGCATTCCCGCGCGGCCGCGGACCCGCCCGGCCGGGTGCGTCAGCGGGTGGCGGGCTCCTCCCGGCTCTCGTCGCGGCCCTCGCCCCGCGGCGGGTTCTCGTCCTCGGGGGCGGCGACCTGCTCGCGGGACAGGTGGGCGCCGGTCTCGTCGGGGACGATCTGCGCGCGGGTGCCGTCCGGGAGGACCTCCGGCGACTTGCCGTCGAGCTGGTCGCGCGCGTAGCGGTAGGCGACGGCGATGAGCGCGGTCACCGGGACGGCGAGGAAGGCGCCGATGATCCCCGCCAGGCTGGCGCCCGCGGTGACGGCCAGGATGACCACGGCGGCGTGCAGGTTGAGCCCCCGGCCCTGGAGGATCGGCTGCAGGATGTTGCCCTCGATCTGCTGCACGAGGATCACGACGCCGAGCACGAGCAGCGCAGTGGTGAAGCCGCTGTCGACCAGGGCGATCAGCACCGCGAAGCCGCCGGCGACGAATGCACCGATGATCGGGATGAAGGCGCCGAAGAAGGTCAGCACGGCCAGGGGCAGGACCAGCGGCACGCCGAGGATCCACAGGCCGAGGGCGATGAAGAAGGCGTCGAAGAACCCCACGAGGGCCTGCTGGCGGATGAACTCCGAGAGGGTCGACCACGTCTTGTAGGACAGCGCGGCGACGTGCGGGGCGGCCGGGGGGCCGGTCTGGGCGGCCAGCCACGGCACCCAGCGGGGGCCGTCCTTGAGGAAGAAGAAGGTGAGCACCAGGGCCAGCACCAGGTTGATCAGCAGGCCGCCGATCGCCGTGGCGCCGGTGACGGCGTACTGGGCGATGTTCTGCGCGTTGCCCTGGATGGTGTTGATCACCTGGTCGATCGCGGTGCCGATCTGCTCCTCGCCGAGGTTGAACGGCGGGCCGGTCAGCCACTCCTGCAGCTGCTGCAGGCCGTCGCTGACGCCCGTGGCGAGCTCCTCGACCTGGCTGACGACCGGCGGGGCGATCAGCGCGATGATCCCGCCGAAGGCCGCGAGGAAGGTGAGCAGGACGGTGAGCGCGGCCAGTGCCGAGGGCCAGCCGTGGTTGCGGAGGAAACGCGTGGCCGGCCACAGGACGGTGGTGAACAGCAGCCCGAGGACGACCGGCAGCAGGATGACCCACAGCTTGCCCAGGACGTAGCCGACGACGATGAGCCCGCCGACGACGAGCAGCAGCTCGGCCGAGGCGACGGCCACGGCCCGGCTCGCCCGCCGCAGGCGCTCGCCGCGTTCGGTGGTCGGTGCCGGGGCGTGCGTGGCGGGCCGGACGCCGGACCCCGCCGTGGGCTGGTCGGGCTCGACGTCTTCGGGGGTCTCGTCCGGTGGCGGGTCGGTGCGACCGGGCAAGCGGATCCTCATGTGCCGATCACAGCACAGATGCACGACACCGACCGGGCGGGAAACGATCATCACACCCGCGTCGTAGCGTGCGGGCATGCCGAAGATCGCGACCGCCGACCGGGTCGACCGGGAGTCCTTGCTGGAGTTCCTCCGTCCGCGGCACCGGGCGGTGCTGCTCACCCGCCGCCGCGAGGGCGGCGCCCAGCTCTCGCCGGTCACCTGCGGGGTGGACGCCGAGGGTCGGATCGTCATCTCCACGTACCCGCAGCGGGCCAAGGCGGCCAACGCCCGGCGCGACCCCGCCGTCTCGCTGTGCGTGCTCTCCGACGAGTGGGACGGCCCGTGGGTGCAGCTCGACGGCCGGGCGGAGGTGCTCGGGCTGCCCGAGGCGCTGGAGCCCCTGGTCGAGTACTACCGGTCGATCAGCGGGGAGCACCCCGACTGGGACGGGTACCGCGCGGCCATGGAACGCCAGGGCAAGGCGCTGGTGCGCGTGACGGTGACCTCGTGGGGCCCGATCGCCACCGGCGGCTTCCCCGCCGGGGTGGCCGACAAGCTCTGAGGCTTGCTCTTGCCGAGGAAAGGTGTCAGACTTTCTCGATGGTGTACGTCCTGACCGTCGACCAGCGGGCCAGCCGGCGCGGGCCCGACCGGGTCGCCGACGTCCTGGCGCGGCTCAACGCCGACGTCGGCACGGTGCTGGCGTTCGAGCGGACCGCGGGTGACGAGTTCCAGGGGGTGCTCGGCGAGCCCGGGGCCGTGGTCGACGTCGCCCTGCGCCTGGTCCGGCTGGGCGGGTGGAGCATCGGCATCGGCGCCGGCGCGGCCCAGCACCCGCTGCCGGCGAGCACGCGGGCCGCGGCCGGGCCGGCCTTCCTGTGCGCGCGGCGCGCCGTCGACGCGGCCAAGCAGCGGTCGGTGCACCTGGCGGTCCGCGGGGCGGTAGCCTCCGACGCCGCCGATGCGCAGGCGGTGCTCGGCGCATTGGCGGTGCTGGTGGGCCGCCGCAGCGAGCAGGCGTGGGAGGCGATCGAGCTGGTCGAGGGCGGGCGGACGCAGGCCGAGGCGGCCGCGGCCCTGGGCATCTCGCGGCAGGCGGTGGGGCAGCGCCTGGGCGCCGCCTCCTGGGACCTGGAACGCGAGCTGCGGCCGACGGCGGCGCGGCTCCTGGAGCGGGCCGCGGGATGAGCGTCGCCGTCCTGCTGCTGCTCGGGCTGGTCGGTCTGGCCGGATCGGCCCTCGCCCTCCGCGGTGAGCGGGGGACCGGCGCCACCGGCGCGATCGCCCTGGTCGGCGCGCTCGCGGTCGCCGCGGCCTTTGCCTGGCCGGCGAGCGGCGGTGCCGGCGTGGTGCAGGCGGGAGCAGCGCTCGCCGCGCTGGCAGCAGTCGCCGGCGGCGGCCCGGTGGCGACGGCGGTGCTGCACGCCGCCGACCCTGCGGCCACCGGGGTCTCCGGCGGGCCGCAGGACCCCGACATCCTCCGGGGCGGCGCGTGGATCGGCGTGCTGGAGCGGGGTGCGGTCGCCGCCACGCTGCTGGCCGGCTGGCCCGAGGGGCTCGCCGTCGTCCTCGCGGTCAAGGGGCTGGGCCGGTTCTCCGAGCTGCGCGCCCCGGCGGCGGCCGAGCGGTTCATCGTCGGCACGCTGGCCAGCGGGCTGTGGGCCGCCGCCTGCGTGGGGGTCGCGGTGCTGCTCCGCGGCTGACCCGCGCCGAGCGGGGTGGCGGCGGCGCGGCGAGGATGACCTCGGGCACCGCCGGGAACCGATCGAGGGAGGCCGCATGTGCCACGGTCAGGACAGCCGGCCGCCGGCCCCGCCGCGCACCGGCCCGGTGGGTGAGCGCACCACGGCCACGCTGACGGCGGCCGACGGCGCCACCTTCTCCGCCGCCACCGCGCTGCCCGGGAGGCGCGCGCGGGCGGGTGTGGTGGTCCTCCCGGACATCCGGGGGCTCCACCCCTACTACGTCGCCCTGGCCGAGCGGTTCGCCGAGGCGGGCCTGGCCGCGGTGGCGATCGACTGGTTCGGCCGCACCGCCGGGGTGTGCGCGGACGGCGTCCGGCCGGAGGGCTTCGACTGGCAGGCGCACATCCCGCGCACGACGCACGAGGGCGTCGACGCCGACGTCACCGCCGCGATCGCCCACCTGCGCGCGCGGGCCGGGGGGGACCTGCCGGTGGTGACGGTCGGCTTCTGCTTCGGTGGCAGCCACGCGTGGCGGCTGGCCGGCGGGAACCTGGACCTGGCGGGCTGCGCCGGCTTCTACGGCCGCCCCGCGCTGGTGGGCGACGCCGCCGACCGGGCGCACCTGCCCACGGTCCTGCTGGTCGCCGGCGCCGACACCGTGACCCCGTTGGCGGAGCAGCTCGCCCTGGCCGACCGGATGCGGGCGGCCGGCGCCGAGGTGGACATCGCCGTCTACGACGGGGCGCCGCACTCCTTCTTCGACCGGGCGCACGGGGAGTGGGCCGAGGCCTGCCGCGACGCGTGGGAGCACGTGCTGGCCCTCGTCGACCAGGTCGCCCGGCCGTGACCGCCCCCGGGTGGGGGCCGCCGTGCACCCGCGACGCACGTCGTGCGACGCGGCCCCACCGGCGTCCGGACCCGTCCGCCGCCGGTCTCCTACGCTGGGTCGGGTGAGCGGCCAGCCGATCGATCCCGGAGTCATCGAACTCGCGGGGCGGGTCTTCGACCTCGCCCGCGGCGGGCACACCGACGAGCTCGCCGCCTACCTGGACGCCGGCGTGCCGGTGAACCTCACCAACGACAAGGGGGACACGCTGCTCGTGCTCGCGGCCTACCACGGGCACAGCGGCACGGTGGCTGCCCTGCTGGAGCGCGGCGCCGACCACGCCCGGGTCGACGACCGGGGGCAGACGGCGCTGGCCGCGGCGGTCTTCAAGCAGTCGGCGGAGACCGTGCAGCGGCTGCTCGCCGCCGGTGCCGAACCCGACGCGGGTGGGCCCACCGCCCGCGAGACGGCGGCGTTCTTCGACCTGCCCGCCATGACCGCGCTCCTGGACACCCGCGCCTGACGGGCTCGGCAGAACCGGTGCGGCCGCGGGCGACGGAGGGGGAGGCGGGCGTGGCAGCACGTCGTGACCTGCCGGAGGCGGGGGGGCCGATCCGGCCGGAGGAGCAGGACGTCGCGGCGGCCGGCACGGAGCCGCCTGCCGGGGCGGAGCCGGTCGTGCCCCTGCCCGCGCCCGAGCCGGGGTTGCCGCGCTGGCTGCTGCTGGTGGGCGGCGCAGCCGCGGCCACCATCGCCATCGCCGGCCTGCAGGCGGTCGCCTGGCTGGTGGCGCCGGTGTTCCTCGCGCTGGTCGTCGTCATCGCGCTCACCCCGGTGCAGCGCTGGCTGCGTCGCATCGGCGCGCCGCGCTGGCTCGCGACGACGGTCCTGCTGCTGCTCGTGTGGGCGGTGCTGCTCGCCTTCGTCGCCCTGCTGGTGGCCTCGGTCGCCCAGTTCGCCGCCCTGCTGCCGGACTACGCCGATCAGGCCCAGGTACTGATCAACGACGTCGTCACCGACCTGAACAGCCGGGGGATCGTCTCGGGGCAGCTGTCGGACCTCGTCGAGCAGATCGACTACGGCTCGCTGGTGGGGCTGGCCACCGACCTGCTGAGCCGGCTCACCGACGCGGCCACCACGCTGCTGCTCCTGCTCTCGGCGCTGGTGTTCATGGCCATCGAGAGCAGCGGCTTCGGCCGGCGGCTGGCGCTCATCGGCGCCGAGCGCCCGCACCTGCCGGTGGCGATGACCCTGTTCACCCGCGGCACCCGCAGCTACCTGCTGGTGAGCACGGTGTTCGGCGCGATCGTCGCGGTCGGCGACACGATCGCCCTCGCGCTGCTGGACGTGCCGGCGGCCCCGCTGTGGGGCCTGCTCGCCTTCATCACCAACTACGTGCCCAACATCGGGTTCCTGCTGGGCGTCGCTCCACCTGCGGTGCTGGGGCTGCTCGCCGGTGGCTGGGGCGACTTCATCGCGATCCTGGTCGTCTACTCGCTGCTGAACTTCGTCGTCCAGACCCTCATCCAGCCCCGTTTCGTCGGCGACTCCGTGGGCCTGTCCATGACGGTGACCTTCGTGGCGCTGCTGTTCTGGGGGTGGGTGCTCGGTGCGCTCGGCGCGCTGCTGGCCATCCCGCTGACGCTGCTGGTCAAGGCGCTCATGGTCGACGTCGACCCGCGGGGCCACTGGCTGGACGCACTGCTGCGCGAGGAACCGCGCGCCCCGCGCACCATGCGCGCCCGGCGGCGAATGGCCGACCGGCACGCCGCGCTGGCGTCGATGCGGCGGCTGCACCACCACCCCTCCCGCCGGTCGGCGGCCGCCGACGCGGAGCAGGAGGAGACGGCGATTCCGGCGGGGCGGTCCTGACCGCGCAGGAGCTCGTCGTGCTGGCCGGCCTGCAAGGGAGCGGCAAGAGCACCTGGGTGGCGGCGCACCTGGCCGCCACCCACGAGGTGGTGAGCAAGGACCACTGGCCCAACGCACGGCGCCGCGAGGCCCGCCAGCAGCGGTCGAAGGACCCCCGTGCCCCCCGCCACTCGCAGGCTCGCGACGGGACCCTGCACGGGGGCCGAGGACCGGGCGGCGCTGATCGCCCTGGCCCGGGCGGCGGGGGTGCCGGTGCGCGCGGTGTGGCTGGACACCCCGCCGGAGGTCTGCCTCGCCCACAACGCCGCCCGCACCGGCCGGGCCCGCGTCCCGCTCGTCGGTGTCCACGCCACCCGGGCCCGGTTCGTGCCGCCGTCGGTCGGCGAGGGGTTCGACCGGGTGGACGTCGTCCGGCACGCTCTGCCTCTGCTCCCAGTTGAGTTGGGAACAGAGGCAGAGCTCCTGAGGGGTCGGGTTGGCCCTCCGGCGTGCACGGGGGAGCGGCGGACCATGTGACGGCGGCCGCAACCGGCGGCCGTAACGTGTCGGGCGCAGCTCGCCGCGCGCCGGGGCCGACCGCTCCGGTGATCGCCGGCATCCGAGACGAAGGGAACGACATGACCGAGGCAGGCACCACGGCATCCCGCGTGGCCATCGTGACCGGCGCGGCCCGTGGCATCGGCGCCGCCACCGCCCAGCGGCTGGCGAAGGACGGCTTCGCCGTCGCCGTCCTGGACCTGGACGAGGGCTCGGCCAAGGGCACCGTCGAGGCGATCGAGGCCGCCGGCGGCCGTGCGCTGGCCATCGGCGCCGACGTGAGCGACGCCGCGCAGGTGGAGGCCGCCGTCGAGCGGATCGTGACCGAGCTCGGCCCGCCCACCGTCCTGGTCAACAACGCGGGCGTGCTCCGCGACAACATGCTGTTCAAGATGTCCGACTCCGACTGGGACATCGTCATGAACGTCCACCTCAAGGGCGCCTTCCTCATGACCCGCGCGGCGCAGAAGCACATGATCGACCAGAAGTGGGGCCGGATCGTCAACCTGTCCAGCACCTCGGCGCTGGGCAACCGCGGCCAGGCCAACTACTCGACGGCGAAGGCGGGCCTGCAGGGCTTCACCAAGACCCTCGCCATCGAGCTGGGCAAGTTCGGCGTCACCGCCAACGCGATCGCCCCGGGCTTCATCGAGACCGAGATGACCAAGGCGACGGCCGACCGCATGGGCATCCCGTTCGACGACTTCATCAAGGGCGCGGCCTCGCAGATCCCGGTGGCCCGCACGGGCAAGCCGGAGGACATCGCGCACCTGGTGTCCTTCTTCGTCAGCGAGGGCGCCGGTTTCGTCTCCGGCCAGGTGGTCTACGCCGCCGGCGGCCCCAAGGCCTGACACCGGACCCCGTGCCCGCGCACGGGGCCGCCCCACGGGGCCGGGCAGCCGCACCGGCTGTCCGGCCCCGCGCCGTTCCCCCCACCGCCGAGGAGGCGTCATGGTCGACGACGACAAGGTCCTGGTGGAGCGCCGCGGCGCCGTCCAGGTCATCACCATCAACCGGCCGTCGGCGCGCAACGCCCTCGACGGCGCCGTCGCCCGGGCGGTCGCGGCCGCGGTGGACGAGCTCGATGCCGACGGCGACCTACGGGCCGGGGTGCTCACCGGCGCGGGTGGCACCTTCTCGTCCGGGATGGACCTCAAGGCCTTCCTCCGCGGCGAGAGCCCGTCCATCGAGGGCCGGGGCCTGTGCGGCATCACCCGCACGCCGCCGCGCAAGCCCCTCGTCGCCGCCGTCGAGGGCTGGGCGCTGGCCGGCGGCTTCGAGCTGGTCCTCGCCTGCGACCTCGTCGTCGCCGGCCGCGGCGCCCGGTTCGGCGTGCCGGAGGTGAAGCGCTCGCTGGTCGCCGCCGGCGGGGCCGCGCTGCTCCTGCCGCAGCGGGTGCCGCGTGCGGTCGCGCTCGAGCTGCTGCTGACCGGGGAGCCGGTGGACGCCGAGCGCGCGGCGGCCGTCGGGCTGGTCAACCGGGTGGTCGACGACGGCGGCGCGCTGGACGCCGCGGTGGCGCTCGCCGAGGTGATCGCCGCGAACGGCCCGCTGGCGGTGGCCGCCACCAAGCGGGTCGTCCTCGAGGCGCCCTCGTGGCCGGCGGAGGAGGCGTGGGAGCGGCAGGAGCAGGTCGTCCGCCCGGTGTTCGGCTCCGAGGACGCCCGCGAGGGCTCCACCGCGTTCGCCGAACGCCGCCCGCCGGTGTGGCGCGGCCGCTGACCCGCCGCAGCGGCATACCGGGGCGGTCCCCGTCGTTCTCGCCGACGTGGACCGCTCCGCTCTGCGCCTGCTCGTGCTCGGTGACTCGCTCGGCTCCGGCACCGGTGCCGCCCGGCCCGCCGACGCCCTCGGCCCGCGGCTGGCCCGGGCGCTGGGCGAGGACGGGTTCGACGTCGACCTGCACGTCCTCGCCGTCCCCGGCGCCGCCTCCGCCGGGCTGGCCGACCAGGTGCGCCGCGCGCTGCCGCTCTCGGCCGACCTGGCCGTCGTCGTCATCGGTGCCAACGACCTGGCCCGGTTCGTGCCGGCCGAGCAGGCCGCGACGGCGCTCGCGGCCGCGGTGACCGCGCTGCGGGCCGCCGGCACCGACGTCGTCGTGGTCCCGGCGCCGGACATGTAGATGGTGCCCTTCGTCCCGCCGGCGCTGCGGGCGCTGGTCCGGGGCGCCTGCACGGTGCTCCAGCAGCGGCAGTCGGACGTGGCCCTCACCGGGGGCGCCACGGTCGCGCCGGTGGCGGCGGAGGTGGCGCGCGCCTTCTCGGCCGACCCGGCGCTGTTCTCCGCCGACCGCTTCCACCCGTCCTCGGCCGGCTACGCGCGCATCGCCGAGGTGCTCGTGCCCTTCGTGCTGGCCGCGGCCCGCGCCCGGCGGGACGACGCCGCGGCCTGACGCTCAGACCGGCGCCGGGGAGCGCACCAGCCGGGCGGACAACGGCTCGACGAAGCGGGTCAGCACCGGTCCGGTCACCGCGAGCACCAGCACGTACCCGGTGGCCACGGGGCCGACGGCCGGGATGCCGGCGGTGACCGCCAGCCCGGCGATCACGATCGAGAACTCACCGCGGGCGACCAGGGCCGTGCCGGCGCGCAACCGGCCGGGGACCGCGACGCCGTCCCGCGCCGCGGCGAACCAGCCGGTGCCGACCTTCGTGAGCGTGGTGACGGCGGCCAGCGCGAGCGCCGCGGGGAGCACCGGCAGGATCGCCCCCGGGTCGGTGGCCAGGCCGAAGGCGACGAAGAAGGTGGCGGCGAACAGGTCGCGGAGCGGGCCGAGGATGGCCCGGGCGCGTTCGGCGAAGGACGCCGGCAGCGCCAGCCCGACGAGGAACGCGCCGACCGCCGCCGACGCCCCCATCGCCTGAGCCGCGCCGGCGACCAGCAGCGTCAGCCCGATCAGCCGGAGCATCACCTGCTCGTCGTCGTCGTGGGAGAGCAGCCGGCCCAGCCGGTGGCCGTGCCGCTGCGCCGCCAGCAGCACCAGCAGCACCGCTCCCACGGCGAGCCCGACGCCGGCGACGGCGGACATCGGGCCCTGGCCGGCGAGGGCGACCACGAGCAGGGGGAGGAACAGGGCCATCGCGAGGTCCTCGAGGACCAGCACCGAGAGCACCGCCGGGGTCTCCCGGTTGGCCAGACGTCCCAGGTCGCCGAGCAGCCGCGCGATGATCCCGGACGACGAGATGTAGGTGACCCCGCCCAGCGCCAGCGCCCCCTGCCACGGCAGCCCGAGGAGCAGCCCGGCGACGAAGCCGGGCGGGCCGTTGAGGACGAGGTCCACGAGCCCGGACGGCGCGTGCCGGCGGAAGGACGCGAACAGCTCGGTGGCGGAGAACTCCAGGCCGAGGGTGAGCAGCAGCAGGACGACGCCGATCTCCGCGGCCGCCGCCAGGAACGGGGCCGCGTTCTCCACCGGCACCAGGCCGCCCTCGCCGAGCGCCAGGGCGGCCAGCAGGATGAACGGGATGGGGGAGAGCCCCAGCCGCCGGGCCAGCAGCCCCAGCGCCGAGAGGCCGAGGAAGAGCAGCCCCAGCTCGAGCAGCAGGGCGGCGACGTGGTCCACCGCGGACCTAGGCCTGGCCCGCGAGCCGCCGGTCCAGCTGCTCCAGCCCGGCCGCCGACCCGATGGCGACCAGCACGTCGCCGGCGGACAGCGGGTCGCCGGGCGAGGGGGAGGGGACGACGTCGGCGCCGCGGACGATCGCGACCACCGAGCAGCCGGTGAGCGTGCGTGCCCGGGTGTCGCCCAGCGTCCGGCCCGCGAACGGGGAGCCCGGCCGCACGGTGATCCGCCCGGACTCCAGCCCCGGCACCTCGCGGGAGAGGTCGGCGAACCGCTGGGTCAGCCGGGGCGCGCCCAGCACCTCGGCGACGGCGTCGACCTCCTCCGGGTCCAGCCGGAAGGTCTCCCGCGCCCGGTCGGGATCGCGCCGGTCGAACACCGCGATCTCCGCTCCGCCCTCGCGCTGCACGACGATCCCCAGCAGCTGGCCCGACCGGGTGCGCAGCTGGTACCGGACGCCGACACCGGGCAGCAGGGTCTCCTCGAGCTCCACGTCCGGCATCGTCGCAGACCCGCGCTCAGCCCAGCCGGTCCGCCAGCAGCTCGGCGAGGTGCTGCCCGCGCCGGCCGGCCAGCTGGTCGAGCTGGGTGCGGCAGGAGAAGCCGTCGGCCAGGACGACGGCGTCGTCGGAGAGGTCGCGGACGGCGGGCAGCAGCTGCTGCTCGGCGACGGCGACCGACACGTCGTGGTGCCCCCGCTCGACGCCCCAGTTGCCGGCGAGCCCGCAGCAGCCGCCGAGCCGGGTGACGGAGGCGCCGGCCTGCTGGAGGAGCCGGGCGTCGGCCGACCAGCCCAGCACCGACGCGTGGTGGCAGTGCGGCTGCGCGACGATCTCCAGCCCCTCCAGCGACGGCGGCGTCCAGTCCGGGGTGTCGCGGAGCAGCTCGGCGAGGGTCCGGGTCGCCGCCGCCACCTGCTCGGCCTCCGGTCCGCCGACGAGCTCCAGCGCGTCGCTGCGCAGCACCGCGGTGCACGAGGGCTCGATGCCGACGACCGGCACGCCGGCGGCCGCGAGCGGGGCGAGGGTGCGCACGGTGTCGCCGAGGATGCGCCGGGCGGCGTCGAGCTGGCCGGTGGTGATCCAGGTGAGCCCGCAGCAGGTGTCGGCGCCGGGCACCTCCACGCGGTAGCCGGCGGCCTCCAGCACCCGCGCGGCGGCGTGCGCGACCTCGGGGGCGAAGTGGTCGGTGAACGAGTCGACCCACAGCGCGACCCGCGGCCCCTCGCCGGTCCCGGCGCGCTGCGCCCACTGCTGCCGGAAGGTGCGCGGGGCGAACGCCGGCACCGGGCGCCGCTGGTCGATGCCCGCCCCCCACTTGGCCACCGAGCCCACGAGCGCGGAGCCGAGCATCGCGTTGACCAGGCGCGGGGCCCGGGCCACCAGGTCGGACCAGAACGGCAGCCGGCCCAGCGTGTAGTGGGAGCGGGGCCGCAGCCGGCGCCGGTAGGACTGGTGCAGCACCTCGGCCTTGTAGGAGGCCATGTCCACGCCGGTGGGGCAGTCCGAGGAGCACCCCTTGCAGGACAGGCACAGGTCCAGCGCCTCGTGCACCTCCGGCGCGCGCCAGTCGCGCACCGGGCCGCCGGGCGCGAGCATCTCCTGCAGCACCCGGGCGCGGCCGCGGGTGGTGTCCTTCTCCTCCCGCGTGGCCGGCCAGGACGGGCACATGACGGCACCGGTGGACTGCAGGTCGGCCCGGCACTTGCCCACGCCGGTGCAGCGGTGCACCGCGGCGGAGAAGTCGCCGCCATCGTGCCGGTAGGCCAGCGCCAGGCCCTCCTTCAGCGACGGGGCGGCGGCGATGCGGACGTCCTCGTCGAGCGGTGCCGGGCGCACCAGGACACCGGGGTTCAGCACGTCGGCGGGGTCGAACACCGCCTTGACGCGGGCGAAGAGGTCCAGCGCGGCGGGGGAGTACATGTGCGGCAGCAGCTCGCTGCGCGCCCGCCCGTCGCCGTGCTCGCCGGACAGCGAACCGCCGTAGCCGGCGACCAGCCGGGCAGCGTCCTCGACGAACGACCGGTAGGTCGACCGGCCGCGGTCGGGCCCCTCCCCGAACGGGAAGTCGATGCGCACGTGCACGCAGCCGTCGCCGAAGTGGCCGTAGGGCACGCCCTGCAGCCCGTGGCCGTCGAGCAGCGCCTCGAACCCGTGCAGGTACTCCCCGAGCCGCTCCACCGGGACGGCAGCGTCCTCCCAGCCGGCGTGCGCCGGCCGGCCGTCGGAGGTGCGGTTGGCCAGCCCCGCGCCGTCCTCGCGGATCCGCCAGATCGCCGCGGCGTGCGCCGCGTCGGTGACGACGAGGGAGTCCAGCGCGCCGGCGTCGGCCAGCACCCCCTGCGCCTTGCCCTGGACCTCGGCCACGGTGTCCCCGGTGAGCTCCACGATCAGCCAGCCGTCGCCGCGCGGCAGCTCGGGGACGACGGCGGCGGGCACGTCGCGCAGCCGCTGCACGATCCGCTGGTCGAGCCCCTCGACCGCGGTGGGCTCGTGGGGGAGCAGGCCGGGGGTGGCGTCGGCGGCGTCGGCCATGCTCGGGTAGCCCAGCACCACCAGGCCGCGGACGGGGGCGTCGGCGACCAGCCGGACGGTGGCCCCGAGGACGACGGCGAGCGTCCCCTCGCTGCCGACCAGCGCCCGGGCCACGTCGAAGCCGCGCTCGGGCAGCAGGTGCTCCAGCGAGTAGCCCGACACCTGCCGGCCGAAGGTGCCGAGCTCGGTGCGCACGGTCGCGAGGTGCCCGGCGACGAGCCGGTGCAGGTCCTCGAGCACGCCCGGCGCGGGCTCGGTGCCCGGGCCCAGCCGCAGGCGCGTGCCGGTGCCGGTGACGACGTCCAGGCCCACGACGTTGTCCGACGTCCGGCCGTAGCCCAGCGCCCGGGACCCGCAGGCGTTGTTGCCGATCATCCCGCCGATCGTGCAGCGGTTGTGCGTGCTGGGGTCCGGGCCGAACCGCAGGCCGTGCGGGCGCGCGGCGGTCTGCAGCGCGGCCTGGACCACGCCGGGGTCCACCGTCGCCGTCCGCGCCTCCGGGTCGATCGCGTGCACCCGGGAGAGGTGGCGGCTGGTGTCCAGCACCACGCCGGTGCCCACGGCGTTGCCCGCGATCGACGTGCCCGCGCCGCGAGCGGTCAGCGGCACACCGAGCGTGCGGCACACCTCCAGCGCCGCGACGATCTCGTCGGGGTGGCGCGGCCGGACCACGGCCTGGGGGAGGACGCGGTACAGCGACGCGTCGGAGGAGTACAGGGCGCGGGCCAGCCCCGAGTCGTCGACGTCCCCGATGCCGGTGCGGCGCAGCGCGGCCACCACCGCCCGGCCGTCGTCGGTGCGCGTCGTCGTGTCCGCGGCCGGTGCGCTCATGCTGCCGAGTCTGGCTCGCCCGTCCCGGACCGGCGCGCCCGGCCCCCGGGACGGCCGGGGCCGGGCACCCGCGGGTGCCCGGCCACGCCGGTGGTCGTGCGTCCGGTCAGGACGTCGGCGGCTCGTCCTGCCCCGACTCCTCGGCCTCGTCGGCCTCCTCCTTGGTCTTGTGCACCGCACCGTCGGCGTGCTCCGGCGGGCCGTAGACCGTGTACAGCACCAGCGGGTTCTCGCCGGTGTTGAGGAAGTTGTGCTTCGTGCCGGCGGGGACGACGACCAGGTCGCCCTGCGCCACGTTCTTCTCGCTGCCGGAGACGACGGCCTTCCCGACGCCGCTGACGAAGGTGAGGATCTGGTCGATGTCCTCGTGCGTCTCCTCGCCGATCTCACCACCCGGCGGGATGGTCATGATGACCAGCTGGGTGTTCTTCCCGGTCCAGAGGACCCGGCGGAAGTCGGGGCTCTTCTCGGCCTCGGTCGCGATCGTGTAGTGGATGACGGACGCCATGGACGGCGCTCCTCTCGTCTCGGGGACGGACGGCTGCGGCCGGCCGGGAGTGGGTCGCCGGCCGGCGATGGCCTGCTCCTGCCCTGACCGGGCCGGGAGTAGTCGTCCCGGGCAGCGGTGCCGATCACCCCCCGGGGGGCGGCACCATCCCGCCGGCGGTCATCGCGGGCGCGGCCCGGGCGCGGCGGCCTGGTACGCCTTCCCGGCATGCAGTCGGCCGGCGCGCGCAGGATCCGCCCGCGGCGGTGCCCGTCGTCCACGGCCGGGCCGTCGGTGAGGTCCGCCAGCGCGTCCACCGGCCGGGATGCCGACCGTGGGTGAGGGAACTCACCGACCGGCGGGGAAGGTGGCGGCCGCTCGTGGTGTCCTCCTCAGGTGACCTCCGTCGACCGTGCCCGCCCGTCGGGTCGCGCCTACGCGATGTGGGCCGTGGGCCTGCTGGCGTACGCGGTCGCCGTCTTCCACCGCTCGTCGCTGGGCGTCGCCGCCGTGGACGCGCAGGAGCGGTTCTCCGCCGGCGCCTCCGCGGTGTCGCTGTTCCTCGTGCTGCAGCTGGCCGTCTACGCCGGCCTCCAGGTGCCGGTCGGTGTCGCGCTGGACCGCTTCGGGTCCCGCCGGATGATCTTCGCCGGCGCGGTGACCATGGCGGCCGGGCAGCTGGTGCTCTCGCTGGCGGGTGACGTGCCCACCGCGGTCGCCGCGCGCGTGCTCGTCGGCGCGGGCGACGCGATGACGTTCATCAGCGTGCTCCGGGTCGTCTCCTTCTGGTTCCCCGGGTCGGCCGCGCCGCTGATCACCCAGCTCACCGGCATCCTCGGGCAGGTCGGCTCGATCGTCGCGGCCTACCCGCTGGTCACCCTGCTGCACACCACCTCCTGGACGGCGACCTTCCTGGGGGCGGCGGCCACCGGCGCCCTCGTCGCGCTGCTGGTGCTCCTCGCGTTGCGGGACGCGCCCGACGGCACCACCCGCCCGGCCGTGCCGGACCTGGCCCAGCTGCGCCGGGGGCTCGCCGACACCTGGGCCGAGCCCGGCACCCGCATCGGCCTCTACACCCACCTGGTCACCCAGTTCTCGGGCACGGTGTTCGCGCTGCTGTGGGGCTACCCCTTCCTGGTGGTCGGCCAGGGGCTCTCGCCGGGCATCGCGGCGGCCCTGCTCACGCTGCTGGTGCTGGTCGGCATGGGCGTGGGCCCGGCGCTGGGCCGGCTCTGCGCCCGGTGGCCGCTGCGCCGCTCGGTCCTGGTCTTCGGCATCCTCGCGGCGACGGCGAGCGCCTGGACCCTCGTGCTCCTGTGGCCCGGCCGTGCCCCGCTGCCGCTGCTCGTGCTGCTGGTCGTCGTCCTGGGCACCAACGGGCCCGGGTCGATGATCGGCTTCGACTACGCCCGCACCGAGAACCCGGTGGAGCGGCAGGGCAGCGCGAGCGGCGTGGTCAACGTCGGCGGCTTCGTGGCCTCGCTGCTGACCATCCTGGCCGTCGGGGCGGTGCTGGACCTGCTCACCCCGGGCGCCTCGACCGCCTACGACCTGGACGCCTTCCGGGCCGCGTTCTCCGTCCAGTACCTGTTCTGGGCGATCGGGCTGGCCGGGGTGGTGCGGCACCGCAAGCAGCTCCGCGCCCGGCTGGCCCGGGACGGCGTGGTGCTGCAGCCCCTGCACGTCGCGGTCCGGCAGCGGCTGCGCGGGGGCCCCTCGGCCGGCTGACCGGAACGGCCTGTTGCCGCTCCGCTCGTGCACGGGCACGATGCGGCCAGCGGACGAGCCGGTGAGGGGGTGCCCGTGGACGTCGTGGTCGGGCTGGACTCGGGCACCACGGCGACGAAGGCGGTCACCGCGGGCACCGACGGCCGCGTCCGCGACGTCGCCAGCGTGGCCTACCCGCTGCTCGTCCCCGCCCCCGGTCGCGCCGAGCTCGACGCCGGGCGGCTGACCGCGGCCGCCGTCGAGGCGCTGGGGGAGGTCGCCGCCCTGGCCCGCGACCGCGGTGACACCGTCGTCGCCGTCTCGCTCAGCGCGGCGATGCACGGCCTGGTGCCCATGGACGACGAGGGCAGCCCGCTGGGGCCGGTGGTGACCTGGGCCGACGACCGCGCCGCGCAGTGGGCCCAGGCGCTGGTGGCCGACGGTCGCGCCGCCGACCTGCACGCCCGCACCGGCACCCCGGTGCACGCGATGTCGCCGCTGGTGAAGCTCTCGTGGGAACGCGCGGAGGACGCCACGCGGGTGGCCGGCGTGCCCCGCTGGGGCGGGGTCAAGGAGCTGGTGGTGGCCGCCCTCTGCGGCGGCCGGCACGTGCTCGACCGGTCCTGCGCGTCGGCCACCGGCCTCTACGACATCCGCGGCGGGCGCTGGGACGAGGAGGCGATGAGCATCGCCGGCGTGCGCCCCGGGCAGCTGGGCGAGGTGCTGCCGACGACGGCGGTGCTGCCCGGCCTGCGGTCGGAGGTGGCCGCCGCCACCGGCCTGCCACCCGATCTGCCCGTGGTGGTCGGCGCCTCCGACGGGGTGCTGGCCAACCTGGGCGTCGGCGCCGTGCGCTCGGACGTCGCGGCCGTGTCGCTGGGCACCAGCGGGGCGATGCGCGTCGTCGTCCCGCGCCCGACGGTGGACCCGGGCCGCCGGCTCTTCTGCTACGCGCTCACCGACGACGCCTGGGTCGTCGGCGGGGCGATCAACAACGGCGGCTCCGTGGTGCGCTGGGCCGCCCAGGCGCTCGCCGCCGGCCCCGAGGGCTCGGCGGGTCCCGAGGGCGAGGCCGCCGACGATCTCGACGCCCGACTGCTCGAGGAGGCCGCGGCGGTGCCGGTCGGCAGCTCCGGGCTGCTGTGCCTGCCCTACCTGCTCGGCGAGCGGGCGCCCTGGTGGCGGTCGGGGATGCGGGGGGCCTACCTGGGGCTGCGCCGCGAGCACCGCCGCCCGCACCTGGTGCGCGCCGCCGTCGAGGGGGTGTGCCAGCAGCTGGCGCTGGTGCGCGACGCCTTCGCCGCGACGGACGTGCCGGTGCGCGAGGTGCGCGCCACCGGCGGTGCGGTGGCCTCCCCGCTGTGGATCCGCACGCTCGCCTCCGCCCTGGACCTGCCGGTGCGGGTGGCCGACTCCCCGGAGGGCACCGGGCTCGGCGCCTGCCTGCTCGGCTGGCACGCCCTCGGCGCGCTGCCCGACCTCACCGCGGCCACCGCGCTGGTCGCCGTCCACGAGCCGGTGCGGCCCGACCCGCACGCCGTGGACGTCTACCGGCAGCTGCGCCCCCTCGTCGACCGGTCCACCACGGCCCTGGCCGACGTCCTCACCGCCCTCGACGCGCTGGACGACGCACCGCCACCACCCACCTGATCCTGCGGAGGACCCATGACCGACGTCGAACCGGCACTCAGCGCCGGCCCGTTGCTGCTGATCGCCGCGGCCGCGGTCGCGGTCCTGCTCTTCCTGATCATGAAGGTGAAGCTGCACGCCTTCCTGGCGCTGGTCCTGGTCAGCTTCCTGGTGGCGCTCGCCGCCCGGGTGCCGCTCGACGACGTGGTGACCACCATGACCACCGGCTTCGGCTCGACGCTGGCCAGCGTCGCGCTGCTGGTGGGCATCGGGGCGATGCTCGGGCGGCTGTTCGAGCACAGCGGCGGCGCGCAGGTGCTGGCCGACAGCCTGATCCAGCGCTTCGGCGAGCAGCGGGCGCCGCTGGCCCTGGGCGTCGCGGCGCTGCTGTTCGGCTTCCCGATCTTCTTCGACGCCGGCCTGGTCGTCTTCCTGCCGATCGTGTTCAGCGTGGCCCGCCGGCTGGGGAGCTCGCTGCTCACCTACGGGCTGCCGGTGGCCGGCGCCTTCGCCGTCATGCACGCGTTCGTGCCCCCGCACCCGGGGCCGGTCGCCGCGGCCGAGCTGGTGGGCGCCGACATCGGCCTGGTGCTGGTGTTCGGCCTGCTGATCGGCGTCCCGACGTGGTTCCTCGGCAGCTACCTGTTCGGGCTCTGGGCCGGCAAGAAGTTCGTGCTGCCCGTCCCGAACATCCTGGCCGACGAGGCGAAGGCCGCCGACAACGCACCCGACCCCTCGGTCGAGGGCAGCTCCCCGGGCATCGCCGCCACCGGTCCCGACCGGGTGGCGACGGCGACCCGGCCGGCGCCCCCGAGCTTCGGCACGGTGGTCTCGCTGCTGCTCCTGCCGATGGTGCTGATCTTCCTCAACACCGGGCTGACGACGCTCGCGACCAACGGCACCGTGGACGAGGAGTCGCTGGTGGTCCGCTGGGGGCAGGTGATCGGGGCGACCCCGATCGCGCTGCTCCTCACGGTGCTGGTGGCCATGTGGGTGCTCGGGCGCCGCCGGGGCGACAGCGGCGCCGAGGTGGAGTCGGTGCTCAACAGCGCCCTGGGGCCGGTCTGCGCGATCATCCTGATCACCGGCGCCGGCGGCATGTTCGGCGGCGTGCTGCGGGCCAGCGGCATCGGTGCGGCGCTGGCCGACGTCCTGGGTGACATCGGCCTGCCGGTCATCGTGGCGGCGTTCGTCATCGCCGCCCTGATCCGCGTGGCGCAGGGCTCTGCCACGGTGGCCCTGACGACGGCGGCCGGCCTGATCGCCCCCGTGGTGGAGGCCAGCGAGGGCCTCAGCACGGTGGACCTCGCGCTGGTCGTCATCGCCATCGCCGGCGGCGCCACGGTGCTCTCGCACGTCAACGACTCGGGCTTCTGGCTGGTGAGCCGGTTCTTCCAGATGGACGAGAAGACGACGCTGAAGACCTGGACGGTGATGGAGACGCTGCTGGGCACGATCGGCTTCCTCCTGGCCCTGGTGCTCAGCCTCTTCCTCTGACGGCGGCCGGCGGGGGGCACCTCCTGCGCCGGGCTCCCGGGCGCGCCATAGTGGGGCATGCCGCTCCTCCCACGTGCCGCGGCCGCCGGCCTCGGCGCGCTCGCCGCCGTCGCCGTCCGTGACCTGCTGCAGCGGGAGCACACGCTGCTGCGCAACTACCCGCTGGTGGGGCACGCCCGCTACCTGCTGGAGTCGATCGGGCCGGAGCTGCGCCAGTACCTGGTCGCCGGCAACAACGAGGAGCGCCCGTTCACCCGCGACCAGCGGCGCTGGGTCTACGCCTCGAGCAAGCGGGCCAACAACTACTTCGCCTTCGGCACCGACAACGACCTGGAGTTCACCGCCGGCTACCCGGTGATCAACCACCGCACCTTCGGGCCGGCCGTGCCGGCGACCGACGTGCACGCGGGGCAGGACGTCGACCTGCCCTGCGCCAAGGTGCTCGGGGCCGCCCGCGGGCGGGCCGCCGCCTTCCGGCCGCCGTCGGTGGTGAACATCAGCGCGATGAGCTTCGGCTCCCTGTCGGCGCAGGCGGTGGAGGCGCTCAACCGGGGGGCGGCGCTGGCCGGCTGCCTGCACAACACGGGGGAGGGGGGCATCTCCCGGCACCACCGCCACGGCGGCGACCTGGTCTTCCAGATCGGCACCGCGTACTTCGGCTGCCGCGACGAGCACGGCCGCTTCGACCTGGACCGGCTGAAGGACCTCGTCGCCGGTACGCCGGTGCGGGCGCTGGAGATCAAGCTCAGCCAGGGCGCGAAGCCAGGCCTCGGCGGCGTGCTCCCCGCGGCCAAGGTGTCGGCGGAGATCGCGGCGGCGCGCGGGGTGCCCGAGGGGGTGGACTGCATCAGCCCCTCGCGGCACGCCGAGTTCTCCGACGCCGACAGCCTGCTGGACTGGGTGGAGCTGCTGGCCGCCGAGACCGGCCTGCCGGTCGGCATCAAGTCCGCCGTCGGGGACATGGCGTTCTGGGAGGAGCTGACCGACCTGATGGCGGCCGGCGACCGCGGGGTCGACTTCGTGACCGTCGACGGCGGGGAGGGCGGCACCGGCGCCGCACCGCTGATCTTCACCGACTCGGTGTCGCTGCCGTTCCAGCTCGGGTTCGCCCGGGTCCACGCGACGTTCGCGCGCAAGGGGCTGGCCGAGGCCGTGGTGTTCGTCGGCGCCGGCAAGCTCGGGCTGCCCGACAACGCGGTGGTGGCCTTCGCGCTGGGCTGCGACATGGTGAACGTGGGCCGGGAGGCGATGCTCGCGATCGGCTGCATCCAGGCGCAGAAGTGCCACACCGACACCTGCCCGACCGGGGTGGCGACCCAGAACGCATGGCTCACCCGCGGGCTGGACCCGGAGCTGAAGTCGGTGCGCGCGGCCAACTACATCAGCACCCTGCGCCGCGACCTGGTGAAGGTGTCCGAGGCGTGCGGCGTCGCGCACCCCGGCCTCATCGACACCGGGTCGGTGGAGGTGCTCACCGGGCGCACCACGTCCTCGCCGCTGCGCGAGGTGTACGGCTACGAGCCGGAGTGGGGCCTGCCCTCGCCCGCGGACCGGGCCGCGATCACCGCGCTCATGACGGGGGAGGCGCCCGAGGGCGGCAGCGCGCCGCCGTCGCCGGACGCCGTCGGCTGATTCGCCGGACTCCTCGGGACCGTATTACGGATCCGTAAATGTGGGTGCGGGGCGGGGATGAGGCGAAGGGGTCGCGGACACAGGTCCCGTGGCACCACCCCGTTGCCGGTTGCGGCCGGCCGACCCGGAGGAGAACCCCATGAGCCGTACCGCTCTGCCCAACCGTCGCTGGCGCTCGGCGGCCGCCGGGGTCGCCATCGCGGCGGCTTCGTTCACCATGGCCGCCTGCGGTGGTGAGGAGCCGCTCGACGAGGGCGGCATCGTGGAGGAGGAAGGCGGCGGCGAGGAGGGCGTCCTCGAGGAGGAAGAGGACTGACCCGCCGCCGGCCGGTGCCGTGCGGGCACGGCACCGGCCGGCACCTCAGCTCCCGCGGAGCAGGTCCTCGAAGGAGGTCGCGGGGTCGGCGAACGGATCGGCCGGGGCGGCCGGGGGGCGGCCGGCCACCAGGTCGGCGAGCTCGACGGCCGCGCGGCGCACCCGGCCGGTCAGCCCCGGCGTCGCGGTGTCCCCACCCGCCCAGTCCTCCGGGGCGGCGAAGACGGCCGTGGGGACCACCGTCGCGCGCAGGTGGGCGAACAGCGGCCGCATGGCGTGCTCCAGCGCCAGCGAGTGCCGGGCGGTGCCGGCGGTGGCCCCCAGGAGCACCGGCTTCCCGGTCAGCGCGTCCCTCTCCAGGACGTCGATGAAGGTCGTGAACGGCCCGCTGTAGGACGCCGAGATGATCGGCGTGACGGCGATCAGCCCGTCCGCAACGGACTGGAACGGCCTTCCTGCCGGGTCCCGCCGCGAGCGGAGCGAGGAGTGGGGGGCAGGGAGGTCCTCCTACTGCCGCAACTCGACGACCTCGACGGTGACCGCGACGCCGCGCTCGCGCAGCGCCCCGACCGTCGCCGTCGTGAGCCGGTCGGCCAGCAGCCGGGTGGACGACGGCGTCGACAGCCCGGCGCTGACCACCGCGAGGGTGTGGGTCCTCATCGGACCTCCACCTCGTCCCGCACCCGGCCGGTCACGTCGTCGGCGGGGCGTGCACCGTGCGGTCCGCAGCGCCGCCGGCGGCGGCGACCCGCGAGGCGTGGGTCGGCGCGTCGGGGACGTGCGCGGGCTTGAGCGCGGCGAACTCGCGGCGCAGCACCGGGACGACCTCCTCGCCCAGGATGTCCAGCTGCTCGAGGACGGTCTTCAGCGGCAGCCCGGCGTGGTCGATGAGGAACAGCTGGCGCTGGTAGTCGCCGACGTAGTCGCGGAAGCCCAGCGTCCGCTCGATCACCTGCTGCGGGCTGCCCACGGTCAGCGGGGTCTCCCGGCTGAAGTCCTCCAGCGAGGGGCCGTGGCCGTAGACGGGGGCGTTGTCGAAGTACGGCCGGAACTCGGCGACGGCGTCCTGGCTGTTCTTCCGCATGAACACCTGCCCGCCGAGCCCGACGATCGCCTGGTCGGCGGCGCCGTGGCCGTAGTGCTCGTACCGGCGGCGGTAGAACTCGACCATCTTCTGCGTGTGCTCCGGCGGCCAGAAGATGTGGTTGTGGAAGAAGCCGTCGCCGTAGTACGCGGCCTGCTCGGCGATCTGCGGGGAGCGGATCGAGCCGTGCCACACGAACGGCGGGACGCCGTCGAGCGGGCGGGGCGTGGAGGTGAAACCCTGCAGGGGCGTGCGGAACCGGCCGGACCAGTCGACGACGTCCTCGGTCCAGAGCCGGCGCAGCAGCGCGTAGTTCTCCACCGCCAGTTCGATGCCGTTGCGGATGTCCTGCCCGAACCACGGGTAGACCGGGCCGGTGTTGCCGCGGCCCATCATCAGGTCCACCCGGCCGTCGGCCAGGTGCTGCAGCATCGCGTAGTCCTCGGCGATCTTCACCGGGTCGTTGGTGGTGATCAACGTCGTCGAGGTCGACAGCTGGAGCTTCGAGGTCCGCGCCGCGATCCAGGCCAGCGTCGTCGTGGGGGAGGAGGAGAAGAACGGCGGGTTGTGGTGCTCGCCCAGGGCGAAGACGTCGAGCCCCACCTCCTCGGCCTTCTGTGCGATCGCCAGCACCGCCTTCAGCCGCTCGGCCTCGGTGGGGGTGCGGCCGGTCGTGGGGTCGGTGGTGATGTCGCTGACGGTGAAGACGCCGAACTGCATCTCGAGCTCCAAATCTGGTTGAGAGTGCAATCATCTCTGCCCGGGTCAACACGCGTCCCCGCCCGGCTATGCCCGCTCGCCCCGACGCGGGTGCGGAGGCGCCGTGCACGCGTTCCGTGACCGGTCCGGTACACCCCGCCGTGGCACCACCGGGCCCACCGCGACACGGGTCACGGAGCCGTCACGGTGAGCCGCGCGCCCGGTGGCGCTCTGGCAGATTCCGCTCCACCTACTTCCCAGGGGGGCCATCCGGATGCTCCGGCGTGTCGAATTCGTCGCCAACCGTGTCCAGGACGAGGAGGTGCCGCCGGACGGGGTCGCCGCCCCGCCCGTGCGGGCGACCGGCGGCCTGGAGGTGCTGCTGGACCACGGGCCGTCGTTCCGCGGATCGGTGCGCGGCTACGACCGGGTGCAGGTCGACAACTACGTCGCCTGGGCCGAGAACGAGCTCTCCGCCGCCCAGCGCGAGCGCGAGCACCTGCTCGACCGCGTCGTCGCCTGCGGGACCGAGCTGGAGATCTCCCGCCGGCTCCTCGCCGAGCAGCCGGTCGGCCGGGAGCGCCCGGCGGTCAGCGCCCGCGTGGGGGAGGTGCTGCGCCTGGCCGAGGACCAGGCCGCGCAGGTGCTGGACGCCGCGGAGGCCGAGGCCGCGCAGCTGCGCGCCGACGCCCGCCTGGAGGCCGACGCCCGGCTGCGCAAGGCGCACGAGATCAAGGAGCTGGCGATCGACGTCGCCGACCAGCTGCGGGTCAACGCCCAGCGGGACCGGGCCGAGGGTGCCGCCGCCCTGGAGCAGGCGCAGGTCGAGGCCGCGGAGCTGCTGCGCATCGCGTCGGCCGAGCGGGACCGGCTGGCCGCGGAGGCCGCCGCCGAGCGGGACCGGCTGGCCGCGGAGGCCGCCGCCGAGCGGGACCGGCTGGCCGCCGAGGCCGCCGCCGAGCGCAAGGCAGCGGCGGAGCAGGCGCGCCGGGACCGCGCCGCGGCGGACGACGCCGCCGGCGCCCACCTGGCCGGCGTCCGCGCCGAGGTCGAGGACCTGTGCCGCCAGCGCGACCAGGCCCGGGAGTCGCTGCGGTGCCTGACCGACCGGATCGGTGAAGCGCTGCAGGCCGTCGGCGTCCCGCCGGCCGAGGAGCTGGCGCTGCTGGGCGGACGCGCCGAGCCCGTCGGCTGACGGCGCGCCGCGCCGGAACGTACACGGTCGCGGGTGGTGAGAGGCTGGCCGGGGCCGGTGATCGCGCCGGCGCACGGCGACGAGGAGGTCAGCGGTGGACGAGGTCCGTGAGGTCGTTCAGGTCGAGGGCGGCGTCGTGGTCGGGCACGACGGCTCGAAGTGCGCGCAGGAGGCGCTGCGCTGGGCCGGGCGGCTCGCCCGCCGCGCCGACGTGGAGCTGCACGTCGTCCGCGCCTGGTCGATGACGAGCGCTCCGCAGCCCGCCAGCTGGGAGCCGGGCTACGTGCCGCCGCTGACCGACTGGGAGCAGGCCGTGCGGGACGAGCTCGCCGCGCACGTGGCGGCGGCCGGCCTCGACCCCGCCTGCCGGGTCACCACCCACGTCGTCCACCGCGCCCCGGTGCCCGGCCTGCTCTCCGCCGCCGAGGGGGCCAGCCTGCTGGTCGTGGGCGCGCGCGGCCGCGGCGGCTTCGCCGGTCTGCTGCTGGGCTCGGTCAGCGACCAGCTGGTCCACCACGCCGCCTGCCCGGTCACCGTGGTCCGCACGGGTGCTCAGGGGCGCGACTTCACCACCGACGAGGCCGGCGCCGTCGTCGGGGAGTGACCCCCGGGGCCGGGACCGCGGTCGGGCAGACTGCCGCTGACCCGCGGGGCGACCGCGGGCGGCGAGCGGGAGGGGACGGCGTGCGCGACTTCGCGGGGACGACGGTGGTGCCGGTCGGCGAGGGGCCCGAGGACGTCCTCGTCGACGGCGCTGGGCGGGTCCTCGCCGGCCTGGCCGACGGGCGGATCGTGCGGCTGGCCGGCCCGGAGGGGCCGGTCGAGACGGTCGCCCGGGTGCCCGGCCGCCCCCTCGGGCTGGAGCTCCTGGGGGCCGACGAGCTGCTGGTGTGCGCCTCCGACGCCGGGCTGCTCGCCGTCTCGCTCGTCGACGGGGCCGTGCGGACGCTCGTCGACCAGGTGGCCGGGCGCCCGCTGCGGGCGGTCAACAACGCTGCCGTCGGCGCCGACGGGACGATCTACTTCACCGACTCCTCGCAGCGCTACCTGATCCCGCGGTGGCGGGCGGACCTGGTGCGGCGGACCGCCAGTGGGCGGCTGCTCCGGCGGGCGCCCGACGGCACGGTGACCGAGCTGCTCGGCGGCCTGGAGTTCGCCAACGGTGTCGCCCTGGCCGCCGACGAGTCGTGGGTGGCGGTCGCGGAGACCGGCGCGGCCCGGCTGCGCCGGGTGTGGCTGACCGGCGCGCGGGCCGGCACGAGCGAGGTGTTCGTCGACGACCTCCCCGGGCACCCCGACAACATCGCGCTCGGCTCGGACGGGCTGGTGTGGATCACCCTGCCGAGCCCCCGGGTCGCGGCGCTGGCCGCCATCCACCGGCTGCCCGCCCCGCTGCGCGCGCTGCTCAGCATGCTCCCGCCCCGCCTGCAGCCCAGCCCCGGCCGGACGCTCGGCGTCCTCGCGGTCGACGCGAGCGGGGCGGCGGTGCACCGCATCAGCGGCGAGATCCCCGGTTTCGAGATGCTCACCGGCGTGCGCGAGGCCGGCGGCACGCTGTGGTTCGGCAGCCTCACCGGCAGCACGGTGGCGACCCTCCGGCTCTGACGCCGCGCCTGCAGCGGCGCCCGCGGCTCAGCCCGGCGCGGCGGTGCCGTAGACGGCGGAGAGCCAGATGCCGAGCAGGACGTCGACGACGTCCTGCTCGGCGACGGCCGGGCCGTCCCCGCTGAAGGTCGCGTAGAGCACGCGCTCGTTCATCGACGTGAGGGCGACCGCGAGGTCGCGGGCGGCGGGGCCGGGCGGGGCGGCGCCGCGCGAGCGCTCGGCGTCGATCGCCGCGGCCGACCGCTGCACCCAGCGCTCGACGACCGCGGACCAGAGCGCCCGGACCTCGTCGTTGGTGGAGCGGGCCTGCGCCCAGGCGACCGTGAGCGCCCGGTGCGCGCGGAAGGTCTCGTAGTAGGCGCCGATCGCCCGCGCCCAGCCGTCCCGTGCCCCGGACGCCGGGGTGTCGAAGACCTGGCGCATCGCCGTGTCGGCCTCGGCCACCACCCGGTCGAGCAGGGCGAGCAGGACGGCGTCCTTCGAGGAGAAGTAGAAGTAGAACGTGGGCCGGGAGATGCCGGCGCCGCGCGCGAGGTCGTCGACCGAGATGGCGGCCAGCGGCCGTTCGGCCAGCAGTCGTTCGGCGGTGGCGAGGATGGCCAGCTCGCGGTCGTCGCCGGAGGGCCGGGCCGCCCGCCGGCCCCGGCCGGCGAGGGGCGGGTCGCTCGCGGCAGTCGGCACGGGACGGAGGATAGCCACCCGGCGGCGGTTGTCGACACCGTGTTGACGTTCTCGACGGACCGTCGATACCGTCGGGGCCAGCCCGCGGCAGCCCGGCCGGCGGCGCGGACCGGGGAGCGCGACGTGACCACCGACCACCTGGACGTCCTCATCGTGGGCGCCGGCCTCTCCGGCATCGGCGCCGCCTGCCACCTGGAGCTCGAGCGCCCGGGGACCAGCTACGTCCTGCTGGAGTCCCGGGCCGCGCTCGGGGGCACCTGGGACCTCTTCCGCTACCCGGGCATCCGGTCGGACTCGGACATGTTCACGCTCGGCTTCTCCTTCCGGCCGTGGCAGGAGCCCGAGTCGATCGCCGACGGCCCGGCGATCCGCCGGTACCTCGAGGAGACCGCGCGCGAGCACGGGGTCACGGAGAAGATCCGGTACCACCACCGGGTCGTGCAGGCGGAGTGGTCGAGCGCCGACGCCCGGTGGACGGTCACCGCCGAGCGGACCGACACCGGCGAGACGGTGACCCTCACCTGCTCCTGGCTGCAGGTCTGCTCCGGCTACTACCGCTACGACCAGGGCTTCCGGCCGGAGTTCCCGGGGGAGGAGCGCTTCCGCGGGCAGCTGGTCCACCCGCAGCACTGGCCCGAGGACCTCGACGTCACCGGCAAGCGGGTCGTCGTCGTCGGGAGCGGGGCCACCGCGGTCACGCTGGTGCCGAACCTGGCCGAGCAGGCCGCGCACGTGACCATGCTGCAGCGCACGCCCAGCTACGTGATGTCGCTGCCCGGCCGCGACGCCCTGGCCCAGCAGCTCCGCGCCCGGCTGCCCGAGAAGGCGGCCTACTCGGTCGTGCGGTGGAAGAACGTGCTCACCAGCACCGCGCTCTACCAGCTCAGCCGCAGGCGCCCGGCCCTGGTGCGCGCGCTGCTGCGGCGGATGACGCAGAAGCAGCTGCCGGGCATCGACGTCGACACGCACTTCAACCCGCCCTACGACCCGTGGGACCAGCGGCTGTGCCTCATCCCCGACGGCGACCTGTTCCGCGCCCTGCGCCGGGGCACGGCGTCGATCGTCACCGACCGGATCGCCACCTTCACCGAGGACGGCATCGAGCTGGCCTCGGGGGAGCGGCTGGCGGCCGACGTCGTCGTCACCGCGACCGGGCTGAACCTGCTGCCCGTGGGCGGGATGCGCATCGTCGTCGACGGAGAGCCCGTCGAGCTGCCGGAGCGGGTCTCCTACAAGGGCATGATGCTCTCCGGCGTGCCCAACTTCGCCATGGTCATCGGCTACACCAACGCCTCGTGGACGCTCAAGGCCGACCTGGTCAACCGCTACGTCTGCCGCCTGCTGGACCACCTGGACGCGCACGGCTACGCGTCGGCGACGCCGGTCGCCCCGCCCGAGGGCGGCGGCGCACCCTTCCTGGACCTCGCGGCCGGCTACGTGCAGCGCGGTCTCGCGGGCCTGCCGCAGCAGGGGCGTCGCGCGCCCTGGCGGCTGCACCAGAACTACCTGCGGGACGTCGCGGTGATGCGCCGCGGCCCGCTGGAGGACGAGGGCATGACCTTCCAGCCGCGCGTGCCGGCCACCGCCGACCGGGTCGTGGCCTGATGCGGCCCTACGCGTTCGCCGGCGGGACGGCGGTCGTCACCGGCGCGGCGAGCGGGATCGGGGAGGCGCTGGCGGAGCAGCTGGCCGGCCGCGGCAGCCACCTGGTGCTCCTGGACCGGGACGCCGAGCGGCTGGCGGCGGTGGCCGGCCGGATCACGGCCGGGCACCCCGCCCTGCGCGTCGCCACCCACGTGGTCGACCTCGCCGACGACGAGGCGACCGCCCGGGTGGCCGCGACGCTGGTCGCCGAGCACCCGGAGACCACGCTGCTGGTCAACAACGCCGGCGTGGCCCTGGGTGGGCGCTTCGACCAGGTGGGCCTCGAGGACGTCGAGTGGCTGCTGTCGATCAACCTGCGCGCCGTCGTCCGCCTCACCCACACCCTGCTGCCGGTGCTGAAGGCGCACCCCGGCGCCCACGTGGTCAACGTGTCCAGCGTCTTCGGCATCTTCGCCCCCGCCGGGCAGGTCGCCTACGCGACGAGCAAGTTCGCCGTCCGGGGGTTCAGCGAGGCGCTCCGCCACGAACTGGCCGACGACGGCATCGGCGTCACCGTGGTCCACCCCGGGGGGATCCGCACCCGGATCGCCGAGAGCGCCCGCACCGGCGCCGGGGTGTCGGTGGAGGAGTACGAGGAGGGCCGCAAGCAGTTCGGCAAGCTGCTGCGCATCCCGCCGGAGGTCGCCGCCGCGCAGATCGTCGCGGCGGTCGAGCGCCGTCGCCCGCGGCTGCTCATCGGCTGGACCGCGAAGGTGCCCGACGTGCTCGTCCGCCTGCTGCCCGGCACCTACTGGCGGCTCGTCGCCCGGCGGTCGGCGGCGAAGCGCTGAGACCGGAAAAGGGCTTGCCGCGCCCGGTAGAACGGGAGCCGTGACCCACCCCTCGCACCAGTTCGTCGAGCTCGCGCCCGACGACGACCTCTTCCCCTCCTGGTGCGAGGTGTGGGCCGCCGCGGGCCGCGACGCCCGGCCCGCGGACCCGCCCCGCCCGGCGCAGGAGCACGTCGCGCTGGGCCGCGAGCTCGTGGCGCCGGGCGGGTCGCGGGACGGCACCCACCGGGCGGCCCTCGTGGACGGCGCGGTCGCCGGCGCCCTGCGGCTGATCCTCCCGCTCAGGGACAACCCGTCGCTGGCGATGGTCGACCTCGCGGTGCACCCGGCCGCCCGGCGCCGAGGGCTGGGCAGCGCCCTGCTGGCCGAGGCCCGTGCGATCGCCGCCGCGCACGGCCGCACGCTGCTGGTGAGCGAGGTGGACGAACCGGGCCCCGGGGCACCGGGGCGGGCCTTCGCCGAGCGGCACGGCTGGAGCTGCGACCTGGTGGAGACCCGCCGGGAGCTGGCGCTGCCGGTCGACGAGGACCGGCTGGCGGCGCTGGCGGCCGGGGCCGCCGCGGCGGGCGCCGGCTACGGGATCGTCACCTGGCGGGACCGCACCCCGGACCCGCTGCTGGCCGATCGCGCGCTGCTGGAACGGCGCATGACCACCGACGCGCCGCACGGCGAGCTGCCGGTGGAGGAGGAGGAGTGGGACGGCGACCGGATCCGCGAGTACGAGCAGACCCACCTCGCCCGGGGCCGCACGGTGCTCAGCGCGGGAGCGGTGACCGGCGGCCGCCTGGTCGGGTTCACCGACCTGCAGATCACCCTCGCGCAGCCGGTGGTCGCCCACCAGGGCGGCACGCTGGTGCTGCGTGCGCACCGCGGCCACCGGCTCGGCGCCCGGATGAAGGCCGCCGTGCTGCGCGAGCTGGCCGCCGGGTTCCCTGAGGTGCGCCGCATCAGCACCTACAACTCCGACGGCAACACCCCCATGGTGGCGGTCAACGAGGAGCTCGGCTTCCGCCCCGCGGGTGCGCTCACCTCCTGGTCGGCCCGCCTCTGACACCCCATGGCCTTCGGCCGCCTCGGGGTGGTGGAAGTCGCCGACGTCCTCCACAGCCGGGCGTCCGGAGCCGGGTGCGGTTGACTGCCGGGGTGGACCGTCCCATCCCTGCGGAGTTCGTCCGCGCCCACACCCGGCCGGTGCGCCCGGAGCTGGTGCCCGAGGTGGAGCTGCTCGTCGCCGGCGACGTCGTCGCCCTGTGGGAGGCGATGGAGACCGAGCACGGTCGCACCTCCACCGACCCGCCGTTCTGGGCCGCGGCCTGGCCGGGCGGGCAGGCGGTGGCGCGGCACGTGCTCGACCACCCGGAGCTGGTGGCCGGGCGCACGGTCCTCGACCTGGGCGCCGGCAGCGGGCTGGTCGCCGTCGCGGCCGCCCTCGCCGGGGCGGGCGCGGTGCTGGCCAGCGACGTCGACCCGTTCGCGCTGACCGCGATCGCCGTCAACGCCGCCCGGAACGGGACCCCGGGCATCACCCCCGTCGGCGACGTGCTCGGTGCGGAACCGCCGGACGTCGGCGTCGTCCTGGCCGGGGACGTCTGCTACGACCGGGAGATGACCGACCGGGTGCTGCCCTTCTTGACGGCGGCCCGGGCGCGCGGTGCCGAGGTGATCATCGGCGATCCGGGGCGGGTGTACCTGCCCGAGGACCGGCTGGACCCGCTGGCGACCTACGACGTCCCCGACACCGAGCCGTCGCCGACCGGGCCCGTGCCGGTGCGCCGGACCACCGTCTGGCGGCTGCCGTGACGCCCGGGTCACGGACCGATGGCCGCCGGGGGATTGTCACGACTGCATAACGGTGGTTACCGTGGCTGCGCCCGGCCGGTCGTCCGCTCCCCACCGGGGAGGTCCGCCGGGCGCCGCCGAGTCGCCTTCCGGGGCGAGCCGGGGACCCACCGCAGCACTGGGGTGAATCGCGCGCCGGGCACGTCCCGTCGCGGGTAGCAGCGCTTCCCCCCGTCAGCCGGCCCGGTAGGCGGCACGACGGAAGAAACGGAGAGCCGCCGCATGGCGAGCCTGCGGGCCCACCTTGCACGGAACCGCAGCCGGTACGGAGCCTCGCGCGCGCCTTCCCCGCGCTGAGCGCCCGGGCGACCGCCCGACCACCGCTGCCACTCGACCACCCCCGCAGCAGCGCCGGCCACCGGCCCGCTGTGCCCTGCCCCCTGGAGCAGTTCCTCCCCATGAACCTTCGCGACACCTCGATCACCCGCGCCCCGCGCCCCACGGGCGAGCGCACCGCCCGGACGATCCGTCGTCCCGCGCTGCTCCTGGCGGTCGCCGCCGCGGGCGGGCTGCTCGTCAACGTCGTCGTCGTCGACGAGCCGGCCGCGCAGGCCGAGCCGGAGCTGGCGTCGGTCAGCGTGGCCGAGCAGCTCGGGATCCCCACCGAGGCTCCCGCCGCCGACGCCGTCGAGTCCGCCGTGCAGAGCCTCGCCCCGCTGGCCGCCAGCCGCAGCGAGCGCGCCGCCGAGCAGACCGCCGCCGCCGAGGCGCGGGCCGCGGCCGAGCAGGCCGAGCTCGACCGCCGCGCCGCGGAGGAGGCCGCGCGCAAGGCCGCCGAGGAGGAGGCCGCCCGCAAGGCCGCGGAGGAGGAGGCCGCCCGCAAGGCCGCCGAGCAGGAGGCCGCCCGGGCCGAGGCCGCTCGCCAGCAGGCGGCCAGCGCCCCCGCGCCGGCCGCGCCGGCCCCCGCCCGCTCCGCGCCCGCACCGGCCGCCGCGCCCGCCCCGGCCGGCTCCTTCAAGGACTACGCGATGGGCAAGGTGGGCTCGGGCAGCGAGTTCTCCTGCCTGGAGAGCCTGTGGGGCAAGGAGAGCGGGTGGAACCCCGACGCCCAGAACCCGCGCAGCACCGCCTACGGCATCGCGCAGTTCCTCGACTCCACCTGGGCCGGGACCGGCATCGCCAAGACCTCCGACGGCTACCGGCAGATCGACGCGGGCCTGGTCTACATCAACAACCGCTACGGCTCGCCGTGCGGCGCGTGGTCGCACTCCCAGTCCAAGGGCTGGTACTGAGAGGCCCCGTCCTCCCCACTCCTCGCAGGCTCGCAACGGGACCCGGGACGGGGCCGTTCCAGCACGTCACCAGGACCCTGCAGCGAGGCCGTTCCGCTGAGGCATAGGAAGCTCTACCTGCGTCCCACGGGGTCATCACGCAGGTAGAGCTTCCTATGCCCGGGGGTCACCCGAGCAGCCCGGCCTCGGCCTTGGCGGTGAGCGCGGTGCGGACGGCGGCGTCGACGACGTCGGCGAACCCGGGATCGGCCTCGGCCCGGGCCAGCACCGCCTCGACCATCTCGGGCACCAGGTCGCCGTCGCAGCTCAGCACCAGCGTGCCGCCGGCGGCGAGGAACCGGGTGGCCCGCTCGCCGACGGGGATGCCCTGGACCGCCGTGGCGTTGGCCAGGTCGTCGGAGACGACCACGCCGTCGAAGCCGAGCCGGTCGCGCAGCAGGTCGGTGACCACCGTGCGGGAGAAGGCCGCCTGGTTCTCCGGGTCGATCCGCGGATAGGTCGCCGACGACGTCATCACGAACCCGTCGGCAGACGTCCGGGCGAGCGCCTCGGCGAAGGCGGTGACCTGCTCGCCGTCGGCGTCGGTGACCGGGTCGACGACGCCGGCGCGGGTGTCGGTGTTGCCCTGCACCAGCCCGAGCCCGGGGAAGTGCTTGAAGGTCGGCACCACGCCGTGCGCCGCGAGGCCGTCGGCGACGGCGGCGGCGTCCTCGGCCACCTCGGGCCCGGTGCCGGCGTACTGGCGGCCGAAGGCGCCGATCGGCTCGTTGCCCTCCTCGGTGCCGGCCGGGACGACGTCGGCGACCGGCGCGAGGTTCAGGTTCACCCCGGCCGAGCTCAGCTCCCGCCCCAGGCCGTCGGCGAGGCCGGCGAGCCGCCCGGCGGGCAGCGCGCCCTGCTCGGCGGCGGCGGGGAGCCGCTCGAACCCCTCGCCCTTCAGCGTCTGCACCGCGCCGCCCTCCTGGTCGACCGCGATCCACAACCCCGGCCCGGGGGCGTGCTGCTGCCAGCGCGCGGTCGTCGCGGCCAGCTCGGTGGCCGGGGCGGCGCTCCGGCCGGCGAGGAACACGCCGCCCACCCCCTGGGCCACGAGCGCCTCGGCGTCGCCGAGGTCGTCCAGCGCGACGCCCGCGACGAACAGCTGGGCGACCTCCGCCCGCCGGTCGAGCGCGGCCAGGGCGGCGTCGACGGCGGCCGCGGGGTCCTCCGGCACCGTGCGGTCAGGGGCGGCGTCGGCGGTGGCCGAGGCCGGGCGGACGGCGATCGGGGTGCTGCAGCCGGCCAGCACCGTGCAGAGCGCGACGGAGGTGAGGGCCGGCAGGATGCCGCGGAGGTGCACGGTTCTCCCAGGGGTTCGGGGTCGGTCCGCGGGCCAGCTTCCGCGGGGCGGCGCCCCCGTCCGTGCTCCGACGCGTGGTGGGCGCCCCTCCCGTCCCACCGGGCCCCGGCGCACCGGCCGCACCGGCCGCGCGGCCCGGGAATGCCCGGGCGAGCCGCCGCGGCGCGCTCGCGGCGGAGTGCTCGCGCTGCCTAAGGTCGGTGCAGCAGCGACGGAGGGGGAGCGATGACCGAGGCCGGTGACGACGACCGGACCACCCCGCAGGGCGGGTTCGTGGGCCGGTCGATCGACGAGTTCGTGAGCCAGCTGCGGTTCTTCAGCGACCGCGCCCGAGGGCTCGCGGGCAGCGCGACGTCCCGGCTCCCGCTGCCCGCACTGCCCAGCCCGCCCGGCGCGATGTCCGCCGCCCAGCTCCGCGCGATCAAGGAGATGGTGACCGCGCAGCGCAGCTCGATCGCGGCGATGCGGGCCCAGCTGGACGCCTTCGACCAGCAGCTCGCCGTCTTCGAGCGGATCCTCGACCCGCTGGTCGAGTGGAGCGGGACGTGGGCGCGGCTGGAAGAGGCCGTCGGCGACATCGTCCGCCGGGAGCCCCCCGCCGAGCAGTGACGGTCAGCCCGCCAGCGACCTGACGAGCAGCGCCGCCCCGGAGAGCAGGCACAGCACCAGGGCGGCGCGGCGCATCACCGGCAGCGCCAGCCGGCGGCGCAGCGGTCCCGCGAGCAGGAAGCCGACCAGCACGAAGGGCACCAGCCCCGCCCCGGCGGCCAGCCCGCCGCCGGTGAGCTCGCCACCGGCCAGCAGGACACCCAGGGAGAGCAGCGTCGTCCCGACGAAGAACACCGACAGGTTCGCCCGCTGGGCGGCCGGTGTGGGCGCCCGGTAGGTGACCACGAGGGGCGGGCCCGGCGTCGCCGCGACCGTCGACAGCGTGCCGGAGGCGAACCCGGCGACGGCGAGCGCGCGCCGCCCGCCCGGCAGCCGCACCCCGGCGAGCGACGCACCGCAGGCCAGCAGCACCACGAGGGCGACCGTTATGCCCAACATCCGACCATCGATCACCTGCAACAGCAGCAAACCCGCGACGACGCCCGGGACCGACGCCAGCACCGCGCCGCGCATGGCCGTTAACTCCAGCGCGGCGCGCTCGCGCCACACCACCGGCAGCAGCGCGGCGAGCGTGCCCACCAGCAGGGGGCCGGGCACCAGTGCAGGCTGCACGAGCAGCACCAGCGGACCGGCGAGCAGGCCGAAGCCCATGCCGGTCGCCGTCTGGACGACCGAGGCCAGCAGCACCGCCAGGCCGCAGACCAGCAGCGCGACCGGGTCGGTGGTCAGCTCCCCGGTCAGTAGCCGTCGTCCTCGTCCCCGGGGGGACGGCGGCGCAGCAGGCCGGTCACCGAGCCAACGCGGGTCTGGGCCTGGCGCAGGCCGTGGATCAGCGGCATCAGGTCGTCGTGGATGCGGCGCAACGTCTCCGGCACGGTGTCGACGGCGGGGTCGTCCAGCACCCGCCCGACCCGCTCGATGCCCGGGCGCAGGGCCCGCACCGGCTCCTCGAGCTCCTCGACCAGGCCCTCCAGCCGCTCGGCCATCCGCTGGGCGGACGCGATGGTCTCCCGGGCGGCGGTGGTGGCGGCGGTGAGCTCCCGGACCGTGCCGTTGAGGTCGGCCAGCGTCCGGGGGAGCTGGGACAGCGCCTCCGTCTGCGTCTGGAGCAGCGCGATCAGCTCGCCGAGCCCGGGGATGCGGGGGATGCCGAGCCCGCGGAAGGGATCCACCTGGAAACCGTGGGCGACCGGCGCCGCGGGCGCAACTCCTCGGGGCGCCGCGGTCAGTCCGGCCGCAGCTGCCCGGTCAGCACGAACCGCGCGGCGACGTCCCGCAGCTTGGTGTTGCTCTCCATCGACACGCGGGCCAGCAGCTGGAACGCCTGGTCGGCGGTGAGCTTGTGCCGCTCCATGAGGATGCCCTTGGCCTGGTCGATGGCGGCCCGGTGCTCCAGGGCGGCCTGCAGGTGCTCGGCCCGCTCCGCGGCGGTCTCGTACAGGTACATGTTGGACACCGGGCCGACGGCGTAGGCGGCGAGCCGGGAGACCAGGGAGCGGGTGCGGTCGTCGGCGACCGGGAAGTCCCGGGCGTAGACGTTCATCGACCCGGAGACCAGCTCCTGCACCGGCAGCGGGTAGGACAGCGTGCTCCCGCAGCCCCGCGCGGCCGCCTCGGCGCCGAACGCCGGCCAGCGCGGCTCGGACCGGGTGTCGGTGACGACGGTGGGCCGGCCGGTCGTGGCCGCGTCGAGGCAGGGACCGGTGCCCAGCCGGTACTGCAGCTCGTCCAGCTCCACGGCCAGTTCCCCGCTGGCGGCCACCGTGCTGGGGCGGCCGTCGCCGAGGATCGTCACCGAGGCCACCGGGCGGCCCGGGAGGATGCGGGTGGCCAGCTCGGTCACCGTGCGCAGCACGGACTCCAGCGAGTGCTCCGCGAAGGAGAGCCGGGCCAGCTCGTCGAATGCCGGCTGGACGGCGAGGGCATCGTCGTCAGGGGGTGTCACGCCTTGCACTCCGTCGGTTCCTGCACCGGACGTACGCGCGCCGGCGGTCAGAGGAGGGCTCCCGCGTGGTTCCAGGACGCCCTCGGTGCCGGGCCCAGGAGGCCCGGCCGCGCGCCGGCTGTGTGACGCGTGTGCAGCAGTGCTCAATATGGCCACCGGCCAGGGCCGATCCCGGGCGGCGTGCGACGTCGGCGTGGGCCCGGCCGCAGCAGGGAGCTGGGGCGGGGTCAGACGGCGGTGGTGAAGGTGACGGGTGCCCACCGGTCGAACCCCAGCAGCGGCCACGCCCGCCGCACCAGCGGCGGGGCGTCGCGCAGCTCCACCCGTACCCCCGTGCCGGCGAGCGTCCGGACCCAGCGGGCGATCGCCCGGCAGCCGGCGACGTCGGCGAACCCGAGGCCGGAGAGCGCCAGCGTGCAGTTGCCGCCCTCGACCGGCGAGGTGGCCAGGACCCGGGCGAGCCGCTCCGCACCGACCAGGTCGACGTCGCCGACCAGGGCGACCCGGTGCCGGTCGAAGAACACCTGGAAGGCGGGGGGAGCGCCGGGCGCGTGGACCTGCGGGTGCACGGCGGTCACCGCGTCCAGGGCCGCCGCCGTCAGGTCGCCGTCGTAGAGGCACATCGCCGACATGCCGGGCCCGCGGGCGATGTACTCGTCGGCCACGTGCTCCCACCGGGCCAGCTCCGCCCGGGCGCCGGGGTCCTCGGCCAGCCCGCTGACGTCGGCGAGCACGCGCAGCCCGCGGTAGCCCTCCGCCCGGGCATCCCGGGTCGCCCGGGCGTAGAAGGCGCGCTGCCGCTCGGCGCTGAACGCCCCGGTGGCGGCGTAGGCCTCCTCCAGCGAGAGCAGCTGCAGGGTGCCGGCGGCGGCGAGCGCCGCGACGTCACCGAGGGACGCGCCGCCACGGCGGACGGCCGCCACGACCCGGTCGCCCACGCCCAGCAGGCGTTCCCCGCGGTCCAGCCCGCCGCGGGCGAACGCCAGCACCGCGGCGTCGAGCTCCTCCTCGCCGCGGAACACCCAGCAGACGTGGTCGCGCGCCCGGGGTGGAGGCACCTCCCGCACCGGCCCGTGAACGCGCATGTGCTCACGGTAATGGCTCCCGCCGCGGTGGGACAGCCGGGCGGAGGTCACAGCGCCTTCAGGATGTCCTCCACCCGCTCCCGGGCATCGCCGAAGAGCATGCGGCTGTTCTCCCGGAAGAAGAGGGGGTTCTGCACGCCGGCGTACCCGGTGTTCATGGAGCGCTTGAACACCACCACGTGCTCGGCCTCCCACACCCGGAGCACCGGCATGCCGGCGATCGGGCTGGCCGGGTCGTCGGTCGCGGCGGGGTTGACCGTGTCGTTGGCGCCGATGACCAGGACGACCGACGTGCCGGCGAGGTCGTCGTTGATCTCGTCCATCTCGAGGACGACGTCGTAGGGCACCTTGGCCTCGGCGAGGAGCACGTTCATGTGCCCGGGCAGGCGCCCGGCGACCGGGTGGATGCCGAAGCGCACGTCGACGTCGTGCGCGCGCAGCTTGCGGGTGAGCTCGGCGACGGCGGACTGTGCCTGGGCGACGGCCATGCCGTAACCGGGGGTGATGACCACCGACTTCGCGTCCCGCAGCAGCTCGGCGGTCTCCTCGGCGGTGATCTCGGTGTGCTCGCCGTAGTCCACGTCGGACGACGCCGCGGCGCCCTCGTTGCCGAACCCCCCGGCGATCACCGAGAGGAACGAGCGGTTCATCGCCTTGCACATGATGTAGGAGAGGTAGGCACCGGACGAGCCGACCAGGGCGCCGGTGATGATCAGCAGGTCGTTGCCCAGGAGGAAGCCCGACGCGGCGGCGGCCCAGCCCGAGTAGCTGTTGAGCATCGAGACGACGACGGGCATGTCGCCGCCGCCGATCGAGGCCACCAGGTGCCAGCCCAGCGCCAGGGCCAGCACCGTGACGACCGAGAGCACGAGCAGGTTCGGCGCGGCCACGAACACGACGGTCAGGACGGCGAACAGCGCCAGGGCGCCCAGGTTGAGCCAGTTGCGGCCCGGCAGCACCAGCGGGTTGCTCTTGATCCGGGCCGAGAGCTTGAGGAAGGCGACGATCGAGCCGGTGAACGTGACCGCGCCGATGAAGACGCCGACCACCACCTCGCCGGAGTGGATGCCGGCCTCGGCGCCGGTGAGCGTCGAGCCGCCGTCGGCACCCTCGACGGAGAGGTAGCCGTTCCAGCCCACGAGCACCGCGGCCAGGCCGACGAAGCTGTGCAGCAGCGCGATGAGCTCGGGCATGCCGGTCATCTCGACCACGCGCGCCCGCCACAGGCCGATGGCCGCGCCGATGACCACCGCGAGCACGAGCAGGGTGAGCCCCACGGCAGAGATGTCCCGCGTGGCCAGGCCGACCGTGGCGGCCAGCGCGATCGCCATGCCCGCGATGCCGTAGGCGTTCCCGGCCTTGGCCGTCTCGTGCCTCGACAGCCCGGCCAGGCTCAGGATGAACAGCAGGGCGGCGACGATGTAGGCCGCGGCCGCGGCGGTGGTGGCGGTCATCGGACGGCGCTCTCCGGGCTCGGGCCGCGGGAGAACATGCCCAGCATGCGGCGGGTGACGGCGAAGCCGCCGAAGACGTTGATGCTGGCCACGAGCGTGGCGACGAACGCCAGCACGCGCACCACGCCGTCGTCGCTGCCGAGCTGCAGCAGCGCGCCGACGACGATGATCCCGGAGATGGCGTTGGTGACGCTCATCAGCGGCGTGTGCAGGGCGTGGTGCACCTTCCCGATCACGTAGAAGCCGACGACGACGGCGAGCGCGAACACCGTGAGGTGCCCGAGGAGCTCGTCGGGGGAGAAGGCGGCGACCAGGAAGAGCAGGGCGGCACCGAGCCCCACCAGGGCGAACCGGCGCCCGGGCGCGGGCGTCCGCTGCGGAACGGCGGGGGTGCCCGCCGTCGCCCCCGCGGGAGGAGCGGCCGGCGGCGGTGCCGCCGAGACCTGCACGGGTGGCGGGGGCCAGGTCAGCTCGCCCTCGCGGACCACCGTGATGCCCCGCTGCACGACGTCGTCGAGGTCCAGGACGAGCCGGCCGTCCTTGCCGGGCGTCAGCAACTTGAGCAGGTTGACCAGGTTGGTGCCGTAGAGCTGCGAGGCCTGCGCCGGGAGCCGGGCAGGCAGGTCGGTGTACCCGATGATGGTGACGCCGTTCGGGGTCACCACCACCTCGTCGGCCACCGAGCCGGCCACGTTCCCGCCCTGCGCGGCGGCCATGTCGACGATCACCGACCCGGAGCGCATCGAGGCCACCATCTCCTCGGTGAGCAGCCGCGGCGCCGGCCGGCCGGGGATCAGGGCCGTGGTGATGACGATGTCGACGTCCCGGGCCTGCTCGGCGTACATCTGCGCGGCCCGCCGGTTGAAGTCCTCGCCCATCTCGCGGGCGTAGCCGTCGCTGCTGACCTCCTGCTCCCCGGCGGGGACGGCGACGTACTCGCCGCCCAGGGAACGCACCTGCTCGGCCACCTCGGGGCGGACGTCGGTGGCCCGCACGATGGCGCCCAGGCTGGACGCGGTGCCGATCGCGGCCAGCCCGGCCACCCCCGCACCGGCGACGAGCACCTTGGCCGGCGGCACCTTGCCCGCCGCGGTCACCTGGCCGGTGAAGAACCGGCCGAACACGTTGGCCGCCTCGACGACCGCCCGGTACCCGGCGATGTTGGCCATCGAGGACAGCACGTCCATCGACTGCGCCCGCGAGATGCGGGGGACGGCGTCCATGGCCAGCACGGTGATCGGGCGGGCGGCGAGCGCCTCGACCAGCTCGGGGTTCAGCGCGGGGGAGAGGAGGCTGATCAGCGTCGCGCCGTCGGCCAGCCGCCCGATCTCGTCGCGGGCGGGGGCGTTCACCCGCAGCACGACCTCGGCCGCCCACGCCTCGGCCGCCGCGTCGATCCGCGCCCCGGCGGCCACGTAGGCGTCGTCGGGGAAGCTGGCCGCCGTCCCGGCGCCGGTCTCCACCACGACGTCGTAGCCCAGCTGCACCAGCTGCGTGACCGTCGCCGGTGTCGCCGCGACCCGGGTCTCGCGGGGCCGCGTCTCGCGCGGGACTCCGATCTGCATCGTGGCGCTCCGTTCCTCGGTGGGCAGGCCTGGTCGCCTGACCCCGGTGGTGGGGTCGTTCGCGGTGCTCGGTGGGTTGGACGGATCTTGCCTGCTGACGCACGGTCGCGGTGCGTGGCTGCGTAATTGTGAGGCACGGCACGCCGGGGTCGGATCGCCGCGGACGACCGGGCGCCGGACCCACCCGAACGGGGGGTCCGCCCCGCTTCCGGGTGCAGGCCGCACGGTCGACCGGCCGAAGAACGCCCTGGCGGGTCCAGACCTGGGCGCCTGCTGCGAGCCGAGGGGAGGACCGTGTCCGTCATCCTGAACCGCCCCGGCGACGACCGCGTCCCACCGGAGATCGTCACCTCGGTCTTCTACAGCGCCACCGTCAGCGACAACCTGGCGATCGTGGTCGCCGAGATGGTGGCCGGCCGGGCCCGGCTGAGCTGGGGCAACGCCGGCGCGGTCGAGCTGCTCGGCTACGGCCTGGACGACCTCCGCGCCCTCCCCGTCGATCACCTCTTCCCGACCCTCGGGGGCGGCGAGCTCCGGCTGCTGCTGCGCCGGGAGCGGTCCGCCCGGATGACGCTGCCGGTGCGCACCGCGAGCGGCGCCGCCGTCGAGGCGGTGGTCACCACGACGCCGTCCCCGAGCGGCCGGATGTGGACGGTGCGGATCGTCTCCACGACCAACGAGCTGGAGCGTGCGCTGCGGGCCACCGCCGACGCCCACGAGCGGCGCTTCTCCACGCTGACCGAGCGGTCGCCGGTGCCGACGCTGCTCTCCGAGCAGGGCATGCGCCTGGCCCACGTGAACGACGCGTTCTGCAGCCTGGTCGGCCGCCGCGCCGAGCAGCTGCTGGGCACCGGCTGGATGGACACCGTGCACGAGGACGACCTCGACACCGTGATCGAGCAGGTCTCCGCGGCCCTGGACGGCGAGGAGGTGGAGGCCCAGGCCCGCCTGCTGCGCGAGGACGGGTCGGTCCGCACGACCGTCATCCGTTTCGCCCACCTGTTCACCCCCGGCGTGGGCGCGGGCTTCGTCGGCACGATCGAGGACATCACCGACCGGCTCGCGTTCGAGGCCGCGCTCGCGCACCAGGCGAGCCACGACCCGCTGACCGGGCTGCCGAACCGGACGCTGCTGGCCCGGTACGTCGCGGAGCGGTTCGCGCCGGGCACCGGCACCCTGGCCTGCCTCTTCCTCGACCTGGACAACTTCAAGGTCGTCAACGACTCCCTGGGGCACACCGCGGGCGACGAGCTGCTCACCGAGGTGGCCGACCGGCTGCGGTCGGTCGTCCGGCCGGGCGACCTGGTGGCCCGTTTCGGCGGCGACGAGTTCGTGGTGGTCTGCGAGGACGTCGACCAGCCCGCAGCGGTGGCGCTCGCCGAGCGGATCACGGCCGAGCTGGCCCGGCCGGTGCGGCTGGGCGGCGTCGACGTGCGGCCCCACGCCAGCGTCGGGGTGACCGTGCAGACCGAGGAGCACGTCGCGGCCGAGGAGCTGATCCGCGACTGCGACATCGCCATGTACCAGGCCAAGGCCGAGGGCAAGGGGCGGATCACCGTGCTGGACCAGCGGGCGCGCGAGGAGGCGCGGGACAAGCTGAGGCTGGTCGCCGAGCTGCGCGACGCCATCGAGCGCCGCGAGATCACCCTGCTCTACCAACCGATCTTCAGCGCCGACGACGGCCGTCCGGTCGCCGTCGAGTCGCTGGCCCGGTGGACCCACGCCGACCGCGGCCCGATCAGCCCGGCGGTGTTCGTGCCCCTGGCGGAGGAGAGCGGTCTCATCGCCGGTCTCGGTCTGCTCGTCCTGGACGAGACGTGCCGGCAGCTGGCCGAGTGGGACCGCGGCACGGGCCCGGCGGCGCCACCGCGGGCCAACGTCAACGTCTCGGCCCTGCAGCTGGACGCCAACCTGCCCGCGCAGGTGGCCGAGGCGCTGGAGCGGCACGGGCTTGACCCGTCCCGGATCTCGGTGGAGATCACCGAGTCGGCGCTGATGAAGGACCCCGACTCCGCCCGCGCGGTCCTCCACGAACTGCGCGACCTCGGCATCGAGCTGGCGATCGACGACTTCGGCACCGGCTACTCGTCGCTGGCCTACCTGCGGCACCTGCCCGTGGACTGCCTGAAGGTGGACCGGTCGTTCGTCGCGGAGCTGGCACACGGGCACACCGAGATCGCCTCCGCCGTCATCGCGCTGGCCCGCAGCCTCAACCTGAGCACCGTCGCCGAGGGCGTCGAGACCGCCGAGCAGGCCGCGGAGCTCGGCCGGCTGGGCGCCACCTACCTGCAGGGGTTCAGCCTGAGCCCGCCGATGACCGGGGCGGACGCCGCCGCCTGGTTCGTGTCCCACGGAGAGTGCACCCGATGACCGTCACCCCGCTCCCGTCCCGCGGTGAGGCGGCCCCCGTCTTCGACCTGGAGAAGGTCCTCGCGGGCATCGACACGATGGCGGCCCAGCGCCCGGTCGCGGCGCAGATCGTCTCGGTGGCGAACTCCGATGACACCAGCGCCAAGGTGCTGTCCCGGATCCTCGCTTCCGACGTCGCCCTCGCCGGCCGGGTGATGAAGCTGGCCAACTCGGCCTACTTCGGCATGCGCGGGCGGGTCACCTCCCTGCAGTTCGCGGTCACGGTGGTCGGCTTCACCACGGTCCGGACGATGGCGACCGTCGCGCTCACCGAGCTGGACGACGAGTCCCGGCTGCCGGAGGACTTCTGGGACGTGACCACCTACCTGGCCCTGGCGTCCTCCACGCTGGCGCCGCGCTTCGGGGAGCGGTCGCAGGACGCGCTCTGCGTGGGGCTGCTCGCCCAGTTGGGTGCGGCGCTGCTGCACCACGACGACCCCGAGGGCTACGGGGCGCTGGTGGCCGAGCACCCGGACTTCGCCCAGCGGCGCACCGCCGAGCTGCACCGCTACGGCATCAACAGCGTGCGGCTGACCGCCGTCGCGCTGGAGCAGTGGGGCTTCCCGCACACCATGACCAACCGGCTCAACCAGGTCGACGACGCCACCTCGGTGGAGGGCGGGCTGCTCCGCGCGGCCTTCGAGGTCGCCGCCCGGCTGACCGTCGAGGACCACGAGGCGGTGCCGATCGCCCGGCTCTCCTGCGGTCAGCTGCGCGAGGACGACGTGGTGCCGGTGCTGGACCAGGTCCGGGCCGACGCCGACGAGCTCCGCCGGGCGATGCTCGGCGACTGAGCAGGGACCGCCCGACGGTGTGCGCCGGTGCGCACGTCCACCGCCTGAACCTGCTCGGCAGCGGTCACCGTCGGCCCGGGCGCGACGGAGCCCCGCCCCCCGGGTCGAGGGACGGGGCTCCGTGGCCGGGGCGTGTGCTCTAGACCGCGTAGGGCGCGCCCAGCGGGTCGATGGTCGCCCGGTCGCCCACCGTGCGGGCCAGCCGCGCGACGGCGAAGTCGCCGTCACCGAGCAGGTGGTCGATGGCGGTGAGCCGGCTGGTGTAGTGCCCGACGGAGTACTCCGCGGTCACGCCGATGCCACCGTGCAGCTGGATGGCCTCCTTGCCGATGTGCCGGCCGGCGCGGCTGGTCTGCAGCCGGGCCCGGTCGGCGGCGGAGACGACGTCGCCCCCGGCGTCCAGCACCATCGAGGCCCACAGCGCGGCGCTCCGGGCCAGCTCCAGGGACACGTACATGTCCGCGGCGCGGAAGGTGAGCGCCTGGAACCGGTTCAGGGTGACGCCGAACTGCTTGCGGGTCTTGAGGTACTCCGCGGTGGTGCGCAGCGCGGTGTCCATCGCGCCGATCGCCTCGTGGCTGTAGGCGATCCGGGCCTCGGCCAGCGCCCGCTCGATGGCGGCGGTCTGGTCCCCGCCGGTGCCGAGCAGGGTCGCGGGCGTGCCGTCGAAGCGGACGTTGGCCGCCCGGGTGCCGTCGTGCGTGCGGTAGCCGGTGCGGGTCAGGCCCGCGGCGTCGCCCTGCACGAGGAAGAGCCCGGTCCCGCCGTCGATGACGGCCGAGACGACGAGGACGTCGGCCCGGGCGCCGGCCGGCACCGGCTCCTTGACGCCGGAGAGCGTCCAGTCGTCGCCGGCCTGCGTGGCGGTGACCGCCGCAGCCGACGCGCTCCAGCGGGTCCCGATCTCCGCGTGGGCGAAGGCAGGCACGGTGGTGCCCTCGGCGATGGCGGCGAGGAGCTCGCCCTTCTGCTCGTCGGTGCCGACGGCGGCGATCAGGCCACCGGCGAGGACGACGGCCTCGATGAACGGCTCGGGGGCGATGACCCGGCCGATCTCCTCGGCGACGATCGCCACCTCGATCGGCCCCGCGCCCATGCCGCCGTGCTCCTCGGCGAAGGGCAGTCCGAGCAGGCCCATCTCGGCCAGCCGGGACCAGGTCTTCTCGTCGAAGCCCGGGTCGTTCGCGGCGACCTTGCGGCGCGTCTCGCTGTCGCTGTACGCGCGCTCCAGCAGGCCGCGGACGGCCTCCCGCAGGTCGTTCTGCTCGCTGTCGAAGGTGAAGTCCACGTCAGATCACAGCCCCAGGATCGTGCCGGCGATGATGGTGCGCTGAACCTCGTTGGAGCCCCCGTAGATGGAGACCTTCCGGTAGTTCAGGTAGTGCGGGGTCGCGACGCGCGCCCAGTCCGGCACGTCGGAACCCTCCTCGGCGAAGGAGGCGAGCGACAGCGGGCCGGCGATGTCGACCAGCAGCTCGGTGGCGGCCTGCTGCAGCTCCGAGCCCTTCAGCTTGAGCACCGAGGACGCCGGGTGCGGCTTGCCGTCGGCGGAGTTCGCGACCACGCGCAGCGCGGTGAGCTCGAGGGCCACCAGCTCGTTCTCCACCTCGGCGATCCGCCGGGCCATGAACGGGTCCTCCAGCAGGGGGCGGCCGTCGACGGTGATCTCGCGGGCGTAGTCCTTCGCCTGGGCGAGCATCTTCTTGGTCGCACCCACGCGGGCGATGCCCACGCGCTCGTTGCCGAGCAGGAACTTGGCGTAGTCCCAGCCGCGGTTCTCCTCGCCGATGAGGTTCTCGGCGGGGACGCGGACGTCCTCGAAGAACACCTCGTTGACCTCGAAGCCGCCGTCGATGAGCTCGATGGGGCGCAGCGTCACGCCGGGGGTGTCCATCGGGAAGACCAGCATCGAGATGCCGCGCTGCTTCTTCTCCGCCGTCGGGTCGGTGCGGACCAGGCAGAAGATCCAGTCGGCGTGCTGGCCGAGGGTGGTCCAGGTCTTCTGGCCGTTGACCACCCAGTCGTCGCCGTCGCGGACGGCGGTGGTGCGCAGCGAGGCGAGGTCGGAGCCGGCGTCGGGCTCGGAGAAGCCCTGGCACCACCAGATGTCGAGGTTGGCCGTCTTCGCCAGGAAGCGCTCCTTCTGCTCCTGGTTGCCGAAGGCGGCGATGACCGGGCCGATCATGCTGGTGTTGAAGGCCAGCGGCTCGGGGACGCCGGCCAGCTGCATCTCCTCGCGCCAGATGTGGCGCTGCAGCGGCGACCAGTCCCGGCCACCCCACTCGACCGGCCAGTGGGGCACGGCCAGACCCGCGGCGTTGAGCGCGCGCTGGGCCTCGACGTACTCGTCCTTGGACACGTGCCGGTGGGCCGCGACCTTGTCGCGGATCTCCTTCGGCACCTGGGTCGTGAAGAAGGTCCGCATCTCCTCCCGGAAGGCCTCGAGCTCCGGGGACAGCTGCAACCGCATCGGTCCTCTTTCCTGACGGCGGCAGGTGCCGTCTCGACGTAGTGCCCCCGACGATCCCACACGGGCTACCGGTGGGTAGCGAGCGGCACCCGGGGGCGGCGTGCCGCTCGCGCGGACGGGCCCCGGGCAGCACGCGCTGCCCGGGGCCCGCCGCCGATCGGGTCGGCTCAGCTCAGCGTCGACCAGAACGCGCAGTTCGCCTCGGCGGCGACGTCGACCGGGCCGATGCCCCCGTCGGAGGCGATGTCCAGACCCTGGACGTCCTTCGAGGCGCGGTAGCGGGTCCAGGTCGGGACGTCGCGGCCGTTGGGGTTGCCGTGGGCCGCGAAGTTGGTCCAGTAGCGGACCATCGCCGTCGACAGCTGCTCCTGCTCGGCGTTCAGCCCGTCCCCGAACAGCCCCGGGAAGAGGTAGGGCAGCTCGGTGGCGTGCTGGGCGTCCTCCGGGTAGGCCGGATACGGGAAGTCCACCAGCGGGTCGGCCGTCTCGTCGCGGAACTGGTAGGCGAAGACGGGAGCCGGCGCCGGCGGGCGGGCGAGGGTGTCGTAGGCATCGACGTGCTCGCAGGTGGACAGCGCGCTGCCGGCGTCGCTGTTGACGGCGGCCAGGGCGCGCAGCGGCGACGGGTAGGAGTCGGCCGGGTAGCGCGCGAGCACCTCGTCGGCGTCGTCGCCGAAGACACCGGCGAGGACCGTCGTGTAGTCGGTCTCGGTGAAGCCGTCGGCCGCGAGCCGGGCGACGGTCGGGTTCAGCGGCGTGAACAGGGTGTTCTCGTCACTGAGGTTGCCGTGCATGACCGGCACCTTGGCGTGGTCCCCGGCGGCGATCGCCTCGGCCGGCTGCACCGGCAGGGCCGAGCCGCCGACGACGAAGGCGCCGCCCGGCCAGGCGTCGAGCAGCTGCTGCACCGGCGTGGCCCGCAGGCAGGCCGCGACGTCGGACGCGGCCGCGCAGCCGACGGTCTCGGCGACCAGGGCGCCCTTGGCCTCGGCCGTCTCCAGCGTGTCGTAGGGCGCGGTGCAGCTGTAGCTCTGCGCGATGGCGCGGTCGAACAGGCCCCGCGCGCTCGGCGAGGTGAGCTGGGCGCAGACCGCCGAGCCACCGGCCGACTCGCCGAAGATGGTCACCCGCCCGGGGTTGCCGCCGAAGGCGCGGATGTTGCGCTCCACCCAGCGCAGCGCGGCCTGCTGGTCGAGCAGCCCGGCGCTGCCGGAGGCGACGTCGCCGTTCTCGCGGGAGAGGTCCTCCTGCGCCATGAAGCCCACCGGGCCGAGGCGGTAGTTGACCGTCACCACGACGACGTCACCCTCGAGCGCGAGCTTGCTGGCGTCGTACCGGTCGCCGCTGCCGGTCCGCCATGAGCCACCGTGGATCCAGACCATCACCGGCAGGTTGCGGCGCTGGGTGTCCAGGCCCGAGGGGGTCGTGACGTTGAGGTAGAGGCAGTCCTCGTCCAGCGACGTGGTCGGGTTGCTGGCGCTGGGCTCCTGCGGGCAGGCGCTGCCGGGCGTGGTCGCGTCGAGCACGCCGTCCCAGGGCTGCGCCGGCGCGGGCGGGGCGAACCGGAGGTCGCCCACCGGCGGTGCGGCGAAGGGGATGCCCTCGAAGAGGCGGTAGCCGTCGGTCGCGGTGCCCTCGACCGCGCCCTCGGTGGTCTGGACGACCAGCGGGGCGCGATCGGGGGCGGCTCCGGCCGGTGTGGCGGTGGCGAGAGCGCCGGCGGTCAGGACGGCGCCCAGCCCGAGCGCGAGCAACGACCTTCGGGCGGGACGTGGGGGAGTGGTGCGCACGTGACCTCCAGGGAGTGCCGGCCCGGCCCGGGGTGAGCTGGACCACAGCGCTTGAGACACTAACCACACCTGTTGCAGCGCGTGTGGCGGGGGTCACGTGCGACGGGATCCCGGCCCACCGGCCGCTGCCGGGACCCGCGGTGGCCGGGTCGACCGTCTGTCCGGGGCGCCTCGGCGGGCTCGGTGATGATCCGGTGACCTGATCGCGGCGCGTCCTCCCTCATCGCACACCGCGAGGGAGGACGCGCTGCGGTGGAGGAGGACGGCGGTGGCGGTGGTCAGGCGCCGGGCAGCGGCCGGCTGGTCATCCGGTCGATCACCTCGAGCCAGGCGGCCCGGACGTCGCTGGGGTGGTCGCCGACGACGTCGAGGATGCGGATGTCGACGCCACGATCGTCGGCGACGACCGCCTCGAAGCCCAGGCGGGTCACCAGCACCTGGATCTCACCCGGGCCCAGGCCGGCGTCGACCAGGGGCTGGACCAGCCATGCCGTCTCCTGCTGCGGGGCGGTGGACTCCACGACCGGCATTCGCACGCAGGAGGCCGGACGGATGCACCCTCAGCCGACGGGTAGCCCGGTGTAGTTCTCGGCGAGCTCGCGGGCGGCCGCCTCCGAGGAGCAGATCCGCCGGAGCTGGGAGAGCTGCAGGTGGGCGTCGAAGTCGTCGCCGGAGGTGTGCAGCATCGAGGTCATGAACCAGGAGAAGTGGGTGCACCGCCAGACGCGGGCCAGCGCCCGGTCGGAGTAGGTGTCGACCAGGTCGGTCCGCTTCTCGGTCAGCAGCCGCACCAGCGCCCGGGCCAGCAGCGTCACGTCGGCCACGGCGAGGTTGAGCCCCTTGGCGCCGGTCGGGGGCACGATGTGGGCGGCGTCGCCGGCGAGGAACAGCCGGCCGCGGCGCATCGGGCTGCTGACGAACGAGCGCATCGGCAGGATCGACTTGTCGGTGACCGGCCCGCGGTTGACCGACCAGCCCTCGAGCGCGAAGCGGGTGTCCAGGGCGTCCCAGATCCGGTCGTCGGACCAGTCCTCGATCTTCTCGGCCGGGTCCACCTGCAGGTAGAGCCGCGACACCGTGGGGGAGCGCATGGAGTAGAGCGCGAACCCCTCGGGGTGCCAGGCGTAGATCAGCTCGTCGGTGGCCGGTGCCGCGTCGGCCAGGATGCCGAGCCAGGCGTAGGGGTAGGTGCGCTCCCACGTCCGCCCGCCGGCGGCCTGCACCACGGGGCGTGAGACGCCGTGGAACCCGTCGGTGCCGGCGATCACGTCGCACTCGAGCACCTGTGCCACCCCGTCGGCGTCGGTGAACCGCACGCGCGGGCTGTCGGAGTCGACGTCCTCCAGCGTCACGTCGGAGACCTCGAACAGCAGCGGCGGGCCGCCGTCCAGCTGCGCCTCGATCAGGTCCTTGGTGACCTCGGTCTGCCCGTAGACCCACACCGTGCGGCCGCAGAGCTCCGGGAAGTCCAGCTTGTGCCGCGTGCCCGGGTGCTGGAGGTAGATGCCGCGGTGCTCCAGGCCCTCGCGGTGCAGCCGATCGCCCAGCCCGGCGTCGGTCAGCGTGTCGACGGTGTGCTGCTCCAGGATCCCGGCCCGGATGCGCGCCTCCACGTACACCCGGGAGCGGTTCTCCAGCACGACCGAGTCGACGCCCTGCAGGGCGAGCAGCCGCGACAGCAGGAGGCCGGCGGGGCCGGCGCCGATGATCGCTACCTGGGTGCGCACGCCGTCGAGTGTGTCCCCCCGCCGGCGACCGTGGATACCCGGCGCTTCCGGTCAGTGGAACTCCTGCGAGCGGGCGAGCTCCCGGCCGATGCCGCGGGCCGCCATCTCCATCGCCGGGACCAGGCGGGCGAGGTCCCGGCGGTGCGGCGGGACGACGATGCCCAGCGCGGCGACGGCCAGCGGCCCGTTCACCCGCTCCACCTGGACCGGGACGGCGAGGGACGCGGCGCCCAGGGACATCTCCTGGCACGTGCGGGCGTAGCGCCGGCGCCGGATCTCGGTCAGCTCGCGCGCGAGCAGCACCGGGTCGGTGACGGTGTGCCGGGTGACCGGGCGCAGCGCGGCCAGCACCTGGTCGACCACGTCGTCGGGGGCCGCGGCGAGCAGCACCTTGCCCACACCCGTGGCGTGCAGCGGGAGCCGGCTGCCGACCTGGCTGACCACCGGCACCGACTCCCGGCCCGAGACCCGGTCGACGTAGAGCGCGCTGAGCCCCTCGCGCACCGCGAGGTGCACGGTGTCGCGGATGGTCGTGTGCAGGTCGAGCAGGAACGGCGCGGCGACCTGGCGCAGCTCGAGCTGCACCGGGGCGAGCAGCCCGAGGTCCCACAGCTTGCGGCCGATCTCGTAGCGGCCGTCGGGACGGCGGATCAGCGCCCCCCAGCCGGTGAGCTCGCCCAGCAGCCGGTGCGCCGTGGTCAGCGGGGTGCCCGAGCGTTCCGCGATCTGGGAGAGGGAGAGCCGGGGTGCGTCGGCGCCGAAGGCGTCGAGGATGCCCAGAGCGCGCGAGGTGACCGACCGCCCCGGTGCGGCGCTGCGACCGGCCATGCTGGGCGTCTCCCGTCCAGTGGAAGTGTGGGGTTGGGAGCCTAGCCGCCCGGTCGTACCGTCCGCCCATGACCGGGACCACATCCGTCGGCGGCCCGCACCTGCCGCGGTACCACCGCGAGGACGCCGCGCTGCGCACCCCCGTGGGTTTCCCCGACTACCGCAGCACCGCCCTGCGCGCGCCCCTGCGGACGCCGGTGGACCTGGCGCACCGGCTCACCGAGGTCACCGGGCCGGTGCTGGGCGAGGACCGGGTCCTACCGCACGACGCCGACCTGACGCTGCGCAACGGGGGAGAGGCTGTCGGGCAGCGGATCCTCGTGCACGGTCGCGTGCTCGACAGCGACGGCCGCGCGGTACCCGGCGCACTGGTGGAGGTCTGGCAGGCCAACGCCGCCGGCCGCTACCGCCACGTCGGCGACAGCTTCCCGGCGCCGCTGGACCCGCACTTCGACGGCCTGGGCCGGGTGGTCACCGACAGCCTCGGCCGGTACGAGTTCATGACGGTCAAGCCCGGCGCCTACCCGTGGGGGAACCACCACAACGCCTGGCGGCCGGCGCACATCCACTTCAGCCTGTTCGGCCGCGCCTTCACCCAGCGGCTGGTCACCCAGATGTACTTCCCGGACGACCCGCTGTTCGGCCAGGACCCGATCTTCAACGCCATGCCGGCGGCCGCGCGGCACCGGGCGATCAGCCGCTTCTCGCTGGAGCGGACGCAGGAGAACTGGGCGCTCGCGTTCGAGTGGGACATCGTGCTCCGCGGCAGCGACCAGACCCCGTTCGAGACCGACGACGACGGAGATGTCGCATGAGCGAGCCGTTCGGAAACCCGCTGCTCGTCGTCCCCGACGCCCCCGGGCCGCACCAGCCGCGCTCCGGCCGGCGGGGCAGCGGCTTCCTCGACGGGCCGCTGCGGCTGGGCACCACGCCGAGCGCCACCGTCGGCCCCTACCTGGCCATCGGCATGACGTGGCCCGACGGCGCCTGGGCCGCCGAGGAGGGGACCGCGGGCGCCTTCTGGATCCGCGGCCGGATCCTCGACGGCGCCGGCGACCTGGTGGCCGATGCGATGGTCGAGACCTGGCAGGCCGACCCCGACGGCGGCTTCGCCTCGCCGGAGGACCCGCGTGGCGCGGCCTCCTACCCGGGCTTCCGCGGCTTCGCCCGGTCGCACACGGCCGACCCGCCGGGGGAGTTCGCCGTCCACACGCTCAAGCCCGGCCGGGTGCCCGACGGCGACGGCGGGCTCCAGGCACCGCACATCGACGTCTCGGTCTTCGCCCGCGGCATCCTCGACCGCGTCGTCATGCGGATCTACTTCGCCGACGAGGCGGAGGCCAACGCCGAGGACGCCGTGCTGCGCGCGCTGCCGGAGGACCGGCGGAGCACGCTGCTGGCCACGCCGGCCGACGACGGCTACCGGTTGGACATCCACCTGCAGGGCGAGCGCGAGACGGTGTTCTTCGCCGTATGAACCTCCCCGCGAGCCGCCGAGGCGGTAGGAACGGGACGTGACCGGTCTCTTCAGCGCGACCTTCGCCCGCGGTGGCGCGGCGACCGCCGTCTCCGACCGCGCCTGGTTCGACGCGCTGCTCGACGTCGAGGCGGCGCTGGCACGCGCCGCCGCGGCGACCGGCCTGGTGCCCGCGACGGCCGCCGACGCCGTCACCCGGGCCTGCGCGGAACCGGCGGCGCTCGACCTGGCCACCGTGGTCGCGCAGGCCGCCGACGCGGGCAACCCGGTGCCGCCGCTGGTGCGGGTGCTGCGCGCGGCGGTGGGGGAGCGGGACGCCGTCGCCGTCCACGTCGGCGCCACGAGCCAGGACGTCGTCGACACCGCGCTGGTCCTGCTGGCCCGCCGGGCGATCAGCGCGATCGACCGCGACCTCGCGCTCGCCGCCGAGGCGGCTGCGCGGCTGGCCCGCACCCACCGCGACGACGTCGTCATGGGGCGCACCCTGATGCAGCAGGCGCTGCCGACGACCTTCGGCCTCAAGGCCGCCGGCTGGCTCGGCGGGCTGGACGGCGCCCGGCTGCGGCTCGCCGAGGTGGTGGCGTCGCTGCCGGTGCAGTACGGAGGCGCCGTCGGCACCCTGGCCGCCAGCGACGGCTCTGGCACCGCGCTCCGCGCCGCCCTGGCCGCCGAGCTGGGGCTGGTCCCCACCGCCGCACCGTGGCACACGGTCCGCCTGCCGATCGCCGACCTGGCCGGCGCGCTCGGGGCCACCGCCGGGGTGCTGGCGACCGTCGCCGTCGACGTCGTGCTGCTGGCCCAGACCGAGGTCGCCGAGGTCGCCGAGACCGGGGCGGGCCGGGGCGGCTCCTCGGCCATGCCGCACAAGCGCAACCCCGTCGCGGCCATCTCCGCGCGCGCCTGCGCCCGGCGCGCCCCGGGGCTGGTCGCGACCCTGCTGGGCGCCATGGAGCAGGAGCACGAGCGGGCCGCGGGCGCCTGGCACAGCGAGTGGCCGGCCCTCACCGACCTGCTGTCGACCGTCGGCTCTGCCGCGGCCTGGCTGGTCGAGAGCCTCGACGGCCTGCGTCCCGACCCGGCCCGCATGGCCGCCACGGTGGCGGCGGCCCGCGACCCCGAGCTCGCCGGCGCGCTCGCCGATGCGCTCACTCCGGTCCTCGGCCGTGGCGCCGCGCACGACGAGGCCGCGGCCGCCGTCCGGGAGGCCGCCGCCACCGGCCGGACCCTCGCCGACGTGGTCGCCGGCCGGGACGACGTCGAGCTCGCCGACCTGCTCGGCGGCGGACCGGACGTCGGGGAGGCCGGCGCCCAGGTCGACGCCGTCCTCGCCGAGCACGCCCACCTCACCGAAGGAGCCCGATGACCGCCGTCCCCGTCTCGTACACCCTCGCCGGGCCCCCGGAGGCACCGCTGGTCGTCCTCTCCAACTCCCTCGGCGCCACGCGGGCCATGTGGGACGCGCAGGTGCCCGCCCTGGCCGAGCGCTTCCGGGTCGTCACCTACGACGGCCGCGGGCACGGGGAGTCGCCCGCACCCGCGGGCCCGTACGCGCTCGACGACCTGGTGGACGACGTCCTGGCGCTGCTGGACCGGCTCGGGGCCGACCGGGCGCACGTCGCCGGCGTCTCCCTCGGCGGCATGGTGGGCTTGCGTATGGCGGCCCGGGAGCCTTCGCGCGTGCTGGGGCTCGCGGTGCTGTTCAGCTCGGCGAAGACGGAGCCGCAGGGCTTCCTCGACCGGGCGGCCCAGTCCCGGACCGAGGGCACCGCCGGGTTCGCCCCGACGGTGGTGTCCCGCTGGCTGACGCCGGGGTTCGCCGCCGAGCACCCCGACCTCGTGGCGCGGCTCGAGGCGATGATCGCCGGCGCCGACGACGAGGGCTACGCCGCCTGCTGCGAGGTGGTGGCGGGCATCGACCTGCGCGACGACCTCGGGCGCATCACGTCGCCCACGCTCGTGGTCTCGGGCGCCGAGGACCCGGCCCTCCCGCCCCCGCACCAGGAGGCGATCGCGGCGGGCATCGCCGGGGCGGAGCTGCTGAGCGTCAGCCCGGCCGCGCACCTGGGCAACCTCGAACGGGCGCTGGAGGTCACCGGCGCGCTGCTCGGCCACTTCGACGCCGCAGGAGGCGCCCGATGAGCGAACCCACGACGGACGACGAGCGCCGGCAGGCCGGGATGCGGACCCGGCGTGAGGTGCTCGGGGACGCATGGGTCGACCGCGCTGTCGCGGGCACGACGCCGTTCACCGCCGCGTTCCAGGACTTCATCACCCGCACCGCCTGGGGCGACCTGTGGCAGCGGCCCGGCCTCGCCCGGCGCGACCGCAGCCTGATGACGCTGTCGATCACGATCGCGCTGCGGCACTGGGAGGAGTTCGCCCTCCACGTCAGGGCGGCCAAGAACAACGGCCTCTCGGACGAGGAGATCGCCGAGGTCATCCAGCACGCCGCCGTCTACGCCGGTGTCCCGGCCGCCAACCACGCCTTCAAGGTGGCCGGGCCGATCCTCGAGGAGCTCCGCGGCACCTCCGCCTGAGCCGCGGCGGCAGCGGCCGGCCACCGACCTGTGCTCTGATCCCGTGGTGATCAGCTCGGGAGAACCGTCCGTCGCCAAGGACCGGCTGCGCGAGGACGTCCTCGCCCGCCGCCGGGCCCGCTCGACGGCGCAGCGGGAGGCGGCCGCGGAGGCGGTCGTCGCCACGTTGCTCCGCGGCCTCCAGGGCGTCCGCACGCTCGCCGCGTTCGTGCCGGACCCCACCGAGCCAGGGACCGGCCGGCTGCCGGACGCCTGCACCGAACTGGGGGCTCGCGTCCTGCTCCCCGTCGTCCCGCCCGTGGGCCGGACGCTGGACTGGGCGGAGTTCACCGGCGAGCTCGAACCCGGCCGGTTCGGCCTGCTCCACCCGGTGGGTCCACGACTGGGCCCCACCGCGATCGCGGCCGCCGACGCCGTCGTCGTCCCGGCTCTCGCGGTGGACCGCGCCGGCATCCGGCTGGGCCGCGGTGGTGGCTATTACGACCGCGCGCTGGTGCGCGCGCGCCCCGACGCCGTGCTCGTCGCGGTGGTGTTCGACGACGAACGGGTCGACGAGCTCCCGCGGGAGGTGCACGACCGGCCGGTGCGAGCGGTGGTGACGCCGTCCGGGGGCTGGGAGGCGCTCGCGCCGGACGGCCGCTGAGCCGGGCCGATCTCAGGCTCCGAACCCGTTCTGGACCACCGAGCCACGAGGTGAGAGGTCGAACCGCGCTGCGGCTGGGCCCCGGGCGGCCACCGCAGGCGACTACGCCCCGTCCGGGCCGCTGTCCGTCCCACGGCGCCCGCCGGCGTCGGTCGTCGCGGCTCGGCCGAGGTCGGGTGCGGTATCCGCTGGAGGCGCCCGCATGCCTAGGCTCACATCGCCCACGTTTCCCGACGTCCTGGTCCTGGTGACCACGTGTACGGCGGGAAGCCCCCACCGCGGTCGGCCGACCGGCCGCGGACGATCCGTAGGAGTGACGTGATGACGCGGCCCGCCGAGGCTCAGCACGGCGTCCTGGTCCTGTCCTGTCAGGATGCCGCGGGCATCGTGCACGCCGTGTCCGGACTGCTGGTGGACGAGCGGTGCACCATCGTGGAGAGCCACCAGTTCGACAGCCTGACCAGCGGCATGTTCTACATGCGGGTCGAGTTCCGGCACGTCGACGGCGTGCCGCTCGACGTCGCCCGCCTCTGCGCGGCCTTCGAGCCGGTCGCCCAGCGCTTCGGGATGCGGTGGCGCATGGCCGACGCCGCCGAGCGCCAGCGCGTGCTCGTCATGGTCAGCCAGTACGCGCACTGCCTCAACGACCTGCTGTTCCGCAACTCGGTCGGCGAGCTCAACCTCGATGTCGTCGCGGTGGTGTCCAACCACCCCGACCTGGCGGGGACCGCCGACTTCTACGGCGTCCCCTTCCACCACATCCCGGTGACCCGCGAGACGAAGCCCGAGGCCGAGGCCGCGCTGCTCGACATCGTGCGCAAGGAGCAGGTCCAGCTGGTCGTCCTCGCCCGGTACATGCAGATCCTCTCGAACGACCTCTGCGAGGCCCTCGAGGGCCGGGCGATCAACATCCACCACTCGATGCTGCCGAGCTTCAAGGGCGCCCGTCCCTACCACCAGGCGCACGCCCGGGGCGTCAAGTTCATCGGCGCGACGGCGCACTACGTCACCGCCGACCTCGACGAGGGGCCGATCATCGAGCAGGAGATGATCCGCGTCGACCACTCGCTGGGCCCCGAGCAGCTCGCCGCCCGGGGCCGTGAGGCCGAGACCCGGGCGCTCGCGCGCGCGGTCCGCTGGCACACCGAGAACCGCGTCGTCATCCAGCGGGGCCGCACCGTCGTCTTCGAGTGAGTCGGCGCTACCCGTCCCGGTCGAGGAAGGGCGGCGCCGGCGCGTCGTGGGTCGGCGTCGCCGAGGCCTTCGCCGGGGGCGGGTCAGACGGTCGCGGGCAGCGGCATCTCGCGGACGTCGCCGGCGACGGTGAGCGGTGCGCCGGTCGCGGCGACCACCTCGTCGACGGTCACCCCGGGTGCGGTCTCGCGCAGCACCAGCCCGTCGCCGGTCACCTCGATGACGGCGAGGTCGGTGATGATCCGGTCCACGCACGCCTTGCCGGTCAGCGGCAGGGTGCACTCCTGCACGATCTTCGGGGACCCGTCGCGGGCGACGTGCTCCATCATGATGATCACGCGCCGGGCACCGTGGACGAGGTCCATCGCCCCACCCATGCCGTTGACCATCTTCCCCGGGATCAGCCAGTTCGCGAGGTCGCCGCGGGCGTTGACCTGCATGGCCCCCAGGACGGCGACGTCCAGGTGCTGGCCGCGGATCATGCCGAAGGACAGCGCCGAGTCGAAGAAGCTCGCGCCGGGCAGCAGCGTGACGGTCTCCTTGCCGGCGTTGATCAGGTCGGCGTCCTCCTCGCCCTCGAAGGGGTAGGGGCCCACACCCAGGACGCCGTTCTCCGAGTGCAGGACCACGTGCACCCCCTCGGGCACGTAGTTCGGCACCAGGGTGGGCATGCCGATGCCCAGGTTGACGTACTGGCCGTCCTCGAACTCCAGCGCCACGCGGGCGGCGAGCTGCTCACGGGTCAGGCTCATGCGGGCGTGGCCTCCTCACCGGCGGCGGCCGGGGTCTGCGAGCGGTCCGAACGCGGGCGGGTGGTGCGCCTCTCGATCGGCTTGCGGTCGCCGCCGACGACGACCACGCGGTCGACGAACACCCCGGGGAGGTGCACGTCCTCGGGGGTGATCTCGCCGGGCTCGACGAGCTCCTCTACCTCGGCGACCGTGATCCGCCCGGCCATGCCGGCCAGCGGGTTGAAGTTGCGCGCCGACTCGTGGAACACCAGGTTGCCGTGCCGGTCGCCCACCGAGGCGTGCACCAGCGCGAAGTCCGCGGTCAGGGCGGTCTCCAGCACGTACTGCCGCCCGTCGAACTCGCGCACCTCCTTGGGCCGGCTGACCTCGACCACGTTCCCGTCGGCGTCGTAGCGGATCGGGATGCCCCCCTCGGCCACCAGCGTGCCGACGCCGGTGGGGGTGTAGAAGGCGGGGATGCCGCTGCCGCCGGCGCGCAACCGCTCGGCCAGCGTGCCCTGCGGGGTCAGCTCCACCTCGAGCTCACCGGAGAGGTACAGCCGGGCCAGCTCCTTGTTCCCCCCGACGAACGAGCTGATCGTCTTGCGGATGCGGTTCGCGTAGAGCAGGACGCCGAGGGCCTGGTCGTCGACCCCGCAGTTGTTGGAGATCGTGGTGAGCTGGTCCGCCCCCTGCGCCAGCAGCGCGTCGATCAGCGCGTACGGCACTCCGCAGAGCCCGAACCCGCCCACGGCGAGGATCGCGCCCCGGCCGATGTCGGCGACCGCCTCCTCGGCGGAGTGGACGACCTTGTCCACGTCAGCCCTCCCGCTCTGCGGGGCCGGTTCCCCGGCCGTGGTCCGAACGCGCCCGATCCACCACGCTGCTCCCATCGTCGCAAGGCTGCGGCCCTCAGTATCGCGGCCCGCGGCCGCGCGGCGCGCCCGGCCTCCCCACTGGGCGGAAATTGCTCGCAGGACGGCTCAGCGGAGCAGCGTGGTGAGCCGGACGCGGACCCCGCCGTCGCCCGGGTGGTGCGCCCCGCCGGAGATGTCGACGTGGTCGCAGAGCTGCCGGGCCAGCCACAGCCCCATCCCGCCGCGGGACAGGTCCTCGCCGTGCGCCGGGCCGTACCCGGCGAAGGGGTCGTCCCAGCCCGGGCCGCCGTCGGCGATCGTGCACACGATCCGGTCCGGGGCGGTCCAGAGGCGCAGGCTGACCGGCGGCAGCCCGTGCCGGACGGCGTTGGAGGTCATCTCGTCGACGGCGAGCAGGAAGTCCTCGACGACGTCGGCGGGTGCGGTCAGGCCCGCGAGCTCCGCGGCGACGGCGTGCCGCAGGCCGATGAAGTCGGCGACGTCCGCGGCCGAGAACCGGGGTGGGGAGCTCTCCAGCGGCTCGTCGGGCACCGGCAGCCGGCGCAGGTAGGTGGCCGGCTCGGTGTACCCGGTGCTGGGGGTGCGGCCCTGCGACGTCACCAGGTGCGGGTGCGTGCAGGACGCGGAGGCGAGCACCGGCCCGGGGAGCCGCTGGGTGTCGAACGCGCAGACACCCCAGAGGTCCCAGCCGCGCAGCGCCTCGTTGAGGACGGCGTCGTAGCGCTCCCACTCCAGCCACTCGCGTGGGGTGGCCCCCTGGTCGACCTCGCCGAGGACCCGCACCCGCGACGCCCCGGTCGCGCGCTGGCGCTCGGCCAGCCGGCGGAAGCTGGTGATCGCCCCCGGCGTGCGCGGGCCGTAGGTGGCGGCGCGGTCGAGGACCACGAGCCGCTCGTCGCCGAGCGCGTCCCGCAGCGCGGCGGTGGCCGGGTCCGACGCCACGACGACGGCGGCCTCCCCGGCGTCCAGGCCGGCCCGGAGGAAGGGGACGGCGACGTCGACCAGGTCGTCGAGGGAGTCGTAGTGCAGCGCGTCGTGGACGAAGCCTGCCGCCGGGGGGTGGCCCTTCCCGCCCGCTGCCGTCCAGTTCACCTGTGCCCCTGAATCGTTCCGCCGTCGTCCGAATCGATGCCCCACGGTAGGCCAGCGGGCCGGGTGGCCGGGCCGCACCCCGTTGCGCGGGTCCCCGTGGGACCGTCCGCGCCGTTTCGACCGCCTCCCGAGGGGCAGGTGACGGGCGAACCCCGGAGGGAGAACACCATGGCCATCGCCACGATCAACCCGGCCACCGGCGAGACGCTCAAGACCTACGAGCCGCTCACCGACGAGGCCCTCGAGGACCGGATCGCGCGCGCCGCGCAGGCGTTCGCGCGCTACCGGCTGACCACGCCGCAGCAGCGGGCCGGCTGGCTCTCGGCCGCCGCCGACGTCCTGGACGCCGACACCGACGGCGTCGCCGAGCTCATGACCACCGAGATGGGCAAGACGCTGGCCTCGGCGAAGGCGGAGGTGGGCAAGTGCGCGAAGGCCCTGCGCTGGTACGCCGAGCACGGCCCGGCGCTGCTGGAGCCCGAGCGCAAGGACGCCGCCGCGGTGGGTGCCGAGCAGGCCTACGTGGTGCACCAGCCGCTGGGCGTGGTGCTGGCGATCATGCCGTGGAACTTCCCGCTGTGGCAGGCGATGCGGTTCGCCGCCCCCGCGCTCATGGCCGGCAACGTCGGTCTGCTCAAGCACGCGAGCAACGTCCCCCAGACGGCGCTGTACCTGGAGGAGCTCTTCCGCAGGGCGGGCTTCCCCGACGACGTCTTCCAGACGCTGCTCATCGGCTCCGGCACGATCGAGCAGGTGCTGCGCGACGACCGGGTCGCGGCCGCGACGCTCACCGGCAGCGCGCCCGCCGGCCAGTCGGTGGCCTCGATCGCCGGTGACGCGCTGAAGCCCACGGTGCTGGAGCTCGGCGGGAGCGACCCGTTCATCGTCATGCCCTCGGCGCACCTGGACCGGGCGGCCGAGGTGGCCGTGACCGCCCGCAACCAGAACAACGGGCAGAGCTGCATCGCGGCCAAGCGGTTCTTCGTGCACCGCGACGTCGCCGAGGAGTTCACCCGCCTGTTCGCCGAGAAGATCGGCGCGCTGACCGTCGGCGACCCGATGGACGAGGGCACCCAGATCGGGCCGCTGGCCACCGAGTCCGGCCGTGACGACGTCGAGGAGTACGTCGAGGACGCCGTCGCCAAGGGCGCCCAGGTGCTGGTGGGCGGCAAGCGGGTGGACCGGCCGGGCTGGTTCTTCGAGCCGACCCTGCTCTCCGGCATCACGCCGGAGATGGACCTCTACCTGGAAGAGGTCTTCGGCCCGGTCGCGGCGCTGTGGACGGTCGATTCGCTGGAGGAAGCGATCGAGATCGCCAACAGCCACCCCTACGGGCTGGGCTCCAACCTCTGGAGCGAGGACGCCGACGAGCGGGCGCGCTTCATCCGCGACATCGCCTCGGGCATGGCCTTCGTGAACGGCATGACGACGAGCTACCCGGAGCTGCCCTTCGGCGGGGTCAAGCAGAGCGGCTACGGCCGGGAGCTGACCGGGCTGGGCATGCGCGAGTTCACGAACGCCAAGACCGTCTGGATCGGCGGGCCCAGCAGCGAGCAGGCCGAGCGCAGCGCCGCCGGCTCCCACGCGGAGTGACGGGGGTCGCGAGCGCCCGTGCGCTGTCGCGGGGAGAGTGGAGGGCGTGTTCGACGTCGACTGGATGGGGCTGCTGACCCGGGAGGTGCTGCGCGAGCGCGGTGCCGCGCTGATCGCCGAGAGCTGCGCGTGGGCCGTGGGGCTCTCCGACCGCCCGCACCACCGGCGGCGCGCGGGCCGGGTGGTGCCCAGCGGCCTGACGGTGGGGGAGCGGGCGGCCACCGGGCAGCGGCTGGGGAGCGAGGAGGACGGCCGCGTCGACCTCGGCGACGCGGCGCCGGGCAGCTTCCAGGACGCCCTGGACATGATCGGCGCCGACGGCCGGCTGGTGGCCGAGCGGTTCGACGACGAGGTGCTCGTCCCGTTCGTCGGCGAGACCTGCCGGCTGGCGGGGGAGCGCGCCCGCGCCACGCGCCCGGCCGCGTGGGCCGAGCTCGCCGACGACCTGGGCGAGGACCCCGACGACGTGACCGGCGTGGTGCGGGCCGCTGACTGGGCGGCCCCGCTGCGCATCGACGCCGAGCACCTGGTGCTCGCCGCGCTGCGCGACGTCCCGCTGATCGAGGTCGAGGCCGAGGGGCTGCCGCTGTCGCTGGTGCGCGCCGCCGAGGCGGCCGCCCGGTCCGCCGTCGTCCCCGAGCCGGCGCCGGTGCCCGACGAGACGCTGGCCGGCGCCCTGTTCCTCGCCCGCGCCGCCCTGGAGGGCTCCGGCTGCACGGTGCCGGTGCCGCCGGACGAGGCCGACCTGCTGCTGGCCGCGTTCGGCGACACCGGCCTGGAGCCCGAGGAGGTGCCGTCGGTGTTGCCGCACCTGCCCGTGGAGGAGGCCACGATCACCCGGATCGCGGCGGTGCTGGAGCGCTGACCGGCCGGGGTCGGCCAGGCGATGGCCCCCTGCAGGACGATCCAGGTCGTCGGATGTCGCGGAGAGGGGCAACGCCTCGCCGGTCACCGGGCCCTGCGGGTGTCGCCCCCCGGACCGGTGGGTCAGACCTCCTCGACCGGGAACGTGCGGGTCGGGGAGACGAACTCGTCCTGAGCGGCGCCGTCAGCCGCCGAGGGTCGTCCGGCGCAGGTCCAGCTTCGAGATCTTGCCCGCCGCGTTGCGGGGGAGGTCGTCGGTGATGACGACCGACCTCGGCACCTTGTAGTTGGCCATGTTCGCCCGGCACCAGGTGATCAGGTCCTCCGGCGAGACCTCCGTCCCACGTCGGGGGATCACGAAGGCACGACCGACCTCACCGAGCCGTTCGTCCGGGACGCCGAGGACCGCGGCCTGCGACACGGCCGGGTGCTGGGTGAGCAGCCGCTCGATCTCCGCCGGGTAGGCGTTGAACCCGCCGACGATGAACATGTCCTTGAGCCGGTCGGTGATGTGCAGGTAGCCGTCCTCGTCGAGAAAGCCCACATCGCCGGTGTGCAGCCAGCCCTCGGCATCGATCGCCTCGGCGGTGGCCGCCGGGTCGTCGAGGTAACCGGCCATGACGTTCGGGCCCCGCACGCAGATCTCCCCGGGGTTCTCCGGCGGCAGGTCGGTGCCCGCACGGTCGCGGATCTCCACCTCGACCCCGGGCAGCGGCCGGCCGCTGGTCTGCTCGATCACCTCGTCGGGATCGTCGAGCGAGCACATCGTCACCGTGCCGCTGGACTCGGTGAGCCCGTACGCGGTGAGCACCTGCCGGAACCCCAGGTCCGAGCGCATCCGGCGGACCAGCTCTCCGGGGACGACGGAGGCGCCGGTGACCGCGAGCCGCAGTGAGCTCGTGTCGGTGCCGGCCCGGGCAGGGGAGTCCATGAGCATCGCGTAGATCGTCGGCGGGCCCGGGAGCCAGGTGATCCGCTCCCGCTCGACCAGCGCCAGCATCTGCGCCGGGTCGGCGATCGCCAGCGGGCACAGGGTGGCGCCGGCGATCAGGCAGGTCAGGATGCCCGCGGCGTAGCCGAAGCTGTGGAAGAACGGGTTGGCCGCGATCGTCCGGTCGTCCGGGCCGACGCCGAGCCCGCGGGCGTAGAGCCCGAACACGTGCAGCAGCTGCCCCTGGGTGAGCATCGCGCCCTTGGGTCGTCCGGTCGTGCCCGAGGTGAAGATGATCGCGTCGACCGCCTCGGGGGTCACCGCGTCGGCGGCGGCGTCGGCCGCGGCCCGCTGCGCGTCGTCGACGGCCGAGGTCAGCTCGGTCCAGCCCACTGCGCCCGGTGACGGAGCGTCGCCCAGCTCCACCAGCACCCGCAGCGCCGGCAGGCCCGGCACCGGGGTGCTGCCGTCGGCACCGAGCATGGCCGCGTAGTCCAGGCCGAGGAAGCCGGACTCGGTGAGCAGGGCGACCGCGCCGGTGCGCTCCAGCAGGTCGCGCGCCTCCTCGCCCTTGTACCGGGTGTTCACCGGGACGACGGCGACGCCGACGTACTGCAGCGCGAGCGCCGCGGCGACCCACCGCTCGGAGTTCGGCGCCCAGACCGCCACCCGGTCACCAGGACGCACCCCCCGGGACAGCAGCGAGGCGGCGACCGTGCGCACCTGCTCGAGGAGGTCGGCATAGGTCCAGCGCACGTCGCCGCAGACCACCGCCGCCGCGTCGCCCTGCACGGCCGCCGTCCGCCGGAGGAGTGCGGGAACGGTGTTCCCGGTGATCGGCAGGCTGACCGGCGGGCCCATGGACTCCTCCTGAGGGGCGGGGGAACCCAACGTAGGGAGCGCGCGGCGGAGCCCCGGCGGTGGTCCCACTCAGTGGGCCGGACCGGCTCGGCCCGGCCGCCGGGCGCTGATGATGCCTGCGTCGACCGCTCACCGGTCGGACCGCCCAGCCGGCGTCGCCGGTTTCCTACGGTCCCGCCGACAGAGCTCGTGCCCGTGGGAGGAGATCGGTGACCGACAAGCGGATGACCGAGGACGAGGTGGTGGCCGAGCTGCGCTCGGGCATGACCATCGGGATCGGCGGATGGGGGTCGCGGCGCAAGCCGATGTCGCTGGTGCGCGCGCTCTGCCGCTCGGACCTGCAGGACCTCACGATCGTCTCCTACGGTGGCCCGGACGTCGGCCTGCTGCTGGCCGCCGGCAAGGTGGAGCACCTGGTCTACGGCTTCGTCTCGCTCGACTCGATCCCCCTGGAGCCGCACTTCCGGGCGGCCCGCGAGAGCGGCGCGGTCACCGTCAGCGAGTGGGACGAGGGCATGCTCCAGTGGGGCCTGTACGCCGCGGCGTCGCGGCTGTCGTTCCTCCCGCTGCGCAGCGGTCTCGGCTCCGACGTCCCGGCGGTCAACCCCGACCTGAAGACGGTCACCTCCCCGTACGCCGACGGCACCGAGTACCTCGCCGTCCCGGCGCTGAACCTGGACGCCGCGCTGGTGCACCTCAACCGCGCCGACGCGTCGGGCAACGGTCAGTACCTGGGGCCGGATGCCTACTTCGACGACCTGTTCTGCGGTGCTGCCGAGCGGGCCTACGTATCCTGCGAGCGGATCGTGCCGACGGCGGAGCTGACCGCAGCCGCGCCGGTCCAGTCGCTGCTGGTGCGCCGGTCGGACGTGCGCGGCGTCGTCGAGGCCCCGAAGGGGGCCCACTTCACCACCTGCGAACCGGACTACGGCCGCGACGAGGCGTTCCAGCGCGAGTACGCGCAGGCCGCCGCGGACGACGAGTCGTGGGCCGCGTTCGCCGACCGCTACCTGTCCGGTGACGAGGCGGCCTACCAGGCCGCCGTCGCCGACCGCACCCTGGAGGCTGCTCGATGAGCGTGCAGGAGGGCGTGCGTCCCGAGGTGGACGCCGCGACCGTGAGCCGTGCCGAGATCTGCATCGCGGCCTGCGCCGACGCCTGGCGCGGGGACGGCGAGATCCTGGCCAGCCCGATGCTCACGGTGCCGACCATCGCCGCCCGAACCGCCCGGGCCACCTTCGAGCCGGACCTGCTGCTGTCCGACGGCGAGTCGAGGCTCTACACCGGCACGTGGGCCATCGGCGAGACGCCGCCCGCGGACCGCATCGAGGGCTACGTCCCGTTCCGGCGGATCTTCGACATCCTGTGGTCGGGCAAGCGGCACGTGATGATGAGCCCGAGCCAGGTCGACCGGTTCGGCAACGCCAACATCTCCGCGCTCGGCGAGTTCGCCAAGCCGACCCGGCAGCTGCTCGGTGTCCGGGGAGCCCCCGGCAACACCGTCAACCACCCGACCAGCTACTGGGTGCCCAGGCACTCGGCCCGCGTGTTCGTGGAGCGGGTCGACATGGTCGCGGGAGTCGGCTACGACCGGGCCGCCGCCGTGGGTGGTGACGTCGCCCGCGACCTCGACATCCGGCGGGTCGTCACCAACCTCGCCGTCCTCGACTTCGGCGGTCCCGACCACACCGCCCGGCTGGTGTCGGTGCACCCCGGTGTGACCGTCGACGAGGTCGTCGGGGCCACCGGCTTCGCGCTCGACGTGCCGGCCGACGTGCCCGAGAGCCGGCTGCCCACGGCCGAGGAGCTCCGGATCATCCGCGAGGTCGTCGACCCGCGCGGGCTGCGGGACAAGGAGGTGCGCGCGTGACGGTCACCCCGCACCCACGGCTGCGCACCCGGCTCACCGAGCTGACCGGCGTCCGCTACCCGATCGTGCAGACCGGCATGGGCTGGGTCTCCGGGCCCGAACTGACCGCCGCGACCGCCGCCGCCGGCGGCCTGGGCATCATCGCCAGCGCCACTCTCTCGGCCGACGACATGCTGGCCGCCATCCGCACGGTCAAGGAGCGCACCGACGCCCCGTTCGGCGTGAACGTCCGCGGGGACGCCCCCGACGCGATGGACCGCGCCCGCACCCTGATCCGCGAGGGCGTGCGGGTCGCCTCGTTCGCCCTGGCCCCCAAGGCCGAGGTCATCGGCGTGCTCAAGGACGCCGGCGTCGTCGTCATCCCCTCGGTCGGTGCCCGCCGGCACGCCGAGAAGGTGCAGGCCATGGGGGCCGACGCGGTGCTCGTGCAGGGCGGCGAGGGCGGCGGGCACACCGGCCGGGTCGCCACCTCCCTGCTGCTGCCGCAGGTCGTCGACGCCGTCGACATCCCGGTGATCGCCGCGGGTGGGTTCTTCGACGGCCGCGGGCTGGTCGCCGCCCTGGCGTACGGCGCCGAGGGCATCGCCATGGGCACCCGCTTCCTGCTCACCTCCGACTCCACCGTCCCGGCACAGGTCAAGCAGGTCTACCTGGACGCCGGCGTCGACGGCACCGTGGTCACCGACGCCATCGACGGCGTGCCGCAGCGGGTGCTGCGCACCCCGATGGTCGAGCAGCTCACCGGCGCCCGGCGGCTGTCGCGGCTGCCGTCGTCGGTGCGCAGCGCCGTGGCGCTCAAGCGCGAGACCGGCGGCTCCTGGCCGGCCATCGTCCGCGAAGGCCTGGCCATGCGGAGGAACCGCGAGCTCTCCTGGGACCAGGTGCTCATGGCCGCCAACACCCCGATGATGATCCGCACCGGCATGGTCGAGGGCCGCGTCGACGTCGGCAGCCTGGCCAGCGGGCAGGTCGCCGGCCTGATCGACGACCTGCCCAGCTGCGCGGAGCTCATCGAGCGCATCGTCGCCCAGGCCTCCGAGGTGCTCACCGGTCTGACCGCTCCCGCTCCGGAGGTGGCTGGTGTCTGACCCCCGCGTGTCCGTTCCCGCTCCGCCGGCCGGCCGCGGCCTGCTGGCCGGGAAGACCGTCCTGATCACCGCTGCCGCCGGCACCGGCATCGGCTCGGCCACCGCGCGCCGGTGCCTGGAGGAGGGCGCCCGCGTCGCGATCAGCGACCGGCACGAGCGCCGCCTGGCCGAGACCGCCGAGCTGCTGGCGAAGGAGTTCGACACCGACGTCGTCGCGATCCCGTGCGACGTCACCGACCAGGCGCAGGTGACCGCGCTGGTCGAGGGCGCGATCGAGCGCCTCGGCGCCGTCGACGTGCTGGTCAACAACGCCGGCCTCGGTGGCACGGCGAGCATCCTGGAGATGACCGACGAGCAGTGGGCGTCGGTCCTCGACGTCACGCTCACCGGCACCTTCCGGATGACCCGCGAGGTGCTGCGGCACATGGTCGGGCGCGGCTCGGGCGCGATCGTCAACAACGCGTCGGTCATCGGCTGGCGCGCCCAGCAGGGCCAGGCCCACTACGCCGCGGCCAAGGCCGGCGTCATGGCGCTCACCCGCTGCACCGCCATGGACGTCGCCCGGCAGGGCGTCCGGGTCAACGCGGTCTCGCCGAGCATCGCGATGCACCCGTTCCTGGCCAAGGTCACCAGCGACGAGCTGCTCGACCGGCTCAGCGATTCCGAGGCGTTCGGCCGCGCGGCCGAGCCGTGGGAGGTCGCCAACGTCATCGTCTTCCTGGCCAGCGACTACTCGACGTACATGACCGGCGAGGTCGTGTCGGTCAGCAGCCAGCACCCGTGAGCGAGCTCGCGAGCTCACGCTTCGAGCACAGCAGAGAGGGATCGATGGACACCGGGATCCGGTTCGAGCGGGCCGGCGTGGACGGTATCGCCGAGGTCGTCATGGACGCCCCGCCGGTCAACGCGCTGACCGTCGCCGGCTGGTACGCCGTCGCCGACGCGCTGACCGAGGCCGGGCGTGATCCGGCGACCCGTGCCGTCGTGCTGCGCGCCGAGGGCCGCGGCTTCAACGCCGGGGTGGACATCAAGGAGGTCCAGGCCAGCCCCGACCACTCGGCGATCATCGGCGCCAACCGCGGCTGCTACGCCGCCTTCGCCGGGGTCTACGACTGCCCGGTGCCGGTGGTCGCGGCCGTGCACGGCTTCTGCCTCGGCGGCGGGATCGGCCTGGTCGGCAACGCGGACGTGATCGTCGCCTCCGACGACGCCACCTTCGGCCTGCCCGAGGTCGACCGCGGCGCACTGGGCGCGGCCACGCACCTGTCGCGGCTGGTGCCGCAGCACCTGATGCGGGCCATGTTCTACACCTCGGCCACCGCGACCGCGGCGCAGCTGCACCACTTCGGCTCCGTCTGGGCCGTCGTCCCCCGCGCCGACCTGCGGGACAAGGCCTTCGAGGTGGCCGGGCAGATCGCTGCCAAGAACCCCACCGTCATCCGCGCCGCCAAGGAGGCGCTCAACGGCATCGACCTGTGGGACGTCAAGCGCAGCTACCGGTTCGAGCAGGGTTTCACCTTCGAGCTGAACCTCTCCGGCACCGCCGACGAGGTGCGCGAGGGCTTCGGCTCGGGAGGTGGTCGCTGATGGATCTCACCTGGTCCCCGGCCGAGGAGGCGTTCCGCGCCGAGGCGCGCGGCTGGCTCGAGGCCAACGTGCCACGCGGACTGCCCTCGGGCGACACCCGCGAGGGCTTCACCGCCCACCTGGAGTGGGAGAGGAAGCTCTTCGCCGACCGCTGGGCCGTGGTCTCCTGGCCCGAGCGCTACGGCGGGCGCGACGCCTCGCTCTGGGAGTGGCTGATCTTCGAGGAGGAGTACTACCGGGCCGGGGCCCCGCAGCGGGTCACCCAGAACGGCATCTTCCTGCTCGCCCCCACCGTGTTCGAGTTCGGCACCGCCGAGCAGCAGGACGAGATCCTGCCCAGGATGGCCGCGGCCGAGCAGCTGTGGGGTCAGGGCTGGTCCGAGCCCGGCGCCGGCAGCGACCTCGCCGCGATCAGCAGCCGGGCGGACAAGGTCGACGGCGGCTGGCGGATCAACGGGCAGAAGACGTGGACCACCCGTGGGGCGTTCTGCACCCACCTGTTCGGTCTGTTCCGCACCGACCCCGAGGCCTCCCGGCACGCCGGCCTCACCTACCTCCTGGTTCCGCTGGACACCCCCGGCGTCACCGTCCGCGGCTTCGGCCGGCTCGACGGCGACGAGGGCTTCGCCGAAGTGTTCTTCGACGACGTCGTCGTGCCCGACTCCGCCGTGCTCGGCGGGGTGGGGCAGGGGTGGTCGGTCGCCATGGCCACCACCGGTTCCGAGCGCGGGCTGACGCTGCGCTCCCCGGGGCGGTTCCTGGCCGCGGCCGAGCGGCTGCGGCGGCTGGCGGTCGAGCGGGCCGGCTCGCTGACCGCCTCGGCCCGCGACGGCGTCGTCGAGGCGCACCTGCGCGCCGAGGCCTACCAGCTGTTCACGCTCGCCCAGGTCACCGACCTCGTCGAGGGCCGCACCCCCGGCGCCGAGTCCAGCCTGAACAAGCTCTACTGGTCCGAGCTCGACATCGCCCTGCACGAGACGGCCCTGGAGCTGCTCGGGCCCGAGGCCGAGCTCGACGGCCCGTGGAGCCGCGGGCACATGTTCAGCCTGTCGGGCCCCATCTACGCCGGCACCAACGAGATCCAGCGCTCGATCGTCGCCGAGCGGCTGCTCGGCCTGCCGCGGAGGTGACCGCATGAGATTCGCACCGACTGCGCAGCAGGTGGAGCTCGCCACCGCCGTCCGCGAGCTGCTCGCCGACGCCTGCCCGCCGGAGACCGTCCGCGCCGCCTGGGGGTCCGAGGGCGAGAAGGCCCGTGTGGACCTGTGGCGGCAGCTGGCTGACCTCGGCCTGCTCGGCGCCGTGCTGCCCGAGGCCGACGGCGGCCTCGGGCTCACGGAGGTCGATCTCGTGCCGCTGATGGTCGAGGTGGGTCGCGCGGCGGTCCCGCTGCCGGTTGCCGAGACCGTCGCGGTGCTCGTCCCGCTGCTGGCCGGACGACCCGGCGACGGCGACGACCTCACCGGCCTGGTCACCGGGAACCTGGTGGGCACCGCCGAGCTGGCCGGCTCGGGCGTGCTGCCCTGGGCCGGCTGCAGCGACCGGGCGTTGGTCCGCTCCGGCAGCGAGCTGCGGCTGGTCGACCTCACCGGCGTCCCGCTGGAGCTGGTGACCACGGTCGATGGCAGCCGGGCTGCCGCCCGCACGCCGCAGCTGCCGGGAACGCTCCTCAGCACCGACCCGGCAGATCTCGAGCGCGCCTGGCTGCGCGGCGCTCTGGCCACCGCCGCCCAACTGGTCGGCCTGGTGCACCGGCAGCTGGACCTGGCCGTCGCCCACGCTGCGGCCCGCAAGCAGTTCGGTGTGCCGATCGGCAGCCAGCAGGCGGTCAAGCACATGCTGGCCGACGTCCTGCTCGACGTCCGCTTCGCGCTGCCGGTCGTGCAGCGGGCCGCGGTGTCGCTCGCCGCCGGCGCACCGGAGGCCCGGGCGCACGTCGCCGCGGCGAAGGCGATGGCCTCGCGGGCCGCCGACCGCGCCGCCCGCACCACCATCCAGGCGCACGGCGCCATCGGCTACACCGTCGAGTACGACCTGCACCTCTACGTCAAGCGCGCGTGGGCGCTCGCCGACACCTGGGGGAGCGAGACGCACTCCCGGGCCGTCGTCGCCGACTCGCTCGGCCTGCCGCCCGCCGTCGACCCGTCCGTCCTGCCGTGGGAGGCCGCCCGATGACCGAGACCGCTGCGCCGCCCGTCCTCTACGAGGTCGACGGCCCCATCGCCTACGTGACGCTCAACCGGCCCGAGTACCGCAACGCGCAGAACTCGGCGATGACCTATGCGCTGGACCGGGCGTTCTACGACGCCGCGGCCGACGACGAGGTGAAGGTCGTGGTGCTGCGGGCGGCCGGCAAGCACTTCAGCGCCGGGCACGACATCGGCACCCCGGGCCGCGACGTCGACACCTCGTTCGACCGCAGGGCCGGGCTGTGGTGGGACCACGTCGGCAAGTCCGGCGCAGAGCTGCGGTACGCCCGCGAGTCCGAGGTCTACCTGGGCATGTGCCGCCGCTGGCGGGAGCTGCCCAAGCCGGTGATCGCCCAGGTGCAGGGCGCGTGCATCGCCGGCGGCCTCATGCTCGCCTGGATCTGCGACTTCATCGTCGCCTCCGACGACGCCTTCTTCGCCGACCCGGTCGTGCGCATGGGCATCCCCGGCGTCGAGTACTTCGCCCACCCGTGGGCCATGGGCACCCGCCAGGCCAAGGAGTTCCTCTACCTGGGTGAGCGGATCGACGCCGAGCGCGCCCGCGAGTGGGGGATGGTGAACCGGGTCGTGCCCCGCGACCGGCTCGACGCCGAGGTCGCCGACCTGGCCGGCCGGATCGCGACCATGCCGCGGCTCGGGCTCGCGCTCACCAAGAAGGCGATCAACCAGGCCGAGGACCTGATGGGCCAGCACGCCGGGATGGACTCCGTCTTCGGGCTGCACCACGTCGCCCACGCCCACAACGCCGAGGTCGGCGCGGACTCCCTCGGCGGGCACGACGCCCGCTCGATGCGCGACGCCCGCCGTGCGACCGAGACCGAGGAGAGCAAGTGAGTGCCCGCTCCGTCATCGTCACCGGCGCCGGCCAGGGCCTGGGCCGGGCGCACGCCCTGGCGCTCGGCGCCGCCGGCTTCGACGTCGTCGTCAACGACGTGGGCGCGGCCGCCGAGGTTGTTGCCCAGGAGGTCCGCGACGCCGGCGGCAGCGCGGTGGCGCACGCCTGCGACGTCGCCGACTGGGACGCCGCGGAGGGGCTGATCGCCGCCGCGGTCGACGCCTTCGGGCGGCTGGACGCGCTGGTGAACAACGCCGGCATCGTCCGCGACCGGATGCTCGTCGGGATGAGCGAGCGCGAGTGGGACGACGTGCTCCGCGTCGACCTCAAGGGCCATTTCTGCCCGCTCCGGCACGCCGCCGCGTACTGGCGCGAGCGGTCCAAGACCGGCGAGCAGGTCGAGGCGCGGATCGTGAACACCAGCTCCGGCGCCGGGCTCATGGGCAGCGTCGGCCAGGGCAACTACGCCGCGGCCAAGGCCGGCGTCGTCGCCATGACCCAGGTCGCCGCCGTCGAACTGGCCCGCTACGGCGTGACGGTCAACGCGCTGGCCCCGGCCGCGCGCACGCCGATGACCGAAGCCGTCTTCGCGCAGACCATGGCCCGGCCGGAGGAGGGCTTCGACGCCATGGATCCGGCCAACGTCTCGCCGTTGGTCGTCTGGCTGGCATCGGCCGAGTCCGGCTTCGTCACCGGTCAGGTGTTCGAGGTCGAGGCCGACCGGGTCGGCATCTGCGACGGCTGGCGGTTCGGTCCGCGCCGCGAGGCCGGCCGGCGGTGGCGCGCGGAGGAGCTGGGGGCCGTCGTCAAGGACCTGCTGGCCGAGGCGGTGCCGCCCACCCCGGTCTACGGCGCATGACCGCGGCGGAGGCCGCCTTCCGTGCGGAGATCCGGGACTGGCTGGAGACCGAGCTGTCCGGTGACTTCGCCGCCTTGCGCGGCAGCGGCGGGCCGGGACGCGAGCACGAGGACCTCGAGGAGCGGGCCGCCTGGGAACGGCGGCTCGGCGAGGCCGGCTGGATCGGCGTCGGCTGGCCGGACAGCCGGTACGGCAAGGCGCTGGACCTGCAGCAGCAGGTGGTCTTCCACGAGGAGTACGCCCGTGCGGCGGCACCCGGGCGGCTCGGGCACATCGGTGAGCAGCTGCTGGTGCCCACGCTGCTGGCGCACGGCACGGAGGAGCAGAAGGCCCGTTTCGTCCCCGGTGTCGCCTCGGGTGAGGTGATGTGGTGCCAGGGCTACTCCGAGCCCGACGCCGGCTCCGACCTGGCGAACGTGGGCACCCGGGCGGTGCTCGACGGCGATCGGTGGGTGGTCACCGGGCAGAAGATCTGGACGTCGCTCGCGCACATCGCCGACTGGTGCTTCGTCATCGCCCGCACCGAACCCGGGTCGCAGCGGCACGCGGGGCTGTCCTTCCTGCTCGTGCCCATGGACCAGCCCGGTGTCACGGTGCGCCCGATCGTGCAGCTCACCGGCACCTCGGAGTTCAACGAGGTGTTCTTCGACGACGCGGTCGCGGCCGCGGGTGACGTGGTGGGGGAGGCCGGCGCGGGCTGGCGGGTGGCGATGAGCCTGCTCGGCTTCGAGCGCGGCGTCTCGACCCTCGGCCAGCAGATCGGCTTCACCCGCGAGCTCGAGGCGATCACCGTCCGGGCGCGGGAGAACGGCGCGGCCGACGACCCCGTGCTCGCCGACCGGATCGTCTCGGCGTGGGTCGACCTGCAGGTCATGCGGCACACCGCGCTGCGCACTCTCGGCGGGGACGCCGCACGCGAGGCGCCGTGGGCGGCCAACGTCTCCAAGCTGTTGTGGGCCAACTGGCACCGCCGGCTCGGCGAACTCGCGATGGCGGTGGAGGGACCGGCCGCCGTCGTCACGTCCGGGTTGCCGTACGAGCTCACCGACGACCAGCGGCTCTACCTGTTCACCCGGGCCGACACCATCTACGGCGGCTCGAACGAGGTGCAGCGCAACGTCCTGGCCGAGCGCCACCTCGGCCTGCCCCGCGACCGTGCCTGAGGAGGTGCGACCGATGGACCTCACCCTCACCGAGGAGCAGCGGGACCTGCGCGACGCGGTCCGCTCGCTGCTGACCAAGCAGGCCGACTCCGCGGCGGTCCGCGCGGCCATGGCCTCGCCCACCGGCCGGGACGAGCCGCTGTGGCGGCAGCTGACCGGCGAGCTCGGGCTGACCGGGCTGTCAGTACCCGAGGCGTCCGGCGGCGCGGGCGCGACCTTCGCCGAGGTCGCCGTCGTGCTCGAGGAGGCCGGGGCCGCGCTGCTGCCGGGGCCCTATGCCTCCACCGTCGTCGTCGCCGAGGTGCTGACGCGGTTCGGCCGCACCGATCTGCTCCCTGCGTTGGGGGACGGCGCGGTGGGCGCGCTGGCGCAGCGCGAGCCCGGTGACCGGTCGTGGCCGCCGCGCGTCGGCTGCGTGGGGTCGAGAAATGCTTGCAGCTGGTTGCTCACCGGGGTCCAAGCGGCGGTCGTCGACGGCGGGGCCGCCGATCTTCTCCTGGTGGCCGCGGTGGACGGTGGGGCGGAGACGCTGTTCGCCGTCGCCGGGAACGCCGCCGGGTTGAGCCGCGCGGCCGTTCCGCTGATGGACCAGACGCGTCGGGCCGCGGACCTGCGGTTCGAGCGCGTGCCCGCTGTACGGGTGGGCGGCCCCGACGCCGTGGCGTTCGCACGGGACGTGGCTGCGGTCGCCGCGGCTTGCGAGGCGGTGGGCACGGCCCGGCGGGCGCTCGAGCGCACCGTCGAGCACCTGCGCGCCCGCACGCAGTTCGGCCGGCCGCTGGGCTCCTTCCAGGCGTTGCGGCACCGGGCAGCGGACCTGTTCACCACCGTGGAGGCCGCCGCGTCGACCGCCCGCTACGCCGCCTGCGTGGTGGCCACGGCGCCGGACGAGCTCCCGGTGGTGGCACCGCTGGCGAAGCTGGTCTGCGCGCAGGCGCTCACCGACGTCGCCGCCGAGGCCGTCCAGCTGCACGGGGGCATCGCGATCACCTGGGAGCACGACGCGCACCTGTGGTTCAAGCGGGCCGCGCACGTGCAGCACACCGGCGGTTCACCGGAGCAGCTGCGCCGCCAGTTGGCCCCCGCCGCGGGACTCTAGCTCCGGAGGGTGGGCCGGAGCCGACCGTCAGCCGGGCGGAAGGGCCGGCGGGTCGGCCTGCGCGAACCCGACGGAAACCGCCGGAACGGCGCGGACCGCCTCGAGCATCGAGGCGAACCGGTCGTCGGCGGTGGTGTCGGCCGGGGTGGCGATGGACAGCTCGTCGCACAGCCCGCCGTACCAGTCGCCGATCACCGCCGGGAAATCGTCGTAGGTGGCGACGGGCACGATCCCGCCGAGGACGTCGTCGGGCAGGGCGGCCGGCAACTCGTCCCATCGCTGATCGCGGACGAGCTGGGTGAGACGCACGCCCAGCTCCTCGTGCCCGAGCAGGGCGAGCGTGGGGAGGTAGGCGGGCGTGGAGTACAGGAAGGCCATCTCGCGCCGGGCATCGGCGAGGGCGTCGTGCAGCGACCGTGCGTCCGGTGCACTGATGGCCTTGGCGCCGACGACGAGCACCGGGCGGGATGCCCGCTGTGCCGCGGCCGCCCCCGCGGCCAACCACGGCAGCACCGATCCGCGCAGGAAACGCGGGTGGGAGTTGGTCGGGTGCGTCACGAGGCCGTCGGCCTCGGCGCCGGCGAGCTCGCACATGAGCCGGTTCACCCCACCGGTGAAGATGTCCGGCTCCGGCACGTCCAGCGGGCCGGGGTTGAAGTAGGGCTGCAGCCGGTCGAAGTGGTAGTGGGTGCCCTCGTACCGCAGCGGCCCCCCGCGGGTGAACGCCGCGAAGATGGCCCGCAGCGCGCGCACGTAGTCGGTCAGCTGCGCGGCGGGGTCCGACCACGGCATCGAGAACCGGCCGACGATGTTGCCCCGCACCTGCGTGGCCAGCCCGAGCTGGAAGCGCCCGCCGGAGAACCGGGCGAGGTCCCAGGCGGCGTAGGCGACCACCATCGGGCTGCGGGGGAAGGCCAGGGTCATGCTGGTCCGGACCCGGATCCACGAGCTGTGCTCCAGCGCGAGCAGGGCCACCGACAGGGAGTCGTGCACCGTCTCTGGCACGTGCACCGTGTCGAAGCCCAGGCGCTCCACCCGGCGCACCGCCGCGGGTACGTCGCTCAGCGGCGTGTCCGGCGGGAGGGTGGTGGCCAGCAGCACCGGTCAGCCTCGACGTCGTCCCGACATCGCCGTGCCGGCTCAGCCGAGGCGTTCGACGATGGTCACGTTCGCCTGACCGCCGCCCTCGCACATCGTCTGCAGGCCGTACCGGCCGCCGGTGCGCTCGAGCTCGTGCAGCAGGGTGGTCATCAGCCGGGCGCCCGTGGCGCCGAGCGGGTGCCCCAGCGCGATACCGCCGCCGTTGACGTTCACCTTCGCCAGATCGGCGCCAGTCTCCTTCTGCCAGGCCAGGACGACGGAGGCGAACGCCTCGTTGATCTCGACCAGGTCGATCTCGTCGAGCGAGAGACCGGCCTTGTCCAGGGCGTACGCCGTGGCCGGGATGGGGGCGGTGAGCATCCAGACCGGGTCCGCGCCGCGCACCGAGAGGTCCACGATCCGGGCACGCGGGGTGAGCCCGTGCTCGCGGACGGCATCCTCGCTGGCGACCAGCAGCGCCGCGGCGCCGTCGGAGATCTGGCTGGAGACCGCGGCGGTCACCCGTCCGCCCTCGCGCACCGGCGGCAGCGAGCGGATCTTGTCCCAGTTGGGCTCGCGCGGGCCCTCGTCGTGGGTCACGCCGGCGATCGGTGCGATCTCCCGGTCGAACCGGCCCTCGGCGCGCGCCCGCAACGCGCGCACGTGGCTCTCGACGGAGAACTCCTCCATGTCGGCCCGGCTGATGCCCCACTTCTCGGCGATCATCTCCGCCGAGCGGATCTGGTCGATCGTCTGGTCGCCGTAGCGCGCGACCCAGCCTGCGGAACCCGAGAAGGGGTCCGGGAAGCCGTAATCGTGGCCTGCGGTCATCGCGCTGCTGATCGGCAGCGCGCTCATGTTCTGCACGCCACCGGCCACGACCAGGTCGGCGGTGCCCGACAGCACCGCCTGGGCGGCGAAGTGCACCGCCTGCTGCGAGGAGCCGCACTGGCGGTCGACGGTCACGCCCGGCACCTCCTCGGGCAGCCCGGCGGCCAGCCAGGCGGTGCGGGCGATGTCTCCGGCCTGCGAGCCGATGGTGTCCACGCAGCCGAACACGACGTCGTCCACCGCCGAGGGGTCGACGTCGGCGCGGGTCACCAGTTCGCGCAGGACGTGGGCACCGAGGTCGGCGGAGTGGATGCCCGAGAGGCCGCCACCACGGCGCCCCACCGGGGTGCGCACCGCCTCGACGAGGTAGGCGGTGCCGATCGTGCGAGCCATGGGAACACCCTCCTGCCGTGCCGGCCACCGGGACGCGGCCGCGCTGCCGTCCGTGACCTCCAGGATCGCTGCTGGAGGGTGCGGAGCGCGGGAGATGCCCGCTGGGTGGGACCGGGACGCCGGCGCAGCGGCGCCCTCGACCCGGACCGGCACCCGCGCTCAGGGCACCAGCACCTCGAGCAGTACCAGCCCGGCACCGATGCCGGCGCTCGCCGCGACGTGGAGCAGCAGGTGCTGGACCGCCGGCCACCCGGGACGACGTCCCGTCTCCACCCGGCGACCGACCATCTCCGCGTACACGTGCGCCAGCCAGTAGACGACCTGCGTCAGGAGCACGAGCACGACCAGCCGGGAGACGTCCACCGGTTCGTGGACGCTCCGCGCGGCGATCTGCGCGCCGGCCGGCACGGTGTCCTGCACGGCACCGTGCCGGGTTGCGGGTCGGCTCGACCTCGCGGTCCGTCCGGGAGCGGGGCACCGTGCCTCCTGGCGTCAGCTCGGGGTGCGGTCGGCACGGGACGTGCTGATCCCGCCGGGGTGGCGGGACGGCTCTCTCGCCGTCAGCTGCCGTCCCCGGCCGCCGGCAGCGTCGCGACCAGTTCGAGGTTGATGCCGTCGGGATCCTGGACGGACGGGATGGCGATGCCGAGCTCACCGAGCTCGGTCACCTCGCCGTGCCCGACGCCGGCGCTGCCGAGCCGGTCGGCGGCCCGGTGGAGGGCGTCGGGCGAGTCGACGGCCAGGCTGACGTGGTCCAGCCCGGTGCGCGTCGCATCGAACCGGTCTCCCGGGGGCGCGGACGGGCGCAGCCCCAGGAGCTGGCTGCCCAGGGCGTAGGTGCAGCCGCCGAAGAACCGATGCGGGTCCTGGCGCGCGGCCGGTTCGTGCGCCTGGTCGACGAAGTCGATCGCCGGCCCGACGCCGAGCAGCTGCGTGTAGAAGGCCTTCGAGCGGGTGATGTCGGTGACCGTCAACCGGACGTGGTGCAGGGCGGTCGGGTGCCAGCAGCGGCGGGGGAGTCGGCCATCCACTCACTGTCGCGCACCGCGCGGAGCGCCGCGTGCCGGCGGGCCGGGCGCTCCTCCGGTCGTGCCGGTCACCGAGACCCGGCCCGCCGGTCGGTCGGGGGCGGCCTAGGGCGTGTCTCCTAACCGCTTGAGCCAGAGGGTGACCGCGCGCAGAACTGCCGCGGCTCGGTAGACGACGGCGAGCTTGTCGTAGCGGGTGGCCAGGGAGCGCCACTGCTTGTCCTCGTTGAAGGCGCGCTCGACGACGTTGCGTCCGCGGTAGCGCTCAGCATCGAAGGCCGGTGGTCGTCCTCCGCGGCTGCCCCGACGTATGCGGTGGCCCTTCTGGTCATCCCGTTCGGGGATGCAGGCGCCGATGCCACGCTCGCGCAGCTGGGTGCGGATCGCGCGTGAGGAGTAGGCCTTGTCCCCGGCCACGGTGTCGGGCCGAGTTCGTGGCCGTCCCGGGCCGATCCGGGACACCCGGAGGTGGTGCAGCAGGATCGGGAACATCGGAGCGTCACCGGCCTGGCCCGCGCCCACGAGCACGACCAGGGGCAGCCCGCACCCATCGACCAGGTGGTGAATCTTGCTGCTCAGGCCGCCGCGGGACCGCCCGATCGCATGATCATCGGGCT
>NZ_FOAO01000044.1 GCF_900109665.1 Blastococcus sp. DSM 46786
GGGGCCGGGGTGATTGCGTGCCTTTTGAAGAATGAGCCTGCGAGTTAGCGGTACGTGGCGAGGTTAACCCGTGTGGGGTAGCCGTAGCGAAAGCGAGTCCGAACAGGGCGTTCTGAGTCGCGTGCTCTAGACCCGAAGCCGAGTGATCTACCCATGGCCAGGTTGAAGCGCGGGTAAGACCGCGTGGAGGACCGAACCCACCAGGGTTGAAAACCTGGGGGATGAGCTGTGGGTAGGGGTGAAAGGCCAATCAAACTCGGTGATAGCTGGTTCTCCCCGAAATGCATTTAGGTGCAGCGTCACGTGTTTCTTGCCGGAGGTAGAGCACTGGATGGCCGATGGGCCCCACAAGGTTACTGACGTCAACCAAACTCCGAATGCCGGTAAGTGAGAGCGTGGCAGTGAGACTGCGGGCGATAAGGTTCGTAGTCGAGAGGGAAACAGCCCAGATCATCGGCTAAGGCCCCTAAGCGTGTGCTAAGTGGAAAAGGATGTGGGATCGCAGAGACAACCAGGAGGTTGGCTTAGAAGCAGCCACCCTTGAAAGAGTGCGTAATAGCTCACTGGTCAAGTGGTTCCGCGCCGACAATGTAGCGGGGCTCAAGCACACCGCCGAAGCCGTGGCATTCACACAACAACCCGCCGGTTCCCTCGAGGGGCCGGCCAGGTGTGTGGATGGGTAGGGGAGCGTCGTGTGGCGGTGGAAGCGGCGGAGTGATCCAGCCGTGGACGCCACACGAGTGAGAATGCAGGCATGAGTAGCGAGAGGGGAGTGAGAACCTCCCCCGCCGGAAGACCAAGGGTTCCTGGGCCAGGCTAATCCGCCCAGGGTGAGTCGGGACCTAAGGCGAGGCCGACAGGCGTAGTCGATGGACAACGGGTTGATATTCCCGTACCCGCGAAGGAACGCCCATGCTGAACCCAGCGATGCTAACCCACCGACGCCGGGGATCCTCCTTGTGAGGTGAACCGGGGAAGCTGGGGACCCGGACTGGTAGTAGGCAAGCGATGGGGTGACGCAGGAAGGTAGTCCTACCGGTGAGTGGTAGTACCGGTGCAAGGGTGTGGCCCGTGGAATAGGTAAATCCGTTCCACATGAGGGTGAGGCCCGACGCATAGCCGATTGAGGCGAATTGGATGATCCTATGCTGCCGAGAAAAGCCTCTAGCGAGTTCCGAGCGGCCCGTACCCCAAACCAACTCAGGTGGTCAGGTAGAGAATACCGAGGCGATCGAGCGAACTGTGGTTAAGGAACTCGGCAAAATGCCCCCGTAACTTCGGGAGAAGGGGGGCCCCAGCCCGTGAACCACCTAGCGTGGGGCAGCGGGAGGGGGTCGCAGAGACCAGTGAGAAGCGACTGTTTACTAAAAACACAGGTCCGTGCGAAGTCGTAAGACGATGTATACGGACTGACGCCTGCCCGGTGCTGGAACGTTAAGGGGACGGGTTAGCCGCAAGGCGAAGCTCAGAACTCAAGCGCCAGTAAACGGCGGTGGTAACTATAACCATCCTAAGGTAGCGAAATTCCTTGTCGGGTAAGTTCCGACCTGCACGAATGGCGTAACGACTTCTCAGCTGTCTCAACCACAGGCTCGGCGAAATTGCACTACGAGTAAAGATGCTCGTTACGCGCGGCAGGACGGAAAGACCCCGGGACCTTTACTATAGCTTGATATTGGTGTTCGGTTCGGCTTGTGTAGGATAGGTGGGAGACTGCGAAGCGGGCACGCCAGTGTTCGTGGAGTCGCCGTTGAAATACCACTCTGGTCGAATTGGATGTCTAACCTCGGTCCGTGATCCGGATCAGGGACAGTGTCAGGTGGGTAGTTTAACTGGGGCGGTTGCCTCCCAAAATGTAACGGAGGCGCCCAAAGGTTCCCTCAGCCTGGTTGGCAATCAGGTGTCGAGTGCAAGTGCACAAGGGAGCTTGACTGCGAGACCGACGGGTCGAGCAGGAGCGAAAGCTGGGACTAGTGACCCGGCACCGGCATGTGGAAGCGGTGTCGCTCAACGGATAAAAGGTACCCCGGGGATAACAGGCTGATCTTCCCCAAGAGTCCATATCGACGGGATGGTTTGGCACCTCGATGTCGGCTCGTCGCATCCTGGGGCTGGAGTAGGTCCCAAGGGTTGGGCTGTTCGCCCATTAAAGCGGTACGCGAGCTGGGTTTAGAACGTCGTGAGACAGTTCGGTCCCTATCCGCCGTGCGCGTAAGAGACTTGAGAAGAGCTGTCCCTAGTACGAGAGGACCGGGACGGACGAACCTCTGGTGTGCCAGTTGTACCGCCAGGTGCACTGCTGGTTGGCTACGTTCGGCAGGGATAACCGCTGAAAGCATCTAAGCGGGAAGCTCGCTTCAAGATGAGGTCTCTCACCGGGTCAACCGGGTAAGGCCCCCGCCCAGACCAGCGGGTTGATAGGCCGGAAGTGGAAGCACCG
>NZ_FOAO01000002.1 GCF_900109665.1 Blastococcus sp. DSM 46786
ACGACCACCCCGCCGACGCCCACGACCACCCCGCCGACGCCCACGACCACGCCGACCACGCCGACCACGCCGACGACCGAGCCGCCGACGACCGAGCCGACGCCGACCATCGTCTAGCGGGGACGCCGACGTGCGCGGTTCCCCGCCGCACGTCCGGCACCTGCGCCCCGACGTGCGCTGCGGAAGGCGCCGGTCAGGCTCCTGCCGCCGAGCGGTCGAGGGGCGGTGGCGGAAGCGGTCCGGGGGCAGCCGTGACCGCTGCGGACCTCGTCCGCCCCACGGCTGCACGCCCGGACGCGCCGGGCACCCCCGGCCTCGAGGGCGACTCCAACCGTGCTGCCTCCATCCTCCTCGTGAGGCGGCGTCCGGAGACGGCGGGCGGTCACACCACCGGATGTCCACCTCCCCGCCGACGAGCTGTCAACGGGCCGTCGGCCCGCGGACAGCTCGTGCCCGCATGATGGTCCGCATGATGCTGACCGTGCTCGCGATCTGGGCGGTCGTCGCCGTCCTGGCCGCCGTCTTCGTCGCCGCGCTCGGGAGGAGCGCGTTGCACGAGGAGCAGGCGCGGGACCGGGAACGGGCCGGCGCGGCGCTGATCAGGTGATGACGCCCAGCTCCCGGAGCCTGACGACGACCTGCTGAGCCGCCTCCTCGGGGCTCGTCGCGGTCGTGTCGATGTGGATCTCCGGATCCTCGGGCACCTCGTAGGGGGAGTCGATGCCGGTGAAGTTCGCGAGCTCCCCCCGCCGAGCCTTGCCGTACAGCCCCTTGACGTCGCGTCGTTCGGCGACGTCGAGCGGGGTGTCCACGAACACCTCGCAGAACTCCCCCTCGCCGACCATGTCGCGAGCCATCCGTCGTTCGGACCGGAACGGGGAGATGAACGAGACGAGGACGACGAGGCCCGCGTTCACCATCAGGCGCGACACCTCGCCCACGCGGCGGATGTTCTCGACCCGGTCGGCCTCGGTGAAGCCCAGGTCCTTGTTGAGGCCGTGCCGGACGTTGTCGCCGTCCAGCAGCGTCGTGTGCACTCCGAGCGCGTGCAGCCGCTTCTCCACGAGGTTGGCGATGCTCGACTTCCCGGCGCCCGACAGCCCGGTGAACCAGACGACGCAGGGCCGGTGACCCTTCAGCTCGACGTGCGCCGCCTTGTCGACGTCCATCGCCTGCCAGTGGACGTTCTGCGAGCGCCGCAGTGCGAAGTGCAGCATCCCCGCCCCGACGGTGGCGTTGGTCAGCCGGTCGATGAGCACGAAGCCACCCATGTCCCGGTTCTCCGCGTACGGGTCGAAAGCGATCGGGCGGTCCAGGTTGAGGTTGCAGACCCCGATCTCGTTGAGCGCCAGGGTCGTGGCCGCCGTGTGCTCGAGCGTGTTGACGTCGATGCGGTACTTGGGCCGGCTCAGCGACGCGGGGACCGTGCGCGTCCCGAGCTTCAGCAGGTAGGGCCGACCCGGCAGCATCTCGTGCTCGGCCATCCAGACGACGTGCGCCTCGAACTGGTCGGCGGAGCCCGCCGGTGAGTCCGCAGCGCACAGCACGTCGCCGCGGCTGATGTCGATCTCGTCGGCGAGGGTGAGCGTCACCGACTGCTCGGCGACGGCCTCGTCGAGGTCGTCGTCCATGGTGACGACGCGCGTGACGGTGCTCTGCTGCCCCGACGGGACCACCCGGACCCGGTCGCCGGGCCGCACGCGGCCGCCGACGACGACCCCCGAGAAGCCGCGGAAGTCGTGGCCCGGGCGGTTGACCCACTGGACCGGCATGCGGAACGGCCCATCCTTCGCGTGCTGCCCCACGGGAACCGTCTCGAGGTGCCCGAGCAGCGTCGGGCCGTGGTACCAGGGCGTGTTCGGGCTGGGCTCGGTGATGTTGTCGCCGCGGAGCGCCGACATGGGGATGCAGACGATGTCGGTCAGCCCGATCCGGGCGGCGAAGTCGCGGTACTCGGCCTCGATCTCCTCGAAGACCTCGCGCGAGTAGCCGACCAGGTCGAGCTTGTTGACGGCGACGACGATCCTGCGGATCCCGAGCAGGGAGACCAGGAAGCTGTGCCGGCGGGTCTGCGTGAGCACGCCCCGGCGCGCGTCGATCAGGATCACCGCGGCCTCGGCGGTCGACGCACCGGTGACCATGTTCCGTGTGTACTGCTCGTGGCCCGGGGTGTCGGCGACGATGAACTTGCGCTTCTCGGTGGAGAAGAACCGGTAGGCGACGTCGATGGTGATGCCCTGCTCCCGCTCGGCGGCCAGCCCGTCGACCAGCAGCGCGAAGTCGAGTTCACCGCCTTGCGTCCCCGTCTTCGAGTCGGCCTCCAGCGCCTCGAGGTGGTCCTCGAAGACCAGGTGTGACTCGTACAGCAGCCGGCCGATCAGCGTGGACTTGCCGTCGTCGACGCTGCCGCAGGTGATGAACCGGAGCAGCGACTTGTGCTGGTGGATGTCCAGGTAGGACTCGATGTCCTCGGCGATGAGCCCCGACGGCACGGTCATCAGAAGTAGCCCTCCTGCTTCTTCTTCTCCATCGAGCCGGCGGAGTCGTGATCGATGACCCGACCCTGGCGCTCGGAGGTGGTGGTCAGCAACATCTCCTGGATCACCGCGGTCAGCGTGTCGGCGGTGCTCTCCACCGCGCCGCTGAGCGGGTAGCAGCCGAGCGTCCGGAAGCGCACGCTGCGCAGCTGCGGCTCCTCGCCGTCGAAGAGCGGGAAACGCTCGTCGTCCACCATGATCAGCGCCCCGTCGCGCTCCACCACGGGCCGCGGCGCACCGAAGTACAAGGATACGATCGGGATGCCCTCGAGGTAGATGTACTGCCACACGTCGAGCTCGGTCCAGTTCGACAGCGGGAACACCCGCATGGTCTCGCCCGGGTTGCGCCGCACGTTGTAGGTGCGCCACAGCTCGGGACGCTGCTGCTTGGGGTCCCAGCGGTGCTGCGCCGAGCGGAGGGAGAAGACGCGCTCCTTGGCGCGGGACTTCTCCTCGTCGCGGCGCGCGCCGCCGAACGCCAGGTCGAACCGCCACTTGTCCAGCGCCTGCTTCAGGCCCTGGGTCTTCCACATGTCGGTGTGCGTCGCCGACCCGTGGCTGAAGGGGTTGATGCCCAGCTCCAGGCACTCCGGGTTCTGGTGCACCAGCAGCTCGATGCCGAGCTCGGCGGCCATCTTGTCCCGGAACTCATACATCTGCTTGAACTTCCATGTCGTGTCGACGTGGAGCAGCGGGAAGGGCGGGAGCGCGGGGTAGAACGCCTTCCTGGCCAGGTGCAGCATCACCGAGCTGTCCTTGCCGATCGAGTAGAGCATCACCGGGCGTTCGCTCTCGGCGACCGCCTCACGGAGGATGTGGATGCTCTCGGCCTCGAGCCGCTGCAGGTGCGTGAGCGTGTCGGTCATCGTCGACCCCCGGTCTTCACTGGACATCCCGCTGCACCCTCTCGATCTCGGTGAGCACCCGCTCGGCCATCTCGGGCCGGCACACCACCAGGTCGGGGAGGTACGGGTCGGGCTGGTTGTAGCGGAGCGGCGACCCGTCGAGGCGGGACGCGTGCAGTCCGGCCGCCACCGCGACGGCGACCGGTGCGGCGGAGTCCCACTCGTACTGACCGCCGCCGTGCACGTACAGATCGGCCTCGCCGCGGACCACGGCGGCGACCTTGAAACCGGCCGATCCCATCGCGACGAGGTCGGCGCCGAGGGCCTGGGCGACGCCCGTCGCGATGGCCGGGGGCCGGCTGCGGCTCACCGCCATGCGCCACGGTGCCGCGGCGTCCCGGGAGGGGGTCACCGCGGCGGGGTCGGTGGCGAGCACGGTCCCCAGCCCGGGGAGCGCCACGGCGCCGGCGACCAGCGAACCGGCCTCCCACAGCGCCACGTGCACCGCCCAGTCGGACCGGCCCTCCGAGTACTCGCGGGTGCCGTCGAGGGGGTCGATGATCCACACCCGGCTCGCGTCGAGCCGGGTGGCGTCGTCGACCGCTTCCTCGGACAGCACGGCGTCGCCCGGCCGGGCCACGGCCAGCCCGGCGGCGAGGACCTGCTGCGCGGCCGCGTCCCCGCGCTTCTTCACCTCGTCGGCCGGCAGGTCGCCCACGCCGGACCGCAGCTCGAGCAGGGCACGCCCGGCCGTCCCGGCCAGCTCGACCGCCAGATCGACGTCCGACAGCCCCTCCCGGTCGAGGTCCCTGGTCGGCGGCTGCGGCTGCGGGGGCATGGTCGTCCTCACTGGTCAAGCCTTCCGGCACGGCCGGGGGGCGGTTCGAGGTGCGTCATCTTGCATGTCGACCGGATGTCGGAACAGGGGCTCGTTCCTGGTGCGCAGCGGTGGTCGGGCGAAAGGCTGCCGGGGCGGCGCTGCGGGGTCCGCTCGTGGACTACCTGTACCGGCTCGGCTACCTCCTGTCGCGAAGTGCATCGGGCAGTCGCGTTCATCCGTCAGTTCACCGGCGCGGACGTCGCGGTGGGTCCGGCTTCGCGGGCGGCCTGGCGGCGGCGGCGTTCCTGGCGGGCCAGGGGCGCCTCGCCGTGCCGGACCCGCACCCACGTCCAGGCCGCGAGGCCGCCGACCAGCGCCGCGGCGACGGTGACGAGGACGACCACCGTCGAGGCCCCGAGCAGCTTCACCCCGGACGCCAGGAGGATCACGGTGAGCGCCCGCCGGACCAGGCTGCCGGGCGAACGCGAGGAGACCCGGGCGCCCAGCCAGACCCCGGGGATGGCACCGACCAGCACGCTGGCGGTCAGGGCGAGGCCGAAGTCGCCGAACATGAGGTGCCCGACCGAGGCCGCCGCCACCAGCGGCACCGCCTGGACCAGGTCGGTGCCGACCAGCTGCCCGGCCCGGATGGAGGGGTAGAGCAGCAGCAGGGACACGATCATCAGCGACCCGGCGCCCACCGACGTCATCCCCACGACCAGCCCTCCGCCTGCCCCGACGAGCACGGTGGCCAGGCGCTTCACCGGGATGGTGCTCAGCGGCCGCTCCGGCGCGTCGGCCCGGCCGCGGGCCCGACGCCGTTCCCTCTCCCTCAGCCGGAGGTAGGCCTTCGCGGCCATCGCCAGGGAGGCGAGGACCAGGACGCCGCCCAGCGCGGTCAGGAGGATGTCCTGGAGGTTCCCGCCCGCACCGATGGACCGCAGCAGCAGTACTCCGGTGAACGCCCCGGGGATCGAGCCCACGCACAACCACGCGACCATGCCCAGGTGGACGGTGCCGCGTCGCAGGTGCACCACGCCGCCGATCGGCTTCATGAACAGGCTGGCCACGACGTCGCTCGACACGGCCGCCAGGGGCGAGACGCCGAAGAAGAAGACCAGGATCGGTGTCATCAGGGCGCCACCGCCCATCCCGGTCAGTCCGACGACGATGCCGACCAGCAGGCCGGCGACCGCGATCGCAGGATCCCAGTCCATGTCCACCCCGTGCCTCGGTCGGTGACGCATCGCGGTCTCGTCTGCCCCGGCCGGCCTCGACGACGGGCCGGGCCGGGGGCCCTTCGTTGGCCGCCGACCATAGGGGCTCGTGCGGCCGGCCAGTAGGTTTCGCGTCCCGGGAAAAGAACGCCGCCCGACGGGTCCGCGAACACTCGTCGACGAGCGGACGGCCACCCGGCGAGTTCCTGACCGACCGTATGTGCTGGGTCAGCGCTCCGTGGGGGCGGCCGAGAAAGGTCGGCCATCCCCGCCGTAGCGCGTGCCGACCACTTCTCCTGGACGCCTGCGATCCCTATGGTCCGGCTCCATCATCGGGACGGTTGCGGGCGAGGATGGCCATGGCTGCAGACGCACAGCAGACGTACCTGCGAGTTCTGCCGACCGAGCACAGCAGCCCGCCCGGCACCCTCGCGACGGCCCGCCGGCGTCGGAGCGCCGTCCGCAGCAGCGGATGCGAGGAGAGATGAGCGGGCGGGCGCATCCTCTCGAGAAGCGTCGGGTGCGGCTGTCGAGGAACACCGTCCGGCAGCCGTCGGCGTCGACCTCGCTCGGCCACCTCCGCGGCGGCCGCAAGCGCGGACGCAAGCGCAGGTTCTTCATCCGCACGGTGCTCGTGTGCGCGGACCTCGCCGCCTTCGCGCTGGCGATGACGCTGACGTCCCGGCCCAGCTGGAAGATCTTCGTCATCCTCGTCCTGATCCTGGTGCTCTTCCACGCCGGCGGTCTGTACCGACCGCGGCTGAGCCTGTCGGTGCTCGACGACGTCCCCGACATCCTCGGGCGGTCGCTCGCCGCGGGCGCCCTCGCGATGGTGCTCGGCGGGCTGAACGACGGGACGGCCGGACTCGCCAGGCTGGTCACCTGCGCCCTCTTCGGCGTGCTCTGCATCGTCGGCCGGGCGGTCGCCTACGGCCTCATCCGGGAGGCCCGGCGCCGTGGCCGGCTGCGACAGCGGGCACTGATCCTCGGCGCGGGCTCGGTCTCCGGCGAGCTGGCCGCGAACCTCGCGGCCCATCCGGAGTACGGCCTCATCCCGAAGGGCATGCTGGACGACGACCCGCTGCTGGACCAGCAGGAACGGCCCGTTCCCCTGCTGGGCGGTTACGAGGCGCTCACCGATGTCGTCCTGGAGCACCGGGTCGACCTGGTCATCGTCACCTTCGGCTCGGTCAGGGAGTCGGAGATCGTGCACCTGCTGCGGGCCTGCGACCGGCTGGCCTGCGAGATCCTCTTCGTCCCGCGGCTGTTCGAGGTGCACGCGGTCACCAAGGACACCGAGGTGCTGTGGGGGATGCCGGTCGTGCGCATGCGGCGGGCGCCGTTCCGCACCAGGGCCTGGTCGGTCAAGCGGGCCAGCGACATCTTCATCTCATCCAGCCTGCTGCTGGCGCTGGCCCCGGTGCTGCTCCTCTGCACGCTCATGAGCCTCTGGGAGACCAGGTCGGTCGTCTTCCACCAGACCAGGGTGGGTCTGGACGGGCGCCCGTTCACACTCCTCAAGTTCTGCTCGATGCGACCGGCGGAGGAGTCCGAGGCCAACACCCACTGGAACATCGGTGAGGACAAGCGGCTGGGCCCGTTCGGGAAGGTCCTGCGCCGGACCTCGCTGGACGAGCTGCCACAGCTCTGGAACGTCCTCCGTGGCGACATGAGCCTGGTGGGTCCCCGGCCCGAGCGCCCCTTCTTCGTCGACGAGTTCACCCGTCAGTTCCCGTGGTACTTCGCGCGGCACCGCGTCCCCGTGGGGCTCACCGGATGGGCACAGGTGCACGGGCTGCGCGGGGACACCTCGATCGAGGACCGCGCCCGCTTCGACAACTTCTACATCGAGAACTGGTCGATGTGGGGGGACCTGAAGATCCTGCTCCGGACGGCCAGCCAGGTGTTGCGGGCCGCCGGCAGGTGAGCCCCCACCCGTCCTGGAAGGGCGGTGACCGCGTGTGGTGCCCGCTGCACCGCTGAGCTCGGCGTCCGGCCTCGGACCCGGGCGCGCACCGACCCCGTGGGGCCGGGGACACCACCGGCCTCGTGGCCCGGCGCCGCACCTCGCCCCGTGGCCCGGCACCGCACCGCACCCCGTGGCCCGGCGCCGCACCGCACTCCGTGGCCCGGCACGGACCCGCCCCGTCCACCCGGCCGGTGCGACGGCCGACGGGACCGGATCCTCTTCGCCGGCGGCTGCGACCGGGCACCGGTCCGATCGCGCCCGGCCTGAACGGCAGCGGACCCGTGCACGGGCCGACGTGCACCGGGCTCAGGCGACGGGGGTGCGCTCCCGGGTGAGCTCGCGGGACCGCTGCGGGGGGCGCGGCAGCTGCGTACCGCGTACCACTCTCCAGCGGTACAGGAGGTAGCCCGCGGCCAGGACGGCGGCCAGGGCCAGCAGCCCGACGGCGACGAGGACCAGCGTGCGTGACGAGCCGCCCGCGGGGATCTCCACGGTCAGCGCGGCCGGGGCGGAGCGGTTGCCGGAGGCGTCGACGGCGGCGACCGAGTACTCGACCACCCTGGAGGCCGCGGTCTCCGACGCCGCCGGCAGCTGGTCCCGCATGCCGGTCGTGGGCACCGAGGCGATCTCCACGCCGTCGCGCGAGACGACGTACCCGGCCACCGGGACACCGGTGCCGCCCGGCACCCAGCGGTCCCCGTCGCTGGCGGCGGCCCAGGAGAGGGCGACCGCCCCGGAGGAGAGCACCTGGGCCTGCACCGTCGGCGGCGACGTGGGCGGCACCTGGTCGGCGGGATCGGCCGCGGGCGGCCCCAGCGGCATCTCCGCGTGCCGGTAGGTGCGGCTGTGCCAGTCGCTCGCCAGGACCACCAGGCCGGATCGCGCGTCCAGGACGTCCTTGGTTCCCGTCGGGTTGCTCAACTGGTGACCCGTGCCGTTCACCAGGGTCGTGCCCATCCCGGGCGGGAAGGCGATCGCGTCCAGGGGGGACGTCTTGCGCACGATCGAGCCGTTGTAGCTCGCGAGGACGTGCAGCGAGTTCGTCGCGAGGTCGACCTGGACGATCGGGTCGTTGAACCCCTCGTCCAGCGAGCTGACGAGGACGGTGGACCACTGCCCTCCGGGAGCGCGCACCAGGACGGCGATCTTGCCCGCGGCGGGGTTGCCGATCGGATCGCCGTCCGCGGTCTTCACCACGGCGACGAGCGTGTCTCCTGACGCCCCGGGGATGCGCCCGAGGCTGACGTGGTTGTCGGCGACGTTGGGCCCGCTCACCGCCACTTCCTGCGTCCAGACCGTGGGGTCGTCCCCGGCGCGGTGCGACGCGAAGCGGAAGGAGCCGCTCGCCTGGTCAGACCAGAGCATCCCGACGCGGTCATCGAAGGCGATGAGGGCGCCGGCCTCCACGGCCCCGCCTGGCCCTCCGGACGACAACGTCGTCACGCGGCCCCAGGTGAGCCCGCCGTCCAGGCTGCGGATGACCACGACGTTGGTGGCGGTGGCGTAGCCGACCCAGAGCGCGCCCGCCGCGTCCTTCGCGATGGTGGGTGGTGAGCCGGAGTTGCGCGGGGTCACCAGCACGGGGGCAGCGACCCGGTAGTCCCGCGCGGCTGCGTCGAAGGACAGGTTCACGTAGAACAGGGACGCGTCGCTGCTCCGGGTCACGACGTGGACGGCGTCACCGTCCCGGAGGGCGTCCCCGACGTCCCCGGTGTCGGTGTTGACGACCGCCGATGTCGGCCGCCAGGTGTGGTCGGGCATGAGCTCGAAGACCCGGGCCGAGCGGCCCGTCGGCTCGACGATCAGCGCCCACCAGGCGTCCGCGTGGAACCACAGCTTGCTCTGGTTCTCGCTGCCGGTCGGCGGATCCGCGTACTCCGGGCTGTACCCGGGGCCCTGGAAGGTCTGCGGCTGCGTGGTCGTGTCGGCCCCGGCCGGGACGGTCCCGCCGGTGGCCAGCGCGACGACGAGAGCGAGGAGCCACAGGCCGCGAGACCGCCGGCCCCTCCGCGTCACGCCGGCTCCGGGGCGGGCACGTCACCGGCCGGCTGCAGTGCCCGGGTCGCCTGGGCGGGCGACCGCGAGACCCCGCGCCGTGCGCGCAGCCCGAGCCGGCGCTTGACGAGGATGACGCCGAGCAGGCCACCGTCGAGGTAGTCCAGCGCCAGCGCGCGCAGCCGCCGGGGGGAGATGCCGAGCGGCGCCACGGCGATCACGTACACGGGGGCCGCGGCCGGGTCGACGAGCTCCGACGGGGACCCCCCGTCGACGAGGAGCAGCTCACCGGTCTCCTCGTGGCGGAGCTCGGAGGGCATGGCGTCCCCGGCCTGGCGCGTCTGCGCGCGCGCCGCGTCGACGATCTCCTGGGGTGCCTGCAACCGCACGGGCCGGACGGTGGACATCGCGATCGCGACCATGACGAAGATGCGGTGCCGCAACCCCTCGGCCGACGGGGAGCTGATCAGGGTGAGCCGCCCGGCCGGAGCGGTGGCGAGCCAGCGGGTCACCGCGGCGATGCCGCGCACCCCGCGGGCGCCCAGGTAGGTCCCCGGCGTCGCACGGGGCAGCTCCACGATCCCCAGCAGGGGCACGCCCACGGCGTCCTTGACGTCCGGAGACGTCACGCAGGGCTGGCGGAGGGCGGCGATCATCGCGATCAGTCCCAGCCCGAGGGCCAGGCCGGCGAGTGCGCCCGCTCCCGCCTGCAAGGGGTAGGAGACCGGGTCCAGCGGCGTGGTCGGCACGAGGGCGGGCGAGAGCACGGCGAACTCGCCGACGCCGGAGCCGGCGCGGTTCAGCTCCGCCGCGTACGCCTGGGCCGCCAGGTCGGCCACCCGCGCCGCGGTCACCGGGTCGTCGTCGCGGGCCTGCACCACCATCGTCACGGAGTCCGGCCCGGCGACCACGGACAGCGTGCCGGGGACGAGGCCGTTCGCCGCACCGCCCACCGCCGGGCCCAGCGCCGGGTCCGCGGCCACGGCGTTCGCGACGGCCCCGCCGGAGAACACCGACTCGGCGAGCGACGGGAGGACCCGCTGGTGGACCGTGAGCTGGCGGGCGACCACCAGCGCCTCGGCCTGGTACGTCCGCTCGGCCCGCACCACGAGCAGCGGCACGGCGGCTCCCACGAGGAGGCAGACCAGCGGCACCCAGCTGAAGTGCCTGAGGCACCAGCTCAGCTTGCGACCGAATCTCGGTTGTTCGGAGCTCACAGACATAGTCCCCGTCCTCCACCTGGCCGGCTCGGCGGAGCGCCACCATAACCGCTGATCGGCCGTTGGGGATGGGGTATCGTCCGCCCTCCCTCGGAGGCCTCCCGGCCGCCCCCACGACCCCGGAGAGACCGGATGTCGAGCTCACGGCAGAACGCCAGCAGGAAGACGGTGCTGATGGTGGGGAAGGGAGCGCCCGACCGCGGCGGCATCCCGACCTTCCTGGACACGCTGCTCGGCAGCCGCCTGGCCCTGGACCACGACCTCCGGTTCCTCAACGTGGCGCACGCGGGCACACCCGAGGGCGGGCACGTGACCTGGGGCAACCTCCGTCGCACCGTCCAGGACGCGGTGTCGGTGTGGCGGCGGGCCCGCGGGTGCGACATCGTCCACATCCACTCGGCCCTGGCGCCGGCCGTGACCGTCCTCCGTGCGGCGCTGCTCGCCGTCGCCGGTCGCGCCCGGGGCTGCTCCGTCGTGGTGCACGCGCACGGCGGGAACATCCAGTTCTGGCTGACCACGCCGCTGCGCCGCTTCCTCCTGCGGCTGGCCATGGTCCCGGCCTCCCGGGTGGTCGCGGTGTGGACGGCGGGCGAGCGGGCTCTCCGCCAGGTCCTGCCCGAGGGGCGCGTGCTGCTCATCGACAACGGGGTGCCGGTGGAGGGCCGTCCCCAGCGCGAGGGCGACCACGAGCCGCCGCGGGTCCTCTACGTGGGTCTGCTGACGCCGCGCAAGGGGGTGCTGGACCTGCTCGAGGCGTCGCGGCTGCTGCGGGACAGGGGGGTCGACCACGAGACCTGGCTCCTCGGAGGGACCCCGGACGAGGGGCCGGCCGCGGAGGCGGAGGTCCGCGCCGGCCTGGACGGGTCCGCGCGGCTGCTCGGTACCCGAACCCCCGAGGAGATGCCCGCCGAGTTCGCCGCCGCGGACGTGTTCTGCCTGCCGTCCTGGTGGGAGGCGATGCCCTTGTCGGTGCTCGAGGCGATGGCCGCCGGGCTGCCGGTCGTCGCCACCGACGTGGGGGACGTGGCGCGCTCGGTCGCCGACGGGGTCACCGGACGTGTCGTGCCGGTGCAGAGCCCGAAAGAGCTCGCGGATGCGCTCGAGCCGCTGCTCACCGACCCGGAGCTGCGGCGCCGCATGGGGGAGGCGGGGAGAGAGCGGGTCGTGGAGATGTTCTCCAGCGAGGTCACCGCCGCTAACGTGTCCGCTCTCTACGACCAACTCGTCCCGGCCGCACGGCGGCGGGGCCGCGCGGGAGGAGCCCGATGACCATCCTCTGCTACCACTCGGTGGAGCCGGACTGGGAGTCCCCCCTCGCGGTCAGGCCCGAGGCGTTCGCCCAGCAGATGGCGTGGCTCAGCCGCAGCCGCCACGTCCTCCCCCTCGCCGAGGCCCTTCCCCGGCTGGACGCCCGCATGCGGTTGCCGAGCGGAACGGTCGCGCTGACGTTCGACGACGGTTTCGCCGCGCTGCACGAGCACGTGCTTCCGGTGCTCACCCGCCTGCGCCTGCCGGCCACCGTCTTCCTCGTCGCGCAGACCCTCACGCCGGCCGGCCGGCCGGTCGACTGGGTCAAGGGCGCGGGCACCGCGCGCCTGACCACGCTGACCTGCGACCAGGTCCTCGAGATGCAGGACGCCGGTGTGGACTTCCAGTCGCACAGCTGGGCCCACCACGACCTCACGGACCTGTCCTACGAGGAGTGCGTCCGAGACCTGCGAGCGAGCCGGGAGTTCCTCTCCGACCTCCTCGGCCGGGAGGTCACCCAGCTGGCCTATCCCCGCGGGCTGCACGACGCCGGCGTGCGCAAGGCGGCCGCCGCGGCCGGCTACACGCACGCGTTCGCGTTGCCCGAGACGGCCGAGGTGCCAGGGCCCTACGCCGTCCCCCGGGTCGGCATCTGGCGCGGAAACGGGTTGCTCGCCGTCCGCGTCAAGGAAGCACGTCCGTACCTGCCCCTGCGCACGTCGGACCCGGTCGCCCGGAGCGCCCGTCGGGTGAAGGCCGTGGTCGGGAAGGTGCGCGCGAGGACCTGAGCAGGTCAGGCCGGACGGGACGTCCCGCCCGGGAGCGTGCGCCGCAGCGGCCACGTCAGCCCCTGCACCAGGAGCTGGCGGTGGCGCGGCATGCGCCGGCTCCACTCGTCGTCCAGGCGGATGGTGACCGGCCCGACGCGGAACCGGTTCGGGTTGCCGGCCACGGTGTGGTTCACGTCCAGCACCACGGAGTCGTCGTCGACGAACGGTGCGGCGGCGTCCTCGCCGAGGAAGGTGAGGATGCGCGAGACCGTCACCCGGGGCTGGGCGGCGAACTCCTCGTAGCGCACGAACATCCACCGGTCGGCCGGGACGTGCCGGCGCAGGGCCGCGGCACCCAGGCCGTTCTCCATCCAGCGGCTGACGCTCGACAGCAGCCCCCGGGTCCCCATCGGCCGGGATCCCCCGTCCACCCGGATCGTCTTGTCCCGCCTGCCCCACGAGAAGACGACCGCGCGAGGGTCGCGCACCATGTGCAGGACGTAGAGGTCGACGTCCGGGAGCCCGGCGAGCACGGCGGCGTCCTGCGCCCGCTTGGAGCTGTCGACGATGACGCGCGCCCCGGTCACCTCGGCGACCGCCCGCACGAGCTGGCCCGTGACCGTCCGGATCGGCTCGAGCGGCCGCCAGTCGGCGCCGGTCGCCGCGCTCCGGACCACCCGCAGCCGGCGCCGGCGGGAGGTCAGCAGCGCCTGGGCCGAGGCGATCTCCCCGGCGAGCGCTGCGACGGTCCCGGTCCGGCCGGCCGCGACCTCGGCGACGACCGCGGACCATAGGGGGCACTCGCCCACCGGGAGACCGCACCCGCACGTGCGCCGCTCCAGCAGTCCGCGCTGCCACAACCACCGCAGCTCGCCGACGTCGACCACCCCGTCGACCGCTCCCAGGATGCCGGCGAGCACCGTCGTGCCGCTGCGTCCCGGCCCCACGATCGACAGAACCTTGATCCGTGCCACCTCGCGAACAGTAGCGGTCACAAGGGGCCCGGAATGTGCGACGATCCCCGGCCTGTGAGCGGAGAGGCGGTCCGGGCGTGGATCTGACCACGGTGTTCGTCGTGGCTCTGTCGCCGCTCCTGGGCGCCTACGTCATCGCCTGCTTCCGCGACCCGGTGCGCTACGCGTTGCCCCCCTACGCGGTCCTGATCCCGTTCGGCTCGAGCTTCAAGGTGTTCCCCGGGGCGTTCGGCGGGATCTCCTCGCTGCTCGGCCTGCTGCTGGGAGCCGCGCTCCTGATCCAGCTGGTGACGACGCGGAGGGGGAGCGCCCGGATCCCGCTGGCGATCCCCGTGTGGCTGGCCTTCCTCGCCCTGTCCGGGTTCTCGCTCTTCTGGAGCATCGCGCCGGGCGCGACCTTCCTCGACCTCCGCATCCTGGCCAGCAACGTGGTCCTGCTGGTGGCGCTCGTGCTGACCCGCTTCGACCACCGGACGCTGCGGCTCTTCGCGACCTCGCTCATGGCCGGCGGGGTCGCCGTCGTGGGCTACGGCCTCGTGCAGATGACCCTGCTCGGCGGTCTCCCGGGGAAGAGGACGGGGCCCGGTGACGGCCCCCCGCGGTTCGGCGACGACCTGCTCGGGGCCAACAACGAGGCCGCCGCCCTGCTCCTCCCTCTCGCGGTGGCCGCGTCGCGCACCCTGACGGAGTCCGGCCGGAGCCGCCTCCTCCACGGCGCCGCGACGCTGCTCCTCCTCCTCGGGATCCTCATGACCGGTTCCCGCGGCGGGTTGCTGAGCGCCTTCGTCGTCTTCGCGGTCGTCCTGTGGCTCGGCATCGCACCCCGGGCCCGCAAGGCGGTGATCGCCACCTCGGTGGTGGTGCTGATCGCGCTGGCGCTGATGTTCCAGCCGTTCGGCTTCGGGCGGCGGCAGGTCGAGAACTCGACGAACTCCTCCGGGCGCACCGACATCTGGATGGTCGGCGCCCAGGCCTGCCCGCTGTACTGCCTGGGTGGGGCCGGCTGGGGTGCCTTCCCCACGGTCTACCAGCAGGAGCTGTCCTCGACCCCGGAGGCGCGGGTGCAGCCGCGCGGCGCCACCTTCGAGCCGCACAGCATCTTCCTGCTCGCGGTGATCGAGGTCGGCCTGCCCGGCTTGGTGATCATGGTGCTCGGCCTGGCGGTCGCCCTGCTGAGCGCGTGGCGACTGCCCGCCGCGATGCGGGCCCCACCGATGGCGGCCCTGCTGGGCACGTGCGTCTCCTCCTTCTTCCTGTCCAACATCAACTACAAGTTCTTCTGGGCCGTCATCGCCTACGTCGCCGTCTCGGAGACCGTCGCTGCGGCCACCCGGGAGCGGGCGGAGCCGGCGCGCCCGGCAGTGGGAGGTCTCGTGCCGGCCCAGCAGGAGGTGCAGTGACGCTCGACCGCCCGATCTTCGTCGTGGGCACCATGCGCTCCGGCAGCACGCTGTTCCGGCTGGTCCTCGACGCGCACCCGAACATCTCCATCTGCGAGGAGACCGGCTTCATGGGCGGCCTGACGGCCGCGAAGGAGATCCCGAACTGGGCGCGCGGCCGGAACTGGTTCGAGCGGCTGGGCTTCACCGAGGAGGAGTTCGACGCGCGGCTGCGCGAGTTCTACGCCGGCATGTTCGAGCGGTACGCGCGGTCCCAGGGCAAGAGCCGGTGGGGTGAGAAGACGCCTTTCCACTCGCGGTACATCGCCCAGATGGCGGCGCTGTTCCCGGACGCCGTCTTCGTCGCCATCGTCCGCCACCCCGGCGCGGTCGTGCACTCCCTGGTCGAGAAGTTCCACTACGAGACCTCGGATGCCGTCACCTACTGGGAGAGCACGAACAAGGAGATCCTGCGCCGGGGCCTCGAACTCGCCGACGACCGTTTCGCCCTGCTGCGCTACGAGGACCTCGTGGCGCACCCGGAGGAGACCCTGCACGAACTGGTCGAGTTCCTGGACGAGCCCTGGTCGGAGGACCTGCTGCGCCACAACGACGTGCAGGCCGCCCGGGGCACTCCCCGGATCTCGGCAGGCGCCACCAGGACCCGGGATCCCATCACCACCGACCGCGCGCACCGCTGGTCCGACTCGATGACGGAGGACACCCGCCGGCTGCTGGAGTCCTCCGCCGGCCCGCTGGCCCGCTTCCTCGGCTACCTGCCGACCGAGCCCGGGGCGCCCGGGGCGCTGGTGCCCCCGAACCCCGAGGGGCGGCGCCGGCTCCTGACCCGCGCCGGACTCGCGGAGCGGCAGGCCGGCGAGGGGGCGGTGTCGGTGGCCGAGGACACGGCGGCCGTGATCATGCCGGACATGAGCCCGGCAGAGCTCGCGAAGCGGCTGCAGGCGGCCGAAGCGGCTCTGGCACGGATCCGGTCGAGCCGGGCGGTGCGCTGGACCAATGCCGCCCGGCGGGCGCAGCGCCGGGCCACCGGGGTGCCGATCGAGTTGTTCGGCGCCGCGAGCGGCGCGGTGCGCAACCGGACAGCGCAGCGCCGGAAGCCGCAGCCCCGGGACTAGCGGCCCCCGGGCGGCCGGGGGCCGGCGACGCCCGCGCGCTCGTGGACGCGCCGCGGGCGCCGCAGAGCCTGCCGGTCGTCAGCCGACGGCTGACGACACCCGCCGGAGGTACTCCACACCGGTCACGGCGTCCGCCTGGCTCACCAGGGCGGAGTCGTGGTGCTCGTTGCCGTTGACGTAGTCCTTGCCCGGGCAGTACGAGGCGGTCCACCCCTCGAAGCTGGAGCGGTAGGACTCGAAGGTGTCGGCGCCTGTTCCGCCGTACAGGTAGGACGTGCTGCACTCCGTGTCGGTGATCGTGTCGTTGCCGGCGCCGCCGTAGGCCTTGTCGATCCCCCAGGCGACGGTGATCCGGTCATGTCCTCCGTCGCCGCGCAGGGTGTCGTTCCCCGCGTCCATGTCGGCGAAGGACTCGTCGACGACCTGGTCGTCCCCGGCGTTCCCCTGCACCACGTCCGCCCCGCGCCCACCGTTCACGACGTCGTTCCCGTCGCCACCGTTGATCTTGTCGTTGCCCGGACCACCCGTGACGGCGTCCGCTCCCGGGCCGCCGCACAAGAGGTCCGCCGCCAGCCCCGGCACCGCGTCGTCCGAGTAGAAGTCGCCGCCGACGATCCTGTCGTCACCTCCCGCGCCGTAGATGACGTCCGCCACGCCGGACTGCCCCACGAGCACGTCGGCGCCCGCCGTCCCGACGATGGTCGCCGGTTTTCCGAAGCACAGGGGAGTGGCGGCCTGCGCGGCCGTGGCCGGCGCCATCACCGTGGCCACCAGGAGGATCGCGGGCAGGGCGGACGTGCGTCGTCTCATGGCAGGTTCTCCTCGACCGTGGATGGCGTCGGTGAGTACGTTGTTGCGCTCGGCGCCGGGGAGACAGGGACCAACTGCTCTGTGCCACGGCCGGTGGCCGGTCGTGACCCCTGCGTCCGTGTCCGAGCACCGTGCGTGGTGAGGCCAGGTCGTGGAGAGGACCGGACGGGGCGCCGCTCGCCCCAGCGGGCGCACGCTGCCGGTTCCCGGGCGCGGCGGAGGTCGGGCGCGACGATCAGCCCGGTTCGGACCCGACGAGCCGGACGAGGCGCTCGGTCTCCCGCCGAAGGTATCCGGACGCCGCGCGGAGGGAGGCGCTGCGCACCTTCCCCGGGATGCTGCGGGACGGGCTGTCGACGAGCGCCGCCCACTTGTCCAGGGTGATCAGCAGCTGGTGGCAGCGCAACTCCTCCGCAGGCAGCGCACCGTCGCCACGGTAGCCGTCGATCACCGCTCGCTCGCGGCGGTCCAGATCCTCGGCGCTGTACGCCGCGCCGTGCGTGTGCAGCTGCAGACCTTGCATCCGGAGCGCCACGAGGAAGCGGCAGAGGTCTTCGACCCGCGGCACCCGCCACCGCGTGAGCGGGTCGAAGACGACGAGCCGATCGTCCTCGAGCAGGAACACGTTCCGCGGGGCGTAGTCGCCGTGCCCGACCGCCAGGGGCAGGCGGGCGGGCAGGACGTCGGCCGCCAGCCGCGCTCCAGACCGGACCGCCTCGCCCGCCGCCCGCCTGCCGAGCCGATCGGTCAGGAACCCGCCGAAGGCCTCGAACCGGTCGACCACGTCGTCCCGGGTCGCCTGCCGGACCGGCAGGCCGGCCGCCGGCATCTGCTGCTGGAAGACGCGCAGCCAAGCGCCTGCTCGCCGCCAGGTCTCCTCGTCACCGCGCGCGCGTCGGCCGATCCGTGGCGAGAACCGGCTGGCTCCCACCAGCACGTCGCGCAGCGTCGGCGCTGACACGTACTCCATGAGGACGGCGTCGTGGTCGGCCAGGTGGTCCAGCGGTCGGACGGCCCCGAACTCCGGGTTCCCGTTCCCGAACATCGCCTGGACGGCGGCCAGCCCGGTGAACTCCAGCGCGGTCTGCTCCGAGGCCGGGAGCAGCGACGGGGTGAGCCGCGGACGTGCTCCCACGTCGCGCACCGCGTCCGACCAGCCGCGGCGGACCTTGGCCAGGACCTGCGGCCGGGCGGTCCGGTCCCCGACGTGGACGGCGTAGAGCACCGCGCGCGGCCGGTCCACGAGCCGGCGGAGCCGCACGTGCGGTCGCGCGCCGGTGCCGGGGAACCACTGGTCCGCGCACTCGGCCACGCGCTGCCGGATCACCTCTTCGACACCGGTGGCCGGACGTCCGACCGGTCGCGCGGGCCTCACCACCGGCGCCCTCCCGGTCGACCTGCCGTCGCGCCGGTCGCGGTGTGCTCGTCCGACCGCGCACCACCGGGGGTCGCCACAGGTCCCACTGCCTACCGCCCCAGGGCTGGTTCCTCGACGACGTGCGGCGCATCCGCCCGCTTGCTCCCGGGCGCGGGTTCGGACCGGTACCGGCGGCCCCGCTTGACCAGCAGGACCCGGGCCTCGGCGCTGCCGCCCAGGTGCTCGAGCACGGCGGCCCGCAGGGCGGCGCTGCTGATGCCCTCCCGGGCGACGAGGACGGCGGCGGTGAGCTCGGGCGGCTGCACCAGGTCCAGCGGGTCGTTGCTGTCGATGACGGTCAGGCCGGTCGGGCCATCGGTACCCGAGAGGTCGAGCCGGCCGGGGTCGGCGCCCAGTGCGGCCTTCCGCTCGGAGACGACCTCGTGCAGGTCGGCGGGCCCGATGAACCGGACGTCGCGGACCCGCATCAGGACGCTCGTGAGGGCCACGGACAGCTTGCCGCGCATCCGCTCCTCGCCGGCCCGGCTGACCAGGACGATCGTGGGGGTCTTGAGCCGCAGCAGCCGGCGGCACACCGGGATGAGCCCGGGGAACTGGTCCGGCCGGGCAGACCGCCCCCGACGCGTGCGGGGCACGGTGACGGTGCCGAGCGCCGGCACCCCGGTGGCGTCGTCCACCCCCGCCGCGTCGATGACCGGGCGCCGGACGGCGAGGAGCAGGGACACCGCCGTCAGCCCGAGCACGAGCCCCGTGGCCCCGCCCGCCACGATGGCGAGCTTCTCGTTCAGGGCCGGGCCGGGCGGGGGAGGTGGCTGCGCCTGGCTCAGCAGCTGGAACAGCCCGACGCCCGCCCCTGGGGCGTTCAGGGCGTCGACGAAGGTGGTGGCCGCGGTGTTGGCCAGGTCGGCCGCGGTCTGCGGGTCGGGGTCGTGACCGATGACGCGGAAGACGATGGAGTCCTGGTCCGCCACCAGGGAGACCCGGTTCGGCACGATGTTCCTCAGCGGGACGACGTCACCGAAGCCGGCGGCCACCGCCTGCGCGACCTGGCCGTTGTCGAAGACCGTCTCGCCGTAGCGGGGCATCGCCGTGAGGCTCATGTCGAGCCGCGTCGCGACGATCAGGGCGTCGGCCTCCGCCGGCTTCTCCACCCTGCTCGCGGCCAGGGGCGCGGCGACGGCGCCGAGGAGGACGCACACGAGGAACACCGGCCAGTACCGGCGCAACCCCCACCGCAACATGCCGATCGCGTCGCCACCGGGTCCGTTCATGGTCTGCTCCTGTCCGTCGTGGCTGGAGTCGGCGCACTATGGCACGTATCACACGCCTGTGGCAGGGCTCGGTTCACGGCCGCTCGCCCAGCGCGGTCTCCACCGGTCCGACCAGGGACCGGAGGTCCACCGGGTACGGGTGCCGGAGGACGTGGCACGGCCGGTCACCCAGGTACCGCTGGAGCAGCGACCGCTCGATCTCCCGCGCCTCGTCGATCACCGCGCAGCGGCGCTCGGGGAAGAGGAAGCGGAACTGCCGGTACACCGCGAGCAGGGGGGTTCGCTCCTCCTCGAGGGAGGCGAGCATGTGCGCGGCCACCGCGGCCCCGGTGACGGGCTCGATCGAGACCTCGTCGTGGTCGTGGCTGAGCACGAACAGCACGTGGTCCACCCGGCCGTGCAGGGCGAGCGCATCCGCGCCGAAGATCCGGGCAGGGGGGACCTGGACGTAGGCCTGCCGTCGCAACACCGGCGCGGTGCGGCGCAGGACCGACGCGGGCAGGCCACCGAGACGGGTGGACAGACCCGCCGCCGACGAGGCCACCGCGGGGAGCGACCGGAGCCGGGCCCTCGTCGTGACCGGGAGGCGCGCGCGCAGCCCGGGCATCTGGTCGATGTGCCAGTTCCAGAGCCGGATGGGTTCCGGCACGCCGTGCATCCCGCCGTCCGGGGTCAGGTACACCCATTCGTCACCGACGTAGCGCGCGCCGTGCGCGGCGAAGGCGAGCAGGGCCTCGGTCTTCCCGCCCTTCCCCCAGCCGGTCGCCAGCACGCCGACGCCCTGGTGGGTGAACGCCGAGGCGTGCAGCGGCAGGACGCCTCGGCGGAGCGCGGTCATGTTGATGACGGCGAGCAGGTGCGGGACGTGCCCGGCGCGCCGCTCGCAGACGATCTCGCAGCGCTCCCCGATGGTGTCCACCGGGAACCGGGTGCGGGCGGCCACGCCGTCCTTGCCGCGGAGGAGGTAGAAGTCGTCCGCCGTGCCGGCGCTCTCCGGCCACGTGGCGTAGGTCATCGGCCGTGGCCCGTCGAGCTCGTCCACGAACCGGATGGTGATCTCCGGCTCGCGCGCCAGGGGGGCGGTGAGCGGACCGAGCTGGCGGGTGAGGGTCTCCACGTCCTCCGGGCGTGCGTCCACCACCCGGATGCCGACGATGCCGTGGAGGTCGAAGTCGACGTCCGGCCCGGTGACCTCGGCCTCCGCCACGGTCGTGCCTGCTGCTCCGGTCATGGCCTCCTGCTCTCGCTCAGCAGCTGCAGCGCCCGGGCCCAGACGCCCACGCCCCACCCGACGTGCATGGCGAGGAAGGCGGCGGGGACGTACACCCGGGACGTCGGGTCTTCGAGGGTCCGTGCGGTGCCGATGGACGCCGCCGTGAGCCCGGCTGCGTACGGGGCGAGCAGCGCACACCCGAGGAGAGGCCGCCGTGCCGCGACGACGGCCGCCGTCGCCAGGTACGGCACGAGCAGCGGCGGAACCAGGTGGCGGGGGCGCAGCGACGCCGGGTGCAACCGGGCCACGTCGAGCTTGCCCGCGCCGTAGCGCCGGTACTGGCGGTAGAGCGACCGCACCGTCTGCCGGCTCTTCCACGAGATCTTCAGCGCCGGGTCGAAGAGCAGCACCGCCCCGCTGCGGCGGAGCCGGTAGTCGAACTCGAAGTCCTCGTTGGCCACGAGCCGCTCGTCCCAGCCGCCGACCCGGCGGAGCAGCTCGGTGGGGTAGGCGCCGAACGGGATGTGATCGACCTCCTGCTCGGTGGTGCCGTAGTGGTACAGCGATCCGCCGACGCCGAACCTGCTGCCGAGAGCCGCTGCGATGGCCCGGCCCGCGGGCGTCGTCCCGAACCCGTCCTTGCGGCCGCCGACACCGCCCCAGCGGCCCTCGCGCAGACGGGCGACCGCAGCGCCGACGTACTCGCTGCCGACCGTGGAGTGGGCGTCCATCCGGACCACCCAGCGCCCGCGGGCCGCCGCGAGCGCGATGTTGAGGGCGGCCGGGATGATCTGCCGGGGGTTGGGCAGCAGCTCGATGCGCGGGTCCTCGGCCCTGTGCCGTTCGACCACCGCGACCGTGCCGTCGATCGAACCACCGTCGACGACGATGATCTGCAGGGCCGGGTAGTCCTGGCGGCGGAGCGAGGTCAGCGTCGCGTCGATCGACTCCTCCTCGTCGCGGGCCGGCACGATCACGCTGACCAGGTCCGCGCAGCTCCCGGTGGCGGTCATCGCAGCAGCCACCGCAGCACCGGGACCCGGCCCAGCTCGGGGAAGTTCTCCTCCAGCTCGATCGCCCGCCGGCCGACGACGAGGACGACCAGGGAGGCGGCCGTGGCGGCGACCAGACCCACCAGCAGGCCGGGGCGCAACGTCCACTGGAAGACCCACAGGGTCGCCGCGCACGCGACGATCGCGAGATAGCAGCGCAGGCAGCTGCGGTCGATGAAGCCCGTCCTGATCGACGAGCGCAGCGCCCACTGGTTGAGCACGTTCTGCACCACCAGGGCCGCGAGGTTCGCGATCGCCACCGCGACCGCCCCGTACCTCGGCACGAGCAGGATGCTCAGCCCGATGTTCAGCACCGCGACGGACACGTTGACGCCGACCAGGAACCGCAACCGCGCGCACACCTGCAGCGTGTAGGCGTTGAAGCCGAGGGCGGTGTTGAAGTAGTAGCCGATCGACAGCAGCGCCAGGACGAGGGCCGATTCGCTGTAGCGGGGGCCGAACAGCAGCAGCGTGAGGTCGTGGGCCAGGGGGCCGGTCAGCGCGAAGACCGGGAAGGTCAGGACCGCCACCAGCGCTCCCGTGTGCCAGTACGCCGCACGTAGGCCGTCGATGTCGCGTCGCTCGAAGAGCCGTGCCGCGAGGGGGAGGAACAGCGGGACGAAGGCGCCGAGCACCGCCGTGTTCAGCCGGGACGGGTTGAACACGGCCCGGTAGGTCGCGACCTCCTCGGCGGACTGGTAGTAGCCGAGGACCAGGACGCCGCCCACGACCAGCGACAGCTGGAGCAGCTCCCCGGTGAGCAGCGGCGTCGAGAAGGAGAAGACCGCCTTGAACGGGACGCGCAGGCGGCGCGGCCGCAGCTTCTCGAGCAGCCCGCGCTCCCGCAGGACCCGCACGAGCACCCCGAGGGACACCACCAGCCCGACGAGGCCGGCGGCCACGTACCCGATCGCGAGGAACTCGACTGATGCCCCGGTGAGGGCGAGCGCCACGACGACGGCCAGGCGCAGCCCGGGCGTGAACAGGTACTTGCGGAAGAAGATGGCGCCCGGGGCGCTGAAGACGGCGAAGATGTTGATGAAGACCTGGTCGAGGGCCTCCAGCGGCGCCAGGAGCAGCAGGATGAGCACGACCTGGACGGTCGCCGGGTCCGCAGTGTTCAGCAGCTGATCGGGGAAGCCGAGGAAGAGCCCCAGGCCGACGAGGCTGGTGACGACGATCGTCCCCACCGCGAGCAGCACCGCGCCGAACATGCGGTCGTAGTCCTGGTGCTCCTCGTACTTGGCCATGAACCGGCTGAGCAGCCTGCCCTGCCCGAGGGACAGCAGGGTGCGGCCGGCCGCCGCCAGCGCCAGCGCGTAGGAGAACGCGCCGAAGTCGCTCTGGGTCAGGACGCGCACGATCACGACCTGCGTGGCCGTGGTGAGCAGCAGGGTCACGATCCGGCCGACGACCAGGAGCGCCGAACCGCGGACCTGCGAGCGGCGCATCTGCCGGCTGGTCCCCGTGCCGTACCGCGGTGCGGTGGCGGCCTCGGCTTCCGTGCCGTCGGGGATGCCGTCGGGGGAGGGCAGCGGCTCGACCGGTGCCGGGTCGTCGGCCGGGGGCCGTTCCTTGGGCGGGCGGGGCGGCGAGCTCATGCGGGCGGGCTGACCGTGAGCCAGCCGGGGAGGTCGTGGTACCCCCGCGCCGCCAGGAGGCGGGCAGTGGACTGGTTCGACTCCCGGTAGATGTCCTGGACGTACCGGCGCAGTTCGGGGTCGAAGCTCTCGCTCAGCTCGCCACCGCTGTTGAGGTGCGCGTAGGCGCGGCGCAGGCCCCGTTGCGCCGCCGGTGGCAGGAGGCGCTCGCTGCGTCGTTTCACCGTGCGCGCCGCGGCGGCCAGCAGGGTGCTCCGGGGATGCCGGGTCACCTTCCGCGGCTCGGCGTCGAGCGAGGCGACCACGTCGACGTCGATGCCCAGCCAGGTGCACAGCGTCGCGACCACCGCCCGGGGGTCGCGCTTGAGGTCCTCCAGGAAGACGACCCGCAGGTCGTCCCCGAACTCCTCGAACCAGTCGCCGAGGTAGTCGGCGTAGAAGCCGATCCGCAGCCCGTGCAACCCGTCGCGGGGTACCGGCTGGACCCCCTCGCGGTGGCGCTGCTCGAGGACCCGCAGGTACTCCTCGAACGATCCGATCCGCACGTTGTTGCCCACCGAGCGCTGGAACGTGTAAGCCGACCAGAGCCGGTCCGCGGGATCGCGGAGGCTGATGATGACCTTCGGTTTGCCCAGCACCGTGCGGATCGCCTCGATGACCGGCCGGCCACCGTAGGAGTACGTGGGCGTCGCCTCGAGCGCGTACCGCTCCCCGCGTGCGTGGGCGAAGTGCCGTGCGTAGGTCTCGATCGGTGGCACCGGTCCGGTGTGGCGCTGCGGGTTGTAGTGGTTGAAGTACCCCGTCTCCTTCAGATCGGAGCCGCACACGTCCGGATGCTGGGCCAGGTACGCGAAGAGGGAACCGGTGCCGGCCTTGGGCACACCGGCGATCACCAGGTCCGCGATGCGGGTCTCACTCATCCCCGTCGGCTCCTCGTCTCGTGCGCGTGACCGCTCCGGCCCGGCAAGGTGCCAGAGGCTAGCGGCTGGAGGGGCAGTTGTGACCGGTCGTCACCGCGCCGCTGTCCGGACGGCCCACGACGGCGCCCGCAGCGGATCCGATCGGAGCCCTTCTGCAGATGCCGTGCGGGAAGGGGGTCAGAACGCCGTCGATCTGGGCTAGCGTCCCGCGGCACCTGACCAGGACCCCCCGGATCCGCAACCGATCCAGGGGATCCGCCGGGCCAACTTCCGGTGAAACCTGCGTGGCGCAGGACGGACACCCACGGGGGGACGCGTTGTCGGTACCCAGCGAGCGGCTCGCTCCGGCGCGCCTGGCGTCGACCTCGTCGAGCCGCGGTCGCACGCGCTGGATCGGCAGCCCGGCTCCGGCCGCGGGTACCACCGGCCGGGGACCTCGCTGATGTTCAGCGTGGCCCTCATCGGACCGGACGGCGCCGGCAAGAGCACCATCAGCGAGCTGCTCGAGCGGCAGCCGATGCCCGCGCCCGTCAAGCGCATCTACATGGGTGTGAACCTCGAGGCCAGCAGCCTGATGCTGCCCACGACACGGCTGGCCCTCGCGCTGAAGTCCGCACGCGGCCGGCGCTCGGACATGACCGCACCGTCGCAGCAACCCGTGCCGGCGGCCGGCAGCCCGGTCCGGCGCGTGGCGAAGGCAGGCGTGCGGGGCGCCCGGCTGGTGCTGTGGCTGGCCGAGGAATGGTTCCGCCAGATCGTCGCCGAGTACCACCGCAGGCGGGGCTCGATCGTCGTCTTCGACCGGCACTTCTACGCCGACTACTACCACTTCGACGTCGCGACCGAGGGTCGGCGGCCGCTCGCCTCCCGCGTGCACGGTTACCTGCTCGAGCACGCCTACCCGAAACCGGATCTCGTCATCTGCCTCGACGCCCCGGGTGCGGTGCTCTTCGCGCGGAAGCGGGAGGCGAGCCCCGAATGGCTCGAGCAGCGGCGCCGGCAGTACCTCCGGCTCGCGGAGGTCGTCCCGTCGTTCGTGGTGGTCGACGTGGACCGACCGCTGGACCTCGTCGCGCGTGACGTGGCGACGGTGATCACCGAATTCTCCGAGAAGAGGCGCGCGTGAAGATCCTCCTGGCCAGCTCCATCGACCCGGCGGCCATCAAGGTCCTGGAGTCCCACCACGACGTCGTGCGGGCGTTCAACGCGCCCGAGGAGCAGCTGATCGACCTCGTGCGGGACCGCGAGGCCGTGGTGTTCCGGAGCGGGGTCAAGATCTCCGCCGCGGTCCTGGACGCCGCCCCGAACCTCGAGCTCCTGGTCCGGGCCGGCTCCGGCCTGGACAACATCGACATCGAGCACGCCCGGTCGCGCGGGGTGCAGATCGTCCGGGTGCCGGGCTCGTCCGCCCAGCCGGTGGCCGAGCTGACCTTCGGGTTGCTGCTGAGCCTGGTGCGGAAGGTGGCCCTCGCCGACCGCCTGCTCCGTGAGGGGCACTGGCCCAAGGCGCAGCTCGGCGGCCCCCTCCTGGCCGGCAAGACGCTCGGCATCGTCGGGGCGGGACGGATCGGCAGCCGGGTGGGCGAGATGGGGGTCGCCTGGGGGATGCGGGCGATCGGGTGCGTCGACCGGGTCACCCCGGAGGTGGCCGGCGGTCTCGCCGGGCGCGGCATCATGCTGGCGGACTTCGACACCGTGGTGGCCGAGGCCGACTTCCTCTGCCTGCACCTCCCGCTCGACGAACGCACCCACCACATCGTCGACGCCCGCGTGCTCTCGCGGATGAAGGACGGTTCGTTCCTGGTCAACGTCGCCCGCGGCGGGGTCCTGGACGAGAAGGCGCTCTACACCGAGCTCACCGAAGGCGACCGCGTGCTGGGCGCGGCGCTCGACGTCCACGAGTCGGAGGGCGAGGGGGTGGTGTCACCGCTGGCGGCCCTCCCCAACGTCGTCCTGACCCCCCACATCGGTGCCATGGCGTGGGACTCCCAGCGGCTCATCGGCGAGCGCGTCGTCGAGTTGCTCGGCGCTCACGAGCGCGGCTGCCTCGACGACCTCCTGATCCCGGACGAGGTGGTCACCGGAACGGCCCTCTGACGCGGCCGCGGCCGCCCCAACCCCCGAGCACACGAGCAGAGGAAGGTCAGCATGCGAACGAATCGCGCGGAGAAGAAACGAGCTGCACTGCGGGAGGGCCTGGAGGCCGAGCGGCCGTTCGTGGCGGTCGGAGCCCACGATGCCATGAGCTCCCAGTTGATCGGGTCCTACGGCTTCGACGCCGTGTGGGTGAGCGGGTTCGCCGTCGCCACGATGGCCCACGCCCTGCCGGACCTCAACCTCACGACCATGACCGAGGCGCTCGAGGCGGCCGTCCGCATCGACGGCGCGACGGATCTGCCGGTCCTCGCCGACTGCGACAACGGCTTCGGTGGGCTGTCCAACGTGGTGCGCACGGTCATCGAGTACGAACGCGCCGGGATCGCCGGGATCTGCGTCGAGGACAACCTGTTCCCCAAGCGCAACAGCCTCTACACGGGCGAGTCGAAGAGGGAGCTCGTCCCCGTCGAGGAGCAGGCGCGGCGCATCCGCGCCGGCAAGGCGGCGCAGGAGACCGACTCCTTCGTGTTCGTCGCGCGGGTGGAGGCGCTGATCGCCGGCCACGGGGTCGAGGCGGCGTGCGAGCGCGCCGACGCCTACGCCGACGCCGGGGCCGATGCGATCCTCATCCACTCCAAGGACAAGTCGTTGGGGGAGATCGAGGGCTTCCTCGGGAGCTGGGGCGGACTGGGGAAGACCCCGCTCGTCGCCGTGCCGACCCTCTTCCCCGACTACACGGACCAGGAGCTCTACGACAAGGGCTTCTCGATGATCATCCTGGCCAACCACCCCATGCGCGCCGCGGTCGGGGCCATGGAGCAGGTGCTCGACACCCTCCGGAGGGAGCGGAAGGCGTCCGCGGTGGATCCGCACATCGCCCCGGTGGACCACATCTTCGAGCTGGTCGGGACCAAGGAGGCCATCGCGCTCGAGGAGTCCGGGGGTTGATCGCCGGCTCGCGCAGGACGGGCACGACGGTCGCCGGGGGGCCACCGGCCGTCGTGCTCGGCCTGGACACGATCACCGGGCTGCAGACCGCCCGGATCCTGGCAGCGCGCGGGGTCCCGGTCATCGGGGTGACCAACAGCCTCGAGCACTACGCGTGCCGCACCCGCGCGTGCACGCGCGTGCTGGAGGCGGACCTGCGCAGCGAGGACGTCGTCGACGTCCTCCTCCGCCTGGGGCCCGAGCTCGGTGACCGGGCCGCCCTCTTCCCCTGCACGGACCTGGCCGTCCTCCAGATCTCGCGGCACCGGGACCGGCTGGCGCCGTGGTACCACGTCGCGCTCCCCGAGCACGCCATCGTCGACATGCTCATGGACAAGGTGGGCTTCCTCCGGCACGCGCAGGAGCACGGCCTGCCGATCCCCGGGACGGTGATCATCGACAGCCGGGACGACGCCGAGCGCGCGGCCCGGAGCCTCACCTACCCGGTGGCCCTCAAACCGCCCCTGAAGTCGGCGGTCTGGCAGTCGCACACCAGCGCCAAGGCCTTCCCGGTGTCGGACGGCCGGGAGCTGCTCGAGGTGTACGACCGCGTGGCCTCCTGGTCGGACCGGTTCATCGCCCAGGAGTGGGTCGACGGCGGGGTCGACGCCCTGTACTCCTGCAACGCCTACTTCGGGGCGGGCTCCCGGCCGCTGGTCACCTTCGTCGCGCGGAAACTGCGGCAGTGGCCGCCGCACACCGGGACCAGCAGCCTCGGTGAGGAGTGCCGCAACGACGAGGTGCTCCGGGAGACCCTGCGCCTCTTCGCCGGGCTCGACTACCGGGGGCTCGCCTACGTGGAGATGAAGCAGGACGCGCGCACCGGCCGACACCTCATCATCGAGCCGAACATCGGGCGGCCGACGGGCCGCTCCGCCATCGCCGAGGCCGGTGGGGTGGAGCTGCTCTACACGGCCTACTGCGACATGGTCGGCCGCCCGCTCCCGGCCGCCCGTCACCAGCGGTACGTCGGGGCCAAGTGGATCGACGACCGCCGGGACGTGCAGTCCGCGCTGTACTTCGTCCGACGAGGCCAGCTCGGCCCGGGTGACTGGTGGCGGTCCGTCCGGGGACCCAAGTGGCACGCCGTCGTGTCCCGCTCCGACCCGCAGCCCTTCGTGCACGACCTGCTGCAGGCCGGCCGGCGGGGGGTCGGGATGCTGCTGGCTCGCGGGCGCCGGACCTGGGCGACTCGCCGCCGGGCGACCGGCCGGGTGCGACGCCCGGGCCCCGGACCGGGATCCCTCCCTGGGCCCGACGGCCCACGAGAGGGCGCGCGGACGGTTCCCGTCCCGCTGTCGCCGACCACGTCCACGGCCGAGCACGCGGGTGCGGCCCGCCCCGCCAGGAGAGAGAGGTAGCCGTGCCCGCCACGACCACGATCCCCGACTTCGCCTACATCGGTACGAGCAAGGCCGGGTCGACCTGGCTCTTCAACGCCCTGGCCGGTCATCCGGAGGTGTACCTGGCGTCGGACAAGGGTCTGTACTACTTCGACCAGCACTTCGACGAGGGGCCGCAGTGGTACCTGGACCACTTCCGGTCCGCCGGGGACCAGGCGGCCGTGGGCGAGATCTCGCACTCGTACCTGTCCTCGCCCGCGGCCGGGGCGCGCATCGCCGAGCTCAACCCGGGCATGCGCCTGCTGGTCTGCCTGCGCGAGCCCGTCGACCGGGCGTTCTCCGACTACCTGGACCTGGTGAAGAACGGCCAGTACGACGGCCCCTTCGCCGCCGCGCTGGAGAAGTTCCCACGGCTGCTCGACCGCGGCAGGTACGCGACGCACCTGCAGCGGTACCTGGACCTGTTCCCGCGCTCGCAGCTGCACGTCAGCCTGTTCGACGACCTGCGCGCGGACCCCCAGGCCTACGCCGACGAGGTCTTCGCCTTCCTGGGCGTCCGGCGTCTCGAGCTGCCGCCGGCCGACCTGAAGAGCCGGATGCCCGCCGGCAGGCCCCGGAGCGCCGCCGTCGCGGCGGCCGCCAAGTCGGCCTCGAAACTGGCCAAGCGGACGGGTCTGCGCCGGCTGCGGTCCCGGGTGAAGCGATCGATCGTCGTCCGGCAGGCGCTCTACCGGCCCTACAAGGACGACCGGCCCACCGTCGATCCGGCGCTGGCCGCCGAGCTCCGGCAGGGCTTCGCCGACGAGGTGCTCCGGCTGGACTCCGTGCTGGGCAGACCGGTCTCGGAGCTGTGGGGCTACTCGAGCGCGCCGGCGCCGGCCGCGGACCGGTCGCAGCCGTTCCCGGGCCGGTGAGGGAACTCACCCCCACCGCCGGGCGTTGGACCCGACCTCGGTGATGTCCCGATTCCCGGACCCGGCGAGGGGAGGCCTCGTGGGAACGTGCTCAGGCCGGCGGCGTCGGCCCGCGTCGACGTGCGGCGCCGGCGTCCTCGTGCTGTCCCTGGTCCTGAGCGGGTGCACAGCGGAGCCGCGGCAGCCCCGGCCCGGCGAGCCCGTCGACCGGGGCGAGGCGCCCCTCGTCGAGGGGGACCCCTTCCGCGCCTTCACCTCCGACTCCTGGTGGAACACGCCGGTTCCCGCCGACGCGCCGAGTCATCCGCGAGCGACGGACATCCTGCGGTACATGAGCACCGCCGAGGAGGCTGCCGGTGGCTGCGTGCGGCTGGCCGGGGCGCAGGACAGCCCGTGGGGGCAGCCCGTGTACTGGGCTTCGTCGGACGACCCGAGCTACCAGGTCACCGTCGGCAAGGATGATCCCCCGCCCGAGCTGCAGGACCTGCGCATCCCCGACGGGGCGCTGGCCGCGGACAACAACGACGCATCCATGTCGCTCTTCGACGTCGACCGCGGCTACGTCGTCGCGCTGACCGACGCCGAGTTCGACGCGGACAGCCGGACCTGGCGGGCGAGCGGCGCGACCGTCACCTACCTGGATTCCAACGGCCTGGACGTCCGCACCGGGCAGTCCACCGACGAGCGCAACCGCGGCAGCCACCGGGGCAACAACGCGGCCGTGATGATGGCCCGCTTCGACGAGGTGTCCGCGGGACGGATCGAGCACGTGCTCAAGGTCGCCTCCGGGCCGGACCCCTCGTCCCGGGCGGTCTTCCCCATGGTGGGCAGCGACGGGGACTCCTCCGACCCCGCCGCGCCGCCGCAGGGCCTGCGGTTCCGCATCAAGCCGTCGGTCGACCTGGAGTCCCTCGGCCTCCCGCCGCAGGCCCTGGTCATCGCACGGGCCCTGCAGGAGTACGGCTTCTACATCGGCGATTCCGGAGGGGTCACCGCGCTGAAGCTGGAGGACACCCGCATCCAGGGGCGGGGGGAGCGGTGGGACCTGCCCGCCGACGCGCTCTGCGAGCTACCGCTGAGCCCGAGGTACTGGGACGTGCTCCCGGAGGGGTACCGACCGACGGGATGAGTCGCGATGCCGAATGCCCTCGACCGCCTCGCCGGCCAGCAGGATGAGCCGGTGAGCACACTGCTGAGCAGCGCCGACCGGGCGCGCCACTACGCCCGCCGTCCGCTGGCCCGCACGCCCTACCTCTGGGACGCCGCGATGAAGGTGCGCCCCGAGAAGAGGGCGACCCTGGCGCGGCCGGACACCGCCATCGTCATCGAGGGGTTCCTGCGCTCGGGGAACACCTTCGGCGTGGCCGCCTTCGAGATCGCCAACGGGCCGGAGCCGCACGTCGGCAGGCACCTGCACGGCGCAGCCCACGTGTTGCGGGCGGTGCGCCTCGGCCTGCCGACGATCGTGCTCATCCGGCAGCCGCGGGACGCGGTGCTGTCCTACCTGGTGCGGCGGCCCACGCTCACCCCGTACGACGCCCTGGTCGAGTACCTGGACTTCTACCGGACCGCCTGGCCGGCCCGCGAGGGCTTCGTCGTCGCCCCGTTCGACCGCGTGACCAGCGACTTCGGTTCGGTGCTGGACCAGGTCAACGAGCGCTTCGGCACCTCCTTCCGTCGGTTCGAGGCCACCCCCGAGAACGAGGCGCGTGCCTTCCGGCTCGTCGAGGAGATGAACCGGCTCGAGACCGGGGGCGAGGTGGTCGAGTCGCTCGTCGGGCGGCCCTCGGTGGAGCGGTCGCGCCGCAAGGACGAGCTCCGCGCACTGCTGGAGCGGCCGCGGACCGCGAAGAAGTTGTCGGAGGCCACGGCCCTGTACGAGCGCTACCTCGAGCGGGCGCGCACGGCGTCCTGAGGCACCAGTTCGCTGGCCAGCGGGCAGCCGGGCGGCTGTCGGGCGCGCCCAGGTCGCTGCGGAGAGTATCTGTGTTAATACGTACAGTGTAGTTTTCTTGCCAGAATCACTGGCCGAAACTGTGCAACTACGCCTAGTCTCCGTGCGGTAACGATTCGTTATTGACCGTGAGGCTCCCCGTGCTCGATCAGACCCCCTCCCGCGGCCGGCACTCCGCCCGGGTTTCCCCCTCGATCTCCCACCGCGCACCGGCGCGTCGCCGGCTGGGCATCCCGATGTCCGTGGCGCTCACCGCCGTGACGGCGGCCCTGCTGCTGGCCGTCGCAGTCCTCTACGGCGCCCCCGCCGACACCCGGCAGCCGGCTGCGGCCGCCGGTGTCTCGCAGTCACTGGAGGAGGCGGGCAAGTCCTCGTCGTGGAAGGAGCGGCGTGCCGAGCGTGTGAAGGAGCGGCGGGCGCGGATCGAGGCGCGGGCGGCCGCCCGCGCCGAGGCCCGGGAATCGGCGAGCGCCACGCCCAGCCCTGCCGGCCCGGTGGCGGAAGCTGCTCCCGAGCCCGCCGCGCAGGCGCCCGCGCCGGTCGCCCCGGCGCAGCAGGGCAGCACCGCCGCATCGACGGTCCGGCCCGCCGGCCAGTCCGGCCTGCCCTACGGGGCCGGCTCCTTCTTCCGGTCGCGGGTCACCGGTGCGCCGGTGGACGCTGCCCGGACCAGCCAGTTCCGGGCCTTCATGGCGAGCCACCCGGACCAGGCCGGCATCGACTGGCCCAAGATCAACCTCAACCCCGACTGGGCCATGAGCTACCACGTCGGCACGGCGAACGACCCGGTGTGGCGACTGGCCGGCGGCAACACGTCCGACCCGCGCCTGGCCGTGCTGCGGACCCAGGGCTTCCACATGGCCGACTCGGTCGCCGACAGCTTCCCCAACGGCGACCAGGACCGGCCCGGCGTGATGGTCGACACGGTGTTCGGCTACACGGTCCAGTTCGCCGACGCCGTCCCGAACAAGGCCACGCGCACCATCACGGTGTCCAACGCCGGCATCATGTGGCACGGCTCCAACGGTCTGGACGGGCGCAACCCCGCCAGCGACGACGAGCGCAACTTCACCAGCCGCGGCCGCATCCCGGACGCCATGGTCATCCGGCGCGACCAGCTGGACCAGGCGATCGCCAACGGCACCGGGCTGGGGCACGTGCTGCACCTCTTCTTCGTGGAGACCAACACCGCCGACGGCGTCGTCCACCCCATGACCGGGGCAGAGGGTGACAAGGCCGGGTGGGGTGCCGAGGGCGAGCGCATCCGGATCCGCCCGGACCTGGACCTCGAGGCCCGCGGGCTCACCGGTGCGGCGCTCGCCATCGCCCGCACGCTGCAGGAGCACGGCGCCTACATCGGTGACAACAGCGGCTCCAGCACGCAGATCAAGGCGTCGCAGCCGCACCACTACTCCGGGACCAACCTCACCACCGATGCCCTCAAGGGCAAGATCAGCTGGGCCGACTTCGAGGTGATCCCGCGAGGCTGGCAGGGCTGATCGCACGACCGCGCGGCCGGGACCGCCGCTCGTCCCTCACGGGACGGGTGGCGGTCCTCCGCGTCCGGGGTCCGGCGCCCCGGTCGAGGCCGCCAGGCTGGCCCGGGTGCTCGTTCCGCGCGCCGCGCGGGTCCCGGTGGCTCACCGCGGCCGGCCGGGCGCCCGTGGTCACGCGCCCGTGGTGAAGCTCCAGGAATAGCCCGCGAACTGGTTCGGCGGGGTGGCGACGTCCGTGACGCCGTCCGTGATCGTCACGGTGTAGGACGTGTCGGCCGCGAGCGTCACGCTCGGGTCGAGCACCCACTTGCCGCTCCTGGTGTTGTAGCGGACCGCGGCGGTGACCGCCGGACCGCCGCCGGTCGGCGTCAGCAGGAAGGTCTCCGGCGTCACGTTCGTCACCTCCTCGCTGAAGGTCGCCGTGATGTTCACCGTCCGGCTGATGCCCTTGGCGCCGGCCCACGGGGTGTGGTGGGTCAGCATCGGAGCCGTGGTGTCGCCCTCCGTGGCGGCGGTCGTGGTGAAGGTCCAGCTGGTCTCGGCGAGGGCGTTCCCGCCGTCGTCGGTGATGGCGCTGGTCAGCCTCGCGGTGTAGCTGGTGCCGGCGGTCAGGTCGGCCGCCGGGTCCAGGGTCCAGGTGTTGCCGCTGCCTTCGGTGACCGAGGCGGCCACGGCCGTCCCGCCGGCCGGCGTCAGCGTGAAGGTCGAGGTGCTCACGCCGGTCACGGCCTCGCTGAAGGTCGCCGTGACGCTGGTCGCCACGGGGACGGCGTCGCCCGTCGGGCTGGTGCCCGTCACCGTCGGCGCGGTCGTGTCACCGGCCGGTGCGGCGGTGCTGAAGGTCCAGCTCGTCTCGGTGAGCTGGTTGCCGTAGCCGTCGGTGATGCCGTTGGTCAGCCTCGCGGTGTAGGTGGTGCCGGCGGTCAGGTCGGCCGCCGGGTCCAGGGTCCAGGTGTTGCCGCTGCCCTGGGCCACCGTGGCGGTCACGGCCGTCCCCCCGGTCGGCGTCAGCGTGAAGGTCGAGGTGCTCACTCCCTGCACGGCCTCGCTGAAGGTCGCCGTGACGCTGGTCGACAGCGGCACCGTGCTGCCCGCGGGGCTGGTGGCCGTCACCGTGGGTGCGGTGGTGTCGGCCGGAGCGGTGCCGGAGGGGAACATCGCGAAGTAGGGGAACTTCTTCTGGGTGCCGGCCTGGGTGAAGTCGCCCCCGACGTACAGGCGGCTGCTGGAGCTGGCCATCGCCCAGACGCCGGGCCACACGGTGACGAAGTTCGCGGAGAACGGGCCGAGCACCGGCTTGGTGCCGCTCACGTCGAACTCGGCCACGAGCATCCGCGTCACCCCGCCGACGCTGACGAAGTGGCCGCCGACGTAGAGCCTGCCGTCGGGTGCCAGGGTCAGCGCCTGGGTGTCGCCGTTGAAGCCTCCGAGCCGGTAGATCGGGGTGCTGCTGTTCGTGTCCAGGATGTATAGCCCTCCGGCGTTGCGTCCGGCGGTGTAGACCCGGTTGCGGGCGGCGTCGACCGTGAGGTCCCAGATGACGTTGCAGCCGCTGCACGCCATCGGCGGAGCCCATGCGTCCACGGTGTCGGACGACAGGGTGGCCGAGGCCAGGTAGTTGCGCGGCTGGCCGTTCACGGTGGTGAACTTGCCGCCGAAGAAGAGGCGCGTGCCGTTGGTGCCGAGCGAGTACACCTGCCCGTTGGTGCTGGCGGTGAACGTCGTGACCCGCTTGCCCGTGGTGGTGCTGACCGCGCCCAGGCCCCCCTGCGCCGCGCCGTTGTGCTGGGTGAACTGACCACCGAAGTACGCGGTGGTCCCTACGACGACGATGTCGCGCACGGTGCCGCCCACCGCGGGCTTGAACGTGTTGTCCACGGCACCCGTGGCGGCGTTCACCGCTGCCAGCTTCCGGTGGGTGGTACCGCCCACCGTGGTGAAGGCGCCGCCCAGCAGCAGGCGGGTGCCGTCGGACGTGAGCGCGAGCGCACGGACGTCCGCGTTGGCGCTGCCCCGCCACTTCAGGGCTCCGGTACCGGCGTCGAGCGCCGCGACCCCTCCGGTGAACGACCCACCCACGTACACCGTGCTGCCGCCGGCGACCACCGCGTGGACGCCACCGTCGGGAACCCACGCCGGCCCGACGGGTTCGGTGCCGTACGCGGCGGAGGCTGCGGGTGCCAGACCCACGACGACGGCGGCGGCGGCCAGGACGACGACCGCAGCCCGAAGTCCGTTCCACGCGCGTCGCGCCGAGCCGCGCGGCGAAGCCCCGGTTCTCGCGAGTCGACCGGATTCACGCATCTGCCCCACCCCGCTGGTCGGCTGTCGGTCGTCGTCCTGCCGGCAGGCGACGAAGTTGCTGCAGGCTAGGAATGGCCGGGGCGCGGCACAAGGTCCATCGGCCTGAACAGCCCGAGAAACAGGGACCCTGCGGACCCGGAGCCCGCTTCGTTGCGGTGAGTGCGTGCAGCGGGACGGAGTGTCGCCGTTCTCGACCACGGGGCGTCGTCGTCCCGGGGCGGTCCGGCACGGACCGCGCAGCCGACCGCCGTGCCGATCGGATCCGGCCGTGGACGCCGGTGCCCGAGGTGACGGAACGCTCCTACACTCCGGCGGCACGTGCGCCATCCAGGTCGCACACGCGTGCCGGGCGTCGTAGCCGGCAACCCCCAGGGGTCCCCATGATCTCCACGTCCGGCCCGCGCCGTCCCCGCCGGCCGCAGCCCACGCGCCTCCTCGTCGCCCTGGCCGCCACGGTCGGCTTGCTGGCTCCGGCGGTTCCCGCCACCGCCGCGGTGGGGGAGCCGGTCACCTACCTCGGCCACACGTACTCGTCCACGGTGACCCGGCCCAGCGCGGACAAGCCGCAGAGCAAGCTCTGGTACCTCGACGGGACGTGGTGGGCGCTCATGGTCGGCGCCGGCGGCAGTCAGGTGTACATCCACGAGCTGCTGCCCGACCACACCTGGCGCAACACCGGGGCCCTGGTCGACAGCCGCGCGAACAGCACCGGTGACGCCCTGTGGAGCGCCCGCGACAGCAAGCTGTACGTGGCCAGCCGGGTGAGCGGCGCGAACCTGCAGGTCGCCGCCTTCACCTACACCCCCGCGTCGCGGTCGTGGGCCATGGCGCAGTCCTTCCCGGTCACCGTGAACAGCGGAGGCGGCTCCGAGTCGGCGAGCATCGACCAGGACTCCCTCGGCAGGCTCTGGGTCACCTACACCCGGGGTTCCAAGGTCTGGGTCGCCCACTCCGATCCTGCGGGCGGCGGCTGGACCGCCGGATTCCTGCCCGCCGTGGTCGACACCTCGATCAAGGCCGACGACCTCTCGGCGATCATCGCCTTCGGCTCGAGCGTCGGCGTCATGTACTCGGACCAGGTGTCCGGCAAGTTCTGGTTCGCGATCCACGACGACGCCGATCCGGACGACGTCTGGCGTCTCGAGGACGCTACGGCGACCCTCAGCTCGGTCGACGACCACATCAACCTGAAGCAGCTCGTCGGCGACCCGCAGGGGCGCATCTACGCCGCGGTCAAGACGGCGGCGAACGGCGTCACCGGCGCCCCCGCGAGCGCACCGCTCGTCGGAGTGCTCAGCCGGACGGGACCGTCCGACGGTCAAGGCACCTGGCAGTTCGCGACGGCCGGGACGATCGCCGACGACCACACCCGCCCGATCATCATGATCGATTCCACGAACCAGGAGTTGTACTTCTTCGCGACCTCGCCCGGCAACGGCGGGGACATCGTCCACAAGAAGTCCTCGCTGTCGGCCGTCAGCTTCCCCGCCGGCCGCGGCGCTCCGTTCGTGGACGCCAAGCCGGTGGTCAACAACGCCTCCGGGGCGAAGGATCCGGTGACGGCCGAGACCGGCCTGGTGGTCCTCGCCGTGGCCGAGGGGCAGAAGCGGTACGTCCACGCCGAGATGGACCTCGGTGGCGGCGACGGCGGTGGGGGTGGTGGTGGTGACGTCGCACCGCCGACGGTCGGCACCTCGCCCTCGGCCGGCGCGACCGAGGTGGCGGTCGGCACCAGCGCGGTCGCCACGTTCAGCGAGGTGGTGCAGGGCGTGACGACGAGCACGTTCACGCTGACGACCGACGGTGGCTCCCCCGTCCCGGCGGCGCTCACCTCGGACGCTTCGGGCACGGCCTGGACCCTGGATCCGGCCTCCGACCTGGCAGCGGGTGCCGTCTACACCGTGACGCTGACCGGCGGACCCGATGCGATCCGCGACCTGGCGGGCAATGCGCTGGAGACCGAGAGCTCCTCCTTCACGACGGCGACGGCTGCCGAGCCCCCGGGTGACTCGGTCGAGCCGACGGTGACGGCCAAGACCCCGGCCCCAGGCGCGACGAGGTTCAGCCGCACCGGCAACGTCACGGTGACCTTCAGCGAACCGGTGCAGGACGTGACCACGGAGACCTTCGTGCTGAGGAACTCCGCCACCGGCGCCGTCGTCACCGCCGTCGTGAAGCGCAGCATGGACACGAACAAATACGTCCTGAACCCGAGCGCGACGCTGCCGGCGCGGACGAGCTTCACCGCCACGGTCGTCGGGGGAGCGAGCGGGGTGGCGGATCTGGCCGGCAACCGGCTGGCGGCGGACGTCGGCTGGAGTTTCACGACGAGGGCGTGACGCCGGGGCGCCGGTCGGCGTCAGCGGTCACCGATCGGAGGAGGTGGCGCACCGGGAGGGAAGCACGTGACGGCCGGTGAGTGCGACCTGGCGGTCGGAGTGCCGGGAGCGGTCGGACAGCCACTCGACGAGGTGGTCGCCGGCGACGTACGTGATGCCTCCGGCCACCGCGAGGCGCTCGGGGAACGTCGCCCAGACCACGACGACGGCGCGCGGAGCGACGGAGCGGCGGCCGGTCGTGGAGACGGTGCGGCCGAGGGCGGCAGCCGCGGGTGCCAACGAGCAGTGCTGCCCCCGGGCGGTCCAGGCGGTCTCGGGGCGACCGCCAGGTGTGATGGTGGCCCCCTTGTGGTCGACCGTGACCACACCGCCCCACGCCCTGCTGTCCAGGAGGTACGCGCCCGTGGGGCCGATGACGAGGTGGTCGGCCTGGCCGCCGCCGGGCAGGCGGACGAGCCGCGTGACCTGCCACTCCGCACGGTCCAGCGACCGGAGGACCATCCCTGTCCGGCGCCGACCTTCCGTCGTCGCTGCCCAGCTGTGCAGCTGCGCAGCGGCCACGGAGACGACGCGGAGGGCGTCGACGAGCCTGGCGCCCCCGGCGAGACGAGCGGTGGTGGTCCTGGTAGTCCCCAGCGTCATGGCGTGGCCCATCCCGAACGGGCGGTTGTGACGACCTCGGACAAGTTAGTGGCACAGCCGGTGCCTGAACATGGGTTCGCTCCTCCGGGGCGACCGGGGACCCGCCGGTGGTCCGGCTGGTGCTGGCCGCGGCCGTTCGGGCGCCGGGTTCCTGCGCCGGTCCCCGTCACGTCCCGGGCGTCCACCTCGCTCCGCGCCGGCGGTCAGCCCCGGGTCCAGGCCAGGAGGTCGTCGGCCGTCCGCGTGTTGATGACGCGCTCGACCGGGACGCCGCACTCGACCGCCCGCTCGCAGCCGTTGTACTGCCAGTCCAGCTGGCCGGGCGCGTGCGCGTCGGTGTCTATGGCGAACTCGCAGCCGAGCTCCACCGCCAGGGTCAGCAGCCGCCGCGGCGGGTCCAGCCGCTCGGGGCGCGAGTTGATCTCGACCGCGGTGCCGAACTCGACGCAGGCCGAGAACACCGCCTCGGCGTCGAACTGGCTCTCCGGTCGCGGCTTCTGCGTGCCGTTCCGCTGCCTGCGGCCGATGACCAGCCGGCCGGTGCAGTGGCCGAGGACGTCGGTGTGCGGGTCGGCGACCGCGGCGAGCATCCGCTCGGTCATCTGCGCCTCGGGTGCTCGCAGCTCGGAGTGCACGCTGGCGACGACGACGTCGAGGCGGCCGAGCAGCTCGTCGGTCTGGTCCAGGGAGCCGTCGACGTTGATGTCGCACTCGATGCCGGTGAGGATCCGGAACGGGCTGAGCTCCTCGTTCAGCGCGGCGACGACGTCGAGCTGCTGCTCGAGGCGCGCGGGGCTCAGGCCGTTGGCGACGGTCAGCCGGGGGGAGTGATCGGTCAGCGCCAGGTACTCGTGGCCCAGCGCGAGGGCGGCCTCGGCCATCTCGCGGATGGGGCTGCCGCCGTCGGACCAGTCGGAGTGCGCGTGCAGGTCGCCCCGGAGCGTGGCGCGGAAGGCGGCGACGTCCTCGGCCGCCGGCAGCTCCCCGGCGTAGGTCTCCTCGAGCCCGGCCAGGTACTCGGGCACCTCGCCGCGGTGCGCCTGGGCGATCGCCGTCGCCGTCTTCGGGCCGATGCCCTTGAGGTCCTTCAGCGTGTCCGTGCGGATGCGGCGGTCCAGCTCGGCCTCGTCCAGGCCGTCGACGACCGCCGCGGCGGTGCGGTAGGCGCTCACCCGGTAGGTGGCCTCGCGGGCGCGCTCCAGGAGGAAGGCGATCCTCCGGAGCGCGGCCGCAGGCGGGAGCGGGGTGCTCAGCTGAACACCTTCAGGGCTCCCTTGCCGGTCTTCTTGCCGGCGGTGCGGGAGGCCTTCTTCTGCGCCTTGAGAGCGCGCTTGGTGGCCTTCTCGTAGTTCTTCTCCGTGACGTCGGCGGCGCGCTTGGCCGCGCGACGGGTGCGGTAGCCCACCGACGGCCTGCCCTCGGTGTCGACGGCGGCCAGCAGCAGCCCGCCGAGCAGGCCGGTGTTCTTCACGAAGTTCGAGATCTGCCCGAATTTCTCCGTCGGGTCCTCGTGCTCCCAGAACCGGTGGCCGGACAGCGTGGTGGGCACGATCGAGGCCGACAGCACGATGGCGGTCAGCCGCGGGAACTTGTTCAGCGCGAAGAGCGAACCGGCGGCGACCTTGATCGCGGCGTCGGCCTTCACCCACTGCTCGACGTCCCTGGGCAGCGTCACCGGGAGCTGCTTGTCGGCGGTCTGGGCGATCTTCTCGACCACGGGACGCGCCCCCGCCACGCGGTCCTGCGGCTTGCGCAGGGTGCTGACCCCTCCGTAGATGAAGGGCGCGGCGAGCAACGGCCGGGCGATCCGGCGAACCAGCATGGGGAACCTCTTTCCTCGGAGGGCCTGGGGGCAGTCGCACGGTGCACTGCCCCGAAGATCCACCCGGCAATCACCCGGTCGGGGCCGGGATCGCCGTCCCCGTGCCCGGCCTGCCGGGAACGGCACCGCCGGCGCCTGATCGCGGCTACCGTGCCGCCATGTCGCTGCTCCCGGCCGTGCGCCAGGTCGCCGGCTCGCTCGTCGTCGCGGCCCTGGCGGCGGCGGTCGCCGGCGGGGTCTGGTCGGCGGTCACCGGCGAGGGCTTCCGGGTGCGCTTCGCGCTGTCGCTGATGGTGGTGGCGGGGCTGCTCGCGCTCGCCGGCGGCACGCTGGTCCCCCGCATGGCCACCGCCGAGCTCCACGCCTTCCTCGGCCGCGGTCCCGGCAACGAGGAGCCGGGTGACCACGGCGAGGCGCTGACCCCGCTGGGCGTCTTCCTGTTCGTGGCGCTGCCACTGTTCGCCGCCGGCCTGGTGGCCTACGGCAGCGGGTGACACCGGCTCACGACGATCGGCCCACCGTGTCGCGGCACGCTCGATGTTCAGGTCCCCTGATCGAGGCCGGGGGTCAGCTCTTCTGGCGGGCGCGGTAGGCGGCGACGGTCGACCGGCTGGCGCAGGTGTTGGAGCAGTAGCGGCGGCTGGCATTGCGCGAGGTGTCGACGTAGACGTCGTCGCAGCCCTCGGCCGAGCACACGCCCAGGCGCTGCCAGCCGTGCTGCACCACCACCTGCGACAGGCCCATCGCCACCGTCGTCGTCAGCTGCTCGAGCGCCGGGGCGTCGGGGCGGGCGTAGTGCAGGTGCAGCTCGCCGTCGTGGTCGGTGGCGTAGGGCCCTGGGCGGGCCAGGGCGAGCAGCTCGTTGAGCCGGGTGAGGACGTCGTCCTGCGACTCCGCCAGCGCGACGGCGCGCACCAGCCGGGCGGTGACGGCGGCCTTCTCGACGTCGGCGGGCGTGAGGTCCAGCGACGTCCCCGTGGCGAACCACTCGTCGTGCGACGCCAGGAACCGCGCCACACCGTCGTCGGGCGCCAGGTCGGCGTTGGCCAGATCGATGGCCAGCTCGACCGCGGTCGACCCGTAGGTGTCGTAGTCCAATTGACTCCCTACCGTCGAGTCCCTAGTCTCGGGACTGCGTAGGCGGTCAACGCTCTTTGACCGCCTACTGTTCCGTTCCCTGCAGTGCGAAACGAGTGCAAGCGTGCGTGCCTACCTCGCCGTCTGGCGGCTTCCCTCCGCCCCGGTCCTCCTCCTCTCCGGCTTCGCGGGCCGGCTGCCGTCGGCCATGGTGCCGCTGGCGCTGCTGCTCATGGTGCAGCAGCAGACCGGCTCCTACGCGATCGCCGGCCTGGCGGCGGCCACGCTCGGCCTCGCGTCGGCCGTGATGGCACCGGTCCTGGGCCGGCTCGCCGACCGGCGGGGGCCGCGCCCGATCCTGCTGACCCAGTCGGCGCTCTACCCGCTGCTGCTCGGGCTGCTGGTGGCGGTCGCTCTCGGCGGTGCGCCGGACGTCGCCGTCATCGCGGCCTCGGCCCTGGCCGGCGCGAGCACGCCGCTGGTCTCGGGCACCGTCCGTGCCCTCTGGTCGCGCACCGACCCGCGCAGCCGCCCCGCCGCCTACGCCCTCGACGCCACCGCCACCGAGCTGGTCTTCGTGGTCGGCCCCACGCTGGTCGCCACGCTCGCGGTGCTCGCCCGGCCGGCCTGGGCGGTGGGGCTCGCGGGTGCGCTGGCCGTCGTCGGCGCGCTCGGCGTCGCCCGTGCCGCCCGGTCCTGGGTCCCCTCGCCCGCTCCCTCGGCGGGGCTGTTGAGCACCGTGCTCACCCCTGGCATGCCCCGCGTCCTGGTCAGCGGATCGGGCCTGATGCTCGGCTTCGGCGCGCTCGAGGTCGCCATCCCGGCCTTCGCGGACTCCGCTGGCAGCCCGGGGATGTCGGGGCTGTTGCTGGCGGTCTGGTCGCTGGGCTCGGTCGCCGGCGGGCTGTGGTTCGGCGCCCGGGTGATGAGCGCGTCGCTGCCCCGGCAGTACCGCTGGCTGCTGTTCGGCGTCACCATCGGCCTCGCCCCGCTGGCCTGGGTGTCCAGCCCGTGGGCGCTGGGCGTGCTGCTCTTCCTCGGCGGGACGGCGATCGCGCCCACCCTGACCGTGCAGAACTCGCTGGTGGGGTCGCTGGCGCCGGTCCATGCCACCACCGAGGCGTTCACCTGGCTGTCCACGATCGCCGTGGGCGCCTCTGCGATCGGTGCGGCCCTCGGTGGCGCGCTGATCGAGACCACCGCCGGGGTGCCCGGGGCGCTGCTGCTGGCCTGCGCGGGAGCGGCCGCCGCGGTCGTCGTCACCCTCGTGCCCGGTCGCGGGCCCCGCGTGGCGGCCGCCCGCCGGGAACCGGTCGCCGCCTGATCGCGGTGCCGAGTGCGACGGGCTCGTGGTGATCGCCCGCCCGATGGCCACGGGCTCGTCGCACTCGCCCGTCCGCGGAGGGGGGTGTCGGCCCACCCCCGGGACGACCGGCCGCGGGGCGCTGGTAGTCTCTTTCCTCGGTGGTTCCGAGGTGACTCGAGCCCCGGGAGGCTTCGCCTAGTCCGGTCTATGGCGCCGCACTGCTAATGCGGTTTGGGTTAATCCCCATCCCGGGTTCAAATCCCGGAGCCTCCGCGCACGACAACTGAACACAGGCACCCGTAGCTCAACGGATAGAGCATCTGACTACGGATCAGAAGGTTAGGGGTTCGAATCCCTTCGGGTGCACGTCTGGTTGAGACACCGATCTGCCGCGCAGCCCCGACGGGGGCGGCGCGGCAGGTTCGTTTTCCGGGGTCGTGCGGGCGCACCCGGGGCAGGGTCGGGCCGGCGCGCCGTCCCTGCAGCCGCGCCGTGGCCCGGCTGCACGTCCGGTGACCCGGCTGCTGCACCCGCTCCGCGCCCCGAGGTGCGCGTCGTGCGCCCTCAAGTCGTAATTGCTCGACTACTCTCGGTCAGCGTCCGTAGCGGCGCCCTCGCCAGCCCGGCCCGCCGGGTCGCAGCCGCCGTGCTCGACCCGATCCGAGGACCGACGTCATGAACAAGCGCAACCTGGCCGTCCTGGCCGCCATGACCGTGATCGGCGGCTCCGGACTCACCGGCGCCGCCCTCGCAGCTCCCCGCCCCCTGGCGTCGCAGACCCAGGCCGCCGCCGCGCTGCCCGCTCCGGCCGAGTTCACCGGCGAGGCCGTCGACCAGCGGGCACTGCTGGACTGGTCCCACGTCGCCGGAGCTCGTGACTACCTCGTCATCGACGTCACCCGGAGCGACGCCGGGCGCGTGGTCGGCTCCACGAGCGGCACGTCCTGGACATCGCCGCGCCTGCCGCTGTCGACGCCGGCCTACTCCTTCGTGGTCGTGGCCCGCGACTCCGCCAAGAAGCAGGGTGCGCGCAGCCAGGCGGTGCAGGTCTTCCCGGGCGGGCAGTCGTCGACCCCCGCCACGACGCCCACGGAACCGACGACGACGCCCACCGAGCCGACGACGACGCCCACCGAGCCGACGACGACGCCCACCGAGCCGACGACGACGCCCACCGAGCCGACGACGACCCTGACGGAGCCCGCGACGCCGCCGGCGACGGAGCCGGAGCGGTCCGTCACCCAGCCCACCCGCGTCTGGGGCTACGAGAACTCCACGAACCTCCTCCCGGACCCGTGGGACGAGGTCCACTCCCCCCGGCCCGACGCCCAGGGCGTCACCACGGAGAACCCGTACCCCGGCAGTCCCCGGACCGCCTTCTTCACCGTCCACCCCGGTGACACGGGCTGGAACGGCACCACGGGCACCCTGCGGTCCGAGGTGCGCGACTCCATCGCCGACTCCGGCGACGTGGAGCCCGGCGACGAGCAGTACTGGGCCTGGTCGACGTTCTTCCCCGCGGATTTCGACTGGGACGAGCGTGGCCAGTTCCTGATCTTCACCCAGTGGCACCAGACGGCGAACTCCGGCAACCCGAACGTCCACTTCTGGTCCGACGTCGACGAGAAGCTCATGCTCGACGTCCGCGGCGGCACCGGCGGCCGGGTCGCCGGTGACGCGCAGTACGCCGAGACATTCGACCTGGGCGTGATCGACAAGGGTGCCTGGAACGACCTCACGGTCCGCTTCGTGTGGTCCCCGGACCCGGCGACGGGCCTGATCGAGGTCTGGCACCAGGGCGAGAAGGTCCTGTCGGAGAACGTCGCCAACTTGTACGCCGACCAGTCGGTCTACATCAAGCAGGGGATCTACTCGGCGGCCGGCACCTCGCGGTCGCACCACCTGCAGCACGCACCGATCGGGTTCGGCCCCACCCTCGAGTCGGTCTCGTCGCTCAACGTGCTCCACCGGCCGGCGGGCTGATCGCCGACCGCAGGCGCCGACGGACCACCGGAGGGCTGGGCGCCGATCCGTCCGGAGACCGTGCCGGCGCCGGGCGCACGTGATCGAGCCACCGAGCGGCCCCGCACCCCGAGGGAGTGCGGGGCCGCTCGTCGTCCGGACCGTCCTCGCCCGCACCGTCGGCTCGGGGTCGGGTGCTCCCGCACCGCGGGTCCGCACGCAGGTCGGAGCCGCTCCGTGATCAAGATCAGGGACGACCTCAGGGGTTTCCCTGATGTTCGGCCACCTCTCCTCCGGAAGTCTCTCCGCCGACGGGACGGGCCCTGATGGTCGGGCCGGCCCGACCCCCGACCGGCCAGCTGGCGGGATGGGCGCACGCCCGCCTGACCAGCAGATTGACCTGCGGACACCCGCACACGGACAGGAGACGACGATGGATGGATCCCGCAACCTCGCGGGGCGGGTCGGCCGGTGGAGCGCGCGGCACCGGAAGACGGCGGTGCTCGGCTGGCTGGCCTTCGTGCTGGCGGCCGTCGCCGTGGGCGCGTTCGTGCCGCAGGCCCAGCTGACCTCGGCCGAGCAGACGATCGGCGCACCCGCCCGGGCGCAGCAGATCCTCGACGACAACGGTTGGGCGGAGCCGGCCTCGGAGATGGTCCTCGTGCAGCGCGAGGCCGGCGTCCCCGAGGCCGCCGCCACCGCCGCGCTCACCGACCTCGTCGACGAGCTGCGCGGGACGCCGGAGGTGGCGAACCTGGTCAGCCCGCTCGACGGCGCCCCGCTGGTCTCCTCCGACGGCCGCTCGGCGCTGGTCACCTTCGATCTCGCCGGAGACCCGGACGACGCCGCCGAGCAGATCGCGCCCGTGCAGGACGTGGTCGCCGCGGTGGCAGCAGAGCACGACGACGTCCGCGTGGAGCAGTTCGGCGGCACCAGCGCCGACCTCGCGCTCTCGGAGACCCTCGACGCCGACTTCCAGCGCGCGGAGCTCCTCTCCATCCCGATCACGCTCGCCGTGCTGCTGCTGACCTTCGGCGCGCTGGTCGCCGCCGTCCTCCCGCTGGTCTTCGCGCTGACGGCGTTCGTCGGCGCCCTCGGCCTGCTGAGCCTCACCAGCCAGATCTGGCACGTCGACCAGACCGCGCAGATCGTGATGCTGCTCATCGGCCTGGCCGTCGGCGTGGACTACTCGCTCTTCTACCTCAAGCGGGAGCGCGAGGAGCGCGCCAAGGGCGCCGGACCGGTCGACGCGCTCGACATCGCCGCCGCGACCTCCGGGCACTCGGTGCTCATCTCCGGCATCACCGTCATGGTGGCCATGGCCGGCATGTTCCTCACCGGGTTCTCGGTGTTCACCGGCGTCGCCTCGGCGACGATCCTGGTCGTCGCCTGCTCGGTGCTCGGCTCGCTGACCGTGCTGCCGGCGATGATGGCCTGGCTCGGCGACCGGGTGGAGAAGGGCCGGCTCCCGTTCGTGGGCCGCCGCACCGCCGACCGGCCGGGCCGCTTCTGGCCCGTGGTCCTCGGTGCGGTGCTGCGCCGGCCGCTCGTCGCCGCCCTGGTGGCCGGTGGTGCGCTGGTCGCACTCGCCGTCCCGGCGGTGTCGATGGATATGCGCGCCGAGGGCGTCCAGGACCTGCCGCAGGACCTCCCGGTCATCCAGACCTACAACCGGATCACCGAGGCGTTCCCCGGCGGCCCGTCACCGGCCGAGGTGGTGATCGAGGCGCCCGACGTCGCCGCCCCGCAGGTGCAGGCCGTCATCGCCGAGCTGCGCGAGCACGCCCTCGCCAGCGGGCAGATGAACGAGCCGATCACCGTCGAGGCCAACGAGGCCGGCACCGTCGCCGTCGTCAGCGTGCCGCTGGTCGGCGACGGCGAGGAGGAGGCCTCCCGCGAGGCCCTGGCGACGCTGGCCGACGAGCTGGTGCCGGCGACCGTCGGTTCGCTGGACGACGTGACCGCCGTCGTCAGCGGGAGCACCGCCTACTCGGTGGCGTTCGACGAGCTGATGGCCGAGCGCACGCCGTGGGTCTTCGGCTTCGTCCTGGTGCTGGCGTTCCTGCTGCTGCTGGTCTCGTTCCGCTCGGTCACCGTCGCGGTCACCGCGATCGTGCTGAACCTGCTGAGCGTCGCGGCCGCGTACGGCGTGATGGTGCTGGTCTTCGAGGAGGGCGTCGGCGCCGGTCTCATCGGCCTCGACGGCACCAGCGCGATCGTGAACTGGATCCCGCTGTTCCTGTTCGTCATCCTCTTCGGCCTGTCGATGGACTACCACGTCTTCATCCTCAGCCGGATCCGCGAGGCCCGGGACCGCGGGCTCGCCACCCGGGACGCCGTCGCGCAGGGCATCACGTCCTCGGCCGGGGTGGTCACCAGCGCCGCCGTGATCATGGTGTTCGTCTTCCTGACCTTCGTGACCCTGTCGATGACGAGCATGAAGCAGATCGGGCTGGGGCTGGCGGTCGCGGTGCTGCTGGACGCCACCGTCGTCCGGGCGCTGCTGCTGCCCGCCGTGATGCAGCTGCTGGGCGAGCGCAACTGGTACCTCCCGCGCTGGCTCACCTGGCTGCCGTCGGTGCGGCACGAGCCGGCCCCGGTGCCGGCCGCCGCCGTCGTCCCGGTGCCCCGCCGGGAGGTGGTGGACGAGCCGCTGGTGCTCTCCGCCGACTGAGCTGCCCGCTCCGGGGATCGAGCTCGCGGTCGAGGGGTCCGTCCGGGCCCGCGGACCGCGAGCTCGACCCCCGGAGCCGTGTCCGGGGGCGACGGGCGGACTTTGCGATCGCGTGACAGACCGGCCGTTCGGATGGCGCCGCGCGATCCGGGGGGTACCGAGGAGAGCGGCCCCGTCCGCGGGAGCCGCCGTTGCCCCCTGCGCCGAGGAGTTCCGTGTCGCCCCGTCCCGTTCCCGCCGGCCTGCCGCTGCCCGGGGTGGAGGAGACGCCCGTCCGGCGTCGCCGGCGGGGGAGTGCGCTGCTGAAGCTGGTGCTGGCGGTCGTGCTGGGCGGGGCGCTGCTCGCCGGTTTCGCCGTGCCGGTCGTGGGTGGTGCCACGTTCGCGACCCGTACCGGCACGGAGCTGATGCGCCCGGTCGGTGACGAGCTGCTCGACCGCACGCCGCCGGGCAACACCCGCGTGCTCGCCGCGGACGGCTCCCTCATCGCCGAGTTCTACCGGCGCAACCGCACGGTGGTGCCCAGCGAGGCGATCGCCCCGGTGATGAAGGACGCCCTCGTCGCCATCGAGGACAGCCGCTTCTTCTCCCACAGCGGCGTCGACGGCAAGGGGCTCGCCCGCGCCCTGCTGCGCAACCTGAGCGCCGGCGAGGTGGTCGAGGGCGGCTCCACCCTCACCCAGCAGCTGGTCAAGCAGATCCGGCTGCAGACGGCGACCAACCCCGACGCGCGGCAGGCCGCCACCGACGAGAGCATCGGCCGCAAGCTGCGGGAGGCCCAGCTCGCCCTGGCGCTGGAGCAGGAGTACACCAAGGACGAGATCCTCACCCGGTACCTGAACCGGGTCTACTTCGGCGCCGGTGCCTACGGCGTCGCCGCGGCGGCCGAGACCTACTTCGGCGTGACGCCGGACGCGCTGACGCTCGCCCAGGCGGCCACGCTCGCCGGCCTGGTGCAGAGCCCTGCGGAGTACGACCCGTTCGTCGCCGTCGACCGGGCCACCGAGCGCCGCGACGTCGTCCTCGCGCGGATGGCCGAGCTGGGTCTGGCCGACCAGGCCGCCGTCCAGGAAGCCCGCAGCGCCCCGGTCGTCCTGACGCCCGGGGAAGGGGCGCCGCGCGGCTGCCGCGAGGTGCGGCTCGGTGCGTTCTTCTGCGACTACGCGCTCAGCTACCTGACCGGAACCCTGGGCATCTCGCGCGAGCGGATCGAGACCGGGGGCCTCACCGTCGAGACGACGCTGGACCCGGCGATGCAGCAGGCGGGGGACGCCGCCGTCCTGGGAGCCCTGGCCCGGGAGGACTCCCGCGCCGGCATCTACACCGCGGTGGAGCCCGGCACCGGCCGGGTGCTCGCCATGGCGGTGAACCGGATCTTCGGCGCCGCCGAGGGCGACCCGACGCAGACGACGGTCAACCTCAACGTCGTGGCCGGTCAGGGCACCGGGTCGACCTACAAGGTGTTCACCGCGGCCGCCGCCCTCGAGCAGGGCTTCGGGCTCGACCACGTCATCACCACGCCCGACCCGTACGTGTCGACGGTCTACCGCGACGGCGACGGGCCCTACGACGTCGAGAACGCCGGCCGCTACCGCCAGCGGCTGGACATGGAGCAGGCGCTCTACATGTCCTCGAACACCTACTTCCTGGCGCTGGAGGACCAGCTGGGCAGCGTGGAGGCGCCGGTGCGCATGGCGCAGCGGCTGGGGCTGGCCTCTCTGGACCCGGTCGCCGACCAGGTCATCGCGGAGAACCGCGGCTCGTTCACCTTCGGCGCCGAGGCGACCAGCCCACTGCACCTGGCGAATGCCTACGCGACCCTCGCCGCCGGGGGTACCCGCTGCGCGCCGACGCCGATCCACCGCGTCCTCGACCGCGATGGCCAGCCGCTGCTCGGTGAGGACGGGCAGCCGCTCGGGGGCCCTCGGTGCGAGAGCGAGGTGGTGGCGCCGGGGCTGGCGCACACGATCACCCAGGCCCTGCGCAAGGACGTCGAGCCGGGGCATCCGGGGCAGACCGGCCGCCGCGCCTACGTCCCCGGGCACCAGATCGCCGGGAAGACCGGGACCACGCAGGACAACTTCTCCGTCACCTTCGTCGGGTACACCCCGCAGGTGGCGGCCAGCGTGATGGTCTACAACCCGGTGGAGAACCAGGACGTCGGCGGCTTCGGCGGCGGCGTGCCGGCCCGGATCTGGCACGACGCCATGCAGCCGATCCTCAGCGCGCGGGAGCCGGTCCCCTTCCCGCCGGCCGATCCGTTCTACGTGGAGGGGACGCGGGAGACGGTGCCCGCCGGTTGCGTCGGCCGGTCCGCCGACCGCTGCCGCGGCCTGCTGGGCTCACGGGACCTGGGCGCGACCGTGGTGGCCGTCGACAGCGGCCGCCCGCCGGGTGTCGTCGTCGGCGTCGACCCCGGTCCGGGGGCGATCCTCGACCGGAGCCGGCCGGTGACGGTGCTGGTCAGCAACGGCGCCTGGTGGGCCCCGCCGCCGCCGCCTCCGCCTCCGCCGCCGCCTCCGCCGCCGCCGCCTCCGCCGCCGCCTCCTCCGCCGCCGCCGCCGCCGCCTGCGCCGGAGCCCCCTCCGCCGCCCCCGCCGGCACCCGAGCCGCCGCCGGCGCCCGAGCCCCCGCCTGCGCCGGAGCCCCCGCCGCCTCCGCCGCCGGCCGAGCCGGAGACGCCGCAGCCGCCTCCGCCGCCTCCGCCGCCGGCCGAGCCGGAGACGCCGCAGCCGCCTCCGCCGCCGTCGGAACCGCCCCCGCCGCCGTCGGAACCCGAGCCGCCGCAGCCACCGGCCGAGCCGGAGCCGCCGCAGCCACCGTCGGAGCCGCCTACGGAGCCGACGACGCCGCCGGACGCGGTGCGGTGAGCAGCGGTGCGGTGAGCAGCGGTGCGCTGAGCAGCGGTGCGGCGGAAAGGGGGCGGGGGGCCGGTCCTGGCGGTCTGGCCGCGTTGGTCGGTCTACCCAGCAGTGGGTAGCCACTGTTTCCCGGCTTCCCCCGCCCGCCCCTACTGTGACCCAGGCCACAGCCATCGTCAACCCGCGGCACGGGACCGTCCGGACTCAGACCCGACGGAGGACGTCCGGGCTGAGCTGGTCGACGGCGGTGTGCCCTGTCAGGCCCAGCGTGAGGTCGAACTCCCCGACCACGTCCTCGACGACCTGGCGCACCCCCGCCTCGCCCGCGAGCGCGAGACCCCACGCGAACGGCCGCCCGAGCAGCACGGCACGGGCACCCAGCGCGACGGCGGTGAAGACGTCGGCGCCGCTGCGGATGCCGCTGTCGAGCAGCACCGGCGCACGGTCGTCCACCGCCGCGACGACGTCGGGCAGCGCGTCGAGCGCCGCGATCGACCGGTCGACCTGCCGCCCGCCGTGGGTGCTCACGACGATGCCGTCCATGCCCTCGTCCAGCGCGCGTCGCGCGTCGTCGGGGTGCAGCACGCCCTTGAGCAGGATCGGCAGCTTCGTGCGGGAGCGCAGCCAGGCCAGGTCGTCCCAGCTGATCGAGGGCCGCGAGTAGATGGCCAGGAAGGTCTCGACGGCCGCGCGGGGGAGCGGGGAGCGCAGGTTCTCCCGGAACGGGCCCGGCCAGGCGCGGGCCATCGTCACCAGTGCCCGCACCGCCGCGGGGGTGGGCCGGGGCTGCGGCTCCCGGGGGCCGGCAGCGGCCGCGCGCTCCTCGACCAGGCGCCGGAACACCGGGTCGGAGGTGTACTGCGCGATGCCCTTGCCCAGCGCGAAGGGGAGGTGGCCCAGGTCGAGGTCGCGCGGACGCCAGCCGAGCATCGTGGTGTCGAGGGTGACCACCAGGGCCTCGCAGCCGGCCGTCTCGGCGCGGTGGACCAGGCTCTCCACGAGCTCGTCGGAGGTCGACCAGTACAGCTGGAACCACCGCGGTGAGCCGTCCATCGCGGCCGCGCACTCCTCCATGGAGCGCGAGCCCTGGTTGGAGAACACCATCGGCACGCCGGTGGCGGCGGCGGCCCGCGCGACGGCCAGGTCGGCCTCCGGGTGCACCAGTTCCAGCGCACCGACCGGCCCGAGCAGCAGCGGGGCGGGCAGCCGGCGTCCGAACAGCTCCACGGAGGTGTCCCGGGCGCTCGCGTCGCGCAGCACCCGGGGGACCACGGCCCACCGGTCGAAGGCGGCCCGGTTGGCGCGCTGGGTCGCCTCGTCGCCGGCGCCGCCCGCGACGTAGGCGTAGGCGCGGGCGTCCAGCGCCCGCTTCGCGCGCTCCTGCAGCCGGCGGATGCCGACCGGCACCCGCGGGGAGCGGCCGTACACGCCGGCCCGGTACACCTCGTTCTGCCGCCGTCGGCCGGCACCTGCTTCGTCCACGCGGCCACCGTAGTGACCCGCCTCACGGGCGACGAGGCAGGGCGGGGCGATCGACCCGGGCGGAGGTGGGATCGGCCGATTCCGGGTAGCGCGCGGGATGGATTCAGGGGGCGCTGCGGTTCCCCCGGACGGGTGGTCGGCGGGTATCTCGCGACACGCCGCGCGACACGCGCGACACGCGCGTAACGGGCTAGCAACGAAGCGTCACTTCCGTCATCATCTGGAACTCGAGCGCATCGGAAAGGAGGGGGCAGGGCTGAACAGCGGTTTCGGGCAGATCGCCGGGCCGACGTGGACGGCGTCGGCGCGGGTGGCCCGCGGTGCCCTCCCCGCCGGTGTGGTGACCGGCCTCCTCGTGGTCCTCCTCGGCATCGCCGTCTCCGGTGCCGCCCCGGCGCGTGCGGTCGACGACCCCACCCGTCCCGACGCCCGGGTGACCCACGGACCCAGCTGCCGCCCCGGCGGCATCGTGGTCGAGGTCGTCGCGGGCAACGCCCCCTACAGCGTGGTCCTCGCCACCGTGCGGACGCCGTCCGGTGAGGACGAGGCAGTCCTGGAGCCCTTCGCGAGCGTGGTGCTGCGCACCGGCGACGTCGCTCCCGGCGAGACCATCGACCCGCGGCTGGTGTTCACCGCCCGCGACGGCTCGGGGCCGGCCTTCGTCGACGAACTGGCCGACTACACGCTCACCCGGCCCACGGTCGAGGACTGCGAGGCGGCCATGTCCCCGCCGCCCCCGCCGCCGGCGCCGCCCACCGCCAGGGTGGAGGCCGCCGAGCCGGCACCTCCGCCGTCGGCCGGGTCGGGCACCGGCACGCCGCACACCCCCGGCACGACGACGGCACCGGCCCCGACCACCGGCCGCGCCGGCGCACCGACGAGCCCCGAGCCCACCACCGGCGGTCGGGCGCCGCGCACCTCCGACGCCGCGGGGGCGGTCGTCCCGGCCGGATCCGTGGGTGGGGGCGCCCAGGTGCAGGCCGGCGGCACGGTCGTCCTGCGCGGCGCCGGCTTCATCCCCGGCGAGCGGGTGGACGTCCTGCTCCACGGCGGCGAGACCGTGCTGGCCAGCGCCACCGCGGACCCCGCCGGGGAGATCCGTGTCGATGTGCGCATCCCCGAGACGGCAGCGGCGGGCCCCGCGACGCTCGACCTGGTCGGGGCCGACTCCGCGGTGGGCACGAGCGTCGCCCTGCAGGTGGCGGCCGCCGCCGAGGAGGCCGCGACCGCTCGCGGGGTCCTCTCGCTGGCGTCGCTGACCATCGCCGCCGTGGCGCTGGTGGCCACCGCCGCGGGGCTGGTCTCGGTCGCCGGGCGCCAGCACGCCGGCCGACGCGCCGTGGGTTCGGTCTCCGCGGGCTGAGGTCGGTTTCACCGTCGCCCGATCAGGGGACCCTGACCGAGTGCCACTGTCCGAGGACGCGCTCGCGCGCGGCGTCCCCCGGGACGCCGCCGCTCTTCCCGGAGCCGCTCCCCGCCCCGCCGAGACGTGGTTGCGCATCGTCCAGGTGCACGACCACATCACCCGGCGGGTCGACTCGGCGCTCCACCGCCACCACGACCTCTCCCTCACCGGCTTCGAGGCGCTGCGGCGCATCGCGGAGTCGCCGGGGGAACGGGCCTCGATGGGAGAGGTTGCCGAGGCCGTCGGCCTCTCCCGGCCCGGCGTCACCAGCACGATCAACCGCCTGGTCGCCCAGGGGCTGGTCATCCGGGAACGGGTGGACGGCGACCGCCGCCTGCTGCACGCCCGGCTCACCGCCGCCGGCCGCGCGCGGGTGACGGCGGCCTGCACCACGCACGACGAGCTCGTCGCCCACCTGCTGACCCTGCTCGGTGACGACGCCACCGTCGTCACCGACGCGCTCGCCCGGGTCTCGGCCGCCACGCGCACCCGCCGCTGACGCCCGCGCCGACCGCGGACGGGCAGGCGGCCGGTCCCGCGTACGGTGCCCCCATGGCTGTCCAGGGTGACCTCCGCCACGCATGGTCCGAGCGGGTGGGGGGTGCGGCGTGAACGGCGCGCAGGCCCTCATCCGCACGCTCGTCGACGGTGGGGTCGACGTCTGCTTCGGCAACCCGGGCACCTCGGAGATGCACTTCGTCGCCGCGCTCGACACCGTCCCCGAGATGCGCGGCGTCCTGTGCCTGTTCGAGGGCGTGGCGACGGGCGCCGCGGACGGCTACGGCCGGATGACCGGCCGGCCGGCCGGCGTCCTCCTCCACCTCGGGCCGGGGCTGGCCAACGGCCTGGCCAACCTGCACAACGCCCGCCGCGCGGCGACGCCGATGGTCCCGGTCGTCGGTGACCACGCCGGCTACCACAAGCAGTACGACTCCCCGCTGGACTCCGACATCGACGCGCTCGCCGGCACGGTGTCCCGGTGGGTGCGCCGATCCGAGACCTCCGCGGACGTGGCACGCGACGCGGCGGAGGCGATCGCCGCGGCCCGCACGGCCCCCGGCGGGATCGCCACGCTGATCCTGCCCGCCGACGTCTCCTGGTCCGAGGGGGCCGCGCCCGCGGCGCCGCAGCCGGCGGGCGGACCGCGGCCGGTGCCGGAGGACGCCGTCGCCGGCGTCGCCGCGCTCCTGACCTCCGGTGAGCCCTGCGCGATCCTGGTCGGCGGGGCGGCGACGCGGGAGGCGGGGCTGCGGGCCGCCGGCCGGGTCGCGCGGGCCGCCGGGGCCCGGCTGTTCTGCGAGACCTTCCCGGCGCGGCTGGAGCGCGGGGCCGGCCTGCCGCCCGTCGAGCGCCTGCCCCGCGTCGGGCAGCAGGTGGCAGCGCGCCTGGCCGGCGTCCGTCACCTCGTCTGCGTCGGAGCGCGCCCGCCGGTGGAGTTCTTCGCCTACCCCGACCGCCCCAGCAGCTTGGTCCCCGAGGGGTGCGCGGTGCACGTGCTCGCCGAGGGAGCGGACGACGTCGTCGGCGCGCTCGACCGGCTGGCAGATCTCGTGGCCCCGGGCGTGGAGCCCGACCTGCAGCCCCTGCAGCGGCCCGACCTGCCCACCGGGCCGCTCACCCCGGACGCCGTGGGCGCGGCGCTGGGTGCCCTCCTGCCCGAGGGGGCGGTCGTGGTCGACGAGGGGGTCACCTCCACCCGGCAGATGCCCGTCCCGACCGCCGGTGCACCGCGGCACGACTGGCTGACCCTCACAGGGGGCGCGATCGGCCAGGGCCTCCCGGTCGCCACCGGGGCCGCGGTCGCCGCCCCGGAGCGGCGGGTCGTCTGCCTCGAGGGCGACGGCAGCGCCATGTACACCATCTCGGCGCTGTGGACCCAGGCGCGCGAGCAGCTCGACGTGACCACGGTCGTGTTCAGCAACCGGTCCTACCGCATCCTCGAGGGCGAGCTCCGCAACGTCGGGGCGGAGGCCTCCGGGCCGCGCTCCAGGGACCTCCTGGAGCTCAGCCGGCCGGATCTGGACTTCGTCTCGCTGGCCGCCGGGATGGGCGTCCCGGGCAGCCGGGCGACGACGGCGGAGGAGTTCGTCGAGCAGTTCCGCCGGGCGGTCACCGAGCCCGGACCGCACGTGATCGACGCCGTGCTGACCGTGCCCTGACCGAGTCCGGATCGTTGCCTTTTCGAGGCGCTGGGGATCGGCCCCTGTGCTTGTATCCAAGTGGTCCACACCACCGAGCGGGCGCGACCCGGGTGTGGCGAACCGGTCAGTGGTGACCGTTGGGGGGAAGAAGCATGCGCATCTCGGCAGGCCTCGCAGGCGTGGCACTGATCGGTCTGGTCGCCGCCTGCGGCGGTGAGGACGGCGGCGGCGGCACCGCTGCCGAGGGCGGCGGGGGCGGCGACGCGTCGTCGTACCCGACCGAGTCGATCCGCATGATCGTGCCCTACGGCGCCGGCGGGCCGACCGACCTGACCACCCGCACCGTCGGCGCCTGCATCGAGGAGGAGCTCGGGCAGACCGTCGTCGTCGAGAACCTCCCGGGTGGCTCCGGCGCCCTGGCGACGACCGAGCTCGTCGCCGCCGAGCCCGACGGGTACACCCTCTCCCTGGTCACCGCGGGCACCATGGTGCTGACCCCGCTGGCCAACGAGGTGGGCTACACCAAGGACGACATCACGCCCGTCGGCGTCATGACCGAGGTGCCGTCGGTGCTGGCGGTGGGGGAGAACTCGCCGTACGCCACCGCGGAGGACTTCTTCGCCGCGGTCGAGGCGCAGCCGGGGACCGTCACCGTGGGTACACCCGGCGCCTCCACGCCCCAGGCCATCGAGCTGCAGCGGCTGGCCGAGGAGCACGGCGTCCAGGTCACCGCGGTGCCGTTCAACGGCAACGCCGAGATGACCACCGCCCTCCTCGGCGGGAACGTCGACGCCGTGCTCATCAACGCCTCGAGCGACGTCGTCCAGAACATCGAGTCGGGCGCCTTCGTCCCGCTCGTGGCCTCGCCCGAGGAGCGGCTGTCCTGGCTGCCCGACACCCCGACGTTCACCGAACTGGGCTACGACGGCCTGACCCTCTCCGGTTCGACGTTCGGCCTCGCCGGCCCGGCCGGGCTGCCCGACGACGTCGTCTCGACGCTGGAGGACACCCTGCAGACCTGCCTGGACAAGCCCGAGGTGCAGCAGACGCTGGGCGAGGAGTACGTCCTCGAGGAGTTCGCCGGCGCCGAGGAGCTCGGCGGGGTCCTCGACCGCACGCAGGAGGTCTACGAACCGATCCTCGGCTGACCCCATCCCCGTACGACCCGCCCCCGACCACCGGAGGAACCCATGCGCCGTACCCGCTCGACCTGGCCCGCGCTGATCGCCGCGTCCGTGCTCTCCCTCGCCGCCTGCGGCGGGACCGAGGACGCCGGCACCGAGGACTCGGCGGAGGCCGCGCCGGACTACCCGACCGAAACCATCAACCTGATCGTCCCCTACGCCGCCGGTGGCCCGACCGACCTGGCCGGGCGCACCATCGGCAGCTGCATCGAGGAGGAGCTGGGCCAGACCGTCGTCGTGGAGAACCGCGAGGGCGCCTCCGGCTCGGTCGGCATGCAGGCGATGATCGCCGGCGGGAACGACGGGTACACCCTGTCGCTGATCGCGGTGCCGGCCTCGGCCACCAACCCGCTGCAGGACGACGTCGGCTACACCAACGAGGACTACGTCCCCATCGCCGCGGTCACCGAGATCCCCTCGGCCCTCATCGTCGGGGAGGGCTCGCAGTTCACCACCGCCGAGGAGTTCTTCACCTACGCCGAGGAGAACCCGGGCGAGCTCAACGTCGGGGTCCCCGGCACCACGACGTCGCAGGCCATGGAGCTGCGGCGGCTGGCCGAGGAGTACGGCATCGAGGTCACGGCCGTGCCGTTCACCGGGAACGCCGAGATGACGACGGCGATCCTCGGCGGCAACGTCGACGCCATCTTCATCAACAGCTCGCAGGACGTGCTGGAGAACATCGACGCCGGCAGCTTCCTGCCGCTGGCGGTCAGCCCGGCCGAGCCCGTGGACTACATCGACGCGCCGACCCTGGCCGAGTCCGGCTTCCCGGAGCTCACCAACAGCGTGTCGGTCTTCGGCCTCGCGGCCCCGGCGGGCGTCCCCGACAACGTGGTCTCGACGCTCGAGGAGACGGTCGACACCTGCCTGCAGAAGGACGAGGTGCGCGAGCAGCTCGGGGAGCAGTACGTTCCCGACGAGTTCGTGGACAGCGCCGCCTTCTCCGACCGGATCGACAGCATCATCGAGGCCTACGGGCCGATCCTGCAGGAGTGACCACCCGCAGCCGCGGGGGACCGGCGCCGTCCCGGTCCTCCGCGGCTGCCCGGTCGCGTCCGCACCTTCCCCCGGAGAGTTGATGACGAAGCAGTTGCACCGGCTCGCGCCGCTGATCCTGGTGCTCCTGGGTGTGGCGGGGATGCTGGGCGCCCGCAGCCTGGGCCTCGGTGAGCTGAACGCCCCCGGCCCCGGCCTGTGGCCGTTCATCGTCGCGATGCTGCTCACGGGGACAGGGATCGTGCTGCTCTTCATCGACGACCCCGAGGACTACGAGCCGTGGACCCGCGGCACCCTCGGGATCGCCCTGGGGCTGGCCAGCCTCGCGGTGTTCATCGTCCTCTTCGAGACGATCGGCTTCCTGGTCTCGGCCATCCTGATGCTGCTCTTCTGGCTGCGGATCTTCGCCCGCGAGCCGTGGCGCTGGGCCGTCCCGCTAGCGGTGCTCGGTGCGCTGGCGTTCCACCTCGTCTTCGTCGAGGCGCTGGCCGTACCGTTCCCTGACGGCATCGTCTTCGCACCGGTCGGGAGCTGAGGCATGGGCATCCTCGAAGGCATCGGCCAGGGCTTCTCGGTCGCGCTGGACCCGACGAACCTGCTCTACGTCTTCATCGGCGTGCTCATCGGCACGGTCATCGGTGTGCTGCCGGGCCTCGGGCCGACGGCGACCATCGCGCTGCTGCTGCCGATCACCTACGAGATCGAGCCCGTCACCGCCGTCATCCTGCTGGCGGGCATCTACTACGGGTCGATGTACGGCGGCACGATCACCTCCGTCCTGCTGCAGCTCCCGGGCGAGGCAGCCTCGGTCGTCACCACCTTCGACGGCTACCAGATGGCCAAGCAGGGCAGGGCCGGCCCCGCGCTGGGCATCGCCGCGATCGGCTCCTGGGTGGGCGGCACGGTCTCCGTGATCGGGCTGGTCCTCCTCGCGCCGCCGCTGGCCGACCTGGCGGTCGAGTTCGGTTCCCAGGAGTACGTGGCCCTCACCGCGCTGGGCATCCTGTTGGTCACCTACCTGGGCACCCGGCACCCGGTGAAGAGCCTGTCCATGGCAGCGCTCGGCCTGCTGCTGGCCACGGTCGGGCAGGACCTGATCACCGGGACCAACCGCTTCACCTTCGGGTCGATCTCGCTGTTCGACGGCTTCGACTTCGTCGCCGTGGCGATGGGGCTCTTCGGCGTCGGCGAGATCCTCTACAACGTCGAGAAGACCGAGAAGGCGCAGGCGCTCAAGAGCAAGATTTCCAACATCTGGCCCAGCCGCAAGGACCTCAGGGACTCCTCGGGTGCGATCGCCCGCGGGTCGGTGATGGGCTTCTTCATCGGGGTGCTGCCCGGCGGTGGTGGCGTCATCTCCTCGCTGGCCTCCTACGCGACCGAGAAGCGGCGGGCCAAGGACCCGACCCGGTTCGGCAAGGGCGCCATCGAGGGCGTCGCCGGGCCGGAGACGGCGAACAACGCCTCGTCCACCTCGGCGTTCATCCCGCTGCTCACCCTCGGGATCCCGCCCAACGTGGTCCTGGCCCTGATCTTCGGTGCGCTGCTGATCCAGGGCATCACGCCGGGCCCGCAGCTGATCGACCAGCAGCCCGAGATCTTCTGGGGCGTCATCGCCTCGATGGCCATCGGCAACCTGATGCTGCTGATCCTGAACATCCCGCTCGTCGGTTTCTTCGTCCAGCTGCTGCGGGTGCGCGCGGGCATCCTGGCGGCGTTCGCCCTGCTGGTCACGATGGCCGGCGTCTTCTCGGTGAACAACGACATCTTCGACATGTGGGTCGTGCTGGTCTTCGGCGTCATCGGCTGGCTGATGAAGAAGACCGGTTTCGAGCCCGGCCCGCTGGTGCTGGCCTTCGTCCTGGGCGCGATCCTCGAGTCGAACTTCCGCCGGTCGATGCTGATCTCGGGCGGCGAGTTCTCCACCTTCTTCACCCGCCCCATGTCCGGGACGCTCTTCGCCCTGATGGCCCTGGTGATCATCTGGAGCACCGTCCAGGGCATCCGTCGCCGGCGGCGTCGCAGCCGCCCGTCCACGCCGGGCGAGGAGGACCTCGCGGCGACCGGCACCACCGCCGAGCCCGAGGGCACGCCGGGTGCGGAGAACACCGACGACACGGAGGGCGCTACGACCGGAGCGCCGCGGGACGGGTCAGGCTCGACCGGGGCGACGGGTTCGACCGCCTCGGGGGCGCAGGACGGGGGGCCGGGGCCTGACCGTGGCTGACCGATCCCGGCGGCGGGTACCGCCGCCAGCAGCCGGTCGCTCCGCACCGGCCAGACCATCGGGGGCGCAGTGATCGACAAGCGGGTGGCGTCGCTCGCCGAGGCGGTCGCGGGCGTGCCGGACGGCGCGACCGTCCTCGTGGGCGGGTTCGGTGCCGCCGGCGTGCCGGTCGAGCTGGTGCACGCGCTCCTGGAGCAGGGCGCCCGCGACCTGACGATCGTCACCAACAACGCCGGGAGCGGGGAGACCGACGTCGCCGCGCTCATCCGCGAGCGGCGGGTGCGCAAGATCATCTGCTCGTACCCGCGGTCGGCCGGCTCCATCTGGTTCGAGGAGTTCTACCGGGCGGGGGACATCGAGCTCGAGCTCGTGCCGCAGGGCACCCTCAGCGAGCGGATGCGCGCCGCGGGAGCGGGCCTGGGCGGCTTCTTCACCCCCGCCGGCGCCGACTCGCTGCTGGCCCGCGGCAAGGAGGTGCGCATGATCGCCGGACGGCGGCACGTCTTCGAGGAGCCGCTGCGCGGTGACGTCGCGCTGGTCCAGGCGCTGCGCGCGGACCGCTGGGGGAACCTGGTCTACAACAAGGCGGCCCGGAACTTCGGCCCCACCATGGCCACCGCCGCCGGGCTCACCGTGGTGCAGGTGCGGGAGTTCGTCGAGCTGGGCGAGCTGGACCCCGAGGCCGTCGTGACCCCGGGCATCTTCGTCGACCGGGTCGTCGAGGTGGCGGCATGACCGCGACCCCGCTCTCGCACACCGGCATGGCCGCCCGGGTGGCCCAGGACATCCCCGACGGCTCCTACGTGAACCTGGGCATCGGCATGCCCACGCTGGTCGGCGACGTCGTCTCCGCCGGCAAGGAGATCGTCTTCCACAGCGAGAACGGCATCCTCGGCATGGGGCCCGCACCAGCTGCGGGGGAGGAGGACTGGGAGCTGATCAACGCCGGCAAGGCACCGGTCACGCTGGTTCCCGGCGGCTCCTACTTCCACCACACCGACTCGTTCATGATGATGCGCGGCGGCCACATCGACGTGACCGTGCTGGGCGCCTTCCAGGTCTCCGCGCAGGGCGACCTGGCGAACTGGGCGACCGACGACGCGCACCTGCCCCCGGCGGTCGGCGGCGCGATGGACCTCGCGGTCGGCGCCAAGCGGGTGCTGGTGCTGATGATGCACACCACGCCGGACGGCCGGCCCAAGCTGCTGCCGGAGTGCACCTACCCGCTGACCGCCGCGCAGGTGGTCGACCGCATCTACACGGAGCTCGCGGTCATCGACGTCACCTCCTCGGGCTTCTTGGTGCGCGAGATGGTCGCCGGGCTCACCCGCGAGGAGCTGGAGCGGCGCACCGCTGCGCCGCTGGCCTACGCCGAGGAGGTCGCGGTCCTGGCACCCACCGGCCGCTGACCCGCTCGGGCGCCGCGCCGGACTCCGGCCGGGCCGGGGTGCTTTCCGCCGGTCCGGTACTCGCGGCCGCGCTCGCCGCCGACCTGTTCCCCGGGCCCTACCTGTTCCCTGCGCAGTAGCGTTCTGCCCCGCCGGGGTGGGCAGAGCGCTACTCCTCCCGGAACACCTTCTCCGGCGCGGCCTGCGGCGGCGGTTGGCCGGCGTCGTCGACCCCGTTCCCGGCGGTGCTGCGCCGGGATGGTGCTTCGGCGCCGCGGGGCGCCGTACCTGTCCTGCGGGCAGTGGCCCTCTGCCCCGCCGGGGTGGGCAGAACGCTACTGCCCTGGGGCACCTCCCACGGTCGCGCCCGTCTCTGGCAGGTGGTCCGGTCCGGGCTCCGGCGGGCGCGGGCGCAGCGCCCGGGGTTCCCCGTCCACCTGCCGGCCGCGGACACTTCAAGCCCGTAGTGTTTCGCCGGTACGAGAACGGGCAGGACGCGATCATGCTCGCGCAGTGCACCGTCGTCGTGCCGACGATCGGACGTCCCTCGCTGGACGTCCTGCTCGACGCGCTGGCCGCTGCCCCGGGCCCCCGCCCGGCCGAGCTCGTCGTGGTCGACGACCGCCCCACCGGCGAGCCGCTGGACCCCGACCGCCCCGGCCTGCCGCCGGTCCGCGTGGTGCGCACCGGGGGAGGGGGCCCCGCCCGGGCCCGCAACCTCGGGTGGCGCACCGCCCGCACCGAGTGGATCGCCTTCCTCGACGACGACGTGGTGACCGACCCCGACTGGTACGAGCGGCTCGCGGCCGACCTCGCCGACCTGCCCGACGACGTCGCCGGCAGCCAGGGCCGGGTGCGCGTACCGCTGCCCGAGGACCGCCGGCCCAGCGACTGGGAACGCGGCACCGCGGGGCTGGCCACCTCCAGCTGGATCACCGCCGACCTCGCCTACCGCCGCAGCGCGCTCACCGCGGTCGGCGGCTTCGACGAGCGCTTCCCCCGCGCCTTCCGCGAGGACTCCGACCTCGCCCTGCGGGTCATGGACACCGGCTCCCGGCTGGTGCGCGGGGAGCGGTGGATCACCCACCCGGTCCGGCCCGCGGACCGTTGGGTCAGCGTCCGGGTGCAGGCCGGCAACGCCGACGACGTCCTCATGCGCCGGCTGCACGGGCCAGGCTGGCGGGACCGTGCCGTCGCCGCGCTCGGCCGCCGTCCGCAGCACACCGCGGTCACCGCCGCCGCGCTGGCCGCCGTCGGCCTGGCCGCCGCCGGCCGGCCCCGGGCCGCGCTGGCTGCCGCGGCCGCCTGGGCCGCCGGCACCGCCGAGTTCGCCTGGCGGCGGATCGCGCCCGGCCCGCGCGACCGCGCCGAGGTGACGACGATGCTGGCCACCAGCGCGCTCATCCCGCCGCTGGCCACCTGGCACTGGCTGCGCGGCGTCGTCCAGCACGTGGGCGTGCCGCGCTGGCGCGGCCTGCCCGACCTGGTGCTCCTCGACCGCGACGGCACGCTGGTGCACGACTTCCCCTACAACGGCGACCCGGACTGGGTGCGCCCGGTGGACGGTGCGCAGCAGGCTCTCGACCGGCTGCGCGCCCGTGGCGTGCGGGTCGGCGTGGTGAGCAACCAGTCCGGCGTGGCCCGCGGGCTCATCACCCCCGACCAGGTGGACGCCTGCATGAAGCGGCTCGACGAGCTGCTCGGCCCCTTCGAGACGGTCCAGGTGTGCCCGCACGGTCCGGACGACGGCTGTGCCTGCCGCAAGCCCGCGCCCGGCATGGTGCTGGCCGCCTGCGCCGAGCTCGGCGTCGACCCGGCCCGCTGCGTCGTGATCGGCGACATCGGTGCCGACGTCGAGGCGGCCGCCGCGGCCGGTGCCCGCGGCATCCTGGTGCCCACCCCGGTCACCCGCCGCGAGGAGGTGGCGGCGGCCCCGCAGCGGGCCGCGAGCCTGCCCGACGCGGTCGACGACGTCCTGGCCGGGCTGTGGTGAGCGCCCCGCGGACCGTCCTGGTCGCCCGGCTGGACAACGCCGGCGACGTCCTCCTGCAGGGCCCGCTCGTGCGCGCCGTCGCGCACGGCGCCGGCCGCGTGGTGCTGCTCGCCGGGCCCGCCGGTGCGGCCGCCGCGGAGCTGCTGCCCGGCGTCGACGAGGTGTGGACCTGGTCATGCCCGTGGATCCTCGGCGACCCGCCGCCGGTCGACGCCGACGACCTCGCCGCGCTCACCGACCGCGTGCGGGCGCTCGCGCCCGACGAGGCGGTCGTCTCGACGTCGTTCCACCAGTCGCCCCTGCCCCTGGCGCTGGTGCTGCGGTCGGCGGGCGTGCCCCGCATCTCGGCGATCAGCGTGGACTACCCCGGCACGCTGCTCGACGTCCGCCACCGGGTCGACGACGACCTGCCCGAGTCCGAGCGGGCGCTCTCCCTGGCCCGAGCGGCCGGGTTCGAGCTCCCGCCCGGGGACGAGGGCCGGCTGGAGGTGCGCCGACCCCTGCCCCCGGTGGCGCACCGACCCGGCTACGTCGTCCTGCACCCCGGCGCCTCCGTGCCGGCGCGCGCGTGGCCCGCGCAGCGCTGCGCCGAGGCGGTCGAGGCGCTCGCCGACGCCGGACACCGGGTGCTGGTCACCGGTGGGCCGGGGGAGCGGGCGCTCACCGCCGCCGTGGCCGGGAACCGCGGCGTCGACCTCGGCGGGGCGACCTCGCTGGCCGAGATGGCTGCGCTGCTCGACGGCGCCGCGGCGGTCGTCGTCGGCAACACCGGCCCGGCGCACCTGGCCGCCGCCGTCGGCACCCCCGTCGTCTCGCTGTTCTCGCCGGTGGTCCCCGCCGCCCGCTGGGCGCCCTACGGCGTGCCCAGCGTGCTGCTGGGCGACCAGTCGGCACCCTGCGCCGGCACCCGGGCCCGCGAGTGCCCCGTGGCCGGCCACCCCTGCCTCACCGAGGTGACCGCGTCCGACGTGGTCGCCGCGGTGGAGAAACTGCTCACGGTCCAGCAGCCGGCCGTCGACCGCATCCCTGCCGCAGCCCGAGAGGCGGCGACGAGCATCCAGGTGAGAGCGTGAAGATCCTGATCTGGCACGTGCACGGCTCCTGGACGACGGCGTTCGTCCAGGGTCGCCACGAGTACCTGCTCCCGGTGACCCCGGGACGCGACGGCGACGGCCTGGGCCGGGCCCGGACGTGGGACTGGCCGGTTTCGGCGCGGGAGGTCACCCCCGCCCAGCTGCGGGAGGAGGAGCAGCCCGACGTCGTCGTGCTGCAGCGCCGGCGCGATCTCGAGCTGTGCCGCGAGTGGCTCGGGCGCGAGCCCGGCCGCGATCTGCCGGCGGTGTTCCTCGAGCACAACGCGCCCGGCCTGGAGCCTGGTGACGGACCGGTCCCGCACACCCGGCACCCGGTCGCCGACCGCGACGACATCCCGATCGCGCACGTCACGCACTTCAACGAGCTGTTCTACGACAACGGCCGGGCGACGACGACGGTGATCGAGCACGGCATCGTCGACCCGGGGGAGCGGTGGACCGGCGAGCTGGCCCGCGCCGCCGTCGTCACCAACGAGCCGGTCCGCCGGGGGCGCACCGTCGGCGCCGACCTGCTGCCCGGCCTCGCCGCGGCCGCGCCGCTCGACGTCTTCGGCATGGGGCTCACCGGCCTGCACGAGCAGTACGGGCTGGACCCGGCGCGGGTGACCCTGTTCGACGATCCGCCCCAGCACGCCATGCACGCCGAGCTCGCCCGCCGCAGGCTGTACGTGCATCCGGTGCGCTGGACGTCGCTGGGCCTCTCGCTGCTGGAGGCCATGCACCTGGGCATGCCGGTGGTCGCGCTGGCCACCACCGAGGTGGTCGAGGCGGTGCCCACCGAGGCCGGGGTGGTCTCCACCCGACCCGAACGGCTGTGGGCCGCCGTGCGCGAGTTCCTGAACGACGAGGACGCCGCCCGGCTGGCCGGCAAGGCCGCGCGCGCCGCCGCCCTGGAGCGCTACGGCCTCGACCGTTTCCTGCGCGACTGGGACGCGCTGCTCGAGGAGGTGACCCGATGAGGACCGACCAGCTGGGTCCGTACCGGTTCAAGATCGACCTGGTGTCCGAGCACGCCAGCCCGCTCGCCGCCATCGGCGGCGTCGACGCCGGCGGGCAGAACGTGCACGTCGCGGCCCTCGCCGCGGGGCTCGCGCAGCGCGGGCACGAGGTCACCGTGCACACCCGCCGGGACGACGCGTCGCTGCCCGAGCGGGTCGTGGTGCAGGACGGCTACAACGTCGTCCACGTCACCGCGGGGCCGGCCGAACCGCTGCCCAAGGACGAGCTGCTCCAGCACATGCCCGCCTTCGCGCGGGTGCTGCGGCACGGCTGGGCGGCGCAGCCCCCCGACGTCGTGCACGCGCACTTCTGGATGAGCGGCCTGGCCTCGGTGGAGGCGTCGGCCAGCCTGCTCGCCCCCGTGCCGGTGCTGCAGACCTTCCACGCCCTGGGCTCGGTCAAGCGCCGGCACCAGGGCGACGCCGACACCTCCCCGGCCGAGCGGATCGACCTCGAGCGCGGGCTCTGCCGCGACGTGGCCCACGTGGTGGCCACCTGCTCCGACGAGGTGTTCGAGCTGCGCCGCCTGGGGCTTCCCAGCGACCGCGTCTCGATCGTGCCCTGCGGCGTCGACACCGCGGTGTTCACGCCCCGCGGCCCGGTGGCCCCGCGGGGTGAGCGGCAGCGGCTGCTGGTCCTCGGCCGGCTGGTCGAGCGCAAGGGCCAGGACGACGCCGTCCGGGCGCTGCGCGCGGTGCCCGACGCCGAGCTCGTCGTGGTCGGCGGCCCCCCGGCCGGGGAGCTCGACGCCGACCGCGAGGTGCGCCGGCTGCGCGCCATCGCCGGCGAGGCCGGGGTCGCCGACCGCCTGGTGTTCACCGGGGCCGTCGCCCGTGCCGACGTCCCGGCCTGGATCCGCTCGGCCGACGTCGTCCTCGCCGTCCCCTGGTACGAGCCCTTCGGCATCACGCCGCTGGAGGCGATGGCCTGCGCCCGGCCCGTCGTGGCCACGGCCGTCGGCGGGCTGCAGGACACCGTCGTCGACGGGGTCACCGGCGACCTCGTCCCGGCGCGCGAGCCCGAGCGCCTCGGCGCGGTGCTCGCCGCGCTGCTCGCCGACGACGAGCGCCGCACCGCCTACGGCGCCGCGGGCGTGAAGCGGGCCCGCACCCGCTACCGCTGGGCCCGCGTCGTCGCCGACACCGAAACCGTCTACCGCCAGGTGCTCACCCGGCACCGTCCCGTGGAGGTCGCCAGGTGATGTGCTCGACAGCACGGCGAAGCCGTCCCGTTCCTACACCGGAGGTGGGTCGATGAGCGTCACCCCGCACTCCTTCTTCGAGAACGTCGTGGCGCAGCGCGACGTCCCGGCGCCGGACACCTGCACCCACCTGACCGGGGCCGACCACGTCGCCTCGCTGCGGAACGCGCTGCGCTCGCTGGAGGACCAGTTGCCGGCGCTCGACCGCTGGGGCCGGCTGCTGGCCGACGTCCTCTGCGGGCCGTCCCGCGGCCGGCTGCTGGCCGCAGGCAACGGCGGGAGCGCCGCCCAGGCCCAGCACCTCACCGCCGAGCTGGTGGGCCGCTACCGCGCCGACCGCCCGCCCTTCTCGGCCATCTGCCTCACCGCGGAGACCTCCTCGCTGACCGCGATCGCCAACGACTACCCGGCCGACGAGCTGTTCGCCCGGCAGGTGGAGGCCCACGGCCGGGCGGGTGACGTGCTGGTCCTGCTGTCGACGTCGGGCCGCTCGCCCAACGCGGTCGCCGCCGCCCGGCGGGCCCGCGAGTGCGGCATCACGACGCTGGCGATCACCGGGCCGGCGCCGAACCCGCTGGCCGCCGCGGCCGACGACGCGGTCTGCATCGACTCCCCGTGGACCGCCACCGTGCAGGAGTGCCACCTGGCCGCCCTGCACCTGGTCTGCGCCGCCTTCGACGCGGCCGTGCTCGCCGCCCCGCCGCGGGTGCCCGCGGGGCCGTCGTTCGAGGCGGCGACGTGAGCGCCCGGCCGCTGGTCGTCGTCGGGGACGCGCTGCTCGACGTCGACCTGGTCGGCACCGCGTCGCGGCTGACCCCCGACGCCCCGGTGCCCGTGGTCGAGGACGTCGAACGGCGGGAACGCCCGGGGGGCGCCGCGCTCGCGGCGGTCATCGCGGCCGCGGCGGGGTCCCGCGAGGTGGTGCTCGTGGCGCCGCTGGACTCCGACGAGGACGCCGACCGGTTGCGCGCCCTGCTCGCCAGCCGCGTCCGCCTGGTCGAGATCCCGGCCACCGGGGGCACCGCCGTGAAGCAGCGGGTGCGCGTCGGCGACCACTCCGTTGCCCGGCTGGACAGCGGCGCGGCGGTCGCCGTGCTCGGCGAGCTCCCCGCCGCGGCCGCCGCCGCGATCCGCGACGCCGCCGCCGTCCTCGTCGCCGACTACGGCCGGGGGACGACGGTCGACCCGGCGGTGCGCGCGGCCCTGGCCGAGGCCCGCGGCCCCGTCGTCTGGGACCCGCACCCGCGGGGCGCCGACCCGGTGCCCAGCGCCCGCCTGGTCACGCCCAACGGCGCGGAGGCGGCCCGGGTGGTCCCGGCCGTGGACGGCGAGGGCCTGGCCGCCGTCGGTGCCCGAGCGGAGGCGCTCATCCGGCACTGGGGCGTGGGCGCGGTCGCGGTGACGATGGGCGCCCGCGGCGCGCTGCTCTCGTACGGCACCGGTGCACCGATGGTCGTGCCCGCGGTCGCGGTCACCGGCGGTGACCCCTGCGGCGCCGGGGACTCCTTCGCCGCCGCCGCGGCGCTGGCCCTCGCCGACGGCGCGGTCACCGGCGAGGCGGTGGCCGCCGCGGTGGCCTTCGCCTCGGCGTTCGTCGCCCGCGGGGGAGCGACCGCCTGGGACGCCGACGAGCGGGTCGAGGCGGTGGCCCCCGAGCCCGGCGCCGAGGCCGTCATCGCGCGGGTGCGCGCCGCCGGGGGCACCGTCGTCGCCACCGGGGGCTGCTTCGACCTGCTGCACCCCGGGCACGTCGCCACGCTGCGCGCCGCCCGCGGGCTGGGCGACTGCCTCGTCGTCTGCATCAACTCCGACGACTCGGTGCGCCGGCTCAAGGGCCCGTCGCGGCCGCTGGTGACCGCCCCCGACCGCGCCCGGGTGCTGGAGGCGCTGGAGTTCGTCGACGCGGTGGTGGTCTTCGACGAGGACACCCCCACGCAGGTGCTCGACCGGCTGCGCCCCGACGTCTGGGCCAAGGGCGGCGACTACGCCGGTGCGGACCTGCCCGAGGCCGAGGTGCTGCGCTCCTGGGGTGGACAGGCCGTCGTCCTGCCCTACCTGGACGGCCACTCGACCACGGCCCTGGTCGAGCGCTCGCGCGTATGAGGCACGCCGTGCTGACAGGCATAGGAAGCTTTACGTGTGGATCCGCCCCCGTTTCCGCAGGTAAAGCTTCCTATGCCAGGGGCCGGTGAGCGTCGAGGCGCCCGCGGCGGTCGTCCTGCGGCCGCTGGGGCTGGGCGACCTGCTCACCGGGGTACCGGCCATCCGGGCGGTGCGGGCGGCCGTGCCCGGGCACCGGCTGGTGCTGGCGACGACGACGGCGCTGCAGCCGCTGGCCGCGCTCATCGACGCCGTCGACGAGGTGCTGCCCGCCCGCGAGCTGGAGCCGCTGGACTGGTCGGGGCCGCCGCCGGAGCTCGCCGTCGACCTCCACGGCAAGGGCCCGGCCTCGCACGTGGTCGTCGCCGACCTGCACCCGCAGCGGCTGCTCACCTTCGCCGGCCCAGGCTACCCCGGACCCACCTGGTACCCCGACGAGCACGAGGTCCGGCGCTGGTGCCGGCTGGTCTCCGAGGGACTCGCAGTCGACGCCGATCCCGACGCGCTGGACATCGCCGTGCCCGCCGCGCCGCCGCCGGTGCGCGGGGCCACCGTGGTGCACCCGGGGGCGGCGTTCCCCGGCCGCCGCTGGCCGGCCGACCGCTTCGCCGCCGTCGCCCGCCACCTCGCCGCCCGCGGCCACGACGTGCGCATCACCGGCGGCCCGGCGGAGGTGGAGCTAGCCCGGTCGGTGGCCGCGGCGGCCGGGCTGCCGGAGTCGGCCGTGCTGGCCGGCCGGACGACGTCCGTGGAGCTCGCGGCGGTGGTGGCCGCGGCGCGGGTGGTCGTGTGCGGCGACACCGGCGTCGCGCACCTGGCCACCGCCTACCGGCGACCGTCCGTGGTGCTTTTCGGCCCGGTGCCACCGGCGCTGTGGGGGCCGCCGCCGCGCCCGCAGCACGTGGTGCTCTGGCACGGCGACGGCACCGGCGACCCGTGGGGCACCGACCTCGATCCCGCCCTGGCCCGCATCACCGTCGACCAGGTGGAGGGGGCACTCGACGAGCTCCTGCCCGGTCACGCCGAGTGGATCCCGGAGGGGTCCGCGCAGGCGTGACGCAGCGGCTCCACGCCGCCGGGGGACGGCACCTGGTCGCGGTGTCGTCCGGAGGACGACGATGTCACGAGCGCTGGCGGAGGGCGTCGAAGAGGACCATCTGCAGGTCCTCCTCCTCGACGGCGGAGTACGCCGCGCCGCCGGTGGCCTCCGCGATCTGCTCGAGCGCGCTGAGGTCGGCGTCCGGCCCCAGCGCCACCCCGATCACCTTGACCGGCCGGTCGGGGTCGGCCTCGGCGGCCAGCGTGATCAGCAGGTTGTCCAGGCTGGTCCCCTCGGCGTCGTCCTCGTTGGTGCCGTCCGTGACGACGAGGACGCTGTTCACCGCCGTCGGGTCGTAGTTCTCCCGCGCGGCCCGCACGGCGGCCAGCGTGGTGTCGTACAGCCCGGTCCCGCCGGGGGTCAGCCGCTCGGGGATGGTCTGCAGCTGCTCGTCGAGGACGGCGCGCTGCGTCTCGCCGTCGACGACGGCGTCCAGCTCGCGGGTGGGCACCAGCTCGGTCCAGTCCTGCTCGCCGTCCAGCTCGTAGGCGAACGCCCAGATGCCCAGGGCGTAGTCGTCGGGGACGAGGGAGAGCGTGCTCCTGGCGGCGTCGCGGGCGAGGGTGGCCCGCGTGCCCCCGTTGACCGGCGCCTCCATGGACGTGGAGACGTCGAACACCGTCAGGACGCGCGACGGCGCGGCCAGGCTGGAGAGCCGGGTCAGCAGACCCTGCACCTGCGGGGCGTCCAGGGCCAGCACCTCGGGGGCCGCCTCGGCGATCCCGGCGCCGGCGCCGGCGCCGGGCGGGGCGTCGCCCTCCGGCCCGCGGAAGCCCGCGTCCCGGACGGCCGCCTGCGCTTCCTCGGACAGCAGCCGGTCGGTGACGATCTCGACGGCGCGGGCCTGGGCGCCGGTGGGCGAACCCACCCGCAGCACCGGGTAGTCGAGCACCGGGGAGCCCTCGGCGGGGTAGACGGCGAGCAGAGCGGAGTCCTCGGCCTCCTGGTGGATGGCGTAGACCTCCTGCTCGCTGACCGGCACCAGCGGGGCTTCGGAGCCGCCCTCGCTGCCGGCGGTCAGCGCCTCGCCCGCGGTGAGCTCGGTGCTGCGGGCGGCGGCGAGCACCGCGGCCACCACGGCGTTGTCGGCGTCGGCGTCCCCACCCAGGGCGGTGCGCACCGCGGCCAGCGCGGAGAGCGCCTCGGCGCTGGCGGCGAGGTCCGGGACGGCCAGCGGCCGTCCGGTGCCCAGCGCCTCGGCCCAGCCCGGGCCCTCGCCCGTCCAGCCGAGCTCGTCGATGACCGATTCGCTGGTGGCCAGGACGACGGGGGAGAGCGCCATCGAGCCCACCGGCTCCAGCTCGGCACCGCCGGCGACGCGGGCCGGCCACAGCGAGGAATCGGGCACCCACACGTCGGGCAGGGAGCCCTCGTCGAGCGCGCCCAGGTCACCCGCGGTCTGGAGCGGCTGCTGGGCGGTCACCTCCGCGCTGACGCAGAGCGCGTCGTCGGGTGACTCGACCGAGCTCAGCAGCTCCTCGGTCAGCGTGCCGAGCTCCGGGGCCACCGTGACGTCGACGGTGACGTCCTCGTCACAGCCACCGCTCCCGGCCAGCCACCAGACCAGGCCACCGAGGACCAGGACGATCGCGAGGCCGGCGGCGACGAGAACGGGAGGCACCGGACGGCGCGTGGCTGCGGGATCTGCGTGACGGCCCATGCTCGCTCTCTGAGGTCGACTCGGGGTGGGTGCGGCTCCCCCAGAGCTCGCCGTTCCAGATTAGATGTGTCCCGCGTCGCGTCGGGGTGACACTCGTCGCACGAGTCGTGACGGACCGTCAGCCGGTCGGTGCCGCGGCCGTCCGCTGGGCGGCGAACCAGTCGACGGTGCGGCGCAGCCCCTCCTCGGAGGTCACCCGGGGGCGCCAGCCGAGCAGCTGCTCGGCGCGGGTGGTGTCGGGGCGCCGGACCTTGGGGTCGTCGACGGGCAGGGGGATGTGGTCGACGGGGGAGCCCGACCCGGTGAGCTCCACGATCCAGCGGGCCAGCGCCAGCATCGACAGCTCGTCGGGGTTGCCGATGTTCACCGGCCCGGGGTGGTCGGAGAACGCCAGCGCCAGGATGCCCGCGGCGGTGTCGTCCACGTAGCAGATCGAGCGGGTCTGCGAGCCCGTCCCGGCGACGGTGAGCGGCCGGCCGTCCAGCGCCTGGTTGACGAAGGCGGGGATGGCACGGCCGTCGTCGGCGCGCATCCGGGGACCGTAGGTGTTGAAGATCCGGACGATGCCGGTGTCGGTGCCCTTCGACGTCCGGTAGGCGGTGGTCATCGCCTCGCTGAACCGCTTGGCCTCGTCGTAGACGCCGCGCGGGCCGACCGGGTTGACGTTGCCCCAGTACTCCTCGGTCTGCGGGTGCTGCAGCGGGTCGCCGTAGACCTCGGAGGTGGAGGCCAGCACGTACCGGGCACCCTTCTCGTGGGCCAGGCCCAGGGTGTGCAGGGTGCCCAGGCTGCCGACCTTGAGGGTCTCGATCGGCATCTTCAGGTAGTCGATCGGGCTGGCCGGCGAGGCGAAGTGCAGCACCAGGTCCACCGGGCCGGGGACGTGCACGTAGTCGGTGACGTCGCAGCGGACCAGCCGGAACCCCGGGTGCTCCATCAGGTGCGAGACGTTCTCGGGAGCGCCGGTGAGGAAGTTGTCGAGGCAGACGACCTCGACGCCGCGGTCCAGCAGCTGTTCGCACAGGTGCGAGCCGAGGAACCCCGCACCGCCGGTGACCACCGCCCGCCGGATGCTCCGTGCCCCGCGTACCGGTCCGTCGACCATGCCGTCGCCCTCCTGCGCTCCATCCGGTGCGCACGCCTGCGGACGCACCTGGCGGGCGTCCTACCCGTAGATCAACTCCGCACACACTTCGAGAGCGAAGTGTTCTCCGCGCTCCGGGCGGTGCCGGAGCCCTGCGGTGCGCGGACGACCGCGGCCCCGGTGCCGGGGAGCGTGGTCCGCGCTGCGCCCCCTGACGCGGACGGGCCGCCGGTCTCCGAGAGGAGACCGGCGGCCCGCCGGTGAGGTGCTGGCCCCCTGCAGGGCCCGCCCGCGAGCTAGCGAGCGGTGGGGGGCAGGGGGTGCTTCATCAGTCGACCACGGACTCCTCGTCGGGGATCGCGTTCGCCGGCGGGGTGGCCGGCTCGCGGTCGAACTCCTCGATCGGGGCGTCACCGATGTCGGTCACCCGGACCGGCTGGACCTCCTCCGAGCCGTTGCCCACGATGCGCTCGATGGACATGCCGCTGGTGCCCATGTGGCTGTCCTCCGAGTAGCGGAAGGGCGCGAAGACCGGGCCTTCCCACTCGCTGCCGGCGGTCTCGATGGCCTCGACCAGGCCGTCGCGGGTCGGGTTCTGACCGGCCGCCTGCAGCGCCTGAGCCGTCGTGTAGGCCTGGGCCATGCCGTAGACGCGGTAGTTGGTCAGCTCGCCCTCGCCACCGCACTCGTCCCAGATCCGCTGGAACTCCTGGATCCACGGGTTGTCGGTCTGGTCGACCGTCGGCAGGTAGCCGGTGGTCAGCGCGCCGTCGAGCAGGCTGGCGTCGGAGACCTGGCCCTCGCTGAAGCGGTTCAGCAGGCCGCCGACCAGCGTCGGGTCCGAGCCCACGTTGGAGTAGAACCACTGCGGGTCGTAGCCGAGCTGCAGGGCGGTCAGCTGCGAGAGCGCGGTGTAGCTGGGCACGTTGAACCCGACGACGAAGTCGGCACCGGCCGCCTGCAGTGCCGCGATCTGCGGGCCGACGTTGGTGTTGCCCGGGGTGTACCGCTCGGCCGCGACGATCTGGTCGTCGATGTACTGGCGGATGCCGGCCTCGCCGTCCTCGCCGAAGTCGTCGTCCTGGAGGAAGAGCCCGACCTGGGCGTCGGGGAAGTTCTCGGCGATGTACTCGCCGATGATCTTGCCCTCGCTCATGTAGTCGGTCTGCCAGCCGAAGGTGTACGGGTAGGTCTCGGGCTCGTCACCCCAGGTCAGGGAGCCGGACGCGACGAACAGGTCCGGGACGCCCTCGTCGTTGAGGAAGTCGACCACGGCGCTGTGCGTGGGGGTGCCCAGGCCACCCATCATCGCGAAGATCTCGTCCTGGAGGACCAGCTCGTTGGTGACCTGCGCGGTCTGGGTCGGGTTGTAGGCGTCGTCGCGGAAGATGAACTCGACCTCCCGGTCGTAGATCCCGCCCGCCTGGTTCAGGCACTCGAAGTAGGCCTGCACGCCGGTGGGGATCTCGCTGTAGCCGGGGGCGGCCACACCGGTCAGCGGGTAGTGGGCGCCGAGGCGGATCGAGTTCTCGGTGACGCCGATGTCGGAGGCCTCGTTCTCGCCCCCGCCCCCGCCACCGGCGGAGCCGCCGCCGCTGTCATCGCTGCCGCCGCAGGCGGCGACGGTGGACAGGACGGTCGCCGCGGCGATCGTGGTCATGAGACGTCGGGAGGATCTGGACAACGGTGCTCCTCTGGTGCGGCCCGGGCATCTGTGCCCGGGAGTCGGTGGGGGGTGGTGCGGGTGGGGGTGTCGCGTGCGGCGGATGGAGGGGGTCGCCCTCACCCCCTGCTGCTCGCGCCGTCGGCACCGGCCTGGGCCATGGCTCGCTTGGCCTTGCGGGTCATCCAGCGGAGGCGGATGGTGCCCACGAAGCCGGCCGGGACGAAGATCATCACCACGATGAGCACGACGCCGTAGACGAACGGCGCGAGCTGGGCGGCCTCGGTCTGGCTGAGCCCGAAGTCGCCGCCGAGGTTCGTGACGAACGGCGGCAGGAAGACCAGCAGCGCCGAGCCGAGCAGGGCACCGACCAGGCTGCCCAGGCCACCGATGACGATGGCGGTGAGCAGCGCCAGCGAGAGCACGATGGTGAAGCCGCTGGGGGCCGCGAGCCGGACCACGATGGCCAGCACGCCGCCGGCGAGCCCGGCCGCCGCGGCGCTGACGACGAAGGCCAGCACCCGCCAGGCCCCGAGGTTGATCCCGGCCAGCTCGGCGGCCACCTCCTGGTCGCGCACCGCCCGCCAGGTCCGCCCGATGCGGCTGCGGATCAGGTTGGCCAGGAAGAAGTAGGTGATCAACAGGCAGATCGCGCCGACGTAGGCCAGCCACTTGGTGCTCGAGGCCGAGTTGCCCGAGACGGCGTCGATGAAGCCGTCGAACCACTCCGGCGACTGCGGAGCGCGCACCCGCAGGCCTTGCTCGCCGCCGAAGACGTCGTGGAAGTAGATCGCCAGACCGGGGAGCCCGACCGCGAGGGCGAGCGTCGCGCCGGCGAGGTAGGGGCCGTGCAGGCGGGCGGCGGCCACTCCGACGAGGGCGCCGATCGCCGTGGCGACCACGACGGCGGCCAGCAGGATGACCGGCAGGGGCAGCGGCTCCTCGGCGTCGAGGAACAGCGCCGTCGTGTAGGCGCCGGCCGCCATGAGCGCACCGTGCCCGAGCGAGATCTGGCCGTTCATGCCGGTGAGCACGGTCAGTCCGCCGGCGGCGATCGCGTAGTAGGTCAGCGTCGCCAGCTGCGAGTTCTGGAACGGGCTGGTGATCTCCAGGATCACCACCGCCAGCACGGCGCAGACCGCGAGCACCAGCAGGTGGCGCAGCAGCGTGGACTGCGGCAGGAACGAGCGGCCGGACGTCGCCGGGCCCGAGGGCGCATCCCCTCCGGCGGTCGCCTTGACCGGGGCGTCGTCGCTGGCCTTGCCGGCGGTGCCGGTGGAAGCGGGGCTCTGCAGGTCGCTCATCGTCATGCCCTCCGAGCCGTGGTGCTGCTGAACAGACCGCCGGGTCGCACCAGCAGGACGACGATCAGGATGACCAGGGCGGAGATGTTGACCAGGGCGCTGCCGCGCGGGGCGTAGCCGCTCACGTAGCTGAGCGCCAGGCCGAGGATCAGCCCGCCGACGATCGCGCCGACCGGCGAGTCGAGGCCGCCGATGATCGCGGCGACGAAGCCGAACACGATCAGCGCGTCCATGTAGGCCGGCCAGACGAACGTGCCGCCGGCGATCAGCAGCCCGGAGAGCGAGCCGACGACGGCGGCCAGGCCCCACCCGAGGGTGAGCATGCCGCCCACCTTGACGCCGAGCAGCCGGGCGACCTCCTGGCTGAACGCCGAGGCGCGCATGGCCAGGCCGATGCGGGTGAACCGGAAGAGCGCGACCAGCAGCGCCATGACCACCAGCACCGAGCCGATGACGTACAGGCTGGTCGGGGTCAGCGGGATCGTCGAGCCACCGACCTCCAGGCCGCGCACGCCGAACGGCGTCGGGAAGGACTGGAACGACGAGCCGAAGATGATCGCGATGGACGCCTGGATGGCGACGAAGAGCCCGAGGGTCACGATGACGGCGTTGAGCTCGGGCCCGCCCTCGACCGGGCGGATGATCACCCGCTCGACGATGGCCCCGAGGACGAACCCCGAGGCGAGGGCGACGATCAGGGCGACCCAGTAGGACTGGCCGGCCTGGATCAGGGCCAGGGCGATGAACGTGGTGGCGGCGGCCATCGAGCCCTGGGCGAAGTTGACGATGCGGGTCGATCGCCAGATGAGCACCAGGGCCAGGGCGAAGGCCGAGTAGATCATGCCCTGGGTCAACCCGGTGAGGGTCACGTTGACGAAGTAGTCCACGGAGGAGGAAGCCTTCCTGGCTGTGCGGGGAGGGTCAGAAACCGAGGTAGGCGTGCCGGAGGTCCTCGTCGGCCATCAGCGTGCGGGCGGAGTCGGTGACGACCACCTTGCCGAGGTTGAGGACGACGCCGACGTCGGCGACCGACAGGGCGCTGCGGGCGTTCTGCTCGACGAGCAGGACCGAGAGCCCCTCGGAGTCGACCAGCTGGCGGAGCAGCCCGAAGATCTGGGCGACGATCCGCGGGGCCAGGCCCAGCGAGGGCTCGTCGAGCAGCAGGATGCGCGGCTTGGCCAGCAGCGCGCGGCCGATGACCAGCATCTGCCGCTCACCGCCGGAGAGCGTGTGTGCGGCGTTGTTCCGCCGCTCGGCGATGCGCGGGAACAGGTCGTAGACCCGGTCGAACTCGCTCCGGTCGACCTTGCCGCGGAAGAGCGATCCGACCCGCAGGTTCTCGTCGACGGTCAGCTCGGCGATGACGCCGCGGCCCTCGGGCACGTGCGCCATGCCCTTGGCCACCATCGACTCGACCGGCGCCTTGGTGATGTCCTCGCCGTCGAGCACGACGCGGCCGGAGACCGGGCGGACGAGGCCGCTGATGGTGCGCAGCAGGGTGGTCTTGCCGGCCCCGTTGGCGCCGAGGACGGCGGTGATCCGCCCGGTCTCGGCCGCCAGGCTGACGCCGTCGAGGGCGCGGACCGGCCCGTAGGCGGAGGTGAGGCCCTCGACCTCGAGCAGGCGCGTGGCGGTGCTGGTGCCACCGGTGGCCGACAGGGCGGTGCTGCCGTGGGCGTCAGGCATGGGGGCGTCCTCCCTCGGCGTGGGTGAGCTCGGCGGCGTCGGTCTCGCTGTCGACCGCGTCGCCGAGGTAGGCCTCGGTCACGGCGGGGTCGGCCTGGACCTCGGCCGGCGTGCCGGCGGCGATCTGCTTGCCGGAGTCGAGCACGGTGATCCGGTCGCAGACCCGCATGACCAGGTCCATGTGGTGCTCGACGAGGAGCACGCTCATCCGGCCGACCACCGAGCGGATCAGCTCGCCGAGCTCGTGCATCTCGTCCTCGGACAGACCGCTGGCGGGCTCGTCGAGGAGCAGCAGCTCCGGCTCCGCGACCAGCGCCCGGGCCAGCGCGACCCGCTTCTGCACCGGGTAGGGGAGCGAGCCGGGGTAGCGGCCGGCGTAGTGCGCGGCGTTGAGCTCGGTCAGCGCGCGCATGGCCCGCTCGCGCAGCAGCCGCTCGTCCTTGTCCGACGTCGGCAGGGCGAAGAGGGCCGAGGCGAAACCGGCGCGGGCGTGGCGGTGCGCCCCGACCATGACGTTCTCCAGCACGGTCATGCCGGGGAAGAGACCGACGCCCTGCAGCGTGCGGGCGATGCCCAGGGAGGTGAGCTTGCTCGGCTTGAGCCGGCGCATCTCCTCGCCCCGCCAGACGATCCGGCCCGACGTCGGGCGGACCAGGCCGCAGGCGACGTTGAACAGGGTGGTCTTGCCGGCCCCGTTGGGGCCGATGAGGCCGTGCACCTGGCCCGGCTCGACGGTCACGGACACGTCGGTGAGGGCCAGCACGCCGCCGAAGGCGACGTTGATCCCGGTCATCTCGAGCCGGGCGGTGGGCGTCTTCTCCGGTGTTCGCTGGCTGCCGGTCGGCTGCGCCAAGGGGCCCACTGCTCCTCTGCATCGGTGCGGCACCACCCGGACGCGGGTGGTGACGGTCGGGTCGCGAGTACGTCCCGCTGAGCCTGCCCGCCCGTGTCACCCGTCACAATGGGCGCACCGCACAGCGATCACAAGAGCGTGTTGTGCTGTGTGTCGACCTGTTGCCAGGTCGATATCGGGCGGCGCTCGCGGGCCCGCACGGCCACGTCGCGGGCGGTCGATCCCGGCCTCGATTGGGTCACGACTGCGCCCCGCCGCGCGTGTCCGCACGGGGTCGACCGCACAATGGGCGCAGAGCACAATTGCGCGCTCGCCGTGTTGTGCTGTCAGCGGTGCGCCAGGAGGAGGTCGACGAGTGCAGCCCTTCCGCCCGGAGGTGGCGACGAGGCTCGCCGAGCTGGCGCCGCGGCTGCTGGAGCAGCTCGACGCGATGACCGATCGCATGGTCGACGTGCTGGTGCGCACCGAGCCCGCCTACCGGGAGCTGGTCGAGGAGTCCGAGCAGGACCTGCGGGACTCCACCCGGTCGAACCTCGAGGGCGGGCTGCGCTCGCTGATGGCCGCCGCCGCGGGCAGCGGGACCCCGCACCTGGCCTCGGCCCGGGCGGTGGGTGCGCGGCGGGCCGCCCAGGGGCTTCCCCTGGAGGCGGTGCTCCGGGCCTACCGGCTGGGCGGGCAGGTGACCTGGGAGACGCTGCTGGCGGTCTCCCGCGACGGCACCGCGCACCACGACACGCTCCTGCTCGAGGTGGCCGGGTCGGTCTGGCGGACCAACGACGCCGAGTGCGCCGCCCTGGCCGAGGGCTACCGGCTGGAGCAGCGGCGCCTGGAGGGCGTCGACGAGCGGGCCCGCCAGCAGGCGCTCGACGGGCTGCTGGAGGGCCGGGGCAGCGACCCGGCGTTCGTGCGGGCCGCCGCGGAGATCCTGGGCGTCCCGCTGGACGGGCGGCTCATGGCGGTCGTGGCGCTGCCGGGGCCCGACGGCGTCCTGGCGCTGCGCTCGCCCGGGGAGGCGCTGCTCAAGCGGGGGGTGCGCTCGACGTGGGGCGTGCGCGGCGACGCGCAGGTGGGGCTCGTCGGGCTGGGTGCCACCCGCCTCGGTGACCTGCTGGCCCTGCTGCGGGGGACGGCGCACGGCCCGGTCGGCGTGTCCGACGTCGTGGACGGTGCGCCGGCGGTCGGCACGGCCTACCGGCTGGCCGAGACCGCGGTGCGCACGCTCCCGGCAGGGGTGAGCTGCGTGGTGAGCATCGACGACCGGCTCCCCGAGGCGCTGCTGAGCAACTCGCCCGAGATCAGCTCCCGGCTCGTGGGTCAGTCGCTCGGCGGGTTGCTGGAGCTGCCCGAGGACGAGCGCGCCGTGCTGCTGGACACCCTCGCGGCCTTCCTCGCCACCGACGGCTCGCCGACGCGGGCCGCGGACGCCCTGTACTGCCACCGGAACACCGTGATGCACCGGCTTCGGCGCATCGAGTCGGTGACGGACCGCAAGGTGACCGACCCGCGGTCGCGGCTGCTCTGGCAGCTGGCGCTGCTGGGCACCGAGCACGCCCAGCCCGCCCGCCGCTCCGCATAGGCGCCATCGCCGCAGGACTGGGGACCCTCTGCGGGCAGTCTCTCTCTGCCCACTCCGGCGGGGCAGAGCGCGACCGTCGGCGGAGCAGGCCTGCTGCCGGCTCGCGGCCCTCCTGCAGGGCCCCGCCGCGAGCGCGCCGGCGGTGGGCGGGCGGGTCTCCTACTGCAGGTAGCTCTCGACCTGCTGCTCGGGGCGCGCCTGGGCCTCGTCGGGGTCCTCGTCGTACTGGCGCTTGGCGCGGCGCTGCCGCAGCAGGTCCCAGCACTGGTCGAGGTCGGCCTCGAGCTTGCCCATGCGAGCCCGCGTCTCGTCGGTGTGCTCGCTGTTCTCGCGCAGCGCGTGCTCCTCGTCCACGAGGGCGTGGATGCGCTTCAAGATGTCCTGCTCGTCCATGCCCGGGTGCGTGCCCGGGGACGCGGGCGCGAAACCGGAACTGCCGTGCCCGGGGCGGTCAGCCCTCCCCGGGGACCCAGCCCTCCACGAAGGCGGCCAGCCGGCGGTGCACCGCCCCGCCCGCGCGGCCGAGGGCCAGCAGGGCGGCCCGCTCCAGCGGCACCCGGACGGTGCGGCGGTCGGCCGCCCGGGTGGCGACGGCGTGACCGGTGGCCACCAGGTCGGGCCAGGGGCGGGCCAGCTGAGCGCGGACCCGTTCCAGCGCCTCGGCCGTGGGGCCGGCGTTGCCCTCCACCATGGCGGTCACGAAGGACGGGTCGCTGCCGATGACCCGGGTGCCGTCGCGGAAGCTGCCGGCCGCCAGCGCCAGGGCGAGCGGACCGGCCTCGGCGGCCGCGCCGGCGAGCGCGGCGGCGAGCAGGTGCGGGACGTGGCTGATCGCGGCGACGGCGTCGTCGTGCTCGGCGGCGGTGACGGGCACGACCTCCGCGCCGACGGCGAGCGCCACCTCCGCGACGCGCAGCCACCGCGGCAGCTCGGTGTCGCGTTCCAGGCAGAGCGCCCAGCGGGCCCCGGCGAACAACTGCGGGTCGGTGGCCCCGTGGCCGGACCGTTCCGTGCCGCACATGGGGTGGCCGCCGACGAAGCGCCGGCCCAGCACCGGGCCCAGCGCGTCCAGCACCGGCACCTTCACCGAGCCGAGGTCGGTCACCGTCGCGTCGGCATCGACCACCAGCCCGTCCAGCGCGGTCGCCATCGCCGGCAGCGGCACGGCCAGCACGACGACGCCGGAGAGCTCGCGGGTGATCCGCACCCCGCGCGCGGCGGCGGCGTCGCGGGCCGCGGGGTCGACGTCCCAGCCGGACACCGGGCGCCCGGCGGCGGCCAGCGCGGCGGCCAGCGACCCGCCGAGCTGGCCCAGCCCGACGACGCCGACCGGGGGAGCGGGCATGGTCGGGACCGGGAACGACGGCGCACCGCCGACGGGGGCGGCCCCGGGTCCAGCGGTATCGGCCATGATCAGAGGCTATGACGCCGACCTGCCCGCTCCGGCCTCCCCACGCGCCATGACGCCCCGGTCGTTCCTGCTCACCCCCGAGCTCGCCGATTACGTCCGCGCCTCCTCCGATGCCGTGGACGAGGTGATGGCCGACCTGATCCGGGAGACCGCGGAGATGGCCGAGCGCGGCGAGGCCTCGCCCACGCTCCAGATCGCCCCCGAGCAGGGCGTGCTGATGCGGCTGCTCACCGCGGCGCTGGGCGTCCGGACGGCGATCGAGATCGGCACCTTCACCGGCTTCTCGGCGCTCTGCATCGCCCGGTCACTGCCGGCGGGCGGCACGCTGCTGTGCCTGGACAACAGCGAGGAGTGGACGGCGGTGGCGCGGCGGTACTGGGAGCGGGCCGGGGTCGCCGACCGCATCGAGCTGCGCCTGGGCGACGCGTTGCCCACGCTGCGCTCGCTGCCGGCCGAGGAGACCTTCGACCTGGCGTTCGTCGACGCGGACAAGACCGGCTACGCCGCCTACGTCGAGGAGCTGCACCCGCGCATGCGGGCGAACGGCGTGGTGCTGCTGGACAACACGCTCTGGTCGGGCCGGGTGCTGGACCCCGCCGACGAGTCCGACCGCGCGCTGGTGGAGCTCAACGCCGCGCTGGCCGCCGACCCGCGGTGGGAGACGGCGCTGCTGCCGCTCTCCGACGGGCTGACCATGCTGCGCAAGCGATGAGCCAGGGTGCCGTGGAGGGACCGGCCAGCTACGCGGTCCGGGTCAGCCGGGCCGGCGCCCGCTGGCAGGTGGAGCTGCTGGCCGCCGACGCCGGCGACGAGCTGCCGGTCCTGGAGCGGGCGCTCGGCGACCCGGGCAGCGCGGGCTGGCCGCCGCCGTTCGTGCTCGTCGTCGACTCGCGGCTGTACTTCGTCGCGCTGCGGCACGGCCCCGGGGGCATGGTCCGCGCGCTCATCTCCGATGCCACGATGCTGGAGTGGGTGCTCGCGGCCGAGGTGGTCGAGCGCTACGGCATCGGCGTCGACACCGAGGGCGCCTTCGACGACGACGAGACCGGCTGGCCCGGCGGCGACCTGGACCTGTTCGCCGACGACGGGCTGCCCGCCGAGGAGCTGCGACCGATCGTGACCGCCGACGACCTGTGGGCCGACGAGATGGTGGGCCGGATCGCCACCCGGCTGGGCTTCGCCGACGAGCTGGCCGCGGCGGTGACCTCGTGACGGTCACCGCGGTGGTGTTCGACCTGGGCGGGGTGCTCACCGAGAGCCCGATGACCGCCTTCGCCGCCTACGAGCGGGAGGCCGGGGTGCCCGAGGGGCTGATCCGGCAGCTGAACTCCACCGACCCGGACACGAACGCCTGGGCCCGGTACGAGCGCAACGAGCTCGACGTCGCCGGGTTCTCCGCCACCTTCGAGGCCGAGGCCGCGGCGCTGGGGCACCGGATCGAGGCCGCGCGGGTGCTGGCCGCGCTGCAGGGGGAGCTGCGCCCGGCGATGATCGCGGCGGTGCGCCGGCTGCGCGAGGCCGGGCTGCCGCTGGCGCTGCTGTCGAACAACGTGGCGCCGATGGAGCGCGGCGGCCGGCTGGACGACGTGCTCGGCCTGTTCGACGCGATCGTCGAGTCGTCGGTCGAGGGCGTGCGCAAGCCCGAGCCGGAGATCTACCGGCGGGCGCTCGACCGGCTCTCCGAGGCCGTCGGGCGGCGCATCGAGGCCGCCCACTGCGCCTACCTCGACGACCTGGGCATCAACCTCAAGCCCGCCCGGGCGGTGGGCTTCTCGACGATCAAGGTGGTCGATCCCGCCGTCGCCCTGGCCGAGCTGTCCGAGCTGGTCGGTTTCCGGGTGGACGGCGCCGCGTGACGGCGCTCCGGGGGGTGCTCCCGCCGCGCTCTGCCTCTGAGTGCGGTGGCACTCAGAGGCAGAGCGCCCGGAGCGCCACCCGGTGAGCCCCGACCTGGACGCCGCCATGGCGCGTGCCCTCGAGCTCGCGGCGGGAGCGGAGCAGTGGGGCGACACGCCGATCGGCGCCGTCGTCCTCGGTCCGGACGGCGCCGTCCTCGCCGAGGCGGCCAACGAGCGGGAGAAGCGCGGCGACCCCACCGCGCATGCAGAGGTGCTCGCGCTGCGCGCGGCGGCGCAGGTGCACGGCGACGGCTGGCGGCTGGGCGGCTGCACCCTGGTCGTCACCCTGGAGCCCTGCACCATGTGCGCCGGGGCCAGCGTGCTGTCGCGGGTGGCGCACGTCGTCTACGGCGCCGACGACCCGAAGGCCGGCGCGGCGGGGTCGCTGTGGGACGTGGTCCGCGACCGCCGGCTCAACCACCGGCCCGAGGTCACCGGCGGTGTGCGGGCGGAGGAGTGCGGCGCGCTGCTACGTGCCTTCTTCCGCCGTCAGCGGGGCCTGTAGTCTCTTCGGCGGTGGCGTGTCCGAGCGGCCGAAGGAGCACGCCTCGAAAGCGTGTGAGGTGCAAGCCTCCGTGGGTTCAAATCCCACCGCCACCGCCAGCAGGAACAGCCCTCGTCCTCCCGTTCCGGGAGGGCGGGGGCTGTGTCGTCCCGAGGGTCGCTCAGGCGGGGAAGTCGCTGTCCAGGGCCAGCTGCCCGTCCCGGACGAGGAACGTGAAGACGTGCGGGCCGGTCTCGCGGCGGCCGTCGGCGTACCGCAGCTCCATGGTGGCGGTCGCCGTGGTCCGCCCGTCCGCCGCCTGGATGTCGCTGAGGCGCACGTCCTCGAACTGCTCCCAGTACCGGATGTAGTTCTCGCGGCTGATGTTCGCGCGCAGCGTCGGGCCGGTGAGCTCCCACGCCTGTGCCGGGTCCTGGAGCACCAGCTCGTGGTAGTCGCGCACGAAGTCGCGGACGTTCTGCTCGGAGAGCGGATCGTCGCGGTTCCCGCCGTCGCCGTCGCCGTCGCCGTCGCCGTCGCCGTTCCCGTTCCCGTTCCCTCCCTCGTCCTCGTCCTCGTCGTCCTCCGCAGGCGGCGGGACGACCGGTGCCGGGGGCTCCTCCTCCAGCGGCTCCGTGGGCACCGGCTCCGCGCTGGAGGTGGGCGCCGCGGACGACGCCGACGTGGGCGACGCGGCCGTGTCGTCGGGGTTCCGGCCGCCCGAGGTGCCCAGCCACACCCCCAGCGCGCCCAGCAGCACGACGGCGACGACGGCGACCGCCACCCACGCTCCCCGGCCCCCTCTGCGGCGGCCGTCCGGCGCCGGTTCCGCCGCGGCTGCGGCGGGGGCAGGGGGAGCGGTCGGGGTGCCGCCGGCGGCGAGCACCGCGGTGCCGGCCGGCCCGGACGCGGGCCGCAGGTCGGTGCGGGCCAGCAGCACCGTCGTCGGGTCGCCGTCCCGGCCGGCGGCCAGCCGGGCCAGCTCGTCGCGCACCTCGGTCATGGGTGGCCGCGCGGCCGGGTCCTCGGCGAGCATCCGCAGCAGCGGATCGGTGAGCGTCCCGGCGCGCTGCGGGGGAGTGATCCGCCCCGCCGCGACCCGGTGCAGCATGCCGAGGGCGTTGTCCTCCATGCCGAACGGCGGCGCGCCCTCCAGGCAGGTGTAGAGCGTGGCGCCGAGGGAGAAGACGTCGCTGGCCTCGGTCATCTCGTGGCCCTGGGCGACCTCCGGTGCGAGGAACGCCGGGGTGCCGGTGATCTGGCCGGTCCGGGTGAGGGTGACGTCGCCGCTGGCGTGCGAGATGCCGAAGTCGGTGATCTTCACCAGGCCGGCGACGCGGCCGCCCTGACCGATCAGGACGTTGGCCGGTTTGACGTCCCGGTGGACGATCCCGGCCGCGTGGGTGGCCGCCAGCGCGTCGGCGACCTGCGCTCCGATCTGCGCCACCAGGCCGGCGGGCAGCACGCCGTCGGTGCCGAGGACCTCCGCGAGGCTGCGGGAGGGCAGGTACTCCATGACCAGCCAGGGAGCCCCGCCCTCGAGCGCCACGTCGTAGACCGAGATCGCGTGCGGGTGGGTCAGCCGGGCGGCGATCCGGCCCTCGCGCAGTGCCCGCTGCCGCTGCTCGTCGATCTGCTGCTCGTCGGCGCCCAGCGGCGACAGCACCTGCTTGACCGCGACCTGCCGGCCCAGCCGCTCGTCGCGCGCCAGCCAGACGGTGCCCATCCCGCCGCCCCCGATCTGGGACTCCAGCCGGTAGCGGCCGGCGACGAGGCGGCCGGGCCCGGTACCGGGAGGGGTCATCGAGGGCGGGCGCGCCGGGTCAGACCGTGGAGGGCGCGCCGTACCGGCGTGCGTACTCCTCCTGCGCGCCCGCGGGCAGGACGTCGTAGAGCTCGCCCAGCTCGGTGTGCACGCCGGCGTCGAGGTCGTCGAAGATCCGCTGCCAGGTGGGCGGCTCGTCGTAGCTGCGGGTCAGCAGCAGCTCCCACGCCTGGGCCTGGCGGTCGCGCTTGCCGCGCTCGGCGGCGAACTCCGCCAGGTAGCGGTCCTTCGCGGCGGTCTTCTCCGCGGCCGTGGCCCCGGCCGGCAGCGCCGCGGCGTCGCCGCCCTTGAGCACACCGACGATCGCCTCGACGACGTCCGGCCGGACCTCGCTGTGCTCACCCATGTCCTGCGCCTCCTCCTGTGCGGCCCGCAGCTGCAGGCCTTCTCCGCCGTCCGCCCGGTGAACCGCGCTGAGGTGAGGATGCCGCACGGCGCCGCGGGTGGCCTCCCCGCGGTGTCCCGGCGAGCCGCGCGAGGGCGCCCGGTACGATCGACGCCGTACCTGGAGGATTCGCCTAGTGGCCTATGGCGCTCGCTTGGAAAGCGGGTTGGGGGCAACCCCTCGGGAGTTCGAATCTCCCATCCTCCGCCGCACGACGGGCCCCCGGCAGCGCGCCGGGGGCCCGTCGCGTTCCCGCCGCCCTCAGGCGCCCGCCGTCGGCACGGGTTGCCGCAGCCGGCGCAGGTACAGCCCCGCGACGGCGGCGAGCACGAGCAGCCCGCCGGCCAGGGCGAGCGGTGCCAGGCGTTCACCCAGCAGCAGCGTGGCCAGCGCGGTGGCCGTCAGCGGCTCCAGCAGCGTGACGATCGAGGCGACCGCGCCCGGCACGGTGCGCAGCCCGGTGAAGAACAACGCGTAGGCGACCGCGCTGGGGACGACGCCCAGGTACAGCAGGACACCGAGCGCCACCGGGTCGGTCGTGAGGCGCAGCCCGGTGGCCAGCGCGACGGGGGTGAGCAGCAGCGCGCCGCCGGCGAAGCCGACGAGGGTCACCGGCACCCCGGCCGGCACCCCGGCACCGGACAGCGTGACGACGGCGTACCCGAGGGCGGAGCCGACGGCCAGGAGAGCGCCGAGCAGCACCGCCGTCCCGGTGTCCGCCCCGGCCGAGACGCCGACGAGCAGCACCAGCCCCACGAGGGCGACGACGAGGGCGACGACCGTGGGCGCGTCCGGGCGGCCGTGTCCGAGCAGCGTGGCGCCGACGGCGATCAGCAGCGGGGCGAGGCCCAGCGCCACCAGGGTCGCGATGCTCACCCCGGCCGTGGCGACCGCCGCGAAGTAGGCCAGCTGGTAACAGGCGAGCCCGGCGCCGACGAGCGCCAGGCGGACGGCGGTGCCGCGCCCGACCGCCGGTGCCGGGCCGCTCCGGCGGCGGGTGAGCGCCCAGGGGACGAGCAGGGCCACCGCACCGATGGCCATGCGGTGCCAGGCGATGTCGAGGGGGCCGAGGTCGCTGTGGCGGGCGACGATCGAGCCGCTGAAGCCGGAGGTGCCCCAGCAGAGGGCGGCGAGGACGACGAAGGAGAAGCCGCGGGTGGGCGCGGCGGTGCTCGGGGTGGGCATGACGCTCCAGGGACGGTGGCCGGGACGGGACTCGTCGGCCGGAGCGCGGGACGGATCAGCCCGCCGGGCTCCGGCTCAGGAGCGCGGCGGGGGAAGGACGAGCGAGCACCGGGGCGTCATGCGCGGCAGCGTAGCGGGGCGCGCGCCCGCCGCCCGAGGGGTTTCCTCTACAGTGGTGGCCGACCCCTCGTGTGGCGTCATCCTGTGAACCTCCCCAGGGCCGGAAGGCAGCAAGGATAAGCGGGCTCTGGCGGGTGCGCGAGGGGTCCTTTGCGTCCGCGTGCTGTCTTCGATGCGCAGAGATGCAGGCGTCGACCCATCTGGGTCCTGATCGCGTCGTCGATCAAACCGCGCAGGTCGCCTCGCGTCTGTCCAGGACCGGAATGCCGCTAACCCGGCGTGAAAGATCCGGGCTCATCGCTCGAGCCGAAGCCTGGGATCTTCGCCAGCTCGGGGATCGAGACCATGAGGTGCAGCGGTTCGACCGGCGACTCGATGAAGTCACCGTGCCGCATGTGGAAAGCGTGGGCCGCCTCGTCGCGGGCATGCGCGAGGAACAGGCGCGCCCCCACGCTGCCGCTGATGAAGACAGTGCGACGGAGTGCGTCCCTGAGGAGCGCGGCGCCCATGCCTCGGCCGTGCCAGGATTCGTCGACGGCGAGTCGTGCCAGCAGTATGCAGGGAACCTGGGCCGGCGCTCCCTTCACGAGCGACGAAGGGGCGCCGGCCCGGTCGTAGGAAGCAACTGTGATGGCGTAGTAGCCGACGACGGTTCCACCCACGTGACTGACGTACGTCGTGACGTTGTTGGTGCGCTGGTTCTGCCAGGCGTATTGGCGTAGCCACTCATCGAGTTCAGTGGCACCCGATGTGAAGCCCGATCGGTCGAGATTCCGCTCGAGCTTGACCGGACTGCTGGGCTTGTCGCTCACTCGTCGTCTGCGAACGGGCTCTCACGACGGGCGAGTGCCTGGAACCTGGACGTCGAGGGCAGGGGTGTGTCCAACAGCCTCTGGAGCTCTGCCCATTGCTCGTCAGTGGCCAGGAACCAACGCCGGTCCGCAAGAACCCGTTCGGCATGCTCGACGACACTCTCGAGGATGAAGTCGGTCATCGTGCGATCAGACGCCGCCGCGGCCTGTCGGATCAGCTGCTCCTGGCGCCCGCTGACGCGCAGGTTCACTCGCTGATCCTTGGCTGCACGGGTCTCGGAGCGCCGAGCTGACATGATCCTCTCCTCGGTCGGTGAGTACATCGTATGTACGCATCGGCTCCTGTCGATGCGAACTCGACTCGAAGGCTTCTCCTGGTACGCGCTTCCCTCGTTCGGGTGGCGCGTGCCGTGCTCGGCGGGTCGTAGGGGGGCTTCTCGTCGCCGTCATCGAACGTCGGTGGTGCCGCGTAACCTGCGTCCGTGGCTCTGGCGCTCTACCGCAAGTACCGCCCGGCGACCTTCGCCGAGGTGGTCGGGCAGGAGCACGTCACCGCACCGCTGGTCAACGCGGTCGACGGCGGCCGGATCAACCACGCCTACCTGTTCAGCGGCCCGCGCGGCTGCGGCAAGACGTCCTCGGCTCGGATCCTGGCCCGCTCCCTGAACTGCGAGCAGGGGCCGACGTCCACGCCGTGCGGGGTCTGCGCATCCTGCGTCGCCCTGGCGCCGGACGGGCCGGGCTCGCTCGACGTCATCGAGATCGACGCGGCGAGCCACGGTGGTGTGGACGACGCCCGCGACCTGCGCGAGCGGGCGTTCTTCGCGCCGGTGAGCAGCCGCTACAAGGTCTACATCGTCGACGAGGCGCACATGGTCACCACGCAGGGCTTCAACGCCCTGCTCAAGGTGGTCGAGGAGCCGCCGGAGTTCCTGGTCTTCGTCTTCGCGACGACGGAGCCGGAGAAGGTGCTGCCGACCATCCGGTCGCGCACCCACCACTACCCGTTCCGCCTGGTGCCGCCCACGACGCTGCGCACCCTGCTGGAGCGGACCTGCGAGGCCGAGGGCGTGCAGGTCGAGCCGACGGTGTTCCCCCTGGTCGTGCGCGCCGGCGGTGGCTCGGTGCGCGACTCGCTGTCGATCCTCGACCAGCTGCTGGCCGGGGCGGGGCCCGAGGGCGTCACCTACAAGAGCGCCGTCGGCCTGCTCGGCGTCACTGACGACGCGCTGCTCGACGAGACCATCGACGCGCTGGCCGCGCACGACGCACCGGGTGTCTTCCGGGCGGTCGACCGCGTGGTCGAGGCCGGGCACGACCCCCGCCGCTTCGCCACCGACCTGCTCGACCGGCTGCGCGACCTGATCGTGCTCGATGCCGTCCCCGACGCCGGGGGCAACGGTCTGCTCGACTGCCCGCCCGACCGGCTGGACCTGATGAACCAGCAGGCCAAGGCCCTGGGCTCGGCGACGCTGTCGCGAATGGCGGACACCGTGCACGAGGGCCTCACCGAGATGCGCGGGACGACGGCGCCGCGGCTGCTGCTGGAGCTCGTCTGCGCACGCATGCTGCTGCCCGCCACCGACGGGTCGGCCGCCGCGACGCTGCAGCGCCTGGAGCGGCTCGAACGCCGGATGTCCATCGCCGGTGAGCACGCCGGCCGGCCGCGGGAGGAGACCGGCCACCGCGAGAGCGCCCCGGTCGAGGCCGCTCCGGCCGCCGCCCCTGACCAGGGGCAGGCCGCGCCGTCGGGGCCGCGGCGGGAGTTCGTCCGCCGGTCGCAGGCGACGCAGCCCCCGACCGCCCCGGCGCGGACGGACGCCCGGCCGCCGGCCGGTGCCCCCGCCCAGCAGCCGCCCGCGCCCGCGGCTCCTCCCGCTCCCGCTGCACCTGTGGCTCCCGCTCCGGCCGCCCCCGCGGCCGCTGCTCCCGCTCCGGCCGCTCCCGCTCCGGCCGCTCCCGCTCCGGTCGCCCCCGCGCCGGTCGCCCCCGCGGCCGCCGCTCCCGCGCCGGCGGCGTCCGCCCCGGCGGCCGACGGCTGGCCCGAGCCCGCGCGCCCGGGCGGGGGTCCGCGTCCCGCGGCGGCGGCCGACGACTGGCCGGAGACCGCGCAGCCGGGCAGCCGTCCGCGGCCCGCCGCCCCTGCGCCGGCTGCCGCTGCGCCGGCTGCCGCCGCGCCGGCCCCGCCCTCGCCGGCGGACGCGCCCGCCCCCCGCCCGCGGGTGACGGCCGAGGAGCCGGACATCCCGCTCCCGCCCGAGCCCACCGACGACGAGGACTGGCCGCACCCGGCGCAGCCCACCGCCGTCCGGGCCGCGGCCGCCCGGGTGGAGCAGCCGCGTCCCCCGGCGTCCCCGCCCCGGGCTGCCGCGGAGTCCTCGCCCGCCCCGCGCGGCGGCGAGCCGACGCCCGTGGTGTCGGCCAACCCGCCGGAGCCGGCGGGCGAGGGCGAGCTGACCACGACCGACGTCCGCCGGGTGTGGCCCGAGCTGCTCGCCATCGTCAAGAAGCACAAGCGGACCACCGAGGCGCTGCTGAACAGCTTCCAGGTGCACCAGCTGGCCAATGGCGTGCTCACCCTCTCGACGTCCTCGCCCGCGCTGGCCCGCCGGCTGAACGACGACCTCAACCGGGAGATCGTCCGGCAGGCGCTCAACGAGCTCCTCGGCGTCCGCTGGCGCATCGACGCCGTCGTCGACGGCGCCGGGTCGGCCGCCCCCGGTGCCCGCGCGGTGGCGCCCGAGGCGGCGCGGGAGGCGGCGCACGCCGCCGAGGCCGCCGAGGCGCGCGAGCTCATGGCCGAGCGCGCCGCGGAAGGGGCGGACGGGGGAGCCCGCGAGCCCGGGCCGGTCGTCGACCAGGAGCAGGCGGCCCTGCAACTGCTGCGCGCCCAGCTCGGCGCCCGGCCGGTCGACAGCTGAGAAAGGACCCCCTGCCCCCCGCCGCTCGCAGGCTCGCGACAGGTCCCTGCAGGGGGCCGAACAGCAACTCGACGCAGGCAGCATGGGGCGGCGCGCCCTCACGTGTCGCACCTGCGGCCTACTCTCGTGGCATGTTCCCCGGAGGCCAGCAGCCCGACCTGTCGCAGCTCATGAAGCAGGCGCAGCAGATGCAGCAGCAGCTCGCCGTCGCCCAGCAGGAGCTGGCGGCCACCGAGGTCACCGGCACCGCCGGTGGTGGGCTGGTGTCCGCGACGATGACCGGGGACGGCGACCTCACCGCGCTCACCATCGCGCCGGCCGCCGTCGACCCGGATGACCTGGAGACCCTGCAGGACCTCGTCGTCGCCGCCGTCCGGGACGCCAAGCGCGCGGCGGACGAGCTGACCGCCAGCCGGATGGGGCCGCTCGCCGGCGGCCTCGGCGGCGGCGGCCTGGGGCTGCCCGGCCTCTGATCGGGCGCCCGGCCCGATCCACTTCGCAACCCGAGGAGCACCGTGTACGAGGGTGCCGTCCAGGACCTGATCGACGAGCTCGGTCGCCTGCCCGGCGTGGGGCCCAAGAGCGCCCAGCGCATCGCCTTCCACCTGCTGTCCGCCGAGTCGGCCGACATCGGCCGCCTCGTGGCCGCCCTGACGCGGGTGCAGGAGTCGGTCCGCTTCTGCATCACCTGCTACAACGTCGCCGAGGCCGAGCAGTGCCGCATCTGCCGCGACCCGCGCCGGGTCGAGGACGTGCTCTGCGTGGTCGAGGAACCCAAGGACGTCGTGGCGATCGAGCGCACCCGTGAGTTCCGGGGCCGCTACCACGTGCTCGGTGGGGCGATCAGCCCGATCGACGGGGTGGGGCCCGACGACCTGCGGGTCAAGGAGCTGATGACCCGGCTGATGGACGGCGCGGTCAAGGAGCTGATCATCGCCACCGATCCCAACCTCGAGGGTGAGGCGACGGCCGCCTACCTGGCGCGGCTGGTCGGGCCGATGGGGTTGGCCGTGTCGCGGCTGGCCAGCGGCCTGCCGGTGGGCGGTGACCTCGAGTACGCCGACGAGGTCACGCTCGGCCGCGCCTTCGAGGGTCGCCGCCGCATCGACGCCTGACAGCACCTGAGGGGGGCCTCGGAGCCGGCCTGACGACGGGCCGGAGTGCTCTGGCGGCGTCGCGTGACGGTGCTGACCTGCACGGCGAGGACGAAGGTCACGGCTTGGTGTCGATGGACGACCGGCACTGCCGGGGAGCGACGGGCGCCGCCTAGGGTCCACAGGCGATCCGTGGACGCCTTCGCGTCCGCGGGCTCCACGTCCGGAACTCGTCCGGCCCGCCGTGGCCGAGGAGGCAGGTCTTCCGCGATGACACGTCGTCGTACCAGTCGAGCGCTCGCCGCGTCCGCGGCCGCGCTCACCGCAGTCACACTCTCGGCCTGCGCCTCCAGCGACCGGGAATCCGGCGAGGGCGGCGGCGAGGAGGGTGCCGCGTCCGGAGGGACGATGGTCTTCGGCGCCGCCGGCGACCCCGCCATGTTCGACCCGGCGTTCGCCAGCGACGGCGAGACCTTCCGGATCGCCCGCCAGATCCACGAGGGCCTGCTGACCACCTCGGCGGGCAGCACCGAACTCGAGCCGGCCCTGGCCGAGGACTGGGAGGTCAGCGAGGACGGCCTGGAGTACACCTTCAACCTGCGTGAGGGCGTGCAGTTCCACGACGGCACGGACTTCAACGCCGAGGCGGTCTGCTTCAACTTCGACCGCTGGCACAACTTCACCGGCCTGGCCCAGAGCCCGAGCGCGTCGTACTACTACCAGGCCGTGTTCGGCGGCTTCGCCGACAGCGAGAACCCCGGCATCTACGAGGGCTGCGAGGCCGTCGACGAGAACACCGCGGTCGTCACCTTCAACCAGGTGACCAGCAAGATCCCTGCCGCCCTGTCGCTGCCGGCGTTCTCCATCCAGAGCCCGACCGCGCTGCAGGAGTACGACGCCGACAACCTGTCCGGCAGCGAGGACGCGATCACCTACACCGAGTACGCCCTCGAGCACCCGACCGGCACCGGCCCGTTCAAGTTCGACAGCTGGGACCGCGGCAACTCTGAGGTCACCATCGTCCGCAACGAGGACTACTGGGGCGAGCCGGCCCTGCTCGACGAGATCATCTTCCGCACCATCCCCGAGGGGAACACCCGCCGGCAGGAGCTGCAGGCGGGCACCATCGACGGGTACGACTTCGTCTCCCCGGCCGACTACGACACGCTGGAGAGCGAGGGCTTCCAGGTCCTCGTCCGCGACCCGTTCAACATCCTGTACCTGGGCTTCAACGGCGGGAACGTCGAGGGCACGCAGGCCAACCCGGCCCTGCAGGACCCGCGCGTCCGGCAGGCCATCGCGCACGCGATCGACCGCGAGACCATCGTGAACTCGCTGCTCCCCGAGGGCGCGGAGGTGGCGACGAACTTCATGCCGCCGACGGTCGACGGCTGGGCGGACGACGTGCCGACCTACGAGTACGACCCGGAGCGGGCCCGCCAGCTGCTGGAGGAGGCCGGTGCCGCCGGCACCACGCTGCGCTTCTACTACCCGACCGACGTCAGCCGGCCGTACCTGCCGGACCCGGCCGCGATGTTCCAGGTGATCGCGGAGGACCTGCGTGAGGTCGGCCTGACCATCGAGCCGGTCGCGCTGCAGTGGAACCCGGACTACCTGCAGGCGGTGCAGTCGGGTCAGGCCGACATCCACCTGCTCGGCTGGACCGGTGACTACAACGACGCCTACAACTTCATCGGCACGTTCTTCGCCGAGGACCAGGACAACCAGGCGTCCGCGGAGTTCGGCGCGTTCAGCGCCCCGGAGATCTTCGCCGCGCTGGCCGAGGCCGACGCCGAGCCGGACCCGTCGACCCGGACCGAGCTGTACCAGGAGGCGAACCGCCTGATCAAGGAGTACCTGCCGGCGGTGCCGATCTCGCACTCGCCCCCGGCGCTGGTCGTGGCCGACAACGTCCAGGGGCTGGAGCCCAGCCCGCTGACCGCCGAGGACTTCTCGACGGTCTCCCTGGAGGAGTAACCCCGTTCCACCTCGACCGCGCCGGCGGTGGCAGCGACGCCACCGCCGGCGCGGTCGGGGGTCCGGCATAGAACAGCGGTGTCCGGAAAGGCTGGTCCGAGCGCGTGCTCCGCTTCATCGTCCGGCGGCTCCTCCAGCTGATCCCGATCCTGCTGGGGCTGTCCGTCCTCCTGTTCGCCTGGCTACGCGCCCTTCCCGGTGGCCCCGCGCAGGCCGCCCTCGGCGAGCGCGCCACCCCCGAGGCGATCGCCCAGTACAACGAGCTGTTCGGCCTCGACGAGCCGCTCTACGTCCAGTACTTCCGCTTCCTGGGGCGCGCCGTCCAGCTCGACTTCGGCAGCTCCACGCAGTACGGCCGACCGGTGAGCGAGGTCTTCCTCGAGCGCTTCCCGGGCACCATCGAGCTGACGCTGTTCGCGATGTTGTTCGCGATCGGCGTCGGCATCCCGCTCGGGTACCTGGCCGCGCGGCGGTACGGCAGCTTCCTCGACTCGGCGTCCGTCGTCGGCTCGCTGATCGGCGTCGCGATCCCGGTCTTCTTCCTCGCGTACCTGCTCCGGCTGCTTTTCGCCGTCGAGCTGGGCTGGCTGCCGGGGTCGGGGCGCCAGGACGTGCGCATCGACGCCACCCGGATCACCAACTTCTACGTCCTGGACGGTCTGCTGACCCGCGAGTGGGACGCCGCCTGGGACGCGGTGCTGCACCTGGTCCTGCCGGCCATCGCGCTGGGCACGATCCCGCTGGCGATCATCGTCCGGATCACCCGGGCCTCGGTGCTCGACGTGGTGAACGAGGACTACGTGCGGACGGCGAACGCCAAGGGCCTGGCGATGGCGACCGTGCGCCGCCGGCACATCATCCGCAACGCCCTGCTGCCGGTGTCGACGACGATCGGCCTGCAGACCGGGCTGCTGCTGTCCGGGGCGGTGCTCACCGAGACGGTGTTCGCGTTCGGCGGTGTCGGCTCGACGCTGTACGACGCGATCCGGTTCCGGGATTTCGCCGTCCTGCAGGGCTTCATCCTCATGCTGGCGGTCGTGTACGTGCTGGTGAACCTGCTGGTCGACATCTCCTACGGCCTGCTCGACCCGAGGGTGAGAGTCCGATGAAGCTTGCGGAATCGGACCGGAGAGCAGAGCGATGAAGCGCGCGGGATCGGACCGGAGAGCAGAGCGATGAAGTGCGCGGGATCGGACCGGGGGGCAGCGCGATGACCGCGCTCGGGAACTACAAGCGCGAGCGCATCGACGCCCTCGCGGCCCGGGCCGGGCAGCTGCCCGAGGGCGACGCCGGGCTGTCGCTGACCCGCAGCGCCTTCCGCCGGCTGCGCCGCGACCCGGTCGCGATCACCGGCGCGGTCATCGTGCTGGTCTTCCTCCTCGTGGCGGCGTTCGCGCCGCTGCTGGCGCCGAAGGACCCGGTCACCCAGTACCTGCTGTCCGAGATCCGCCCCGGCACCATCCCCGGGTCGCAGGAGGGGTTCCCGCTCGGCGTGGACAACCTCGGCCGCGACCTGCTCTCCCGGCTGATCTACGGCTCACGGCAGTCGCTGCTCATCGGCGTCGTCTCCACCGTGCTCGGCCTGGTGGTGGGGATGAGCCTGGGCGTGCTGGCCGGCGCCTTCGGCGGCTGGGTCGACACCGTGGTCATGCGGTTCGTCGACATCATCCTGTCGATCCCGGGCCTGCTCATGGCGATCACCGTCTCGGTGCTGCTGGGGCAGAGCCAGCTGTCGCTGATGATCGCCATCGCCGTCGTCCAGGTGCCGATCTTCGCCCGGCTGCTCCGCGGCTCGATGCTGGCCCAGCGCGGCAGCGACTACGCCGTCGCGGCCCGGGCGCTGGGCGTGCGGAAGGGCCGGATCGTGTTCGGGCACGTGCTGCCGAACTCGCTGTCGCCGGTCATCGTCCAGGCGACGCTGTCCCTGGCGACGGCGATCATCGAGGCCGCCGCGCTCTCCTACCTGGGTCTGGGCGACCCCGACATCGCCCGCCCCGAGTGGGGCGCGATGCTGGCCAACGCCCAGGACTTCCTCTCCATCCGCCCGGCGCTCGCCGTCTGGCCGGCGCTGTGCATCATCGTCGTCGCGCTGGGCTTCACGCTGCTCGGGGAGCGCCTGCGCGAGGCCCTCGACCCGAAGTTCCGGAGGTGAGCTCCCTGCAGGCACCGGTGCTCGAGGTGGAGGACCTCGCCGTCCGCTTCACCCGCCGCGGTGAGCAGTCCACCCGCGCCGTCGACGGCGTCAGCTTCTCGGTGGCCCCCGGCGAGACGATCGGGCTGGTGGGGGAGTCCGGCTGCGGGAAGTCGGTCACCTCGCTGGCGATCATGGGGCTGCTGCCGCGGCGCGGCGTGGAGGTGACCGGCTCGGTCCGCTTCGACGGCAACGACCTCGTCGGCGCCCCCGACCACGTGCTGCGCGGGCTGCGGGGCGCCGACATGGGCATGGTCTTCCAGGACCCGCTCTCCTCGCTCAACCCCACCGTGCCGATCGGTACGCAGGTCACCGAGGTGCTGCTGGAGCACCGCGAGATGTCCAAGGCCGAGGCCCGGGACGAGGCCGTCCGTCTGCTCGACAGGGTCGGCATCCCCGACCCGTCCCGGCGGTTGAAGGAGTACCCCCACCAGCTCTCCGGCGGCATGCGGCAGCGGGCGCTGATCGCGATGGCGCTGGCCTGCGCGCCGCGGCTGCTGATCGCCGACGAGCCGACGACGGCGCTCGACGTCACCATCCAGGCGCAGATCCTGGAGCTGCTGCGCGAGCTCGTCGTCGACTCGGGGACGGCGCTGGTGATGATCACCCACGACCTCGGCGTGGTCGCCGGGCTGTGCGACCGGGTGCACGTCATGTACGCCGGCAAGATCATCGAGACGGCGGACCGGCGGGACCTGTTCGCCCGCCCCCGCCAGCCCTACACCGGCGGGCTGCTGTCGTCGGTCCCGCGGCTGGACTCCGCCCGCGGGGCCCCGCTCACGCCCATCCGCGGCTCGGCCCGCGACGCCATCCCGTGGTCGGAGGGGTGCGCCTTCGCCCCGCGCTGCGACAACGCCCAGGACGACTGCCTGACCGAGGTGTCGGGCAGCACCGTGCCGTTGGTGCCGGACGGCCCCGGCCGGGAGCTGCGCTGCCGCCACCCGCTCGAGCACCCGTCCGCGCCGTCGGGCGCCACCGCCTCCGGAGCCGCCCGATGACCGCCGTCCCCACCGCCGGCGTCCCGACCACCGGGCAGGACGACCTCCTGCGGGTGGAGGACCTCAAGGTCCACTTCCCGATCCGCAAGGGGATCTTCTTCGACCGCACGGTCGGGCACGTGCAGGCGGTGGACGGCGTCTCGCTCACCGTGCCGCGGGGCGCCACCTACGGGCTGGTCGGGGAGTCCGGCTGCGGCAAGTCGACGCTGGGCCGCGCCATCCTGCGGCTGGAGGAGCCCACCTCCGGGCGGGTGCTCTTCGACGGCACCGACGTCGCCGCGCTCAAGGGCGAGCCGCTCCGGCAGATGCGGCAGCGGATGCAGATGGTCTTCCAGGACCCGCTGGGCAGCCTGGACCCGCGGCAGAACGTGGAGTCGCTGCTCTCCGAGCCGTTGCGCGCGCACGGCCTCGCCGGCGGGAAGGCCGGGATCGCGGAGAAAATCCGCGGGCTGCTGGACGCCGTCGGGCTGCCCTCGGCCGCGCTGCGCCGCTACCCGCACGAGTTCTCCGGCGGCCAGCGGCAGCGGATCGGCATCGCCCGCGCGGTCGCGCTGGAGCCGGACCTGCTGATCGCCGACGAGCCGGTGTCCGCGCTGGACGTGTCGGTGCAGGCCCAGGTGCTCAACCTGCTCGAGGAGCTGCAGGAGCGGCTGGGCCTCACCTACCTGGTCATCGCGCACGACCTCGCCGTCGTCCGGCACATCAGCGACGTCGTCGGCGTCATGTACCTGGGCTCGCTGGTGGAGCAGGCGCCCGCCGACGACCTCTACGAGCAGCCGCTGCACCCCTACACGCGGGCGCTGATGAGCGCCGTGCCGGTGCCCGACCCGGAGATCGAGGAGGAGCGGGAGCGGATCCTGCTGGCCGGTGACCTGCCGTCGCCGGCCGACCCGCCCAGCGGCTGCCGGTTCCACACCCGCTGCCCGTGGCGGCAGGAGACCCGCTGTGACGACGAGGTCCCGGTGCTCCGGGAGCTGGGCCCGGGCCGGCTGGTCAGCTGCCACTGGGCCGAGGAGATCCGCGACGGCGTCCTCCACCCGCGGTCCCCCGAGGAGGTGCTGCACGCCGGTGCGGCCACCCGGCCGGGTACCGGCGGGCGGGCCCGGGACGACGACCCGACCCCCTTCCTCGGCCGGGACCAGCCCCTGCCGCGGGCCGAGCAGGGCTGACCCGCCGATTCTCCCCCAGGCATAGGAAGCTATCCATGCGTCTGCGCGCCAGAAAACGCATGGATAGCCTCCTATGCCTCAGTCGGTGACGACGACGTCGTCGCCGCGCACCGCCCGGCGGACCCGCAGCCGCGCGATGCTGCTCACCAGCCGGACCAGCCCGCTGTAGCCGGGCGCCGGCCCGTGGTAGCCCAGGAAGCCGCGGGGGCCGTCGACCATCTCGCCGGTGCGCACGTCGTAGCGGCTCTGGTGCCACGGGCAGACGAGGCACCCGTCGGCGTCGACGCTGCCCTCGGCGAGGTCGGCCAGCTGGTGGCGGCAGCGGCGGGAGACGGCGAAGTACTCGTCGTCCCCCCGGTTGCCCACGGCCCAGCCGCCGGCCCGGCGAACCGTCCGCGGCGGCAGGTCGGCGGCGGGGACGGAGTCGGGCTCGGGCACGCGGGTCTCCTCGCAGGCGGTGGGTCGGCGGGTGCGGGCTACCCACCGCGCCCGGGCCGGACCCCTCCGCCGTCGGTAGGGTTCTGCCGACCGACGTCCGCCGTCCTGGAGGTTCCCGTGCGCCGGCTCTGCGTGGTGCTGGGGGTCCTCGCCGTCCTCGTGCTCGGCGGCGGTCCGGCGTGGGCGGTGCCCCCGTTCCGGCTGGCCGACCAGGTGACCGACGAGGTCGGTGCGCTCGACGGCAGCGTGGCGCAGGTGCGGGACGTGGTCGAGGACCTGCGCGCGGACACCGGGACCGAGCTGCACGTGGTCTTCGTGTCCAGCTTCGACGGCGCGGACCAGGGCGAGTGGGCCCAGGCCACGGCCGAGCTGAGCCAGCTCGGCGAGGAGGACGCGCTGTTCGCCGTCGCCGTCGACGACGAGCGGTACGGCACCGTGCGGCCGGCCGACTTCCCGGTCACCGGCGGGGAGTTCGACGAGCTGACCGACGATCGGGTCGCCCCGCAGCTCTCCGACGGCGACTGGGCCGGCGCGGTGGCTGCCTTCGCCGAGCTGCTGCGCGACGGCGGGGCGGCGGCGGGGGACGAGCCGGTCGAAGCCGCCGACGGGGACTCCGGCGGTTCGGGCGTGCTGCTGGTCCTCGGCGGGATCGCCGTGGTCGGGGGCGCCGCCTACCTGCTCACCCGGTCGCGCCGCGCCCGCGGCGGTGCGCTGCCCCCGGGTCGCCGGCGCACCGAGCCCGACCCGCACGAGGGCGTGCCCACCGACCAGCTGCAGGGCCGCGCCAGCGAGGCGCTGCTCGCGCTGGACGAGGCGGTCAAGACCTCGCAGCTGGACCTCGACTTCGCCCGCGCGCAGTACGGGGAGGAAGCGGTCGCCGGCTTCGGCGCCGCGCTCGCCCAGTCCGGGGAGGAGCTCTCCCGCGCCTTCACGCTGCGCCAGGAGCTCGACGACGACGTGGGCGGGCGGGGGACCGGCACGGGTGAGCCCACCGCCCGCCGGATGCTGGCCGGGATCCTGGCGCTCACCGGCGCCGCCGGCGCCCGCCTCGACGAGCTGAGCGCGGCGTTCCAGCAGCTGCGCGACCTGGAGCGGACCGCCCCCGAGGTGCTCGCCGGCCTGGAGCCCCGCATCGCGGCGCTGCGCGCCCGGCTCCCCGAGGAGGAGCGGCGGCTGGCGGGGATCCGGCAGCGGTACGCCGGTTCGGCGGTGAGCGCCGTCGCCGACAACGTCCACGAGGCCGTCGCCCGGCTCGACGCCGCCGACGACGAGGTGCGCGAGGCCAGGGAGGCGCTCGCCGCCGGCCGCGGCGGCCAGGCGGTGGGAGACATCCGCGCCGCCGAGGACGCGGTCGCGCAGACCGGCACGCTGCTGGACGCCGTGGACCGACTGGCCGCGGACCTCGATGCGGCCGCCGACCGGGTGGGCGCGGTGCGTGCGGAGACGGAGAAGGACCTCGCCGAGGCCCGGGCGCTGGTGTCCGGTGGCGACCGCAGCGGCCTGCCGCCGCAGATCGCCCGCGCCGAGGCCGCGCTCGTGGCGGCGGACGCCGCGCTGCGACCGGCCGACGGCGCCCCGGGTGACCCGCTGGCCGCGCTGCGGCAGCTGGAGGACGCCGACGCCGCCCTGGAGGAGGCGCTGGCGACCGCCCGCGACGCCCAGACGCAGGCGCGCCGGGCCGCGGCCGCGCTCGACCAGGCGCTGCTCACCGCCCGTGCGGCCGTGGGTGCGGCGGCCGACTTCGTCGACACCCGGCGCGGGGCCGTGGGCCCGGAGGCCCGCACCCGGCTGGCCGAGGCCCGGCGGCACCTGGACGCCGCCGTCGGGCTGGGGCGCACCGACCCGGTGGCCGCCCTCCGCGAGGCCCACCAGGCCGGCCTGCTCGCCCAGCACGCGCTCGACCTCGCGCAGGACGACGTCGGCCGCTGGCGATCGGGGTACGGCTCCGGGGGCCCGGGTGGCTTCGGGGGCTACGGCGGTGGCTACCGCCGCGGCGGCGTCGACCTGGGCAGCCTCGTGCTCGGCGGCATCCTGATGGGCGGCGGCCGCGGGTTCGGTGGGAGCTCCGGCGGCTCCGGCGGCTTCGGTGGCGGGTTCGGCGGCCGCTCCGGGGGTGGCGGCTTCGGCGGCGGGGGCCTCGGCGGCGGTGGCTCGTTCGGCGGCGGCGGCGGCCGCAGCGGCGGCGGGACGTTCTGACCTGCCGGACTGTCGGTGGTCGATGGGACGGTGACCTCCCCCACAACAGGAGGAGGCAACCATGCCCACTCGAGAGACCCCCTGGCCGCCCGGCACCCCCTGCTGGGTCGACTACGGCGCCGCCGACCTGGAGGCGGCGAGGCAGTTCTACGGCGAGCTGCTGGGCTGGCAGTACACCGGCGGTGACCCCGAGTTCGGCGGCTACCTGAACGCCGAGAAGGACGGGCGGCAGGTGGCCGGGCTGGGCCCGCAGCAGGACCCGGACGACCCGCCCCGGTGGACCACGTACTTCGCGAGCGACGACGCGGCCGCTGCGGTCTCCCGCATCCGGGAGGCGGGCGGGACGGTGGTGGTGGAGCCGATGGAGGTCGGGCCCATGGGCACGATGGTCATCGCGCTCGACCCGCAGGGGAACCCGTTCGGGCTGTGGCAGTCCGGTGAGCACACCGGTGTGCAGCGCTACAACGAGCCCGGCTCGCTGGTCTGGAACGAGCTCGCGGCGGACGACCCGGCGGCGGCCCGGGAGTTCTACACCGCGGTCTTCGGGTTCCGCTTCGAGGAGATCCCCGGCGCGGAGGGCTACACGACCTTCGCCACCGGCGGCGACCCGCTGGGCGGCCTCGGCGGCGTCGTCCCCGGGGCGCCGAAGGGCTGGTCGACCTGCTTCGCGGTGACCTCCACCGACGGCGCGGTCGCCACGGTGACGGCCGGCGGCGGGAAGGTGCTGCTCCCGGCCGAGGACAGCGAGTACGGCCGGTTCGCGGTCGTCGCCGACCCGTGGGGTGCGTCGTTCTCCGTGATGGAGGTCCCCGCCGGGTGACCCCTGCCCGGCAGCCGGTGCGAACGGGGCGCACCGGCGCCGCCGGGGTCAGGACGGCAACTGGCCGTACGCGTGCTCGGGGCGGAACCGGACGACCAGGCGCCGGTCGGCGACCATCGCGGCCCGGTACTCGTCCCAGTTCTCGTGCTCGCCGGAGACGCCGCGGTAGTAGGCGATGAGCTCCTCGACGGCGGCGTCGTGCGGGTCCTGCGCCACCGGGGTGAGCTCGACGGTGCCCTCGACGGCGACCCACGTCCAGAAGTCCTTCGACGCCACGTGCAGCGTCACCCGGGGGTCGCGCTGCAGGTTGCGGGTCTTCGCGCGGTCGGCGGTCACCGAGACGCGGACGAGGCCGTCGTCCCAGGCGTAGCCGACGTTGGACAGCTGCGGCCGGCCGTCGCGCTTGATCGTGGCGAGCACGCCCCAGCGCTGCTCGGCGACGAACTGCAGCAGCCGCGGGTCGGGTCCGGTGGAGTCGGTCATGGTCGCAGCCTGCCTCAGCGGACCCGGCCGCGCGGCCGGAGTGCGACCGGGGGCAGCGGCGGGGCCTCGAGCCGCTCGCCGTCGTAACCCACCACGGCGCCGAAGCGGCGGGACTCGGCGTTCCACTGCTCGGCGTACTCCGCGACCTCCTCGCCCGACCGGCCGATGAAGTTCCACCACATGACCAGGCGCTCCTCGAACGGCTCGCCACCGAGCAGCAGCAGCCGGGACGCCGCACCCGCGCGCACCCGGAGCGTCCGCCGGCCGGTGCCGAGGTAGAGCATCGCGCCCGGTTCGAGCGGGACGCCGTCGACGGACACCGAACCCGAGGAGGTCAGCAGGCCGTACTCGAAGTCCGGTTCCAGGGGCACCTCGACGTCGGCGCCGTCGGCGAGGTCCAGGTCGACGCCGACCAGCGGGGTGTACGCCCGCCCCGGTGAGGTCACCCCGCCGAAGGAGCCCATGAGCACCGTCGCGCTGAGCCCGTCGGAGCTGAAGCCCGGCAGCTGCGCGTGGTGCTCGAAGTGCGGGGCCACCTCGCGGTCGCCCTCGGGCAGCGCCACCCACAGCTGGGCTCCGTGCAGGAACCGCGGGTGGGTGGCCGGCGACTGCTCGGAGTGGGCGATCCCGTGCCCCGCCGTCATCAGCGCCAGCTCGCCGGGGCGGAACCGCACGTCGCTGCCCAGCGAGTCGCGGTGGTGCACCTCGCCGTCGAGCAGCCAGGACACCGTCTGCAGGCCGGTGTGCGGGTGCGGCGGCACCTGCATGCCGGGGGAGGAGGTGATGTCGTCGGGGCCGTAGTGGTCGACGAACACCCAGGCGCCGACCATCCGCCGCCCGAGCGTCGGCAGCAGCCGGCGCACGCGGGTGCTCTCGCCGAGCAGCACCTCCTTGCCCGGGAGCAGGTCCAAGGCGGGGCCGGCGGTGGTGCCGGCCAGCCCGCCCATGTCGCGGGCGGGCGGACGCGGTTCCAGGTTGCTCATGGCGCGGCTCCTACCGCTCGTCGTCCCCAGCAGTCTCACCCCGGACGCCGGCGTGGGGAACCGGTCCCTCGACGCGCTGTGCCGGGATCGACCCGAGCCGGCCGGCCTGGAAGTCGGTGAAGGCGTCCGCGACCTCCTGCCGGGTGTTCATCACGAACGGGCCGTACATGGCGATCGGCTCGCGGATGGGGGCGCCGCCCAGGATGACGACGTCGAGCGCCGGCGTGCGCGACTCCTGGCGCACCGCCCCGCGCACGGTCACCGTGTCGCCGGGGCCGAGCACCGCGAGCTGGCCGGTGCGCACCGGAGCGCCGTCGATGCCGACGGAGCCGGCGCCGGAGAGCACGTAGACGAGCGCGTTGAAGTCCGGCCGCCAGGGCAGGTCCAGCGTCGCGCCGGGGGCCACGGTCGCGTGCACCATCGCCATCGGGGTGTACGTCGACCCTGGCCCGGTGTGCCCGCCGACGTCGCCGGCGATCACCCGCAGCAGCGCGCCGGCGTCGGGGCTGGCCAGCAGCACCGACTCCTCGGCGCGCAGGTCCTGGTAGCGCGGCTCGACCCACTTCTGCGCCTTGGGCAGGTTGACCCAGAGCTGGAGCCCGTGGAAGAGGCCGCCGCTCATCACGAGCTGCTCCGGCGGCCGCTCGATGTGCAGGACGCCGCCGCCGGCGGTCATCCACTGGGTGTCGCCGTTGCTGATCGTCCCGCCACCGCCGTGGGAGTCGGCGTGCTCGAAGGTGCCGTCGAGGAGGTAGGTGACGGTCTCGAAGCCGCGGTGCGGGTGCCAGCTGGTGCCCTTGGGCTCGCCGGGGGCGTACTCGACCTCGCCCATCTGGTCCATGTGGATGAACGGGTCGAGCGCGCGCAGGTCGACCCCGGCGAACGCCCGGCGCACCGGGAAGCCCTCGCCCTCGAAGCCGGACGGCGCCGTCGTCACCGACCGGGTGCGGCGACGCACCGTGCGGGGGGCGGGCAGCGGGACCCGCGGCAGGGTGGTGGTGTCCTCGACGGTCACGGCAGGCATGCCGGCCTCCTTGGTTGAGGGCTCAACTAGCGCTGAGCCTAACCCCGGGAGCGCCCGGCGTCTTCCCCTGCGCACCGGAGGCGTCCACCGGGTGGCCCGGCGGTGCCGGTCGGCGGTCGCGGGTGGTCGTGGCGGAAAAGTGCAAAGAAGCCTTTGCAAACAACTCTTTGCACCCCTAGCCTCCGGCTGTGACCCGTCCACCCGAACCCCCGGAGCCGGCCGTCCAGGTGACCGGCGTCCGCGCCCTGCGCGCGCTGTCGCACCCGCTGCGCAACCGCCTGCTCGGCCTGCTGCGCCTGCACGGCCCGGCGACGGCCAGCGGCCTGGCCCGCGCGGTGGGGGAGAGCAGCGGGTCGACGAGCTACCACCTGCGCCAGCTCGCGGCCCACGGCTTCGTCGAGGAGGTCGAGGGCCAGGGGAGCGGTCGCGAGCGCTGGTGGCGGGCCCGGCACCGGATGACCAGCTGGCAGCGTTCCGACCTCCAGGCCCAGGAGGGCGGCGCGGAGGTCCAGGACGAGATGACCCGCCTGCAGCTCGACGTGCACGCCCGGGTGCTCGACGCCTGGCAGGCGCAGGAGGCCGAACTGGGGCCGGAGTGGAAGGCCGCGGCGTCGATGAGCGACTACGTCGTCCGCGTCCGCCCCGAGCAGGCGCGGGCCCTGGCCGACGAGCTCGGTGCCGTGCTGGAGCGCTGGATGGACGAACACCCCTCGGGCACTCCGGCAGAGGGTACCGAACTGGTGTTCGCGCTCGTCGACATCGTCCCGGTGCGGGACCCGCTGTGACTCCGCCCGGGACGATCCGCTCCGCCACCCGGCGGCTGGTCGGCCTGACGGCGCTGCGCTGGCTGCCGGTGGGGCTCACCACGCCGATCACGGTCCTGCTCGCGCAGGCGCGCGGCCTCACCCTGGGTGAGATCGGCGTCCTGTTCACCGTGCACGGCGCCGTCGTCGTGGCGCTGGAGCTACCCACCGGCGGGCTGGCCGACGTGCTCGGCCGCCGCCCGGTCGTGGTCGCCGGGGCGGCGCTGCACCTCATCTCCTGCCTGCTGTTCGCAACGGCGACGTCCTTCGCCGGGTTCCTGGTCGGCATCCTGGCGCTCGGGCTCGGGCGCGTGCTCGATTCCGGCCCGGTCGAGGCCTGGTACGTGGACACCGTGCACCGGCTGGAGCCCGGCGCCGACGTCGCCCCCGGGCTGGCGAAGCACTCGGCCGCCGACGGCGCGAGCCTCGCGGTCGGCGCGGTGGTGGGCGGGTTCCTCCCGGCGCTGGCCGGGAGCTCGGGGGCGGCGGGGCTGGCGCTGCCCTACCTCGGCGCCGCGGTGCTGGACGTCGTCTACGTGGTGGCCGTGCTGCGGCTGCTGACCGAGGTCCGGCCCCCTCGGCAGGGCAGCGCCCGGGCCGCGCTGGGGAGCGGGCTGCGCGCGGTGCCGGCGACCGTGGGCGCGGCCGTGCGGCTGTCGGTCACCGACGGGCCGATGCGGGTGGTCCTGCTGCTCACCGGCATCGGCGGGGCCGGGCTGGTGGCGTGCGAGCTGCTGGGCCCCGTGCGGTTCAGCGAACTGGCGGGCGACCGCGACGACGGGGCGGCCGTCTACGGCGTCGTCCTGGCCGGCTCCTTCGCCGCGGCTGCGCTCGGTGCCGTGGCCGCGCCCGCGCTGCGGCGCCTGCTGCGCGGGTCCACCCGGGCTGCCTGCGCGGTGCTCTCCCTCCTCGGCGGCGTGGCGCTGGCCACGCTGGCCGGCCCCGACCTGCTCGCCGTGGCCGCCACCGGCTTCGTGCTGCAGTACCTGGCGCACGGCTCGGCCTGGCCGCTGCTCAGCGCCGTGCTGCACACGCGGGTGGCCGCCGCGCACCGGGCCACCGCCGTCTCGGCGATGTCCCTGGCCGTGGCGCTAGGCGGCATCGCCGGCAACCTGGTGATCCCGCCACTGGTCGCCGCGGCCGGGCTCGAGGGCGCCTTCCTGGCCGTCGGGGTCGTCGTCGCGCTCGGCGTCCTGGCCTGCCTGCAGCTGCCGCGGTCGACCTCCTCCGGGGCCGCCGTGGTCCCGGAGGAGGCACCCGTCGGATACTGAAGGCCCATGACTTCTCCTCGCAGCCGATGAGCGCCCCCCTCAACCTGGTCAACCTCGAGCGGGTGCACAAGGCGCACGGCACCACCGTGATCCTCGACGACGTCTCGCTCGGCGTCGCCGCCGGCGAGCGGATCGGCATCGTCGGCCGCAACGGTGGCGGCAAGAGCACGCTGCTGTCGCTGATCACCGGTGCCGACGACCCGGACTCCGGCCGCGTGACCCGCCGCGGCGACCTCGCGATGGGCGTGCTCGACCAGTCCGGCACCCTCCCGCCGGGGACGACGGTGCGCGACGTCGTGCTGCCGCCGTCGATGTTCGCCGCCGAGCACGAGTGGGCCGGCGACCCCGCCGTCCGCTCGGTGCTCACCGGCCTGGAGCTCGACCGGCTGGGCCTCGACGCCCCGGTCGCCCCCATGTCCGGTGGCGAGCGACGGCGGGTGGCGCTGGCTGCCCAGCTCATCCGGCCGCTGGACCTGCTGGTGCTCGACGAGCCCACGAACCACCTCGACGTCGAGGGCGTGGCGTGGCTCGCCGAGTACGTGAAGCAGCGCAGCGGCGGCATGGTCGTCGTCACCCACGACCGCTGGTTCCTCGACGAGGTCTGCACCACCACGTGGGAGGTCGCCGACGGGAGCGTGCACTCCTACGAGGGCGGCTACTCGGCCTACACGCTGGCCCGGGCCGAGCGGGCGCGGATCGCCTCGGTCACCGAGGAACGCCGGCTGAACCTGGTGCGCAAGGAGCTGGCCTGGCTGCGGCGCGGCCCGCCCGCCCGCACCAGCAAGCCGAAGTTCCGCATCGAGGCCGCCCAGGCGCTGATCGCCGACGAGCCGCCGGCGCGGGACTCGATGGCGCTGAAGGGCTTCGCCGCCCGGCGCCTGGGCAAGACCGTCTACGACGTCGAGGACGTCGACTTCGCAGTCCCCACCGACGATGGCCCGCGGCCGCTGTTCCGGGACCTGACCTGGCACGTGGGCCCCGGCGACCGGATCGGCATCGTCGGGGTCAACGGCGCGGGCAAGACGTCGCTGCTCAAGCTGCTGGTGGGGGAGACGCGGCCCGACTCGGGCACCGTCGTCGTCGGGCAGACCGTGGCGCCGGCCTACCTGTCCCAGCACGTCACCGAGCTGCCCCGGACGCTGCGCGTGGTGGAGGCGGTGCAGGAGGTCGCCCGCGTCGCCCGCATCGGCAACCAGGAGATCTCCGCCTCGTCGCTGGCCGAGCGGTTCGGCTTCGCGGCGAACCGGCAGTGGACGCCGGTCGGCGACCTCTCCGGCGGCGAGCGGCGGCGGCTCCAGCTGCTGCGGCTGCTCATGGCCGAGCCGAACGTGCTGATCCTCGACGAGCCGACCAACGACCTGGACATCGACACCCTCACCGCGCTGGAGGACCTGCTCGACAGCTTCCCCGGCACCGTGCTGGTGGTGAGCCACGACCGCTACTTCGTCGACCGGGTGTGCGACAAGGTGGTCGCGCTGCTCGGCGACGGGACGCTGGCCGAGCTCCCCGGCGGGGTGGAGGAGTACCTGCGCCGCCGCGCCGCCGGCGGTGCCCCGCTGACCACGGCGGCCGGGAGCGACGGCCCGCGGCCGGTCGGTGCGCCCTCCACCGCGGCCCCCGCGGTGTCGGCGGCGGAGGCGCGGGCGGCCAAGAAGGAGGCGGCCAAGCTGGAGCGGCGGATGCTCAAGCTGGACGCCGACGAGAAGAAGCTGCACGAGCAGCTGGCCGCGGCGGCCACCGACTACGCGAAGGCCGCCGAGCTCGACGCCCGGCTCAAGGAGCTGCAGGCGGAGAAGGAGCAGGTCGAGGAGGTGTGGCTGGCCGCCGCGGAGACCGCGGAGGGCTGACGGACGCCGTCCTCCCGCACCGCAGCGCGTCCTCCCTCGCCGGTCACCGTGAGGGAGGACGCGCCACGATCGGGGAACCTGATCGTGGCCAACCCTCGCGGGTCGATTCGGACTGCCCCGGGTGCACCGCATCGGACGGTGACGGCAGCGGGGTGACGCCGGGGCGCTGAGTTTCGCCGCGGCGGGACGGCGGTACTGCCCGATCGGGCGCGCGCGCGTCCCGAGACCGCCGTGCCACCTGGAGATCCGTGACCCTGCTGCTGCTCGCGCACGTCGTCGCGGCGCTCGCCGCGCCGGTGCTCGTGCGGTGGTGGGGCCGGCAGGCCTTCCTGGCCCTCGCGCTGGTCCCGGCCACCGGCCTGGCGTGGGCGCTGACCCGGCTGCCCACGGTGCTCGACGGCGGGGAGGTCACCGAGACCGTCCCGTGGGTCCCCGCGCTCGACCTGTCGGTGGCCCTGCGGCTGGATGCGCTGGCGCTGATCTTCGCCGGCCTGGTCACCGGCGTCGGGGCGCTGGTGCTCGTCTACTGCGCCCGCTACGTGGAGCCCGACGACGAGGGCGCCGGGCGGCTCGCCGGCCAGCTCACGGCGTTCGCCGGTGCGATGCTCGGCCTGGTCCTGGCCGACGACGTCTTCCTGCTCTACGTGTTCTGGGAGCTGACCACCGTCTTCTCCTACCTGCTGATCGGTGACTCCGGCGCCAAGGTGGCTGGCCGCCGGGCCGCGGGCCAGGCGCTGATCCTCACCACGGCGGGCGGCCTGGCGATGCTGGCCGGGTTGATCCTGCTGTCGCAGGCGGCCGGCAGCACGCTGCTGTCGGAGATCGTCGCCGCGCCGGGCGACGGCGGCCTCGTCGTCGGCGGCGTGCTGCTGGTGCTGCTCGGTGCGCTCACCAAGTCGGCGATGGTGCCCTTCCACTTCTGGCTGCCCGCGGCCATGCAGGCGCCGACGCCGGTCAGCGCCTACCTGCACGCCGCGGCCATGGTGAAGGCCGGCATCTACCTGGTCGCCCGGCTGGCGCCCGGGTACGCCGACGTGCCCGGCTGGCGGTTCGTCGTCCTCGGCGTCGGCGTCACCACGATGCTGGTCGGCGGCTACCGGGCACTGCGCCAGTTCGACCTGAAGCTGCTGCTCGCGTTCGGGACGGTCAGCCAGCTGGGCTTCCTGCTCACCCTGGTGGGCGGCGGCAGTGCGGCGCTGGGGAAGGCCGGGCTGGCCATGGTGCTGGCCCACGGGCTCTTCAAGTCCACCCTCTTCCTCTCCGTCGGGGTGCTCGACCACGCCACCGGGACGCGGGACATGCGGGAGCTCTCCGGGCTGGGGCGGCGGCTCCCGGTGCTCGCCACCGCCGCGGTCCTCGCCTCGGCGTCCATGGCCGGCCTGCCACCGCTGATCGGCTTCGTCGGCAAGGAGGCGGCCTTCACCGCGCTGTGGGACGGCGCCCTGCCCGACCGGACCGCCGCCACCGTCGTGCTCGTCGGGCTCGTCGTCGGCTCGGTGCTGACCGTCGCCTACACCGCCCGCTTCCTCTGGGGCGCCTTCGCCCGCAAGCCCGACCTGCCGGCGACGGCGCCCGAGGAGCTCGAGCACCCGCCGGGGCCGCTGTTCGTCACCGCCCCCGTGGTGCTGGCCCTGGCCGGCCTCGCCGGCGGGCTGGCGGCGTCCGCCCTCGACCCGCTCGTCGCCGCCGCCACCGAGCCACTGCCGCAGCTGCTGCCCGAGGAGGAGCACCTGGCGCTGTGGCACGGCCTCACCCCGGCCCTCGCGCTCTCCGCGGTCACCCTGCTCACCGGTGCGGCGCTGTTCCTGGCCCGCCGCCCGGTCTGGCGGCTGCAGCGCCGGGTGGGCGTCCCGGTCTCCGCGGACACCGGGTACTGGAACGTCCTCCAGGGGCTCGACCGGCTGGCCGTCGTGGTCACCGGGTCCACCCAGCGCGGCTCGCTGCCGGTCTACCTCGGCGTCATCCTGGTCACGGTGCTCGCCCTGCCCGGGGGTCTGCTCCTCGTCCGGGGTGTCTGGCCCGCGGAGTGGCGGGCCTGGGACAACCCGCTCCAGGCGATCACCGGGGCCCTGGTGCTGGTGGCCGCGGTGCTCGCCGTGCGCATCCACCAGCGCCTGGCCGCCGCCGTCGTCGTCGGGCTCACCGGGTACGGCCTGGCCGTCCTCTTCGTCGTGCACGGGGCACCCGACCTCGCCCTGACCCAGGTGCTCATCGAGACGGTCACCCTCGTCGCCTTCGTCCTGGTGCTGCGCAAGCTGCCGCTCGAGGTCGGCGGGAGCTCCCGCGCCCGCACCCGCTGGAGCCGCGGCGTGGTGGCGACGGCGGTCGGGGTTTTCATGGGCGTGGCCAGCGCGGTGGCCCTCGCCGCCCGGGAGGCGCCACCGGTGTCGGTGGAGTACCCGGAGCTGGCCCGGGAGGCCCACGGCGACAACATCGTGAACGTCACGCTGGTGGACATCCGCGCGTGGGACACCTTCGGCGAGATCTCCGTCCTCGTCGTCGCCGCGACCGGCGTGGCCAGCCTGGTCTACCTGCGCGGCCGGGCCGGGGCGCTCGCGCGGGCCACCGCCGAGGACGAGCAGCGGGTGCCGCAGGGCCGCCGGGCACCGCGGGCGCAGTGGCTGGCCGCCACCTCGACGCTCTCCCCGCGCCGGCGCTCGCTGATCTTCGAGGTGGTCACCCGGCTGCTGTTCCACGCAGTCCTGGTGCTCTCGGTGTTCCTGCTGTTCGCCGGGCACAACGCGCCCGGCGGCGGGTTCGCCGGCGGGCTGGTGGCCGGGCTCGCGCTGGTGCTCCGCTACCTGGCCGGCGGGCGGTACGAGCTGGGCGAGGCCGCGCCGGTCGACCCCGGCGTCCTGCTGGGGCTCGGCCTGCTGCTCTCCGGCGGCACCGGGGTGGTGGGGCTGGCGCTGGGTGCGCAGGTGCTCGAGACGGCGTTCTTCGAGGCCACCCTGCCGGTGCTCGGCCACGTGACCCTGGTGACGGCGCTCTTCTTCGACATGGGGGTCTACCTCGTCGTGGTGGGGCTGGTCCTCGACGTGCTGCGCAGCCTCGGCGCCGAGCTGGACCGCCAGGAGGAGGAGGGCGAGGACCGCGATCCCGCCGCCGAGGAGGTGATCGCACGGTGACCCCCACCGTCGTCCTGCCCGTGGTCATCGCCGGCCTGTACGCCGCCGGCGTCTACCTGCTGCTCGATCGCAGCCTCACCCGCGTCCTGCTCGGGTTCCTGCTGCTGGGCAACGCCACCAACGTGCTCCTGCTGTCGTCCGGCGGCCCGGCCGGGGAGGCGCCGATCCTCGGGCACGCCGGTCCCGGGGAGATCAGCGACCCGCTCCCGCAGGCGCTGATCCTCACCGCGATCGTCATCACCTTCGGCATCTCGGCGTTCCTGCTGGCAGTCATCCACCGCTCGTGGCGGCTGGTCCGCCAGGAGGTCGTGCACACCGACGAGGAGGACCGCCGGGTCGCCGCGCGGAGCCCCCGGCACGCCGACGCGATGGACCCCGACGACATCGACCCGGTCGACCTGGACCCCGAGGACCGGGCGATGGGCGACGTCGTCGGCGGACCGCCCGACCCGGAGGCGCAGCTGGCGCGGCGCTTTCCTGACACCGCCTCCGACGACGTCGACCTGCCCCCGACCCGCGGGCGGACGACGTGATGCGCGTCCTGGCGCCGGTGCCGGTGCTCGTCCCGCTGCTCGGTGCCGCGCTGTCGCTGCTGCTCAGGCGCTATCCGCGGGTGCAGCGGCTGGTCAGCCTGGCGGCCATCGGCACCGTGCTCGGCGTGGCGGTTGCGATGCTCGTGCTCGCCGACGCCAACGGCGCGGTGGCGGTGGCCGTGGGCGACTGGCCGGTGCCGCAGGCGATCATGCTGGTCGTCGACCGGCTGTCGGCGCTGATGATCGTGGTGGCCTCGACCGTCGGGCTCGGGGTGCTGCTGTTCTCCGTGGGCCAGGGCGTCGCCGACGGGCCGCACAGCTCGCCGGTCTCGGTCTTCCACCCCACCTTCCTGGTGCTGATGGCGGGGGTGGGCTTCGCCTTCCTGGCCGGCGACCTGTTCAACCTCTACGTCGGCTTCGAGGTGCTGCTCACCGCGAGCTACGTGCTGCTGACCCTCGGCGGCACGGCGCCCCGCATCCGCGGCGGCATCACCTACATCATCGTCAGCCTGATGAGCTCGCTGCTCTTCCTCGCCGCGATCGGCCTGGTCTACGCGGCCACCGGGACGACCAACCTGGCGCAGCTGGCACTGCGCCTGGGAGACATCCCCGACGGCACGCGGATGCTGCTGCACGGGATGCTGCTGGTCGCCTTCGGCATCAAGGCCGCGGTCTTCCCGCTGTCGGCGTGGCTGCCCGACAGCTACCCGACCGCGCCCGCACCGGTCACCGCCGTCTTCGCCGGGCTCCTCACCAAGGTCGGGGTCTACGCGATCATCCGCACCCAGACGCTGCTGTTCCCCGGCGGCGCGCTGGACACCCTGCTGATGTGCGCCGCGCTGGCCACGATGATCGTCGGCATCCTGGGCGCCATCGCCCAGACCGACCTGCGCCGCATGCTCTCGTTCACGCTGGTCAGCCACATCGGCTACATGGTGTTCGGGATCGCGCTCTCCACCGAGGCGGGGCTGGCCGGGGCGATCTTCTACGTGGTCCACCACATCGTCATCCAGGCGACGCTGTTCCTCGTGGCCGGGCTGGTCGAGCGCCAGGGCGGCAGCACGACGGTCGCCCGGCTGGGCGGTCTCGCCGCGGCCTCGCCCCTCCTCGCCGTCCTCTACCTGGTGCCGGCGCTGAACCTGGCGGGCATCCCGCCCATGTCGGGCTTCCTCGGCAAGCTCGGGCTGCTGCAGGCCGGCGTCTCGGCCGGTGGGGTGCTGCCGGGGCTGCTCGTGGCCGCGGGGGTGGTCACCAGCCTGCTGACGCTCGTCGCGGTCAGCCGGGTGTGGTCGCGGGCGTTCTGGCGGCCGCCGACGCAGGCCGAGCACCTGGAGACCCCGGCCGACGCGGCCGCCGACAGCGGGCCGGGCACCGGTGCGGACGACGGCACGGGCAGCGGCGCGGCCGGCGACGAGCACGGCGCCGCGGGCGGGTCGGAGCCGCGCGGGTCGTCGCGCTCGGGGCTGGGCTCGACCCGGCGCGGGACGCGGGACGCCGCCTGGCAGCGCCAGGTGGCGCTCGCCACCGGCACCCCGGGCCCGGAGCCCGAGCCGACGGAGGAGAGCCTCGACGAACGGGACCGGTTGCCCCGGGGGCTGCTCGGCGCGACCGCCGGCCTGGTGACGGTGAGCGTGGCGCTCACGTTCCTGGCCGGGCCGCTCTACGCGCTGGCCGACCGGGCGGCCATCGACCTGCTCAACCGCACCCCGTACGTGGAGGCGGTCTACGGGGAGGGCCCCGCGAGCTCGGCCGAGGACGTGCCGTGAGCCCCGGCCCGCTCGTCGGCCGCCGCGCCCGCCAGCTGCCGCTCATCGGCTGGCTGGTGCTCATCTGGGTGCTGCTGTGGGGCACCTGGTCGTGGGCGAACGTGCTCTCCGGGTTGCTGGTCGCGGTCCTCGTCACCCGGGTGCTGCCCCTGCCCGGGATCACCGAGCACGCCCGGTTCCGGCCGCTGGCGGTGCTGGCCTTCCTCGGCGACTTCCTGCGCGACCTCGCTGTCTCCAGCGCCCAGGTCGCGTGGGCGGCGCTGCGGGCGGGCGGGCGGGTGCGGTCCGCGGTCATCGTGGTGGAGCTGCGCACCGACTCCGACCTGCTGCTCACCGTGATCGCGGAGACGCTGAGCCTGGTGCCCGGGTCGCTGGTCCTCGACATCGACCGGACGCACCGGACGATGCTGGTGCACGTGCTGCCGGTGGAGACCGAGGACGACGTCGACCGCCAGCGGGCCGAGGTGCTGGCCGTGGAGGAGCTGGTGGTGCGGGCGTTCGGCAGCGCCCGGGAGATCGCCGCGCTGGACGAGCCGCGGCAACCGGCTCCGGCGGACCCTGACGGGAGGACGACATGACCCTGGTGTGGGTGGCCGCCTACTCGATGCTCTCCGCGGGCGCGGCGCTGGCGATGGTGCGCGTCTGGCTCGGCCCCTCCCTGCTGGACCGGGTGGTCGCCACCGAGACGCTGCTGGCGATCATCGCCGCGGGGGTCGCGGTCTACGCCGCGCTCGCCCGCGACTCCGCGGTCGTGCCCGTGCTCCTCGTGGTGGCTCTGCTCGGCTTCGTCGGCGCCGTCTCGGTGGTCCGCTACGTGGGCGGGATGCTGCTGATGTCCGGGGACGACGACGGCCAGGGCGCGGGGTTGCCCCCGGCCGCCGAGCAGTCCACCGAGGGGCGGTGACGGCGGTGCAGACGGTGCTCGACGTGGTTGCGATCGCCTTCCTGCTGGTCGGGTCGCTCATGGCGCTGGCCGCCGGGATGGGGCTCGTGCGCTTCCCCGACGTGATCTCCCGGCTGCACGCGGGCACGAAGCCGCAGGTGGCCGGCGTCCTGCTGATCACGGTCGGCGGCGCCATCCGGCTGGTCGGGACGCCGGTGGTGTGGATGCTGCTGCTCGGCGGCCTGCTCCAGTTGCTGACGGTGCCGGTGAGCGCGCACATGATCAGCCGCATCGCCTACCGGCGCCGGCACGTGCGGCGCGACCTGCTGGTCGTGCACGAGGCGGGCTTCCTCGGCCTGGTGGGGCCCGACGCGGACGACCCGCCGGGCGACCAGCCCGCCGACGCACCGCGCGACCAGCGCGACCGCGGGTGACCGCCGGGGCCGGCGCGTCGCGCGCCCGGCCCCGGCGGTGCCTCAGCGCTCGGCGCGGTTGACGGCGGAGACGACGGCCCGCAGCGAGGCGCTGACGATGTTCGGGTCGATGCCCACACCCCACAGCACCCGGTCGCCCACGGCGCACTCGACGTAGGCGGCGGCGCTGACGCTCGCGTGTCCCGGATCCATCGCGTGCTCGGCGTAGTCCAAGACGCGGACGTCGACGTCCAGGCTCTTCAGCGCGTCGACGAACGCCGCGATCGGGCCGTTGCCGCGGCCCTCGATCGTCACCGGGACGCCGTTGTCGGTGAGCTCGACGACCATCTCGTCGACCGTGTCGCCGTGGGCGGTGTGCCGGTGCCCGGCGAGGGCGAACCGGCCCCAGGGCGCGGCCGGGTCGGGCAGGTACTCGTTGCTGAACGCCGTCCACATCTGCGCGGCGGTGACCTCGCCGCCCTCGTCGTCGGTGTGCCGCTGGACGACCGCGCTGAACTCGATCTGCAGCCGGCGCGGCAGGTCCAGGTGGTTCTCGGTCTTCATGATGTAGGCGACGCCGCCCTTGCCGGACTGGCTGTTCACCCGGATGACGGCCTCGTAGCTGCGGCCGACGTCCTTGGGGTCGATCGGCAGGTAGGGGACGGCCCACGGCATCTCCGCCACGGCCTTCCCGGCCGCCTGCGCGTCCGTCTCCAGGGCCTTGAAGCCCTTGTTGATGGCGTCCTGGTGGGAGCCGGAGAAGGCGGTGTAGACCAGGTCGCCGCCGTAGGGGTGCCGCTCGTGCACGCCGAGCTGGTTGCAGTACTCGACGGTGCGGCGGATCTCGTCGATGTCGGAGAAGTCGATCTGCGGGTCGATGCCCTGGCTGAACAGGTTCAGGCCCAGGGTGACCAGGTCGACGTTGCCGGTGCGCTCGCCGTTGCCGAACAGGCAGCCCTCGATGCGGTCGGCGCCGGCGCGGTAGCCGAGCTCGGCGGCGGCGACGGCGGTGCCGCGGTCGTTGTGCGGGTGCAGGCTCAGGACCACCGAGTCGCGGCGGCCCAGGTTGCGGTGCATCCACTCGACCTGGTCGGCGTAGACGGTCGGCTCGGCCATCTCGACGGTGGCCGGCAGGTTCAGGATCGTCGGCCGGTCGGGGGTGGGCTCCCAGACGTCGGTGACGGCGTCGCAGATCTCGACGGCGAAGTCGAGCTCGGTGCCGGTGAACGACTCGGGGGAGTACTCGAACCGGATGTCCGTGCCGCCCATCTGCTCGGCCAGCTTGCGCACGACCTGGGCGCCGTGGACGGCGATGTCCACGATGCCGGCGCGGTCGGAGCCGAAGACGACCCGTCGCTGCAGGGTGGAGGTCGAGTTGTAGAGGTGCACGATGGCCTGCTTCGCGCCGCGCAGCGACTCGAAGGTGCGCTCGATCAGCTCGTCGCGGGCCTGGGTGAGCACCTGGATCGTCACGTCGTCCGGTACCAGGTCCTCCTCGACCAGCTGGCGGACGAAGTCGTAGTCGGTCTGGCTGGCCGCCGGGAAACCGACCTCGATCTCCTTGTAGCCCATGCGGACGAGCAGCTCGAACATCCGCCGCTTGCGGTCGGGCGTCATCGGGTCGATCAGCGCCTGGTTGCCGTCGCGCAGGTCGACGGCGCACCAGCGCGGGGCCTGCGTCGTTCCGGTGCCCGGCCAGGTGCGGTCGGGCAGCACCACCGGGGTGAAGGGTGCGTACCGGTGGATCGGCATGCCGGACGGCTGCTGGGGGTGACGGGCGTGCGGGTGGGTCTCGCTCATGGGAAGGCTCCTGGGGCGGGGCTGCCGTGCGCGGAGTGCGCACAGCTCCGGGGCGGTCAGCGGCGCCGGGAACGCACTCGGTCACGGCAGGACACCGCGGCGAGGGGGCCGACCTAGGAGAGGGCCTCGCCGCGGCGGGTAAGCAGGAGGCTGCCGCGCACGCAGCCACGGTAGCAGCGCGTCGGCTCCCGCCGCAGGATCACGCTCAGTCCACGTCGCAGCGGCAGGGGCACTCCTCGGTGTGGAACGGTCGCAGGCCGTCGTCGCCGTCGGCGCAGTCCGGCGGGCACTCGCAGGTGAAGTCGGTCAGCGGAGGCAGCTCACCGGCGACCCGCCGGCGTTCCAGCTCCTCGCGCCGTCGCTGCGCCGCCTCCGCCCGCCGGGCCGCCCGGCGCTCCGCGGGGGTGTCGCCGGGGAGCCACGGGTGGTGGTCGGTCGGCGTGCCGCGGGCATCACGGCGCGCGTCCCGGGCCGGCCGGTCCCGGGTGAAGGTGTAGCCGGTCTCCGGCCGGTCCCGACGCTGCTCGTGGAAGGAGATCCCGGCGGCGGTGCGGCGCGTGTCGAGGTGCGCCGGGAAGCGCCGCCGGCCGAGGTCCCGCACGGACCCGCCGGACATCGGGGGGACCTCGAGGCCGTCGCCGTCCAGCAGGGCCAGCCGGAGCCGGGCGAGAGTGGCCGCGCGGGCCAGCGCGGTCACCGGCAGGTCGCGCCGCCCGGTCTCGGCCTGGGCCACGGCGGACTGGGACAGGCCGCAGCCCTCGGCCAGCTCGCGCTGCGAGAGGTCCCCCTCCCGACGGATGCGTCGCAGGGCGCCGGGCAGGTCGAAGGGCTCCACGCCGCCACTCTCCGGTGCTGCTGCGCCGCTGGAACGGGCTGACGAGCGGGACGGTGGAGGACCCGACCCCCTGTGGACACCGACGTGCGGGCCGCCCCCGGCATGTGCTCCCGGGAAGGTCTGCCTCTGAGTGCACGTGCACTCAGAGGCGGACCTTCCCGGGGGAACCGGTCGTGGGGTCCAGGGACACCGGTCGTCCCGGCGGTCAGAACGCCTTGCGCAACCGCAGGCGCAGCGGCCGGCCGTCGGGGTCGACCAGCAGCCGGTAGACCGGGGTCGCCCACAGCCGGGTGAGCCAGGAGAGCTTCTCCGGCCGGTGCGGGCGGAGCCGGCCGGGTGGGCGCGGCCCGCGCCGGCCGCCCTCGTGCCACTCGGCCAGGGCGGCCGCCCGCGCCTCGAGCGTGGCCACGAAGCGCTCGGGGTCGAGCAGCAGGTCGTCGTCGCCGCCGGGATCGAGGTCCAGGTGCTCCTGCGCCAGTTCCAGCCGCAGGTCCCTCGGGAAGGTGCGGGCGCAGTCCCCGGTCCCCGCCGGGTCCAGGGGCTCGCGCGGGTCCGGCGTCGTGTCCAGGACGGCGGTGGACAGCTCGCTGTCGTGCGTCCAGGAGCGGCGGTTGAAGTTGTCGCTGCCGACGCTGGCCCAGACGTCGTCGACGACGCACACCTTCGCGTGCACGTAGACCGGCGTCCCGGCGTGGTTCTCGACGTCGAAGACGTGCACCCGCTCCTCCCCGCCCGCCCGGATGCAGAGGTCGATCGCCTGGCGGCGGCCCACGTACTGCGGCGTCGCGTTGAACGCACCCTCCTGGTCGGGGATGCGGGGCACGACCACGACCAGGTGCAGGTCGGGATTGGCCGTCAGGGCGTCGGCGAACAGCTGGGCGACCTCCCCCGACCACATGTACTGGTCCTCGAGGTAGACCAGCCGCCGGGCGCGCCGCACGGCCTTGCTGTACCCGCGGGCGATCGAGCGCTCGCCCTCGGGTGCGAAGTCGTACCGGGGGCGGATCTTCGGGTACGTCCGCAGGATCTGGACCAGGTGCGGCCCGCTCGGCGGGGGCGGCGGCAGCTCGGGCGGCAGCGGCGAGGGGTCCAGCCGGGCGCGGCGGAACCGGTCGACGAGGTAGGCGATCGGGTTGCCCTGGACGGGGCTGGTCGGGTCGTCCCAGCGTTCGCGGAAGCTGGTCTCCAGGACGGCGACGGCGGGCCCGCGGATCTCGGCCTGGACGTCGTGCCACGGCGGGGTCGGGCCGTACCCGGAGGCCATGTCGACCGCCTGCGGGTCCCCGTGGTGCCGTGCGTCGTCGCGGCGGCTGTGGCACAGGTCGATGCCGCCGGCGAACGCGACGTCGCGGGACGGCTCCGCGGGGCACCTGATGATCACCACCTTCTGGTGGTGGCTGCCGACCCGGCGCACGCGCTGGTCCAGCACGACCTTCCCGCCGTCCTCCTCGATCTCCCGGTCCAGCGACCGGTTCTGCTCCTTGCTGTACGACAGCCAGTCGGTGTGCGAGCGCCACACCAGGCCGCGCACGTCGACGCCGCGGCGTGAGGCCGCGCTGAACAATTCGTCCACGGTCGGCCCGTCCGGGCGCAACCGCTGGTCGGGGTCGCCGCGCCAGTCGGTGAACCACAGGCGGTCGCCCGCGCCCAGCTGCTCGACCACCTCGACGAGCCGGTCGAAGTACACCGACCCGTGGACCAGCGGGCGGACCAGGTTCCCCTCGGTCCAGCTGGGGACGGCGGCGCCGCGGTTGTGGCGCTCCTCCGAGGTGAGCAGCCAGCGGCTCGGGTCGTCCACCCGGTGATCACAACGGTCGGGTCCGCCGGATGCAAGCGCCAGCGTCGTGGACGACGTCGGTAGCCTCATGTCCCGTGGCCCTCGTCGTCCAGAAGTACGGCGGCTCGTCCGTCGCCTCCGCCGAGCACATGAAGCGCGTCGCGGAGCGGATCGTCGCGGCCAAGAACAACGGCGACGACGTCGTGGTCGTGGTCTCGGCGATGGGCGACACCACCGACGAGCTGCTGGACCTCGCCAGCCAGATCACCGACACCCCACCCGGTCGCGAGCTCGACATGCTGCTCACCGCCGGCGAGCGGATCTCCATGGCGCTGCTGGCCATCGCCATCTCCGAGCACGGCTACGAGGCGCGCTCCTTCACCGGGTCGCAGGCCGGCGTCATCACGACGTCCAGCCACGGCAAGGCGCGGATCATCGACGTCACGCCGGGCCGGCTCAAGTCGGCGCTCGACGAGGGCTCGGTCGTCATCGTCGCCGGGTTCCAGGGCGTCAGCCAGGACACCAAGGACATCACCACGCTGGGCCGCGGTGGCTCGGACACCACCGCCGTCGCCGTCGCCGCGGCGCTGAACGCCGACGTCTGCGAGATCTACACCGACGTCGACGGCGTCTTCACCGCCGACCCGCGCATCGTCCCGAACGCCAAGCGGCTGGACACCATCACCTACGAGGAGATGCTCGAGCTGGCGGCCTCCGGCGCGAAGGTGCTCATGCTCCGCTGCGTCGAGTACGCCCGCCGCTACGGCATCCCCGTGCACGTCCGCAGCTCCTACTCCCAGCTCCCCGGCACGACCGTGACCGGTTCGATGGAGGACCTCACCGTGGAACAGGCGATCATCTCCGGCGTCGCGCACGACCGCTCCGAGGGCAAGATCACCGTGTTCGGCGTGCCGGACCGGCCGGGCGAGGCGGCGCAGATCTTCCGCGTGCTCGCCGACGCCGAGGTCAACATCGACATGATCGTGCAGAACGTCTCGGCCGAGGCCAGCAAGCTCGCCGACATCTCCTTCACGCTGCCCAAGAGCGACGGCCCGACCGCGCTGGCCGCCCTGGAGCGGGTGAAGCACACCGTCGGCTACACCGACGTGAGCTTCGACCAGCACATCGGGAAGGTGTCGCTGGTGGGGGCGGGGATGCGCTCGCACCCCGGCGTGTCCGCCAAGTTCTTCGGCGCGCTCGCCGACGCAGGTGTCAACCTGGAGCTGATCAGCACCTCGGAGATCCGCATCTCCGTGGTGTGCCGCGACACCGACGTGGACATCGCCGTCCGCGCGGTGCACGACGCCTTCGACCTGGGCACCGACGAGGCGCAGGCCGTGGTCTACGGAGGGACGGGACGATGAGCACGAGTGGTGGGCTGCGCGTCGGCATCGTCGGCGCCACCGGGCAGGTCGGCCGGGTCGTGCGCGACCTGCTGGCCGAGCGGGACTTCCCGCTGGCCGAACTGCGCTTCTTCGCCTCCGCCCGGTCGGCCGGCAGCACGCTGCCGTGGGCCGGTGGCGAGATCACCGTCGAGGACGCCGCCACCGCCGACCCGACGGGCCTGGACATCGCGATCTTCTCCGCCGGGGCCACCACCTCGCGGGCGCAGGCGCCGCGGTTCGCCGAGGCCGGCGTGACCGTGATCGACAACAGCTCGGCGTTCCGGCGCGACCCCGACGTCCCCCTGGTCGTCAGCGAGGTCAACCCGCACGCGCTGGGCGAGATCCGCAAGGGCATCATCGCCAACCCGAACTGCACCACCATGGCGGCGATGCCGGTGCTCAAGCCGCTGCACGACGAGGCGCAGCTGACCCGGATCGTCGCCAGCACCTACCAGGCGGTCTCCGGCAGCGGTGTGGCCGGCGTCGAGGAGCTGCACGGCCAGGCCAGGGCCGTCGTGGAGAAGGCCGATGCGCTCGCCCACGACGGGTCGGCCGTGGCCTTCCCCGACCCGGTCAAGTACGTCGCGCCGATCGCGTTCAACGTGCTGCCGATGGCCGGCTCCGTCGTCGACGACGGCTCGTTCGAGACCGACGAGGAGCAGAAGCTCCGCAACGAGAGCCGCAAGATCCTCGGCATCCCGGACCTCCGGGTGGCGGGTACCTGCGTGCGGGTGCCGGTCTTCACCGGGCACTCGCTGTCGCTGAACCTGGAGTTCCAGCGTGAGCTCTCCGTCGAGCGGGCGACCGAGCTGCTGCAGGCCGCGCCCGGGGTGGAGCTCTCCGATGTCCCGAACCCGCTGCAGGCCGCCGGCCGCGACCCGAGCTACGTGGGCCGCATCCGGCAGGACCAGAGCGTCGACGGCGGCCGCGGGCTGGTGCTCTTCGTGAGCAACGACAACCTGCGCAAGGGTGCGGCCCTCAACACCGTGCAGATCGCGGAGCTCATCGCCGCCTCCCGCTGAGCCCGCCCCTCCTTATCGCCGTGGGAGGGCAGGAAGGCCGTCACTGGCCGTCCGCGGCTTCCTCGGCGGCGTCCGGGGCGGCGTCCTCCGCCTCGCCGTCGGCGTCCTCCGCCTCGTCAGCGGCGTCGCGGGCGTCCTCCGCCTCGGCGTCGTCCTCCGCGTCGTCCTCCCTGGTATCGGCTGTCTCCTCGGCCGCGTCCCGGGCGTCATCGTCGGCGTCCTCGGCCGCACGTTGCCGGTCACGGGCCGACCGCTCGGCCGGGGAGGGAGCCGGTGCGCTGCGGGCCTCGCTCGGAGTCCCGCCGGTGCCCGCCGGTGGGGGGTTCGTGGGGGAGGGGCGCGGTGCCTCGAGCGGCGCCGGCCGTTCCAGGCTCGGCAGATCAGGACCGAGGAGGGGCAGGTCCGGACCGGTGCCGGGCCGACGGGCCGCGGGCGCGGGCTCGGCGGGCGCCGACCGCGGGAACTCGAAGGGCGTCAGCGCGTCCACGACGTCGGCGAGGCCGTCCTGCACCGCCGCGGGCAGTGCCTGGGCGGTGCCGGCCAGCAGCACGGAAGCGAGACCGGCGGTCACGACGGCACCGACGCGGCGCCGCAGGCGACGTCCCGCGTGCCGGGCGGGCCCTACCGCGACGGCTGTCACCGGCACGGGGCACGGCTCGAACCCACGGTCGAGGAGTTCGGCGAGGGCCGGTGCAGGTCGGGGAGCCGGACCCGATGCGATCGAGCGGAGCAGGCCCACGGCCTCCTCGAGTTCCCGGTGACCGGTCCCGGTGCCGTGATCGAGCAGTCGGGCGGCCACCCGGTCATCGAGACCCGACGATGTGCGACGCATCACAAGATCCCCGGCGTCATGGCGTGGACCGCGCCGCTGTCCTGCAACCGGGCGCGCAGTGTCAGCAATCCCCGGCGCTGCAGTTGCTTCACCGCGCCGGTGCTACGCCCCATGGCCTGCGCGGCCTGCTCCACGCTCAGGTCGCCCACCACCCGCAGCAGCAGGACGTCACGCTGGTCGTCGGGGAGCACGGCCAGCAGGGCGCGGACCTCCTCGGTGCTGATCCGCTCCACGGCCTCGTCCTCCGACGACGCCGACGTGCGTCGGTCCTGCCAGTCCTCGTAGGGAACCCCGGCACCGCGAACGGCCTGTCGGCGCAGGTCGTCGACCAGTCGGGCGTGGGCGACCGAGAAGGCGAGCGTGCGCAGGCCCGAGGCGCCACCGGTCACGGTGGCCAGCTTCGAGTACACGGTCAGGAACACCTCGCTCGTCAGGTCGTCGGGCTCAGCGGCTCCGCGGGAACGCAGGTAGCCGTGCACACGGGGTGCGAGCTCCTCGTAGACGGCGCGCAGGGCCCAGGGGCGGCCGGCCTGGGCGGCCAGGAAGGCGTCCTCGAGGCGCGAGGATCCGTCGGAGGCCATGGCCTTCCTATCGGCGCAGGGGCGGGCGGACTGAAGCAGTCCGCCCGCCCCTGTGCGTGCTGGGGTCAGCCGTACCCGGTCAGTCGTCCTCGCCGTCCTCGTCGTCGGCCACGTCGGCGGCCCCGCGGGCCTGCTCCTCTGCCACGTCGGCGTCCTCGCGGGCCTGCTCCTCGGCCTCCTCGGCGGCCTCCCGGGCCTCCTCCTCGGCCTCCGCAGCCCGCTCAGCGGCCTCTTCGGCGTCCTCGCGGGCCTGCTCCTCGGCCTCCTCGGCGGCCTCCCGGGCCTCCTCCTCGGCCTCCGCAGCCCGCTCAGCGGCCTCTTCGGCGTCCTCGCGGGCCTGCTCCTCGGCCTCCTCGGCGGCCTCCCGGGCCTCCTCCTCGGCGTCCTCCCGGGCCTCATCCTCGGCGTCGTCGGTCAGGGCGTCCTCGCTCCCGTCGTCGGCCCCGAGGTCCGTCGCGACGTCGACGAGGTCGTCGGTCGCGCCGTCCTCGACGGCGACGGACGCGTCGTCCTCGGGCAGCAGGTCGGCGACCGGGACGACCCCGGTGGCTCCGGCGGTGCCGATGGCGACGGCCGAGACGGCGCCGGCCACGGCGACCTTGGTGGTGAGGGCGGCTGCGCCGGCCTTGGCGATGAGGAGGGTGAGCAGGTCCATGGTGGTGCCTTCCGTTCGGTAGCCCCGATGCCCGCGTGGGGCCGGTGGCGTTGCTGACTGCCGTCGCCGGCAGGTCGCCCTTGTCGTGGGTTGACGCTGCTGTGATCGACCGGACCCGCATCCGGGTTACGCGCTTCCGCGGGCCTCCCCCGATCGGGGGAGGCCCGCGGCGGCTCACGGCGTCACGTGGCGCAGCGCGAAGGCGAGCGCCACCTCCACCTGCCGGATCGTCTCCTCGATCACCAGCGAGCCGTGGCCGGCGTCGAAGCGGTACACCTCGTGCGGCTTACCCAGGCGCTGGAGCTCGCCGAGGTAGTTGTCGATCTGCCGGATCGGGCAGCGCGGGTCGTTGGCGCCCGCGACCACCAGCACCGGCGCGGCGACGGCGTCGACGTAGGTGAGGGGCGAGGAGCGCACGTACACGTCGCGCACCTCCTCCGGTGAGCCGCCGAACAGCGCGCGGTCGTAGGCCCGCAGGCCCTCCATCTCGTCCTCGTAGGCGGCCAGGTAGTCGGCCACGGGCACCTCGGCGATCCCGGCCGCCCAGCGCTCGGGCTGGGTGCCCAGGCCCAGCAGCGTGAGGAATCCGCCCCACGAGCCACCGCTGAGGATCGCCCGCTGCGGGTCGACGACGCCCTCGGCCACCAGCGCGTCGTAGACGGCGCCGACGTCCTCCAGCTCGGTGAGCCCCGGCCGCCCGGTCAGCGCGTCCCGCCAGGTGGAGCCGTAGCCGGTGGAGCCCCGGTAGTTGACGTGGACGACGGCGTAGCCGGCGTCGACGTAGGCGGCCCGCCGGGCGCGGTAGGAGTCGTCGTCGGCCGCCTCGGGGCCGCCGTGGACCAGGAACGCGGTCGCGTGCGGGCCCTTGCCGGCCGGACGCACCAGCAGGGCGTGCACGTCGCCACCCGGGCCGGGGACCCACCGGTCCTCCACCGGGTAGGCGGCCGGCGGCTCCTCGTCGGACACCGAGAGGATGACCGGGCCGTCCGCGCGGCGGATGACCGGGGGCTTCGCGGAGTTCGACCAGGCCAGCTCCACCGTGCCGTCGGGGCGGGCGGTGGCGCCGCGGACGACGCCCGGCGGGGTGTCCAGCCGCTCCAGGGCACCGGTGGCGAGGTCGTAGCGGTACAGCTCGCTGCGGGCGGCGTGGTCGTGGCCCACCAGCAGCGCCGAGCCGTCCGGGTACCAGCCGGCGGTCACGTCGCCGGGCAGGTCCAGCACGAGCTCGGTCTCGGTGCCGGCGGCGACGTCCCAGACCAGGAGCTCCTCGCGGCCGCGCCGCTCGTGCCCGACCAGCAGCCGGCGGTCACCGGGCAGCGGGGCGAACTCCAGCGCGTGCAGCCTGCGGCCCTCGCCGTCCCACTTCTCCGCGACCACGGCATCGTCGCTGGTGCGGAGGACGCGCAGCGCGGGGTAGCGCGGGTCGCCGTGCTCGGAGTGCGAGATGACCAGCAGCTCGTCGTCGCGGGTGAGCGCGTCCACCGACGCTGGGTCGGGGTGCCGGTAGACCACCCGCGGCGCCCCGCCGGTGGGGGCCAGCCACAGCTCGCTGCCGTCGTCGGTGCTGCGGCCGATCGCCACCAGCTCCCGGCCGAGCTCCAGCCCCGCCGGGTAGGCGGGCCCCACCTCGGGGACGGCGACGGTGTCCTCGCCGCCCTCGAACGGCTGGGTCATCCAGACGCCGAACTCGTCGCCGTCGGTGTCGGCGAACCACCAGATGGTCGACCCGTCGCGGTCCAGCGTCGCGATGAGCGTGCCGTTGGGCCGGTCGGTGACCTGGCGGTGGGCGCCGGTCTCCCGGTCCCAGGCGTACTGCTCGACGACGCCGCTGACGTCGGAGCTGTACAGGTTGCGGTGCGGCGCCTCCTCGGCCCAGTCCGGCAGCGACACCCGGGGGGCGCGGAACCGGGCCTGCCAGCGGGCGGTGACCTCGGGGGGAAGGGCGGGGACGGTCTGCTCGGCGGTCACGACCGCCATCTTCGCAGCGCCCCGGGAACGACTCAGGGGCCGCCTCGCGGCGGCCCCTGAGCTGAGGGTCGGGGTGACAGGATTTGAACCTGCGGCCTCGTCGTCCCGAACGACGCGCGCTACCAAGCTGCGCCACACCCCGAGGTGCGTCGACGAGTCTAACGCTCCACCGCGTGCGCTCCGGCAGCGGGTCAGGACGGTCGCGCGGTGAGGGTCAGCAGCGTCGCCTCGGGCAGGCAGGCGAACCGCACCGGGGCGTACGGGCTGGTGCCCAGACCGGCCGATACGTGCAGCCAGGTGCCGGCCGGGTGCGCCGGCGTCGGCTCCGCCCAGCGGTGCAGCCAGCGCACGCGGTCGCGGTCGATGCCGCAGTTGGTGACGAGCGCGCCGTAGAAGGGCACCCGCAGCTGGCCGCCGTGCGTGTGGCCGCAGAGCAGCAGGTCGTGGCCGTCGGCGGCGAACCGGTCGAGCACCCGCGGCTCGGGGGAGTGCGCCAGCCCGATCCGCACGTCGGCGTCCGGGTCGGCCGCGCCGGCGACCAGGTCGTAGCGGTCCCGCTTCACGTGCGAGTCGTCCACGCCGGCGAAGACGATGCGGCGCCCGCCCACGGTGAGCTCCCCGCGGGCGTTGGTGAGGTCCAGCCAGCCGCGGTCGCGCATGCCGTCGCGCAGGTCTCGCCAGGGCAGCTCGTCGCCGTGCACCCGCTTGTGGTCGCGCTTGAAGTACTTGAGCGGGTTCTTCGGCCGCGGGGCGAAGTAGTCGTTGCTGGCCAGCACGAAGGCCCCCGGCCGGTCCATGAGGGGGTCCAGTGCGCGCAGGGTGGGCGGCACGGCGTCGAAGCCCGCGAGGTTGTCACCGGTGTTGACCACCAGGTCGGGCTCGAGCGCGGCCAGGCCCGCGACCCACTCCTGCTTGCTGCGCTGCCCCGCCGTCATGTGCAGGTCGGAGAGCTGCAGGATCGTCAGGGGCGCCGACCCGGGGGCGAGCACCGGCACGTCGAAGCGCCGCAGCGTCCACCTGGTGCGCTCGTAGAGGCTCGCGTAGGCGGTCACGGCCGTGCCGGAGGCGACGGCGGCGGTGGGGAGGGCGGTGTACCAGCGCACCCGCCGAGCCTACGGGCGCCCCCGGGTGCGGCGTCGTGCAAGGCTTGACCCGTGTCCGACCTCAAGGAACAGCTACGCACCGACCTGACCACCGCCATGAAGGCCCGCGACGAGCTGCGCACCGCCACGCTGCGCATGGTGCTCGCCGCCGTCAGCGCCGAGGAGGTGTCGGGCAAGGAGTCCCGCGAGCTCAGCGACGACGAGGTGCAGGCCGTGCTCCGCCGGGAGGCGAAGAAGCGCCGCGAGGCCGCCGAGGCCTTCGGCTCGGCCGGACGGACCGAGCAGGCCGCGCGGGAGCAGGCGGAGGGCGAGGTCCTGGCCGGCTACCTGCCGGCGCAGCTCGACGACGCCGACCTGACCGCGATCGTCGCCGACGTCATCACCCGCACCGGTGCCTCCGGCATGAAGGACATGGGGAAGGTGATGGGGGCCGCGAACGGCGTTGTGGCCGGCCGGGCCGAGGGCTCGAGGGTCGCCGCCGAGGTGCGCCGCCAGCTGGGCTGATCCCCCCCGGGAACGCACAAGGGGCCGGACCTGCCGGTCCGGCCCCTTATCGTCTGCGGCTCAGTTCGTCGTGGTCTCCGGCGCCGGGGCGCCGGTGTCGGTCCCGGCCTGCGGCTCCGTCGGCGCCTCAGCCGGCGCCTCCGGCTGCTCCGGCGCCTCGGGCTCCGCCGGCGGCGGGGTGGTGTTCCCGGCCGTGGTGCCGGACCGGTTGCCTGAGCGGCTGGACGCGTTGTCCTGGAACCGGGTAGGCCCCTGCGGGGCGGCGTCGACGCCGCGGCCGGCGTACCGCGGGTCGGCCGGCGGGAACGGCACGGCCTCCTGGTTGGTCAGGATCGGCGCCATCGCCTGGCGCCAGATGCCGGCCGGCAGCCCGCCGCCGTAGCTGCCCACGTCGTTGGTGTCCCGCGGGCGGAACACCATGACGCTGGCGGCGTACTGGGGCGTCGTGCCCACGAAGGCCACCGAGTCCCGCTCGTTCACCGTGCCGGTCTTGCCGGCGATCTGGTGGCCGGGGATGTGCGCCCGGGCACCGGTCTGCAGCCGGTTCCCCGGCTGGACGTCCTTGATCATCATCTGGTTCAGGGTGTCGGCGATGCCGGGCTCGATCACCTGCTCGCAGGCGTTCTCCCCGACCACCGGCTGCCCGTCCTCGCCGAGGAGCGGTTCCCCGTTCGGCGTGGTGATCGACAGCACCGGGGTGGGCGTGCACCTGACCCCGCGGGCGGCGACCGTCGCGTAGGCGTTGGCCAGGTCCAGCGGGCTCACGCCGTCGGTGCCGAAGGCGAAGGACGGGCGGTTCTCGTCGATGATCTGCTGCGCCGGCGTCTGGGTGACCGAGTAGTCGAAGGTCATGCCCAGCCGCTCGGCCATGCGGACGGCCGGCTCGATGCGGCCGAGCGCGTCCTCCAGCGCCAGGAAGTAGGTGTTGGAGGACATGTAGAGCGCCTGCGTCATGGTCAGCGTGCGCGGGTAGCTGCTGCCCACGTTGCCGATCGAGTACGGCCCGATCTCCTGCGTCTCGGGGTCGTAGCTCTCGTAGACCTTCGACTCGTAGGGCTCGTCCGCGGTGATCGTGTGGCTGGCGGGCAGGCCCTGCTCCAGCGCCGCGGCTGCGACGAACATCTTGAAGGTCGAGCCCGAGCCCTTGGTGGGGATGGACGCGAAGTTCACCGACTCGCACTCGGGGGCGTCGCAGCCGTAGCGGCGGTTGACGCTCATCGCGAGCACCTGCCCGGTGCCGGGCTGGATCACGTCGTAGACGCCCACGGTGTCCGCGCCCATGGCCACGGTGTCCAGCACGGCCTGGTCACCGGCGCGCTGCATGTCGGGGCGCAGCGTCGTGGTGATGGTGAGGCCGCCCTTGTCCAGCTGCGCCTTGGTCAGCCCCAGCTCCTGGACCAGGTACTGCCGGGTGAAGTCGCAGAAGAAGCCGCCGATCGACGCGTCGATGCAGCCGTTCGGCGGGGCCTGGCCGGGGGTGACCTCCACCGGCGTCGGGGTGATTTCGCTGAGCTGCTGCGCGGTGATGTGGCCCAGGTCGTGCATGCGCTGCAGCACCTGGTTGCGCCGGATCTGGGCGTTCTCCGGGTTGTTGATCGGCTCGTCGTAGAACGGGCTCTGCACCAGCCCGGCGAGCATCGCCGCCTGGGGCAGGGTGAGGTCGGCGGCGTTCACGCTGAAGTAGCGCTGGGCGGCGGCCTGGATGCCGTAGGCGCCCTGCCCGAAGTACACGATGTTCAGGTAGCGGGTGAGGATCTCGTCCTTGGAGTAGGTGTCCTCCAGGGCGAGCGCGAGCCGCGCCTCCCGCAGCTTGCGGCCGACGGTCTCGGCGTCGGCGGCCTCCCGGTCCTCCGGCGTGGTGGCCGTCTGCAGCAGGGTCTGCTTCACCAGCTGCTGGGTGAGGGTGGAGCCACCCTCCTGCACCTCGCCGGCGGCGACGTTCTTCACCAGCGCGCGCAGCGTGCCCTGCACGTCCAGGCCGTTGTGGTCGTAGAAGCGGGAGTCCTCGATGTCGACGAGGGCCTGCTTCATGACGTCGGCGATCTGGTCGGAGGCGACCGGGGTGCGGTTGTGCTCGTAGAAGTTCGTGATGAGCGAACCGTCCGAGGCCAGCACGCGGGTCACGCCGGCCGGCGTCTTGTCGGTCAGCTCCACCGGCAGGGCGTCGAGCAGCGACACGGAGTTGCGCGCCGCCAGGCCCGGGCCCCCGATCCAGGGCAGCATGAGTCCTGCCAGCAGCGCACCCGCGACGACGATCGTCGCGGCGAGCTTGGCGAGCAGACAGGTCGTGGCGCGCGCGTTCTCCGACATCGCGGGCAAGGGTACGTCGCCCGGACGGGTGAGAGCGGTGCTCAGCCGCGGCGCGCGGGGAGGACGCGCGTCCGCGGCGTGCCGGTCGGCGTGTCGTGGTCCGGCCCGGTCAGGGCGGCGGCCATCATCCGCAGCCCCTCGAGGTCGTGCACGTCACCGGCGGTGGCCGGCACCGTCCGCAGCGCGACGTCGGGGTGGGCGCTGGTGAAGCGGTCGGCCAGGTGCTGCTCGCGGGTGGCCTGCTGCATCCGCTCCGCGTGCACGCGCAGGGCCGCCGCCGCGAGCGCGGCGCCGTCGTCCCCGCTCTCGGCCACCTCCTCGGCGGCGCCCTCCGCCCGGGTCGCGGACAGGGCGGTGGTGGCCGGCGGGTGGGTGCGGTTGACGACCAGCCCGGCGAGCGGCATGCCCTCGGCCGAGAGCCGGTCGACGAAGTAGGAGGCCTCGCGCAGCGCATCGGGCTCGGGGGCGGCGACCACGACGAACCACGTGCCGGGACGGCGCAGCAGCTCGAAGGTCGCCGTGGCGCGCTCGCGGAACCCGCCGAACATGGTGTCCAGCGCGGCGACGAAGGCGGAGATGTCGCGCAGCAGCTGCCCGCCGAGGATCTTGCTGATGATCCGGCTGAAGAACAGGAAACCGGCGCTGGCGAACTTGAAGCCGGTCCGGCTGGGCGCCATCAGCAGCCGGATCATCGTGCCGTCGAGGAAGCGGCCCATCCGGTTGGGGGCGTCGAGGAAGTCCAGCGCCGACCGCGACGGCGGGGTGTCCACGATGATCAGGTCCCACTGGTCGCTGGCCCGCAGCTGCCCGAGCTTCTCCATCGCCATGTACTCCTGCGTGCCGGCGAAGGACGACGAGAGCGCCTGGTAGAAGGGGTTGTCGAGGATCTGCTGCGCGCGCTCGGGCGTGGAGTGAGCGGTGACGACGTCGTCGAACGTCCGCTTCATGTCCAGCATCATCGCGTGCAGCTCGCCCGGCGCCCCCGTGGCCGCGCCACCAGAGATGTCGACCTTCCGCGGCTCGTTGTCCAGCTCGGTCAGCCCGAGCGACTGGGCCAGCCGGCGGGCGGGGTCGATCGTCAGCACGACGACGGTGCGCCCGGCCTCCGCGGCGGCGAGCGCGAGGGCGGCCGACGTCGTCGTCTTGCCCACGCCGCCGGCGCCGCAGCAGACGACGATGCGTGTCTGCCGGTCGGCGATCAGCTCGGCGAGGTCCATGGCCGGCGCCTGCCGGGGCGCGCGGGCGCCGGCGGGGGTCCCGGTCGTGGCGGTGTCCGCGGCCATCAGCGGGCCACCGCCGCGGCCAGGTGCTCCTCGAGCCGCCCGGCGAGCTCGAACAGGCAGCCGAGGTCCATGGGCCCCGGCATCAGCGGGACCTCGACGGTCGGGCGGCCCAGCGCCTCGACCTGGGCGCGCAGCGCGTCCTGCGCGGCCCAGCGGCGGGCGTGCTCGACGACCTCGGCGACCAGCGCGTCGGCCAGCTGCCCGGCGCCGGGCAGGTGCGCGGCGCCCAGCGCGGGGGCGAGGTCGGCGCCGGTCAGCTCGCCGGCGACCGCACGGGACAGGGCGTCGGGCGGCAGCACGGGCTCGGCGGCCATGTTCACGACCACCGAGCCGATCGGCAGCCCGGCGGCCTGCAGCTCGGCGATGGCGTCCGCGGTCTCCTGCACGGGCATGTCCTCCAGGAGCGTGACCAGGTGCACCGCCGTCTGCGGGGAGCGCAGCACCGCCATGACGCCGTCGCTCTGGGTCTTGATCGGGCCGGACCTGGCCAGCTGCGACATCTCCCCGGTGACCCCGAGGAAGCGGGTGATCCGCCCGGTGGGCGGTGCGTCGACGACGACGGCGTCGTAGACGGGCCGGCCGTCGCGCCGCCGGGTGACCGCCTCCTTGATCTTCCCGGTGATCAGCACGTCGCGGAGGCCCGGGGCGATCGCGGTGGCGAAGTCGATGGCGCCCATCTTGCGCAGCGCCCGGCCGGCCCGCCGGAGGTTGTAGAACATGTCCAGGTAGTCGAGGAGCGCCTCCTCGACGTCGATGGCCAGCGCCTTGACCTCGCCCCCGCCGCGCGCGACGGCGACCCGGCGCTCCTCGTAGGGGAGCGGTGGGGTGTCGAACAGCTGGGCGATGCCCTGCCGTCCCTCGGTCTCCACGAGGAGCACCGACCGCCCGTCGGCGGCGAGCGCCAGGGCCAGGGCGGCGGCGACGGTGGTCTTGCCCGTCCCGCCCTTGCCGGTGACCACGTGCAGGCGCGTGGGTGTCAGTTCGGGGGGCACCGCCCCAGCCTATGAGCCGGCCGATGCTCCTGCCCCTCGCCGTCGCGGAGCTCACGGCCGCCGCCCGCAGGTGCCCCCGGGTCTCGCGAGCCCGGCCCGGGACCCTGCAGGGTGGCCGTGGCGGCCCCTCGCCGGAGGGGCTGCGCTAGCGTCGGCCCCATGAGCGAAACCGCCCGCCAGAAGTGGGAGTACGCGACGATCCCGCTGCTCATCCACAACACCAAGGCGATCCTGGACTCCTGGGGCGTCGACGGCTGGGAGCTGGTCACCGTGCTCCCCGGCCCTGGTGGGGCCGAGCAGCTGGTCGCCTACCTCAAGCGGCCGGTGTGACCGCGCCCGGCGCACCGGCGCAGGGCTGGCACGCCCGGCTCGCCGAGCTGGGCATCCGGCTGCCCCCGGTGGCCGCGCCCGTCGCCGCCTACGTGCCGGCCGTGCGGGCCGGGTCGCTGGTGTTCACCTCCGGCCAGCTGCCGTTCGTCGACGGCGGGCTGCGCCGCACCGGCAAGGTCGGCGGATCGGTCGACGTCGAGGCCGCCGCGGCCGACGCCAAGGTCTGCGCGCTCAACGCGCTGGCCGCCGTCGACGACCTGGTGGGACTGGACTCGGTGGCCCGCATCGTCCGGGTGGTCGGGTACGTGGCCAGCGTCGAGGGCTTCACCGGGCAGCCGCGCGTCGTCAACGGTGCCAGCGAGCTGATGGGCCGGATCTTCGGCGAGGCCGGGCAGCACGCCCGCAGCGCCGTGGGCGTGGCCGAGCTGCCGCTGGGCGCCCCCGTGGAGGTCGAGCTCACCGTCGAGCTGCGGTGACCGCCGAGCCCAAGCAGGCGGCGACCGTCCTGCTGCTGCGCGACGGGGAGCCGGGGCTGGAGGTCTACCTCCTGCGGCGCACGAAGGGGATGCCCTTCGCCGGCGGGATGACCGCCTACCCCGGCGGGGGCGTGGACCCCCGCGACGGCGACACCGAGACCGGCTGGGCCGGCCCCGCCCCGGCGCAGTGGGCCACCGCCTTCGGCTGCGACGAGCGCACGGCCCGCGAACTCGTCTGCGCCGCGGTGCGCGAGACCTTCGAGGAGGCCGGCGTCCTGCTGGCCGGCCTGCCCGACGGCAGCGTGGTGCCGGACGTCTCGGGCGACGACTGGGAGCGGCAGCGGCAGGGGCTGCTCAGCCGCGAGCTGTCGCTCGCCGAGCTGCTCGCCGAGCGGGGGCTGGCCCTCCGGTCGGACCTGCTGCGCCCGTTCGCGCACTGGATCACCCCGCCGGTCGAGCCCCGCCGCTACGACACCAAGTTCTTCGCGGCCGCGCTGCCGGTGGGCCAGGAGGCGCGGGACGTGTCCGGCGAGGCCGACGAGGCTGCCTGGTTGCGCCCGGCCGCCGCCCTGGCGGAACTGGACGCCGGGACCCGCCCGATGCTGCCACCGACGTCCCACACGCTGGGCCAGCTGACCGGGTTCCCCGACGTCGCCGCCGCGCTGGCCGGCTCGCCGCCGCAGCCGATGCACCCGATCAGCCCGCGGTTCGAGGAGACGCCCGACGGTCGCTGGGCGGTGCTGCCCGACGGCACCCGCATCAGGCTGGCCGTGCCGCTTTCTTCGTGATCCTCCGGATCACACCGCGGTCAGGTGCCGTTCCCGATCGGCGCTGAGCCGCTGCCCGTGTTCCCGCGGGGGACCCTCCGGGCCCCGCCCCGGGCCCACACCGCGGCCAGGTGCCGTTCCCGATCGGCGCTGAGCCGCTGCCCGTGTTCCCGCGGGGGACCCTCCGGGCCCACACCGCGGCCAGGAACCGTCCCGACATCCGCTGAGCCGCTGCGTCGACGCCGGGGGCAGTGAACGCGAGAGGCCCAGAACCGTCGTGGTTCTGGGCCTCCCGCGTTCAGCGGTCCGGTGGTGTCACCGCGCGCGGCGGCGCAGGCGCTCCTCGTCGAGGACGACGACGGACTTGCCCTGCAGCTGGATCCAACCGCGGTGCACGAAGTCGGCGAGCGCCTTGTTGACCGTCTCGCGGGAGGCGCCCACCAGCTGGGCCAGCTCCTCCTGCGTGAGGTCGTGCTTGACCCGCAGGCCGTCGGTGTCGCGGCTGCCGAACCGGTCGGCCATCTGCAGCAGCGCCTTGGCCACGCGGCCGGGGACGTCGGTGAAGATCAGGTCCGCGACCGAGTCGTTGGTGCGGCGCAGGCGGCGGGCCAGCACGCGCAGCAGCTGCTCACCGATCTCCGGGTGCGCCTCGATCCAGGGCAGCAGGACCGACTGCGGCATCCGCGCCAGCTTCACGTCCGTGACGGCGGTGGCCGTCGCGGTGCGCGGCCCCGGGTCGAAGACCGAGAGCTCGCCGAACTGGTCGGAGGGCCCCATGACCGCGAGCACGTTCTCCCGGCCGTCCGGGGACCGGCGGGAGAGCTTGATCTTGCCCGTCATGACGATGTAGAGGCTGTCGCCCGGCTCGCCCTCGTTGAAGACCACCCGACCCCGGGGGAGGGTGATCGTCTCCAGACGGCTGATGACGGGGTCCACCGCGTCCTCGGAGAGCCCCTGGAAGAGCCCCGACTGGGCCAGCACCTCGTCCACTGCACGTCCTCTCGCACTGTCTGCGGGCGCAGGTGTGCCCGCGCCCGACGGAGAGTCTAGGCGGCTGTGCGGTCGGTCACCCGATCGGTGGCACCGGAGTCCCCCCTCCGAGCGAGATGACCGGCGCCACGACGGGTCGCCCGGCTCAGACGAGCGGCGGGTTCTGGGAGCGCCGGCCGCGGTGTCGACGACGCCGCCAGCGGAACAGCGCGCGCCGGATGCCCGAGGTCGCGAGGGTGTCGACCTCGCCGGGCGTCGCCGTGTCCAGGAACTCGCTGACCTCGCGCGAGGACGCGGGGCGGCGGAGGGGTTCCTCGACGCGCTCCATCACCAGCAGGAAGGCGATCAGCAGCGGGGGGAAGAGGATGACACTGAGGGCGACCAATCCCGATCTCCTCTGCATCGTCGGCGGGACGGGGGAAGCGGTCCGTCCTCGATCATGGCACGCGGGAAGAGGGTCAGCAGGGCCGCATACCCTCGACCGCGTGTCCGCCCCCGCGTCCTCACCGGCCTACGCGCGCCCCACCCGGGCCCGCCGCCCCACCCCCGCCGCACGGACCGGGGCGTCGCCGTACGACCCGGGGGAGACCCCGCTCGCCCGTACCCGCCGGGCCCGCCGGATGGCCCGCGAGCTGACCGTTCTCCACCCCGACGCGCACTGCGAGCTCGACTTCACCAACGCCTTCGAGCTGCTGGTCGCCACGGTCCTCTCGGCGCAGACCACCGACAAGATGGTCAACAAGGTGACGCCGACGCTCTTCGCGCGCTACCCCGACGCGGTCGCCCTCGCCGGCGCCGACCGCGAGGAGCTGGAGACCATCCTCAAGCCCACGGGCTTCTTCCGGGCCAAGGCGAACTCGGTGCTGGGGCTGAGCCAGGCCCTGGTCGAGCGCTTCGACGGCGAGGTCCCGGCCCGGATGGCCGACCTGGTGACCCTGCCGGGCGTGGGGCGCAAGACGGCGAACGTCGTGCTGGGCAACGCCTTCGGCGTCCCGGGGCTCACCGTCGACACGCACTTCGGCCGCCTCGTGCGCCGGTTCGGCTGGACCGAGGAGGAGGACCCGGTCAAGGTCGAGGCCGAGATCGCCCAGCTGGTGCCGAAGAAGGAGTGGACCGACTTCAGCCACCGGGTGATCTTCCACGGCCGCCGGGTGTGCCACGCGAAGAAGGCCGCCTGCGGCGCGTGCGGCCTGGCGCAGTGGTGCCCGTCGTTCGGCATCGGCCCGGTCGATCCCGAGCTCGCTCTCAAGCTGGTCAAGACGCCGACCGCCTCGGACACCGAGTGATGCGCCGTCTCGCGCTGGGCGCCGTCGCGCTGCTCGCCGTCGCCGGCTGCAGCTCCGGCGAGAGCCCGGGAGTCGCGGCGCCGTCGCCGACGTCGTCCCCCGCCGAGGTGCTGGCCGCCTGCCCGGAGCAGCCGGCGGCGGAGGCCGCCGGTGCCGAGCGCCTGCCGCCGCTCTCCTTCGACTGCCCCGGCGGCGGCTCCCTCGACCTGGCCCGCGCCCCCGGCGTCCCCATGGTGGTCAACCTGTGGGGCAGCTGGTGCCCGCCGTGCCGCGAGGAGATGCCGCTCCTGCAGGAGTTCTCCGAGATCGCCGGCGACCAGGTGCGGGTGGTCGGCGTGATCAGCAAGGACGGGCTGCCCCAGGCCGCCTCGTTCGCCGAGGACGCCGGGGTCACCTTCCCCAGTGCGTTCGACGGCGACGGCGAGCTGATGGCCGAGCTGGGCCTGAACGTGCTGCCGTTCACCTACTTCGTCGACGCCGGCGGCGCGCTCGTGCACACCGAGGCCGGCCCGGTCAGCTCGGTGGACGAGCTGCGCGGGCTGGTCACCGAGCACCTGGGGGTGCAGCTGTGACCGGCACCGACGGGCTGCCCGCGTACCTGCAGCGGCTGGTCCAGCGCGCCGAAGACCTCCCGCTGCGCCACCGCATCCCGCAGGCGACCGCCACCGCCCGCCGGTCCGCCGTCCTCATCCTGTTCGGCGAGGGGCCGGCCGGCCCCGACCTGCTGCTGATCGAGAAGTCCCCCCACCTGCGCAGCCACGCGGGCCAGCCCGCGTTCCCCGGCGGCGGGGTCGACCCGGGGGACGACTTCCCCGTGGGCACCGCGCTGCGCGAGGCGCACGAGGAGGCGGGCATCGACCCCGCCGGCGTCCGCGTCGTGGCGACGCTCCAGGAGCTGTTCCTGCCGCCGTCGAACCGGCTCGTCGTCCCCGTCGTGGGCTGGTGGGACGACCCGCGGGACGTCGCGGTCGGCGATCCCCACGAGGTGGCCCGGGTCGCCCGGGTGCCGCTCGCCGACCTCGTCGACCCGGCCAACCGCTACCGCCTGCGGCACCCGGCCGGCTTCATCGGGCCGGCGTTCTGCGTCGCCGACATGGAGGTGTGGGGCTTCACCGCCGGGCTCCTCGACGCGATCCTCGAGGCCGCCGGGCTGGCCCGCCCGTGGGACGCCACCGACGTCCGGCCGATCGGCCCCGAGCGGCTCCGCCCGTACACCCTGCCCGGCTCCGGGGACGACGACCCGGCGAGCGACAGCGCCGCGCCGACGGTGGCCGATCCCGCGCCCGACGGCGCCGCGGCGCGTACGGTTCGGCCCCGATGACCAGGAGCAGGCCCTCGTCCCCCTTCCCGTTCGCACGCTCGTGGCGAGCCCCTGGACGGGGCCGGGTCGTCGCGCTGGCCGCCGTGCTGGTCCTGCTGACCGGCTGCGGTGGCGGTGGCGGCGCGGCGCAGGAGGTCGCCGAGGCGCCGATCCCCGAGGGGCTCGGCGAGGTGACGATCGCCGAGGACGGCGTCCAGGAGGTCACCCTCCAGACCCAGGACGACTACGTGTTCACCCCCGACACCTTCACGGTCGCGCCGGGGCCGGTGCGGCTGACCCTGGTGAACGTCGCCGAAGGCATGCCGCACAACCTCGAGTTCACCGACGAGGAGCTGCCCGAGCCGATCGACGCCGGCATCTCCATGCTCGCCGCCGGCGAGGAGAAGACGATCGAGTTCGAGGTGTCGACGCCGGGCGAGTACCCCTTCGCCTGCACCTTCCACCTCCAGCTCGGGCAGGTGGGCACGATGACGGTCAGCGGGTAGCGGTGTCCCTGGTCGACCTGCTGCTGATCACGCTGGCGCTGCTGTTCGCCCTGTCCGGGTTCCGGCAGGGCCTGCTGGTCTCCGCCACCTCGATCCTCGGCTTCCTCGGCGGGGCCGTCCTCGGGGCGCAGCTGGCCGGACCGGTCGCCGATCGCATCGACGGCTCCAGCGTCAGCCGGGTCTTCGCCGCCCTCGTGGTCGTGCTCGCCGGAGCGCTGCTGGGCCAGATCCTGGCCGGCGCCGCGGGCCGGGCGCTGCGCTCCCGGGTCACCTGGGAGCCGGCCAAGATGGTCGACTCCGTGGCCGGCGCCGTGGTGTCGGCGGCGGCGGTGCTGCTGGTCGCGTGGATGGTCGCCTCCCCGCTGGCCAGCTCGCCGTTCCCCCAGGTCTCCGGCCAGGTGCGCCAGTCGGCGCTGGTCCAGGCCGTGGACCGGGCCGTCCCCGACGAGGTGCGCGCGGTCTACGAGGACCTCCGGGAGGCCATCGACCGACGGGGGCTGCCCGACGTCCTCGACCCGCTCACCCCCACCCAGGCGCGGGAGGTCCCGGCCCCCGACCCCGAGCTGCAGAACAGCACCGTGGTGGCCTCGGTGCAGGGCTCGGTGGTGCGGATCCGCGGGGTGGCGCCATCGTGCTCCCGGCAGATCGACGGCTCCGGTTTCGTCTACGCCCCCGAGCGCGTCATGACCAACGCCCACGTGCTGGCCGGCGTCACCGACCCGGTGGTGGTCGCCGAGGGCCGGGAGTACGACGCGGTCCCGGTCGTCGTCGACGAGGAGATCGACGTCGCGGTGCTCGCGGTGCCGGGGCTGCCGCAGGTGCCGCTGCGGTTCACGCCCGGGACGGCGGACTCCGGCGACGACGCGATCATCATGGGATACCCCGGGGGCGGGCCGCTGTACGTCGGACCTGCGCGGGTGCGCGACCGCGGCGAGATCAGCGGGCCCGACTTCCGCAACGCGCAGACCGTCGTCCGCGACGTGTACGCCCTGTTCGGCCAGGTGCGCGCCGGCAACTCCGGCGGTCCGCTGTTCGCCCCCGACGGGAGCGTCCTGGGCGTCGTCTTCGCCTCTGCGATCGACGACCCGCAGACCGGCTACGCCCTCACCGGCCCCCAGGTCGCCCGGGCCGCGGAGGCGGGCAACGTAGCGCGCACCGAGGTCGCGACGGGCCCCTGCGAGTAGAAGGACCCCCGTTCCCCCCCACGCCTCGCAGGCTCGGCGCGGGGCCCTGAACGGGGGCCGTTCCAGCACGTCACCGCGCTCGCGGCGGGACCCTGCAGCGGGGCCGTTCCAGCACGTCACCAGGGCCGTTCCAGCACCTCGCCGGGGGCCGTTCCGCGCGGTGACCTGCGGGTCACCGCGCCCAGGCGGCGATGGCGCGGGTGACCTCGTCGGGGGCTTCTTCCTGGGGGAAGTGGCCGATGCCGGGGAGCTCGCGCCACTCGTACGCCCCGGCGACGTAGCGGCCCGAGCCGTGCGCCGTCCGGGGGAGGACGTACGGGTCGGCCGCCCCGTGCAGCTGCAGGGTCGGTGCGGTGACCGGGGCCGCCATGCGGCGGGCGTAGCGCAGGCCGTCGGGTCGCAGCTGCGACCGGCCGGCCCAGCGGTAGTACTCCATCGCGCCGTAGGCGGCCTGCGGGATGCGCGCCGCGGCGCGGTAGCGCTCCACGGCGGCGGCGAAGTCCGCGGTGCGGGCCCACTCCGGCCCGGCCCAGCGCTGCATCAGGTCGGCGACGGGGTCGTCGTCGGCCCGGGTCAGCCGCCGCTCCGGCAGCCGCGGCACCTGGAAACCCAGGGCGTGGCGTAGCGCCCGCCGCTGCCGGCGGTCGGCCATGCCGGCCCGGAGCAGCCGCGGATGGGCCATCGAGACGACGACCAGCCGGCGCACCACCCGCGGGTGCAGCGCGGCCGCGGTCCAGCCGAGCAGTCCACCCCAGTCGTGGCCGACGACGACGGCGTCGCGCTCGCCGAGCGCCCGCACCAGCGCCGCGACGTCGGAGGAGAGGGTGGGCAGGTCGTAGCCGCGCGGGGGCTTGTCGCTGGCCCCGTAGCCGCGCAGGTCCGGCGCGACCACCCGGAACCCGGCCTCGGCCAGGCCGGTGAGCTGGGCGCGCCAGGTCCACCAGAACTGCGGGAAGCCGTGGAGCAGGAGCACGAGCGGCCCGTCACCGGCCTCCGCCGCGTGCAGCCGCACGCCGTTGGCGGAGATGTCGCGGTGGGTCCACGGACCCGGGAGCAGGACGCTGATGGCGTCGGGACGGCCGTCCGCGGGGACGGTCACCGGCCTCAGACCCGGTAGGGCCCGTTGCCGCGCAGCTGGACCTTGCCGCCGCTCACGGTGGGCACGTCACGGCGCCGGGCACCCGGGGCCTCGCGGTGCATCACCTCGGGCAGCTCGCGCAGCGACTCGATCGTGCGCTCGGGCTTCTCGATCTTCTTGATCAGGCGCTTGCCGATCAGCGCGAGCAGGCCGGCGACGACGATCAGCGCCACCCAGACGATGAGGTAGGACAGCCAGCGGGGCACGCCGAGCGCGGTGAGCCCCTCGGCGAGGGCGATGAAGAGGAAGAACATCGAGAAGCCGGCGACGACGCCCGCCGCCCCGAACATCCCGCCGCCGATGGCGCCCTTCTTCGCGGACGCGCCGATCTCGGACTTGGCCAGCTCGACCTCGCCACGGATCAGCGTCGAGACGTCGGCCATGGCGCTCTGCACCAGCGTGCCGATCGAGGGCTCGGCCGCCGCGCTGCTGCCGTCGGCGCGGGTGGGCGACACACTGTGGGCCACGGGTGGCTCCTCCTCCGGTCGGACGGTGCTGGTCAGGACGATCGTGCCCCATGGGCACCGGGCCCGCGCGTCCCGATCCCCAGGTCGGGGGGAGGCATAGGAAGCTTTACCTGCGGGTCGGGGGCCCGAGACGCAGGGAAAGCTTCCTATGCCCGTGAGGTCAGCCCTCCGCGGGGGCGGTGGGCAGCTTCTCCTTGATCATGTTCATCACCGACGAGTCGGTCAGCGTGGTGACGTCGCCCAGTTCGCGGTTCTCGGCGATGTCGCGCAGCAGCCGGCGCATGATCTTCCCGGAGCGGGTCTTGGGCAGCTCCTGCACGACCATGATCTGGCGCGGCTTGGCGATCGGGCCGATGTCCTTGGCGACGTGCGTCTTCAGCGTCTGCACCAGCTCGTCGCCGGAGTCCTCGGCGTTCCCGCGGAGGATGACGAAGGCGACGATGCCCTGGCCCGTGGTCTGATCGCTGGCGCCGACGACGGCGGCCTCGGCGACCGTCGGGTGGCCGACGAGCGAGGACTCGACCTCGGTGGTGGAGATGCGGTGGCCGGACACGTTCATCACGTCGTCGACCCGGCCGAGCAGCCAGATGTTGCCGTCGGCGTCCTTCTTCGCGCCGTCACCGGCGAAGTACATGTTGCCGAACCGGGACCAGTAGGTGTCGACGTAGCGGTCGTCGTCGCCCCAGATGGTGCGCAGCATCGACGGCCACGGCTCGGTGATCACCAGCAGGCCGGTGGAGTCGTCGGCCAGCTCGTTGCCCTCGTCGTCGACGACCTTCGCGGAGATGCCCGGGAAGGGCACCTGCGCCGACCCCGGCACCAGCGACGTGACGCCGGGCAGCGGGTTGAGCATGTGACCGCCGGTCTCGGTCTGCCACCAGGTGTCCACGATCGGGCAGCGGCCGCCGCCGACGTGCTGGTGGTACCAGCTCCAGGCCTCGGGGTTGATCGGCTCGCCGACCGAGCCGAGCAGCCGCAGCGACGTCAGGTCGAAGCCGGCCGGGACGTCCTCGCCCCACTTCATGAACGTGCGGATCACCGTGGGCGCGGTGTAGAGGATCGTCACGCCGTACTTCTGGATCAGCTCGAACCAGCGGCCGCGGTGCGGGGTCTCCGGCGTCCCCTCGTACATGACCGAGGTGGCCCGGTTGGCCAGCGGCCCGTAGACGATGTAGCTGTGGCCGGTGACCCAGCCGACGTCGGCCGCGGTCCAGAAGACGTCGGTGTCGGGCTTGAGGTCGAACGTCGCCCAGTGGGTGTAGGCGACCTGGGTCAGGTAGCCGCCGGAGGTGTGCAGGATGCCCTTCGGCTTCGCCGTCGTGCCCGAGGTGTACATGATGTAGAGCGGGTGCTCGGCGTCGAAGAACTCGCAGGTGTGCTCGGCGGCCTGCCGGCCGACCACGTCGTGCCACCACAGGTCGCGGCCCTCGGCCCACTCGACGTCCTGCTCGGTCCGCTTCACCACGACGACGTTCCGGACGCCGGGGCTGCGGCCCACCGCGTCGTCGACGGCGGGCTTGAGCGCGCTGGGGGCGCCGCGGCGGTAGCCGCCGTCGGCGGTGATGACCAGGACGGCGCCGGCGTCGTCGAGCCGGCTGGCCAGCGCGTCGGCGGAGAAGCCGCCGAAGACCACCATGTGCACCGCGCCGATGCGGGCGCAGGCCAGCATCGAGACGATCGCCTCGGGGATCATCGGCAGGTAGATCGCGACGCGGTCGCCGGCCTGGACGCCGAGCTCGGTGAGCGCGTTGGCCGCCTTGCAGACCTCGTCCTTGAGCTGGGCGTAGGTGATCGTGCGGGTGTCGCCGGGCTCGCCCTCCCAGTGGTAGGCCACCTGCTCGCCGTGACCGGCCTCGACGTGCCGGTCGACGCAGTTGTAGGCCACGTTGAGCTTGCCGCCGACGAACCACTTCGCGAACGGCGGGTCGTCCCAGTCGAGGACGGTGTCCCACTCCTGCTCCCAGGTGAGCCGGCGCGCCGCGGACTCCCAGAACGCCAGCCGGTCGCGAGCGGCCTCGTCGTAGACGTCGGGTCCGACGTTCGCCTGGGCCGCGAGTGCCTCGGGCGGGGCGAAGCTCCGGCCGTCCACCTGGGTCGTCTCGCTCATGGGGTCCCTCCCGAGTCCGGCGCCGCGTGCCGTCCGCGGCGGTGCAGCGTGTGCCACGACACACCGTATGGCCGTGGCGCCCGGTCGTCTGCCCCATGTGACGTGCGGAGCGACGACCGGCCACACTGGCCCGGTGAGCGGTCCGCAGGCGCAGGTCGCGGCCCGCATCCCCGGCGCCGCCGTCCTGGGCCTGGTCCCTCGGACGGGGGCCCCGGCGGTGCCGGCCGACCGGCTCACCGACCCGGCGTGGCTCGGCCCGGTCCTGGCGGCGCGCGCGGCCCGCGGCGGTGGTGACCTGCGGGTGCACGCGACGGTGTGGTGGTACTCGGCGTCGGCGGTGCTGATGGCTCCCGTGCTGGCCGGCCTCGCGGTCGGGCGCCCGCTGTCGGCCCGCCCGGCGGACACCACGGTCGTCCTCGGGCCCGGCGGGCTGCCCGTGGCCGCGGTCTCCGCGGCCGCCGCGGGGGATCCCGCGGCCGAGCTGCGGGAGTGCCTGACGGCGGTGATCCCGGCGGTGGCCACGGCCGGCCGGATGCGTCCGCGCCCGCTCTGGGCGATCGCCACCGACTCGCTGGCCAACGGGCTGCTGACCCTCGGGCGCGCCCTCGGCGACGTCCCCGCCGTCACCGCCCTGGCCGCCCCGCTGGCCGAGGCGGTCGGTCCGCCGCTGCCGGTGCCCCGCTACGTCGACGTCGACGGCGTGCGGTTCACCGCGCGGGTGTCCTGCTGCCTGGTGGACCGGTTGCCCGGCGGCGGCACCTGCCTGTCCTGCCCGCGGCGCCCGCCGGCCGAGCGGCAGATCCTGCTCGAGGACGCCGCCCTCCGCGGCTGATCGGTGCAGCCGGAGGCGCCCCCTCGCACTCCGCCGTCCCCGGGGCGATGATCGCGGGGCGACCGCAGTCGAGGCGACCAGGGAGGGCCGGATGTCCGTGATGCCTGCCGCGTTCTTCGGTCACGGCAACCCGATGAACGCGCTGGAGAGGAACCGCTACACGGAGGCCTGGCGCGCCTTCGGCCGGTCCGTGCCCCGGCCCCGGGCCATCCTGGTGGTCTCCGCGCACTGGTACGTGCAGGCCACCGCGATCACCGCGATGCCCCGGCCGCGCACCATCCACGACTTCTTCGGCTTCCCGCGCGAGCTCTTCGACGTCCGCTACGAGCCCCCGGGGCTGCCCGGGCTGTACGAGGAGGTGGCCGACATCGTGCACCCGGCGTGGGTCGGCGCCGACCACGACAGCTGGGGCATCGACCACGGCACGTGGTCGGTGCTGATGCACGCCTTCCCCGATGCCGACATCCCGGTGGTGCAGCTGTCGATCAACGCGCTGAAGTCCTTCGACTACCACCTCCAGCTCGGAGCGGCGCTGGCACCGCTGCGCGAGGACGGCGTGCTGGTGATCGGCAGCGGCAACGTCGTGCACAACCTCGGCGGCGTCAGCCGGGCGCTGCCCGACGCCGGGTTCGACTGGGCGCAGCGGTTCGACGAGGCCGCCAAGGAGTGCATGCTCACCGACCCCACCGACGTCGGCCGGCTGGACGGGCACCGCGACTTCGACCTCGCCGTCCCGACGCCGGACCACTTCCTGCCGCTGCTCTACGTCGCCGGCGTCGCCGGTGCCACCGACGCACCGGTCGACGTGCTCGTCGACGGGTACGCCTACGGATCGCTGTCCATGACCGCGTACAGCGTGGGCATGGACGCCCCCGAGCTGTCGGGGTCGGGCGTCGCCGCGGCGCTGCCCGAGGGCCCGCCGCCGGACGGCGCGAACATCTAGGAGGACCCCTTCGCCCCCCACCGCTCGCTGCGCTCGCGGTGGGCCCCTGCGAAGGGGCCGTTCCAGCAGCTCGCCAGAGGCCGTTCCAGCGGGTCGCCGACTGGGGCATAGGAAGCTATTCATGCGTTCCTGGCGCGAGAACGCATGAATAGCTTCCTATGCCCAGGGGTGGCGCTGGGCCGTGCGCCCCAGGGTGGCGCTACGCGGTGCGGGGGTTCTCGTCGGCGGCGCGGTGCAGGTCGGTGATCCGCGGGAAGGGGCGCGTCGAGAACACCGCCTCGACCGGCACGCCGAAGAACTCGGCGATGCGCAGCGCCAGGTGCAGGCTCGGGTTGTACTCGCCGCGTTCGAGGTAGCCGACCGTCTGGTAGTGGACGCCGAGGGCGTCGGCGAGCTCCCGCCGGGTCACCTGCTGCTCGGCGCGCAGCAGCGCGATCCGGTTGTGGACGGCGTCGCCGGGGCGGTCGGCGGCGGGGCGGTCGGCGGCGGGGCGGTCGGCAGCCACCGATCAGTGCACCCACTGCAGGGTGGCCTCGCGGGCCGCCTGCACCTGCGACCCGGACTGCCGGCGGGCCATCCGGCGCAGCACCCGCGGGGTGACCAGTGCGCCGAGCACCGCCCACGTGACGAGCACCAGCACCGTGACGCCGGTGCGCCACGAGTCGCCGAGCTCGACGGTCACCGCCGAGTCCGGCAGGAACGCCGACCGCAGCCCCAGGCCGATCCAGTAGACGGGGAAGACCTGCGCGATCGCCTGCACCCAACCCCACATCACCTGGATCGGGAAGAAGATCCCCGAGATGGCGGTGAGCAGCAGGACCGGCAGCATCCCCCAGGTGCCCACCTTCTGCGTGCTGGGCACCACCGAGCCCAGGATCATGCCCAGCGGCAGCGTCGCCAGCAGCCCGAGCACGACCACCCAGGCGACCGTGAGCCACCCGGCCGCGCCCCCGTGCATCAACCCGTCGAACAGCAGGAAGCTCGGCACGAGGATGGTCAGCAGCGAGGGGAGCAGACCGAGGGAGTGGTAGGTCAGCTGCCCGGTCACGTAGCCCTGCATGCCATGCGGCAGCGCCTTGTGCCGCAGCAGGGTGCCGTCCTCGCGCTCCATCGCCAGCGCGAACGCGGGGCCGATCACCACGCCGAAGGCGACGAGCGCCCCGAGGATGCTCGGCAGCGCGTACGTCGGGTACATCAGCCCGGTGCCCTCGAGCTCGTTGTCCCGGTTGAACCACAGGTAGACCAGCGTGCCGACGGCGGTGAACAGGTAGAAGCCCTGGTCCTGCGGGCTGCGCAGGCTCAGGACGAACTCCGTCCAGCCGCGGCGCAGGCCCAGGCCGATCGCGTGCCGGGTGGGATTCACCGGGTGACCTCCTCCAGGACGGGCCCGGCCGGCCGGCCGGACTCGGCGCGCTGCACCATCGCCAGGTAGGTGTCCTCGAGGCTGGCGCGGCGGACCTCGAGGTCGGTGAGCCGGTCGCCGTGCTCCTCGAACAGCCGGCGGACGAAACCGACGACGTCGTCGGTCGGGTGGACGAAGCGGTCCGGGCCGCAGGCCCAGCGGACCTCGGCCGTGCCGGCGACCTGCCGGGTGAGCTCGTCCGCGCTGCCGGAGGCGACGATCCGGCCGTGGGCCAGGATGAGGATCCGGTCGGCCAACTTCTCCGCCTCGGCGAGGTCGTGGGTGGTGAGCAGGATGCTCGTCCCCTCCAGGTCGGACAGCCGGTGCACCAGCTCGTGGAAGTCGCGCCGCGCCTGCGGGTCGAAGCCCGCCGTGGGCTCGTCCAGGAAGAGCAGCTCCGGCCGGCCGATGATGCCGACCGCGACGTCCAGCCGCCGGCGCTGGCCGCCGGAGAGCGTGCCGATCTTCCGGTCGGCGTGCTCGGCCAGGCCGACGGTCGCGAGCAGGTGGTCGACCTCGTAGGGGCGCGGCCGCTCGGGGGTCGAGAACGGCTCGAAATAGCCGCCGAGCTGGGTGAGCAGCCGGCGCGGCGTCCAGCGCGCGTGGTCGCGCCAGGACTGCAGCACCACCCCCACGCGCGCCCGCCAGGCGTCGCCGGCGGTGGCCGGGTCCTCGCCGAGCACCCGGACCTCTCCGGCCGACGGTAGCCGGAAGCCTTCCAGGATCTCGATGGTCGTGGTCTTGCCGGCGCCGTTCGGGCCCAGGAGGCAGACCACCTCGCCGGGGTGCACCTCGAGGTCGACGCCGGAGAGGACCTCCTGGTCGCCGTAGCTCATCCGCAGCCCGCTGGTCCGGACCACCGCTCCACCTGACGCGTCCTGCCGAGGTTCCATGCCGCCACACCCCTGTGCGCTCGTTGTGCCGGAGATAGTAGGAGTGCTACATCCGCAGCACAAGTGCCATGCGAGCGAACGCCGGGACGAGCTTCGCGCAGTCGGACGTGCACGGAGAGCGAGGGCGCTCCGCGAGGACGGACGCCTCCGTCACCCCCGCGCCCAGGCCTCGTTACGGCTGTGCAAGTGGCGTCACACGTAATCAGCACCGGGAGGCCCTCCTTGTCGTCGCGTTCCCTGCCCCGCCCCGGAGGGCCGCGCGGCCGCCGGGCCCTGGTCGCCTCCGGGCTCGCCGTCGCGCTCGCGACTGTCCCCGGCCTCGCCCGGGCGGACGAGCCGGTGGGACCGTCGGACCCGCTGCAGCCGGTGACCGACCTCCTGGACGGGGGAACCGGCGGACCCGGCACCCCGCCGGCGCTCCCCGGCCTGCCGGCCGGTGACGACGCGGACCCGGCCGCGGACGGGGAGGAGCAGCAGCCCGAGGTCGTCCCGGTGCCTGCCGTGGAGGTGCCCGCCGAGCTGGAGGCGGCGCTGCAGCAGCTCGGCGCGGCGCTGCAGCTCCCGGAGAGCTGCGTGGCCGGGATCGTGGAGTCCGTCGAGCTCGTCGTCGCGGGGCTCGTGGCGGTGCCCGTGCAGCTGGTCGAGGTGGTCACCGAGCTGGGGACGGCGCTCGAGGGGCTGGCCGGCGGTGGCGGGCTCGAGGGGCTGCTCGGGCTGGGGGAGGGGCTGCAGGGGGCGTTCGACCCCGCGGTGCTCGCCGATTCGTCCGTCGTCGAGGGCCTCCAGCTGCTGGCCGAGACCCTGCCCACGTGCGTGCCCGCGCCGCCGGCCGAGGAGGAGCCCCCCGAGCCGCCGCACGTGCCCGCACCGGCGGCCGCCGCGCCGGTCGAGCACCCGGTGGCCCAGCCCGTCGCCTACCCGGGGTACGCGCCCACCGCCGGGGACGCGGAGGACGACGGGGTGCCTCCGGCGCTCGCCGGTCTGGTCCTCGCGCTCGCGGCCGGTGCGGGGAGCGCCGGCTGGCTGAGGTCTCGTCGTGCGGCCGACCCGGGGGCCTGACCTCCGCACCGTCGCAGCCTTCGTCGTCGTGCTGGCGACCGGCCTCGCGGTGCTGTGGGTCGTCACCGCCCGCCCGCCGGCCGGGGACGACGTGCTCGCGCTGTCGGAGCAGGCGGCCGCGGGGCCCATCGAACCCGCCTGGCTGGCCATCCCCGCGATCGGCGTCGACGCGCCCGTGGAGCACCGCGGCACGGCGACGTACGAGAACCCGTTCACCGGGCGCACCGTCGAGGGCTACGGCGTCCCGGAGTCGATGCTGACCACCTCGTGGTGGTCCGACGGGCCCGCGCCCGGGTCGGGGCAGATGGCGGTCGTCCTCGGGCACCAGCAGGACGGGGGCGACGCCGTCTTCAACCGCCTCCACGAACTCGCTCCCGGCGACGAGGTGGTGCTGCGCGACGCCAGGGGTGCGGCGCTGCGGCTGACCGTGCTCGGCGAACCGCTCACCGGTCTGGACAAGGCGACGTCGGCGCTCTCCGACGCGCTCAACGGGCACCCCGCGGAGGCCGACGTCGCGCTGGTGACCTGCGGCGGCGAGTTCGACGACGCCGCGGGCACGAGCACGGAGAACACCGTGGTGTTCGCGACCGTGGCCGGCGGTGCCTAGCCCTGCGGGGTGAGCCGGGCCACCTCGCCGACGACCCAGACCGCCGGGGGGCGGACTCCGTGCTGGGTGAGGGTGGCGGGGAGGTCGGCCAGGGTGGTGCGCAGGGCGCGCTGGGTGGGGGTGGAGCCGTCGGTGACGACGGCGACGGGGGTGTCCGGCGCGCGGCCGTGCCCGATCAGCGCGGTGGCGATGGCGGGGGCGGTGTCGACGCCCATGAGGACGACCAGGGTGCCGCGGAGCCGGCCCAGGGCGGCCCAGTCGACCAGCGACTGCGGGTGGCCCGGCGGCAGGTGGCCGGAGACGACGACGAACTCGTGGGTGAGGCCGCGGTGGGTGACGGGGATGCCGGCCAGGGCGGGGACGGCGACGGCGCTGGTGATGCCCGGCACGACCTCGACGGGGATCCCGGCGGCGGTGCAGGCCTGGAGTTCTTCGTAGCCGCGGCCGAAGACGAAGGGGTCCCCGCCCTTGAGGCGGACGACGCGGCGCCCGGCCCGGGCGTGCGCGACGAGGAGGTCGTTGATGGTCTCCTGGGCCATGGAGCGGCCGCGGGGCAGTTTCGAGGCGTCGATGATCTGGACCTCGGGGGGCAGGGAGGCCAGCAGCGGCTGGGGGCCGAGGTGGTCGGCGACGACGACGTCGGCGGTGGCCAGGGCCTGGCGGCCGCGGACGGTGATCAGGCCGGGGTCACCGGGGCCCCCGCCGACCAGCACCACGCTGCCGCCGGGGGTCGGCCGCGCGGCGCGGTCGCGGATGCTGCCGTCGGTCAGGCCGGCGACGATCGCGTCGCGCACCCCGATCGCACGCTGCGGGTCGCCGCCCCCGTGCACGCCGACGACGAGGTCGCCCTGCCGGCCGACCGCCGGCGTCCAGACGCTCGAGGCGGCGCGGTCGTCGGCGCGGGCGCAGAAGATGCGGGCGCCCTCGGCCTCGTCGGCGACCGCGGCGTTCACCGCCGGGTCGTCGGTGGCGGCGACGGCGTACCAGGCGCCGGTGAGGTCGCCGGGCCGGTAGGTGCGCCGGTGCCACGTCGCCCTGCCCGCCGCGGCCAGCGACTCGAGCGCGGGGGTGACCTCGGGGCTGACCACCGTGACGCGGGCGCGGGCCTCCAGCAGCCCGGCGACGCGCCGGTGGGCGACCCGGCCGCCGCCCACCACGACGACCGACCGGCCGCGCAGCCGCAGGCCGACCGGGTAGACCGTGCCCGACTCGGGGGGCACCGGGGTGGCGTTCAGCAGATCTCCTCGGGGACGCCGGTCGCCGTCTCCTCCGCGGAGCCGGACCGGGGCAACCCGGACAGGATCCCAGCGAGCGCCGCGGCGAACGCGCGGGAGGTCTGCGGGTCGCGCACGGCGACCCGCAGGTGGTCGGCGCCCAGGCCCGGGAACGAGTCGCCGCGGCGGACCGCCCAGCCCGCGTCGCGCAGCTCCTGCCGCACCCGTGCACCGTCGGGCACGTGGAGCAGGACGAACGAGGACCGCGGGGTGCCCAGGACCGCCACCTCCGGCGGGAGCGCGGCCAGCAGCGCCGCGCGGTGGCCGGCGAGCGCGACCGCGGCCTCGTGCGCCTCGGCGCGGGCAGCCGGGGTGGTGCAGGCGGCCAGCGCGGCCAGCGCCGGGGTGCTCACCGGCCACGGCGGCTGCCCGGCGGCGAGCGCGGCCACGAGGTCCGCCGGCCCCAGCGCGTAGCCCACCCGCAGGCCCGCGAGGCCCCACGTCTTGGTCAGGCTGCGCACGACGACCAGGCCGGGCAGGTCGGTGCGCCCGGCCAGCGACTCCGGTTCCCCGGGCACGGTGTCGGCGAACGCCTCGTCGACGACGAGCACCCGGCCGGGGCGGGTCAGGGCCCCGAGGTCCGCGGCCGGGTGCAGCACCGACGTCGGGTTGGTCGGGTTGCCCAGCACCACCAGGTCGGCGTCCTCGGGGACGGCGGCGGGGTCGAGCCGGTAGCCGTCGGCCCCGCGGAGGAGCAGCCGGGTCACCGGGTGGCCGGCCGCCCGCAGCGCGGCCTCCGGTTCGGTGAACGAGGGGTGGACCACGACGGCGTGCCGGGGCCGCAGGGCGCGGGCGAGCAGCACGAACACCTCCGCGGCACCGGCGGCGAGCAGCACCTCGGCCGGGTCGCGGCCGTGGGTGGCGGCGACGGCGGTGCGGGCGGGGGAGAGGACGGGGTAGCGCGCGCTGTCCTCCAGCGCCTCCCGCAGGACCTCGCGCAACCACGGCGGCGGCGTCCCGGCCCGCACGTTGACGGCGAGGTCGACCAGGCCGGGCGCCAGTTCGGCGTCGCCGTGGTGCCGCAGATCGGTCACGTCTCCTCTTCGCTGTCGCACACGGGGTCGGCGGTCATGAGACCACGGCGCCGTGCAGCAGGCGCATCTACGTCGCCGAGCTGTGGCCGCAGTCGAGCCGCGGTTCGACCCGGTCGTGCACGCGCCGCCCCGGCTGCAGGTCTGCGGACTGCTCGCCGTCGTCGACACGATGGACTTCGCGGCGGTGCGCGAACAGGTCGGCGTCAGCGACTCGGTGCTCTCCAAGCACGTCAGGCAGCTCGAGGAGGCCGGCTACGTGCGGGTCCGCAAGGCCACCCGCGCCTCCCGCGTGCGCACCAGCCTCGCGCTGACCCCGGCCGGCCGGGCCGCCTTCGACGCCCACGTCGCCGAACTGCGCCGGATCACCGGGGCCTGAGTCCAGCAGCACATGCCCAGCCGCTCCGCCGGACGTCCAGCCACGTCACGGCGCGGCTGGACGTCCGCCGGCGCGGCTGGACCCGCGGGCGGGGCGCCGAGGTGGTGGCACGTCCGGCCGGCCTTCGCGCGCCACCACCCGGCGCACCGGCAGAGTGATCGCCGGCGGGCGGGGGCGAGACGGGGGGACGGATGCGGGGCCGGTGGGGTGCGGGGCTGCTCGACGCGGCCGTCGTCGTCGCCGGGGCGGTCGGCCTGGGGCTGCTGCTGGGGCTCGCCGGCCTGCCCTCACCCGCGCTGTTCGGCGGCCTGGCCGCCGGGCTGGTCCGCGCCCTGGCGGTGCGCACGCCGGCCCGGGTGCCCGAACCGCTCGGCACCGCCGGGCAGGCCGTCATCGGCGTCTCCATGGGCGCGTTGGTGGACGTCGGCACGCTGCGGGCGGTGGCCGCCGACTGGCTGCCGGTGCTCCTGGTCACCGTCGCGACCCTCCTGCTCAGCCTGCTGGCCGGGCTCGCGCTCCGGCTGCACCCCGGCATCACGCCGGTGACCGGCGCCTTCGCCATGATCGCGGGGGGCGCCTCCGGGATCGTGGTGATGGCCCGCGAGCTCGGCGCCGACGAACGGGTGGTCGCGGTGCTCCAGTACCTGCGGGTGCTGCTGATCGTCCTGCTCATGCCGGTGGTGGCCACCACCGCCTTCGGCGCCACCGCGGGCGCCGGGCTCGTTCCCGACGACGCCGGTGGGCCGGGCTGGCCGGGCGGGCTGGCGTTCACCGCGGCCTGCGCGGTGGCGGGGCTGATCGCCGGGCGGCTGCTCCGGGTGCCCGTCGCCGCCCTGCTGGGTCCGCTGGTCGCCGCCGCCGTCGCGGACCTGAGCGGCCTCTCCGGCGGTGCCGGGGTGCCGGCCCTCGTGGAGAGCGCGGCGTTCCTCGTGATCGGCCTGCAGGTCGGCGCCGGCTTCACCCGCGGCAGCCTGCGGGGCATCGGCCGCGTCCTGCCGCTGGCGCTGGCGATCGTCGTCGTCCTCGTGCTGGGGTGCGCCGGTCTGGGCGGGCTGCTGGCCGCGGCCACGGGGGCGACGGCGCTCGAGGGATACCTGGCGACGACGCCCGGTGGCCTCTACGCGGTGCTGGCCACCGCCCGCGACTCCGGCGCCGACACCACCTTCGTCCTCGCCGTCCAGGTGCTGCGGCTGTTCGTGATGCTGTTCAGCGCCCCGCTGGTGGCCCGCCGGCTCCGCCGGGGGCCGCCGGGCTGAGGGCCCCGTGCGCCGGGCGCCCGGGGGCGGGCACCTGACGAGCGGGCCGGACGCGCCTACCCTCGTGGACCGGCGCACGAGCGGGAGGAGACCGGAGCTGTCCGAGGAGAACGCGGCCACGACGGGGCCGGACCCCGACGACGCGGTGCTGCTGTTCGTCGGCGGCCCGCTGGACGGGCGCGTGCAGATCCGGGAGGCCCGGCACGGCGACCCGCTGCCGACGGTCACCCACGTCCACCTCCACGGCGGGCCCAAGGTCGTGCACCGCTACGACCTGGAGCCGATCGCTGACGGCGTCGGGGTCTACAACCTGCGGCCGCCGGTGCGGCGGCCGGCGCGGGACGAGTCGGTCGCGGACTGACCCGCGTCACCAGCCCTGCACGCGGCGGGCCTCGCCGACGACGCGGTCGAAGCGGGCACGGTCCAGCGCGGCGCCTTCCCGGCGGACCGTCGCCGGGTCCAGCACGAGCAGCCGGTCCAGCCGCACCTCGCTCGGTCGGCCCCGGGGGTCCCAGGCGCCGCTGCCGATGTCGGTCCAGACCCGCCCGTGGCGGGCCTCGTCGGCGGCGTCCCGGTCGTGGTCGCGGCTGGTGAGCGCCAGGCCCAGGAGGTCGCCGTCCCGCCGGCCGATGACCAGCACCGGGCGGTCCTTGCCGCGGCCGTCGTCCTCCTCGAAGGGCACCCACGCCCAGACGATCTCGCCGGGATCGGGACGCCCGTCGTCGCGTGGCCGGTACGCCACGTCCGGCGCACCGGCCGGCCGCGGCCGGGCCGAGGGCGGCCGGATGCTCCCCGGCGCCGGGGTGCGCAGTAGGTGCAGCACGCGCCCGGCGGTGCGCGCCGCCGTCCGACCGAGTCGCCGGAGAGAGGCCATGGGGAACACCGTACGGAGCAGCGGTGGGGTGACCCAGGACACGGAACCATCACCGCTCGTCCCACGTGACCCATCGGCACCAGGTGGTCACCGTCGGGGTTGGCCGGGGCGGTGCGGGGGCAACCATGGGCCTGCGGGGAGCGTGCCGGCGTCCCCCGGGAGAGGGGGTCTCCATGACTTCGGCCGAACCGGCGCGCCCTGCGATTCCGCGTGCCCGCGAGGTCCAGGCGAGCGTGCTCGCCGCGTTCCAGCTGGTGGAGGACGCGCGCTACCTCGGCTCGAGCCGCAGACGCCGCCGGCTGCGCGTGCGCGCGATGGCCGAGCGGGCCGTCGCCGACCGGAAGCTCGCCCGGGACCTGCGCGCCGGCCCCCCCTTACGGTGAAGGTGTGACGGTTGCCCACCGCACCGTTCCGTAAGCGCCCCTGTCCGGGGCGTCCAGTGCTTACGCCACGCCGAGACGTGGCCGGCTGGTTCCTGCTTCACCGGGCAGCACCGGACCAGCCTGGGCGGCTGGTCCTGACACCCACCCTCCACAGGCATGCCGGCTCACGCCGGCTGTCGGGCCGCCCGGGTGGCGGTCCCCGGCCTGGGTCACGCACGGGCAGAGCCCGAGCGTGTGCTCGCCCCAGGCGGCGAGGTTCGCGGCGGCGTTGACGTCCCGGTCGGCTGTGTAGCCGCAGGAGTCTTCGCCGCAGCGGTAGGTGCGCTCGGCGAGGGCGAGTTCGGGTCTCACCGCACCGCACGCCGAGCACGTCTTCGATGACGCGAACCAGCGGTCCGCGACGAGGCACCGCCCGCCGTGGCGGGTCGTCTTGTAGGCCAGCTGCCGGGCCAGCTCGGCCCAGCCCTGGTCACCGATCGCTGCGGCCAGGGACCGGTTGGCCATCAGGTTCTTCGTGGCGAGGTCCTCGACGACCACGACGCCGTGCTCGAGCGCGAGAGTCGCGGTGAAGGTGTGCAGCGCGTCGGCCCGGACCGCGGCCGCCGTCGCGTGTGCCCGGCCGAGCCGGGCGACCGCCTTGCGCCGGTTTCTCGAACCTCTCTTCGATCGGCTGAGGGGGGCGCCGGCTGAGGCGGCCTCAGGTCACGCAGAACTCGTTGCCCTCCGGATCGGCGAGCGTCACCCACGCGAACGGTCCCTGCCGGCCGCGCCACAGCTCGCGGGCACCGAGCCCGATCAGGCGGGCCACCTCGGCCTCGACCCGTTCCGGCCCCACCCGGACGTCGAGGTGCAGCCGGTTCTTGACCGCCTTGGGCTCGGGGACGAGCTGGAACAGCACCCGCGGCCGGCCCGGGTCGGGTGAGGTGATCGCCGCACCGACCTTCCAGACCAGCGCGTCGCGGTGGGTGGTGGTGTCCTCCGCGGTGGCCGCGCCGGTGTCCACCGTCCGGCGGATGAAGGCCTCGTCCTGGGGCTCCACCTGCCAGCCCAGCGCCTGGGCCCACCAGTCGGCGAGGTCGTGCGGGGCGGAGCAGTCGACCGTGATCTGGACGTCGAACGCCATGGCCGGAGGCTAGGCCCCCGGCCCCGTCCAGAGGCTCGCCCCGAGCGTGCGAGGGGTGAGGAGGACGGGGTCCTTTCACAACTCCTGGGCGAGCTCCGCCCGGATCGTGGCGTCGTCGGGCAGGTCGTCCGCCAGTGCGCAGTGGTCCTTGATCACCCGGCCGAACGGGGTCAGCGCCTTCGGGTCGATCCGCTTCGCCGGGTCCCACAGGCCCGAGCGCATGACCGACTTGGGGCACTGGAAGTACGCCCGCCGCACCTCGAGGACCAGCACCGACAGCGGCGCCCGGCCGAACTCGGTGAGGTCCAGCGGCAGGTCCTCGGGGGCGACCAGCGTCGTCGTGCCGTACACGCGCAGCGTCTGCTCGACGCCGGGCACCAGGAACATCAACGCGGCGCGCGGGTTCACGGCCACGTTGCGCAGGCTGTCGACGCGGTTGTTCCCCGGCCGGTCGGGCAGCACGACCCGGTGCGCGTCGAGCACGTGGACGAAGCCCGGGTCGCCGCCGCGCGGGGAGACGTCGGGCCAGCCCTCGGCGTCGGCGGTGGCCAGCGTCGCGAAGGGGGAGTGCGCGATGAACTCCCGGCAGTGGGCGTCGAGGTGGTCGATCACCTTGTCCAGCACCAGGCCCCCCGGCGTCCGGTAGCCGGCGAGCACCGGGTCGTCGGTGGGCGGTGGCGGCAGCGGGGTGGCGGGCACGCGACGACGGTAGACGGTGGCGCGGCTAGCGTGACCCCTCGTGCCGCAGGTGTGGAGCTCCCCCGTCCGATACGTCGAGTGCGACCAGCAGGGCGTCGTCTTCAACGCCCACTACCTGACCTGGGCCGACGAGGCGTCCAACGGGTGGTGGGCGTCCCACGGCCTCGCCTGGGACGAGCTGGTCACCCGCGGGGTGGACCCGGTGGTCAAGGCCAGCGCGCTCGAGTGGACGTCGTCCGCCCGCTGGGGCGACACCGTCGCCGTGGACGCCGAGACCGAGGAGGTGGGCCGCACCAGCGTGACGGTGCGCTTCACCGTGCGCGTCGGCGAGCGGGTGTGCTGCGTCGTCCGCACCACCTACGTCTCGATCACCGACGGCCGGTCCGCCCCGTGGCCGGACGACGTGCGGGCGCGGCTCACCGGGGGCTGAAGCCCGAGCCCGGCGGCAGCAGCGGCAGGTCCGCGGGCGCGCCCTGCTCGATCAGCCGCCAGAGCGCGTCGGTGTCGGCGTGCTCGGCGACCAGGTCGCCCAGGCGGTCCAGCCGGGCCTCGCGCACCGCGGCGAACTCCGTCGCCGGTGCCGGCACGAACCGGCGGCCGGTGATGCGGGCGACCTCGGTGAGGAACGCCCGGCGGAAGCCGTCGTTCTCCAGCGCGCCGTGCCACGTCGTCCCGAACACCGCCCCGGCGCGGGCGCCGTCCAGGAACGGCAGGGCGGGTGGGGCGTCGGAGGACCAGTCGACGGTCACGACGCCGTGGTGGATCTCGTAGCCGTGCACCGTCTCGCCCAGCGCGCTGCCCACCGGGCGGGCGAGCGTCTTCTCCGGGGCGAAGCGGACGTCGGCGGGCAGCAGCCCCAGCCCCGCCACCGTCCCCGCCCGCGACTCGACCTCGTCGGTGATCGTGCGGGCCAGCATCTGGTGGCCGCCGCAGACGCCGAGCACCGGCGTCCCCTCCGCCGCCCGGCGCAGCACCGCGTCGGCGAGGCCGGTGGCGCGCAGCCACGACAGGTCGGCCACGGTCGCGCGGCTGCCCGGCAGGACGACCAGGTCGGCGTCGGCGAGCTCCTCCGGGCGGGTGGCGTAGCGCACCAGCACCCCCGGCTCGGCGGCGAGCGCGTCGAGGTCCGTGAAGTTCGACAGCCGGGGCAGCCGGGCCACCGAGACGCGGAGGACGTCGTCCCCGGCCGGCGGCGCGCCCGACGCCGCCACGGGCACGTTCAGCGAGTCCTCGGCGTCCACCTCCAGGCCGCCGAGCCACGGCAGGACGCCGAGCGCCGGACGGCCGGTGAGCGCGGTCAGCTGGTCCAGCCCCGGGCGCAGCAGTCGCACGTCGCCGCGGAACTTGTTGACCAGGAAGCCGGCGACCAGCCGCTGGTCGGTCGGCGGCATGAGCGCGACGGTGCCGTGCAGGGCGGCGAAGACCCCGCCCCGGTCGATGTCGCCGACGACCACCACCGGCAGGTCCGCGGCGGTGGCCAGCCCCATGTTGGCGATGTCGTCGGCCCGCAGGTTGATCTCGGTGGGGGAGCCGGCGCCCTCGCAGACGACGACGTCGAACCGGGCGCGCAGCTCCGCCAGGCTGCTGAGCACCTGCTCGAGCAGCGCCGCCTTCATCGGCCGGTAGGAGAGCGCGGTCACGTCGGCGACCGGCCGGCCCAGGACGACGACCTGGCTGGAGTTCTCGCCGCCCGGCTTGAGCAGCACCGGGTTCATGGCCGCCTCCGGCTCGACCCGCGCCGCCGCGGCCTGCATCACCTGGGCGCGGCCGATCTCGGCGCCGTCGGGGGTGACCACGGAGTTGTTGCTCATGTTCTGCGCCTTGAACGGGGCCACGGAGACGCCCTCGCGCACCAGCCACCGGCAGATCCCCGCGGTGACCACGGACTTGCCGGCGTCCGAGGTGGTGCCGGCGACGAGCAGCGCCCCGCTCACACCGCCTCGCGCGGGACGTCCCAGCCGGCCTTCTCCTGACCGGAGAGGTCGGCGATCGCCAGCATGATCCGGTCGGTCACCTCGCGGCGGGCCTTGTTGCGGTCGGCCTGCCCGCGGTGCTCGGGGAAGGTCAGCGGTTCGCCGAAGGTGATCGCGATGCGGTGCGGGCGGGGCCAGCGGGCACCGACCGGCTGCACCCGGTCGGTGCCGTGCACCGCGACCGGGACGACGGGGCAGTCGGCGGTCAGCGCCAGCCAGGCCACGCCGGTCTTGCCGCGGGCCAGCCGGCCGTCCTTGGAGCGGGTGCCCTCCGGGTAGAGGCCGAAGGCGGTGCCGCCCCGCAGGATCCGCAGGGCGGTGTCCAGGGCCGCCTGCGCGGCGCGGTGGGTCTCCCGCTCGACCGGGTGCGCGCCGAGCGCCGTGAACAGCGTGCGGGTGAGCCATCCGCCGATCCCGCGGCCGGTGAAGTACTCGGCCTTCGCCAGGTAGGCGACCCGGCGCGGGGCCGCCAGCGGGATGGCGATGCTGTCGATGAAGGACAGGTGGTTGCTGGCGAGGATCACCGGGCGGTCGAGCGGCACGTTCTCCCGTCCGGCGATCTGCGGCCGGCACAGGGCGAAGAACAGCGGGCGCAGCACGAACCGGGCCAGGACGTAGAACATCGCAGGCTCCCTCCTCGGCGGCTCCGGGAGCCGCGCCCCCGGACACCGCGGGCAGCCCCGATCCTGCCGGACCCCGCCCGGCGGCAGGGCGGCGGCTCCTGCGCGCGGGCGGCTACCCCGGGGGGCAGGCGTCGCGCAGGATGGCGCGCACGTCCTCGGGCAGCCCGCCGTGCCCTGTGGCCGAGGCGGTGATCGCCTGCGCGACGTCCCGCACCTTCCGGTGGGTGTGGCTGGAGATGTGCGCCAGCAGGTCGAACGCGGTCTGCTCGGCGCAGCCGGTGAGCAGCATGAGGATGCCCTTGGCCTGCTCGATGACCGCCCGGCTCGCCATGGCCGTCCGCAACTGCTCGACCTCCATCCGGAGGGCGTCGGTCCCGGCCGGGTCGGGGACCCCGGAGCGGGCGCCGGTGAGGTCGACGCAGAACCCCTCGACCGCCCGCACGCCCCCGGCCCCGTCCGGACCGGGTTCGCCGACCAGCAGCACCGGCCGCGGGGGCCGGTCGGGGTGGTGCAGGCGCGTCTCGATGGCGAACGCCTGCCCGGCGCCGCAGGCGGACAGGGCGGCGAGCAGCCGGGCGCCGTCCTCGGGCCGCTGGACGCGGAGCAGCGCCTCGGTGGAGGGCGTGGTGCCCGCGGCGTCCAGGCCGAGCAGGTCGTGCATCTCGGGGGACCACCACCAGGTGCCGGCGTGCCCGTCGAAGCGGTAGCGGCCGGAGATCCCCGGCGACGGGACGGGGTGGCGGGTGACGGTGCGGCGCGGCTCCTGCCCGCGGTCGTGCGCCGGGCGGGCGGCGGGACGGGAGCGGGTCAGCGGCGGCGAGGACATGGTCGACCTCCAGGACGGAGGTGTGCCGGTGACCGGCAGGCCCGAGGTGCCGGTTGCTCGACGCCCGGTGCCCCGACCCCGCGGAGGGGCCGGACCTCCCGAATACCGAGACCGTACGTCCCGGCGGCGGTGCCCGCCAGCACGGGATCAGACGACGGTGAGCGGGCGCGGCGGGCTGGCGGCGGCTGCGGTCGTGCGCGCCTCCCGGTCGAGCCGGGCCAGCACGCCGACGGCGGCGCGCAGGCGCTCCGGGGGCAGGGTGAACGGCAGGCGGAGGTGGTCGTCGAAGGCGTGCCCGGTGCCGAACGCGCGGCCCTCGGCGAGCAGCAGCCCGCGTTCCGCGGCGGCCGAGGTGAGCGCGGCCGAGCTGGTCCCCGGGGGGAGCCGGCACCAGACCGCGAGCCCGCCGGTGGGCGCCGGTGCCGTCCAGTCGGGGAGCTGCGCGGCGAGCTCGGCCAGCAGGACGGTGCGCCGCTCGCGGAGCAGTGCCCGCCGGTGCTCGAGGATCTCGTCCAGCTGCGTCACGAGCACGGTGGCGGCCAGCTGGTCGAGCACCCCCACGGAGAGCTGGCGGCGGCTCAGCGCCTCGCCCAGCCGGCCGGCCAGGCCCGCCTCGGTGCGCAGCCAGCCGATGCGCAGGCCGCCCCAGACCGCCTTGGACAGCCCGCCGACGGTCACCGTGGCCGCGTCGGGGACGCCGGCGGCGAACGGTGGCGCGGTGTGGGTGTCCAGCTCCAGGCCGGTGGACACCTCGTCGACCAGGGTGACCACGCCGTGCTGCCAGAGGGTCGCCGCCAGCCGCCGCCGGCCGGCCGCCGAGAGGGCGACGCCGGTGGGGTTGGAGCAGTCGGGCATCAGGTATGCCAGGCGGGGACTGCTCTGCCGGGCCACCAGCTGCGCGGTGCCGACGAGCGCGTCGGGGTCGGCGGGATCGACCGCGGCCGGGACGCAGCGCCCCCCGGCCGCCGCGACCAGCCCCACCGCGCCGGGGTACGTCGGGTGCTCGACCAGGACCCGGTCGCCGGGCTCGAGCAGGGTGTCCAGGGCGAGCGCGGCCGCGTCGCCGACGCCCGCGGTCACCACCACCTGGTCGGCGTCGGTGGGCAGCCCGCGTGCGGTGAACCAGCCGGCGACCGCCGCGCGCAGCTGCGGCAGCCCGCTGGGCGCGTAGCCGTGGGCCGGGAGGTGCGCCGGCAGCTCGCCCAGCGCCTGCTCGTAGGCGGGCAGGAGCTCCGGCGCCGCCTCCGGTGCCGCGTGCGCCAGGTCGATCACCCCCGGGGTGGTGCTCGGAGGTGTCCAGCCGGACCGGACGTCGGGCAGCGCGGTGACGGTGCCCGACCCGTGCCGGGTGCGGGCGAAGCCCTCGTCGCGCAGCACCCGGTAGGCCGAGGCGACCGTGACCCGGCTGACGTCCAGCTCGGTGGCGAGCTCCCGTTCGGCGGGCAGCCGCACCCCCGCGGGGAGGGCTCCGGCGGTGAGCAGGTCGCGGACGCGGCGGGCCAGGCCCGCGTACCGGGGCGTGGGCAGGCCCACGACGGGGCCGACGAGCGTGGCGAGCTCGCGGGCACCGGTGGACCGTTCCGATCCAAGTGGCATGCGACCACCATGCCGGATTGGCCTGCCAAACGCCAGCACGGATCATGCCACCCTCTCGTCATGGACACAGGTGGAACCGTCACGCTGGTGCTCGTCCTGCTGGGGCTGGGATACCTGTCGGTGGCCACGCTCCGCGTCACGCTGCGGGGTGGCCCCGGCCCGGGTGATCCGCCGGCCAGCCATCCCCGGGTCGATCCGGCCGGCTTCCCGGTGGCTGCCCGGCCGCACCGGGACGGTCAGCGCCGGAGCAGGCGCGCCAGGACCGCCGCGGCCGCCGCGGCGGTCCACACCGCGCGGGAGAGGGCCACGGCGCGCGGGACGTCCGCCGTCGCCGGTGGCCGGCCGTCGCCGAGCGCCGGCCGCTCCTCGACCCGGCTGCCGTAGACGTTGCGGCCGCCCAGCCGCAGGCCGAGCGCCCCGGCGAGCGAGGCCTCGCACCGCCCGGAGTTCGGGCTGGGGTGCGCGGCGCCGTCGCGGCGCCAGACGCGCCACGCCCCGGCGGAGGATCCACCCACCAGCGGGGCGCAGGCGACGGTCAGCGCCGCGGTCGAGCGGGCGGGGAGCCAGTTGGCGACGTCGTCGGCGCGGGCGGCGGCCCAGCCGAAGCGCGCGTACCGCGGCGACCGGTGGCCGACCATGGCGTCGAGGGTGTTGACCGCGCGGTAGGCCAGCAGCCCGGGGAGGCCGGCCACCGCACCCCAGACCAGCGGGGCGACGGCGGCGTCGGAGGTGTTCTCGGCGACCGACTCCACGGTCGCGCGCGCCAGTTCGGCCTCGCCGAGCCCCTGCGGGTCGCGTCCGGCCAGCGCGGGCAGCGTGGCCCGGGCGGCGGGCAGGTCCCCGGCGGCCAGGGCGTCGTGCATCCGCACCGCCACCCGCCCGAGCGAGGTGCCGCCCAGGACGGCCCAGGTGGCCGCGGCGGTCACCGCGGTACGCAGCACCGGGCGGGAGCGGGTGGCGCGGTCGGCGGCCACGCCGACCGCGGTGGTGCTCCCCACGAGCACGGCCCAGTGGCCGGCGCCCGCACCGATGGAGTCGCGCCACGTGCGGCGCTCCAGCGCGGCGGCGGCCTTCCCGAAGCCGGCCACCGGGTGGCCCCGCCGCGGATCGGCGAGCGCGAGGTCGGCCAGCGCGCCGAGGGCCAGCCCCAGCGCGGTCGCGGCATCGGGGCTCGGTCGCACCGAGCCATGGTGCCAACCCGCCGGCGGGCGCCGGTGCGCCGGTGCGGTCTCCCTAGGATCGGCGCATGCGCCTGTTCGGCCGTTACGACGGCGTCGCCCGGCCGATCGTCACCTACGGCAGCAACCCGGTCCTGCACCGCCGCTGCACCGAGGTCACCGCGTTCGACGACGGGCTGCGGCGGCTGGTGCTCGACATGTTCGCCAGCATGGAGGCCGCCGACGGCGTCGGTCTGGCCGCGAACCAGATCGGGGTGGACGCCCGGGTCTTCGTCATCGACTGCCCGGACGCCGACGGCGAGGACGTCGTCGGCTACGTCGTCAACCCCGTCCTCACGGTGCTCCAGCCGGTGGGGGACGACCCGGCGGACGAGGTCACCGAGGAGGGCTGCCTCTCGGTGCCCGGCCCCTACGCCGAGCTGCCGCGCGCCTTCCGGGCCCGGGTCGACGGCGTCGACCTGCACGGCGACCCGGTGAGCATCGAGGCGACCGGCATGGCCGCCCGCTGCCTGCAGCACGAGGTGGACCACCTCGACGGCACCGTCTACGTCGACCGGCTCCCGGCCGAGCTCCGCGAGCGGCTGCTGGCCGAGGCGGCCGGTCCCGGCGGTGAGCTCCCCGCCTGATCGCGGCCCCACCTCGGCGACGGGGCGCGCCGATGCGCAGTTCGAGCCGGTGGGCTGCGCACCGGCGCACGTGGTCCGAGATCCGGGTGAACGCGCCGGGGAGATGGTCGATGATCCTCCGTCGGCACCCGCACCACCCAGAGGAGAGGCACCACCGGTGACACCGCTGTCCGAGACCGAGGTCCGGCGCTCGTTCGTCAACTGCTCGCGCGGCGAGGCGAAGACCCTCACCCTCCCCAGGGACTTCGACGAGCTCGACTGGAGCCGGCAGGTCGTGCTCGGCTGGCGCGACCCGAAGGCGCCGCTGCGGGGGTACCTGGTCGCGCAGGTCGACGACGAGGCCGTCGGGATCGCCGTCCGCGCCGCCGAGAGCAGCATGTCCGGCCGGACGGCGGCGATGTGCCTGCTCTGCCAGACGGCGCAGCCCGGCGACGCCGTCTCGCTGTTCACCGCGCGGCGTACCGGTGACGCGGGGCGCAACGGCAACACCGTGGGCACCTACATCTGCGCGGACCTGCGCTGCTCCACGCGGGTGCGCACCGAGATCCCGCCGTGGTTGCGCGACCGCGACCCCGCGGAGGTCGTCGCCGAGCGCTCCCTCGAGCTGCGGGAGCGCGTGCGCGGGTTCCTCGACTCGGTCCGCCGGCCCTAGCGGCCGGTGGGTGGACGTGCCCCCGGCGGGGTAGCGGGCCGCCCATGGCGCTCCCGCGGATCCTCGCCCTGGTGCTGGCCGGTGGTGCCGGCGGCCGGCTCGAACTGCTCACCGAGCGGCGGGCGAAGCCGGCCGTCCCCTTCGGCGGGGTGTACCGGCTGATCGACTTCCCGCTCAGCAACTGCCAGCACTCGCAGATCTCCGACGTCTGGGTCTCCGTCCAGTTCCACCCCACGTCGCTGCACGACCACCTGGCCAACGGCCGGCCCTGGGACCTCGACCGGACCGTCGGGGGCCTGCTCACCCTGCCGCCGTACAAGGGCACCGAGCGCGGCGGGTGGAACACCGGCACGGCGGACTCGCTGTGGCGGCACGCCGACCTCATCCGGGAGTTCGACGCCGACGCGCTCGTCGTCGTGAGCGCCGACGCCGTCTACAAGCTCGACTACCGCGAGGTGGTCGAGGCGCACCTGGGGTCCGGCGCCGAGGTCACGATGGTCACCACCGAGGTGGCGCCCGACGACGCGTCCCGCTACGGGATCGTCGAGGTCGGCGACGGCGGCCGCGTCACCGGCTACTCGTACAAGCCCGACGAGCCGGCGACGACGACGGCGACCAACGAGGTGTTCGTCTTCACCCCGTCGCCGACGCTGGACCGGCTGGAGGCGCTGAACGGGGACGTCGGCGACGAGGGCCTGGAGGACCTCGGCACCCACCTGCTGCCCGCGCAGACCGCCGAGGGGCTGGCGCGGGCGTACCCGCTGGACGGGTACTGGCGCGACGTGGGGACGGTGCCGGCGTACTGGGAGGCGCACCGCGAGTTCATCGCCGAGGAGCCGCCGCTGGACCTCGACGACCCCCGCTGGCCGGTGCACACCCGCGGCGGGCGGCGCAGCGCGGCACGGGTGCTCAGCCAGGCGCACGTCGAGGACAGCCTGATCTCCGGCGGCACCCGGGTGGGCGGGGACGTGCGCGGTTCGGTGCTGTCGCCGGGCGTGGTGGTCGAGTCCGGGGCCACCGTCGTCGACTCGGTGCTCCTGCCCGGCGTCCGGGTGCGCGCCGGGGCGACCGTGACCCGGTCGGTGCTCGACGACGGGGTGGACGTGGGGCGGGGCGCGTCGATCGGCGGCGAGGGGGAGATCACCCTGGTGGGCCGGGCGGCCCGGGTCGCCGGCGACAGCGAGCTCGCCGCGGGGGCCCGCTTCCCCGAGCCGGAGGGATGACCGGCGGGAAGCGGCGACCGCGCGCGGGCGTTGCAGGCGGCATGACCCAGCCCATCGACCTGCACTCGGAGTTCCTCCGCGCCGACCTGCTCTTCAGCATGGGCCAGCCCGACGCCGCCGCGCGCATCCTGCAGCCCATCGTCGACACCGAGCCGCGCAACGAGGCGGCCCTGGAGCTGCTGGCCCGGGCCTACTACGGCTCGGCGCAGCTGGGGCCGGCCGAGGCGGCGCTCGACCGGCTGGTGGACCTGGCGCCGAGCAACGGCTGGGCCCGCCGCGCCCTGGCCCGCACGCTGGAGCGGCAGAGCCGGGGCGGGGAGGCGGCGGTGCACCACCGGGTCGCCGACGCCCTGGGCGCCGCCTGACCGGGCTCCCCGGCGCGGGTGGCGCGCTCTGGGACGATGGCGGGAGGGCCGCGCCGCCCCGTGGCTCCGCCCGCGGCCCGCGCCGGCCACCTCGCCCGCCCCGATCCGAGCGCCCGCTCGCCCAGGAGACCTCATGACCCGCCGCACCGTGCCCGGCACCCTGCTCGCCCTGACCGCCGCCCTCGCCCTGACCGCCTGCGGCGGGGAGGACGGGAGCGGCTCGTCGATCGAGCAGCCCACCTCGGTCGTCGCCGAGGAGATCGGCACCGACCTCTCGGAGGCCCCGGAGGTGCCGGCCTCCGACGCGCCCGCGCCGACCGAGCTCGTCGTCGAGGACGTCGTGCGGGGCGACGGCGAGGAGGCCGTCGAGGGTTCCACCGTGGCGGTGAAGTACGTCGGCGGCTTCTACGAGACCGGCGAGGAGTTCGACTCCTCCTGGAGCCGCGGGGCGGACGAGACGCTGCCGGTGACCCTCGGCGCGGGCCAGGTGATCCCGGGCTTCGAGCAGGGGATCACCGGCATGCAGGTCGGCGGCCGGCGGGTGATCACCATTCCCAGCGAGCTCGGCTACGGCGAGCAGGACCGCGGGCCGATCCCGGGTGGCTCCACGCTGGTCTTCGTGGTCGACCTCGTGGAGGTCACCGGCTGACCTGCGCACAGTCCCTGTCGACGTGCGTTCGGTGACGACGCGCCGCGCCAGGCGGCGGTCGGCTCCTGGGGTGCGTCGACGGAGTGGCCGGCGGGCACCTTGCCCTCCATGAGCATCCTCGGAAAGCTGATGGGCACGGCGCAGAGCGCGACCCGGGGTGCGGCGCGAGGTGGACGCGGCGCCGCACGGCCGGGACGCGGCATGGGCCGCGCCACGTCCGCGCGCAGGGGCACCGGGCGCGGACGCGCGGCCCCCACCACCGGCGGCGGCATCGGCCGCCTGGTGCAGGGCTTCCTGCGCCGGCGCTGAGTGGCGGGGTGGCCCGGCCGCACGGCCGGGCCACCCCTCACTCGCAGATCTCCAGCCGGGTCACCGTGCCGTTGTGCGGGGTGATCGCGGGCATCGCGTCGGCCCCCAGCCCCGCCGCCACGGCCTGCGCGGCGCGGATGGTGTCGCCGTGGGTCACCAGGGCCACCACGTCGGCCGGGGGCTCGGCGCAGAGTTGGGTGAGGTAGGCCGCCACCCGCGCGTGCAGCTCGGCCAGGCTCTCGCCGCCCTCGGCGGACCAGTGCGCGTCGGACCAGTCGACGACGTCCCACAGCTCCCGCGACGGCCGCCCCTCCAGCACCCCGTAGCCCTGCTCGCGCAGCGCCGGGGTGGTCGTGAAGGGCAGGCCCGTGGCGCGGGCGCAGTGCTCGGCGGTCTGCACCGCGCGCAGCAGGTCGCTGGAGAGCAGCACCCCCGGCCGCAGCCGCGTCAGCTCCGCGGCGGCCGCCTCGGCCTGCGTGTGGCCCAGCGGCGTGAGCGGCACGTGCGCCACCTGGCCCTGCATGCGACCTGCCGCATTCCACTCGCTCTGCCCGTGGCGCACGAGCAGCAGGGTCAGCGGTCGGGCCATGGCAAGGAGGCAGCGTAGGGCAGGGGTCCGCGAACCTCCGCGGCCCGCCTCGTACCGTCGTGGTCGTGAGCATCCCCGTCCGTCCCGGCGCGGCACGTCCCGCCGCGCCCGGCACCCCGGACCCGCTGGTCCCCCTGCTCGACCTGCCGGGCGTCCGGGACGCCGCCGACGCGGCCCGGGCGGGCGTCGACCGGCTGCTGGGCCACCGCGTGCTGCGCCGGGAGTCCGCCGGGGTGAGCACCGAGTCGGCGCTGCGCGGCGCGCGCGCCTCCGCCGCGCTGGCCGGCGTCGACGTGCCGCTCGCCGAGCTGCGGGCCGGGTCGGTCGACGACCCGGTCGTGCAGGGCGCGCTGCGCGTCTCGGCGGGGCTGGGCTCGATGGTGGAGACGTGGCCGCGGGCGCCCGGGCAGGTGATCGCCCGCCTGCACGTGCTGGCCGCCGCCGACCTCGACGACCGCGCCGACCTCGGCCGGCCGGCCGCGCACGCCGGCCCCCGGCTGGCCGGGCTGTTCTCCCTGGCCACCGGCACCACCACCGTCCCCGCCGTCCTCGTCGCGGCGCTGGTGCACGGCGAGCTGGCGGCGCTGGCCCCGTTCGGTACCGCCGACGGCGTCGTCGCCCGGGGCGCGGCCCGGCTGACCGGGATCGCCCGCGGGCTGGACCCCAAGGCGGTCTCGGTGCCCGAGGTGGGCTTCGCCGAGCTGGGCCGGGACGCCTACGGCGAGGCGCTGGCCGGCTATGCGACCGGCACCCCCGAGGGTGTGGCCGCGTGGCTGGTGCACTGCTGCCGGGCCACCGAGCACGGGGCGCTGGAGGGCCTGGCCATCTGCGAGAGCCTGCTCCGCGGCTGAGACTGGGGGCATGCGCACCCTCGACGTCCCGGGGCTCGGCCCCGTCAGCCGCATCGGCCTGGGCACCTGGCAGTTCGGGTCCCGCGAGTGGGGGTACGGCGACAGCTACGCCGATCGGGCCGCCCGCGACATCGTGCGCCGGGCCCGCGAGCTCGGCATCACGCTCTTCGACACCGCCGAGGTCTACGGCTTCGGGCGCAGCGAGCGGATCCTCGGCGAGGCGCTGGGGGAGGAACGCGACCGCGTCGTCGTCGCCAGCAAGATCTTCCCGGTGGCACCCTTCCCGAAGGTGGTGCGGCAGCGCTGGGCCGGGAGCGCCCGCCGGCTGGGCGTGGGCCGGATCCCGCTCTACCAGGTGCACCAGCCCAACCCGGTGATCCCCGACTCCGTGACGATGCCCGGGCTGCGGGAGCTGCTCGACGAGGGGGCGATCGGCGCGGTCGGCGTCTCCAACTACTCCCTGGACCGCTGGCGGGCCGCGGACGCCGCGCTCGGTGCGCCGGTCGTCGCGAACCAGGTGCAGTTCTCCCTGGCGCACGCCGGACCGCTGGAGGACCTGGTGCCCTTCGCCGAGCGCGAGGACCGGCTGGTCATCGCCTACAGCCCCCTCGCGCAGGGGCTGCTCGGCGGGAAGTACTCGGCCGAGAACCGGCCCGGGGGCGTGCGCGCGGTCAACCCGCTGTTCGGCACGGAGAACCTGCGCCGGGTCGAGCCGCTGCTCGACGTCCTGCGCCAGGTGTCCGACGCGCACGACGCGACGCCGGCGCAGGTCGCGCTGGCCTGGCTCGTCGCGCAGCCGCGCGTGGTGGTCATCCCCGGCGCCTCGAGCGTGGAGCAGCTCGAGTCCAACGCCGCGGCCGACGAGCTCGCGCTGGCCGACGACGAGGTGGCGGCGCTGACCGCGGCCGCGCGGGCGTTCTCCCCGGTGTCCGGCGTGCGGACCCTGGTCGACGGGCTGCGGGAGCGGTTCGGGCGCTGAGCGTCAGGCGCCGCGGCGGCGGCGCCGGCCCGGCGCCGGGTCGTCGGTGGGCAGCAGCCCGGCGCGCACGGCCCGGTGCCGGGCGTACCAGGCCAGCCCGACGACGGCGGCGCCCACGCCCATCGCGGCACCGGTGACCACCGGCGCGGGCGGCACCGAGAAGCGGGAACGCATGCTCACCGGCCGCTCGAAGCGCAGCACCGGCCAGCCGTGCTGCAGCGCGGCCTTGCGCAGCCCGCGGTCGGGGTTGACCGCGGTCGGGTGGCCGACGACGGAGAGCATCGGCAGGTCGGTGATCGAGTCGCTGTAGGCGTAGCAGTCGGCCAGGTCGTAGCCGCCCTCGGCGGCGAGCCGGCGGATCGCCTCGGCCTTGTGCTCGCCGTAGGCGTAGAACTCGATCTCGCCGGTGTAGCGGCCCTCCTCGGTGACCATCCGGGTGGCGACGACGCGGTCGACGCCGAGCATCTCGCCGATCGGCTCCACCATCTCCGCACCGCTGCTGGAGACGATGACGATCTCCCGACCGGCGGCGCGGTGCTCCTCGATGAGGTCGGCGGCCTCGGCGTAGACCAGCGGGTCGACGATCTCGTGCAGCGTCTCGCGGACGATCTCGTGGACGGTGGCGGCGTCCCAGCCGGTCACCATCGCGGTGAGCTGGGCGCGCAGCCGCTCCATCTGCTGGGCGTCGGCGCCGGCGAGGGAGAAGACGAACTGGGCGTACGCCGTCTTCAGGACGGCGCGGCGGTTGATCAGCCCGCCGTTGAAGAACGGGCGACCGAAGGCCAGCGTGCTGGACTTCGCGATGACCGTCTTGTCGAGGTCGAAGAACGCCGCGGAGCGGGACACGTCAGCCACGGTAGCTGGATCGGCAGGTAGCCGACCGGAGTGGACGGTGTCCACACCCGATGGGGTCATCCACAGTTCCGCTCCCGTTCTGGTCCCGTCCGCCCGGTGTCCGGTGGGCTCGCTCCCGTGCCCCTGCCACCCCCTTCCCGTCCCCTCGTGGTCAGCGCCGACGAGGACCTGCTCGACGAGCTGCTCCGGCTGGTCGCGGCCGCCGGCGCCGAGGCGGAGCTCGCCACCGGTGGCCCGGCGCTGCGGCGCGCCCACCGGGAGGCGGCGCTGGTGCTGGTCGGCGCGGAGGCGCTGGCCGCCGGGGTGCTGCGCGCGCTGCCCCGCCGCCCGGGAGTGGTCGTCGTCGCCACAGCCGAGCTGCCCGCGGAGGGGTGGGCGGCGGCGGTCGAGGTGGGTGCGGAACGGGTCGCGGTGCTGCCCGCCGACGAGGGGTGGCTGCTCTCCCGCTGCGCCGCCGCCGTCCGGGCGCCGGCCGAGCGCGGCCGGCTCGTCGCCGTGGGCGGGGCCTGCGGCGGGGCGGGCGCCAGCACGGTGGCCGCCGCGGTCGCCCTCGCCGCACCCGGCGGGGCCGTGCTGGTCGACGCCGACGCCTGGGGTGGCGGGCTGGACCTGCTGCTCGGGGCCGAGCTCGCCGAGGGGCTGAGGTGGCCCGAGCTCGCCGGGCTGCGCGGGGAGGTGGCCGGCGACGCGCTGCTGGCCGCGCTGCCCGGGATCGGCGACGTCCACCTGGTCTCCGCCGGCCGCGCGGGCGCGACGCCGATCCCCGACGCGGCGCTGACCGCGGTGGTGGGCGCGAGCCGCGGCACCGGGCTGCCGGTGGTCGTCGACCTGCCCCGCCCGGGGTGCGGCGGCCCGGGTCGCGGGGTGCAGGAGGTGCTGGCCGACGCCGACCTGGCCGTGCTCGTGGTGCCCGCCCGGCTGCGCGCCGCCACGGCCGCCCGCCGGCTGGTCGAGGCCCAGGGCTCGCCGTGGTCGGCGGCGCGCCTGGTGGTGCGCACCCTGCCCGGCGGGCTGCTGCCCGGTGACGTGGCCGAGGTGGTGGGCCGGCCGGTGCTGGCCGAGCTGCCGCACGACCGGGGAGCCGTCGCCCGGGCCGAGCGCGGGCAGCCGCCGGGTGCGCAGCCCCGGTCGCCGCTGGCCGCCGTCGCCCGGCGGTTGCTGGCGGAGCTGGCCGAGGGCGCCGGCCGGTGAGCGAGCCGTCGCTGCTGGACCGCGTGCGCGCGCGGCTCGCCGTCGCCGACGAGGTGCCCTCCCGGGCGGGGGTGGCGGCGCTGGTGCGTGCCGAGGCGGGCGGGCTGCTGGGTGACCGCGACGTCCTGCTCGCCGCGCGCGACGCCGTCGACGAGCTGGCCGGGGCCGGCCCGCTGGAGCCGCTGCTGCGGCTGCCCGGGGTCACCGACGTCCTGGTGAACGGGCCCGGCGAGGTGTGGCTGGACCGCGGGGCCGGGCTGGAGCGGGCCGCCGGTGTCCGCTTCGCCGACGACGACGCGGTGCGCCGGCTGGCGGTGCGGCTGGCCGCGTCGGCCGGCCGCCGCCTCGACGACGCCGCGCCGTGGGTCGACGTCGGCCTCCCCGGCGGCACCCGGCTGCACGCGGTGCTCCCGCCGGTCTCCGCCGGCGGCACCTGCCTCTCCCTGCGGGTGCTGCGCCGGTGCGCCCAGGCGCTGGCCGACCTGGAGGCGCTCGGGGCGCTGCCCGGCGAGAGCGGGGCGCTGGTGCGCGCGGTGGTGGCGCGGCGGGTGGCGTTCCTCGTCACCGGCGGCACCGGCTCGGGCAAGACCACCCTGCTGTCGGCCCTGCTGGGCGAGGTCGCCCCGGCCGAGCGGCTGGTGCTCTGCGAGGACGCCGCGGAGCTGACCCCGCCGCACCCGCACGTGGTGCGGCTGCTCACCCGGCCGCCCAACGTCGAGGGCGCCGGTGCGGTCGGCCTGCGCGACCTGGTGCGGCAGGCGCTGCGGATGCGGCCCGACCGGCTGGTGGTGGGGGAGGTGCGCGGGCCGGAGGTGGTCGACCTGCTGGCCGCGCTGAACACCGGCCACGACGGCGGCTGCGGCACCCTGCACGCCAACCGGGCCACCGAGGTGCCGGCGCGGCTGGAGGCGCTCGGCGTCGCCGCCGGGCTCGGTCGCGCCGCGGTGCACAGCCAGACCGCGGCCGCCCTGGACGTGGTGCTGCACCTGCGGCGGACGCCCGCCGGCCGACGGGTGGCCGAGATCGGGCTGCTCCGCCGGCAGGGGGAGCTCGTGGTGGTGGAACCCGGCTGGCGGGCCGACGGCGGGCCGTGCCCGGCCGGCGACGCGCTCCGGCGGCTGCTGGCCGGGCCGTGACCGCGGCGCTGCTGGCCGCGGCCGGCGCGGTGCTGCTCTGGCCCGACGGGCGCGCGGTCGCCCGGCGCCGGCTGCTCCGCGCAGGTCCGGCCGGGGCCCGTGCTCCCGGGCGGGTGCCGCTGCCGCTCGTCGCCGCGGTGGTCGCCGGCGGCGCGGGTGCGCTGCTGGCCACACCCCTGGTCGCGGTGCTCGCCGCCGGCTGCGCCGCGCTCGCGGCGCGCGCCCGGTCGGCCGGCCGCCGGGCGGCCGACGACGTCACCCGGCAGGCGGTGCTGGCCGAGGCGCTGGGCGCCGTCGCGGCGGAGTTGCGCGCGGGCCGGACGCTGACCGAGGCGGTGCGCACGGCCGCGGCCGACTGCCCCGACCCGGTGTGCGCCGCGGCGCTGGGGCGGGCCGCCCGCGCTCCGGTGACGGACGCGACCGGCGGGGGCGCCGACGGCGACGGGACGCCGGCTGCGCTCGCCCGGCTGTCGGCCGCCGTCGCGCTCGGCACCCGCACCGGCTGCTCGCTGGCCGCGGTGGTCGCCGCGGTCGAGGACGACCTGCGGGCCCGGCTGCGGCGGCGCCGCGAGCTGCTGGTGGCCACCGCCGGGCCCCGGGCCAGCGCCCGGCTGCTGGCCGGCCTCCCGCTGCTGGGGCTGGCGATGGGCAGCGGCGTCGGCGCCGATCCGTGGCACGTGCTCACCCGCACCGGTGCCGGGCAGGGGCTGCTGGTCGCCGGGGTGCTCCTCGAGGTGGCCGGCATCGCCTGGACCGGCCGCCTGGTCCGCCGGGTCGCGCGGTGACCGCCGCGCTGCCGGTCCTGCTGCTCGCCGCCGCGGTGGCGCTGTGGCCGCCCGGCGCGGCCGTGGCCGGCGAGCGGGTGCGCCGGGTGGCCGCGGGCGCTGCCCGTGCCGCCGCTCCCGGGGACGCCCCGGCGGCGGGGGCCCGGCGCCGGTGGCTGCTCGCCGGCGCGGCCGGGCTCGCGGCGGGCCTCCTGGTCGGGGGCGCGGCCGGGGCGTGCGCCGCCGTCGTCGTCACCGCGGCGGGGGAGCGGGCGCTGCGCGCCGCGGCGCCCGACCGGGACGCCGAGGAGCGGGCGGTCCTCCTGCGGGAGCTGCCGGTGGCCTGCGAGCTGCTCGCGGCGTGCCTGGGCGCGGGGCTGCCCCTCGCGGGCGCGCTCGCCGCCGTCGCCGGGGCGGTGCCCGGACCGCTGGGCCGGCGGCTGCACGGCGTGGCCGCGCTGCACCGCATGGGTGCCGCGCCGCGGCGGGCCTGGGCCGACCAGCCGGCCGAGCTCGGCGGGCTGGCCCGCGTGCTGGTGCGGGCGGGGGAGTCCGGCGCCGCCGCGGTGCCGGCGCTGCACGCGCTGGCCGGGGAGGCCCGGTCGGCGGCGCGCGCGCAGGCGCAGGCGGCGGTGCAGCGGGCCGGGGTGTGGGTGCTGGCCCCGCTCGGGCTGTGCTTCCTGCCCGCGTTCGTCTGCCTGGGCGTGGTCCCGCTGGTCCTCGGCATCGCCGGCGACGTCTTCGGCTGACGCGTCCACAGCCACCGGCCCCCTCCACAGATCGCCCGCACGCGCGGGACGGGCCTGCACCGGCCGCCAGGCTCGGAGCACCGCCCCACCGGGGCACGACCGAGAGGACCGACCATGACAGCCGACCAGCCCGTTCCCGATGCCGACGCCACCCCCGCCGCCGATCGGCCGGCTCCCGACACCGACGCCACCCCCGCCGCCGGACGCCGCCCGGGCCGCCTGGCCCGCCTGCGGAGCCGGGCGGAGGCCGGGATGAGCACCGCCGAGTACGCCGTCGGCACCGTGGCCGCCTGCGCCTTCGCCGCCGTGCTCTACCGGGTCGTCTCCGGTGACTCCGTCGTCACCGGCCTCACCGACCTGGTCGAGGCCGCGCTCGCCACCCTCTCCTGACCGGTGCGGCGTCGAGTGGCCCGGCGGGGCGAGGCGGGGATGGTCACGGCCGAGACCGCGGTGGTGCTGCCGGTGCTGCTGCTCGTGCTCGCCGGCGCCGTCGCCGCCGTGACCGTGGTGGGCGCCCAGCTGCGCTGCGTCGACGCCGCCCGGGAGGGCGCGCGGGCGGCGGCGCGCGGGGAGGATGCCGCGGTCGTCGCGGAGTGGGCCGGCCGGGCTGCGCCGGCCGGTGCGCGCACCGGCCTCACCGGCAGCGGCGACGAGGTCCGGGTGACGGTGGCGGCCGAGGTGCGGCCGCTGGGGCCGCTGCCCTGGCGGGTCACGGTGGTCGCGGAGGCGGTCGCCTGGCGCGAGCCCGCCGCGGGGCTCCCGGGATGAGCGGGGAGCGCGGCTCGGCCACCGTGTGGGTGCTCGTGCTCTCCGCCGTCCTCGTCGCGGTCACCGCCGGTGCGGTGCTCGTCGGGCTGGCGACGGCCGCCCGCCACCGCGCGGGGTCGGCCGCGGACCTCGCTGGCCTGGCCGCCGCCGGCCGGGCGGTGCTCGGGGACCCGGACCCGTGCACCGCGGCCGTCGAGGTCGCCGCCGCCAACGGCGCCGAGCTGGTCGGCTGCCGGGTCGGGCCGGGGGCGGTCGTCGCGGTCGAGGTCCGCGTCGCCTTCCGGCTGGGCCGGCTGGGGGTGCACGACACCCTCGGCCGGGCGCGGGCCGGCCCGGTGCCGGCCGGGTCAGAAGACGAGGTCCTCCTCGGCCGGTCCGGGCGGGACGTCGGCGGTCGGCGGTCCGACGGGGGCCGGCGCCGCCGCGCGCACCTCCTCGATGTCGGCGTCCGTGTCGTCGTCGGCCGCGTTGGCGACGTCGGCTGCGGCCAGCTCGTCGAGCACGATGTCGAGCACCCGCACCGCGCCGGCCTTGTCCAGCGGGTCGTTGCCGTTGCCGCACTTGGGCGACTGCACGCACGACGGGCAGCCCGCCTCGCACTCGCAGCTGGCCACGGTCGCCCGCGTGGCCTGCAACCACCGGCGCAGCGCCGCGTACCCGCGCTCGCTGAAGCCCGCACCGCCCGGGTGCCCGTCGTAGACGAAGACCGCCGCGGTCCCGGTGTCGGGGTGCACCGCCGTCGACAGCCCGCCGAGGTCCCACCGGTCGCAGGTCGCCAGCAGCGGCAGGATGCCGATCGCCGCGTGCTCGGCGGCGTGCAGCGAGCCGGGCAGCGCCGCGTCGTCGACGTCGGCCCGCTCCACGGCCCGGTGGTCCAGCGTCAGCCACACCGCCTTGGTGCGCAGCTGGCGGGGCGGCAGGTCCAGCGGGAACTCCGCCAGCACCTCGCCGGTGCCCAGCCGGCGCCGCTGGTAGGCCACCACCTGGTTGGTCACGTCGACCACGCCGGTGTGCGCGGTGACCGTGCCCAGCGGCCGCGTCCGCTCGATCGAGACGATCGACAGGTCCGTCACGTCGCGGGCCACGGTGGTCCACTCCGGGCTCTCCGGGTGCACGACCGCGCAGGCGTCGTCCAGGTCGAACTCGTCCACGACGAAGGTGTCGCCCCGGTGCACGTAGAGCGCGCCCTCGTGCACCGTCGAGTGCGCCGCCCCACCGTCGACGGTGCCCAGCAGCCGCCCGGTGCCCGCCTCGATGATCGCCACCGGCTCGTCGCCGCTGCCGCGGATGTCGACGTCGGGGCGGCCGCGCCCGGCCCAGTACCAGCCGGCGGGGCGCCGGCGCAGCTGCCCGGCGGCCACCAGCTCCTCGAGCTGCGCCTCGGCGACCGGGCCGCCGAAGTCGGCGAGGTCGGCGGGCACCAGCGGCAGCTCGGCCGCCGCGCAGCACAGCTGCGGGCCGAGCACGTAGGGGTTGGCCGGGTCGGTCACGGTGGCCTCGATCGGCCGGCCGAACACCGCCCGCGGGTGGTGGGCCAGGTAGTGGTCCAGCGGGTCGTCGCGGGCGACGAAGACGACCAGCGACTCCCGCTGCGCCCGCCCGGCGCGGCCGGCCTGCTGCCACAGGGAGGCGAGCGTGCCCGGGTAGCCGGCCAGGACGACGGCGTCCAGCCCGGCGATGTCGATGCCGAGCTCCAGGGCGTTGGTCGTCGCGACACCGAGCAGGTCGCCCGCCGACAGCGCCCGCTCCAGCTCCCGGCGTTCCTCGGGCAGGTAGCCGCCGCGGTAGGAGTCCACCCGGGCCACCAGGTCGGGGCGGCCGCGGTCGTGCAGCAGCCGGCGGGCCTGCTCGGCCACCGACTCGGCGCTCCGGCGCGAGCGGACGAACGCGAGCGTGCGGGCGCCGCGCTCGACCAGGTCGGCGAGCAGCCCGGCGGCGTCGGCGGCGGCCGAGCGGCGCAGCGGCGCCCCGTGCTCGCCGGTCCGCTCGGTCAGCGGCGGCTCCCACAGCGCGAAGGTGGCGCCCGGGCGCGGCGAGCCGTCGTCGGTGACGGCGAGGACCTCCGCGCCGACCAGCCGGGTGGCCGCGGCGGCCGGATCGGCGACGGTGGCCGAGGCCAGCACGAACACCGGCTCCGCGCCGTAGCGCCGGCAGATGCGCCGCAGCCGCCGCAGCACGTGGCCCACGTGGGAGCCGAAGACGCCGCGGTAGGCGTGGCACTCGTCGATGACCACGTAGGCCACCCGGCGCAGCGTGCTCGACCAGCGCTGGTGGGCCGGCAGGATCCCGCGGTGCAGCATGTCGGGGTTGGTGACGATCCAGCGCGAGTGCCGGCGGACCCAGTCCCGCTCCTCGGCCGGGGTGTCGCCGTCGTAGGCCGCCGGCCGCACCGAGGGGTCGGCCAGCTCGGCCACCGAGGCCAGCTGGTCGCGCGCCAGCGCCTTGGTGGGTGCGAGGTAGAGCACGCAGGCGCGGGGGTCCTCGGCCAGCCGGGTGAGGGCCGGCAGCTGGTAGGCCAGCGACTTGCCCGACGCCGTACCCGTGGCGACGACGACGTGCCGGCCGTCGCGGGCGGCCTGCGCCGCCGCCACCTGGTGCTGCCACGGGGCGCTCACCCCCCGGGCGACCAGGCGGTCGCGCAGCCCGGGCTCCACCCACCCCGGCCAGCCGGCGGTGCGGCTCTCGCGCACCGGCAGGTGGTGGACGTGGGTGACCGGCTGCTCGTCCTCCGCCGTGCCGGCGAGGAGCGCCGTCAGCAGCTCGCCGCCGTGCGGTACCTGCCCGGTCGGCGCCGCGCCGCCCCCGGACCGGTCGTCCGTGCCGGGAGGGGGAGCCGACCGGACCGGGTGGAGCGTGGTCACGGGCTCCACTGTCACACCCGCGCGCAACCCGCCGCGTTCCCGGAGAGCACCTGCGCGGCAACACGTGGGCATCGATGTGGGACTTCCGCACCGGGCCGACGCTCGAACCAGCCTTCTGACCTGTGCGCCCCCTCGTGAGATGGGTGAGATCGGAACGGGCCGCCCGGCACGGTCGAGCATCCGATGGTGTGCGCTGCACCCCACTTCCAAGGGGGTCAGAAGCGGGCGCACTTCGTCGGCCGGTGACCGGCTCGCGCGACCCGCCACACCCACGTCGTGAGGGAGGCGCGCGCGTCAGGGCCTCGACCCCAGTGGTGACGTCCCACAGGACCGCCCACGTGTTGCCGTACCGGGGAAAGCACGAGGAGCGAAGGGGTCGCACGGAGTGTGATCTGCCTTACACTTCGCCGCGTTCGTGTCCCGGCGGGTCCGTCGGGGCGCGGACGCCGATCTCCGCCCGGGCCGGGGGGCACGGCGCCACCCGGGCGGCCGCCGACGCCTGGAGGACACATGCCCGAGGGTTCGCTGTCCGGCGGGGAGACCGCGCTCGTCGCCGTCGTCCTCGTCGTCTCCCTGGCCGCCCTGGTCTTCGCCGCCTACCTGGTCCGTGCGGTCCTCGCCGCCGATCAGGGCACGGTGAAGATGCAGGAGATCGCGCGGGCAGTGCAGGAGGGAGCGGCGGCGTACCTGCGCCGGCAGTTCCGCACGCTCGCGGTCTTCGCCGTCATCGTCTTCGCGGTGCTGCTGGTCCTCCCGGTGGCCGAGGGCGGTCTGGGCACGCGGCTGGGCCGGGCGGTGTTCTTCCTCGTCGGCGCGCTGTTCTCGGCGCTGGTGGGCTTCATCGGGATGACGCTGGCCACCCGCGGCAACGTCCGGATGGCCGCGGCGGCGCAGGGCGGCGGCTACCGCCCCGCCTTCCGCATCGCGTACCGCACCGGCGGCGTGTGCGGGATGATCACCATCGGGCTGGGCCTCTTCGGTGCCGCCCTGGTGCTGCTGCTCTTCGACGACACCGCGCCGGTGGTCCTCGAGGGCTTCGGCTTCGGCGGCGCCCTGCTGGCGATGTTCATGCGCGTCGGCGGCGGCATCTTCACCAAGGCCGCCGACGTCGGCGCCGACCTCGTCGGCAAGGTCGAGGCCGGCATCCCCGAGGACGACCCGCGCAACGCCGCCACCATCGCCGACAACGTGGGGGACAACGTCGGCGACTGCGCCGGCATGGCCGCCGACCTCTTCGAGTCCTACGCCGTCACCCTGGTCGCCGCGCTCATCCTCGGGCAGGTCTTCTTCGGCTCGATCGGCATGGTCTTCCCCCTGGTGGTCGCCGCCATCGGCGTCATCGCCTCGGTCGTGGGCGTCCTGGCCACCAACCCGGGCAAGAACGACCGCAACGGCCTGGCCCCCATCAACCGCGGCTTCTTCGTCTCCGCCGCGGTGTCGCTGCTGCTGGTCGCCGTCGCCTCGTTCACCCTGCTCCCCGACACCGGCGGCGGCATCGACCTGCCGGTCAGCCCGCAGGTGCTCGGCTTCGTCGCCGTGCTCGTCGGGGTCGTCCTGGCCGCCGCGATCCAGCAGCTCACCGGCTACTTCACCGAGACCAGCCGCAAGCCGGTCCAGGACGTCGGCCGCAGCTCGCTGACCGGGCCGGCCACCGTCATCCTGTCGGGCATCTCGCTGGGGCTGGAGTCGGCGGTCTACGCCGCGCTGCTCATCGGCGGGGCGGTCTACGGCGCCTTCCTCATCGGCGGCGGTGCCGCCCTCTACGCGGTCGCGCTCGCCGGCTGCGGGCTGCTCACCACGGCCGGCGTCATCGTCTCCATGGACACCTTCGGCCCGGTCAGCGACAACGCGCAGGGCATCGCAGAGATGTCCGGCGACATCGACGACGACGGCGCCCGCGTGCTGACCGACCTCGACGCCATCGGGAACACCACCAAGGCGATCACCAAGGGGATCGCCATCGCCACCGCCGTCCTCGCGGCCACGGCGCTCTTCGGCTCCTACAACGCCCAGGTCGCCGTCGCCCTGGACGAGGCCGGCGCCACGCTCGGCGACGCCTTCGGCCTGGTGAACCCGAACAACGTCGTCGGCGCGGTGCTCGGCGCCGCGGTGGTCTTCTTCTTCTCCGGACTGGCCATCAGCGCCGTGTCCCGGGCGGCGGGGCGGGTCGTGTTCGAGGTGCGCGAGCAGTTCCGCACCCACCCCGGGATCATGACCTTCACCGAGCGTCCCGACTACGGCGCCGTGGTCGACATCTGCACCAAGGACTCGCTGCGCGAGCTGGCGACGCCGGGGCTGCTGGCCGTGCTCGCCCCGGTGGCCGTGGGCTTCGGCCTGGGCATCGGGCCGCTGGCCGCCTACCTCGTCGGGGCGATCGCGGCCGGCACCCTCATGGCGGTGTTCCTCTCCAACTCCGGCGGAGCCTGGGACAACGCCAAGAAGATGGTGGAGGACGGCAGCTACGGCGGGAAGGGCAGCGAGGCGCACGCGGCCACCGTCATCGGCGACACCGTGGGTGACCCGTTCAAGGACACCGCCGGCCCCGCGATCAACCCGCTGATCAAGGTGATGAACCTGGTGGCGCTGCTCATCGCGCCGGCGGTGGTCGCCCTGTCGGTGGGGGAGGACGCCAACACCCCGGCGCGGGTGGCGATCGCGCTCGCCGCGGTGCTCGTCGTCGTCGCCGCGGTCGTCGTCTCCAAGCGCCGCTCGGTCGTCGTCGGCGAGGCGACGCCGGCCTCGACGGGCTCCGAGCTCACCACCAGCGCCCCCTGAGCCTGACCCCTTGGCGGTACGCCGCCTTCCACCTGCGGGAACACGGCCGCACCATCCACGTTGGTCGGGGTGGCGGCACGCCCACGAGAAGGTCGCGCCCGGCGCACCGTCGCCGGCGTGGCTTACCGTGGCCCGCCGAGGGGCGTTCCGCGGTGACGCCCGCCCGGTCCCGGACTCCCGGGGCCGGTGCACCCGGGCCGCCCGGCCCGGCAAGGCACGCCGCACCCGCACCACCTCAGCACCACCGACAGGAGTCCCGTGCCCACGAAGACCACGCAGCCCGGCACCGAGAACGAGCCCACGACGGACGACGCCGCGAAGACGCCGACCCGCCGGGGCTCGGCCGCGCCCGGCGGCCGGCCGCTGGTCATCGTCGAGTCGCCGACCAAGGCCAACAAGATCGCCGGCTACCTCGGCAACGGCTACGTCGTCGAGGCGAGTGTCGGGCACATCCGCGACCTGCCGCGCAACGCCGCCGACGTGCCGGCCGAGCACAAGGGCGCGGCCTGGGCCCGGCTCGGTGTCGACGTCGACAACTCGTTCGAGCCGCTCTACGTGGTCAGCCCCGACCGCAAGCAGCAGGTGACCCGGCTCAAGCAGCTGGTCAAGAACGCCAGCGAGATCTACCTCGCCACAGACGAGGACCGCGAGGGCGAGGCCATCGCCTGGCACCTGATCGACACCCTCAAGCCGCGGGTCCCGGTGCGCCGGATGGTCTTCCACGAGATCACCCCCGAGGCGATCGCCCGGGCCGTGGCCAACCCGCGCGACCTCGACACCCACCTGGTCGACGCCCAGGAGACCCGCCGCATCCTCGACCGGCTCTACGGCTACGAGGTCAGCCCGGTCCTCTGGAAGAAGGTGCTGCCCAAGCTCTCGGCCGGCCGCGTCCAGTCGGTCGCGACCCGCATCGTGGTCGAGCGCGAGCGGGAGCGCATGGCGTTCACCGCGGCCGACTACTGGTCGCTGGAGGGCACCTTCGCCGTCGCCGGCCAGCGCGCCGGTGCCGACGCCGGGGAGCCCGCCACCGTGCGGGCCAAGCTGGTCAGCGTCGACGACAGCCGGGTCGCCACCGGCCGGGACTTCGACGCCGCCACCGGCCGCGTCACCGGCGACGTCGTGCACCTCGACGAGGCCGGCGCCCGCGGCCTCGCCGCCCGGCTCGAGGGTCGCCAGGTCAGCGTCAGCCGGGTCGACGAGAAGCCCTACCGCCGTCGTCCGTACGCGCCGTTCACCACCTCGACGCTGCAGATGGAGGCCGGCCGCAAGCTCGGCTGGTCGTCGGCGCAGGTCATGCGGGTGGCCCAGCGGCTGTACGAGAACGGCCACATCACCTACATGCGGACCGACTCGACGAACCTCTCCGACGAGGCGATCAACGCCGCCCGCACCCAGGCCCGGGAGCTGTACGGCGACGCCTACGTCCCGGCCGAGGCGCGGCGCTACGCGAAGAAGGCCAAGGGCGCACAGGAGGCCCACGAGGCGATCCGCCCCGCCGGGGACAACTTCCGCACGCCCGGGCAGCTGGCCGCCGGGCTCGCCCGCGACGAATTCCGGCTCTACGAGCTGATCTGGCAGCGCACCATCGCCTCCCAGATGGCCGACGCCGTCGGCCAGACCGTCAGCATCCGGCTGGCCGGCCGCAGCACCACCGATGAGGCGGTCGAGTTCACCGCCAGCGGCCGCACGATCACCTTCCCCGGCTTCCTCCGGGCCTACGTCGAGTCCCGCGACGAGGGCGCGCAGGCCTTCGGCGACGACGACCACGGCAGCGACGACGCCGAGCGGCGGCTGCCCCGGCTGGAACGCGGCCAGCAGCTCGACACCCAGGCGCTGGACGCCAAGGGGCACAGCACCCAGCCGCCGTCCCGCTACACCGAGCCGAGCCTGACGGCGCGGCTGGAGGAGCTGGGGATCGGCCGGCCCTCCACCTACGTGTCGATCCTCCAGACGATCCAGGACCGCGGGTACGTGTGGAAGAAGGGCTCGGCGCTGGTGCCGTCCTTCGTCGCGTTCGCGGTGGTCAACCTGCTGGAGCAGCACTTCGCCCAGCTCGTCGACTACCAGTTCACCGCCTCCCTCGAGGAGGAGCTCGACGAGATCGCCGGCGGAACGCTGCAGCGCGTGACCTGGCTGACCGAGTTCTACTTCGGCGGCGAGGGGCGGCACGCCGGCGCGATCGCGCAGTCCGGCGGCCTCAAGCACGTGATCGGCCAGCGGCTGGAGGAGATCGACGCCCGCGGCGTCAACTCCATCCCGCTGCGCGCCACCGACGCCGACGGTCGTGCGGTCGTCGTGCGGGTCGGCCGCTACGGCCCCTACCTGCAGGCCGGTGGCGAGGACGGAGCCCGGGTCAGCATCCCCGAGGACATCGCGCCCGACGAGCTGACCACGGAGAAGGTCCGGGAGCTGCTGGAGGCGCCGTCGGGCGACCGCGAGCTGGGCACCGACCCGGAGTCCGGGCACCCGGTCGTGGTGAAGGCCGGCCGCTACGGCCCCTACGTCACCACCGTCGTCCCCGAGGGCAGCAAGGAGTCGCCCCGCACGGCGAGCCTGTTCTCCTCGATGTCCCCGGAGACGGTGACGATCGACGACGCGCTCAAGCTCCTCACCCTGCCGCGCACCGTGGGCACCGCGCCCGACGGCGAGGAGATCCAGGCGCTCAACGGCCGCTACGGCCCGTACCTGAAGAAGGGCACCGACTCCCGCTCGCTGGAGGGGGAGGAAAAGCTCTTCACCACCACGCTGGAGGAGGCGCTGGCGATCTTCGCCCAGCCGAAGCAGCGCGGCCGGGCGGCGGCCAAGGCCCCGCTCAAGGAGCTCGGGCCCGACCCGGTCACCCAGGGCGTGGTCACCGTGCGGGAGGGCCGCTTCGGCCCGTACGTGACCGACGGCGAGACGAACGCCAGCCTGCGCAAGGACGACGACATCGAGTCGATCACCATCGAGCGCGCCGCCGAGCTCCTGGCCGACCGCCGCGCCCGCGGCCCGGCGACCAAGAAGAAGGCAGCCAAGAAGACCACCGCGAAGAAGACGGCGGCCAAGAAGACCACCGCCAAGAAGGCGACGGCGAAGAAGACGACGGGGAAGCAGGCCGCGGACCCGGTCTCGGCCGGCTGAACTCCGTGACCACCCCCGAACCGGCCGCCCTGCAGGCCCGGGCGCGCTCGTTCGGGGGAGTCGCGGGGAGCTACGCGGCGCTGCGCCCGACCTACCCCCCGGGCGCGGTGGAGTTCCTGCTGGGCCGTGGAGGGGCGCTGGACGTGCTCGACCTCGGCGCGGGCACCGGGCTGCTCACCGAGGTGGTCCTCGGTCTCGGCCACCGCGTCCGCGCGGTGGACCCGTCACCGGAGATGCTGGCCGAGCTCGCCGCCCGCCTGCCCGCCGTCGCGACGGCCGTGGGCACCGCCGAGCAGATCCCCACGGAGGACGCTGCGGTCGACGCCGTCGTGGCGGGCCAGGCCGCGCACTGGTTCGACCCGGGAGCGGCGGCCCGCGAGCTCCGCCGGGTGCTCCGCCCGGGCGGGTTGCTCGGGCTGGTCTGGAACACCCGCGACGAACGGGTGCCCTGGGTCGGCGCGCTCGGGGAGGTCATCTCCGGCGAGGCGCGCGGGCACGAGGCGGACCGGGCCGTCGTCGACCGCTTCGCCGCCGAGCTCGGGGCCGACGTCGAGGTCGTCGAGTCGGCGGTCGTGCAACGAGTGACCCCCGAGGACGTCGTCGCCGGGATCGCCACGCGCAGCTACGTCGCGGTCATGGACGACGCCCGGCGCGCGGAGTTCCTCTCCGGCATCCGGGAGCTGCTGGGCGAGCACCCCGGCACCCGGGGGCGGACGGAGCTCGAGCTGCCCTACCGGACGCACGCCTACCGGCTCACCCCACGCTGAGCGCGGGTCCGCCCCCTCGACGGTGCGCACTTCCGGGCGCTCGAATTGCGCGTCAGCGAACACCGTCCGCTGGTCACCCCGCGCGCGCCGGCGTATAAGTCGCGCAGCTCGTCCTCGCTCCCGGGCGGTCAGGCGACCTGGCCGTGGTGCAGACCGGTGAGCACGGGCGACCTCCGGGGTCAGGACGGGCGGGTGCCGACGGCGAAGACCCGCCGGAAGGGCAGCAGCGTGGTGCCGTCGGGGCGCGGCGGGTAGGCGGCCCGCAGCGCGGCGGCGTAGGCGTCGGTGAACGCGGCCGCGGCCTCGTCGTCCAACCGGGCGAGGACCGGGCGCAGCACCGTGGAGCGCACCCAGGCCAGCACGGGGTCCGGGCCGCGGAGCACGTGCAGGTACGTCGTCTCCCAGACGTCGGGCACCAGGCCCGCCGCGGTGAGCACCTCGGCGTAGCCGGCGGGCTCCAGCACGGTGTCGGCCCGTGGCGCGACGTCGGCGGTCCGGTCGGCCCACTCCGGGCTCCGGCACAGCTCGGCCAGCAGCGCATGGGTGGGAGCCCGGAAGTTGCCCGGCACCTGCACGGCGAGCCACCCGCCCGGGGGCAGCGCCGCGGCCCAGCGCGCCATGAGTTCGGGGTGCCCGGGCACCCAGTGCAGGGCGGCGTTGCTGACGACGACGTCCACCGGGCCGGGCGGCATCCAGTCGCGCACGTCGCCGAGCCGGAACTCCACCCGCCCGTGCGCGGCGGCGCCGGCGGCGGCGAGCATCTCGCGGGAGGAGTCGACGCCGGTGACGCGGGCGCCCGGCCAGCGCTGCGCCAGCGAGACGGTCAACGAGCCCTCGCCGCAGCCGAGGTCGACGACGGTCCGCGGGGCCTCGGCACCCACCCGGGCGAGCAGCTCGGCGAAGGGGCGCGCGCGTTCCCCGGCGAAGCGGAGGTAGCCGCCGGGGTGCCATGCACCGGCCGGTCCGCCCGCTGGAACTCCGGCACCCGTCACCGCTCGCCACCCTAGTGCGCAGGGTGAACGGCGGTGGAACCGCAGGGATCCGATCAACCCTGCGGAGCGGCGAGGGGCCGGAAACGTCACGGGGGACCGGTACCGTTGCCCCGCTGGGGCCCGCTCCGCCCCGGTGCCCTCCGACTTTGGGAGCCCGCGATTCCGGCCGAGCCGACGCCCCCGGTACCCCCGTCCGACGGGGCTGCCGGTGCTGCCCCGGGGGGCGACGGTCTGCCGCCCGCCGGTACACCGGTGCCGCCGTCCGCGGGCCCACCGCTGATCGAGGTGGCGGAGGACGGCGCGCCCTCGGGCACGTCCTCCTCGGGCACGGCCGACCCGGGCACGGCCGACTCGGGCACGGCCGATTCGGACACGGACGGCTCGGGCGCGGTGGGCACCGCGGCCAAGATCCGCGCGGTGCTGCGGGTGCGCGACTTCCGCAAGCTGTGGTTGTCGACGTTGCTGTCCAGCTTCGGCGACTGGCTGGGGCTGCTCGCCATCACCGTGACCGCGACGCTGACCTTCGAGGACTACGCCGCGCAGAACTTCGCGCTCGCGGGCGTCCTGCTGTTCCGGCTGCTCCCGGCCATCGTGCTCGGCCCGGTGGCGGGGGCCTTCGCCGACCGGTTCGACCGGCGGAAGACGATGGTCGTCACCGACGTCTTCCGGTTCGGGCTGTTCGCCTCGATCCCGATCGTCGACAACCTCATCTGGCTGTTCATCGCCCAGTTCGTCATCGAGGCCTTCAGCCTGTTCTGGATCCCGGCCAAGGACGCCGCCGTTCCCAACATGCTGCGCAAGGACCAGCTGGAGGCGGCCAACCAGCTCTCCCTGGTCACCACCTACGGGGTGACGCCGGTGATCGCGGCGGTCGTGTTCGCGGTGCTCACCAGCGTGGGCAGCAGCGTCAGCGACGTGCTGCCCGGGGTGAACGAGGTGGATCTCGCCCTCTACCTGAACGCCCTCACGTTCCTGGTCGCCGCCGTGGTCATCTGGAACCTGCCCTCGATCAGCGGCCGCCGTGCCGCGGGAGCGGTCGTCGGCCAGCAGGAGAGCTTCCTGGGCTCGCTGGTCAAGGGCTTCTCCTTCGCCGGCCACACCCGGCTGGTCCGGGGCCTGGTCGTGGGCATCACCGGGGCCTTCGTCGCGGCGGGCGCGATCATCGCCACCGGCCAGGCCTACGTCGAAGTGCTCGGCGGCGGGGAGGCGGCCTACGGGCTGCTGTTCGGGGCGGTCTTCATCGGCCTGGGGCTCGGCATCGGGATCGGCCCGAGCGTCGCCCGCGACCTGGCCCGCGAGCGGATCTTCGGGGTGGCGATCGTCGGCGCCGGCATCGTGGTGCTGCTGCTGTCCTGGTCCTTCGCGCTGTGGATCTCGCTGCTGCTCGTGGTCTTCATGGGGTTCTTCGCCGGCATGGCCTTCCTGGCCGGCATCACCCTGATCGGCACCGAGGTCGAGGACGAGATCCGGGGCCGCACGTTCGCCATCGTGCAGTCCCTGGTCCGGGCGTCGCTGATCATCTCCCTCGCGCTCGTGCCGATCGGGGTGGGCCTGATCGGGCGGCAGGAGCTCGACCTCGGCGCCTTCGCGCTGCCGCTCTCCGGCGAGCGGATCATGCTGTTCGCGGCCGGGCTGCTGGCCGTGGGCGTCGGGCTGGCCGCCTACCGGCAGATGGACGACGGCCGGCCGGTGCCGCTGCTGGCCGACGTCGTCACCGCGCTGCGCCGCGACACCACGGCCCGGCGCCGGCTCGCCGGGGGCGGGGTGCTCATCGCCTTCGAGGGCGGGGAGGGTGCCGGCAAGTCCACCCAGGTGCGCCGGCTGCAGGAGTGGCTCGCCGACGAGGGGCTGACCGCCCGCGCCTCCTTCGAGCCCGGGGCCACCCCGCCGGGGGCGGGCATCCGCTCCATCGTGCTCGACCGGGCCCAGGTGGGCATCGCACCCCGCGCCGAGGCGCTGCTCTACGCCGCCGACCGCGCCCAGCACGTGCACGAGGTGCTGCGGCCCGCGCTCGACGCGGGCGAGGTCGTGATCACCGACCGCTTCATCGACAGCTCGTTGGCCTACCAGGGCGCCGGGCGCACCATCCCGCTCGACGACGTGCGCATGCTCTCCCGCTGGGCCGCGCAGGGGCTGCGCCCCGACCTGACCGTCCTGCTCGACCTGCCGCCCGAGGTGGGGCTCGCCCGCGCCCGCGGCCGGGCCGCCGCCGACCGGCTGGAGTCGGAGTCGCTGGACTTCCACCAGCGCGTGCGGCGGACCTTCCAGGAGCTCGCCGAGGCCGACCCCGACCGCTACCTGGTGCTCGACGCACGGCGGTCCCCGGACGAGCTCGCGGCCGCCATCCGGGTGCGGGTGGCCGAACTGCTCTCCGGGCTGCCGCTGCAGACCCCCGCCCCGCCGGCCGCCCACCCGCAGGTCGCGCCCGAGCTCCGCCGCGACGGCCACGGCGGCCACGACGGTCCCGTGGCGCACCACCCGCACGCCCAGACCGGCGCCACGCCGCAGCTGCACCCGTGACCGCCCCGGTGGTGGCGCCCGACGAGGGCGTCTGGACGCAGGTGATCGGGCAGCCGGCCGTGGTGGCCGAGCTCAGGGCGGCGATCGCCGACCCGACCGCCATGACCCACGCCTGGCTGTTCACCGGGCCGCCCGGCTCGGGACGGTCGGTCGCCGCCCGGGCCTTCGCCGCCGCGCTGCAGTGCCCGGCGGGGGGTGACGGCACCTGCCACCAGTGCCGCACGGTGCTGGCCGGCACCCACGCGGACGTGCACGTGATCGTCCCCGAGGGGTTGTTCATCCGCGTCGAGGAGGCTCGTGACCTGGTGCGCGTGGCCGGCCGTGCGCCGTCCGGCGGGCGCTGGCAGGTCATCATCGTCGAAGACGCCGACCGGATGAATGAGGGCGCGGCCAACGCGGTGCTCAAGATGATCGAGGAGCCGCCGCCGCGGACGGTCGTCATGCTGTGCGCGCCGAGCCTGCACCCCGACGACATCTCCGTGACCGTCCGGTCCCGCTGCCGGGTGATCGGCCTGCGGACGCCGACGGTGGACGCGATCGCCGACGTCCTGATCCGGCGCGACGCCGTCGACCCCGCGCTGGCCGCCTGGTCGGCGGGTGCCTCCGGCGGCCACGTCGGCCGGGCCCGCCGGCTCGCCCGCGACGAGGAGGCCCGGCTCACCCGCAAGGCGGTGCTGGACGTGCCGCTGCGGCTGGTGTCGCTGGCCGCCTGCCTCGACGCTGCCGACGATCTCCTGGGCGCGGCCAAGGAGGAGACCGAGGCGGCCACCGGGGTCCGGGACGCCGCCGAGACCGAAGCGCTGAAGGCGAGCCTGGGCGTGGGCGCCCGCGGGCCCGGCGTGGCGGCCGGCCGGGGCGGTGCCGGGCAGCTGAAGGAGCTGGAGCGCCAGCAGCAGCGGCGAGCCACCCGCATCGGCCGCGACTCCTTCGACCGGGCACTGGTCGACCTCGCCGGGCTCTACCGGGACGCGCTCGTCCGGTGCTCCGCACCGGGGGAGACCCTGCCGCTCAACCACCCCGACCGTCGGGCGGACGCCGAGGAGCTGGGCCGGCGGATCGGGGCGGAGGGGGCGCTGCGCCGCATCGAGGCGATCCTCGACTGCCGCCGTGCGCTGGAGCAGAACGTGAAGCCGCAGGTCGCTCTGGAGGCGCTCACCGTCGCGCTCCGCCTGCCGTCCTGAGGAAGGGTCTCCGACGCTCGCGCCGGACCCTGCAGGAGGGCCACCCCTGCGCCGATCCGGCGGCGCGGTGTCGTAGGCTGTGCGGGCAGTTCGCCGCCTTAGCTCAGTCGGTAGAGCATCTCACTCGTAATGAGAAGGTCGTCGGTTCGATTCCGACAGGCGGCTCGCGCAGCACGGGCCCGTCCACCAGGACGGGCCCGTCGTCGTCCCGGGGTCCGCGGGCGCCGCAGCTCCCCGTCCGCGGGGTCGGCTGACGGCGGCACGCCCCGGAGGGTGTGCCGCCGTCGGTGCGTCCGGCGCCCGGACCCGAGGGTCCCGGCGATCGGTCAGTGGTGCGCGGAACCGTTCTTGGCGCGCTCGATCGAGGCGTTGATCTCGGCCTCGGCGGCCTCGCGGCCCACCCACTCGGCGCCCTCGACCGACTTGCCCGGCTCGAGGTCCTTGTAGGTCTCGAAGAAGTGCTGGATCTCGAGGCGATCGAACTCCGACACGTCCTCGATCTCCTTGAGGTGCGCCACCCGCGGGTCCGTCGCCGGCACGCAGAGGACCTTGTCGTCCCCTCCGGCCTCGTCGGTCATGCGGAACATGCCGATGGCCCGGCACGTGACCAGGCACCCGGGGAACGTGGGCTCCTCGAGGATCACCAGGGCGTCCAGCGGGTCGCCGTCCTGCCCCAGGGTGTTCTCGATGTAGCCGTAGTCCGCCGGGTAGCGGGTGGAGGTGAACAGCATCCGGTCCAAGCGGATGCGTCCGGTCTCATGGTCCAGCTCGTACTTGTTCCGCTGGCCCTTCGGGATTTCTACCGTCACGTCGAACTGCACGGACGTAGTGTGGCCCACGGGGGACGATCCGGTCGGCGCAGGCCCCCCTGTAGGGGGTGGGCACCATCTCGTCGAGCGGCTCGACGATCGTCACGGCCAACTACGGCCGGTTCCGGCGGCGGATGACCATCGGCATCGTCCTGCTCGTCACCCTCCTCGTCGGAGGCGGTGTCGGGCTGGGTGTCTTCCTGGGCACCGACCCGGGCGCGGGGGACGGCGCCGTCGCCGTCCCCGACGCCGTGCTGCCCGACCTCGGCGAGGCCGATCCCGTGCTGGCCGCGCTCTCCGCCGACGCCCCGGTGCCCGACCCCGCCGTCCTCGACGCCGTGCTCACCCCGCTGGTCAGCGGCCCCCCGCTGGGGCCCGGGACGACGGCCCAGGTCGTCGACGTGGCCACCGGTGCGGTCCTCTACGACCGGGACGCCGGGGCCCCGCTGACGCCGGCCTCCACCGCCAAGCTGCTCACCGCCACCGCCGCGCTCACCACCCTCGACCCGGCCGAGACGTTCGAGACCCGCGTGGTGGCCGGCTCGGTGCCCGGTGAGGTGGTGCTCGTGGGCGGTGGGGACCCGACGCTGTCGCGCACCGAGCCCTCGCTGACCTACCCCGGCGCCCCGACGATGGCCGACCTCGCGACCCAGGTGGTCGCCGCGCTCCCCGCCGGTACCCCCGTCACCCGCATCGTGGTCGACAGCTCCCTGTTCAGCGGCGCGCTCACCGCCAGCGGCTGGGGCCCGGGGGACGCGCCCTCCAGCTACGCCGCACCGATCACCGCCACCGCCGTCGACGGCGCGCGGGTCAGCCCCGGGGCGCTCGCGCGCAGCGGCCAGCCCGGCCTCGACGCGGGCGCCGCGCTGGCCGACGCCCTGGGTGCCCCCGGTGCCGCGGTGGTCCTCGGCCAGGCCCCCGCCGGCGCGCGGACCCTCGGCACCGTGGAGTCCGCGCCGGTCGCGCGGCTGGTCGAGCAGGCGCTGTCGCAGTCGGACAACGTGCTCGCCGAGGTGCTGGCCAGGCACGTGGCGCTGTCGCGGGGGGAGCCGGCCACGTTCGAGGGCGCGGCGCGGGCCGTCGTCGCCGCGCTGGACGAGGCCGGGCTCGACGTCACCGGCGTCACCCTGGCCGACGGCAGCGGCCTGTCCCGGGAGGACGTCGTGACGGCCGAGCTGCTCACCGCCCTGGTGCGCGGTGCGGCCGACGGCAGCCTCGGCGACGCCGCCGGGCTGCTGCCCGGCCTGCCGGTGGCCGGCTACGACGGCACGCTCGCCGACCGCGGCGACGACGACCCCACGACCGCGCCGGGCACGGTGCGCGCGAAGACCGGCACGCTGCTGGGCGTCAACGCCCTCGCCGGCACGGTCGTGACCGCGGACGGGCGGCTGCTGGCCTTCGCGGTGGTGGCCGACGAGGCGACCGGCAGCGAGGTGGCCGCGGAGGCCGCCCTGGACCAGTTCGCCGCCACGCTGGCCGCCTGCGGCTGCTAGGAGGACCCCCGCTCGCACGAGTACGGCACAGGTGCGCGGTCCTGTGGGACATCACCACGGGAGCCGAGACTCCGACGCGCCGGCCCCTCACGGATCTCACCGGCCGGCGTGTGCGCTGACGACCCCTTCTGGCCACCCTCGGAATCGGACATCAGCGCGCGCGCTGGTCGGTGTTCGATCGTCTGGTCTGAGCGTGGGCCCGGTCCGATGTCCCACATCCATGCCCACCTGTTTGCCGCACCGGTGCCCGCAGGTTGCGGTGAGCCTCTGGACGGGGCCGGACGGCAACCGGTCGCACGCTCGCGGCGGGCCCCTGCGGCAGGGCCTACGGTGAAGCGATGAGCAGCGCCTCCTCGATGGTCGACTGGGACCTGGCCGGACGTACGGCCCGCCGGCTGGTCAGCGGCGGCCCGAGCACCACCCGGGAGGAGGCCGCCGCGGTCGTCGCCGAGCTGCACCGCGCCGCGGCCACCGCCGTCGCGCACGTCGAGGAGCTCACCGGGCTGCGGCCGGTGCCCGGGGGGCCGGTCCCCGAGGTCGCCGTCGTCGACCGGCCGGGCTGGGCCGACGCCAACGCCCGCGGCATGGCCGCCCTGCTCGACCCGCTGGTCGAGAAGCTGGCCGAGCGCACGGGCAACCGCCCCGGCGCCCTCGCCACCGCGATCGGCTCGCGCGCCACCGGGTTCCAGGCAGGCGGGCTGCTGGCCTTCCTCTCGTCGCGGGTCCTGGGGCAGTACGAGATCTTCGGGACCGGCGGCCGGCTGCTGCTCGTGGCGCCGAACATCGTGGCGACCGAGCGGAAGCTGGGCGTCGACCCCTCGGACTTCCGGCTCTGGGTCTGCCTGCACGAGGTCACCCACCAGCTCCAGTTCACCGGGGTGCCGTGGCTGAGCGGCTACCTCGAGGCGCAGATCGCCGAGTTCGTCGCCGCCACCGACCTGGCACCGGACGTGCTGCGCGAGCGCCTGCAGGACCTGCTGCGCAGCCTCGCCGACGCGGTCCGGGGTGGTGGGGACGGCGCCCCGGAGGGCCTGATGGCGCTCGTGCGCGACCCGCGGCAGCGGGCGGTGCTGGACCGGGTGACCGCGGTGATGAGCCTGGTCGAGGGGCACGCCGAATACGTCATGGACGGCGTCGGCCCCGACGTCGTGCCGTCGGTGCGCACGCTGCGCAAGCGGTTCGCGCAGCGCCGCAAGGGCCGGGGGCCGCTGGACCGGGTGCTGCGCCGGCTGCTGGGCCTGGAGCAGAAGATGAAGCAGTACGCCGACGGCCGGCACTTCGTCGGCGGCGTGGTGGAGCTCGCGGGCATGGAGGGCTTCAACCGGGTCTGGGAGGGGCCGGCGAACCTGCCGCTCGTCGAGGAGCTCACCGCCCCGCACCTGTGGGTCGAGCGGGTGCTCGGGCGCCCCGCCCTGCCCGCCTGAGGCCGGTGGCAGGACCACCCCGCGCGGTCGCGGAGGTGCGGCGCGCGGTCCGCGACGGGCTGCGCGCCGACGACCGGCCGGTGCTCGCCGCCTGCAGCGGCGGAGCGGACTCGGTGGCCCTGGCCGCCGCGCTCGCCTTCGAGGCCCGCCACGCGGGGGCGCGGGTCGGCGGGGCCACCGTCGACCACGGGCTGCAGCCCGGATCGGCCGGGCGCGCGAAGGGCACGGCCGCGGTGCTGCGCCGGCTCGGCCTGGACCCGGTGCTCGTGCTGACCGTCCGGGTGGGGGACGACGGCGGCCCCGAGGGCGCGGCGCGCACCGCCCGCTACGCGGCGCTGGCGACCGCGGCCCGGGAGCACGGCGCCCGCGTCGCGCTCGGGCACACCCTGGACGACCAGGCCGAGACCGTCCTCCTCGGCCTGGGCCGCGGCTCGGGCCCGCGGTCGGTCGCCGGCATGGTGCCCGAGCGCGAGGTCGACGGCGTCGGCTGGTGGCGCCCGTTCCTGGGCGTCCGCCGGGTGACCACCCGGCAGGCGTGCGCCGACCAGGGCCTGCCGGTCTGGGACGACCCGTGGAACGCCGACTCCGCCTACACCCGGGTCCGGCTGCGGACGGAGGCGCTGCCGCTGCTGGAGGAGGTGCTCGGCGGCGGGGTGGCCCCCGCGCTGGCCCGCACCGCGGTGCTGCTGCGGGAGGACCTCGACGCCCTCGACGCCCTGGCGGCCGCGGAGCTCGCGCGGCTGGCGGCCGGGTCCGGGGACGGCGGGCTCCCGGCCCGGCCGCTCGGGGCGCTGCCGGCCGCGCTCCGCCGGCGGGTGCTGCGCGGCTGGCTGCGCGGCGCCGGCGTCCCCGACCTGCAGGCGGTGCACCTCCGCGCGGTCGAGACGCTGGTCACCCGCTGGCGGGGGCAGGGCGTGGTCGACCTACCCGGCGGCGCAGGTGTCGTCCGGGCGTCTGGCACCCTGGTGCTGCTGCCGCCGGAGCACCGGCGCGGCACCCCCGGACCCGCACCCCACGAGGAGCTCACTCCGTGACGGAGCCTGCCAGCACGCCCGGCGCACTCGGTCCCGACCACGGCTACGGCCCGGACATCGACCACGTCCTGCTCAGCGAGGAGCAGATCCGCGAGAAGATCGCCGAGCTCGCCGCGGCGGTCGCCGCCGACTACGCGGGCCGGGAGGTCCTCCTGGTCGGCGTGCTCAAGGGTGCGGTGCTCTTCATGAGCGACTTCGCCCGCGCGCTGCAGCTGCCCACCCAGATGGAGTTCATGGCGGTCTCGTCCTACGGGTCGTCCACCAGCTCCTCGGGGGTCGTGCGCATCCTCAAGGACCTCGACCGGGACATCACCGGCAAGCACGTGCTGGTGCTCGAGGACATCATCGACTCCGGGCTGACGCTCTCGTGGCTGCTGAAGAACCTGGGCGGCCGTGCACCGGCGTCACTGGAGGTCTGCGCCCTGCTGCGCAAGCCCGACGCGGTCAAGGTCGAGGTGCCGGTCAAGTACATCGGCTTCGACATCCCTAACGAGTTCGTCGTCGGGTACGGCCTGGACTACGCCGAGCGATACCGCGACCTGCCCTACATCGCCACCCTGAAGCCCGAGGTCTACCAGTAACTCTGTCGTCCTCCGGACGACGACCGCCACCAGGTGCCGTCCCCCGGTTGCGCTGAGCCCTGTCGTCGCAGCCGGCGAGGACCCTCCGGGCCCGTCACCGTCTCCGACCCTCGCGGGGCGGCTCACCTCGGTGCCGCGACTCCCGACTGCCCCCGGCTCGGGCTCGGCGGCCTCGTCGTGTCCGCCGAGGACCCTCCGGGCCCGTCGCCGGCCACGACACCCGGGCGGGTGGGCTCCCAGCTCGCACGCAGGAGTTCTCCAGGTCCACCGGTGTACCGTCGATCCCGACGACGCTGCACCCGAGCGCCGGGGTCCGTACCCGGGCCGTTCGAGGCGTCCCCGGGACGATCAGGAGGGTCGACGGGCGCCATCCGGCGCCCGGTATCGGTGTATGGAACGCAAGAAGATCTTCCGCTCCGTGTGGTTCTGGGTCGTCCTGGTCATCCTGCTGGCCTTGACCGTCTCCTCGCTGTTCAGCGGTGAGGGCAGCAGGCAGGAGATCACCACCTCGACGGCCCTCGAGCAGATCGAGAGCGGCAACGTCGAGTCGGCGACGCTGAACACCCGGGAGCAGACGCTCGAGCTGGACCTGGCCGACGAGGTCGAGGGCAGCACCGAGGTCGTGACGTCCTACCCCGTGGCGGTCGAGGGCGACATCGTCGACCTCCTGCGCGCCCAGGACGACGAGCAGTTCGACACCAACGTCACCCAGGACAGCCTCCTGGTGAGCCTGCTGGTCAGCTTCCTGCCGTTCCTGATCCTGCTCCTGCTGCTCTTCTGGCTGTTCAACTCCATGCAGGGCGGCGGCCGCGGCGTCATGGCCTTCGGCAAGTCCAAGGCCAAGCAGATCACCAAGGACATGCCGAAGACGACGTTCGCCGACGTCGCCGGCGCGGACGAGGCGATCGAGGAACTGCACGAGATCAAGGAGTTCCTCGCCAACCCGGTGAAGTTCCAGGCCGTCGGCGCGAAGATCCCCAAGGGCGTGCTGCTGTTCGGCCCACCCGGCACCGGCAAGACCCTGCTCGCCCGCGCCGTCGCCGGCGAGGCCGGCGTGCCGTTCTTCTCCATCTCCGGTTCGGACTTCGTCGAGATGTTCGTCGGCGTCGGCGCCAGCCGCGTCCGCGACCTGTTCACCCAGGCCAAGGAGAACTCCCCGGCGATCATCTTCGTCGACGAGATCGACGCCGTCGGTCGCCAGCGCGGCGCCGGCATGGGCGGCGGCCACGACGAGCGCGAGCAGACGCTGAACCAGATGCTCGTCGAGATGGACGGCTTCGACGTCAAGGGCGGGGTCATCCTGATCGCCGCGACCAACCGGCCCGACGTCCTGGACCCGGCGCTCCTGCGCCCGGGCCGCTTCGACCGGCAGATCGCCGTCGACCGCCCCGACCTCGAGGGCCGCAAGAGGATCCTCGAGGTGCACGCCAAGGGCAAGCCGCTCGCGCCCGACGTCGACCTGGAGACCGTGGCCCGCCGGACGCCGGGCTTCACCGGTGCCGACCTGGCCAACGTGCTCAACGAGGGGGCACTGCTCACCGCCCGCAACAACGGCTCGCTGATCACCGACGACACCCTCGAGGAGGCGATCGACCGCGTCATCGCCGGTCCCGAGCGCAAGACGCGGGCGATGAGCGAGAAGGAGAAGAAGGTCACCGCCTACCACGAGGGCGGGCACGCCCTCGTGGCGCATGCACTGCCCAACCTGGACCCGGTGCACAAGGTGACGATCCTGCCGCGCGGCCGCTCGCTGGGGCACACGCTCGTGCTGCCGACCGAGGACAAGTACACCCAGACCCGGTCGGAGATGATCGACACCCTCGCCTACGCCCTCGGCGGGCGGGCGGCCGAGGAGCTGGTCTTCCACGAGCCGACCACCGGCGCGGGCAACGACATCGAGAAGGCCACCGCGATGGCCCGCGCGATGGTCACCCAGTACGGCATGAGCGCCAAGCTCGGCGCGGTGAAGTACGGCAGCAGCGAGTCCGAGCCGTTCCTCGGCCGGGACATGGGCTCCCGCCCCGACTACTCCGAGGCCGTCGCCGCCGACATCGACGCCGAGGTCCGCGCGCTGATCGAGGCCGCGCACGACGAGGCGTGGGAGATCCTGGTCGAGTACCGGCACGTCCTCGACGCCCTGGTGCTGGAGCTGATCGAGAAGGAGACGCTGTCCAAGGACGACATGGCGCGCATCTGCGCGCCGGTCGCCAAGCGCCCCGCCCTCGCGCCGTACAACGGCTTCGGCAAGCGCACCCCCTCGAACGAGCCGCCGGTGCTCACGCCGGCGGAGCGCGCCGGCCAGAACGGGTCGGGCCACGACACCACCCCCGTCGGGGATGTCGGGGCCCCGGTCCAGCGGTGAGCCGGGCCGACCGATGAGCGAGATCCCGGCCGAGCCGGAGGACCAGCTGCTGACCCCGGCCCCCGGGGTCGACCAGGAGCGGGCCGCGGCGGCGATCCGCGAACTGCTGGTCGCGGTCGGTGAGGACCCCGACCGCCCGGGCCTGCAGGACACCCCGGCGCGCGTCGCCCGGGCCTACGCGGAGACCTTCGCCGGTCTCCGGCAGGACCCGTTCGACATCCTCGCGACGACGTTCGACGAGGACCACGACGAACTGGTGCTGGTCAAGGACATCCCGATGTACTCGACCTGCGAGCACCACCTGGTGCCCTTCCACGGGGTCGCGCACGTCGCGTACATCCCCGGGGAGGACGGGCGGGTCACCGGGTTGTCCAAGCTCGCCCGGCTGGTCGAGGTCTACGCCCGGCGCCCCCAGGTGCAGGAGCGGATGACCCGGCAGATCGCCGACGCGCTCAACGACGCGCTGAAGCCGCGCGGCGTCCTGGTGGTCGTGCAGGCCGAGCACCTGTGCATGGCCATGCGCGGCATCCGCAAGCCCGGCTCCTCCACGGTCACCTCCGCGGTCCGCGGCATCTTCCGCGAGAACGCGGCGACCCGCAGCGAGGCGATGGGCCTCGTCCTCGGCCGGTGAGCAGGAGAGGGCGATGACCGCGGCGGAGCTGCCGCGGCCGGGCCGCTGCCTGGTGATGGGCGTCCTCAACGTCACTCCGGACTCCTTCTCCGACGGCGGCTGCTTCGCCGACGCGGGCAGCGCGATCGCGCACGGCCTGGCGATGCACGCCGCGGGCGCGGACTACGTCGACGTCGGCGGCGAGTCGACCCGTCCCGGCGCCGACCGGGTCGACGCCGAGGAGGAGTCCCGCCGCGTCGTCCCCGTGATCCGGGAGCTCTCCGCGGCGGGGGTGCGCACCAGCGTCGACACCACCCGTGCCGAGGTGGCGGAGGCGGCGCTGCACGCGGGCGCGGTGCTGGTCAACGACATCAGCGGCGGGCTGGCGGACAAGAACATGGCCGACCTGATCGCCGAGGCCGGTGTGCCGTGGGTGCTCATGCACTGGCGCGGGCACAGCCGGGAGATGTACGCGGCCGCGCAGTACGGCGACGTCGTCACGGAGGTCTGCGCCGAGCTGACCGCCCGGGTGGAGGACGTCGTCGCCGCCGGCGTGCGTCCCGGGCAGCTCGTGCTCGACCCGGGCCTGGGCTTCGCCAAGCGCGCCGAGCACAACTGGGCGCTGCTCGCCGGGCTGGACCGGCTGGTGATCCTGGGGCTGCCCGTGCTGGTCGGCGCGTCCCGCAAGACGTTCCTGGGCCGGCTGCTGGCCGGGCCCGACGCCCAGCCCCGCCCGGCCGAGGAGCGCGACGCCGCGACCCTCGCCACCACGGTGCTCGCCGCGGAGGCCGGTGCCTGGGGCGTACGCGTCCACGACGCCGCTGCCTCGGTGGACGCCGTCCGAACCGTGGCCGCCGTGCGCGCGGCGAGAGGAGCCGGCCGTGGCCACCCCTGACCGCATCACCGTGCGCGGGGTCCGCGCCCACGCCCACCACGGCGTCTACGACTTCGAGCGCGAGCGCGGGCAGGTGTTCCGCGTCGACGCCGTCCTGGAGCTCGACACTTCGGCGGCCGCGGCCGACGACGACCTGGCGCGCACGGTCAACTACGCCGACCTCGCCCAGCAGCTGCACCACGTGCTGTCCGGCGAGCCGGTCCACCTGCTGGAGACGCTCGCCCAGCGGCTGGCCGACGTCTGCCTCGCCGACGAGCTGGTCGACGCCGTCGAGATCACCGTGCACAAGCCGGAGGCGGAGCTCGGGGTGCCCTTCGACGACGTCGCCGTCACCATCCGGCGCGAGCGCGCATGAGCCGCGCCGTCCTCTCCCTGGGCGCCAACCTCGGTGACCGCGCGAACGAGCTGCGCACCGCGCTCACGGCGCTCAAGGGCGACGGCGTGCTGGTCGCCCGCTCCACCCTCTACGAGACCCCGCCGTGGGGGCCGGTCGAGCAGCCGCCGTACCTGAACGCCATCGCCGTCGTCCGCGGCGACCGGGACGCCGGCGGCTGGCTGGCGCGGGCCCAGGAGCTGGAGGAGGCGGCCGGCCGCACCCGCGAGGTGCGCTGGGGCGCCCGCACCCTGGACGTCGACGTGGTCACCGTGACCGGGGACGACGGCGCGCCGGTGATCTCCGACGACCCGGCCCTGACCCTGCCGCACCCGCGGGCGCACGAGCGGGCGTTCGTGCTGGTGCCCTGGGCGGTCCTGGACCCGACCGCCGTGCTGCCCGGCCGCGGCCGGGTCGCCGACCTGGTGGCCGCGCTCGACCCCGCCGACGTGGCGGCGGTCGTGCGCTGGGACCACCTCCACTAGGCGCCGGCCGTGACCCCCGTCCGCCGCCGCGACCTCGTCGTCCTCGCGCTCGGGCTCACGCTCGCCGCGTGGCTGCTGGTCCGTGCCTGGTACGGGGACCTGCCGCCGCTGCGCTGGTGGCTGCCGGCGCCGGTGGCCGTCCTGGCGCTCGCCGAGGCGCTGGGGGCGCGGGTGCTCCGCACCCGGCTGCAGGCGTTGCGCGAGGCGCGGGCGGGCCGGGGCCCCACCGGGCGCGATGCCGCGGGCGTCCGCCCGGTGGAGCCGATGCTGGTCGCGCGGCTGGCGGTGCTGGCCCAGGCCAGCGCCTACGTGGGTGGGGTCTTCACCGGCATCTGGCTCGGCGTGCTCGCCTACGCCGGCCCCGCGGTCGGCCGGCTGCAGGCGGCCGGGAGCGACACGGTGACCGCGTCGCTGGGCCTGCTGGCCTCCCTCGCCCTGGTCGCCGCGGCGCTGCGGCTGGAAACCGCCTGCCGGGTCCCGCCCGGCTCGGCCGACGACGAGCCGTCCCCGGGGGTGGCGGCCTAACCGGATCGGGTGCCGCGCAAGAACGGTCAAGCGCCGGCGCCGGTCGAGCCAGCACCCTGGACGCATGACGGGACGTGACCGGCTCCGCGAGCTGCTCGACGCAGTGCTGGACGAGGAGAACCACACCCTCGCCGAGATGGCCGGCGACGCGTACGCCTCGCCGTTCCACTTCAGCCGCACGCTGTCCCGCGACGCCCGCGAGGCGCCGGTGGCGATGCGGCGGCGGGTGATGCTGGAGCGCGCCGCCTGGCAGCTGCAGCAGGGCAGCAGCGTCACCGACGCCGCATGGGCGGCCGGCTACGAGTCGGTGGAGGGGTTCAGCCGGGCCTTCACCCGCGCCTACGGCCGGCCGCCCAGCGCGGTCGACGCCGGGTCCGGGCACTGGCTGCCGGCGCCCAACGGCATCCACTTCCACCCGCCCACCTCCCTGTGGGTGCAGAGCACGGAGCACGCGATGAACCCGCTCACCGAGCAGCTGGTGGCCCACGGCCTCGACGACACCCGGTACCTCATCGACGTGGCGAAGGGGCTCACCGACGAGGCCTTCCGTGCCCAGCGGCTGCCCGGCCTGGTCGTGCTGCCGTGGGACGGCCCGGAGGAATCGGTGCAGACCGTGCTCGAGCACCTGGTGTTCACGGTGGAGGTCTGGCTGGCCTCGATCGAGGGCCGCGACCTCCCCGAGCGGGCCGACGACCCCGACGCCGCCGCGCTGCTGGCGCGGCACGACGCGGTCGCCCCGCGGTGGCTCGCCACGGTGCGGGAGATCGACCGCCGAGGCGGCTGGGACGACCGGCTGGTCGACGCCCTCTGCGACCCGCCGGAGAGCTTCGTGCTCAGCAGCGTCGTCGCGCACGTGCTCACCTACTCGGCCCACCGGCGCCAGCTGGTGCGGCACCTGCTGCGGACGGCCGGCCACGAGGCCGGTACCGGCGATCCCATCCTCTGGCTCCGCGCGCGGCGCGGCGACACCCCGGGAGGCACCCCGTGCTGACGTACCACACCGCCACCACCCTCGATGGCTGGATCGCCGACCCCGACGACTCCCTCGAGTGGCTCTTCCGCCAGAAGCAGGGCGACGCCGGAGAGCTCGGCTTCGACGCCTTCATGGCCCGGGTCGGCGCCCTGGTCATGGGCCGCACGACCTACGAGTGGGTGCTGGAACACGAGAACGGGTCCTGGCCGTTCACGCTGCCGACCTGGGTGATGACCCACCGCGAGCTGCCGGCGGCCGGCCGCGACGTCCGGTTCACCTCCGGCGACGTCCGCACCGTGCACGCCGAGATGACCGCCGCGGCGGGCGACCGGGAGCTCTGGCTCGTCGGCGGGGGAGACCTGGCCGGCCAGTTCGCCGAGGCCGGGCTGCTCGACGAGGTCGTCGTCTCGATCGCACCGGTGACCCTCGGCGCGGGGCGACCGCTGCTGCCGCGGCGGCTGGACCTCGAGCTGGTGGAGGCGGCGGTGAACGGCTCGTTCGTCAGCGCCCGGTACCGCGTGGCCGGCCCGCTGCTGGAGGACCGCCCGCGTTAGGCGGAGGCGGCGCCGGCGGTCTCGGGGACCCGGCCCTCCACCGAGCGGCGCAGCGCCGAGTGCAGCGACTCGGGGGTGAGGACGCCGAGGAACTGGTCGCCGTCGAGGACGGCGACCCAGCCCGCCTCGTGCTGCAGCATCGTCGCGAACGCCGCCTTCAGCGATGCGTCCCGGGGCACCCAGGCCTCCATGCGCCGGGCCGCGGCGCCGACGGTCCCGGTGCCGGCGGCGCGGTCCAGCGACAGCCAGCCGTGCAGGTGGTCGGCGTCGTCGAGGACCACGGCCCAGCGCGCACCGGAGCGCTGCAGCGCCGCCCGTGCGTCGGCCAGCCCGTCCTCGGCGTGCAGCACCGGAGGGTGCTCCAGGTCCTCGGCGTCGATCCCGGTGACGGCCAGCCGCTTGAGGCCGCGGTCGGCGCCGACGAAGTCGGCCACGAAGCCGTTCGCCGGCCGGCCCAGCAGGTCGGCGGGCGTGGCGAACTGCTCGACCCGGCCACCTTCGCTCATGACGGCGATGCGGTCGCCGATGCGCACGGCCTCCTCGATGTCGTGGGTGACGAACACGATGGTCTTGCGCACGGTGGCCTGCAGCCGCAGGAACTCCGCCTGCAGCCGCTCGCGCACCACCGGGTCGACGGCGGAGAACGGCTCGTCCATCAGCAGCACCGGGGGGTCGGCCGCCAGCGCCCGGGCCACGCCGGCCCGCTGGCGCTGCCCGCCGGAGAGCTGCCCGGGGTAGCGGTCGCCGTGCACCGCCGGGTCCAGGCCCACGGTGGCGAGCAGCTCGTCGACCCGCGCCCGGGTCTCCTCCTTGCCCCAGCCCAGCAGCCGGGGGACGGTGCCGACGTTCGCGCGGATCGTCTGGTGCGGGAAGAGCCCGACGTTCTGGATCACGTACCCGATGCGGCGGCGCAGCTCCACCGGGTCGGCGCGGGTGACGTCGTCGTCGCCGATGACGATGCGGCCGGTGGTGGGCTCGATGATCCGGTTGATCATCTTCATCGTGGTCGTCTTGCCGCAGCCGGAGGGGCCGACCAGCACGGTGAGCTCGCCCGCCGCGAAGGTGAGGTCGAGCTCGGCCACCCCCACGGTGCCGTCGGCGTAGACCTTGCTCACGCCGTCCAGCCGGATCTCCACCGCCTCGCCGGATCCGCTCGCGGACCGGGGAGCGTGCGCAGTAGCGTCCACGGGGTGGTCCTCCTGGTGTGCGCCCGGTGCTGAGCGCCGAAGCGGGGACGTCCGCGGTCCTCGCCGCGGACGCGGCGCCGAATCCCTGGTTCGACGCAACCTATGTGGTCGACAACTGGGACACCATTCTGCGGTACCTCGGCGAGCACGTCAGGCTGACCGTCGCCGCCGTCGTGATCGGGGCCCTGATCGCGCTGCCGCTGGCGCTGGTCGCCCGCCGCGTCCGGTGGCTGGCCGGCCCCGTGCTGGGCTTCTCCTCGATCGTCTACACGATCCCGTCGCTGGCGATGTTCGCCCTCATCTTCCCGTTCACGGGGCTGACGGCGACGACGGTGCTGGTGGGGCTGGTCGTCTACTCGCTGGTGATCCTGGTGCGCAACTTCCTGACGGGGCTGCAGGGCGTGCCCGGTGACGTGCGCGAGGCGGCGCAGGGCATGGGCTACGGCCGGTTCCGGCTGTTCTGGCAGATCGAGCTCCCCCTGGCCCTGCCGGCCTTCATGGCGGGGCTCCGCATCGCCACGGTGTCCACCGTCGCACTCACCACCGTGGGGGTGCTGGTCGGTCACGGCGGGCTCGGGCAGCTGATCTTCGGCGGCTTCAACTCGAACTTCTACCGGGCGGAGATCGTCACCGGGGCGGTCGGCTGCGTGCTGCTGGCGCTCGTCGCCGACCTGCTGCTCGCCGGGGCCGAACGCTTCCTCACCCCGTGGGCGAGGGCGCGGTCGTGACCGGCTTCGGTGACGCGGTCGTCTACCTCAACGACCCGTTCAACTGGACCCGGCCCGGCGGGCTGCTGGACCTGCTCGTCGAGCACCTGGCCGTCTCCGGGACCGCCGTCCTCGCCGCGCTGGTCCTCGCGCTCCCGCTGGGCATCGCGCTGGGCACCAGCGGGCGCGGCGGGGGAGCGGTCGTCGTCCTGTCGAACGTGAGCCGGGCGGTGCCGACGCTCGCGCTGCTCACCCTCTTCGCGGTCAGCCCGATCGGCTTCGGCAACCGGGCCACGGCGATCGCCCTGGCCGTGTTCGCGTTCCCCCCGATCCTGACCAACACCTACGTGGGGTTCCGCGGCGTGGACGGCGACGTCCGGGAGGCGGCCCGTGCCATGGGCATGACCCGGGGTCAGGTGCTGCGCCGGGTGGACCTGCCGCTGGCGCTGCCCCTGGTCATGACCGGCGTGCGCACCGCCGCCGTGCAGGTGGTGGCCACGGCGGGGCTCGCCGCCCTCGTCGGCGGGGGCGGCCTGGGGCGGGTGGTCAACCTCGGCTTCGGGCAGCAGGACTACGGGCTGATCATCGCCGGCGCGATCCTCATCGCGGTGCTGGCGCTGCTCACCGAGCTGGTGCTCGTGGGGCTCACCTGGGCGGTGCGGCCCGGCCCGCGGCGGTTGCCCTTCGTGCCGGGGCGGCGGCGGACCGTGCGCGGCGAGCCCGAGCTGACCGCTACCGGCGTGCCCCAGTGATCACACCTCGGTAACGAAGCTCCCAGGGGCGGGAACCCGATTGCGTCGTGCACAACGGGACGGTTCGATGGAGCGCGCGGGAATCCTCCCGCCAGACACGCGTGCCGGTCCGGCACGGGACACAGAAGGCGGGGCGTCCAACCATGCGCGCACGCATCAAGACCCTGGCTCCACTCGTCTTCGCGGTCGCGCTGACCGCGGCCTGCGGGGAGTCGGGCTCCTCGGGCACCGGCGGCGGCGGTGACACCGGCGGTGGCCAGGCCTCCGGTGACGCCTGCGCCCCGGTCGCCGGCGACCAGCTCGTCGTCCTCGAGGACGACCAGGGCCTGCAGAACGCCGACAACATCATCCCGGCGGTCAACGCGCAGGCCGCGCAGGCCAACCCGGCGCTGCTGCCCGTGCTGAACCAGGTCTCCGCCGAGATGACGACCGAGGAGCTGATCCAGCTCAACGCCGCGGTGGAGGTGCAGCGGGAGAGCGCCGAGGACGTCGCGGCCGGCTGGGTCGAGGAGAACATCGACGCCGCCGCCCTCGAGCAGGGCAGCGGGGCGATCACCGTCGGCGGGGCCAACTTCCCCGAGTCGTCGATCCTCGCCAACGTCTACGCCGACGTGCTGCAGCTGGCCGGCTTCGACGCCACCGTGCAGGAGGTCGGCAACCGCGAGCTGTACATGCAGGCCCTGATCAACGGTGAGATCCAGGTCTTCCCCGAGTACCTGGCCACCGCCACCGAGTTCCTCGAGGGCGACGACGCCAACCAGGTGGCCAGCGGCGACGTCGAGGAGACCCGGCAGGCGCTCGAGCCGCTCGCGGCGGAGGCCGGCCTGGTGTTCGGCGAGCCGTCGGAGGCCGCCGACCAGAACGCGTTCGCGGTCACCCAGGCCTTCGCCGACGAGCTCGGCGTCAGCACCCTCTCCGAGCTGGCGGAGGCGTGCGGCGACGGCTCGCTGGTCCTCGGCGGTCCGGCCGAGTGCCCGACCCGCCCGTTCTGCCAGCCCGGGCTGGAGGAGACCTACGGCCTGGAGTTCGCCGACTTCCGCGAGCTGGACGCCGGTGGCCCGCTGACCCGCGCCGCCATCGAGCAGGGCGAGGTCTCCATCGGCCTGGTCTTCAGCTCCGCCGGGTTCCTCGCCCAGGGCTGATCGACCGTCCTGGCTCACCACCAGGGGTCCTGGCTCACCGTCGACCGTGAGCCAGGACCCTTGTTGATCAGCAGAAGGACCCCCGTGCCCCCCACCGCTCGCAAGCTCGCGGCGGGACCCTGCACGGAGGCCGTTCCAGCAGCTCAGTACCAGCCGCCGGGGGGCAGCTGCTCCCCGGCGGCGACGGGCGTCTCCACCCGGTTGCCCTCGGGTGCCAGCGGGCAGGACCAGCGCGAGTCGTAGGCGCAGGACGGGTGGTAGGCGAAGTTGAGGTCGACCACCAGCCGCTCGCCGTCGCCCCCGAGGTCGGCGCCCTTCACGGTGTCCAGCAGGTAGCGCCCCCCGCCGTAGGTCGTGTCGCCGGCGCTGCCGTCGCGCAGCGGCAGGAAGATCCCGCCGCCGTAGAGCGCCACCCACCAGACGTCGAGCCGGCCCACACCGGGCAGGTCGACGGCACCGATCCGGTCCAGCGGCACCATGCCGTCGGCGGCGGTGGGGATCTCCAGCCGCAGCGGCGCCACCGGCTCGAGGACGGGCTCGAACCGCAGCGCCGGGTCGTACGGCGCCACCGGCAACCCGCGGAACGCCGCCCGCCCCGAGGCGTCCAGCGGCGACTGCGGGTGGCCGGCGAACAGCTCGTCGCGGCCCTCCCGCCACCGCAGCCAGCCCTGCTCGGCATCGGGGTGGGCGCGGACGTCGGCGTGCAGCGCGGCCACGCGGCGGCGCCAGTCGAGCAGCGAGAGGGTCACCCCAGCACTGTGACACCTGCGACCACTGTGGGCACGGGTGCGCTTCCTCCCGGTGAGCGCCACTCGTCGCTACGCTGGGTGCCATGCCCCGCCGCGAGGACGACGTCGCCCGCGGCCCCGCCCTCGCCGGCACCCGGGCGCTCCTGCAGGCCGGCGGGTTCGTGCTCGCCGTCGGCGCCACGCTCGCCGTCTTCCTCACCGACAACGCCCAGTTGCTGCGGGTCGCCGTCGTCGCCGTGGCCTGGGCGTTCGTGCTCGCCACCTTCGCCGCCGGCCGGCGCGGCACCGACCGGGCGCGCGCCGCGGCCCGGGAGGCGGAGCTGCGCCGCGCCTACGAGCTGGAGCTGGAGCGCGAGGTCTCCGCGCGCCGGGAGTACGAGCTGGAGCTGGAGAACGAGCTCCGCCGCGAGGCCGAGGACGCGATGCGCGACGAGCTCGACGCGCTGCGCGGGGAGATCGCCTCGCTGACCGGTCTCCGTGACGAGGTCGCCCGCGTGGCCGGCATGCGCGGTGACATCGCGGCGCTGGGCGAGCTGCGCGACGAGGTCGCCCGCGTGGCCGCCCTCCGCGACGACGTCGCCGCGCTCGCGGGCCTGCGGGCCGAGCTCGGCCAGCTGGGCGCACTGCGGGAGGACATGGGTCGGCTGCGCGCCGAGCTCGCCGAGCAGCTGTCCAGCGAGATGCTGGTCGAGCGGATCGTGATGCGCACCCAGGCCAGCCGGCTGGACGGGTCGGCCCGCACCCTCGAGGGCGCGCCGTGGAGCGACGACGCCCCGCCGCGCGAGCTCACCGGGGGGTGGCCGGCGATCCGGCTGGACGAGCCGCGCCCCACCCAGCAGTTCGAGCAGGTGCGCACCAGCACCTGGTCCGCGGTCCCGCCGTCCGCCCCCGTCCCGCCGCCGGTGCGCGCGGCCGCGCCGCCCCCGCCGGTGCGACCGCCCGTGCCGCCGGTGCCGGGCCGCCCGTCCGCGCCATCGGGCTTCGGCCGCCACGAGCGCGCCGCGGCGCACGAGGACGACCCCTACCTCGGCTCGGCCGCCCTGCGGCGCGGCGTGGCCGAGCCGCCGGTCACCGTGCACTCGCCGGTGGTCACGCCGTCGTCGACGCTGCCCCCGTCGCCGCCGGCCGCTCCGCCGTCGCCGCTGGAGTGGCTGGCCGCCCGGTCGTTCGTCGAGCCCCCCGCGCCGCCCCGCATCGACGACGCGCCGCGCCGCCGGCGCACCGACGAGGCGGTGGAGCCGGCACCGCTCGCCGAGTTCGCCCCCACCACCGCCCAGCCCGCGGTCACGCCGACCTGGGCGGCGCCGCAGGAGCCGGACCGCCCGGCGACCCCGGTCCGCCTCGCGCAGATCCTGGCCGAGAACGGCGCAACCCCCGCCTCGGGCGGTCGCCGCCGGCGGCGGTACCGGGAGGACGGCGAGAGCGACGACGTCCTGGCCCGGGTCCTCGGCCGCTGACCCCTAGCGCGGTCCGCGGGAGAGCCCGCCCCCGTCGAGGACGAGCGTCTGGCCGGTGACCCAGCCCGCGCCATCGCCCAGCAGGTAGGCCGCGGCCTCGCCGATGTCCTCCGGCGTGCCCAGGCGCGCCATCGGGTAGACCGCAGCGACCTCGGCTTCCCGGTTCTCGAACAGCGCGCCGGCGAAGCGGGTCTTCACCACGGCCGGGGCGACCGCGTTCACCCGCACCTTGGGGGCGAGCTCGACGGCCAGCTGGGTGGTCAGGTTGATCAGCGCCGCCTTGCTCACCCCGTACGCGCCGATCTCCTGGGACGAGCGCAGCCCGGCCACCGAGGCGACGAACAGCACCGCGCCGCCGTGCTCGGCCATCCAGGCGCGCCAGGCCTCCTGCGCCAGGCCGAGCGAGGCCACGACGTTGGTGTCGAGGATCTTGCGGCAGGCGTCGAGGTCGAGGTCCATGAGCGGCCCGTACGCGGGGTTGATGCCGACGTTGCCCACGAGCGCGTCGAGGCTGCCGAACGTCTCGACCGCGGTGCGCACCGCGGCGGCCCGGTGCTCCGGGTCGCCGGCGTTGCCGGCCACCGCCACGGCGACCTCCGGTCCGCCCAGCGACTCCACCGCCTCGGCCAGCGCATCGGGCTTCCGGGCGGTGAGCACCACCCGGGCGCCGCGCTCCACCAGGCTCCGGGCGATGCCCAGGCCGATGCCGCGGCTGCCGCCGGTGACCAGTGCGGTCTTTCCCTCGAACGTGTGCACGCTGCCTCCTTCGCCGATGTGCCGGCCGTCACGGTAGGGCGGCGCGCGCGGGGGCACTCGGGCGGGTGTACCGAGGTGCGTGAGCCACGACACAGCGACCAGGCGTTGCGACGGCCGCGCGGGCGTCACACACTCGCCATCGGCAGGTCGCCCGCGTGACACGGAACGGTTGCAGCGGACGACGAGCCGGAGCTCCGCCCGCACGACCACCGCGATCCCCGGGGATCGATCCCGACGTCCGGTACCCGCCAGGGACTGGAACGAGAGGTGCACCGATGCCTGCTGCCCGCAGGACCGTCCGCTCGCTGCTGGGCCCCGCCCGCACGCACGCCCGCCCGTCCGACGCGCCCGCCCGCCTCCGCGTGGGCGTCATCGGCGCCGGCCGCGTCGGCGCCGTCCTGGGCGCCGCCCTCGCCACCGCCGGCCACGACGTCGTCGCCGCCTCCGGCCTGTCCGCCGCCTCCGCCGAGCGCGCCGCGCGCCTGCTGCCCGGCGTCCCCCTGCTGCCGGCCGACGCCGTGGTGGCCGCCGCCGACCTCGTCGTCCTCGCCGTCCCCGACGACACCCTGGCCGGGCTCGTCTCCGGGCTGGCCGGGACCGGGGCCTGGCGCGCCGGGCAGCTGGTCCTCCACACGTCCGGGGCGCACGGGCTGGCCGTGCTGGCCCCTGCTGAGCAGGCCGGGGTGCTCGCCCTCGCGCTGCACCCGGCGATGACCTTCACCGGTGCCCCCGAGGACGCCGACCGGCTCGACGGCGCGCCCTTCGGCGTGACCAGCCGGCCCGAGCACCGCCCCGTCGCCGAGACCCTGGTCCTGGAGATGGGCGGTGAGCCGTTCTTCGTCGCCGAGGCCGACCGCCCGCTGTACCACGCGGCGCTGGTCACCGGCGCGAACCACCTGGTCACCCTGGTGGCCGAGGCCGCGGACCTGCTGCGCACCGCCGGCGTGGCCGAGCCGGGTCGCGTGCTGGCCCCGCTGCTCACCGCCGCGCTCGACAACGGCCTGCGCCGGGGCGACCGGGGGCTCACCGGGCCGGTCAGCCGCGGCGACGCCGGCACCGTCGACCACCACCTGCGGACCCTCGGCGAGCGCGCCCCCGCGTCGGTGGCCGCCTACGTCGCCATGGCGCAGCGGACCGCCGAGCGCGCCGTGGCGGCCGGCCGGCTGCGCACCCACGACGCAGCGCCGGTGCTCGACGTCCTCGCCGCCGCACGGCACGACGACCCGGCGGGGTCGCGGTGACCGTGGGCACCCGTCCGGCCGTCGCCGGGTCCGCCGCCGAACTGCGCCGGCTGGTGGCCGCGCTCCCCGGCCCGATCGCGCTGGTGCCCACCATGGGTGCCTTGCACGAGGGGCACCGCACGTTGGTCCGCGCCGCCCGGGAGCGGGCCGGCGGCGTCGTCGTCTCGGTGTTCGTGAACCCGACGCAGTTCGGCCCCGGTGAGGATCTCGACCGCTACCCGCGCACCTGGGGCGCTGACCTCGCCGCGCTGGCCGAGGAGGGCGCGGACGTCGTCTTCCACCCGCCGGTCGAGGAGGTCTACCCGCCCGGCGGGGCAGGCGTCACCGTCGACCCCGGGCCGCTGGGGTCGGTGCTCGAGGGCGCGGTGCGCCCCGGCCACTTCGCCGGCGTGCTGACCGTCGTCGCCACGCTGTTCGGCCTCGTGCGGCCCGACCTCGCGCTGTTCGGCGAGAAGGACTACCAGCAGCTCACGCTCATCCGGGCCATGGCCCGGGAGCTCGCCCTCGGCGTCGAGGTGGTCGGCATCCCGACCGTCCGGGAGGACGACGGCCTGGCGCTGTCCAGCCGCAACCGCTACCTCTCGCCGGAACAGCGGGCCCGTGCCGCGACGTTGCACCGGGCGCTGCGCGCGGGCGCCGACGCCGGCCCGCAGGGGCCCGACGCCGTCCTGGCCGCCGCCCGCGCCGTCCTGGCCGAGGCGCCCGACCTGCTGCAGGACTACCTGGAGCTGACCGATACCGATCTGGGACCGACGCCGGCCGCCGGCCCCGCCCGCCTGCTCGTCGCGGTCCGCGCGGGCAGCACCCGGCTCCTCGACAACACGGCAGTCCGACTGGGAGGCCCCCGATGATGCGCACGATGCTCAAGTCCAAGATCCACCGCGCCACGGTCACCCAGGCCGACCTGCACTACGTGGGGTCGGTGACCGTCGACGAGGACCTCCTCGACGCCGCCGACCTGCTGCCCGGCGAGCAGGTCGCGATCGTCGACATCACCAACGGCGCCCGCCTCGAGACCTACGTCATCCCCGGCGAGCGGGGCAGCGGCGTCATCGGCATCAACGGTGCCGCCGCGCACCTGGTCCACCCCGGCGACATGGTCATCCTCATCAGCTACGGCCTGATGGACGAGACCGAGGCCAAGAGCTACCTCCCCAAGGTCGTGCACGTCGACGGCGCCAACCGCGTCGTCGAGCTCGGCGGCGACCCGTCGGCCCCCGTGCCCGGCGCCACCGACCACCGGCGCAGCGACCTCGGCGTCCCGATCCGGTGACGCGGTGCTGCTGACCGTCGACGTCGGCAACAGCCAGACCGTCCTCGCCACTTTCGACGGCGACCGGCGGGTCGGCTGCTGGCGGGTGACGACGGCGCCCCGCGCCACCGCCGACGAGCTGCGCATGCTGTGGCGCGGTCTGCTCCGCGACACGGAGGTGACCGGCGTCGCCGCCTGCTCGACGGTGCCCGCGCTGCTGCCGGCGCTGCGCCAGCTGCTGGACTCCCTCGAGGTGCCGGTGGTGCTGATCGGGCCCGGCGTGCGCACCGGCGTCCCGCTGCACGTGGACAACCCCCGCGAGGTGGGCGCCGACCGGGTGGTCACCGCCCTGGCGGCCGCCGAGCTGTTCGGCCGCGCACCGGACGGCGGCCGGCGTCCGGTGGTCGTCGTCGACTTCGGCACCTCCACCAACGTCGACGCCGTCGGCCCCGACGGGCAGTTCCTCGGCGGCGCGCTCGCCCCGGGGGTCGAGGTCAGCCGCGACGCGCTGGCCAACCGGGCGGCGCAGCTGCGGTCGGTCGAGCTGAGCTGCCCGCCGCACGCCATCGGCAAGAACACCGTCGCCGCCCTGCAGTCGGGGCTGGTGCTGGGGTTCGCCGGTCTGGTCGACGGACTGGTCGGCCGCATCTCGGCGGAGCTGGTCGCGCAGTTCGGCACCGCGCCGGTCGTCGTCGCCACCGGCGGGCTGGCGCCGCTGCTGGTGGACAGCTGCCGCACGATCGGCGAGCGCGAGCCCGACCTGACCGTGCACGGGCTGCGCCTGGCGTTCCAGCGGCAGCAGGCCGCCGAGCGGCGGCCGGCCGCCCCGTAGGCTGAGCCCCCGTGACGGACGTGGGACCGAACGGTACGGGCGGCGACGACGGCGGCGAGGAGCTGCCGGAGCAGATGCGGGTCCGCCGCGCCAAGCTCGACCGGCTGCGCGACTCGGGGGTCGACCCCTACCCGGTGAGCGTCCCGCGCACGACCACGCTCGCCGCGGTCCGCGCCGGCCACCCCGACCTGGAGCCGGACACGATGACCGGCGAGCGGGTCGGCGTCACCGGCCGGGTGATCTTCTTCCGCAACACCGGCAAGCTCTGCTTCGCCACGTTGCGTGAAGGGGACGCCGAGCTCCAGGTGATGCTCTCCCGCGACCGCGTGGGCGAGGAGGCGCTGGCCGCCTGGAAGTCCGACGTCGACCTGGGTGACCACGTCTTCGTCGAGGGCGAGGTCGGGACGTCGCGCCGCGGCGAGCTCTCCGTCTTCGCCGACTCCTGGCAGCTGACCGCCAAGGCGCTGCGCCCGCTCCCGGTGGCGCACAAGCCGATGAGCGAGGAGCTGCGGGTCCGCCGCCGCTACGTCGACCTCATCGTGCGCGACGAGGCCCGCCGCACCGTGCGGCAGCGCGCCACCGTCATGTCCACCCTGCGCGCGGGGCTGGCCCGACGGGACTTCATCGAGGTCGAGACGCCGATGCTGCAGACCGTGCACGGGGGTGCGGCGGCCCGGCCCTTCCGCACCCACATGAACGCCTTCGACCTCGACCTCTACCTGCGCATCGCACCGGAGCTGTTCCTCAAGCGGTGCATCGTCGGCGGGCTGGACCGGGTCTTCGAGATCAACCGCAACTTCCGCAACGAGGGCGCGGACAGCTCGCACTCCCCGGAGTTCGCGATGCTGGAGTTCTACGCGGCCTACCTGGACTACCAGGACATCGCCGTCCTCACCCGTGAGCTGGTCCAGGAGAGCTGCGCGGCGCTGTTCGGCGACCACGTCGCCCGCCACCACGACGGCACCGAGCTCGACCTGTCGGGCGAGTGGCGGCAGGTGCGGCTGTTCGACCTGGTCAGCGAAGCGGTGGGGGAGCCGGTGTCGCCGGAGACCCCGGTCGAGCGGCTGCGCGCGCTGGCCGAACGGCACGAGGTCGGCATCGACCCGGCCTGGATCCACGGCAAGGTCGTCGAGGAGATCTTCGAGGTGCTGGTGCAACCCTCGCTCCAGGAGCCCACGTTCGTCATGGACTACCCGGTGGACACCTCGCCGCTGACGCGGGCGCACCGCACGGATGCCGGCGTCGCCGAGAAGTGGGACCTCTACATCGGCGGGATCGAGCGGGGCACCGGCTACTCCGAGCTGGTCGACCCCGTCGTCCAGCGGGAGCGGTTCACGCAGCAGGCGCTGCTGGCCGCGGCCGGCGACCCCGAGGCGATGGTGCTCGACGAGGACTTCCTCGAGGCGCTCGAATACGGCATGCCGCCCACCGGCGGGGTCGGAATGGGGATGGACCGGTTGATGATGACTCTCACCGGTCTCGGCATCCGCGAGACGATCCTGTTCCCGTTGGTCCGGCCAATCAGTTCCTGATCGGTCCGTATCCCGATTGCTCCCAATGGGAGACCAATCACGCAGCCATTTCCTATTGCCGCGTGCGCGTGCTGTAATAGGCCTCGCACCCGTCGGGTGCTATTTCAGTCCGGCCCCCGGGTCGTAGCGAAAAGCGAGGAACGAATGGCGCGCAAGGTCCAGGTCATCCTGAGCGACGATCTCGACGAGAACCTCCCGGCCGACGAGACCGTCAGTTTCGCGCTGGACGGCACGTCGTACGAGATCGACCTGGCGGAGAAGAACGCCCAGGAGATGCGCGACGCCTTCGCCCGTTACATCTCGGCGGCGCGCAAGGTCGGTCGCGGCACCCGTTCCTCCGGTGGTGGCCGCTCCCGGGCCACCGGCGGTGGCGGTCGCATGGACCGCGAGCAGGCCGGCGCGATCCGCGACTGGGCCCGCAAGAACGGCCACGCGGTCAGCGACCGCGGCCGCATCCCGGCCAGCGTCGTCGAGGCCTACGAGGCCGCGCACTGACGGCCTCGTCCGGAGGCTCGGCCCGAGCGTGCGAGGGCTGAGAGGGGCGAGGTCCTTCTGCTCGCCCCCGGCACTCGCTCCGCTCGCCCCCGGCACTCGCTCCGCTCGCGCCGGGACCCTGCGAGGGGGCCGTTCCACCACCTCACCCGACGTAGTCGGACTTCGACCCGCGTGGCGGGGGCGCGCAGCGTCCCCACCCGCGGGTCGATTCGTCTCGGCTCCACGCAGCTCGACCCGGTACCTGGCCGCGGTGGAGGCCGACAGGCCGACGGTGTGCACCGTCCGCTCACGGCGTAACGGGGGCGGAACAGCACCCCGGGGCCCGTGGTTGGAACGAGCAGCCACCCACGGGACCCGTCGGACGACGACGGGACGGCGTGGTCCGCGACTACAGTGGAAAGACCGGTGCCCCCGCGCGCCGACGGATGTCGGGTGCTCCTTCCCACACGGGGAGGGCAGTGCCGGACCAGCCGGTCAGAGGAGAAGCAGCAGATGTTCGAACGGTTCACCGACCGAGCCCGCCGTGTCGTCGTCCTGGCCCAGGAAGAGGCCCGGATGCTCAACCACAACTACATCGGCACCGAGCACATCCTCCTGGGTTTGATCCACGAGGGTGAGGGCGTCGCTGCCAAGGCCCTGGAGTCCCTCGGCATCTCGCTCGAGGGTGTCCGCCAGCAGGTCGAGGAGATCATCGGGCAGGGCCAGCAGGCGCCGTCCGGGCACATCCCCTTCACCCCGCGGGCGAAGAAGGTCCTGGAGCTGTCGCTGCGCGAGGCGCTGCAGCTCGGCCACAACTACATCGGCACCGAGCACATCCTGCTCGGCCTGATCCGCGAGGGCGAGGGCGTCGCCGCCCAGGTCCTGGTGAAGCTCGGCGCCGACCTCAACCGCGTCCGCCAGCAGGTCATCCAGCTGCTGAGTGGCTACCAGGGCAAGGAGCCGGCCGCGGCCGGCGGCCCCGCCGAGGGCACCCCGTCGACCTCGCTGGTCCTCGACCAGTTCGGCCGCAATCTGACGCAGGCCGCCCGCGACTCCAAGCTCGACCCGGTCATCGGGCGGGCCAAGGAGATCGAGCGGGTCATGCAGGTCCTGTCGCGGCGGACCAAGAACAACCCGGTCCTCATCGGCGAGCCCGGCGTCGGCAAGACCGCCGTCGTCGAGGGCCTGGCGCAGGCCATCGTCAAGGGCGAGGTGCCCGAGACGCTGAAGGACAAGCAGCTCTACACGCTGGACCTCGGCGCGCTCGTCGCCGGTTCCCGCTACCGCGGTGACTTCGAGGAGCGCCTCAAGAAGGTCCTCAAGGAGATCCGCACCCGCGGCGACATCATCCTGTTCATCGACGAGATCCACACCCTCGTCGGGGCGGGTGCCGCGGAGGGCGCGATCGACGCCGCCAGCATCCTCAAGCCGATGCTTGCCCGCGGTGAGCTGCAGACCATCGGTGCCACCACGCTGGACGAGTACCGCAAGCACCTGGAGAAGGACGCCGCGCTCGAGCGGCGGTTCCAGCCGATCCAGGTGGGTGAGCCGACCCTGGCCCACACGATCGAGATCCTCAAGGGCCTGCGCGACCGCTACGAGGCGCACCACCGGATCAGCATCACCGACGGCGCCTTGGTGGCCGCGGCGACGCTGGCCGACCGGTACATCTCCGACCGCTTCCTGCCGGACAAGGCGATCGACCTGATCGACGAGGCCGGCGCCCGGATGCGCATCAAGCGGATGACCGCGCCGCCGGACCTGCGCGAGTTCGACGACAAGATCGCGGCCGTCCGCCGCGAGAAGGAGTCGGCGATCGACGCCCAGGACTTCGAGAAGGCCGCGTCGCTGCGCGACACCGAGAAGCAGCTGCTGGGCGAGAAGGCCGAGCGCGAGAAGCAGTGGAAGGCCGGCGACATGGACGTCGTCGCCGAGGTCGACGACGAGCAGATCGCCGAGGTGCTGGCCAACTGGACCGGCATCCCCGTCTTCAAGCTCACCGAGGAGGAGACCACGCGTCTGCTCCGCATGGAGGACGAGCTCCACAAGCGGATCATCGGCCAGGAAGAGGCCATCAAGAGCGTCAGCCAGGCGATCCGGCGCACGCGGGCGGGCCTCAAGGACCCGCGCCGTCCCGGTGGTTCCTTCATCTTCGCCGGCCCCTCGGGCGTCGGTAAGACGGAGCTGGCGAAGGCGCTGGCGCAGTTCCTGTTCGGTGAGGACGACGCGCTCATCCAGATCGACATGGGCGAGTTCCACGACAAGTTCACCGTGTCGCGGCTTGTCGGTGCCCCTCCCGGTTACGTCGGTTACGACGAGGGTGGGCAGCTGACCGAGAAGGTGCGGCGCAAGCCGTTCTCGGTGGTCCTCTTCGACGAGATCGAGAAGGCGCACGCGGACGTGTTCAACACACTTCTGCAGGTGCTGGAGGACGGCCGGCTCACCGATGGTCAGGGCCGGGTCGTGGACTTCAAGAACACGATCCTCATCCTCACGACCAACCTCGGTACGCGGGACATCTCCAAGGCCGTCGGCCTCGGCTTCCAGGCCGGCAACGACGACCAGTCGAACTACGACCGGATGAAGCTCAAGGTCAACGAGGAGCTCAAGCAGCACTTCCGGCCGGAGTTCCTCAACCGGATCGATGACATCGTCGTGTTCCACCAGCTGACCGAGAACGAGATCATCCAGATCGTGGACCTGATGGTCGCCCGGCTCGAGACCCAGCTGGCGAACAAGGACATGTCGCTGGAGATCACCCCTGCGGCCAAGAAGCTGCTGGCCTCCCGTGGCTTCGACCCCGTCCTGGGTGCCCGGCCGCTGCGCCGGACCATCCAGCGCGAGATCGAGGACGCGCTGAGCGAGAAGATCCTCTACGGCGACCTGACCGGTGGTCAGATCATCGTGGTGGACGTCGACGACGCCGAGGGCCCCGCGCAGAAGTTCACCTTCCGCGGCGAGGCCAAGCCGATCGACCTGCCCGACACCCCGCCGGTGGCCCTCTCGGGCGCCGAGGGTGACGAGGACGGTCCGGCGGCGGCCGCCGAGTAACACCTGCACGACCGAAGGGGCCGCTCCCACCGCGAGGTGGGGGCGGCCCTTCTGTCTGTCGTCCTCCGGACGACACCGCGGCCAGTTGCCGTACCCCGCATGCGTTGAGCCGTGTCGCACGCCCTGCCCGGGGAGCCTCCGGCCCCGCCCGGCAGGTCGACCCTCGCGGGGCGTCTTACGTCGGCAGCGTGAACCTCCCGCATCTTGTCTGCTCGACCAGGCCATCGGTGAGCAGGGAGTCCAGGCAGCGGGACCGCTGGACGGCGTCGTCCCACGCGGGTTCGAGCGCCGCGGCGTCCACGGGCTCGTGCGCCGCCCGCAGGACGTCGAGCAGCCGCCCGCGCACCTGCCGGTCGGTGCCGGCGAACTTCTGCACCCGCCGGGGCGGCCCGTCGTGCGGCGGGGCGCCGGCCAGCCGCCACGCGCACCGGTCGCGCACCGGGCAGGCGCCGCACCGTGGCGTACCGGCGACGCACACCAGTGCACCCAGCTCCATCACCGCCACCGAGAAGCGCACGGCGCGCGCGTCGTCCTCCGGCGCCAGCGCGGCGACGTCGGCGAGGTCGGCGGCCCGCGCGTTGCCCGCCTCCGCGCGGCCGTGCACCAGCCGCGCCACCACCCGGCGGACATTGGTGTCGACGACGGTCTGGCGCCGCCCGTACCCGAAGCACGCGACCGCGCGGGCGGTGTAGGTGCCGACGCCGGGGAGTGCCTCGAGCGCGTCGACGTCCTCGGGGACGATCCCTCCGTGCCGCTCGGTGATCGCGATCGCCGCCTCCCGCAGCCGCAGCGCCCGGCGCGGGTAGCCGAGCTTGCCCCATGCCCGGATGACCTCTGCGGCCGGCTCTGCGGCCAGGTCCGCCGGGGTGGGCCACCGGGCCGTCCAGACCCGCCAGACGGGCTCCACGCGCGCCACGGGGGTCTGCTGGAGCATCACCTCGCTGACCAGGACGGCCCACGGGTCGACCTCCGGCGTCCGCCACGGCAGGTCACGGGCGGCGGTGGCGTACCAGTCGACGATCAGCTCGCCGACCGGGGTGGCGGTGGGGGAGGACGGCCGGCTCACGGGCACCCAGTGTGCCGTGCGCGCGGCGCGGCGTGCCGAGCGGACCAGTCCCGACCGGGCGCACTAGCGTTCCCCGCGTGTTGCACCCGGTCGGCCCGCTCCCCGCAGCCGTGTACTGGCGGCGCCGGCTGACCGTGCTGGTGCTGCTGCTGGCCCTCCTCGGCGGCCTCACCTGGCTCGCCCTGACCCTGGTGCCCGGCGGCGGCGGCGGGTCCGCTGCTTCGCCGGCCACCGCGGCCGCACCGACCGAGCCCCCGGCGCTGGAGCGCGTCGTGCCCGCGGTCTCGGGGGTCCGGACGCCGGGCACCACGGCGCCGCCGAGCGAGCCGCCGGTCCCGGCGGGGCCGGCCCCCGGGGGTCCGTGCACCGACGAGATGCTGGGTCTGGAGGTGCGCACCCCGGGGACGGCGCCCGTGGGCGGCAAGCCGACGTTCGAGCTGGTCGTCGTCAACACCTCGCCCGTTCCCTGCGTGCGTTCGCTGGACAAGCAGCTGCAGGAGCTCGTGATGGTCGACGCCGCCGGGGCGCGGGTCTGGGGCAGCAACGACTGCTTCCCCGAGAGCAGCAGCGACCAGCGCACCCTGGCGCCGGGGGAGCAGGTGGTCTTCCCGGTCCGGTGGGGCGGGCTCACCAGCGAGCCGACGTGCACCGCTCCGCGGGTGACGCCCTCCCCGGGGAAGTACGTGCTCCGCGGCCGCCTGGACACCAAGGTCTCCGGCGACGCCCCGCTGACCATCGGCTGACGCGTGCGGCCCCCGACGGGGCGGCGATCAGCTGTAGCGGTCGAGGATCGAGGTCTCGGCCAGCCGGGACAGCCCCTCGCGGATGCCGCGCGCCCGGGCCTCCCCGACGCCTTCCACGGCCAGCAGGTCCTCGATGGTGGCGGCCAGCAGCTTCTGCAGGCCCCCGAAGTGCTCGACCAGCCGGTCGATGATGCCGGCGGGCAGCCGGGGCACCCGGGCGAGCAGGCGGTAGCCCCGCGGGCTCACCGGCGAGTCGAGGGCGTCCGGTGACGTGGGCAGGCCGTAGCAGCGGGCGACGGCGGAGAGGTCGAGCAGCTCGGTGGCGGTGAGTGCCCGCAGATCGGTGAGCACCTGGTCGATCGTGCGGGTCCGGCGACCGCCCGCGGGGAGGTAGTCGCGGACGAGCAGCCCGCGGTCCTCCTCGACGCCGGCGAGCATCTCGTCGAGCTGCAGGGCCAGCAGCCGGCCGTCGGTGCCGAGCTCGACGACGAAGCCCTCGATCTCGTCGGCGATCCGGCGCACCATCTCCAGCCGCTGGCTGACGCTCATCGCGTCGCGCACCGTCACGAGGTCCTCGATCTCGAGGGCGGAGAGGGTGCTCGCCACCTCGTCCAGGCGGAGCTTGTAGCGCTCCAGCGCGGCGAGGGCCTGGTTGGCCCGGGCGAGGATCGTCGTCGGGTGCTCGAGGGTGTACCGCCGGCCGGCCACGTACACGCTGATGATGTGCATCGACTGGCTCACCGAGATCACCGGGAAGCCGGTCTGGACGGCGACCCGCTCCGCGGTGCGGTGCCGGGTGCCCGACTCCTCGGTGGGGACCGTCGGGTCGGGCATGAGGTGGACGCCCGCCCGGACGATGCGGCTGCCGTCGTACGAGACGATCACCGCGCCGTCCATCTTCGCCAGCTCGCGCAGCCGGGTGGCGGAGAGCGCGACGTCCAGGGCGAAGCCGCCGGTGCAGATCGACTCGACCACCCGGTCGTATCCGAGCACGATCAGCGCGCCGGTGCGGCCGGCCAGGATGCGCTCGAGGCCGTCGCGCAGCGCCGTGCCGGGGGCGATGCGGCCGAGGAGTTCGCGCAGGGCGATCTCGGGGTCCACGGCGGCGGGCACGAGCTCTCCTGACGGTCGAGTGGTACGGCAGCCGAGTCTACGTACCCGCGTGAGGGGCCGGGCACGCTCGGGCTGCGGGGGCGTCCGCCCCGCGCTCTCATGCGGAACCCTACGGGCTCAGAACATGCGGTGGAAGGCCGCACCCAGGTCGGGGACCTCGATCAGCCGCATGCCGGCCGGCGCGGCCCCGGCGTCCGGCGGCACCAGGGCCACGCGGTAGCCCTGGCGGGCGGCCTCGGCCAGCCGGCGCCCGGTGCCGCCGACCCGGCGGATCTCCCCGGAGAGGCCGACCTCGCCGAGCGCCACCAGCCCCGGGGGCAGCGGGTGGTCCTTTGCGGCGGAGGCGATCGCCAGCGCCAGGGCCAGGTCGGCGGCCGGCTCGGCGATCCGCACCCCGCCGACGGAGGCCGCGAACACGTCGGCGTCGGCCAGCTTGACCCGGCCGCGACGCTCGACCACGGCGTTCACCATCGCCACCCGCTGGGAGTCCAGCCCGCTGACGGCCCGGCGGGGGGAGCCACCACCGCTCGTGCTCGCCACGAGGGCCTGCACCTCGGCGAGCAGCGGCCGGCTGCCCTCCAGGGTGACGGTGACGCAGCTGCCGGGGACCGGGTCGCTCCGCCGCGACACGAACAACGCCGACGGGTCGGGCACGCCGACGACCCCGCTGTCGCCGATCTCGAAGCAGCCGATCTCGTCGGCCGGGCCGAACCGGTTCTTCGTCGCCCGGACCATGCGCAGGGTCGAATGGCGCTCGCCGTCGAAGGAGACGACGACGTCGACCAGGTGCTCGAGCGTGCGCGGGCCGGCGATGGCGCCGTCCTTCGTCACGTGGCCGACGAGGATCGTGGTCATGCCCCGGGTCTTCGCCACGCCGGTCAGCGCCGAGGCCACGGCGCGCACCTGCGTCGAGCCGCCGTCGGTGCCCTCGGCGGCGGGGGAGCGGACGGTCTGCACGCTGTCGAGGACCAGGAGCGAGGGGTTGACCGCCTCGACGTGGGCCAGCACCGCGGACAGCTCCGTCTCGGCGGCGAGGTACAGCCGGTCGTGCAGGGCGCCGATCCGCTCCGCGCGGAGCCGGACCTGGCCGGCCGACTCCTCGCCGGAGACCACGAGCGTGGGGCCGCCGGCCGCGGCGACCCGGTGCGCCACCTCGAGCAGCAACGTGGACTTGCCGACCCCGGGCTCCCCGGCGACCAGCAGCACCGCTCCCGGCACGAGCCCGCCGCCGAGGACGCGGTCGAACTCGGCGATCCCCGTCGGCACGGCGCGGGCGCCGGCGAGCTCCACCTCGGCGATCGGCCGGGCCGGCGCGCTCACCTGGCCGGCCGAGACGGCCCGCAGCCCCGTGGCCGGGGCGCCGAGCTCCTGCAGGGTGCCCCACGCCTGGCACTCGGGGCAGCGCCCGACCCACTTGGCCGAGGCGTAGCCGCACTCGGTGCAGCGGTGGGCGGGGCGGGACTTCACTGCGGGGGAGGGCACACCGAGGACGTTAACCGCCGGCACCGACAACTCCCGGGAACGCGTGATGGCGGCTCCCGGGAGGAGCCGCCATCGGCGATCTCGGTGGCCTGGGTCGGCCTCTCGGGCGTGCTACTCGTGGTGGAAGTCGAAGTGCTCCCCGCGCTCGAGCACCTCGCCGGCAGCCGCTACCGGGGCCGCGACGGTGACCTCGCCGGCGTCCTCGAAGGTGAAGGTCAGATCGACGGACCCGCCGCTCGTGAGTGACTCGTCGAGGCCGCTGAGGGTGATGGTGCGGGGGTCGTCGACGCCGACGAACACGGCCTCGTCGGCCGGGATCTCCAGTTCGTCCGAACCGCCCGTCGTGCCAGGAACGGCGACGGAGGTGCCGATGACCGCCTCGTCGAAGCCCTCGCCGGAGACGTCGATCAGCGTGTCGTCCTCGTTGCCGTCGTTGATGATCGCGACCTGGAGCGAGGCGTCGTCGCCGGCCTCGTAGGCGCCGCCGTCGGGAGAGGCCACGTTGATCGCGCGCAGGGTGAGGTCACCGACCTCGGCCATCGCGCCGACCCTGTCGCGCTCCTGCTCGACGGTCTGCGTGACCTGGCCGGCGCTGCACGCCGAGAGGGCGAGGGGGGAGAAGAGCAGAACGCCCATCGTGGCGGCGCGCAGAGCGCGATTCACGGCTGTCGACCTCCAGCAGGACCGTGCCGGCCACCGGGGATCGGTGGCGCGGAGACCTGCCGAGCGTATCGGTCGGCCACCGGGCCTGCCCGCAGGGAGCCGTCTGCGCCGCGCCCCGGCGCCCCGCGGAGCCCGTCAGGCCAGGCTCGACCCGCTGCCGACCAGCAGGGCGACGTCCAGCACCGTCAGCAGCATCACGGCGGGGAAGGCGAGCCCGCGGAAGCGCGCGGTGCCCGCGAGGGCGGCCACCGCGGCCGCGGGCACGGCCAGGGCGAGGGCGGCCCAGCCGGTGGGCCCGGGTGGGCCCGGCGGGGCCAGCACGAGCAGCAGCGACGCCCCGGCCAGCAGGAGGGCGCCGCAGACCGCGGAGACCTGCGCCCCGAGCCGGTGCGGCAGCCCGCGGACCCCGGTGGCCGCGTCGTCCTCGAGGTCGGGGGCGACGTTCGCCAGGTGGGCCGCGCCACCGAGCGCCGCACCGGCCGCCACCAGCCACCAGGGGGGTGCGGGCGTGCCGGGGGCGGCCGCGACCACCCCGGCGGGCAGCGCCCCGAAGCCGACCACGTAACCCGCACCGGACCACACGGTGCGCTTGAGCCCGGCGTTGTAGGCCCACCCGCTGGCGACGAGCAGCAGCAGGAGCGCGCCGGGGAGGGGGCCCAGCAGCAGCGAGAGGACGACGGCCGCGGTGGCGGCAGCGAGGGCGGCGCCGCGCAGCACGGCCGGGGCGACGGCGCCCTGCACGACCGGTTTGTCGGCCCGTGCGACGGCGCGGTCGCGGTCGGCGTCGAGCCAGTCGTTGCTCCAGCCGATGGACGCCTGACCTGCGAGTACGGCCGCGCAGAGGAGGGCTGTGCGCGCCGGTGGGACGTCCGCGGCGACGGCCAGCAGGGTGGCCGCGGTGGTGACCGCCAGGGTGGGCCCGAGGTGGGTCGCGCGGACCAGCGCGCGGGTCGTCGCGCCCCGCCGGGCGGCGCCCGCAGGCACATCAACCACGCTCTGTCAACCCCTCCGACGCGTCGACTCAGGCCGCTGACCTGCATATTTGCTGCCCGGCGCCGATCCGCTGGTCAGTCTGCCGTGCTAACCTTGGGGGAGCGAAAGGGGTCACATCCACATGGGCTTCACTGTCGGCGAGACCGTCGTCTACCCGCACCACGGTGCCGCGCTCATCGAGGCGATCGAGAAGCGCACGATCAAGGGTGAAGAGAAGGCCTACCTCGTGCTGAAGGTCGCCCAGGGCGACCTCACCGTGCGTGTGCCGGCCGACAACGCAGAGATCGTCGGCGTCCGCGACGTCGTCGGTCAGGAGGGGCTCAACCGGGTGTTCGAGGTGCTCCGCGCCCCGCACACGGAGGAGCCGACGAACTGGTCGCGCCGCTACAAGGCCAACCTCGAGAAGCTGGCCTCCGGCGACGTCAACAAGGTGGCCGAGGTCGTCCGCGACCTGTGGCGCCGCGACAAGGACCGCGGCCTCTCGGCCGGCGAGAAGCGGATGCTCTCGAAGGCCCGCCAGATCCTGGTGAGCGAGCTCGCGCTCGCCGAGGGCACCAACGAGGACAAGGCCGAGGTCCTGCTCGACGAGGTCCTCGCCAGCTGAGCGCTCCGCGTCCGCGCAGATCCCACCGAACCGCTCCCGTGCACGCTGTCGCCATCGTCGCAGCGGCCGGGAGCGGTTCGCGTCTGGGCGCCGGGCAGCCGAAGGCACTGGTCCCGCTCGCCGGGCGGCCACTGGTCGCCTGGGCCGTCGATGCGCTGCTCGCCGGCGGCGTCGACGAGGTGGTCGTCACCGTGCCGCCCGCGGAGCGCGCCGCGTTCGCCGCTGCGCTGCCCGGGACGGTGCAGCTCGTCGACGGCGGCGTCACCCGCACCGCGTCGGTGCGCGCCGGGCTCGCCGAGGCCGGCCCGCGGGCCGACGTCGTCCTGGTGCACGACGCCGCCCGGCCGCTCACCCCGCCCGAGGCCGTGGCGCGGGTGCTGGACGCGCTCGCCGGCGGTGCTCGCGCCGTGGTTCCCGTGCTGCCGGTCGTCGACACCACCGTCCTGGTGGACGACGACGGCGTGGTCGCCGAGGCCGTCCCCCGGGCGCCGCTGCGCCGGGTGCAGACCCCGCAGGGCTTCGACCGCGCCACCCTGGTCGCCGCCTACGCCGCCCTCGACGACGCCGCCGAGCTCACCGACGACGCCGCCGTCGTCCGCGCCGCCGGCGTCCCGGTGCGCACCGTCCCCGGTGACGAGCGCTCCGCGAAGATCACCGTCCCCCACGATCTCGCGCTCGCCGAGCTGAGCGTGGGCCTGACCGCGAGCGAGGTGCACCCGTGACCGTACTGCCACGCGTCGGCATCGGCACCGACGTCCACCCCGTCGTCGCGGGCCGGCCCTGCCGGCTGGCGGGGCTCGACTGGCCCGGCACCTACGGCTGCGCCGGTCACTCGGACGGCGACGTGGTGGCCCACGCACTCACCGACGCCGTGCTGTCCGCGGCCGGGCTCGGTGACATCGGCGGCCTGCTGGGCACCGACGACCCGCGCTGGGCAGGGGCTGCGGGCATCGCCGTCCTCGAGTACGTGCGCGAGGTGGTCACCGCCCTCGGCTGGGAGATCGGCAACGCGTCGGTCCAGCTGATCGCGAACACCCCCAAGCTCGGCCCCCGCCGGGCCGAGGCCGAGGCGGCGCTCTCGGCCGCGCTCGGTGCCCCGGTCAGCGTGGCGGCCACCACCACCGACGGCCTCGGGCTGACCGGCCGGGGGGAGGGGCGGGCCGCCGTGGCGACCGCGCTGGTGATCCGGACGGGGGAGGCGGCCTCGCCGCAGGCGGAAGGGGCCGCAGGCACTCCGTAGACTCCCGGCAGTGAGCCTCCGCCTGTACGACACGGCCGCCCGTGCGGTCCGCGACTTCACGCCCCTGCGTGCCGGTCACGCGTCGGTCTACGTCTGCGGTCTCACGGTGCAGGGCCCGCCGCACGTCGGGCACGTCCGGGCGGCGGTGTCCTTCGACGTCCTCCGCCGCTGGCTGGTCGCGCGGGGCTTCGAGGTCACCTACGTCCGCAACGTCACCGACATCGACGACAAGATCCTCACCAAGGCCGGCGAGCACGACGTCCCGTGGTGGGCCTGGGCGTTCGACAACGAGCGCGCCAGTACCCGCGCCTACGACGTCCTCGGCGTCCTGCCGCCCACCTACGAGCCGCGCGCCACCGGGCACGTCCCCGAGATGGTCGAGCTGATGCAGCGGCTGATCGAGCGCGGGCACGCCTACGCTGTCGACGGCGACGTCTACTTCGACGTCCGCTCCTTCCCCGGGTACGGGGCACTCACCGGCCAGCGGCTCGACGCGCTCGAGCCCGCCGCCGACACCGACAGCGACGAGCGCAAGCGCGACCCCCGAGACTTCGCGCTGTGGAAGGCCGCCAAGCCCGCCGAGCCGGCGACGGCCTCGTGGCCGACCCCGTGGGGGCGCGGCCGGCCGGGCTGGCACCTGGAGTGCTCGGCGATGGCCGGGAAGTACCTCGGCCCCGAGTTCGACATCCACGGCGGCGGACTGGACCTGCGCTTCCCGCACCACGAGAACGAGCAGGCGCAGTCCCGGGCCGCCGGTGACGGCTTCGCGCAGTACTGGCTGCACAACGGCTGGGTCACCCTCGGCGGCGAGAAGATGAGCAAGTCGCTGGGCAACACCGCCCTGGTGGACGAGGTCGTCCGGCGGGTGCGGCCGGTGGAGCTGCGGTACTACCTGGTCGCGCCGCACTACCGCTCGACCGTCGAATTCACCGACGCCGCGCTGGAGGAGGCCGGTCAGGCCTACCGCCGCATCGAGTCCTTCGTGAAGCGGGCGGCCGAGCGGGTCGGCGCCGACGCCGGGGCTCCGGTGCTCTGCGCCGACTTCAGCAACGCGCTCGACGACGACCTCGGCACCCCGGCCGCGATCGCCGCGATCCACGACATGGTGCGCGAGGGCAACACGGCGCTGGCCGACGGGGACGACCGGGCGGTCGCGGGGACGCTGGGCTCGGTCCGCGCCATGCTGGGCGTGCTCGGGCTGGACCCGCTCGACCCGCAGTGGGCCGCCGCCGGCGGCGACGACCGCCTGGCCCGGGCGACCGACGGCCTGGTGGCGCTGGCGCTCGAGCAGCGGCAGGCGGCCCGGGCACGCAAGGACTTCGCGGCGGCGGACGCGATCCGCGACCAGCTCGCCGCCCTCGGCGTCACCGTCGAGGACACCCCGCAAGGACCCCGATGGGAGCTGACCCGCTGATGGCCGGCAACAGCCAGCGCCGCGGCCGCACGACCGGTGCGGGCAAGAAGACGGCGACCGCCGGGACCGGTGGCAAGAACCGCCGGTCGCTCGCCGGCCGCGGTGCCACCCCGCCCGCCGAGATGCGCACCGGGCACCCCGCCCAGCGGCGCGCCCAGGCCGAAGCGCGCCAGCGGGCCGACCGCGCCCGCGCCCGCCAGCGCGCCGAGGAGACGCCGGAGCTGCTGCTCGGCCGCAACCCGGTCGTCGAGGCGCTGCGCGCTCAGATCCCGGCCACGGCCCTGTACGTCGTCACCGGCGACACCACGCGCGGCGGCACCGACGAGCGGATCGCCGAGGCCCTCGCGCTGGCGGCCGACCGCGGGCTGCCGCTGCTCGAGGTGGGCAAGGGCGAGTTCGACCGCATGGCGCAGGGCGCCCTGCACCAGGGCATCGGCCTGCAGGTGCCGCCCTACGACTACGCCCACCCGGACGACCTGCTGGACATCGCCCGTGACTCGGGCCGGGCGCCGCTGATCGTGGCGATGGACGGGGTGACCGACCCGCGCAACCTCGGCGCCGTCGTCCGGTCGGCGGCCGCGTTCGACGCTCACGGCGTCGTCGTGCCGCAACGCCGCGCGGTGGGGATGACGGCGTCGGCCTGGCGCACCAGCGCCGGTGCGGCGGCCCGGCTGCGCGTCGCCCGGGCGGTCAACCTGCCGCGGGCGCTCGCCGCCTACCAGGACGCCGGGCTGCAGACGGTGGGCCTGGCCGGTGACGGTGACGTCGACCTGCACGAGTACGACGGCTTCGCCGACGCCGTCGCCCTGGTCGTCGGCGCCGAGGGCACCGGGCTGTCGCGGCTGGTCCGGGAGAAGTGCGACGTCGTCGTCCGCATCCCGATCTCGCGCGAGACCGAGTCGCTCAACGTCAGCGTCGCCGCCGGGATCGCGCTGTACCAGACCGCGATGCGCCGCAGTCCGGACGCCCGCTAGCGACCCGGTTGCGCCGGGCCGGGCAGTCCGCGCGCCGCACCGTTGCACCCGCGTCGGGGCAGGAGCACACTCCCGGCACCGCTCCCGAGGAGGACAGCGTGCGCATCAGCCAACTGCTCCGGCGCAAGGGGTCCGAGGTCGCCACCGTCGACGGGTCCGCGAGCATCCGGTCCGCCCTCCAATTGCTGGCGGAGGAGGGGATCGGTGCGCTCGTCGTGTCCTCCGACGGCCGCCGGATCGACGGCATCGTCTCCGAGCGGGACGTCGCCCGAGGGCTCCACGACCGAGGGGCCGATCTCCTCACGCACCCGGTGTCCAGCGTGATGACCACCGAGGTGCACGTCTGCCCGCCCGACGCCACCGTGGACGGCCTCGCGCGCACGATGACCGACCACCGGGTCCGGCACGTCCCCGTCGTCGCCGACGGCGTCCTGGTCGGCATCGTCTCGATCGGCGACGTCGTCAAGGCGCGGCTGGACGAGCTGGAGGCGGAGCGGCAGCAGCTCGTCGACTACATCCAGACCTCCTGACGCCCCGCGGGGGCAGCACGCTCAGCCGAGCAGCTGGGCCACCGTGTAGATGACCAGGCCGGCGAGCCCGCCGACGACGGTGCCGTTGACCCGGATCCACTGCAGGTCGCGGCCCACCTGCAACTCGATCCGCCGGCTGGTCTCGTCGGTGTCCCACCGGGCGACGGTGCTGCTGACCAGGTCGGCGAGGTCGCCGGAGAGGCGCTCGGCGACATAGCCCGCCACCTGCCCGCTGTGCCGCTGCACCAGCTCGCGCACGGTCGGGTCGGTCTGCAGCAGGCGCGCGCCGTCGAGGATCAGCCCCGTCACGCGGGCGCGCAGCGGTGACGTCGGGTCGGCCGCGGCGGTCAGCACCGCGTCCTTCGCCGTCGTCCACAGCGAGCCCGACCAGTCGCGCACCGCGGGGTGGGCCAGCACCTCGTGCTTGAACTCCTCCACCCGGGCGGCGGTGGCGGGGTCGGTGCGCAGCGCGTGCACGTAGGCGCGCAGCCGGGCGTCGTAGGCGCGGCGCAGCTCGTGGCGCGGGTCGGCGGCGACCTCGGCGAGGAAGCGGTGCACCCCGGCGAAGGCCCGGTCGAAGACCCGGTCGTCCACCCAGTCGGGCACCCAGGCCGGGGAGGCGTCGCCCAGCTGCGCCCGGAACACCAGCCGGTTCTCGTCGAGGAACCGGGCCGTCAGCCGCATCGCCGCGGACAGCACCTCCTGGTGCCGGTCGCCGTCGACCACGAGCTCGAGCACCCGGGCCAGCGCGGGGGCGGCGGGGGTCTCGTGCAGCTTGCGCTCGACCAGCGTCGCGACGGCGGGCTGCACGTCGTCGTCCTTGAGCAGCTGGGTGAGGCCGGTGAGCGCGGTGGCGGCATCGCCACCCAGGCGTTCGGCCCGCCCGGGGGCGGCGAGGAACGCGCCCAGCCGGCCGGGGACGTCGATGGTGGCGAGCTTCTCCGCGACGACGGCGCGGGTCAGGAAGTTCTCCTGCACGAAGGTGCCCAGGCTCTCGCCGATCTGGTCCTTCTTGCGCGGGATGATCGCGGTGTGCGGGATGGGCAGCCGCAACGGGTGCCGGAAGAGCGCGGTGACGGCGAACCAGTCCGCCAGCGCCCCGACCATGGAGGCCTCCGCCGTCGCGCGGACGTAGCCGACCCACGCGCCGGCGTCCTCACCCAGCAGGACGCAGGCGAGGAAGACCAGAGCGGCGAGCAGGAACAGGCCGGTCGCCAGCCGCTTCATGCGGGCCAGGTCGCGAGCCCTGGCCGGGTCGTCGAGCGAGCCGGCCAGGGGGACGGTCAGTCGGGGGGCGGCCACCCGGCCCAGCCTAGGGAGCCGGGCCGGGCGGTCGCCGGAGGTCTCAGCTGGTCTCGCCCAGGGTGACCTCGATGGTGCGGGAGCCCGAGCCGCGGCGCACGGTCAGCTCGATCGTCTCGCCGGGGGTCCGGCTGCGGATGGCGGCGGTCAGCTCCGTGGACGTGGTGACCGGGCGCTGCCCGACGGCGGTGACGACGTCCCCGGGCTGGAGCCCGGACTCCTCGGCCGCGCTGCCCCGCTCCACGGTGGCCACCTCGGCACCGGTGCCGACCTCGCGGTTCTGGTCGTCGGCGGCGGTGCCGGCCCGGACGCCCAGGTAGGCGCGGGTGGCGGTGCCGGTCTCGATGATCTCCTGGGCCACCCGCTGCGCGGTGTTGCCGGGGATCGCGAAGCCGACGCCGATGTTGCCGCTCCGCCCCTGCCCGCCGGGCGTGCCCGAGGCGACGGTGGCGATCGCGGTGTTGATGCCGATCACCTCGCCGGCGCCGTCGACCAGCGCCCCGCCGGAGTTGCCGGGGTTGATCGCCGCGTCGGTCTGGATGGCGTCGAGCACGGTGGCCTCGAGCGCGGTGGCGTCGTCCTCGGTGGAGCCGGTGGAGCCGGTGGCCACGGCGCGGCCGGTGGCGCTGATGATGCCGTCGGTCACGGTGTTCGACAGGCCCAGCGGGGCGCCGATGGCGACGGCGACGTCACCGATCTGCACCTCGTCGGAGTCGGCGAAGGTGGCGGCGACGAGATCCTCCGCGTCGTCCAGCCGCAGCACGGCCAGGTCGAAGGCGGGGTCGGTGCCCACGACCTCGGCGTCGTAGAGGGTGCCGTCGGCGGTGCGCACCTGGACGGAGCCGGCCCCGCTCGCCCCCTCGGCGACGACGTGATTGTTGGTGAGCACGTAGCCGTCGGCGGTCAGGACGACGCCGGAGCCGCTGCCCGCGCCGGAGCCGGTGCTCACGTAGACGGTGACGACGCTCGGCGCCGCCTTGGCCGCGGCGGCCGTGGCGGTGGTCGCGCGGTCGGGGTTCTCGATGGTCACGCTCTGCGCGGTCGTCGTCGACCCGCCGCCCGCGGCCGGCTCGTCGACGAGGGCGATCACGCCGGCGCCGGCGCCACCACCGATCAGGGCGCCGGCGACGAGGCCGGCCAGGCCGATCCGCAGCCGGCTCCCTCGCCGGGGGGCGGCCGGCTCGGCCGTGGGCGTCGGCAGCCCGCCGTACCCGGGGTAGCCCGGGGTCGGCACGGGCTGGGGCGTCGTCGGCTGCGGCGTCGGCGGCTGCCAGGCGAACTGCTGTCCCGCGCCGGGGTACTGGTGCTGGTGCTCGGTCACGCGTCGTTCCTCTCCTCGCAGCCGTGCGGCCGCTGCGTCGGAACCCACTGTCGGCCCTTCCTCTGGCGCAACGCTGGAGGAGTGCTGTGAGCTTCCTGGATGCCGGGATCAGCGCGGGATGGGGAGCACCCGGCCGCGGGCGACCAGCTCGGTGACCGCCCAGACGGCCAGTACCTCGGCAGCCAGCAGCCCGACCAGCACCAGCAGCTGCGCCGCCCCCGCCTCCAGCGGGCTGCCGCCACCGAGCAGCACGCCCACGAAGGCCCCGGGCAGGGTGACCAGCCCGACCGTGCGGGTCTGGTCGAGGGGCGGCACGAGGGCGGTGCCGGCGACCGGTCGGCCGACCAGCAGGACCGCGTCGCGGGGGAGCAGCCCGACCGCGAGCGCGGCCTCCACCTCGCCGCGCCGCTGCCCGAGCTCCTCGCGCAGGCGCCGGCCGGCGAGCGAGGTGGCGGTCATGGCGCCGCCGATGAGGATGCCGGCGATGGGGATCACCGCCTCCCCGCGCAGCGGTACCGTGCCGCTGGCCAGGACGAGGGCGACCACGGGCGCGGCGCCGCCGATCACCGGGACGGCGGTGGCCGTCAGCCGGGCGATGGCGCCGGGCGAACGCAGCGGCCGGCCGGTGGCCCGCCCGGCCGCGGTGGCGGTCGCCACCGACACCATGAGCAGGACGAAGGCGGCGGAGAGCCAGAGCGACCCGACGACCACCAGGAGCAGGGCTGAGACGACGGCGAGCTGCACGGTGGCGCGCCCGACCGCGATCAGCACCGAGCGGCCCTCACCCAGCCCGGACAGCCGCCCGCTCACGGCGGCCAGCGCGGTCAGCGCGACCAGGACGACACCGAGGCGGAGGTCGACGTCGACCACCGAGGACCCCACGGCGCCGATCCTGCCTGGTCACCTCCGCTTCCCGGCGGTGCGGGTGGCAGTTCGCGCAACTCCGTGTGCAGCAGCGCCCGCGGGCGGGTAGTGGGCGGGCCTGAGCCGGGGTCCGCACCCGCGGCCCGCTGCCCGTCCCGTCGGCCTCGTGGAGCTGTCCGTGCCCGTCCGTGGTCCTCTCGTCCGGTTCCTCATCGGCCTCGGTCTGGTCTGCGCGGCCGTCCTGGCGGTCGTCGGCGGCATCGCGCTCCGCGGGCCGGGGCTGGTGGCGGTCTGCGTCTCCGGCGCGCTCGCCGGGTGCGTGGCCGCCGGGGTGGCTCGCGAGGCGCCGAGGCCGGCAGGCCGGTCGGTGCTCGAGTCGGCGGGCCAGGCGGCGGCCGTGACGATCGGGGCCCTGCTGGTGGTGAGCGGGACGGCGGTGCTGGCCGGTGGCGCGGTGGCGCTGCTGCTGGTCGGGTCCGGCGCCGCCGGCTGGGCGGTGCTCCGGTGGGCGCGCGACCGGCGCGAGGCCGCACTCCGCGCCGTGCCGCCGGCGGGCACCGGTGCCGGGTCCGCGGCCGCCGTGGCCGGTGCGTCGACGGCGGCCCTGGGGGAGGAGTGGCGGCGCACCGGTGCCCAGCTGCAGCGCCCCCTGGCGCCCGCGGCGCGGCAGCGGGTGGTGACCCGGCGGGCGCAGGTGCTCGACGAGCTGGAGCGCCGCGACCCGGACGGTTTCGCCCGCTGGCTGGCCGCCGGGCCGCTGGGCAGCGTCGACCCGACCGGCTTCGTCCGCGGCACGCCGCCGCGCGCCGACCCCAGCACGGAGACCGAGGCGGCCTGACCTGCGTCCCTCGGGCAGCGCGACCACCGGGAGGGTGACCGGGCCCGAGGGCGAGCCGGGTCAGGCTCGCTCGGCGGCCGCCGCGATGTCGTCCAGGTCCTGCTGCAGCGCCTTGGTCACGGCCCGGCGTCCCAGCGGCGCGGTGACCGCGCCGAGCAGCCGCGCCACGTTGCTCGTCGGCCGGCCGCCGAAGGTCATCGTCATGTCCGTGCCGCCGTCAGCGGACGGGGCGACGGCGAAGGTCGAGACGTAGTGGGCGCCCCGGCTCGCTGCCTCGACCCGGTAGGAGCGCTGCGGTTCCACCGCGGTCACGGCCATCTCCTCGGTCGCCGACCGGCCCATCATCGTGCGGGTCTCCCGCCAGCGCGTACCGACGCCGAAGGGCTCCGGGGTGAGCACCTCCACGGCATCGACCCCGCGGAGCACGTGCGGGGAACCCGTCAGGTCGGTCGCCACCTGCCACACCCGCTGCACCGGCGCCGCCACGTGCTGGCGGACCTCCACTTCCTGCACGGCTGCTCCCTCCCTCGGCTCCTCGCGCCGCCGCTCTGCGGCACGGTCAGCCTGCCACCGGGGGACGACGGGATCGAGGGAGAGCGTCATGGCCCGGGATGACGTCAGGCACGGGACCACACCTGCTGCAGCCGCCCGTAGTCGGTGACCACGATGCCCTCCGCCGCCACGACGTCGCGGGTCAGCGGGGACACGAGGAAGGCGTGGTCGGAGCGACGCACCGCCCAGCCCAGGTCGGCCGCCGTGGTGGGCTCCGTGCCCAGGGCCGGGTGCACGGCCCACTCGCTCAGGCCGGCGGGCAGCTCGCGCAGCAACTGGAGGAAGCGGTCGTCCTTCCCGGCGACCGGGAGCGCGAAGCTGTCGAGGAAGTCGTGGTCGACGACCGGTAGCCCTCTCTCCCGCGCACGCCGGCGCCCGTCGTCCAGCCACACCCTGGCTGACAGTCCGTGCTCCAGCGCCAGAGCGATCGTCAGCTCGAGGACGTCGCCGCGTCCACCGTCGGCCATGACGTGCCAGTCCAGGTGCGTGGGGTCCAGGCCGTGCCGCACCACCGTGTCGATCTGCGCCCGCAGCTCGCGCTCGACCTCCTCGATGCGGGCGCGCTCCAGGAGCTGTGCCGATTCCGCGCCCGTGTGCAGCAGCCCGTGCTCGTCGAGGAGCGAGGGGACGTCGTCGCGGGCGCTCACGGGTGCCCAGCGGTGGGCCGGGCCGTCGCGGGTCAGCGTCAGGTGGATGCCGAAGGGCACCTCCGGCTCGGCATGGAGGAGTTCCAGCGCCTGCGCGGCCGCCGGGGCGGGGACCATGAGGCTCGTCGAGCTCGCCACCCCCTGCCGCACCGCCTCGAGCACGGCCGCGTTCACCGACGGGTGGAGGCCGAGGTCGTCGCAGTTGACGATCAGGACCCGGGCGCCCGCGGGGAAGCCGAGCGCCAGCGCGGCCGTCTGCCCCTGCGTCTCCCCTTCGGGCGGCTTCGCCTGCTGGGCCACCAGGTGACGATGGCAGCACCCCGACGGCTCGCAACCCCGAGGGCGGCGCAGGACCCCGCCGGTCGCCCTGTCCCTAGACTCGTCCCGGGGACTGTCCCCACGTCTCGCCGGCGTGGCGCAACTGGTAGCGCACCCGACTTGTAATCGGGCGGTTAGGGGTTCGAGTCCCCTCGTCGGCTCAGTCGAAGCTCCCCGCGCCGTCGCGCCGGTAGGGGGAGAGCCGCTCCACCCGCGCCCGCTCGACCCGTTCGGCGCGCAGCCGGGCCGCCGTCCCCGGCTCGTAGCCGGCCTTCGCCACCCGGTGCTCGGTGGTCTCGACCATGTAGGCCAGCGAGAACAGCAGGCCCAGCAGCAGCCCGCCACCGGCCGCGGAGACCCGGTAGGCCAGCGGGACGGGGACGAGCAGCAGGCACGCCACGACGAACGGCAGCAGCTGCACGAGCGCCCGGGTCAGGTGCCGCCACACCCAGGTGCTGCGGGTGGTGTCGGCCAGCACCCACGGTGCCAGCTCGCGGGGCAGCCCCCCGCCGTACGCGTACCAGACCCACTGCAGGAGGCCGGGGTGCCGCGTGCTCACGCCCTCGACGGTAGGCCCATCCGGCCGCACGCGGCCGGCCCCGGCCCCGGGCGTACGGTGCCGCCGTGGACGAGCGTCGCCTGGGGGTGGTCTCCGGGCTCGGCGCCTACGCCCTCTGGGGCATCTTCCCGCTGTACTTCCCGCTCCTGGAGCCCGCCGGCGGCTTGGAGATCGTGGCCCACCGGGTGCTCTGGTCGCTGCTGTTCGTCGGGCTGCTGCTCACCGTCGTCCGCCGGTGGGGGCACGTGCGGGCCGCGGTCGCCAGCCCCCGCACGCTCGTGGTCCTGGCGGGCGCGGCGGTGCTGATCGCCACGAACTGGCTGATCTACGTCTACGGCGTCAACTCCGGGCAGGTCGTGGAGACCTCGCTCGGCTACTTCATCAACCCGCTGGTCAGCGTGCTCCTGGGGGTGGTCGTCTTCGCCGAGCGGCTGCGTCCCCTGCAGTGGGTCGCCGTCGGCATCGCGGCCGTCGCCGTCGTGGTGCTGACCGTCGACTACGGGCGCCCTCCGTGGATCGCCCTCGGCCTGGCGCTGTCCTTCGGCCTGTACGGGCTGATGAAGAAGCTGGTCCGGGTCGAGGCGGCGCCGGGGTTGTTCCTCGAGACGGCGCTGGTCGCCATCCCGGCCGGTGTGGTCCTCGCCGTCCTGCACGGCGGTGGCGCGGGCACGTTCGCCAACGCGGGCGCCGGCCACGCCCTGCTGCTGGCCAGCGCCGGTGTGGCGACGGCGGTGCCGCTGCTGCTGTTCGCCGCGGCGGCCCGGCGCATCCCGCTCTCCACGGTGGGACTGCTGCAGTACCTGACCCCGCTGATGCAGCTGGCGATCGGCGTCTTCGTCTACGACGAGCCCATGCCCCCGGCCCGGCTGGCCGGCTTCGTCATCGTCTGGGTGGCGCTGGCGGTCTTCACCGCCGACACCTGGCGACACGCCCGGGCCGGGGCGCGCCGAGCGGCCCGCGACGCGGTGGTCGCCACGCCCTGAACGGGTAGCCGGGCCCGTCGTGTCGCGGGGCCCGGAATCGTCGGAGGGCGGCGCTACCGTCGTGCCCGAGCCGCCGGGAGCGCCCGGCCGGTGGAGCAGCTCAGGAGATGGTCCGACGATGAACAGCGACCCAGCCCCCGTGGTCTCCCCGCCCCGGGTCGACGGGTCAGGGGAGGGATCCGTGCAGGCCGGAGACGCAGGCCTCTCGCGGCGCGAGCACGAGATGCTCGGTTTCGAGCGCCAGTGGTGGCGGCGTGCCGGCGCGAAGGAGACGGCGATCCGCGACCTGTTCGACACGACGCCGACCAGGTACTACCAGGCGCTCAACGCCCTCGTCGACCGCCCGGAGGCGCTGGCGGCCGACCCGCTCCTCGTGCGGCGCCTGCGCCGGGTGCGGACGGCGCGTCAGCGGACGCGTTCCGCGCAGGTCCTGGGCAAGGGGAATGACATGGATTAGATTTGCTCACCGTGGGCAGGCACGCCGCGTCAGGCAGTGACGGACTGGGTCAGGGACACGTGTCTCCAGCCGCTGGGCGGCGCCGGACCGACACCCCGGACGGGTCCTTGCCCCACGCCGGCCTGAGCGACCACCCGACCGCTCCCGGGCGCGACCGCGCCGACCTTCGGCGTGACGTCGTGGCGGATGCCCCCGCCGAGGCGGCCCGCCAGGTCTCCCGCTCCCGGCTGCCGCTACCGCCCGTGCCGGCCGGCCCGCGCGCCGCGGGTGCCTCCGCACCGGCCGGTCCGCGCGCTGCGGGTGCCTCTGCACCGGCCGGTCCGCGCGCCGGGGCCGTCCCCGCACCGCACACCAGCGCCGCGCCGTTCCGCGCGGTGCCCTCGCCCGCTCCGGCCCCCGCCGTCCTCGGGGACGTCCCCGCGCCGGTCCGCGCCGCCGACGTCCCCGCGCCGGTCCGCGCCGCCGACGTCGTCGCGCCCCGGGGCGCCGACGCGCCACTGCCCGGCGCCCACCTCGTGGGCAAGGTCGCCAGCCCGACGGGCCTCCTGGTCGACGACGAGCCGCTGGCCAGCACCGGCCCGGCCCGCGGCCTGGGCCGCAGCGCCCCCGCGCCGCGCGTCCCCCGGGTGCCGCGGCAGACCACCCCGTCCGGCGCGCCCTCGTCCTCCTACGGCGACTGGACCAAGCCCTCGCGCACCGACGAGACGGGCCGCTCGCGGCTCGGGCCGGCGCTGCAGGCGCCGGCCACCACGGCGATCCCCGAGCGCGGCACCGCCGCCCGCCGCGACGACGTGGCCGACCTCGGTTACGACGACTTCGGCTACGACGAGTTCGGCCACGACGGGCCCGCCTACGACGACGCCCACGACCTCGACGCCGAGCTCGCCGCTACCGCAGCCGGCGCAGCCAAGGTGAAGGGCGGCCGTGCCGCCTACCGCGCCGAGCGGCAGGCGGCCGACGCCGCGCGTCGGAAGGCGGCCAAGCGCAACGGCACCCCCGAGGTGATCTTCGACGACGAGCCCGAGCGCAAGCCGCGCCGGGTGCTCAAGGGCCTGGTCGCCATGGCCGTCGTGGCCGGCGCGGTCCTCGGCGTCTACACGGTCACCGCTCCGGAGAAGGAGGAAGCCGCCGCCACCTCCCCCCCTGCCAGCGCGCCGACCGTCGCCGTCCCCACGGCCGCCCTGCCGCCGCTGCCCGAGAACCCCGTGGTCGTCGAGCCGGTGATCACCACCCCGGTGCGCGTGCCCGTCACCGTCCTCAACGCCACGAACATCAGCGGCCTCGCCGCCACGATCTCCGGCACCGTCGTCGCCGGCGGCTGGGAGTCGCCGGGTGTCGGCGCCTACCCGGGCACCGACGTGTCGGCGACCACCGTCTTCTTCACCGAGGGCGACGAGCAGCAGCGCCAGGCCGCGCTGCAGCTGGTCGACCAGTTCCCCGAGCTCGCCGGCCCCGCGCCGCGCTTCTTCGACGTGGCCGACGCCCCCGCTCCGGGGCTGGTCATCGTCGCCACGGGCAACTGGCAGCCCTGATCCCGGCCGGTACCGACGCCCGGAACACCGGCCGACCCCCGGCCGTTGGGGCCTTCGTGCGTTCCCTCCGCGGGCCCGTGCGTCCCCGCCCGCGCCCCGGTGCGCGCGCCGCGGCCGCCGCCCTGCTCGCCCTCGCCCTGCCGGCCGGTCTGCTCGTGCTGGCGCCCCCGGCGGTCGCCGCCGAGGTGCGCACGGAGGAGGCCCGGGTGCCTTCGGGCTCCGGTGAGGACGCCGTCGAGCTCGACACCACGCTGTACCTCCCCGACACCGACGAGCCCGCGCCCGCGGTCGTGCTCGCGCACGGCTTCGGCGGCAGCAAGCGCTCGGTCGCCGACGACGCCGCCGACCTGGCCGACCGCGGGTACGTCGTCCTCACCTACTCCGCCCGCGGGTTCGGGGAGAGCACCGGGCGGATCGGGCTCAACGACCCTCGCTACGAGATCGCCGACCTCTCCACGCTGCTCGACCTGCTGGCCGGGCGCGAGGAGGTCGAGCTCGACGCCGCCGGCGACCCGAGGGTGGGGGTCGCCGGCGGGTCCTACGGCGGGGCGCTCGCCCTGCTCGGCGCCGCCTACGACGAGCGGGTCGACGTCATCGCGCCGCAGATCACCTGGCACTCGCTGACCACGTCGCTCTTCCCGTCACAGACCGGCGACCTCGCTGCCGACACGGTCGCCGCGGTCCCGCAGACCGAGGCGGCCGGCGTCTACAAGCAGCTGTGGTCGGGGCTGTTCTTCGGCATCGGCTCGGCGGCGGGCGGCCTGCTGGACTCCTTCGGGGGCGGCGGCGCCGGTGCTGCCGCGCTGCCCACCGGGCTGCCCGAGCAGCTGCTCGAGCAGGCCGCCGCGGACCCGGAGGCCGCCGAGCTGCTGCTCACCTGCGGTCGGTTCCGGATCGAGGTCTGCGAGGCCTACCAGACGGCCGCGTCCACCGGCACGCTCACGCCGGAGGTCGCCGCGGTGCTCGACCGCGGCAGCCCGGCCGGCGTCCTCGGCCGCATCGACGCACCGACGCTGCTGGTCCAGGGCACGCAGGACTCGCTCTTCGGCCTCGGCCAGGCGGACGCGAACGCGCGCGGGATCGCCGCGGACGGGACCCCGGTCAAGGTGGTCTGGTTCGCCGGCGGCCACGACGCCTCCCCGTCCGGTGAGCAGGCGCAGGGCCTGCGCGACCAGGTCGCCGGCTGGTTCGACTGGCACCTGCGGGGGCAGGGCGAGGACCCCGGGACCGGCTTCGAGTTCCCCGCGCCCACCGGCCTCGGCGCCACGGTCGGCCGCGTGCAGGGTGGCGGCCAGACCATCGCGGCGACCGCCTACCCCGGGCTGGACGGCGCCGAGCCGGCCACCCGCCGGGCGGTGCCCGTCTCCGGCCCCGTGCAGCCCGTCGTCACCCCCGCCGGCGGCACGCCCGCCGCGCTCACCACCGTCCCCGGCCTGGGCGCGCTGACCGCGGCCCTGGGCGGCGCCACCGCGGAGATCCCCGGCCAGTTCGCCGCCTTCGACAGCGCCCCGCTCGAGGCCCCCGTGGAGGTCGTCGGCGCCTCGACCGTCGACCTCGCGGTCGCCTCGCCCAGCGGCAGCGCCACCCTGTTCGCCAAGCTCTACGACGTCGGCCCGGACGGCGCGACCACGCTGCCCGGCGGGCTGGTCGCGCCCCTCGCGCTCACCGGGATCTCCACCGACCCCACCGCCCCGACGCGGGTGAGCGTCACGCTCCCGGGCATCGTGCACCGCTTCGAGACCGGTCACACCATGCGCGTGCTGGTCTCCTCCACCGACCAGGCCTACGCGCTGCCCGACGAGGCGGCGGTCTACTCGGTCGGGCTGGCCTCGGACGTCGCCCCCAACGGCGTGGCCGCCGGTGAGACGACCCTCGCTGCTCCCGAGGTGGACGGCCGCAGCGAGTCCGCGACCGGTACCTCCCGCTGGTGGGTGCTGCTCGCCGTCCTCGCCGCCCTCGGGTTGCTGAGCTGGCTGGCCGCCCGCTGGTGGGGGAGCCGCCGCGACCGGCAGATCTCGCAGGTCGAGCCGGACGGCGAGGACGTCCCGCTGCGCTTCACCGGGGTGACCAAGGCCTACAAGGACGGCTTCGTCGCCGTCCGCGACCTCTCCTTCGAGGTGCGCCGCGGCCAGGTGCTCGGCCTGCTCGGGCCCAACGGCGCCGGCAAGACGACGTCGCTGCGCATGCTGATGGGCCTCATCAAGCCCACGGAGGGGCGGATCAGCATCTTCGGGCACGCCGCCGGCCCCGGGGCGCCGGTGCTGTCCCGGCTCGGTTCGTTCGTGGAGGGCACCGGCCTGCAGCCGCACCTCTCCGGCCGCGACAACCTCACCCTCTACTGGGCCGCCACCGGCCGGCCGGCCGAGGACGCGCACATGGAGGAGGCCATCAGGGTCGCGGGGCTCGGCGCCGCCATCGACCGGCCGGTGCGCCGCTACAGCCAGGGCATGCGCCAGCGGGTCGCGATCGCCCAGGCGATGCTCGGGCTGCCCGACCTGCTGGTGCTCGACGAGCCGACCAACGGGCTGGACCCGCCGCAGATCCACGCCATGCGCGAGGTGCTGCGCTCCTACGCCGCCACCGGCCGTACGGTGATCGTCTCCAGCCACCTGCTCAGCGAGATCGAGCAGACCTGCAGCCACGTCGTCGTCATGGCGAAGGGGCAGAAGATCACGCAGGGGACCGTGGAGGAGATCGTCGGTACCGGCGGTTCGGTGCTGGTCGGCCTGGCCGACGACGCCGACACCGACCGGGCGGTCGCCATCTTGTCGTCGCTGCCCGGGGTGACCGCCGGGCGCACGGACGAGGGTCTCGTGGCCGAGCTCGACGGTGCCCGGCGCGCCGACGTGCTGCAGGCGCTGGTGGCCGCGGGCATCGCCGTCGAGCAGTTCACGCCGCGCCGCCGGCTTGAGGACGCCTTCCTGGCGCTGGTGGGGGAGTCATGACGACGAGCACCGAGCACGTGCAGCCGACCGGCGCGGTCGCCGGCTACCGGCCCGAGCGGACGCTGCGGCTCTCGGTCGAGCTGCGCCGGCAGTTCAAGCGGCGGCGCACCCTCGGCGTCTTCGCCCTGATGGTCGCGCTGCCGCTGGTGCTCATCGGGGCGCTGCAGCTGGGCGCCAGCGAGGAGGCGGCGGAGAACACCCGGATCAACCTGGTCGACGTCGCGACGGCCAGCGGGCTGAACTTCACCCTCTTCGTGCTCTTCGCGACCACCGGCTTCTTCCTCGTCGTGGTGTACGCGCTCTTCTTCGGCGACACCGTGGCGGTCGAGGCGCAGTGGGGGTCGCTGCGGTACGCGCTGGCCACCCCGGTGCCGCGGATGCGGCTGCTCCGGCAGAAGTGGCTGGCGGCGCTGGTGCAGTCGGTCGCCGCGCTGCTCACCCTCGCGGCGGTGGCGGTGGTCGCCGGGGGCATCGCGTTCGGCTTCGGGGACATCCGGACCCCGGTCGGCGTGGGGATCGACCAGGGCGAAGGCATGCTGCGGCTGGCCGGGATGCTGGGCTACCTCGCCGTCCACCTGCTCGTCGTCGGCGCGCTGGCGTTCTGGTTCTCCACCATCACCGACGCGCCCCTGGCCGCGGTCGGCGGGGCGGTGTTCACGATGGTCGTCTTCGCGATCCTCGACCAGGTGGAGCAGCTGGGGTCCATCCGCGACTGGTTCCCGACGGCGGAGGAGTTCGCCTGGACCGACCTGCTGCAGACGCCGGTCGACGACGGCGACCTGTTCCGCGGCGTGATCCAGTCGCTGGTCTACATCGCCGTCTTCACCGCGCTGGGCTTCCGCCACTTCGCCCGCCGCGACGTGACCAGCTAGTACTGCGGCCGTCAACGCTCGCCTGCGTCCCGTGACCGCCGCTGATGGCGATGGAGTGCGCGGATGGTCAGTTCTCGGCACGGGAACGGCGCATCTGCGCACACTGTCCTGGCGCGGAGAGAGCGGGGACGGCGGCTCGCCTACAGGCTGGCGCGCACCGCCTGGGCCCAGCCCTCGCCCATGGCACCGGCGGTGACCGCGGCGTTGGGGACGGCGGCCAGCGCGTCGGCCATGCCGTCGACCGCGGCGCCGTTCGCGGTGATCCAGAGCCGGCCCACCGCGGGCGCCATCTCCAGGTCGCTGACGCTGTCCCCGATGGCCACGGCATCGGCGGGGGAGAGGCCGCGCCGCTCCAGGTCCCAGGCGATCGCCGCGCCCTTGGAGATGCCGCGCGGCATCAGGTGGTAGACCCGCGGCGGGGCGGCGTCGTCGGCCAGCCCCATCCACGGGGCGGCGGGGATCGCCCCGTTGTCCTTGAGCGTCAGCCAGCCCGTCCCGCGCTCGGCCAGCCAGGCGTCGACGGCGAGCGGATCCACCCGGCCGCGGAGCAGCGCGTCCGTGGCGTGGGTGGCGTGCCAGGGGGCGTGCCACTCCAGCCGCCCCGGGTGGGCGGCGATCAGGTCCTCGACGACGCCGAGCTCGGCCATGACCTCCATCGGCGTCCGGTCGCCGTACTGCGGGGGCAGCGCGCCGCGCAGCCGGTGCGTCGTGCGCCCCGAGCCCCAGCCGATCGTGGCGCCCAGCTCGGCGATGGCGCCGTCGGCGGCGAAGATGCGCGCGGCCTCCACCACCTGCTCGTACGTGCGGCCGCTGACCAGCACCAACGCCACCCCGGCGCGGTGCAGGTCGAGCAGCGCGCCGGCCGGCCCGTCGGTCAGCTCCCGCCCCGCCGTGTGCCAGAAGGAGCCCCGCGGGCCCACCATCGTGCCGTCGAGGTCGGTGTAGACGACGCGCGCGCTCACCTGGTCATCCTGTCCGGCCGCCGGCCGCTCTCCGCGACGGGGTCCGTGCGGCGGAGCCGCTCCGGTTCTGCACCGGAGGTGGGAGGTACAGTTCACGCCGTTCACTCATCCAGAGGGGCAGAGGGACACGGCCCGATGAAGCCCCGGCAACCGCCGCCTGCAGCGCTCCGCGCGACGGGCGGGAGGTGCCAATTCCGTCCCGCGCGGCTCGACGGCCCGCAGCGGGGAAGATGAGGAGGTAGTCGTCGCATGACACTGACCGCTCCCGGTTCTGCTCAGGCCGATTCCAGCGCCGGTGGCCCGGTGCCCCCGTGTCCCGCCCGCGGGCTGGTCTGCCGCAACTGCGGCGCCACCTTCGGCCTCATCGCCCAGCACGCCTGCGCCGAGTGCTTCGGCCCGCTGGAGGTCGACTACGACCCCGAGCTGATGAAGGCCGTCACCCGCGAGCAGATCGAGGCCGGGCCGCAGAACATCTGGCGGTACGTCGCCCTGCTCCCGGTGGGCCAGCACCCGGCCGACCGCGTCTCGCTCGACCCCGGAATGACCCCGCTGGTGCGCGCCGACCGGCTCGCCGCGGAGCTCGGGCTCACCGGTGGCCTGTGGGTCAAGGACGACTCGGCCAACCCCACCCACTCCTTCAAGGACCGCGTGGTCAGCCTCGCCGCGACCGCCGCCAAGGGGCTGGGCTACAAGAAGATCGCCGCCGCCTCCACCGGCAACCTGGCCAACTCGGTGGCCGCCCACGCCGCCCGGGTCGGCCTGCCGTCGTTCGTCTTCATCCCGAGCGACCTGGAGCCCGGCAAGGTCGTGCAGTCGGCGGTCTACGGCCAGACGCTGGTCGCCGTCGACGGCTCCTACGACGACGTCAACCGGCTGACCAGCGAGCTCGGCGAGACCGACGAGTTCGAGGACACCGCGTTCGTCAACCAGAACGTCCGGCCCTACTACGCCGAGGGCTCCAAGACGATGGGCTACGAAATCGCCGAGCAGCTCGGCTGGCGCATCCCGGCACAGGTCGTCATCCCCATGGCGTCCGGGTCGCTGCTGACCAAGGTCGACAAGGCCTTCCGCGAGCTGACCGCGGCCGGCATCGTCGAGGCCACCGAGTGGACGATCTACGGCGCGCAGTCGGCCGGCTGCGACCCGATCGCCACCGCGTTCGACAACGGCTGGGACGTCGTCAAGCCGGTGAAGCCCACGGGGATCGCGAAGTCGCTGAACATCGGCAACCCGGCCGACGGGCCCTACGCCCTCGACGCGATCCGGCGCACCGGCGGTGCGGTCGCCCGCGTGGGCGACGACGAGATCGTCCAGGGCATCCGCGACCTCGCCCGCACGACCGGCGTGTTCGCCGAGACCGCCGGCGGGGTGACCGTCGCGGTGCTGCGCAAGCTGGTCGAGAGCGGTCGGCTGGACCCGGCGAAGGAGACCGTCGTCCTCAACACGGGGGAGGGGCTGAAGACCCTCGACCCGCTCGAGCCCGTCGTCGGCCCGACGCACCGCGTGGAGCCGTCGCTCAGGTCGGCGCGGGCCGCCGGCCTCATCGGCTGAGCCGCGGGTCGCCCGATCCGGCAACACAGCGGCGGGGAAGCTCCTGCACCCGGCGGGTGCTGATGTACCTTCTCGCGCGGTTCCAGTTCCATGTTCGTGAGATGCGGGCGGAAGAGCTAGGCCCGGCCCTCCGATCCAGAGGGGCCGTCCGCACGCACGAAACGTGGGAGCACACGTGGCACAGGGCACCGTGAAGTGGTTCAACGCCGAGAAGGGCTTCGGCTTCATCGCCGTCGACGGCGGCCAGGACGTCTTCGTCCACTACTCGGCCATCCAGATGGACGGGTACAAGAGCCTCGACGAGGGTCAGCGCGTCGAGTTCGAGGTCGTCCAGGGCGCCAAGGGCCCCCAGGCCGACGCCGTCCGCAGCGCCTGAGGACCACCCAGCAGCAGCGGAGGCCCGGTCCCCCTCGAGGGGGCCGGGCCTCCGTCCGTTCTTGCACTCGCCGGGGTGGAGTGCCAGACTCGCTTCTGGCACTCGTACCCTTTGAGTGCCAACCAGGTCGGTCGGTGAGGCACCGGCGCGCGGGCCGAAGGAGCGTCCGCACCGCTGGTGTCGTCCGTCGCGGGCGCCGCACCCGGCCGTGCAGCGATCCATGCTCGGAGGACATCACCACATGGCCAAGATGATCGCGTTCAACGAAGAGGCGCGCCGCGGCCTCGAGCGAGGGATGAACACCCTCGCCGACGCCGTCAAGGTGACCCTCGGCCCCCGTGGCCGGAACGTCGTTCTTGAGAAGAAGTGGGGCGCGCCCACCATCACCAACGATGGTGTGAGCATCGCCAAGGAGATCGAGCTCGAGGACCCGTGGGAGAAGATCGGGGCCGAGCTCGTCAAGGAGGTCGCCAAGAAGACCGACGACGTCGCGGGTGACGGCACCACCACCGCCACCGTGCTCGCCCAGGCTCTCGTCCGCGAGGGTCTGCGCAACGTCGCCGCCGGCGCCAACCCGATGGCCCTGAAGAAGGGCATCGAGAAGGCCGTCGCCTCGGTGAGCGAGTACCTGCTCTCCACGGCCAAGGACGTCGAGACCAAGGAGCAGATCGCCGCCACCGCGTCGATCTCCGCCGCCGACCCCGCCATCGGTGAGCTCATCGCCGAAGCGATGGACAAGGTGGGCAAGGAAGGTGTCATCACCGTCGAGGAGAGCAACACCTTCGGCCTCGAGCTCGAGCTCACCGAGGGCATGCGCTTCGACAAGGGCTACATCTCGCCCTACTTCGTCACCGACGCCGAGCGCATGGAGGCCGTCCTCGACGACCCGTACGTGCTCGTCGTCAACTCGAAGATCAGCTCGGTCAAGGACCTGCTCCCGCTGCTGGAGAAGATCATGCAGTCGGGCAAGTCGCTGGCCATCATCTCCGAGGACGTCGAGGGCGAGGCCCTCGCGACCCTGGTCGTGAACAAGATCCGGGGCACCTTCAAGTCCGTCGCCGTCAAGGCCCCGGGCTTCGGTGACCGCCGCAAGGCCATGCTCGGCGACATCGCCATCCTCACCGGTGGCCAGGTCATCAGCGAGGAGGTCGGCCTCAAGCTCGACACCGCCGGCCTCGAGCTGCTGGGCCGCGCCCGCAAGGTCGTCGTCACCAAGGACGAGACGACGATCGTCGAGGGTGCCGGGGACACCGACCAGATCCAGGGCCGGGTCAACCAGATCCGCAGCGAGATCGAGCGGTCGGACTCCGACTACGACCGTGAGAAGCTGCAGGAGCGCCTGGCCAAGCTGGCCGGTGGCGTCGCCGTCATCAAGGCCGGCGCCGCGACCGAGGTCGAGCTCAAGGAGCGCAAGCACCGCATCGAGGACGCGGTGCGCAACGCCAAGGCCGCCGTCGAGGAGGGCATCGTCGCCGGTGGTGGCGTCGCTCTCGCGCAGGCCACGGCCGTCGCGTTCGACAAGCTCGAGCTCGAGGGTGACGAGGCGACCGGTGCCAACATCGTGCGCGTCGCGCTCGAGGCGCCGCTGAAGCAGATCGCCATCAACGCCGGCCTCGAGGGCGGCGTCGTCGCGGAGAAGGTGCGCAACTCGGAGACCGGCTGGGGCCTCAACGCCGCCACCGGCGAGTACGTGGACCTCGTCGCGGCCGGGATCATCGACCCCGCCAAGGTGACCCGCTCGGCGCTGCAGAACGCCGCCTCCATCGCGGCGCTCTTCCTCACCACCGAGGCCGTCATCGCCGACAAGCCGGAGAAGAACGCTCCGGCCATGCCCGGTGGCGACGGCGGCATGGGCGGCATGGACTTCTGAGTCCGGCCACCTAGCACGAGCACTGCCCGCCAGGGGCGGTCCCGCATCGCGGGGCCGCCCCTGTCGGCGTCTCCGGGGGCCGTCGCCGCCACCGAGTGCGACGACGTCGTGGTCATCCGACGCTGATGGCCACGACGTCGTCGCACTCGCCGCGGCTGTTCGGGTCTCCGGCGGGAAAGGGCACCACCAGTCGGCGAGCGCGTGGTGGTCGCGGGCGTCGAAACGGAGGGCCTCGGACCGGTCCGGTGCAGCCGTCCTGCCCCCGTCCCTGCACGTCCCCGAGACGGGGGGCATCGTCGCGTCAGCCACCGGGCCACGGGGTAGCGGCCGGGGATGGCGGTGATCATCGGGACGTCGGGGTGGCAGTACCGCGACTGGCGCGGAGCCTTCTACCCGCAGAAGCTGCCCCAGCGGCTGTGGCTGGAGCACTACGTCCAGCACTTCGCCACCGTCGAGAGCAACAACGCGTTCTACCGGCTGCCCGAGCGGGAGACGTTCGAGAAGTGGCGCGAGCGCACCCCGCCGGACTTCCGGTGGGCGGTCAAGGCCAGCCGCTTCCTCACCCACATCAAGCGGCTGCGCGAGCCCGAGGAGCCGGTCGCCCGCCTGATGGGGCGCGCCGAGGGGCTCGCGCACAAGCTGGACACGGTCCTGCTGCAGCTACCGCCCACCCTGAAGGCCGACCCCGGGCTGCTGCGCGAGTGCCTGGCGCAGTTCCCGGCCGGTACCCGGGTGGCGGTGGAGCCGCGGCACGAGTCGTGGTGGACCGACGAGGTGCGCGCGCTGCTCGAGCGCTACGGGGCGGCGCTGTGCTGGGCCGACCGGATGGAGGTACCGGTGGCGCCGCTCTGGCGCACCGCCGGCTGGGGTTACCTCCGTTTCCACACCGGCCTGGAGAACTGGCGCTACCGGCCGGGCACGCTGCAGCTGTGGGCCGACCGGCTGGCCGCCGCCTACGGGGACGGCGACGTGCTCGTGTACTTCAACAACGATCCGGGCTGCGCCGCGGTCATCGACGCGGTGCACTTCGCCGACGCCGTGCGCCGGGCCGGAGGGACACCCACCCGGGTGCCGACCGCGGACCAGGCCACCGGTCTGGCCTGGCCCGCGGCCTGACCGTCGGTCAGCCGGCGTCGTCCGCCTTCTCCGCAGCACGCTCGGCGTCCTCGCGGGCCTGCTCGGCGGCTTCGCGGGCGGACTCCGCGGCCTCCTCGGCGGCTTCGCGGGCGGACTCCGCGGCCTCCTCGGCCTGCTCGCGGGCCTGTTCGGCAGCGTCCTCGGCGGCGCCCCGGGCGGCCTTCTCGGCGTCGCGGGCGGCCTTCTCGGCCTCGCGGGTGGCTTCGCGGGCCGCCTTCTCCGCGTCCCGGGCGGCCTTCTCGGCCTCGCGCTCCGCCTCGCGGGCGGCCTTGGCGGCCGTGCCCTCGCCGCGGCTGTGCTCGGCAGCGGGGCCGTCGGCGCTGTCGTCGTCGGCGCCCTCGTCGTCGGTGCTCTCGGGGCTCTCGACCTCGGGGCTGTCGTCCGCGGTGCCGTCGTCCCCGGTCGTGTCGTCGTCACCGACGCCGTCCACGCCGGAGTCGTCGGTCTCGACGGGCTCCTCGGTCGAGGAGGTGTCCTCGACGAGGTCGTCGTCGGACCCCGGCAGGTCGAAGGGGGTCACGGTCTCCACCGTGCTGGCCACGGCGTCCTGCACCGGCGCGGGCAGCGCGCCCACGGCACCGGCGCCGGTGACCCCGGCGGTGGCGATGCCGACGCCGGTCGCCACCTGGGCGACCGTGCCGGCGCCGGCGAACTTCGCCGCCAGCGCGGCCAGACCTTCGAGCAGTGCCATGGATGTCGTTCCCCTCGGGCGGATGGCCGTCGGTACGGCCGTTCCCGTTCCTCTTCGGCAGGTGCCGGCGGTGGCTGGAGCCGAGCCACCCGGTCGGGGGACGGTCAGGGGCCCGGCGGGAACCGGTCGGCGAGGTGCTCGGCGAACCTGCGTGGCGGCCGGCCGAGCAGCGCGGTGAGCACCCGCGGGCTGCCCGTGAAGCCGTGCGCCCGGTACCAGTCGAACATCGTGGTGCGGCAGCGACCGGCGTAGGTCCCGTCGTCCTCGGCCCGGACGTCGACGGCGGTGACCGGCCGCCCGGCACGCTCGGTGAGCAGCGCGGCGACGTCGGGGGCGGTGAGCGCGTCGGGGCCCACGGCCTCGAAGGTGCCGCTGTCGAGATCGTCCTCGGTGAGCAGCACGGCCGCCGCCTCGGCGACGTCGCGGAGGTCGACGAAGGACTGCGCCCGCTCCAGGCCCCACGGGCTGGGCAGCTCACCGGTCGCGACGGCCGCCGTCACCGCACCGTCGAGGTTGCCGGCGTAGGCGCAGGGCTGCAGCACCCGCCACCGGGCGCCCGTGTCGGCGACGGCGCCGTCGAGCGCCTCCTCGACGACGTCCTTGGCGGCGTGGTGCGGCATCGCGCGCACCTGCGGGCGGAGCACCGAGTGGTAGACGAGCCGGGGCACCCCCGCCCGGGCGGCGGCGGTCAGCACGGCGGGGGCGCCGGTGGCCTCGCCGGGGTCGAAGTTCGGCCAGATCAGGTACAGGGCGTCGGCGCCGGCCAGCGCACCCGACAGGTCACCGGTGAGGTCGCCGACGACGACCTCGGCGCCGAGCGCGTCCAGCTCCGGGCGCGGCTTCCGCGAGGGCACGACCGCGCGCACCCGCTCGCCACGCGCCAGCAGGGCCCGGACGACGGCGGTGCCGGTGGCCCCGCCCGCCGCGGTCACGACGATCACAGGACGTCGACCGCCTCCGCGTGCCGCACCCCGAGCTGGTCGGCCGCCTGCCCGAGCACGTCCTGCACCACGAGGGTGTCGGCCAGCGGCATCACGGTGCTCTCGGTGCGGCCGGCGCGCAGGCACCCGGTGACCTCGGCCAGCTCGTGCGCGTACCCGGCGCCGGTCTGCGGGCGGGTGATCTCCTCGGGCTCGGCGCCGTCGCGGTGCAGCACGACGGTCTGCGGGTGGTGGAAGCGCGGGACGACGTCGATCCAGCCCGTCGTCCCCACCACGCGGGCGGTCCCGGGCAGGGCGTACTTGAGCGAGGTGGTGAGCGCGGCGTTGCGGCCGTCGTCCCAGCCCAGCAGGATCGCCGCCTCGGCGTCCGCGCCGGACGGGAACAGGGAGCCGGTGGCGACGACGCGGTCGGGCGTGCCCAGCAGCATCTGGGCGAAGTTCACGACGTAGACGCCGAGGTCGAGCAGGGCGCCACCGCCGAGCTCCAGCGCGAAGAGCCGGTCGACGGGGTCGTACTCGCGGGAGACGCCCAGGTCGGCCTGCACCGACCGCACCTCGCCGATCGCGCCGTCGTCGATGAGCTCCCGCATCGCCACGACGGCCGGCTGGAACCGGGTCCACATCGCCTCCATGACGAAGGTGCCGGTCTCCCGGGCGAGGTCGACGACCTCGGTGGCCCCGGCGGTGGTGGCGGTGAACGCCTTCTCCACCAGCAGCGCCTTGCCGGCGCGCAGCGCGGCCAGCGCGAACTGGTGGTGGTGCGGGTGCGGGGTGGCGACGTAGACGACGTCGACGTCGGGGTCGGCCAGGATCTCGCCGTAGGAGCCGTAGGCGCGCTCGAGGCCGTGCCGCGCGGCGAACCCGTCGGCCCGCTCCTGCGACCGGGAGGCGACGGCCACCGCGCGAGCGCCGTCGACGACCGCGAAGTCCTCCACCACCTTCTCGGCGATGCGGCCCGGCCCGACGACTCCCCAGCGGATCTCTGCGCTCACCGGGCAGACGCTAGTCGCGGCCCGGCAGACTGCTCGCCGTGGCCGTGCTGATCGACTTCCCGGTGTGGCCGTGGCGGGGGCGGATGTGGTCCCACCTGGTCAGCGACGTCTCCTACGACGAGCTGCACGCCTTCGTCGCCGCGGAGCTGGGCATCCCGCGCCGGGCGTTCCAGGGCGACCACTACGACGTCCCCGCGGACCTCTACGAGATCGCCGTCGCCGCGGGGGCCCGGCCGGTGGGCTCCCGGGAGCTGCTGCAGCGGCTGCTCACCGCCGGGCTCAGGCTCCGGAAGCGCGGGACCGGAGCAGGGTGAGCTCGGCGGTCAGGTTCGCGCGCGCCACCGGCTCCCACTCCGCGGCGGCGGGCAGCCGGTAGAGGCGGGGCAGGTCGAGCAGCCGTTCCAGGACGGCGATCCGCCCGGTGGTGAACTCGTCGTCGGAGAGGTGCCCGTACTCGGCGCGCACCGCCGAGGCGTAGCCCGCGTACGCAGCCGGGGCCGCGGCCAGCACGGCGAGGTCGGCGTCGCACAGGGCGGCGCCGTTCGCGTCACCGGGCTCCGGGTCGTGCGCGGCGGTGAGCAGCACCAGCCGGGCCACCTCCTCGGCCCTCGCCTCGGGCACCAGCCCGCGCAGCCCGGCCCGCGCGCGCTCGGCGCTGACCTGCTCGTTGTCCGCGCGCAGCGGGTCGTAGACGACGTCGTGGTACCAGGCGGCCAGGGCGACGGCGGCCGGGTCGGGGGCGTCGGCGGAGAGCCGCTCGACCAGCCCGAGCACGGCCGCCAGGTGCGCGAGGTCGTGGTATCGGCGGTGTGGCTCGCTCCAGGCGGCGACGACCGCGGCCCACTCGGTGCGGGAGATGGGGGAGTCCCCGGCCAGCGCGGCCCAGGCCTCGAACCCGACCGGGCCGCTCACCGGACCCCGCAGGTGCGCAGCGCCAGCAACGCGAATGCGCGGGCGGCGGTGACCAGCTCGGCGACCGGCACGCGCTCCTGCGGGCCGTGGGCCAGGTGCAGGTCGCCCGGCCCGTAGTGCAGCGTCGGGATGCCCGCGGCGGCGTAGAGCCGCAGGTCGGTGCCCGCGGGCAGGGCCTGCTCGGCCGGTGGCGGCCCACCGGCGTCCACGACCGCGGCGCGCACCGCCGGCAGCAGCGGCGAGCCGGCCGGCAGCTGCCCGCTGGCGAACGCGCCGCCGACCCAGGTCAGCCGCACGGGGTGCTCGGCCAGCCAGGGGTGCGCGGCCGACACCTCGGCGAGGCGGCTCTCCAGTGCGGCGCGGGCCACCTCCACCGGCTCGCCGAGCCGCACCCCGTAGCGCCCCTCGGCGACCAGCCGGTCGGGCACCGAGCTCGCCCAGTCGCCGGCCCGCACCCGGCCGATCGAGATGCCGTAGGGGAAGCGGGCCCCGCCGAAGCGCGGATCGGCGTCGCGCTGCCGCTCCGCCTCGAACCCCAGCAGCGCGGCGTGCACGTGCGCGAACAGCTCCACGCTGCTCACCCCGCGGTCGCGCATGGCGGCGTGCGCGGCGTGGCCGGTGATCTCCAGCCGGAAGGTGAGCGCGCCGGCGTGGGCGGTCACCACGGCCTGCGCCGTCGGCTCGGGGATCACGCACAGCTCGCCGGTGTGGCCGCGGCGCAGGGTGGCCCAGGCGCCCAGGCCGCCGTCCTCCTCGCCGACGACCCCGTGCACCGCCAGCGGCCGGGCCAGGCGCACCCCCGCCGTCCGCAGGGCGTGCACCGCGGCGAGGCCGGCGACGACGCCGGCCTTCATGTCGCAGGCCCCGCGCCCGTGCACCGCGCCGCCGGCGAACCGGGGGACGAAGGGATCGCCGGACCACAGGTCGAGGTCGCCGGGCGGGACGACGTCGGTGTGCCCGGACAGGACCAGCGCCGGGGCGCCCTCGCCGCCGACGGTGCCGACCACGCCCCACGCCTCGGTGCGCACGACCTCCTGGCCGGGGGCGTCGGCGGCGGTGACCGCCTCGGCCAGGTCGACCGGCCAGCAGTCGACGTCGCAGCCGAGTTCGTCGAGCCAGCCGGCGAGCAGGTGCTGCACCTCGCTCTCGGCCGCTGTGCCGCCCACCGACGGGACGGCGATCATCGCTGCGAGCCGGTCCACCGCCCACCGCTCGTCGACGGCGGAGAGGACGCGGGCCTCCACGTCGGTCAGGTCGGCCACGGTCGGAGTCTGGCACGGGGCTGCCGGGCCCCGGACGGTGTCCACGTCCCCCGACCGCACCGCGGCGGCGGCCGCTCCGAGGACATGACGCCGGTTCGTCCGGCGCGTACGGTGGAAGCCGTCCGGGCCGGGTGCATCGTGCCCCCGGGTGCCATTTGGTTACGCCTTCACGGACTACCGCCCCGACCTCGGTCGGGGGCCTGGAGCCGTGTTGTGCTTCTCGCCGCGAGGCGGCCGTCATCCGGTCCGGACCTGTACGCACGAGAGCCCCCGCCCTTCCCGGGCGGGGGCTCTCGCGTTCGCCGAGCCGGTCGGCTCAGTAGGTCTCCTCCGTGGTGCTCCGGTGCGCCGGACCACCTGCTGCCGGGTCGCCGTAGGCGTCGGTCCGGGTGACCCGGCGCTGGCGCGGCCCCCAGACGGCCAGCTCCAGGACGATGCCCAGCGCACCGACGATCATCAGGATCCAGCCGACGACCTGCAGGTCGACGCCGCTGACGTCCACGCGCAGGGCGAAGGTGAGGATCGCGCCGAGGGCGAGCAGCACGATGGCGGTTCCGAGTCGCATGACCAACTCCTCCGGTGGCGGTCGGCGGGGCGCCGACCTGCGGCGCTCGCCGCGGGGGCAGCGGTTTCCCGCGCGCCGGCCGGTCAACCGGTCCCGGCCCCGATGTCACCCTCACGGGTGGATCTGAGGCCCCCTTAGGCACAGGTGCCCACCGGGAACGGCGTGGTCGCCCGATGCCCGGCCCCCCGCCTCAGCACGAACGTTCCTCTCGTCCGCACCGATGAGAGGAACGACCATGACGTACCCCAACCCCGGACTCGAGGCCGAGCTCGCCTACCGCCGCGAGGTCCTCCAGCACCTCGGCCGCAGCACCAGCACCCGGCGCGGTCCCTGGCTCCGCCGGCCCCGGCGTTCGCGCTGAGCACACCCCGGCCGGGTGGTGCCGGCCCCGATCGGTCACCCCCGCGTGCCACGATCCCTGCCGTGTCACGCTGGGACGACGCCCCGCTCGTGGGCCGGGCCGAGGAGCTCGCCCGCCTGCTCGCGCAGGTGGAGCGGGCCGTCGCCGGCCGGGCGTGCGCGACGCTGCTCGCCGGCGACGCCGGCGTCGGCAAGACCCGGCTGCTCGACGAGCTGGGCCGGCGGGCGGCCGAGCGCGGGCTGCGGGTGCTCACCGGGCACTGCGTCGACCTCGGCGACGTCGGGCTGCCCTACCTGCCCTTCGTCGACCTCCTCCGCCCGCTCGCGGCCGACCCCGAGCTCGTGCCGGCGGCCCGGTCGAACCCCGTCCTGACCGGCTTCCTCGCCGGCCACCCGGGCGCGGTCGTCCCGGTGCCGCCCCCGAGCGAGGGCCTGGACCTCGGCCGCCCCCTGCCGCACCGGGCCGCGCCGCAGCCGGTCGACGACGGGCGGCTGCAGCTGTTCGAGTCGGTCGCCGCGCTGCTCTGCGAGCTGGCCGCGGCCGGCCCGCTGCTCGTCGTGCTGGAGGACGTGCACTGGGCCGACCGGTCCAGCCGTGACCTGCTGCGCTACCTGCTGGCCCGGCTGGTCGACGAGCCGGTCGCCGTCGTCGTCTCCTACCGCGCCGACGACCTCCACCGCCGGCACCCGCTGCGTCCTCTTCTCGCCGAGCTCGTGCGGCTGCCGGGCGTCGAGCGGCTGGACCTGGCGCCGCTGCCGGATGCCGCCGTCGGTGACCTGGTCCGGGGGCTGGCGACCGGCGGCATCCCAGCGAGCGCCGTCGACGACGTCGTCGCCCGCGCGGAGGGCAACGCCTTCTACGCCGAGGAGCTGCTGGCCGCGCGGCTGCAGGGGGAGGCGCTCCCGCTCGCGCTGACCGACGTCCTGCTGACGCGCGTGGAGCAGCGCTCCCCGGCCGCCCAGCAGGTGCTGCGGATCGCGGCGGTCGCCGGCCGCCGGGTGCGCCACGAGCTGGTCGCCGCCGTGGGCGAGCTGGGCAGCGGCGAACTGGAGGAGGCGTTCGCCGAGGCCGTGCACCACCACCTCCTCGTCGTCTCCGACGACGGCCGCTACCGGTTCCGGCACGCCCTGCTGCGGGAGGCGGTGCTGGCCGACCTGCTCCCGGGGGAGCGGGTGCGCCTGCACGCCGCGATCGCCGCGTACCTGGCGAGCGAGCCCGCCGCGGGGACGGCGGCGGAGCGAGCCCACCACGCCCGGGAGAGCAACGACCTGGCCGGCGCGTTCGGCGCCTCGCTGGAGGCGGCGGCCGATGCCTGCTGCGTCGGTGCCCCGGCCGAGCAGCTGCAGCACCTGGAATCCGCGCTGGCGCTCTGGTCGGCGGTGCCCGACGCCGTCGAGCGCGCGGGCCGCGACCAGGCCGCCCTGCTGCTGGAGACCGCCGGGGCGGCACGGACCGTCGGGGAACTGCACCGCGCCGTCGCCCTGCTGCGCTCGGCGCTCCAGGTGCTCGAGCCGGACGCCGATGCGGTGAGGCGCGCCCGGGTGCACTACACGCTGGCCCAGGCCATGGTCCGCGTCGAGGACGAGTCCGGGGCCCACCGCGAGAGCGCGGCAGCGATGGCGCTGGTCCCGGCGCACCCGCCGTCGGAGGTGCGCACCTGGGCGGCGGCCACGCACGCCCGGATGAGCTACGCGGTCGGCCGGGCGGAGGAGGCCGAGGCCGCCGCCGACGAGGCGCTCGCGGCGGCGGACGCGCTCGGGCTCGACGGCGCCTGGTCCGACATCGCGGTCACCCAGCTGCGGGCGCACCCGGGGGCCGAGCCGGAACGGGTGCGGGCCCGCCTGGACGAGGCGCTGCTCCGGTCGCGCCGGTCCGGCGACCTCGACGTCGAGATGCGGGTGCTGTTCAACCTCGCCACGGTCGCCTTCGAGGCAGGCCGGATCGACGAGGCGCTGAGCTGGACGCGGCGTGGGACGCGACGGGCGCGTGACCTCGGCGGCGACTGGTCCTACTACGCGGCCGAGCTGCGGCACCTGCAGGTGACGGCGCTCTACATGTCCGGCGACTGGGACGGGAGCCTCGCCGAGGCCGATCTGCTGGCCCGCGTGCCCGAGATGGCTGCCCACGTGCGTGCGGACGGGCTGCTCGTCCTGGTGGGCCGGGGCGATCCGCGGGCGCGTGAGCGGGTCGACTGGGCCCGCGGACTCATCCCGCGGCTGCGTGCCCACATCCTGCTCGACCTCGTCACGGCCGCATCGGAGATCGACCTGGCCGCCTGGCACGGGGACGCGCAGACCGCCCTGGACGTCGCCCTCGCGGCCTGCCGGCGGCTGCAGCAGGAGTGGGAGGACGACCACCTCGGCGTGCTCCGGTTGGTCGGCACGGCCCTGGCGCCGGTGGCCGACGCCGCGGCCACGGCGCGGCGGGACGGGGACGCCGGCGCCACCGAGCGCTGGGTACGAGCCGGCGAGGAGCTCGTCGTGATGGCCCGCTCCGGCGTCGAGGTCTACCGGGGCAACTACGGCGACACGATGGGTGTCGAGGCGAGGGCCTGGCAGGCCCGGGTGGAGGCCGAGGCGGCCCGGCTGCACGGGGACGCCGCGCCCGAGCTGTGGCGGGCGGCGGTGGAGGCCTTCGGGTTCGGGCACGTCTACGAGGAGGCGCGGTCCCTCCGGCGGCTTGCCGAGGCGCTGCTGGCCACCGGCGACCGGGCCGGGGCGGCGGAGCAGGCGCGTGCCGCGCACGAGGTCGCCGCCCGGCTGGGCGCCCGGCCGCTGCGGGAGGCGGTCGAGGCGCTGGTCCGGCGAGGCAGGCTGGACGTCCACCTGCCCGGGGTGCGGGCGGTCGACCCGGCCGCGGTGCTCACGCCTCGGGAGCAGTCGGTGCTGGCGCTGCTGGCCAAAGGCCGCACCAACCGGCAGATCGGCGCGGAGCTGTACATCAGCGAGAAGACCGCCAGCGTGCACGTCAGCAACATCCTGGCCAAGTTCGGCGCGCGCGGCCGCACCGAGGCAGTCGCGATCGCCGCCGCCCGGGGCCTGCTGGCCGGCCCGTGATGTTCCACGTCACCTCGTCCTCGAACCGCGCGTCGATCCTGGAACACGGGCTCGACTGGCGCCGGATGGGGACAGCCCCGGGCATCGCGGGCAGCCCGGCGCCCGAGCAGGAGGGGTGCTTCCTCGCTCCCGACGAATGGACGGCGGACTGGTTCGTCGACATGAACAACACCGGCGGCCCGGTCGACGTCTGGGTCGTAGAGGGGGTCGACCCGGCCGACCTGGTGACCTCCGGGGAGGGATACGACTACTTCCCGGGCGTCATCCCAGCCGATCGCCTCCGGCTGGTTCGTGCAGACGTCCCACCGGTCGACGACCGAGCGTTCTAGAGCATCGTGCGGAGGCGCTCCCGGCGGGCACGCAGCACGTCGACCGACGCCGACGCCGACGGCGGACCGGGCACCTGCTGGCGCAGCTGGCTGTGCACCACCGCCTGCGGCTGGGAGGTGCGCGCCGCCACGCGGTTGACCAGCTTGTTGATCTCTCGGCGCAGCTCGGCGGCGTCGCGCCACGAGCGGCCGGCGTCGTCCTCGTCCGGGTGATCCTCGACGACCATGAAGTCGTCGGCGTCGTTCCGGTGGCTCTGCGCGATGCGCAGCCGCAGCTCGTCGTCCCGCTTGGCCAGCAACGACGCCGTCTGCTCGGGCGTGAGCAGGCCCGGGATGCCGAGGAAGTCCTCCTCCTCGGGGGCGACGACGGTGGCCGGCCGGCCCTCACCGGTGTGCGCCGTCCCGCCGTGCAGCACGTGCGCGAAGCGGGCGTCGGCCTCCAGCGCCTCCCACTGCTTCATCTCGCCCTCCCGCGGCTCCCGGGGCGGCAGGTCGAGCGCCTCGAGCTCCTCCTCCGGCTGGCTCCGGGGCGGCGGCATGACGTGGTTGCGCTGCTCCTCCATCGAGGCGGCCAGCGACAGCAGTGGGCGGACGGCGGGCAGGAACACCGTCGCCGATTCGTGCGACGCCCGGGAGCGGACGACGCGGCCGACGGCCTGGGCGAAGAACAGCGGCGTCCGGTAGGAGGTCATCCACGCGAGGACGGCGGCGCGCGGGACGTCGACGCCCTCGGAGATCATGCGGACGCAGACGGCGATGCGGGCCGAGCCGGTCGCGAACCGCTCGATCTTCTTCGACGCCTTCGGGTCGTCCGAGAGGATCAGCTCCGGCGCCTTGCCGGTCACCCGCCGCACGATCTTGGCGTAGTCGCGGGCGTCGTCCTGGTCGCTGGCGAGGATCAGCCCGGCGGCGTCGGGCATGCCGCCCTCCTCGCGCAGGTGGGTGATCCGGTCGTCCATCGCGGCGATGACGTGCGGCACCCACTGGCCCTTGGGGTCCAGGGCGGTGCGCCAGGCCTGCATCTCCACCGACCTGGTGCCGGCTTCGCTCAGCGACGCGGCGACCACCTCGCCCGCGGAGTTCCGCCAGCGGGAGGTGCCGGTGTAGGCGGCGAAGACGACCGGGCGGACGACGTTGTCGGCCAGCGCCTCCTTGTAGCCGTAGGTGTAGTCGGCGCGGCTGACCAGGCCGCCGGCCTCGCCCTCGAAGGTGTCCTCCTCGTACCGGACGAAGGGGATGCGCTCGTCGGGCTTGGTGCGGAACGGCGTCCCGGTGAGGCAGAGCCGGCGGGCGGCCATGCCGTACGCCTCCTCGACGGCCTCGCCCCAGGAGAGCCCGTCGCCGGCGTGGTGCACCTCGTCGAGGATGACCAGCGACTTGACGGCGGTGGCGCGGGCGGCGTGCAGCATCGGCTTGCCCGCCACCTGCGCGTACGTCGTGACGTAGCCCTGGGTGCCGGCGCGGACCGGGCCGACGGCGTTGGTCAGGTTCGGGTCGAGGACGATGCCCATCGCGTCGGCTGCCTCGGCCCACTGCAGCCGCAGGTGGTCGGTCGGGGCGACGACGATCACGCGGGCGACCTCCCGCCGCGACAGCAGCCGGGCTGCCAGCGTCAGGGCGAAGGTCGTCTTCCCGGCGCCCGGCGTAGCGGTGACCAGGAAGTCCTTGGGGGATGCCTCCTCGTACTGGCCGAGGGCGGCCTGCTGCCATGCCCGGAGCGGTCGGCTGGTCGTCTGCGGGGCCCGGGCCGCCGCTGCTGCTGCAGTCGCCATGTCGGGGCCCATTCTGATCGGCGGCCGGGCAACACGCCCAACGGGGGCTTCCCGCGCGCCACCGCCGTCGGGACGTATGGCGACCTGTCGCCGAGCCTCTGACCAGGGTGTTTGCCGACGCCGTCCGGCCGCTGTGGCGATCGTCATGGCCGGAACGGACCGGCTCGTCACTCCCGCCGGCCCCGGTGATCCCAGGCGTCCCCGGCTGCATCGCGACGGCTTGACAGACTCCGCCGGTGCCCCCGCTGCGCTGGCTGACCGACCCGGACCACGTGACCCCGCGGATGCGGGCACACCTGGTCACCTGCTGGCGGGACGTGGTCAACGGCGGCGGAGCGGTCGGCTTCGCCCGGCAGGTGCCGGTGGACGACGACGTCGTCGCGCCGGTCGTCGACCACCTGGTCGACGGCCTCGACCCGCGGCTGCGCCGGCTCCTCGTCGCGCAGCACGAGGGCGGGCTCGCCGGCTGGCTGGTGCTGACGGGGAACGTCGACCCGGTCGCCGCGCACTGGGGCCGGGTGACGCACGTGCAGACGTCGCCGGCCGCCCGGGGGTGTGGGGTGGGTGGCGCGTTGATGGGCGAGGTGGCGCGGGCGGCGCGCGACGACCTCGGCCTGGACTCGCTGCGGCTCGAGGTGCGCGGCGGGATGGGGCTGGAGTCCTTCTACGGGCGGTACGGGTGGGTCGTCACCGGTCGCTGGCCCGGTGCGCTGCAGATCGCCCCGGAAGACCGGCGGGACGAGGTGCTGATGGGGCTGGACCTGCGGTGGGGCTGAGATCCAGAAATGTCGGTGATCGAACGTATGTTCGATGCATGGCGGAGAGGGTGCGGGCGGACGACGCCGATGCCGGTGCACCGGCGGCCGGGTGGGCGTCGGGCCCGCTCGGCGCGGTCCAGGCCGCCGACCGGGAGATCGCCCGGCAGACGGCGCTGCGGGCCCGGGCGATCGCCGATTTCGCCGCCACCCGGCCCTCCTCCGCGGACCGGCAGCCCGGCGAGCCGGGTGCCATGAGCGCCGACCGCCGGGCCTCGCGCGCGGAGGTGCTGTCCAGAGTCAGCGAGTGGGCGACGCACGAGCTTTCCCTCGCCCTGTCCCGCACCTCCCAGTCGGCGGAGGCGCTGCTCACCCGGTCCCTCACGCTCGTGCACCGGTTGCCGCAGACGCTGGACGCCCTCGAGGCGGGGGCGCTCCACGACGGTCACCTGTGGCCGATGCTCGGCACCGTCGCGCCGATCGCCGACGACAGGATCCGGGCCGAGGTGGAGGCCGAGCTGCTCGCCTGGGCCGCCCGCCGGGTCACCACCCCGGCGCAGCTGGGTGACAAGGCGCGCCGGGTCGTGCTCCGGCGGGACGCCCGGGACGCCGCCGGCCGGCTGACCCGTGCCCTCCGCGAGCGCGGCGTCTCCGTCCGGCCCGGTGCTGCCGACGGGACGGCCGTGCTGAGCGCGCTGCTCTCCGTGCCGGAGGCACAGGCGCTCCTCGACGCGCTGGGCCGGTACGCCGACGCCCTCGAGCCCACCCCCGACGACCGGCGCACCCGTGGGCAGAAGATGGCCGACTGCCTGCTCGACCTGGTGCTTCGGCCGGGGGAGAACGGCCTCCCGCCCGTGCAGGCGCAGCTCACCCTGGTGGCCGGTGTGCGCACCGTGCTGGGTGGCGACCAGCCGGGGGAGATCAACGGCCAGGTGGTGCCGGCCGAGATGGTGCGGGCTCTCGCCCGCGCGCTGGGCCTCCTGCCCGACCCCGCGGCACCGGCACCGGCACCGGCACCCACGGAGCCGGACGAGACCGCGCCGCCGGACGCGACCGCGGAGCCGCCCGCAGCCGAGGAGCCGGACGAGACCTGGTCGCCCGGCACCCGCCCACCGGACGCGTGGGAAGAGGAAGCCCTCGCCGACTGGTGGGCCGCCACCGAGGCGCGGGTGCTGGAGGAGTGGGGTGGTGCGGAGGACCCGCCACCCGAGGAGCAAGCCCGGTTCTGGGAGAAAGCGGCCCGCTGGGAGGCGATGCCGGCCGCGGTGGACGTCCTCCCGTGGCTGGACCCTGCCTGGACCGCGGACGACGACCCGTGGTCGGAGCCCGGTCCCGAGCGGGGCTCCGGCCCTGCGCCCGCCGGCGCACCGACGCCCGACCTCCGGCCCAGCCCTGCCCTCGCCGACGCGCCTGGGCTCGGGTCCTGGGCGGTGGCCGACCGTGCGGTCGAAGCCGCGGGAGCTGTCCTGCTCGAACTGGAGCGGGCGGTGGGGCAGGCGAGAGGTGCGGTGGCGGCCGCTGAGGTGGCTGACGCGGAGGACGAATCCGCCTGGCAGATGAGCGCGGAAGGGCGGTCGTCCTCGGCCTGTGACGCGCTCACCGCACTCGGAGCCGCGACGCAGGCTCATCGCACCGCACTCGCCGAGCTGCTCGGCCGGACCGGTGGCGGTGGGCTGGTCGACCGCCCGCGGATCGCCCTCGTCGACGAGCTGACGGGCGCACTGGTGGCGCTCACCGACGCCGATGAACTCCGCCGGCGGTCCCGGTGCGAGGCCGGCGCCTGCCGGCGGGACCCGGCCCGCTGCACCCACGACCTGAGCGCCCTGCCCGGCCTCGGCGCTCCGCCGCCGACCGACGGGTACCGGCCAGGCGCCCGGCTCGACCGGTTCCTGCGGGCCCGCGACCGTCGGTGCCGGTTCGCCGGCTGCCGCCGGCCGGTACCCCGGGGCGGCGAGCTGGATCACGACCGGCCCTGGCCCGAAGGGGAGACGAGTGCGGCGAACCTGGTCGGCTACTGCACCCCGCACCACCGCGGCAAGCACCAGGCGCCGGGGTGGCAGCACGAGCTGGCCGACGACGGCACGCTCACCGTGACCACCCCCAGCGGTTTGGTGGCTTCGACGTCCCCGCCGCCGTTCTGATGCGCGCCCGCGGCAGCGGCTACGGTGCGGGCGCATGACGCGGTTCGTGATCGACGCACCGACCCTGCTGCATCTGGTCGCCGAGCGCGTCGACGTCGCGCCAGACCACCAGCTGGTCGCCCCCCAGGTCCTGCGCTCCCAGGCGCTCGAGCTGCTCTTCGCCGCCGTCTCCCGAGGTGAGCTCACCGAGGCCGACGCGCTCGAGCGTCACGACACGATGACCCGGGTCAAGGTCCGGTCGCTCGGTGACCGGGTCTCACGACGAGTCGCCCGGCAGATCGCTCGCGAGCACGGCCTGGCCTCGACGACCTACGCCGAATACCTGGCTGTCACCCGGCTGCAGGCCGACGTGTTCGTATCCGTCGATCCAGCAGCCCGGGCTCGGGCCCAGGATGTCGTCCCCGTCGGCTCTGTCGATCAGTTGTCGACCGGGATCGGGTGAGGCGAGCGCTCAGTCGGCCGGCTCGTCCACCCAGTCGGGGCCGTTGACCTCACCCGGGCCGGCCAGGTCGGCGGCGTCGACGATCGTGTAGGCGTAGCCCTGCTCGGCGAGGAAGCGCTGCCGGTGGGCGGCGTACTCGCTGTCGAGGGTGTCGCGGCTGACCACGGTGTAGAAGTGCGCCTGCCGCCCGTCGGCCTTGGGCCGCAGCACCCGGCCGAGCCGCTGCGCCTCCTCCTGGCGCGACCCGAACGTCCCCGACACCTGCACCGCGACCGCGGCCTCGGGCAGGTCGATGGAGAAGTTCGCGACCTTCGAGACGACGAGGGTCTTGATCTCCCCGACCCGGAAGGCCTGGAACAGCCGCTCCCGCTCCTTGTTCGTCGTCGACCCCTGGATCACCGGGGCGTCGAGCGCCTCACCCAGCGCCTCGAGCTGGTCGAGGTAGGCGCCGATGACCAGCTTCTGCTCGTCGGGGTGCCGGTCGAGCACTCGGCGGATCACCGGCAGCTTCGACGTCGCGGTCGCCGCGATCCGGTAGCGCTCCTCGGGTTCGGCGACGGCGTAGGTCATCCGCTCCTCGTCGTCGAGCGCGACCCGCACCTCCACGCACTCGGCCGGCGCGATGTAGCCCTGCTGCTCGATGTCCTTCCACGGGGCGTCGTAGCGCTTGGGCCCGATGAGCGAGAAGACGTCGTCCTCCCGCCCGTCCTCGCGCACGAGCGTCGCGGTCAACCCCAGCCGGCGGCGGGACTGCAGGTCGGCGGTCAGCCGGAAGATCGGCGCGGGCAGCAGGTGGACCTCGTCGTAGACGATCAGGCCCCAGTCCTGTGCGTCGAAGAGGTCCAGGTGCCGGTACTCGCCCTTCCGGCGGGTGGTGATCACCTGGTAGGTCGCGATGGTGACCGGCCGGATCTCCTTGCGCTCGCCGGAGTACTCGCCGATCTCCTCATCGGTCAGCGTCGTGCGCGCGATCAGCTCGCGCTTCCACTGCCGCCCCGAGACGGTGTTGGTCACCAGGATCAGCGTGGTCGCCTTCGCCTCGGCCATCGCCGCGGCGCCGACCAGCGTCTTGCCCGCACCGCAGGGCAGCACGACGACGCCCGAGCCGCCGGCCCAGAAGCCGTCCACGGCCTCCTGCTGGTAGTCCCGCAGCTGCCAGCTGTCCTGCTCCAGGAAGATCGGGTGCGCCTGCCCGTCGACGTAGCCGGCGAGGTCCTCGGCCGGCCAGCCGATCTTGAGCAGCGCCTGCTTGAGCCGGCCACGCTCCGAGGGGTGGACGACGACGCTGTCGGCGTCGATCCGGGCGCCCAGCATCGGGGCGACCTTCTTGGACCGGACGACCTCCTCCAGCACCGCCCGGTCGGTGGAGCTCAGCACCAGCCCGTGCACCGGGTCGTTCTGCAGGGTCAGCCGGCCGAAGCGGTCCATCGTGTCGGCGACGTCGACCAGCAGCGCGTGCGGCACGGGGTAGCGCGAGTAGCGCACCAGGGCGTCGACGACCTGCTCGGCGTCGTGCCCGGCGGCGCGCGCGTTCCACAGCGCCAGCGGCGTCACGCGGTAGGTGTGCACGTGCTCGGGGGAGCGCTCCAGCTCCGCGAAGGGCGCGATCGCGGCGCGGCAGTCACGGGCCAGCGGGTGGTCGACCTCGAGCAGCAGGGTCTTGTCCGACTGGACGATCAGGGGGCCGTCAGGCACGCGTCAACTCTCTCCATGGGATGCGGACTGCCCACGGTAACGCCGGGGGACGACGCGACCTTCCCTCTCACGGGGGTCGGGGGACGACGCGGGCGCCGATAGGTTGGCCGGCATGGGCTCGGGGCGGTGGTGGTTCGTCGCGGGGGCCGCCGCCTGCGCGGCGGCCTGGACCTGGTCGCTGGCCAGGCTGCCCGAGCGGGTGCCGGTCCACTTCGGGGGCGCCGGCGACCCGGACCGGTGGGCCGGCCGCGCGGAGGCGCTGTGGACCTCCGGGTTGCTGGCGCTGGGCATGGCACTGCTCTTCGCCGGCCTGGTGGTGATGGTCCACCGAGCGCCCGCCCACCTGTTCGACGTGCCGCACCCCGAGTACTGGAAGCGCCCCGAGCGCCTGCCGCGCCTGCGGGCCCTCGTGGCCGACGACCTGTGGTGGATCGGCGCCTGGACGCTGCTGCTGATCGCCGCGGTGCAGGTGCTCGTGGTCCGCGCCGCGCGATCGGCCGACCCCCGGCTCGACGGCTGGGCCTTCGCCGTCCTCGGGCTCTACCTGCTGGCGGTCCTCGGCCGGGTCGGCTGGATGCTCACCCGCCGCTACGCCGTGCCGGATCCGGGCTGACGGCGAGCTCGACCCGCACCCGGTCGCCGGCCCGCAACCCCTCGGCGGCCCGCACCGGCTTCTTCACCGGCAGCACGAAGGAGCCGCTCCGCGCGTCGGGGAACACCGACGTCTGCCACGAGGTGCCGCCGACGGTGGCGGTGACGCGCACGGAGCCGAAGCCGGCGCGCGCGGCCGCGCCGAGCTCCCGCACGTCGTCGGCGACCTCCGGCGGCAGGGTGAGGAAGTGCCACCCGGCCGGGCCGTCGTGCAGCCAGAGGACGGCGGTGAACGTCTCGGTCACGGCGGCACGGTAGGCCGCCCCACCGACGGGACGGTCAGCTCGCGTCGTCCTCCACCAGGGCCACCGACGTGATGCGGTGGACGGCGAAGGTGCGGCTCTCCCCGCGTCGCTCGTCGTAGCCCTGCAGGAAGCCCCCGGCCAGCGAGACCGGCTGCACCACGCGCTGGCTGCCGCTGCCCTGGGCGTCCACGTACCCCAGCCACACCGGCACACCCTCCCGGACCGCCCGTGACAAGAGCTCCAGCGTCGACGCCGTCGTCACCCCGGGCACCTGGCGCACCGCCTCGCCGCGGCGTGCGGCGAGGGCCGCGTCACCGGCACGGATCTCCCGCACCGTCGTGTCCAGGTCGGCCCCGCTCAGCGGTCGCGGCGCGGACGGCGGCTCGGCGCCGCGGCGGCCGGCGGCGCGCGGCCGGGCCGGCGGCCGGGTGAGCACCGCCCCGCCCGGGTGCTCGCCGGCCGGGGCGTAACCGGCCTCGCGCAGCACGGTGAGCACCTCGTCGGCGCCCAGCCCGCTGACGAGCACCCCCGGGGCCAGCCGGCGCAGCTCGGCGGCCGCGGTGCGCCGGTCGCCGAGCACCTGGGAGAGCAGCCCGTGGTCGTCGGAGCGCACGTAGGACTCGATCGACCCCACCCGCAGCCGCCCGTGCTGGCGAGCCACGTCGTCGACCAGGTAGTCCAGCGCCTGGGGGACCGGGGTGCGGGACGCCTTCGCGAAGAAGTCGTGCAGGTCCGGCGCCGACCAGCCTGCGTCCAGCGCCCGGCGGACCGAGGGCTCCGACACCCGGAACACCGTCGCCCCGCCGGAGGACTCGACGTCGGCGACGACCGAGAGGGTGTCGGCCAGGTCGGCGACCAGCGGCCCCGGGGCGATCAGCGAGAGGTCCGGCTGGGCGAGCACGTGGTCGACCGGCTCGGGCAGCAGCCCGCGCACGCCGTCGGCGGCGCCGTCCTCCCCGGTGGCGAGCAGCCCGCGGCCGCCGGTGGAGGGCACCCCGCCCACGAGCACGCCCAGCCGCGCGGCCTCGGCCAGCATGTCGGGCACCGGCGCCAGCCGGTCGGCCCGGCGCGGGGTGCGCCAGCGCAGCAGCGCGACGAGCTCGTCGGGCGGCAGCCCGGAACCCGGCGGCAGCTCGGCGAGCACGGCCAGCGCCGACCGGCGGATCGCCGGCGCGGTGTGCCGCACCAGGTCGGGGGAGAGCGGGTTGGCGGCCTTGCCGGCCACATCGCGCACGCCCACCAGGGAGGGCAACCGGACGGCGCCCAGCCACCCGGCGGCCAGCACCGCCCAGCGGTCGGCGAGGTCCTGTTCCCGCCAGACGTCGTAGGCGCGGGTGGGCAGCCACTCGTCGCGGTGCGGCCCGCCGACGTCGAGCAGCCCGGCGGCGTGCGCCAGCTCCAGCAGCCAGGCGGCGTCGGGCTCGGCCACCTTGAGCGTCTTGGCCAGCCGCTTCTGGTCGCGGACGCCCACCCCGCCGCTGCGCAGCAGCCCGGCCGCCTCCTCCTCCAGCAGCGCCAGCAGCTCGCCGACCCGCCCGACCTGCTCCAGCGCCGCACCGGCGGACTGCCGGTCCACCGCCTGCGGGTCGCGCGTCACCGGAGCGGGCTCCGGCCGCCGCCGCGGCGGTCCGTAGGGCCGGTCGCCGCGCAGCAGCAGCCCCAGCTCGCGGGGGAGCTCGACGTTCAGCGCGTCGATGCGGGCCAGCAGGCCCCGCTGCAGCAGCCGCCGCGCCGGGGTGGCCCCGCCGTTCGGCGCCTCGGGGAGGTGCCCGACCGGGCGGTCGCCGGCCAGCCGCTCCAGGACGGCGCGCTCCTCGGGATCCAGCTCGGCGACGGCGGCGGGCAGGTCCGCGGGCAGCTGCAGCCGCAGGTCGACCGCCCGGCGGCCCAGCCCGGCGGGGTGCCGGACGGCGCGGCGCACCGGGTCGGGGGCGTGCAGGACGTCGTCGCCCCACAGCAGCGCCTGCGTGGTGAGCGCCTCGACGGCGGCCTCGACCACCTCGTCGGGCACCTCCGGCAGCGCGGCGACCAGCGCGTCGGGCGGCATCCCGTCGGTGGGCGCCAGCAGGACGGCGTCGAGCACCTGCAGCGTCGCGGCGTCGAGCTCGTCGAGGGCGCGGTCGACCGACACCGGGACGGCGAGCCGGCTGGCCAGCGCGACGACGTCGGAGGGGGCGGGGCGGGCGACGTCGGGCCGGGCCGCCAGCAACGCGCGCAGCTGCTCGTCGCTGCGGGTGCGCAACCAGGCGGCGAGCGTCGCAGGGGCTTCCGTGGACATCCGTTCCACGCTACGTCGCCGTCCCCGCGGACGCTGCTGCCAGCATGGGCCCATGCACCCCGCGAGTGACGACCCCGCCACCCGGACCGCCCTGGCCGCCCTCCAGGTCGGGGCGCTGCGCTGGCTGGGCGGCGGCGCCATCGCCGTCGTCCTCGGCGTCCTGCTCGGCCTCGCCACCGTGACGTTGGCCGGGGAGGACGGCCGGCGGGTGCCCGGTGCCGGGCTCGCCGTCCTCGCCCTCGTCCTCGGCGGGCTGGCCGCCGTCGTCGTCGGCGCCGGCGCGTTGCTGCGCACCCGCCGCTGGCGGCGGGCGCTGGCCGGCACCACGTGGCGCACGGGGCAGCTCTACGTCGCCGGGCCCGCGGTGCTCTCCTTCGAGCCCGACGGCGGGGACGACGCCGTGCACCTGCGGCTGCTGAGCACCGCGATCTGGCGCACCCGCGCGGTGCAGGCCCTCGACGGGGCCGGCGTGCTCGCCGCACCGGTCGGGCCCGGGCAGTGGGTGTTCACCGCCGAGGGAGCGGGCACCCTCTACGGGGCCCGCGTCACCGCTCGCGGGCGCTGACCGCGACACCACCGCCACCACGGGGGGCGGTGGCGCGCGGTCGGCAGGTCGGTCAGGAGAAGATGTCGGGCAACAGTGCACCGCGCGGTGCACCCGCTACCGCACACGGAGGCGTCATGGCCAAGCGCAACGAGAAGCACGCGCACCTGGTGGAACCCACCTGGGGCGAGTCCGACGGCGGTGGCCCGCCGATCACCGAGCTCTCCGCCTCGGTCGCCGGTGGGCTGTCGCCGTTCGGCGAGGACCACGGCTTCCCGCTCCCGGCCGACCGGCTGCGCTACGCCCACCCGACGGACAAGCCCAACCGGGCCGGCGTCCAGACCGCAGAGGGTCGGCGGCGGTGACCGCGCCCGCGCTGCCGTCCTACAGCAGCGGGACCTCCACGGTCCCCCTGCTCGGCGACACGATCGGGGCGAACCTGGATCGGACGGCGGCGCGGGTGGGTGACCACGAGGCGCTCGTCGAGTGCGCCTCGGGCCGCCGCTGGACCTATCCGCAGCTCGTCGCCGACGTCGACGCCTGCGCCCTCGGGCTGGACGCCCTCGGCGTCGGCAAGGGCGACCGGGTCGGCATCTGGGCGCCCAACTGCGCCGAGTGGGTGTTCGTCCAGTACGCGACGGCGAAGCTCGGCGCGATCCTGGTCAACATCAACCCGGCCTACCGCACCCACGAGCTCGCCTACGTGCTGGAGCAGGCCGGCATCTCGGTGCTGGTGAGCGCGCCGGAGTTCAAGACCAGCGACTACCGCGCGATGGTCGCCGAGGTCCGGGGGGACTGCCCCGCGCTGCGCGAGGTGCTGTTCCTCGGCTCCCCGGAGTGGGAGCGACTGGTGGACACCGGCCGGGCCGCCGACCGGGCCATGCTGGCCGAGCGCGAGGCTTCTCTGTCGGCCGACGACCCGATCAACATCCAGTACACGTCCGGGACCACCGGCTTCCCGAAGGGCGCCACCCTCACCCACCACAACCTGCTCAACAACGGGTTCTTCGTGGGGGAGGGCTGCGGCTACACCGAGGCCGACCGGGTCTGCATCCCGGTGCCCTACTACCACTGCTTCGGCATGGGGATGGGCAACCTCGGCGCCACTTCGCACGGCGCCACGATGGTCATCCCGGCACCCGGCTTCGACCCCGCGCTGACGCTGCAGGCGGTGCAGGACGAGCGCTGCACCTCGCTCTACGGCGTCCCGACGATGTTCATCGCGGAGCTCGGCCTGCCGAACTTCGCCGAGTACGACCTCTCCTCCCTGCGCACCGGGATCATGGCCGGCTCCCCGTGCCCGGTGGAGGTGATGAAGCGGGTCGTCGCCGAGATGGGCATGACCGACGTGACCATCTGCTACGGCATGACCGAGACCAGCCCCGTGTCCACCCAGACCGGCGCCGACGACGACCTCGACCGCCGCACCTCCACCGTCGGCCGCGTGCACCCGCACCTCGAGGTGAAGGTCGTCGACCCGGTCACCGGCCTCACCGTGCCCCGCGGCACGCCGGGGGAGTTCTGCACCCGCGGCTACTCGGTGATGCTCGGCTACTGGGAGGAGCCGGAGAAGACCGCCGAGGCGATCGACGCCGCACGGTGGATGCACACCGGCGACCTCGCCGTCATGGACGAGGCCGGCTACCTGAACATCGTCGGCCGGATCAAGGACATGGTGATCCGGGGCGGCGAGAACGTGTACCCGCGGGAGATCGAGGAGTTCCTCTACACCCACCCCGACGTCGTCGACGCCCAGGTCATCGGCGTCCCCGACGAGCGGTACGGGGAGGAGCTCATGGCCTGGGTGCGGCTGCGCGAGGGCGCCGAGCCGCTCACCGCGGAGGCCCTGCGGGAGTTCTGCGCCGGCCGGCTGGCCCACTACAAGGTGCCGCGGTACGTGAAGGTCGTCGACGAGTTCCCGATGACCGTCACCGGCAAGGTCCGCAAGGTCGAGATGCGCCAGGTCGCGGTCGCCGATCTCGGGCTGGAGTCCGCGGCGGCGGTGCGGAACGCCTAGACGCGGGCGGTGCTGCCCGGCGCCAGCTTGATGATCAGCTTCGACAGCAGGGAGCCCGCGACCACCCAGATCAGCGCGGCCAGCGCGGCGTTGACCGCCTCGGCGACCTCCGGGTCCGACGGCGTGAACAGGTCGCGGGTGAACCAGCCGAACGAGTCGCGCCAGCCGGCCGCGAACTGCACGAGGACGTTCCCCGGGTTGGCCTCGAAGAGCACGAAGACCGCGTGGACGACGATGACCGCGGCGATGACCGCGAACACCGTGCGCACGACCGTGGCGACCAGCGACAGGATGCGGACGGCTCCGGGCATGCGGTCATGATCCACTGCGCGGTGCGCCACCGCGACCCCTCCCCGCTGCTCAGCCGGCCGCGACCCGGACCACGAGCGCCCGGTGGTCCGACAGCGGCAGCCGCACCGCCTCGGCCGGGCCGTCCGCCCGCAGGTCACCGCGCACCAGCACGTGGTCCAGCTGCCGCGACGGCCGCGGCGCCGGGAAGGTGGCCGCCGTCGCCACCGGCGTCAGCCCGCTGTTCCGGGCGGCGGCGCGCGGCTGCATGTTCAGGTCGCCCATGAGCACCAGCGGCTCCGGTGTGCCCTCGAGCGAGCGCACCAGGGTGCGCAGCTGGTGGCCGTTCCACCGCGGGATGAACGACAGGTGGGTGTTGGCCACGGTGAACCGCCCGGCCGGGCCGTCGACGACGGCGGCGACGGCCACCCGCGGTTCGTCGCGGGCCAGGAACGGCCGCCGCGAATCCGGCGACCACAGCGGCACGCTCACCCGCAGCGACGCCAGCCGGACCACCCGCCAGGAGACGACGGGGTGGCGGGAGAGCAGCGAGATCCCGTAGCTCGCCGAGCCGGGCTGCTCGTCGCCGGTGGCCGCCATCCAGGTGCCGCCGGGCGTCCCGGAGAGCGCGGCGACGAACTGCGAGTCGACCGCCCCCATCGCCTCGGCGGCGACGGCGGTGAGGTCCGCGCCGAGCGAGCGCGGCTGGTCGCGGTCGACCTCCTGCAGGCCGAGCACGTCGGCATCCAGGCTCTTCACCGCCGCGGCCAGCCGGTCGACGTCGACCCGGCCGTCGTCGAGCGAGCGTCCGTGCAGGATGTTGAAGGTCGCGATGCGCACCCGGTCCCTGTGCCCCGCGGCCCGCCGGATCTACCCCTCCGTGTGCCGGCGGCGCCCGCGGGTAGCAGGCGCTGGGTGCAGACGTCTCCCCGCGAGCAGGTGCGCGACCTGCTGAAGCGCACCGCCGTCGCGCTGAAGCAGGCCGACGTGCCGTTCGCGCTGTGCGGCGGCTACGCCGCCTGGGTGCGCGGTGCTCCCGAGCCCGACCACGACGCCGACTTCCTGGTGCCGGCGGGCGAGGCGGAGCGGGCGGCGAAGGCGCTGGCCGACGCCGGCCTGCAGGTCGTCGACCCCGCGGAGGACTGGCTGCTCAAGGTCGAGCGGGACGACGTCTTCGTGGACGTCCTCTGGCGCACCTGCGGGCGACCGGTGGAGACCGACCTGGTCGACCGCGCCGAGGTCCTGCCGGTGCTCTCCGTGCAGATGCCGGTCATGGCGCCGACCGACATCCTCGTCTCCAAGCTGATGGCGCTGGACGAGCACTACTGCGACCTCGCGCGGCTGCTGCCGGTGGCCCGGGCGCTGCGCGAGCAGGTCGACTGGGACCGGGTGGCGGCCGAGGTGGCGGAGAACGACTTCGCCGTCGTCTTCCTGCACCTGCTGGACCGGCTGGGGATCGTGCCGGGGGTCAGCCGGGGATGAGGACGGCGACGGCGGCCGCGGCGCCGGTGAGCAGCACGGTCCCGGTCACCGCGCGGGCGGCCCAGGGTGCGGCGACGGCCCGGTCACCGGCCACCCGGCGCTGCACCTGGCGGTAGCGGGCCGGCGCGAGCCCGCCGAGCACCCCGAGCCCGGCCAGCGCGGCGACGCCCGCGAGGACCAGCAGCGCCGGCCGGCCGAGGTGCACCGCCCGGTGCCCCACCAGCCCGGCCACGGCCAGCAGCCCCAGGCCGGTGCGCTGCCAGGACAGGGCCGTGCGCTCGGGCTGGGTCTCCACGGGCACGGTCACCCGTGCAGCACCTCCACGCCCACGAGGACGCCGACGACGACCACCACCGCCGCGACGGCTGCGACCGCGGCCGGGACGAGCCGGCTGGCCGGGAGCGCACGCCCGTCCGCGATCGCCGCCTCGTTGACCCGCCAGCGGCGGTAGCCGGCCAGCGCGACACCCAGGCCGATGAGGACCAGCCCGAGCGCGACCGCGGAGCTGCCCCAGCGGACCCCGAGGTCGGGGGCGTAGGTGGCGACGGCCACGCCGCCGGCGACCAGCGCCAGCCCGGTCCGCAGCCAGGCCAGCAGCGTGCGCTCGTTGGCGAGGGTGAAGCGGTAGTCGGGGTGGTCGGGCACCGGCCCAGCGTAGGGACGCGCCCGGAATCGGCAGGTCGGCGCGGCGCCACGGCGGCTAACCTGTCCACCAGCGGCGTCCTGCCGCGTCGACCGTCCGGCCAGCGCGCCGCGCCACAGCGAGGAACTGAGGGATCCACCGTGCCCACCGGCAGAGTGAAGTGGTTCAACGCGGAGAAGGGCTTCGGCTTCCTGTCCCGCGAGGACGGTCCCGACGTCTTCGTGCACAAGGACGCGCTCCCGGCCGGCACCGACCTCAAGCCCGGTCAGCGGGTGGAGTTCGGCATCGTCGCCGGCCGCCGCGGCGACCAGGCGCTGCAGGTGCGCCTGCTGGACCCGCTGCCATCGGTGGCGGCCACCGTCGCCGCGGCGTCGCGCAAGAAGCCCGACGAGCTGGTCCCGATCGTCGAGGACCTGATCAAGCTGCTCGACGACGTCTCCGAGGGCCTGCGGCACGGCCGCTACCCCGACCGGGGCCACGCCCGGAAGGTGGCCGCCGTGCTGCGCGCGGTCGCCACCGACCTGGAGGGCTGAACGCCGCTCAGCTCCCCAGGTCGCCACCGGCGCGCAGGAAGCCGACCGGCCAGGCCGCGGTGAACTCGCCGCAGTCGCCGCCGGCGTCCTCGACCACCACCAGGTAGAAGGCGGGCGGGACGACGTCGGAGGAGCTGATCCCGTCGAACCTCTCCGTGCCCGCGGGGACGTCGACCTCGCCGATCAGCTCCTCCAACGACTCGTCGAACACCTGCACCTGCCACCCGCGCTCGGCGATCGACTCCGGCACGGTCAGCGTGATCGTGGTGTCCGGGGAGACCTCGACCACCGGCGGGCGCGCGCTGTAGCGCTGCCCCTCGCCGTCCAGGCAGTACTGGGTCGGCGCGGCGGTGACGTCCTGGCTGCCGGCCTGCACCCGGACGTCCTGCGGGGTCGCGGGCTCGCCGGCGCAGGCGGTCAGCGACCCGGCGGCGCAGAGGGCGAGCAGCAGGGCGGGGCGGGGCGTTCTCACGACCACGACGGTCCCACCGGCGTCGTCGGCGCATCCGGGGCCCCCGTCGTCCCCGGCGCGGGACGGCTGCGGTAGAGGCTCCACAGGATCAGCCCCACGGCCAGCACGAGCAGGGCCGCCGCGACGGTGAACCCGATCCAGCCCGTCGGCGGGAGGGCGATGCCGAGCGCCCCGCCGGCCACCCACGCCAGCTGCAGCACCGTCTCGGAGCGGGCGAACGCCGAGGCGCGCAGGCTCTCGGGCACCTCCCGCTGGATGATCGCGTCGAGCGACACCTTGCCCAGCGCGTTCGCCACGGCGGAGACGCCGGCGACCAGCACCGCCATGCCGAACCCGTAGAAGACCGCGGCCAGCACCGTCACCACCGCGGCGGCGGAGGCGGCGTGCAGCACCAGCCGGTCGGGGGCCGCGGAGTGCAGCCGCGACCCGACCGCCGTCCCCGTGAAGCTGCCGAGCCCGGCCGCGGCGGCCAGCGCGCCGAGGGCGAGGGTGGCCGACCAGCCGTCGGCGAACGTTGCCTGCACCAGGAAGGCGGCGAAGATGGTGAGGAACCCGCCCAGGCCGCGCAGCGCCGCGTTGGCCCGCAGCGCCAGCACCACGTGCGGGGTCACCCGCCGCCGGCGGCCCGGGACCGGGATCTCGGTGGTGCTGAGCACGTCGGCGGGCTCCTCGCCCGCGGGCACGTCGACGTGCCGGGGGAGCCGGACGGTGAGCACCGCGCCGGCCAGGAAGACCGCCGCGGTGGCCCACAGCTCCCAGTCGAAGCCGATCAGCGCGGCCACCCCGGCGCCCAGCCCGCCGGCGACCCCGGCCGTGACGAGGCCGAACACCGACAGCCGTGCGTTCGCCGAGGTCAGCGACATCGCACCGGGCAGCACGCGGGGGACCACCGCCGCCCGCAGCACGTTGTGCGCCTTGGAGAGCACGAGGACGCCGAGCGCCGCCGGGTAGAGCCACAGGTCGTCGAAGTGCCGGGCCATGACCAGGGCCAGCACCGCCCGCCCGCCCAGCGAGACCGCCAGCGCCCACCGCCGACCGCGCTGCAGCCGGTCCAGGGCGGGGCCGATGACCGGCGCCAGCAGCGCGAACGGCGCCATGGTCACCAGCAGGTAGAGCGCGACGTTGCCGCGCTGGGCGTCGGTGGTGGCCGCGAAGAAGAGCGTGCCGGCGAGCGAGACGGCGATCATCGCGTCGCCGGCCATGTGCAGGGCGTTCACCCACAGCAGCTGGGTCAGCCCGCTCTCGCCCGCGCCGTCGGCCCGGCTCGCGGCGCGGACCCGGCGCGCGGCGGCGGTGGTCAGCTCGCGGCTGCGGGCGGCGGCGACCCGGGTGACGGTGACCTTCGGGGCGGGCGCCGGCATCGGCCGGGTCTGCGGCCGCGGGACGCCCAGCGGGGTCGTGTCCACCGGAGGCGCCGCCCCCTGCCCGTCCGTCCGCGGCCACCGGCGGGCACCGGCGGGACGGCGGGATGAGGGCACGCCGCCCATGGTGCCGCACCGGGCCGGGAGTGCGGTCGGAGACGCCGGGCCGGCCGTCCGCCACAATGGGCGTCGTGTCCGACTCCTCCGCGCCCGTCCGGCCCGCCTCCGCAGCGGCCGAGCCGCTGACCGCCGCGATCGAGCCGGCCCGGGCGGCGGCCGTCGAGACGGCCGGCGCCGCCGATCTGGTGGGGGAGCACCTGGGCGCGACGGCGGAGGCCGTCGGGCCCGCCGAGCTCGGCGAGGTGCTCACCCACACCTTCGCCAGCCGGCTCCCCGGCTACACGGGCTGGCACTGGGCGGTCACCATCGCCCGGGCGTCCGGCGAGGAGCAGGTCACCGTCGACGAGGTGGTGCTGCTCCCGGGCGACCAGGCGCTGCTCGCGCCGGCGTGGGTGCCGTGGCACGAGCGGCTGCGCCCGGGCGACCTCTCGGTGGGCGACGTCCTGCCGGCCACCGAGGACGACACCCGGCTGGTGCCGGCGTACACGGCCGACGACGACTCCGCCGACGACCCCGAAGGGCGCGTCGTCGCCCGCGAGGTCGGCCTCGGCCGGGAGCGGGTCATGTCGCAGGAGGGCCGGTCGGAGGCCGTCGCCCGCTGGGCATCGGGGGAGTTCGGCCCGACCTCGCCGATGGCCCGGCAGGCCCCCGGGCCCTGCGCGACCTGCGGCTTCTACCTGCCCCTGGCCGGCTCGCTCCGCCAGATGGTCGGCGCCTGCGGCAACGCCTACGCCCCGGGTGAGGGGCGGGTCGTGGCGGCCGACTACGGCTGCGGTGCGCACAGCCAGGCGACGCTCGTCGTCGTCCAGGACACCGAGGTGGTCACCTCGGCGCGCTACGACACCTCGGAGTACGACGTCCTGGGCGACTGACCGCCGGGCGGCCGACCGCGCTCAGCCGCGGTCGCGGGGGCCCAGCTGCCCCTGCAGCTTCATGACGCCGAGGCCGAGCAGCGCCAGCCCGATGGCGGCGACGCAGGTCCAGGTCCACATCCGGTCCACCCGGTCGCCCAGCAGCAGCAGGACGACGAGGGCCACCGCCCACACCGCGATGCCGGCGATGACCACGCGCGCGGTGTCGACCTGCAACGGCGGCGGGGCCTGCTTCGCGGGACGGGGCACGACGGCACCTTAGATCCCGACCTGGTCACGGGTCGACGAGCCCGCCCCGCTCGTGTGGCACGCTGGCGCCGCTCGATGGCCACCCGCACCGCCCGGAGAACCCGCATGCCGCAGAAGTCCCGTCCCTCCGGTGGCGCCAGCGCCTCGGCCACCGACGGCAGCACCCCCGCCGACGTCTCGGCCGGCACGCCGCCGACCACGCCGCGCCGCAGCGAGGGGCCGCGGGTCCGCCCGAAGAACGGGCTGGACCGGTACTTCGAGATCAGCGCCCGCCGGTCGACGGTGAGCCGCGAGGTGCGCGGCGGGATCACGACCTTCTTCACGATGGCCTACATCGTGGTGCTCAACCCGATCATCCTGACCAGCATCGCGGGGCCCGACGGCACGCCGGGTGCCGACGTCGAGGGCACGGTGCTGCCCTTCGGCTCGATCGCCGCCGTCACCGCGCTGCTCGCCGGCGCGCTCACGCTGCTCATGGGGATCGTCGGGCGCTACCCGTTCGCGCTGGCCACCGGCCTGGGCATCAACGCGATCGTCGCGGTCTTCGCGGCCACCCAGCTCACCTGGCCCGAGATCATGGGCCTGGTCGTGCTCGAGGGCCTGCTGATCACCGTGCTGGTGCTCACCGGCTTCCGCAAGGCGGTCTTCGAGGCCATCCCGGCGCAGCTCAAGACCGCGATCGCCGTCGGCATCGGGTTCTTCCTGGCGATCATCGGGCTGGCCGACGCCGGCATCATCCGGCCGGGCAACCCGCTGATCAGCTTCGGCGTGGGCGGTCAGCTCGCCGGCTGGCCGATGCTGGTCTTCGTCGTCGGCCTGCTGCTCATGAGCCTGCTGGTGGTCCGCCGGGTCAAGGGCGCGCTGCTCATCGGCATCGTGGCGACGACGGTGCTCGCGATCGTCGTCGAGGCGATCGCCGGGGTCGGCCCGCGCTTCGGCGAGGACGGGGAGAACCCCCGCGGGTGGGCGCTGCAGGTGCCCGCGCTCCCCGACGACGTCGTCGGCAGCCCCGACTTCTCGCTGCTCGGCAACTTCTCGCTCTTCGGCGGGTTCGAGCGCATCGGCGTCGTCGCCGCCCTGCTGATCGTCTTCTCGATCATGATCGCCGACTTCTTCGACACCGTCGGCACCGTCACCGCCGTCGGCGCCGAGGGCGACCTGCTGGACGAGAAGCGCAACCTGCCGAAGTCGCAGCCGGTCCTGCTCGTCGACTCGCTGGCCGCCGCCGCGGGTGGCGCGGGCAGCGTCTCGTCGAACACCACCTACATCGAGAGCACCGCCGGTGTGGCCGACGGCGCGCGCACCGGGCTGGCCAGCATCGTCACCGGCCTGCTGTTCCTGGTCGCGGTCTTCTTCACGCCGCTGGTGGCGGTGGTCCCGTCCGAGGCGGCCGCCCCGGCGCTGGTCATCGTCGGCGCGCTGATGATCAGCCAGATCAAGAACCTCACGTGGGACGACATGTCCCTGGTCATCCCGGCGTTCCTCACCATCGCGCTGATGCCGTTCACGTACTCGATCACCAACGGCATCGGGGCCGGCGTCATCAGCTTCGTGCTGCTGCGCCTCGCGGTCGGGCGGCGCCGGGAGATCCACCCGCTCATGTGGGTGGTGGCGCTGCTGTTCCTGGTCTACTTCGCGCTCGAGCCGCTCCAGCAGCTGTTCTGAACAGGCGCTGAGTTAGGCTAACGATCGTGGGCCGGACGACGCTGGACACCGCCGCGCTCGCCCACGAGCTGCGGCTCGCGGTCATGCGGTTCTCCCGGCGGCTGCGCAACCAGCGGGTGGACACGTCGGTGACGCTCACCCACCTCGCGGCGCTGTCGACGCTCAAGCGGCACGGCCCGATGAGCCCGGGGGAGCTGGCCGCCCACGAGCGGGTGCAGCCGCCGTCGATGACCCGCGTCGTCGTCGCCCTGGAGCAGGCGGGGCTGGTCACCCGCACGCCGCACCCCACCGACGGGCGCCAGGTCATCATCGGGCTGACCGCGGCGGCCGAGGAGATGCTGTCGGCGGAGGCGCGGGCGCGCGAGGCGTGGCTCGCCGGCCGGCTGCAGGAGCTCACCGCCGAGGAGCGGGCGGTGCTGCGCGAGGCGGCCGAGATCATGGACAAGCTCGCCGGTGGGTGACCTGCACGAGCACTGACCAGCGGACGCCGCCCGAGCAGGGGAGCGGTATGTTCCGGGCCCTCCGGGTGCGCAACTTCCGCCGCTACGCCTCGGCCAACCTGCTCAGCCTGACCGGTACCTGGATGCAGCGCATCGGCCAGGACTGGCTGGTGCTCCAGCTCTCCGACGGCAGCGGCATCGCCCTCGGGCTGATCACCGCGCTGCAGTTCGGCCCCGCGCTGCTGCTGAGCGCGTACGGCGGCGTCCTCGCCGACCGCTACCCCAAGCGCCGGCTGCTGTTGATCGCCCAGACCCTCATGGGCCTGCTCGCCCTCGTACTGGGGGTCCTGGTGGCCACCGGGGCGGTCGCGCTGTGGCACGTCTTCGTCCTCGCCGGGCTGCTCGGCTCGGTCGCGGCCGTCGACGTGCCGGTGCGCCAGTCGTTCGTGCCGGAGATGGTCGGCCCCGCGCTGATCACCAACGCGGTGAGCCTCAACTCGACGATCTTCAACGGCGCCCGGCTGGTCGGGCCGGCGCTCGCCGGGCTGCTCATCGGCGCGGCCTCGGGGAACACCGCGCCGGCGTTCTTCCTCAACGCGGCGAGCTTCGCCTTCACCATCGCCGCGATCGCCGGCATGCGCACCGAGGAGCTCACCCCCAGCCCGCCGGTCGCCCGCGGCCGGGGCCAGCTGCGCGAGGGGCTGGCCTACATCTCGGCCCACCCCGACCTGCTGCTGGCGATGGGGCTGGCCTTCGTCCTGGGCACCTTCGGCTTCAACTACCAGGTCACCATCGCGCTGATGGCCCGCGAGACCTTCGGCCTCGGTGCGGAGGCCTTCGGCCTGCTCTCCACCTGCTTCGCGGTCGGGTCGCTGACCGGCGCCCTGCTGTCCACCCGGCGCAGCGTCCGGCCCCGGCAGCGCTTCCTCGTCGCCTCGGCGGTGATCTTCGGCGCGTGCACGGTCGTCGCCGGGCTGATGCCCGGCTACCTGGCCTTCGCCGCGCTGCTGGTGCCCACCGGCGCCGCGGCGCTGGTGTTCAGCGTGGCCACCAACAGCTTCGTGCAGCTCGGCGTCGACCCGCAGATGCGCGGCCGGGTGATGGCGCTGTACTTCATGTGCTTCATGGGCGGCACCCCGGTCGGGGCGCCGTTGATCGGCTGGGTCTCCGAGCGGTTCGGCGCCCCGTGGGGGCTGGTCCTCGGTGGCGGCGTCTGCGTCGTCGCGGGCCTCGCCGCAGCGGCGTGGCTGGCCCACCGCGGGTCGCTGCGGCTGGCGCTCGAGCGCGCGCCCGTGCGGGTGCGCATCCGCCCCGCCGTCCCCTCCGCGCAGGTGCGCACCGTGGAGGAGCAGCTCAGCCAGAAGGCCCCCGGTCAGCAGTCGCGCTGAGCGTTCTCCGCGTACCGTTCGCTGCACCGGTACCGCCCGTGCGCAGGGGGACACCATGGCCGCGCTCCTCCAGCTCGTCGCACTGCTCGCCGCGTTCGCCGGCCTGGTCGCCGGTCTCGGACCGCTGATCCGGCGGATCGAGGCCTGGTCGGTCCGCCGCCACGCGGCCCGCCACCCCGCGCCGCCCGGGCGCTCACTGGAGGTCGTCGCCGCCCACCTGCGCCGGCTCGCCCGCCAGGTGGCCCTGGTGCCCGCCGGCATGCCCATGGCCCGCCGCCGCGCACTGCTGGCGGCCTACGACGACGTCCTCACCGAGGCGGCCGGGATGCTGGGGGTGACCTCGGCGCTCGCGGAGCTGCCGGAGGGCCGGCCGCGTGAGGTCGAGCGCCTGCGGCTGGCCGCGGAGCTGCGCGCCGCCGGGCTGCAGGTGCCCCTCTGAACCCGGGGTACGTGCGCCGGCTGTTCTTCGCCGTCGACCCGCCCGACGCCGCGCGCCGCGACCTCGACCGCGCGCTCGGCCCGCTGCGCGACCTCCCCGGTGCCCCGCGCTGGGGCCGGCCCGAGCGCTGGCACCTCACGCTGCTGTTCCTCGGTGCCGTGCCCGAGCCGCTGGTGCCCGGCCTCGTGGCCACGGCGGCGCCGGCGGTGGCCGCGACCCCGCCGATGGGGCTGCGGCTGTCCGGGGGCGGGCGGTTCGGCTCGCTGCGCCGCCCGCAGGTCGCCTGGGCGGGGCTGGAGGGCGACGTCGACCCGCTGGTCGCGCTGGCCGGCCGGCTGGCGGCGGTCGCGCGCACCCTCGGACTCCCGGCGGAGGACCGGCCGTTCCGGCCGCACCTGACGCTCGGCCGGTGGCGCCCCGGCCGGCCCGCCGACGGCACCCTCACCGACCGGCTGGCCGGCTACCGGGGGCCGGAGTGGCCGGTGCGCGAGATCCGGCTGTGGGAGAGCCGCCTCGGCGCGGCGCCGGCGTACACGGTCGTCGCCTCCTGGCCGTTAGGGGCAAAGGATCCTTTACATGCGGATTCGGGCCCCACGCCGTAGGGAAAGGATCCTTTGCCCGGGGGTGGGCCGGTCACCAGGCGTACTCCATCGGGGCGGCGCGGTAGCCGGGGAAGATCTCGTCGAGGCGGGCCAGGGCGGCGTCGTCCAGCGCGATCTCCAGCGCCCGCAGGCCGCCCTCGAGCTGCTCCATCGTGCGCGGGCCGACGATCGGCGCGGTGACGGCCGGCTGGTGGAGCAGCCAGGCCAGCCCGACGTCGGCCGGGGCGTGCCCCAGCTCCCGGCAGAACGCCTCGTACCGCTCCAGCGCGGGGCGGTGCCGCTCGATCCGCTTCCGGGTGCGCTCCTCGCTGCGGCGGGCGCCGTCCGACTTCTCCAGGGCGCCGGCGAGCAGGCCGCCGGCCAGCGGGCTCCACGGGATGACGCCGACGCCGTAGTGCTCCGCCGCGGGGAGCACCTCGAGCTCGACGTGCCGGGTGAGCAGGTTGTAGTGCGACTGCTCGCTCACCAGGCCCTGGAAGTTCCGCCGGGCCGCGGCCTCGTTCGCGGCGGCGATCTGCCACGCGGCGTGGTTGGAGGAACCGACGTAGAGCACCTTGCCCTGGGCGACGAGCGTCTCGCAGGCCTGCCAGATCTCCTCCCACGGCGTGCGGAGGTCGACGTGGTGGAACTGGTAGAGGTCGATCCAGTCGGTGCCCATCCGGCGCAGCGAACCCTCGCAGGCGCGCACGATGTTGCGCGCGGAGAGGAAGGTGTCGTTGGGCCAGCCCGACATCCCGCCGTAGACCTTGGTGGCCAGGACCGTCTTCTCCCGGCGCTCCCCGCCCTGGGCGAACCAGCTGCCGAGCACCTCCTCGGTGCGGCCCTTGCCGGCGTCGAAGCCGTAGACGTTGGCGGTGTCGACGAAGTTGACGCCCTCGGCCAGCGCCCGGTCGAGGATGGCGTGGGAGTCGCCCTCCTCGGTCTTCCAGCCGAAGTTCATCGTCCCCAGGCAGAGCCGGGAGACCGACAGGCCGCTGCGGCCGAGGTGGGTGTAGTCCATGCCGGCCACCCTGGCACCCTGTCCGACGTGCCGCAGAACGATGACCAGGGCCTCTCCGAGTTCGACGCCGCCACCGCCGTCCGGCGATCCGAGGGCGGCGGCTTCGTCGCCGACCTCCACCCGGGCTGGGACGTGGGCAGCGGCATCCTCAACGGCGGCTACCTGCTCGCCGTCGCCGCCCGGGCCGCGCTCGCGGACAGCCCCCACCCGCACCCGGTGGCCGTCTCGGCCAGCTACCTGCGCGCGACCCCGCCCGGCCCGGCCTCGCTGGCCGTCACGCCGGGCCCGGCCGGCCGGACCCTGGCGCACACCGGCGTCGTCCTCAGCGGCCCCGCGGGGCCCACGCTCAGCGTCCAGGTGACGACGGCGGTGCTCGGGGAGGACGCCCCGCTGCGCTCGGTGCCGGTCCCGGACGTCCCGCAGGTGGAGCGGTGCCTGCGGGCCGGGCCGGGCGCCGAGATGGGCGGCCACCCCGTTCCCGCGGTGGGCCTGCGGCACCGGGTGGAGACCCGCCTGGACCCCGCCACCGCCGGCTGGGCGCTGGGCACGCCGTCGGGGGAGCCGGTGATGCGGGCCTGGCTGCGGCTCGCCGACGGGCGCGAGCCCGACCCGTTGGCGCTGCTGCTGTTCGCCGACGTGCTGCCGCCGACGAGCTGGTCGATGGGGCTCATGGGCTGGGCGCCCACGGTCCAGCTGCAGGTGCTGGTGCGCGCCCGGCCGGCTCCCGGGTGGTGCCTGGCCGAGGCCCGGGCCAACGAGATCGCCGGGGGCTGGCTGGACGAGGAGTACCGGATCTGGGACTCCACCGGCCGGCTGGTCGCGCAGAGCCGGCAGCTGGCCCGGGCCCCGCGGTAGTCAGGCCCGCGGCAGCTCCACCTCGCCGGTGAGGTAGCGCTGGACCGTGGGGCCGATCGCCGCGACCAGCTCCTCGGGGGCGGCCGAGGCGAGCGGTTCGACGCGGAGCACGTACCGGGCCACGACCAGGCCGATGAGCTGGCTCGCGACCAGGGCTCCGCGTGCCTCGCGCTCCGCCGGAGTCGCGTCCAGCGTGGCCACGACCCGGCGGAGCACCTGGGAAACCAGGAACTCGCGCAGCAGCTTCCCCGTCCACTCGTTGCCGACGGCCGACCGCACGAGCGCCAGGGCGGCCGGTTGCATGGGGCCGTCCCAGACCCGCAGCAGCATGCGGACGACGTTGCCGCCGAGCTCGTCGCGGCCGCCGGCGAGCACCTCGGGGAGGAAGTCGGCCGGGTTCGCCGGCGCCTCGATCGCGGCCAGGAAGAGCTGGTCCTTGCTGCCGAAGTAGTGGTGCACCAGCGCCGGGTCGACGCCGGCGGCGGTCGCGATGGCGCGGATGGAGGCGCCGTCGAAGCCCCGTTCGGCGAAGGCGGCGCGGGCCGCGGCGAGCACCGCCTCCCGGGTGTCGGGCCGGCCGGGGCGCCGGCCGGGAGGACGACGGGAACGGGGGGTCAGCTGGTCCTCCTCCGCAGGGTCGCCGCCGCCAGCGCGAGGGCGAGCAGGGCCGCGCCGGCGACGATCCCGACGCCGGCCCACATCCTGCCGGTCGCCTCGGGGGAGCGCCCGACCTCCTGCAGCGCCTCGACCGCGTAGGTCAGGGGGAGGACGTCGCTGATCGCCTGCAGCCAACCGGCCATCTGCTCGCGGGGGACGAGCAGCCCGCAGAGGAAAAACTGCGGTAGCACGATCACCGGCATGAACTGCACGGCCTGGAACTCGCTGCGCGCGAAGGCGCTGGCCAGCAGGCCCAGGGCCACGCCCAGGGCGGCGTCGGCGACGGCGACGAGGACGACGAGCCACACGGAGCCGGCGACGTCGAGGTCGTACAGCGTCGTCGCCACCGTCACGGTGACCACCGCCTGCAGGCCGGCCGCCAGCCCGAACGCGAGGCCGTAGCCGAGCAGCAGGTCCAGCCGGGACAGCGGAGTGGTGAGCAGCCGCTCGAGCGTGCCGGACGTGCGCTCGCGCAGCATGGCGATGCTGGTCACGAGGAACATCACGACGAAGGGGAAGACGCCGAGCATCGCGAGGCCGACGCGGTCGAAGGTGCCGGGCTGCCCGGGCGCGCTCGGCAGGTCCGCCCACAGCAGGTGGAGCAGGCCGAGCAGCAGGCTCGGCAGCACCAGCATCATGGCGATCGTCCGGTGGTCGTGGCGCAGCTGGCGCAGCACCCGGCTCGTCGTCGCGGCGGTGAGCCGGGGGCTCAGCCGGCTCGGGGCGCGGGTCGGGGTCGCGGTGGTCACGCCGCCACCTCCTCGCGGGCGCGGATCAGCCGGAGGAAGGCGTCCTCCAGGTCGTCGGTGCCCGCCTCGGCGCGGACCTCCGCCGGCGTGGCGTCGGCCAGCAGGGCGCCGTCGCGCAGCAGGAGGAGCCGGTCGCAGCGCGCGGCCTCGTCCATGACGTGGCTCGAGACGAGCAGCGTCGCGCCGCCGGCGGCCAGGGCGTGGAACCTCGCCCAGAGCTCCACCCGGAGCACCGGGTCCAGCCCGACGGTGGGCTCGTCGAGCACCAGCACCTCCGGGCCGCCCACCAGCGCGCAGGCCAGCGAGGCCCGGCCGCGCTGCCCGCCGGAGAGGTTCTCGACCAGCTGCCCGGCCGCACCGGCGAGGCCGACGGCGGCGAGGGCGGCGTCGGCCTCCTTCGCCCCGCGGCCGTACAGGGCCGCGAAGTAGCGGGCGTTCTCGCGCACGGTGAGGTCGGCGTAGACGCTGGGCGCCTGGGTGACGTACCCGACCCGGCTGCGCAGGGCGGGGGAGCCGGCCGGCTCCCCGAGCACGGTCACCTCGCCGGATCGGACGACCTGCACGCCCACGACAGCCCGCAGGAGCGTGGACTTCCCGCTGCCGCTCGGGCCGAGCAGGCCGGTGACCTGCCCCGGCGGCACGGTGCAGGAGAGGCCGTCGAGCACCCGGCGGTGCCCGCGGTCGACGACGAGATCGGTGACGGTGACGGCGGCGTCCATGTCCGGCCTCCGGTGGTTCAACGGCTGATGAATTCAACGGTAGGTGAGTTGCCGCCGAACGGTCAACGGGCGAGCGCGCGGCCGAGCGCGGTGCCCGAGGACCACGCGCCCTCCACCTTCGCCGGGGCGTGCCAGCCGTCGCCGCAGAGGCCGATCCCGTCGACCAGGCCGAACGGCTCCTCCCGCGGGGCGGCCGGGCGGGCGAAGGTCCAGCGGTGGACCTCCGTCCACTCCGGGTCCACCTCGATTCCCAGGGCGGAGCGCACGGCCGCCACCACGGCCGGCACCGCGGCCGCGGGCTCGTCGAGGTGGTCGGCGGCCAGCGAGGCGGTCGTGTGCGCGACCAGCACCGGGGCGGCGTCCCCGCGGCGGTCGCCGTCGTCGGCGATCCACTCCACGGCCGGGTCGTCGTGCACGAAGGCGCCGTGCAGGTCGGCCGGCCACCGCCGACCGGCCCAGCCGAGCACCACCGCCAGCGCGGGATGCCAGGTCTCCGCGGCGGCCAGGTGCCCCGCCGGGCCGGCCGGATCGAGCAGCCGCGCAGCCTGCGGCCCCGGCATCGCGAGAACGGCGGCCGGTACCGCCCGCCCGTCGACGGCGGGGCCGGCGGACACCGCGCGCACGGTCGTTCCGGGCCGGACGGTCAACCCGGTGGCGAGGTCGGTGGCCAGGCTGCGCGATCCGCCGGGGGCCCCGTACCGCAGCGGGCCGGACGTCCGCTCCCGGAGACCCTCGGGCCCGGCCACCGCGAAGGTGTCCGTCCAGGGGCGGGCCAGGCCGCGGTCGACCCAGTCGGCCACCACGGCGGCGAACGGGGAGCCGTCGCTCGCGGTGAGGTAGGAGGCGCCGAGATCGACCGGCCGGCCCCGCACCGTGCGCGAGGACAACCGCCCGCCCGGGGCCCGCCCCCGGTCCAGCACCTGGACGTCGCGGCCGGCGTCCCGGAGGGCGCGGGCGCAGGCGAGGCCGGCGACGCCGGCGCCGATGACGGTCACGGGAGCGCTGTCGGGAGTCACGGCTCGATCCTGGGGGTCGCACCCCGCCGGCGCCCGCCCGGCAGAATCACCGGGTGCCCGCGACCATCACCGACCCGGCCGACGAGCGGGTGGCCGACTTCCGCGACCTCAAGGCGGGTGACCGGCCCGCGGGTACCCCGCGCGGTACCGGGCCGGTGATCGTGGAGGGCGTCCCCGCGGTGCAGCGGCTGCTGGCCTCCCCGTACCGGGTGCGGGCGGTGCTCGGGGTGCCCGGGCGGGTGGCCGCGCTGGGGCTGCCCGACGACGTGCCGGCCTACGAGGCGGACAAGTGGGTGCTGTCGGAGGTCATCGGCTTCCGGCTGACCCGCGGCGTCGTCGCCTCGGCCGACCGCCGTCCACCGGCCGACCTCGACGAGCTGCTCACCGGGCCGGACCCGGCGGCGCCGCGGCGGCTGGCCGTGCTCGAGGCGCTCAACGACGCCGAGAACCTCGGCTCGATCGCCCGCTCGGCGGTGGCGCTGGGGGTCGACGGGCTGCTGCTGGACCCGCGCTGCGCGGACCCGCTCTACCGCCGGTCGGTGCGGGTCTCGATGGGGCACGTGCTGTCCCTGCCGTTCGCCGTGCTGCCCGACTGGCCGGCCGGCCTCGACCGGCTGCACGACGCCGGCTACCTCACGGTCGCGCTCACCCCTGCGGCCGATGCCGTCGACCTGGCCGACGTCGACCCCCGCGCGCACCCGCGCACGGCGGTGCTGCTCGGGGCCGAGGGCCCCGGGCTCACCCCGGAGGCGCAGGCGGCCGCGCGGGTGCGCGCCCGGATCCCGATGCGCAGCGGGGTGGACTCCCTCGGCGTGGCCGCCGCGGCGGCCGTCGCGTTCGCGAGCCTCCGCTGACCGCTGACCGCTAGCCGCGCAGCGAGAAGCGGGCGAGCAGGGCGCGGGCCTGCTCGGCCTGCGCCGGGTGGCACATCACGTCGTAGCGGCTCGCGGTGATCTTGCTGGTGCTGGTGAAGTCACGCCGGCCGCGGGTGGCGGCGTAGCCCATCCCGCCGAACGCGGCGCCGAAGGCCAGACCGATCAGCAGGCCGGTCAGCACCGAGCCGACCCAGCCGCTGCCGTCGGGGGCGAAGATGCCCAGCAGGAGGCCGACGAACAGACCCCACCAGGCACCGGCCGCCGCGCCGGCGGCGAGCGCGCGGCCCATCGTCATGCGGCCGGTCACCGTCTCGATCATCCGCAGGTCGGTCCCGATGATCGTCACGTTCTCGACCGCGAACTTCTCGTCGGAGAGGTGGTCGACGGCGGACTGCGCCTGCTCGTAGCTGTCGTAGGACCCGACCTGCACGCCGCCCAGCGGCATCGACACCGAAGCACTCATGCCCGGTCAACTACCCAGCCGCGCGGCGTGTTCCACGCGCACCCGGTCAGCGGTTGCGGCGGACCCCGAAGACGATGTCCTCCCACGCCGGGATGCGGGCGCGCGGGTCCTCGTCGTCGTCGGTGCCGTCGCCACCGCGGCCGAGCACCACGGTGTCGTGCTCGGCGACCTCGTCCAGCAGGGCGGCCATCGACTCGTCGTCGGCCGGGCTGCCGTCGGGGGCGTGTACGTCGCGCACGTGCGCGTCCTCTGCCGCGGCGGGGGCGGGCGGGAGCTCGGGGGTGCGCACCACCGACACGGGGCGGGCGCGGGGCGCCGCGGCGGGCTGGCCGGCCGGCACCTCGGGGACGACGCGCACCAGGCGGGTGCCCTCGGCGAAGTCCGTCGTCGCGGCGTCGTGCGGCGCGACGGTGCGCGAGGGGAGGTCGAAGTTCCACCGGGCGGTGCCGGACTTCGCGCCCGCGCGCCACTCGCCGGTGACCACCCAGGTGCCGTCCTCGTCGCGGAAGGCATCCCACCGGACGGCGTCGATGTCGGTGTCGATGAGCCGCAGCCGCTCGACCATGAACTGCTGGAGCACGACACCCGGCGCACCCTCGGTGAGCCGGACCCGCGCCTCGCGGGCCTGCGTGGCCACGCGCTCGCGCTCCTGCAGCACGGGGTGCGCGAAGCGCATGATGCGCTCCACCCGGGCACCGGTGGCGGCGGCGACCTGCTCGGGTGTCTCGCCGGCGCGGATGCGCTGCTGGATCACCCGGGGCGGCAACTCGGTGCCGAGGTCGACGTCGATCTGGGTGAGCCGGCGCGCGTCCCCCCTGGCGGCGGCGCGCACGCGCTCGTCGATCGGGAGCTCGAAGCGCTCGCCCTCGGGGTGGTCGGGGCTGTCGGCGACGAGGACGAGGCTCCTCCCGTCGTCGGAGAGTGCCACGAGGCGCAGCGTGCGCATGGGCGACCTCCTGCAGCCGGCGCGGCGGGCCCGGACGAGACCCCGGTCTCCGAGGCTATCCGGAGCGGCGGTGCGCGGCACGCAGGCGCCCCGGCGTGGCGCGCCGCGCCACTACCCGGTCCCGGTCCTCCCGGCGGGGGGTGCGGACGGGCCCGACCCACGCCGATGACAGCGCTGACACGTGCCCGGAACCTGCCCCCGCCAGAGTGGGGGGCTCGTCGGCGGCACCGCACCGAGCCGAGGAGGAGCGATGGCCAGCCCCGTGACCCAGCAGTGGACGGCCGCGCCCGCGGGCTGCCCCGCCCTGGCGGCGCTCGCACCCCCGGAGGCGCTGCCGGCCGCGGTCCGCCGCGCCGTCGCCGGCATCGCCGGCGCAACCGCCACCTGGTGCCCCGCCCCGGCCCCCGACGGACGCCGCGTCGCCTACGTCACCGACCGCTCCGGGCTGCCCCGGCTGGAGGTGGCCGCGCTGGACGAGCGGACGCCGCCGGTGCAGGTGTCCGCGGCGGACCAGGAGGTCATCTCGGCCTCCTGGTCGCCCGACGGCGAGCGGCTGGCCTACCTGGTCAGCCCCGGCGGTTCGATCTGCGCCGAGCTGCACGTCGTGCGCCCCGACGGCTCGGGGCGCCGGCTGGTGGCCGGTGCCGACCCGCGGGCGGCGGTCTTCGCCGGGTGCTGGGTGGGGCCGCGGCACTACGCGTGCTCGATCGCCCCGGGCTCCGGGCCCGACGCCGACGTGGTGCTGGTCGACGTGGTCACCGGCGCGCAGCGGACGCTGGCCTCCGGCGGCTTTCTCGCCGTCACCGCGGTCTCCGCCGACGGGCGCACCGTCCTGGCCCGGCGCGGTCCGCGCGCCTACCGGCACATCGTCGTCATCGACGTCGCGACCGGCATCCAGCGGCGGGTGGTCCCGCTCGACGCGCCCGGCGGGATCGCCTCGGAGGACGGCCGGTTCACCGACGGCGGGGCCACCGTGCACGTGCGCGCGGCGCTGCCCGGCCCGCCCGGGGCCGACCGCGCCGGCCTCGTCGCCGTCCCGCTCGACGACGACGGAGTGCCGGGGCGCGGCCGGATCGTCCTGCAGCGCGCCGACGCCGATCTCGACGGCTACGCGGTGCGCGCCGACGGCACCGTCCTCGCGGTGTGGAACGCGGACGGGGTCAGCGAGCTGTGGCTGCACGCGCGCTCCGACGGTGCGGTGGTGCGGCGGATCGCGCTGCCCGAGCCGGTGCTCTCCGGCTGGGCGACGGCGCCCGAGGGCGACGCGCTCGTCGCCGAGCTCTCCGGGCCCCGGGCTCCCCGGACGCTGTGGCGGGTGCCGCTGGACGGCGCCGCCGCCGAGCCGCTGCCCTGCTCGCCCCCGCGGCCGGAGGCGCTGGGTCTGGTCGAGCCGGTGCGGCACGAGTACCTCGCCCCCGACGGCGTCCGGCTCTCGGGCTGGTTGTACGTGCCCGAGGGCAGCCGCGGCCCCAACCGCACGGTCGTCAGCTTCCACGGCGGGCCGGAGGGGCAGGCGCGGCCGAACTGGTCGCCGATCACGCAGAGCATGGTGGCCGCCGGGCTGACCGTCTTCGCCCCCAACGTGCGGGGTTCCGGCGGGTTCGGGCGAGCCTTCATGACCGCCGACGACGGGCCGGCGCGCGAGTCGTCGTTCGCCGACGTCCGGACGACGGTGGACGAGCTGGTGACCGCGGGCATCGCCGCGCCCGGCCGGGTCGGCGCGCACGGCTGGTCCTACGGCGGGTACCTGACGCTGGTCGCGCTCACCCGCTGGCCCGAGCTCTTCGCGGCCGGCACCTCGCTGGCGGGCATGAGCGACCTGCGCACCTTCTTCGCCGGCACCGAGCCGTGGATGGCCGCGGCCTCGGTGACCGAGTACGGCGACCCCGTGGCCGACCGCGACATGCTGGCGGCCCTCTCGCCGATGACGGCCCTGGACCGGCTCACCGCCCCGGTGCTGCTGACCCACGGGGACCGCGACACCAACGTGCCGGTGGCCGAGTCGGTGCAGGCGCACCAGGCGCTGCAGGCCCGCGGCGCCCGCGCCGACCTGCTGCTCTTCCCCGGCGAGGGTCACGCGATCGTGGGACGCGAGCACCTGGTGGAACTGGGCGAGCGGCTCGCCGCCTGGTTCGATCGGTGGCTGTGAGCGGGGAACTCTTCGCCGGCTACCCCACCGACCGCACCGACGAGGCCGTCGGTGCCGACGGCCGGCTGCGCGACGGGTGGGCCGGGCCGGTCGCTGCCCTGGAGCGGCTGGGGGCGGCGGGGCTGGTGGCCGCGGAGGAGGAGCTGGCGCGGCGGCGGCAGGAGCGCGGCGTCGTCGTCGGCACCTGGGTGGACGGCCGGCAGCAGCTGCGGCCGGTGCCCCTGGACCCGGTGCCGCGGCTGCTCGACGCCGGTGCCTGGCGGGCGGTGTCGGCGGGCACGGCGCAGCGGCACCGGGCGCTGAACGCCTTCCTCGCCGACGCCTACCGCCCGGCCGGGCGCCGGCGCGGTGACGCCGACCGCGCCGCGGAGATCGTCCGGGCCGGCGCCGTGCCCGAGTGGGCGGTGGCGCACGGCCCCGGCCGCGACCCCGGGGCGGTCTCCCGCGCCTGGCCGGGCCAGCCGCGCGCGACCGTGGCCGCGGCCGACCTCGTCCGGACGGCGGACGGGCGCTGGGCCGTGGTCCGCGACCACCTGCGCACGCCCGCGGGCATCGGCTACGCCCTGGCCGACCGGGAGAGCGCCCGCGCGGTGTTGCCGCAGCTGGTCGCCGGCGCCGGCGACCGGCTCCGCGACCCCGCCGACGCCGTTCCGCTGCTGGCCGGCGCGCTGGCCGACGCGGCGCCGCCCGGCGTGCCCGGCCGACCGCGCACCGCCGTGCTCACCCAGGGGGAGAGCGACGGCGCCTGGTTCGAGCACCGGGTGCTCGCCGAGGCGCTCGACGCCCCGCTGGTGCGCGCCGGCGACCTGTGGCCGCGCAGCGACGGGGGAGTGGAGGCCGCCGTCGACGGCGGTCGCGTGCCCGTCGACGTCCTCTACCGGCGCTTCGACGACGCGTTGCTCGGCGCCTATCCGACCGGGGCGGGGGTCCCGCTGGACCTGGCGCTGACCGAGGCGGTGCGGGCCGGACGGCTCGGGCTGGCCAACGTGCCCGGCAACGGGGTGGCCGACGACGCGGCCGGCTACGCCTGGGTGCCGGCCATGATCCGCTTCTACCTCGGCGAGGAGCCGCTGCTGGCCTCGGCGCGGACCTGGGTGCTGGCCGACCCGGACGCGTGGGCCGAGGTCGCCGGCCGGCTGCACGAGCTCGAGGTGGAGTCCGTCGCCGGGTACGGCGGCCGGCGCGTCGTGCACGGGCCGGCCTGCTCGGCGGACGAGCTGGCCGCGCTGCGGGCCGAGATCGCCGCCGCCCCGCACCGGTTCGTCGCCCGCGAGCCGCTGGTCCCCTCGACCGCGCCGGCGCTGGTCGACGGGTGCCTGCGTCCCCGGCCGGTGGAGCTGCGGGTGTTCTCCGTCGCCGGGCGCACCACCACCGCGCTCCCGCTGGCGCTGACCCGGGTGGGCAGCACCCCCCTCGTCGGCAAGGACACCTGGCTGCTGCGCTGACGGGCCCCCTGCTCAGCCTGTGCGGCAACAGGTGGGTAGCCGAGCGAGCACACGCCGGCCGGTGAGTACTGGCGGCTCAGGACGCCGGCCGTAGCGCGGCCCGGATCCGGACCGTCGTCCCCGCGGGGCTGGGGACGGCGGTGACCTCGGCGACCGCGCTCATCAGCGTGGAGCCGCGGCCGCGGTCCATGCTCGGCACCCGCTCCCGCCACTGGCCGTGGTCGCGGACCGTGATCTCCACGGCGCCGCCCTCGATGGCCGCGGTCACCTCGACGACGGGCTCGATGGGGTCCTGGGCGTGCTCGATCGCGTTGCTGGCCGCCTCGCAGGCGGCCAGGAGCAGGTCGTAGGACTGGTCCGGGCCGACGCCGGCGTCGGCCAGCAGCGCGCGGAGCCGCCGGCGCACCACGGGGATGGAGGAGAGCTCCGACGGCAGCCGCCAGTGCGCCCGGGAGCGGGCGCCGGATGAGTCGCCGGCACGGGGAGCAGGCACGGGCTCGCTGCCGTGCCCGGGCCGCTCGACGTGGGTGGAGACCAGCGGGGCCGGCAGCGGTGAGGTCGCCGGCCGGGGCGGGGCGATGTCGCGCGCACCAGCGGGGGCCACGGCGTGACCGGCGGCCCGCTCCAGCGCCACCCGCACGCGGGCGAGCAGCTCCGCGGCGCGGAAGGGCTTGGCCAGGTAGTCGTCGGCGCCGGCCTCCAGCCCCTCGACCGACGCCTCCTGCCCGGCGCGGGCGGTCAGCATGATCACCGGGACGTCGCGGGTGGCCGGGTCCACGCGCAGCGCCCGCAGCAGCTCGAACCCGTCGACCCGGGGCATCATCACGTCGGTCAGGATCAGGGCCGGGCGCCGCTCGGCCACCGCGGCGAGCGCCTCCGCGCCGTCGGCGGCCGTGCGCACCGCCCAGTGGGGCTGCAGCAGGCGGGTCAGGTAGCTGCGCATGTCGGCGTTGTCGTCGACGACCAGCACGCCGGGCGCGTCCGGGACGCCGGTCGGCCGGCCCGCCGGCCGTGCGCCCTGCTGCTCCCAGCCCTCCGCCTCGCCGCGGGCGGTGTCGGAGGGGGCGGCCGCGGGGCCATCGGCGGCGGCGTCGGGCTCGCCGAACGGCAGGGAGACGGTGAACGTGCTGCCCTGCCCCGGCTCGCTGGTCACCGTGACGGTGCCCCCGTGCAGCGCGGCGAGCTCCTGCACCAGGGCCAGGCCGATACCGGTGCCCTCACGGGTGCGGGCGGCGGCCCCGGCGACGCGGTGGAAACGCTGGAAGAGCTGGGGGAGCTCCTCGGCGACGATGCCCACGCCGGTGTCGGCGACGGTGAGCACGAAGCGGTCGTCCACGCCGCGGAGGGCGACGTCGATCCCGCCCACGAAGGTGTACTTCACCGCGTTGGCGAGGAGGTTGACGACGATCTTCTCCCACATCCGCGGGTCCACGTGGGCGGGACGCCCCAGCGGCGGGCAGTCGACGGTCAGCCGCAGCCCGGCCCGCTCGGCGGCCGACCGGAAGATGCCGGTCAGCTCGGCGGTGAAGGTGGCCACGTCGGTCGCCACCCGCACCGGGGTGGCCCGACCGGCCTCGATGCCGGCGAAGTCGAGCAGGTCGTCGACCAGGCGGCGCAGCCGCTGACCGTTGCGCACGGCGAGGGTGACCTGCTCCCGCACGTCCGCGGTCAACGCGGCGTCGGGGTCGTCGAGCACGTCGCGGAGCGGGCCCAGCAGCAGGGTCAGCGGCGTGCGCAGCTCGTGGCTGACGTCGGCGAAGAACGTCGTCTTGGCGCGGTCCAGCTCGGCCAGGGACTCCGCCCGCGACCGCTCGACCTCGAAGGCCCGGATGTTGACGACCACGCCGGCGAACTGCCCGGCCACGAGCTCGTAGAAGGACCGGTACTCCACGTCGAGCGCGAGGTTGGGGCTGGTGCCCGCGAGGAGCAGGCCGAGCGGCTCGCCGTCCCGCGTGGCGGTGAGCGGGAGGACGACGGCCTCGGTGACGCGGTCACCGAACGGGCCGCCGGTCACGTCCAGCCGGTCGACGATCCCGGTGAGCTCGGCGTCGGTCCCCGCCGTCTCCGGCAGCAGCGTCGCGTCGCATCCCACCGCGGCGACGCGGCGGAACCCGGGTTCGCCGGGAGAGGCGAGGTACACGGCGGCGAACGGCAGGTCCAAGGAGTCGGCGGACAGGGCGGCGCACATCGCCGCCACCGTCTCCTGCTCGTCCCCGAGCTGGGATCCGACCGTGGCGAGGTCGTGGAGGAGCCGCTGCCGGCGCTCGCCCAGGATCTGCCCGGTCATCTCGGTGCACACCGCGTGCATGCCGGCCACAGCACCGTCGTCCCCGAACGCGGGGGCGTGGGAGACGGTGAAGTAGGTCTCCTCCCGGTAGCCGGCGCGCTCGAGCAGCAGCAGCAGCCCCGGCAGCCAGGAGGCCTCGCACGTGGCCATCGCCCGCTCGACCGGGGGGCCGAGCGCGTCCCAGCCCTCGGCGAGGGTCTGGCGGATGTCATCCCCGATCGCCGGGTGCTTCGCACCGATGAAGGGCGCGTAGGCGTCGTTGTAGAACTGGATGTACTCCGGCCCCCAGGTCAGGACCATGGGGAACTTGGACACCAGCACCGTGCGGACGGCGAACCGCAGGCTCGCCGGCCAGCCGTCGACCGGGCCCAGCGGGGTGCTCGCCCAGTCGAACGCGGCCATGATCCGGCCGGCCTCGCCCCCGGCGGCGAAGAGATCGCCACCGTCGGCGCCCGCAGGCACACCGGGCCCCACATCCACCTCCACCGACACATCGTGCACGACGCCCGGTCGGCTCCCGACCGGCTCCACCCCCCGCAGGGTCCAGGGGCGCCGTCCCTACAGGCGCTCCACCACGTAGTCGATGCAGGCCGTCAGCGCCTGCACGTCGTCCGGGTCGACCGCGGGGAACATGCCGACGCGCAGCTGGTTGCGGCCGAGCCGGCGGTAGGGCTCGACGTCGACGATGCCGTGGGCGCGCAGCGTCGCCGCCAGCGCGGCGGCGTCGACGGAGCCGGCGAAGTCGACGGTGCCCACGACGTAGCTGCGGTGCTCCCGGTCGGCGACGAAGGGCGTGGCGTACGCCGACCGCTCCGCCCAGCCGTAGAGCCGCGACGAGGACTCGCGGGTGCGCTCGACGGCGGCCGACAGCCCCCCGAGGGAGAGCAGCCAGTCGATCTGGTCGGCCAGCAGGAACAGCGTGGCGACGGCCGGGGTGTTGTACGTCTGGTCCCTGGCCGAGTTCTCGACGGCGATCGACAGGTCGAGGAAGGCGGGCACCCAGCGGCCCGACGCCTTGAGCTCGGCGATCCGCTGCAGCGCGTCGGCCGACATCAGCGCCACCCAGAGCCCGCCGTCGGAGGCGAAGGACTTCTGCGGGGCGAAGTAGTAGACGTCGGTCTGCGAGACGTCGACCGGCAGGCCGCCGGCGCCGGAGGTCGCGTCGACGAGCACCAGGGCGTCCTCGGTGCCGCTGGGGCGCGAGATGGGGGCCATGACCCCGGTGGAGGTCTCGTTGTGCACCCAGGCGTAGGCGTCGACGCCCCGGGTGGCGGCCGGCAGCGCGAGCGAGCCGGGCTCGGCCGTGACGACCACCGGCTCCCCGAGGAACGGTGCGTCCCGCGCCGCGGCGGCGAACCTGGCGGAGAACTCCCCGTAGCTGCCGAAGGCGGCGCGGTCGCGGATCAGGCCGAACAGCGCGGCGTCCCAGAACGCGTTCGTCCCGCCGTTGCCGAGCACCACCTCGTAGCCGTCGGGGAGGTCGAACAGCTGGGTGAGCCCCTCCCGGATCCGGCGCACCAGGGCCTTCACCGGCGCCTGGCGGTGGGAGGTGCCCATGACCGCGGCTCCCGCGCCGGCCAGGGCGCGCAAGGCCTCGGGGCGCACCTTGGACGGCCCGCTCCCGAACCGGCCGTCGGCCGGGAGGAGCGCGGCGGGGATGGTGGGGGTCATGCCGTCGAGGGCCTCTCAGGGTGACGTGCTGGAACGGCCACCCTTCAGGGGCCCGCGCCGAGCTCGCGAGGCGTGGGGGGAAGGGTGGTCCTTGTTCAGGTGAGCTGGGCGGCCTTCGTGTTGATGGTGTCCCAGCCCTCGACGGCCTCGGGCTTGCGCGGCTCGGGCCCGATGTAGCGGGCCGACGGACGCACCAGGCGGCCGGTGTTCTTCTGCTCGAGGATGTGCGCGCACCAGCCTGCCGTGCGGGCGCAGGTGAACATCGAGGTGAACATGTGGCTGGGGACCTCGGCGAAGTCCAGGACGATGGCCGCCCAGAACTCCACGTTGGTCTCCACCGGCCGGTCGGGACGCCGCTCGCGCAGCTCCTTGAGGGCGGCGTCCTCCAGGGCGAGGGCGGCCTCGAAGCGCGGGGCGCCGAGCTCCTGGGCGGAGCGGCGGAGCACGCGGGCGCGGGGGTCCTCGGCGCGGTAGACCCGGTGGCCGAAGCCCATCAACCGCTCCTTGCGGTCGAGCAGGTCCTTCACGTACTTCTCGGCGTCACCGGTCTTCTCGACGTCGTCGAGCATGTGCAGCACCCGGGAGGGGGCGCCGCCGTGCAGCGGGCCGGACATCGCGCCGATCGCGCCGGACATGGCGGCGGCGACGTCGGCACCGGTGGAGGCGATGACGCGCGCGGTGAACGTCGAGGCGTTCATGCCGTGCTCGGCGGCGGAGGTCCAGTAGGCGTCGACCGCGGCCACGTGGCGGGGGTCGGGCTCACCGCGCCAGCGCACCATGAAGCGCTCGACGATGGTCGAGGCCTCGTCGATCCGGCTCTGCGGCACGGCGGGGACGCCGATGCCGCGGGCGGACTGGGCGACGTAGGACAGCGCCATGACGGCGGCGCGGGCCAGCTGGTCGCGCGCCTCCTCGGCGCTGATGTCCAGCAGCGGGCGGTACCCCCAGAACGGGGCCAGCATCGCCAGGGCGGCCTGGACGTCGACGCGCACGTCGCCGCTGTGCACCGGGATGGGGAACGGCTCCGCCGGCGGCAGCCCGGGACCGAACTTGCCGTCGACCAGCAGCGCCCAGACGTTGCCGAAGGTGACCTTGCCGACCAGGTCCTCGATGTCGACCCCGCGGTAGCGGAGCGCACCGCCGTCCTTGTCCGGTTCGGCGATCTCGGTCTCGAAGGCGATGATGCCTTCCAGGCCGGGTACGAAGTCGTCGGCCATCTCGCAAGCTCCTCTGCGCGCGGACCCACGTGCGCGCAGGGAACTGGCGCACGGATTGCCTGCCGACCCTAGGCCGTCCACCCCGTCCTGGCACACGGGGGGCGGTGCGGGCGCCCTCCCGAGCCGCCGCGCGGACCCGGTGTCAGCATGGCGGCGTGCCCGACCTGTCCCGCATGCGCAACGACTACACCCTCGGGCGGCTGCGCGAGGACGAGCTCGCCCCCACCTGGGTCGAGCAGTTCGACCGCTGGTTCGCCGACGCGGTCGCCGCAGAGCTCCCCGAGCCCAACGCCGTCGTCGTGGCGACCGCGGACGCCGACGGCGCCCCGGACGCCCGGGTCGTGCTGATGAAGGGCTACGACACCGACGGCATCGTGTTCGGTACCAGCTACGCCTCGGCCAAGGGCGCGCAGCTGGCGGTGAACCCGCGGGCCGCGCTCGTGTTCCCCTGGCACGCGCTGCAGCGGCAGGTGCGGGTGGCCGGGCGGGTGGAGCGGATCGGCGACGCCGCGTCCGACGGGCTGTGGGACCCGCGCCCGCGCGGCTCGCAGCTGGCGGCGGTCGCCTCGGTGCAGTCGACCGTCGTCGACTCCCGGCAGGAGCTCGAGGAGCGCGTGCGGCTGCTGGACGAGCAGACGCCGGAGGGCCCGGTGCCCCGCCCCGAGGTGTGGGGCGGCTACCGGGTGGTGCCCGAGCGGGTGGAGTTCTGGCAGGGCGGGGCCGACCGGCTGCACGACCGGCTGCGGTTCGTCCGCGACACCGCCGAGGGCGGCGGCTGGGTCGTCCAGCGGCTCGCGCCGTGAGCCAGCCGGTCGACCCGATCGAGGGCGGGGCGCCGGTCGAGGAGCCGGTCCCCGAGCGGGTGCGCCGGCGGGGCTGGGCGATCGACACCACCCCGCTGCGCGACCCCCGCTACCGGCGGCTGTTCTGGGGCATCGCCACGACCACGATCGGCCAGCAGATGACGCTGGTGGCCGTCCCCTTCCAGGTCTACCTGCTGACCGGCTCGTCGTTCATGGTCGGCGTGACGTCGATCGTCGCGCTGGTCCCGCTCATCGTCTTCGGGCTCCTCGGCGGCGCGATCGCGGACGCCATGGACCGCCGGCGGCTGCTGGTGGTCACCTCGGTCGGCGCGGCGGTGACCAGCGCGCTGCTCGCGGCGCAGGCGCTGCTCCCGGGCGGCGGGAACCTGGTCCTGCTGTGGGTCCTGACCGCCGCGGTCTCCGCCTTCACCGCGGTCAACTCGCCGACGCGCTACGCCGTCATCCCCGCGCTGGTCGGCACGGCGGGCGTCCCCGCCGCGAACGCGCTCGCCATGACCGTCCGGCAGATCGGCGTGATCGTGGGTCCGCTGGTCGCGGGGCTGCTGATCGGGCTCGGGTCGCTGTTCACCGCCTACGCCATCGACGCCGTCGGTTTCGTGGTCGCCGCCGTGCTGCTGCGCGGGCTGCCGCCGCTGCCGCCGGGACGGGACGCCGGGAAGCTGCGGCTGGGTGCCGCCGTGCACGGGGTCTGGGAGGGCTTCGCGTTCCTGCGCACCCAGCCCGTGCTGCTCATGACCTTCGTCGTCGACGTCATCGCGATGCTGTTCGCCTGGCCGCAGGCGGTGTTCCCCGAGCTGTCGGAGACCCGGTACGCCGACTCGCCCAACAGCCTGGGCTGGCTGTTCGCGGGCATCTCGATCGGCGCGCTGGGAATGGGGCTGACGTCGGGCTGGGTGTCGAAGGTGGACCGGCAGGGCGCGGTGGTGATCGTCTCGATCGCGGTGTGGGGCGTGGCGATCATCGGCTTCGGCCTCGCCCCGACGCTGTGGCTGGCGGTCCTGTGCCTGGCCGTCGCGGGCGCGGGCGACATGGTGAGCGCGGTGCTGCGCAGCGCGATGCTGCAGACGGCGGCGCCCGAGGAGATGCGCGGCCGCATGCAGGGCGTCTTCATCGTCGTGGTCACCGGCGGCCCCCGGCTGGGTGACCTGCGCGCCGGTGGCCTGGCCAGCGCCGCGGGCGTGTCGTTCGCGATGGTCTCAGGCGGCGTCGTGGTGGTGCTCGCGATGGTCGCCGTCGCGCTGCTGGTGCCGTCGTTCTGGCTGTTCCGCGCCTCGCGGTCGGCCGTCGACCGGACCGGCTGACCCGCCGGGTGTCCGGCCGGGCTCGCCCGCCCCCGAGAGTGGCGAGGCCGGCCGGACCTCCGGCGTTCATATCCGATCCTGCCCGGCCCTACTCCCCAGTAGCGGGATGGGGCAAGAGCTGGGGCAGCGGCGGGAGGCGCAGTCGTCCGCGGCGGCGAGTGAGCGGAAACGCCGACCTGCGCCCTCACCCCGTGGGGGGACGAGGTGAGGCACGCCTCAAGCGCGGCGGCGTGTGGACCGATCGTCGGTGGCATGAGCCTTCTCCACCGGCTACGGGGCACCAGCCTCCTCGCACGCTTCGGTGCGGTCAGCCTGCTGCTCACGTTCGCGGTGGGGGCGGTGCTCTCCTCGGTGTTGAGCACGGCGATCGAGAACCGCGCCCGCCAGCAGGCGGAGGACGCGGCCCTGATGGCGGTGCGCCTGGGGCTCCAGCCGCAGTTCACCCCCGTCGACCTCGCCGAGGGGTTCGAGGCCGAGCGCCTGGCGGACGTGGAGAGCGCCGTGAACGACGCCGCCGAGGAGTTCGGTACGGCGGGGCTCTCGCTCGCCGCGTTCGACCCGATCGAGCTCAAGATCTTCAACCGCGACCGCACGATCGTCTACCACTCGGAGAACCCAGAGCTCGTGGGCGAGACATCGGGTTCCGGTGAGCTGGGCGCGGCACTCGACGGTTACGTCGTCTCGGGCTTCGCCCACTCCGCCGACGACAGCGCCACCAGCGAGGACGGCACGCACCAGCTGCTCGAGGTCTACGTGCCGATGCAGTACGACGGTGCGGACTCGCCGGACGGGGTGATCGAGCTCTACCTGCCCTACGCGCCCGTCGCCGCCGCGGTCGCAACGGACGTGCGGACCATGACGATCGCCCTCGTCGCCTCCCTGACGGTCTTCCACCTCGTCGTCTTCCGCCTGATCGCGTCGGCGTCGAAGAAGCTGCGCCGCCAGACCGAGGACCTGCGGAGCTCCGCCGAGCGCGACCGCCATCAGGCCACGCACGACGCCCTCACCGGCCTGCCCAACTGGGAGCTGCTGCGCGACCGTCTCGACCAGGCCCTGGCCGCGGCCAGCCGCTCGGACGGCGAAGTCGCCCTGTTCCTGATCGATCTGGACCGCTTCAAGGAGATCAACGACACCCTCGGCCACTCCTTCGGTGACAGGTTGCTCTGCCAGGTGGGGCCCCGACTGGAGTCGGTGCTGCGGGAGGGTGACACCGTCGCCCGCCTCGGCGGGGACGAGTTCACCGTCCTGCTGCCCCTCGTGGATGGGGCCGGTGAGGCCGAGCAGGTGGCCGAGCGGCTGCGCGAGGCGCTGCACCGGCCCTTCGACGTCGACGGCGTGGCCGTCGACGTGGAGGCCAGCATCGGCATCGTCGTCTCCCCGTGGCACGGCACCGACACCGAGGTGCTGCTGCGCAACGCCGACATCGCGATGTACGTCGCCAAGGAGTTCAAGTCCGGCGCGGTGATCTTCGAGCCCGAGGAGCACGTCACCGCCCCGTCGCGGCTGACGGTCCTGGGCGACTTGAGGCGGGCGCTGGAGGGCGCCGGCGAGCTGTTCCTGAACTACCAGCCCAAGTACACCCTGGACGGCGAGCGCATCGAGGGACTGGAGGCGCTGCTGCGGTGGCGGCATCCCGTCCACGGCCTCATCCCGCCCGACGACTTCATCCCGGCCGCCGAGGGCACCGGCATCATCCTGCGGCTGACCGAGCACGTGCTGGATCTGGCACTCGCCCAGATGCGCTGCTGGATGGACGCCGGCCACGGCGTCCCCGTGGCGGTGAACCTGTCCACCCGCTGCCTGCTCGACGTGGGGCTGCCCGAACTGGTCCGGCGGCTGCTGACCGCGCACCGGGTACCGGCCGAGCTGCTGCGACTCGAGGTGACCGAGAGCGCGGTCATGGGCGACGCCGCCCGGTCCATGGAGGTCCTGCAGCGCCTGCACGACCTGGGCGTGAAGCTGTCGATCGACGACTTCGGCACCGGTTACACCTCCATGGCGCACCTGCGGCGGCTGCCGGTCGACGAGCTGAAGATCGACCGCTCGTTCGTGCTGGGCATGATCTCGACCGCCCACGATGCCGTGCTGGTGCGAACCGCGGTCGACCTGGGCCACAACCTGGGGCTGACCGTGGTCGCCGAGGGCGTCGAGGGCGCCGAGCACGTGGCTGCGCTGCGCGACCTCGGCTGTGACATCGCGCAGGGCTACCACTACGCCCGGCCGATGGGCGGCGAGCAGATGAGCGAGTTGCTCGACCGGGTCGGCACGATCCACGACGGATCGATGCCGGTCGTCTGACAGCGGACACGACAGAGGCCCAGGTCGGTGAACCTGGACCTCTGTCGTGGGACGAGCGCCGGGTCAGGCCAGCGCCCCGGCGACGGTGCGCAGGTCGGCGACCAGGGCGTCGTAGGCGGCGGCGCGCGCCTCGTCGGGCGTGCGCAGGATCGCCGAGGGGTGCGTGGTCGCGAGGATCCAGGTCTGGTGGGGCGCGTCCTCGTCGTCGTCCTCCGTCGGCGCCGGCGCGCCCGGCGGGGTCCAGGGGAGCAGCTGCCCGTGGTCGCGGGTGATCCGGAACGACGGGGAGATCAGCCCCTTGGCCGCCGTCGCGCCCAGGGCCACGACGACCTCGGGCTGCAGGACGGCGAACTCCGCCTCCAGCCACGGCCGGCAGGCCCGCAGGTGCTCGGGCCGGGGCGTCTGGTGGATCCGCCGCTTGCCCTTCACGGTGTGCGAGAAGTGCTTCACCGAGTTCGTGACGTAGCTGTCCCGCCGGTCGATGCCGGCGTCGGCCAGGGCCTTGTCCAGCAGCCGGCCCGCGGGGCCGACGAACGGCTCGCCCTTCCGGTCCTCCTGGTCGCCCGGCTGCTCGCCCACGAAGACCACCCGGGCGGTCTCCGGTCCCTCCCCGAACACCGTCTGGGTGGTGTCCTGCCACAGCTCGCAGGCCCGGCACCCGGCCGCGGCCGACCGCAGCTGCTCCAGGCCCACCCCGGCCGGCGGCCGGGCCACGCCGTCGCGCTCGCTCATCCACCGATGACACCGCACCGGGGCGCCGGCCGCGAGGTGAACTTCCGGTACTCGGGCACCTCACCTGCCCCGACGTGATCGTGGGCCCCGATACGGTCTCGGGCAGGAACACGCGAGGGCAGGAGGAACAGGTGCTCGAGTTCGACGGGCTGCGCAAGAGCTTCGGGAGCATCCGCGTGCTCGACGGTGTCGGCTTCACGGTCGCGCCCGGATCGATGTTCGGGTTCTGCGGCTCCAACGGCGCCGGCAAGACGACGACGATGCGCATCGCCATGGGGCTCGTGCGGGCGGACGCCGGCGAGGTGCGCTGGCAGGGGCGCCCGCTGGACCAGGTGACCCGCAGCCGGATCGGCTACATGCCGGAGGAGCGCGGCCTCTACCCGAAGATGAAGGTCGGCGAGCAGGTCACCTACTTCGCCCGGCTGCACGGCATGGACGCCGCCCCCGCGGCGAAGGCGGCGGAGGAGTGGGTGGGGCGGCTGGGCCTCGGTGACCGCCGCGGCGACCCGGTCGAGAAGCTGTCGCTGGGCAACCAGCAGCGGGTGCAGCTGGCGGCCGCGCTGGTGAGCCGCCCCGAGGTGCTGATCCTCGACGAGCCCTTCTCCGGCCTCGACCCGGTCGGCGTCGACTCCCTGGCCGAGGCGCTCCTGGAGCAGGTGCGCACCGGCGTCCCCGTCGTCTTCTCCAGCCACCAGCTGGACCTGGTGGAGCGGCTCTGCGACTCCGTCGGCATCCTCGCCCGCGGCCGCATGGTCGCCACCGGCACCGTCGAGGAGCTCCGCCGGCGCGAGGCGGGCCGGGTGCTCCGCGTCGTCGTCCCCGACGCCCCGCCGGGCTGGGCGGCCGCGCTGCCCGGCGTGCGGGTGGTCTCGGAGTCCGCCGGCGACACGCTGCTCGACCTCGGGGCCGGCGCTGACGACCAGGCGGTCCTCGGCGCCGCCGTCCGCACCGGGCGGGTCACCCACTTCGCCTGGCGCCAGCCCAGCCTCGTCGAGCTGTTCCGCGAGGCCGTCGCCCAGCCGCAGGAGGTGGCCGCGTGACCGAGCTCCGCACCCTGAGCAGCGCCGCGAAGGTCCGGCTGGTCGCAACGCGGGAGCTCTCCACCCGCATCCGGGACAAGAGCTTCATCATCAGCTCGATCGTCATCCTGGTCGCGATCGTCGGCGCGATGGCGTTCCAGGTGGTCGTGAGCTCCGGCGGCGAGGAGACGCGCGTCGCTGTCGTCGGCGGGGACGCCTCCGTGACCGCCGCCCTGGAGGCCCAGGGCGAGGCGCTGGACGTCGACGTCACCGTGGTGGAGCTGGTCGACGAGGACGCCGCGCGCGCAGCGGTGGACGCCGAGGACGTCGAGGGTGCGCTGCTCGCCGGTGCCGACCCCGAGCTGCTGGTCCGCGAGTCCGCCGGCGGCTCCCTGGAGGCGGTCGTGCAGGGGGCGGTCGGCCAGCTCGCGGTCGCCCAGCAGCTCGCCGACGCCGGGCTGACCGGTCTGGACGTGCCCGAGGTGGCGGTCACCCCGCTGGAGACCGGCGCCGCGGCCGACGGCCAGCGGATCGTCACCGCGATCATCGGCGTCGTCCTGCTCTACAGCCTGCTGATCCTGTTCGGCCAGTTCATCGCCCAGGGCGTGGTGGAGGAGAAGGCCAGCCGGGTCGTCGAGCTGCTGCTGGCGACGATGCGCCCCTGGCAGCTGCTCGCCGGCAAGATCCTCGGCCTCGGGGTGCTGGCCCTGGGCCAGATGGTGCTGATCGGCGTCGTCGGCGTCGCGGGCGTGCTCGCCTTCGACGTCGTCGAGGTGCCGGGGGAGCTGATCGGCACCGTGCTCACGGTGATCGCCTGGTTCCTGCTGGGCTACGCCTTCTACGCCGCGGTGTTCGCGGTGGCGGCCTCGCTGGTGAGCCGGCAGGAGGACCTGGCCACGGTGCTCATGCCGACGTCCATGGTGCTCATCGTCGCGTTCTTCGTCGGCATCCAGGCCGCCTCCGACCCCGCCGGCGGCCTGGCCCGGGTGACCTCCTACCTGCCGGGACTGTCGCCGCTGGTCATGCCGGTGCGCCAGGCCGCGGGCCAGGTGGCCCTCTGGGAGGTCGGGCTGGCCGTGGTGCTGATGCTGGCCGCCATCGCGCTGATCGTGCGGCTGGGCGGGCGGGTCTACGCCGGGGCGCTGCTGCGGACCGGCGGGAAGATCAAGGTCCGGGAGGCGCTGCGGGCCGAGCGCGTCTGAGGGTTGACCCCCCGGGGGGTCCGGGTAGCGGCGCGGCATGGCGATGCAGCTGGGCTACACGATGATGACCGAGCAGGCCGGGCCGAGGGACCTGGTCCGCCACGTGGTGGGTGCCGAGGAGGTCGGGTTCGACTTCGCCGTCAGCAGCGACCACTACTTCCCGTGGCTGGACGAGATGGGCCACTCACCGAACGCGTGGGTGACGCTGGGGGCGGCGGCGCAGGCGACCAGCCGGATCCCGCTGATGACGTACGTGACCTGCCCGACCTTCCGGTACCACCCGGCGGTCGTGGCGCAGCAGGCCGCGACGCTGCAGCTCCTCTCCGGGGGACGCTTCACCCTGGGGATCGGCGCGGGGGAGAACCTCAACGAGCACGTGGTCGGCGGCGGGTGGCCCGCGGCCGACGTGCGGCACGAGCGGATCGTCGAAGCCCTGCAGATCATCCGCGACCTGTTCGACGGCGAGGGCTACACCAACTTCCGCGGCGAGCACTTCGACGTCGAGTCGGCCAAGCTCTGGGACCTGCCGGAGAAGCGGGTGCCCATCGGCTTCGCGGCGGGCGGGGAGCAGGCGGCCACGATCGCCGGCGAGCTCGCCGACGTCCTCATCGCCACCGACCCGATGAGCGAGCTCGTGGAGCAGTTCGAGGCCGCCGGCGGTGCCGGCAAGCCCAAGGTCGCGCAGATGCCGATCAGCTTCGGCACCGACGAGGACGCCGCGGTGCAGCGGGCGCACAGCCTCTTCCGCTGGTTCGGGCTCGGCTGGAAGGTGAACGCCGAGCTGCCGGGCACCGCCGCGTTCGACGCGGCCAGCCAGTTCGTCACGCCCGACGACGTCGCCGGGGCCATCCCGTGCGGGGACGACGTCGAGGCCGTCATCGAGGGGGCCAAGGCCTACGCCGACGCGGGCTTCACGCACCTGGCCCTGGTGCAGATCGGCGGGGACCAGCAGGAGCCCTACCTCGACTGGGTGCGCAGCTCCCTGATGCCGGCCTGGCGGGAGGCGTTCGGCAGCTGATCGGGTGACCTGCCGCCCCCGGGCCGCTCCCTTGGGGTGAGGTCCGGGCGCGAGGGGGCGCGCAGCGCGCCCCCTCGCCGCGATCATCGGCGGCATGACCGAGGACCTGGACGTGCGGCTGCGGCGGCTGCTCGCCTCCGACGACGCCGACGCGCTGATCGACCTCGGCTGCGACCTGGCCGACGCCGGCCGGCAGACCGACGCCGAGGCGTGCTTCCGCCGCGCGTTCGACCTGGGCGACTCGGTCGCCGCGTTCAACCTCGGCAACTCCCTCGCCGCACAGCAGCGCTGGGAGGAGGCGGTCGACGCCTACGAGGTCGCCCTGCGCGGCGGGGAGTCGGACGCCTGGCGCAACCTCGGCCTGGTTCTGGAGGACCTGGGAGACCTCGCCGGCGCGATGCGCGCCTACCGGGGCGCGGCGGCCGCCGGTGACCTGGAGGGCGGGCTGCAGCTGGCGTTCCTGCTCCGCGAGCAGGGCGAGCGCGAGCAGGCCATGGCGGTGGCCGAGGAGTTCGCCGCCGCCGGTGACCAGGAGGCGGCGGCCGTCGTCGCCTGCTGGCGCTGGTGCTCGACCCTGGACCCGGCGCTGGAGGACGACCTGCGAGCGGGGCAGCACCACTTCCCGGCCGCCCGCGCGGATCTCGCGCACCTGCTGCGGGAGACCGGCCGGTCGGCCGAGGCGCGCTCGGTGCTCGAGCGCGGGGCCAAGCTCGGTGAGCAGGTGGCCTGGCTACCGCTGGGCAACCTCTACCGCGAGGAGCTGGGCGACGAGGAGGCCGCCGAGGAGGCCTACCGCAGCGGCATCGCCGCCGGTGACGCGTACTGCCACCAGAATCTCGGCGTGCTGCTGGCCGACCGCGGGGACCTCGAGGGCGCCGTGGAGCAGTTCCGCCTGGGCGCGGCGGCCGGTGACCAGCTCGCGGCGCAGTGCCTGCGGGAGCTCGAGCACTGAGAGGACCCCGTCCTGACGGGGCCGGGCAGCGGACATCGAGCGCTGATGTGCAGTCGTGGCGCCTGGATGTGCGCATCGGCGCACTCTGACGGTGGGTGCGACGGGGCCGCCGTGGCAGGGGGGGACATGAGCGCGTCACGTGCGTCCCCGATACTCGCGGTGTGAGCGAAGCCACTGTCGACGTCGCCGATCTCCGCCGCCACGGTGCCCCCGGCGCCGCCGACCGGGCGGACGACGAACCGCTGCGGGAGGACATCCGCCTCCTGGGCCGGGTCCTCGGCGAGGTCATCGGCGAGCAGGCCGGGCCCGACGTGCTGGAGCTGGTCGAGTCCACCCGCGTGGAGGCCTTCCGCATCCGCCGCTCCGAGGTCGACCGCGCCGAGCTCGCCCGGCGCCTCGCCGGGCTGGACGTCCGCTCGGCGAACCACGTCATCCGCGCCTTCAGCCACTTCTCGCTGCTGGCCAACCTGGCCGAGGACATCCACCACGAGCGCCGCCGCCGGCACCACCGGCGCGCGGGGTCGCCGCCGCAGCAGGGCAGCCTGGCGGCGGCGTTCGCGCTGCTGGACGAGGCCGGCGTCGCGGAGGACACCGTGGCCCGCGAGCTCGCCGGCGCCCTGGTCTGCCCCGTCGTCACGGCCCACCCCACCGAGGTGCGCCGCAAGACGGTCTTCCAGGTGCAGCGGCAGGTCACCGAGCTGATCCGGCAGCGCGACCGCGCCGTCGACGGCGACGTCGACCCGCAGTGGTCGGCCCGGCTGTGGCGCTCGGTGCTCACGCTCTGGCAGACGGCGCTGCTGCGGCTGTCCCGGTTGCGGCTGACCGACGAGATCGACGAGGCGCTGCGCTACTACGAGCTCTCCCTGTTCGAGGTGGTGCCGGCGATCAACGCCGAGGTGCGGCGCGCGGTCGAGCAGCGCTGGCCCGGGGCCGGGGTGCTGCGCCGGCCGCTGCTGCTGCCCGGTTCCTGGATCGGCGGCGACCGCGACGGCAACCCGTTCGTCACCGCCGAGGCGCTGCGCCGGGCCACCTCCCGGCAGGCCGGCACGGCGCTGGCGCACCACCTGGCCGAGCTCGCGGCGCTGCGCGACGAGCTGTCGATGTCCGACCGGCTGGTCACGCCGACGCCCGCGCTCTACCACCTCGCCGAGGTCTCGCGGGACGACTCCCCGTTCCGGGCCGACGAGCCCTACCGGCGGGCGCTCACCGGCATCTCCGCGCGGCTGGCGGCCACCGCCGCCCGGGTGCCGGGCGCCGGGCCCGCGGAGGCCGGGGCGCTGCCCGCGCTGCCCCCGTACGAGGGCCCCGACGAGCTGCGCGCCGACCTCGACGTGGTCGACGCGTCACTGCGCAGCCACGGCGCCGGCCCGCTCGCCGACGACCGCCTGCTGCGGCTGCGCGAGGCGGTCGAGGTGTTCGGCTTCCACCTGTGCGGGCTGGACCTGCGGCAGAACTCGTCGGTGCACGAGCAGGTCGTCGCCGAGCTGCTCGCCTGGGCCGGGGTGTGCGACGACTACGCGGGGCTCGACGAGACCGCGCGGGTGGAGCTGCTCGCCGGGGAGCTGACGCTGCGGCGCCCGCTGGTGCGCCCCGACGCAGAGCTGTCGGAGGAGACGCGCAAGGAGCTCGACGTGCTCCTCGCCGCCGCCGAGCGGGTGGCGCTGCTGGGCCCGCGGACCATCCCGAACTACGTGATCAGCATGTGCGAGTCGGTGAGCGACGTCCTCGAGGTCGCCGTCCTGCTCAAGGAGGTCGGCCTGCTCGACCCGGCCGGCGGGGACGGCCCCACCTGCCCGGTCGGCATCTCGCCGCTCTTCGAGACCATCGGCGACCTGCAGGCCGCGGCGACGACGCTGGGCGCGGTGCTCGACCAGCCCCTGTACCGGTCGCTGCTGGCCGGCCGGGGGAACGTGCAGGAGGTCATGCTCGGCTACTCCGACAGCAACAAGGACGGCGGCTACCTCGCGGCCAACTGGGCGCTCTACCGCGCCGAGCTGGACCTGGTGGAGCTCGCCCGCCGCGAAGGCATCCGGTTGCGGCTCTTCCACGGCCGCGGCGGCACCGTCGGCCGGGGCGGCGGCCCCAGCTACGAGGCGATCCGCGCGCAGCCGCCGGGCGCGGTGGCCGGGGCGCTGCGGCTCACCGAACAGGGCGAGGTGATCGCCGCGAAGTACGCCGACCCCGACCTCGCCCGGCGGAACCTGGAGGCGCTGGTCGCCGCCACCCTGGAGTCGACGCTGCTCGACGTCGAGGGCCTCGGTGCCGACGCCGAGGAGGCCTACGCGCTGCTGGACGACCTCGCCGCCCGGGCGCAGCAGGCCTACCGGGAGCTGGTGCACGACACCCCCGGGTTCGTGCAGTGGTTCCGGGCGGCCACGCCGATCGGCGAGCTGGCCGAGCTGAACATCGGCAGCCGCCCGCCCTCGCGCAAGGCCGGAGACTCCATCGCCGACCTGCGCGCGATCCCGTGGGTGTTCAGCTGGTCGCAGACGCGGATCATGCTGCCCGGCTGGTACGGCACGGGGTCGGCGCTGGAGGGCTGGGTCGGGGGCTCCGCGGAGCGCCTGGAGCGGCTGCGCGAGCTGCACCGGCGGTGGCCGTTCTTCCGGACGGTGCTCTCCAACATGGGAATGGTGCTGGCCAAGACCGACCTCGGGCTCGCGGCCCGGTACGCCGAGCTGGTGCCCGACGAGGAGCTGCGGGCACGGGTGTTCGACCGGATCACCGCCGAGCACGAGCGCACCTGCCGGATGGCGCTGGCGGTCACCGGCGACGACGACCTGCTGGCCGACAACCCGTCGCTGGCCCGGTCGATCCGCAACCGGTTCCCCTACCTGGAGCCGCTGCACCACCTGCAGGTGGAGATGCTGCGACGCCGGCGGGGCGGGGAGGACGACGAGCTCACCAGCCGCAACATCCAGCTGACCATCAACGGCATCGCGACCGCGCTGCGCAACAGTGGCTGACCCGGGGCTGCGCACCGCGACCAGCTCCGACCTCCCGGCCGCGGCCGAGGCGCTGGGGCTGTCGCCGGCCGCGCTCGCCCCGGCACTGCTCGACCCCTGGGCGCGGGTGCTGGTCGGCGAGGAGGGCCAGGTGGTGCTGGTCCGCCGGCAGTGGACCGACGAGGCCACCGCCGCGGCCGTGGTGGTGCGGCGGGCCGGCGTGCCGCTGGACCACCCGGTCGTGCTCGCCGCCGCGGCGGGGTGGGGCTGCGACCGGGTGCGGCACCTGGCGACCGGCCGGTGCGTCGAGGTGCCGGCGCCGCCGGCCGACGCGCCGCTGCCGCTGCGCTTCGCCCACCTGGCGGCGCTGGCGGCCACCCGGGTGGAGACGGCGGTGGCGCTCGCGCACGGCAGGGGGGAAGCGCGGACCAAGCGCGACGGCAGCCCCGCGCTCGCGGCCGACGACGCCGCCCACGACGCCGCCGTCGAGGTGCTCGGGGCGCTGGGCGTGCCGGTGCTCAGCGAGGAGAGCCGCGACACCGTGGTGGCCGCCGGGCGGCCGTGGGTGGTGCTCGACCCGCTCGACGGCACCGGCAACTTCGCCGCCGGGCTGCCGCCGTGGGCGTTCTCCGCCGCGCTGGTGCACGAGGGCCGGCCGGTGGCGGGGCTGGTCGCCGATCTCTCCTCGGGCCGGCGCTGGGCGGCGGTCGAGGGGCACGGTGCCGTGCGGGACGGGGTGCCGGTGCGCACCCGGACCGGCGGCACCGTCGTCGTCCCCAGCGGGCCCCGGGGTGCCGCGGTGGCGGTGCCGGCGACGGCCCGCCGGGTCCGGATCACCGGTTGCACCGCGGTCGACCTCTGCCTGGTCGCCGACGGCGCGGCGGCGGCCTGGCACGACCTGGACCGCGGCGGCACCCACGTGCACGACGTCGCCGGCGGGCTGGCGGTGCTGCTGACGGCCGGGGGTGCCGTCCTCACCGAGCGAGGGGAACCGCTGCGGCTGGTGCCCGACACCGGCGCGCTCATCCGGTTCGTGGCCGCGGCCGACGAGGCGGCGGCGCGGGAGCTGCTGGCGGCGATGCGCTGAGTCAGCGCGCCCGGGCCGCGGCCTCCCGGACGGCGGCCAGCAGCGACTCCCGCTCGTGCAGGGTGGTGCGGGCCCGGCCGCGGCGCGCGCCCAGCGCCTGCTCGGCGGCGTCGATGGCCCGCCAGTCGTCCAGCAGCACCGGTTCCGCGCCCCGGGCCTGCAGCGTGCGCACCAGGTCGTCGACCGGGCCGCGCACCGCCAGCGTGCCGTCGGCGGCGTCGGCCAGCAGCGCGGCAACGGTCTCCCGGGCGTCGTGCTTGTTGTGCCCGACCACGCCGGTAGGCCCGCGCTTGATCCAGCCGGCCACGTACTCGCCGGCCGAGGGGTGCCCGTCGCGGAGCACCCGCCCGACGCCGTCGTGGGCGACGGTGCCGGTGCGCCCGTCGACCGGCAGCCCGGGCAGCGGGGTGCCGAGGTAGCCGACCGAGCGGACCACGAGGTCGGCCGGGAGCACCTCGAACTCGCCGGTGCCGATCGCCCGGCCGTCGCCGTCGACGGCGGTGCGCTCCACCTCGACGCCGGTGACCCGGTCGGTGCCCAGCAGCCGCACCGGGCGGGAGTAGAAGCGCAGCCGCAGCCGGGTGCGGCCGGGCTCCGGCTCGTGGGCCGACCAGTCGCGCAGGACGGCGAGGTTGCGGGTGGCGTTGCGGTCCGCCGCGGCCCGGGCCTCGGTCTCGTCGTCGAGCTCGAGGTCGGCGGGGTCGACCAGCACGGTGCCCGCCGCCAGCTCACCGAGCTCGCGCAGCTCCTGGGTGGTGAAGGTGGCCTGCGCCGGGCCGCGGCGGCCGAGCACCGTCACCTCCTCGACCGGGGCGGCCGCCAGCACGTCGATGACGTGCTGGGGCATGTCGGTCGGCTCCAGCTCCTCCGCGGTGCGGGCGAGGATCCGCCCGACGTCGAGCGCGACGTTGCCCACCCCGATCACCACGGCGCGCCGGACGCCGGACAGGGCCGCCTCCACGGTGGCGCGGTCGGCGTCGGGGTGGCCGGTGTACCAGGCCACGAGGTCGGTGGCGGCCAGGCTGCCGGGCAGGTCCTCGCCCTCGATGCCCAGGTGCCGGTCGAGGGCGGCGCCGTAGGTGTAGACGACCGCGTCGACGTGCGCGCGCAGGTCGTCCAGCGCGAGCTCCGTGCCCACCTCCACGTTGCCGACGAACCGCACCAGGGGGTGATCGAGGCTGCGGTGCAGCGTGTCGCGGATGGCGCGCATCTTCGGGTGGTCGGGGGCGATGCCGTGGCGGACCAGGCCGAAGGGGGTGGGCAGCCGGTCGACCAGGTCGACGGCGACGGGCACCTCGCTCTGCCTCGTCAGGGCGTCGGCGGCGTAGATGCCGGCCGGTCCGGCGCCGACGACCGCCACGCGCAGCGGGTGGTCATCAGCCGGGGGAGGGGGAGCGCCGTCGTCGACCACCCTGGCATCCTGGCCCGGCCGGGGCCGCGCCACCAGGGCAACCGTCCGGGCCGTTCGATCCGCGTCGTCCCCAGGAGGCCCCGTGTCCGTCGTCGTCGTCGCCACCATCACCCCGAAGCCGGAGGCGGTGGATGCCGTCCGCGAGGCGATCCTCGCCGCCGTGCCGCAGGTGCACGCCGAGCCCGGCTGCGAGCTCTACGCGCTGCACGAGGGCGACGGCGTCTTCGTGATGGTGGAGCGGTGGGAGAGCCCCGAGGCGCTGCGCACCCACGGCAAGGCCGAGGCGCTGACCACCCTGGGCGGGGCGCTGGCCGGCAAGCTGGCCGCGCCGCTGGACGTCCGCCGGCTGACCGCCGTCCCGGCGGGGGAGCCGGGCAAGGGCGCGCTCTAGCCGCGTCAGCCCCGCGCGGTGCCCCCGCGGCAGGCGTGGTTGTGGTCGAGGTCGTCCTCGACCCACTGCACCATCGCCACCCTGCCGCCGGGGACCAGCGGGTCCTCGGCGCAGCGCTTGCGGGCGTCCGCGCGGTCGTCGGCGCCGGCGAGCCAGCTGTCGAGGTCGGCCAGGTTGCTGTCCTCGGGCACCTCGCCGACGATCCGGCCCCACTGGTAGCCGGTCGAGTACACGCCCACCCGGCCGTCCCGCTCGGTGAGGTACTCGGTCATGCCCTCCAGCGCGGCCCGGTTGCGCGCGCGGGCGTCGTCGGAGCCCTGCTGCCAGGTGTTCATGGTCTCGACGTCGAGCCACCAGGTGTAGTGCTCGGGACGGCTGGCCAGCGGCACCGACCGCGCAGCGGGCCGGAAGAACCACTGGACGCTGGACCGCGCCCGTTCCCAGCCGTACTGCCAGCTGCAGGCCATCGAGTTGGTGCCGTCGCAGTCGCCGTAGGGCGTCTCGCCGTCGGCGGGCCAGGTGACCACCTGGTCGCGCACCTGGCCCGGGTTGGCGGTGTTGAGGTAGAGCTGCAGCGGCGGCTGCCCGGGCACCCCGCCCGACGAGCCGGCGCCCCACTCCAGCTGCCGGGCGAGGCAGGGGTTGGTGCGGGTGGCCAGCCCACCGTTCACGCCGACGACGGCGAACGCGGCGTCGTCGGGGAGGTCGGCGCCGCACTGCGGGTGGGAGACGTCGTACCCGGTGGTGCTCCGCGCGGTCTCCCGCTCCACCGGCGCGGCCGAGGCCGCGGTGGGCAGTCCGACCAGCCCGGCCACCGCGGTCACCGTGATCGCCCAACGTGACCGGTGTCTCATCCTTCCCGACGGTACACGCGCCGGCGGCGACGGCCGGGGGCGTTCAGACGGCCTGGCAGACCGGGCACCAGTAGAGGTTGCGGCCGACCATGACCTCGGTGCGGATCGGGGTGCCGCAGATCCGGCAGGGCAGCCCGGTGCGCCGGTAGACGTAGTGGACGTCCTCGCGGCGCACCGCGCCGCTGCGGCGGGATCTGTCCTCGGGCCGGGTCGTCACGATGCGGCCCATGCGGACCCCCGAGCGCATGAGCGTCACCAGGTCCCGCCACATGCCGGCCCAGAGCTCGGCGCCGATCGCCTTGCCGGGGCGGAACGGCGAGACCCGGTGCCGGAACAGCAGCTCCGCGCGGTAGACGTTGCCGACGCCGGCCAGCACCGACTGGTCCATCAGCAGCGCGCCGACCGCCGTGCGGCTGCCCGCGATGCGCCGGTGCGCGAGGGCACCGTCGGCCCGGGGCCGCAACGGGTCCGGCCCCAGCCGGTCGAGGATCCGCTCGACCTCCGGTGCGGGCAGGACCTCGCAGGCGGTCGGGCCGCGCAGGTCGCCCCACACGCCGCCGCCGTCGGGCCCGTCGCCCACCCAGCGCATGCGCAGCGCCCCCTTCGCCACCGGAGGCGTGCCCGTGCCGGTGAGGAAGGTGCCGTAGAGCCCCAGGTGCACGTGCAGGTGGTCACCGCCGAAGCGGGCGAACAGGTGCTTGCCGTAGGAGAACACCTCGTCGAGCACCCGGCCGTCCAGCAGCGCGGCGCCGGCCTCGAACCGGCCCTGCGGGCTGGTCACGTGCACCGGGCGGCCGGCGAAGGGAAGCTGCAGGTGCTGCGCCAGCCGGAACAGGGTGTGGCCTTCAGGCACCCGCGCAGCCTAGGTGGCGGCCCGACCACCTGCTCAGCGGTCGGCGGGTTCCAGGCCGAAGTGCGGCCGGTCCTCGGCCGCGACGAGGTCGACCAGCTCGGGGTGCTGCTGGATGTAGTGGCGGACGAAGGAGCAGTAGGGGAGCACGGTCAGCCCGCGCTCGCGCGCCGCGTCGAGGACGCCGGCGACCAGCATCTTCCCGATGCCCTGCCCGCCCATGGCGGGGTCCACCTCGGTGTGCGGGAGGGTCATCTGCCCCTTGTCGACGTGGTAGCTGGCCAGTCCGACGACGCGCTCGCCCTGCCGGACCTCGAAGCGCCCCCGCTCGGGGACGTCGACCACCGTGGTCTCCATCGTTGCGACCCACCTCTCCTGACCCCCGGCGACGCTGCCGGAGCTCGGCCTCTACCCCAGCACCGTAACCCGCTGGAAGCGTCCGCTCTCTCTCCCGTACCGACGAGTCGGGTGCTGCCGGGGTTCCGCGGGGCCACCCGCTAGCCTTCCGGCGAAGGTCGCGGCGCGGGCTCGAGCGCGCCGTGGCCCCCGTAGCTCAGGGGATAGAGCATCGGTTTCCTAAACCGTGTGTCGCAGGTTCGAATCCTGCCGGGGGCACCACGACGTCTCCTCCGCGCGCCCGGGCGCAGGGTCGAGAACTCGAACGGGCTGCTCAAGCACTGCGTTCACCCGACCGATGGAGTGCAGGTCAGGTCGTCACCGAACGTGAGCGGAGCAACCAGCGTGTCCATCTCCACCGGCGTCACCCGGGTCCTCGTCCTCGCCGACGCGCCCGTCCTGCGTCGCGGCCTGGTCGGCATGGTCGACGAGACCGCCGGCCTGCAGGTCGTCGGTGCGCCCGGCGAGCCGCGCCGCGCGCTGGTGCTGGCCGAGTCCGCCCGCCCCGATGCGGTGGTCGTGGAGCTCGGGTCCGGTCGCAGCGCGACGCTCACCGCCGTCCGCGACCTGCGCCGTCGCTTCCCGCGCACCGCCGTCGTCGCCGTGGCCACCTCCGAGGACCCCGCCGTGGTCAACGAGGCGCTCGCCGCGGGCGTCCGCGGCTACCTGCTCATGAACACCTCCGCCACGCTGCTGGGCTGGGCCGTGCTGGCCGCCCGCGCCGGGCGCACCGTCGTCGACCCGCAGATCCGCCGGCTGCAGCCCGGGACGGCCGCGCCGGTCGCCCGCGAGCTCACCCCCGAGGTGCCGCTGACCCGCCGCGAGTCCGACGTGCTCGACGAGCTGGTCCAGGGCCAGTCCAACCGGCGGATCGGCGAGAACCTGTTCATCTCCGAGGACACGGTGAAGTCGCACGTCAAGGCGATCCTGCGCAAGCTGGGTGCCCGCGACCGCGCGCACGCCGTCTCGATGGTGCTGTCGGCGCGCAACGGCTGCACCTGCGGCTCGCACGACCTGACCGCCACCTCCGTCGAGGTCTGACCGGCGCCGCCGGACTCCGGCCGGGCGCCCCGCACAGGGTTACCGTGCTGGGCATGGTCGGCGTCCTGACGGCTGTGCTGCTGGTCGTGCTGCTGGCCGGGCTCGTCGTCTGGTGGGTCTCGGTCCCCCAGCCGGCCGGCCGGGGGCTGCCCGCGCGCGAGCGGGCACTGCGGGAGCGCGCCGTCGCCGCCGCCCGCTGGCACGCCGCGCACGACGAGGTCGACGGCGTGACCCGGGTGCTGCTGCGGCGCAGCTGCCCGGGGCTGGACGGGCACCCGGAGGTGCTCGAGGAGCGGGTGTTCGACACCTTCCCGGCGGACGACCCGCTGTGGGAGGCGCGCTTCACCGAGGCCATGGCCGGCGCCCGGTTCCGCTGCTCCTACCTCAACAACGAGGAGGGGCAGGAGTAGCCGATCCGCCGGAGGGCAGGATGGGCGGCATGGGTCAGGTCGTCGCCACCACCGAACGTGTCCTGCGCGCCCCGGCGGACGTCGTCCGCGCCGCGCTCGCCGACTACGCCGTCACCCGGCCGGAGGTGCTCCCCGAGCAGTACAGCGAGTACCGCGTGGACGCCGGGGGCCAGGGCGCCGGCACGAAGGTGCACTGGCGCCTGCAGGCCACGTCCAAGCGGGTGCGCGAGCAGGACGTCGTCGTCACCGAGACCCCGGACGGGGCGCTCGTGGAGACCGACACGAACTCCAGCATGGTGACCACCTGGACCGTCAGCGCCGCCGACGCCGGGGTGAGCACGGTGCGGGCGCGCACCACCTGGACCGGTGCCACCGGCATCGGCGGGTTCTTCGAGCGGACCTTCGCGCCCAAGGGGCTGGCCCGCATCCAGGACGCGATGCTGGCCCGGCTCGAGCAGGCGGTCACCGCCGGCTGACCCCGGACGGCGGCGCGCGCGCCGTCCGGCAGGGACGATGGGCCGGTGACCGCAGCGCCACCCGCCGTCGACGGGCTCTCCGAGCTGACCGGCCTCATCGCCGGGGGCGGGGCGCTCGTCCTCTCCGGCGCCGGGCTGTCCACCGACTCCGGCATCCCCGACTACCGCGGCGCCACCGGCTCGCTCCGCCGGCACACGCCGATGACCTACCAGACCTTCACCCGCGACCCGCGCGGCCGGCACCGCTACTGGGCGCGCAGCTTCGTCGGCTGGCGGCAGATCGCCGAGGCCCGGCCGAACCCGGGCCACCGGGCCGTCGCGGCCCTGCAGCGGACCGGGGCGGTGGCCGACGTGATCACCCAGAACGTCGACGGGCTGCACCAGGCCGGCGGGGCGCGGGACGTCTTGGAGCTGCACGGCGGGCTGGACCGCACCGTCTGCCTGGCCTGCGGCGACGTCGCGTCGCGGGCCGCGCTGGACGTGCGGCTGCGGACGGCCAACCCGGGCTTCCGCCCCGAGCCGACCGACGAGGTCAACCCCGACGGCGACGTCGAGCTGCCCGAGGAGGCGCTGGACGGGTTCGTGATGGTCGACTGCCTGGCCTGCGGGCGCGGCCCGCTCAAGCCCGACGTCGTCTTCTTCGGCGAGACCGTGCCGCGGAACCGGGTCGACGCCTGCTTCGCGCTCGTCGACGAGGCCCGGGCACTGCTGGTGCTCGGCTCGTCGTTGACCGTGATGAGCGGCTACCGGTTCGTCATCCGCGCCGCCAAGTGCGGCATCCCGGTCGCCATCGTCAACTCCGGGCCGACCCGCGGTGACGCGAAGGCGTCGCTCAAGGTCGACGCGCCGCTGGGGGTCGTGCTGCCGGAGCTGGCCCGCCGGCTGGCATGACGCGGGAGGCCGGGCGCACCGCCGACGCGCGGCGCGCGCTGGGAGGCGGCGCTCGACGGTTGATCACCTGCCCGGCAGGGCAGGAAGCCCCGCGATGCAGACCTTCCTGCCGGTGGCCGACTTCGTGGAGAGCGCCCGGCTGCTGGACAATCCGCGCCTGGGCAAGCAGAGGGTGGAGACGCTGCAGATCCTGCGGGCGCTCGAGCTGCCCGACTACGGCTGGGCCAGCCACCCCGCCGTCCTCATGTGGAAGGGCCGGACGCCGGCCCTGGTGGCCTACGGGCTGGCGATGGCGCGGGTCTGGCGGGAACGCGGCTTCGCCGACACGACCGAGGCCCAGATCGGGGAGTTCGCCCCCGAAGTCGTCGGCCGGTCGCAGGCGGAGCTCGCCGCGGCCGGCCTGCTGCCCTCCTGGGTGGGCGACGAGGAGCTGCACCGCTCGCACCGGTCGAACCTGATCGCGAAGGACCCGGAGTTCTACCGAGGCCGGTTCACCGAGATCTTCGGCCCTGAGCCCGACGACCTGCCCTACCTGTGGCCGGGCCCCGACGACGTCCCACCCGCACCCGGGCCCGAGGGGGTGCGGGTGTGGGTGGTGCGGCCGCGGTCGCACAACGAGCTCGGCGCCTGCCTCGCGGCCGGGGTCGTGGGGCTGGGCACCCAGTCGGGCATCGACGTCGACGCGAGCGGGATGGAGCCGGCGGAGCTGCGGGCGCTCTCCAAGGAGATCTCCGGCCGCCGCCCCGCCAAGGACCTGCGCCAGCTCTCCGCCCTCCTCGACCAGGTGCGCCCCGGCGACCCGGTGGCCCTGCCGGTCGAGCACGGTGCCGGCCTGCTGCTCGGCGAGGTGGTGGGGGAGTACCTGTTCCAGGGGCGCGAGCTGCTGCCGCACCGCCGGCCGGCCCGCTGGGACCGGGTGGTGCCGCGGGCGGCCGCCCGGCCGCCCGCGACCCTCCAGGACCCGCGCGCGCTCTTCCAGGTGACGCTGGACCCGGCCGTCCTGCCTTAGCCCGGCAGCGGCACGTTCTGCAGCCGTACCTGCCCGCGGGCCACCAGCTTGCCGTCCTCCCGGGTGAGCGACACCTGCCACAGCTGCTGGGTGCGGCCCTGCTGGACCGGCTCGGCGACGACGTCGAGCCGCCCGCCGGTGACGCTGCGCAGGAAGTCGGTGCTGTTGTTCACCCCGACGGCGAACTGGCCGCTCTCGCGCACCGCGAGGCTCGCCCCGATGCTGGCCGCGGACTCGACCACCGTGCAGTACAGCCCGCCGTGCACCACGCCCCAGGGGGTGTGCTGGTCGGGGCCGAGCTCCACGTGCCCGGCCACGCGGGTGCCGGTGGCCTCGGTGACCTCGAACCCGGTCGCGGCGACGAACGCGCTCGCCGCCGGGCGCTCGGGCTGGCTCACGCGTCCCACACCAGGCAGAAGGGGTGGCCCACCGGGTCGGCGTAGACGCGGAAGTCGCCCCCGCCGCCGGGCAGCTTCCGCGCGCCGAGCGCCAGGACCTTCGGCTCGGCCTCCTCGATGTCGGCGACCCGGACGTCGAGGTGGAACTGCTGCGGGCGGTCGGGGTCCGGCCAGTCAGGAGGCTGGAGGTCCGGCGCCTGCTGGAAGGCCAGCCGGTAGCCGGCGCCGGTGACGACGACCCAGTCGTCCCCGGGTTCACCCCGGCTGATCTGCATGCCGAGCAGGTCGGCGTAGAAACCGGCGAGGGCGTGCGCGTCGGGTGCGTCGATCACGACGGAGTGGAGTTGACCGATCATGGCGCCATCCTGACGCGGTCCCCGGCCGGCCGACAGCCGGATGCCGGCCCCGGGGCGCGGGTAGGACGGCAGCGCCGAGACGCGTACCGCAGGATCGGGGCATGTCCCGCGCCGCTGCACCCGTCCTCGGTTCGCTGACCTGGTCGGCCGCCGCCGAGCGGCCCGAGCTGCTGGCCCCGCCGGTCGCCACCGCGCTGCCGGTGCTGGCCGGTCCGGCGTGGGTCGCGGAGATCGCCGACGACCTCGCCGACACCGCCGCCTTCTCCGACGCCTACGGGGTGCCGCTGGCCGCGTCCGCCAACTGCGTCGTCGTCGCGGCCCGCCGGGGAGGGGAGACGACGCTGGCCGCCTGCCTGGTGCTCGCGACCACCCGGGCGGACGTCAACGGGCTGGTGCGGCGGCACCTGGGCGCGCGCAAGGCATCGTTCGCGCCGCAGGACGTCGCCGTCGCCGAGAGCGGGATGGCCTACGGCGGCATCACCCCGGTCGGGCTGCCCGCCGCCTGGCCGGTGCTCGTCGACGCCGCCGTCGCCGCGGCCGAGGTGGTCGTCATCGGCTCGGGGACCCGCGGCAGCAAGCTCGCTGTGCCCGGCGCGGTGCTGGCCGCGCTGCCCGCCGCCCAGGTGCTGGAGGGGCTGGGGCAGCCGCTGCCCGCCGAGGCGCCCGCGCCGCCGCCCGCGCAGCCGCTGCGGCTGGACCGGGCGCCGGACGACACCGACGTCGGCTGGGGGGAGCGGCCCGCCGAGGGGTCCGACGACGACCGGCGCTACTACGAGGACCGGCCGCCGCACTGGGGCAGCGACTGATCCGCGCTCACAGCTGCCCGGGCAGCGAGGTGGTGCCCGGGCCGGTCGGGTCGGCCCCCGGCCCGCGCCCCTGCTGCGCGCGGAGCAGGTCGCGGATCTCGACGAGCAGCTCGACCTGCGTCGGTGCGACGGGGCCGGGCTCCTCACCGCGCGCCCGGCGGTCGAACAGCCGCCGCACCGGGAGCACGACCACGAAGTAGAGGATCGCCGCGGTGAGCACGAAGGTGATCACCTGGTTGACGAAGCTGCCCCAGGTGAACACCTGCCCGTCGATGGTGAAGGAGCCGCCGGCCTCCCCGCCGCCGCCGACCAGGCCGATCAACGGCTCCAGGAACGACTCGGTGAACGAGGTCACCACCGCGGTGAAGGCGGCGCCGACGACGACGGCGACCGCGAGGTCGACGACGTTGCCGCGCAGCAGGAAGTCCTTGAATCCCTTGAGCATGGGCTCATCCAACCCGCTCGGGGAGGCCGCCGGCGGAGGCCTCGCCGGGTCAGGGCGGTGGCAGGCTGACCGTCAGCGTGGCGGTGGCCGCGGCGGCGGCGAGCCGGGTCGCGGTGTCCCCGTCGACGGCGAGGACGAGCAGCCCGGCGCCGTCGTCGCCGGCCGGGGCGGCCAGCACCAGCGCGCCGGCCGCCACCCGCTCGGCCGGCCCGGCGCCCAGGCCGGCCGCCAGCACGTCGACCCGGTCGCCGGCACGCAGCAGCGCCGCGACCGCGAGGTCGGCCAGCCGCACCGGCGCCGCCACCTGGCCGGCGGGCAGCAGGGCGGTCAGCCCCGCACCGACCAGCCGGGCGTCGGTGAGCGGTTCACCGCGGCGCACGTGGCCGGCGAGCACACGGTGCACCAGCTCCTCCGGAACGGCCACCACGCCGTCGGGCACCGCGCGGGGCGGCAGCCGGACGACCGCGAGGTGGTCGCGGCCCAGCGCGGTGCCGGCTGCGAGGTCGGTGGCCGCCACCACCACGTCGGCGCCGCGCGGCTCCGCACCGCCGGCCGGGGCGGGTGCGGGGCGCAGCGCCAGCCCGAGGGCCAGGGCGGCCAGCAGCGCGGCGCCCAGCCGGCGGGCGGTCAGCAGGGGGAAGCGAGGGCGGCGTGGACGGAACACGCTCCGGACCCTGCCCGGCGCGGCCCGCGCCCGGAAGGGACCGGGCGCGGGCTGTGGAGCGGCCGCGGGGCTGTGGAGGAGCCCCGCCCGCCGTCGCGCTAGTTGGCGGCCTTGGCCGCGCTGCCGGCGGTCGAGGCCGGGGTCGGTGCAGGAGTGGCGGAGGAGCTCGACGAGCTCTCCTTGGCCGGCGTCGAGGAGGAGGTGCCCGACGAGGAGCCGTCGCTGCTGCTCGCGGTCTCCGAGGCCTTGCCGTTGGAGCGGCTGTCGGTGCGGTAGAAGCCCGACCCCTTGAAGACCACGCCGACCGAGCCGTAGACCTTGCGCACCGCGGCGCCGCAGTCGGGGCACTCGGTCACCGAGGCGTCGGTGAAGGACTGCACGACCTCGAACTCGTGCTTGCCCTCGGCGTTGGTGCAGGCGTACTGGTACGTGGGCACGGCGTGGCTCTCCCGGATCGAGCGGAGGTGGGGCCCGGGTTGGCACTCGCACCCGGAGACTGCCAATGATGCGTCATCCGGGCGTCCGTCGTCCACGTCCGGCGGCGAGCGTCACGATTGCCCCGCGCGACCATGAGATTGCGGTGACGCGCGAGCATGAGATTGCGGCGGCGTGCGCGAGATTGTGGTGGCGTGCTTGGCCAGCGGGCTGCCACCCGGTTGGCGCGTCCCTGGAAGCTACCGACGCCAGGGCGTGGCCCGGTCGGCCAGGGTGTCACAGAGGAATCGGCAGTACGGTGCCGCTGCGAAGGCGGCTCGGCCGCGTGCGAGGGGCTGGCGCGGCCGCGGGGACGGTCCCCGCGGATGCAGCCCGCGGACCTGTTCGACCTCGCGGGCGGGCCGGCGTCCGGAACAGGGACGAGGGTGAGGTCCGCGTCAGCGATGAAGTTCAGGTCACCCGGGCACGTCGATCACCGGCCAGAGGGCTCTGCCCGAGGAGGCCTGCTGCGACCGCATGATCGCCGTGGTGCCGCGGGGCGGGTGGCGCCACCAGACGAGGCCCGCGGCGGCGAGGGCGACGCGGGCGGCGACCGCGCGCCGGGTGTCTCCTCGGACAGGAGGGTGTACTGCCGGTAGTCGGCGAAGACCAGCATGGCCTCGCGCACGCTGACCATCCAGTCCACCGTCCGTTCGAACCTGCCGCCGGGAGCCACCCGTGATCGACACCGACCTGCCCACCGCACCCGGGGTCAGCGCGCTGACCCGCGGGTTCGCCGCCTGCCTGGCCTCGGTCACCGAGGTACCGGTCGCCGGGCTGCCGCTTCCTTCCGGCGACCTGTCCTCGGCCGTCGGCGCCCTCCGCACCTGGCTGGCCGGGCGGGACTCCGGCCTGGTGCCCGTCGCCGACCCCACCCGCTTCCAGTGGCCCGGCTGGTGGATCGCCGTCGTACGGACCCCCGACACCGAGGTCGCCACGGTCGCCTTCGGCACCCCGCCGGGCATCGTGCTCAGCCCGCAGGACCCGGCCCTACTTGGTCGGGCCACCGTCGAGTTGACCATCACCGCCGCCTACGCCGTCGCTTCCCTGGACCCGGTCCTCCGGTCCGTCGCGGCCACGCCGGACCTGCACGGCACGGTGGAGGCGCTCGCGATCGCACCCGCCGCCGAGGTCGAGATGCAGATGCTTGAGGTCGCCCGAGCGGTCGCCGGGCGAGGCCTCGAGGGCGACCGGTACGCCGCCCGGGCCGGCACCTTCACCCCGCGCGGCGACACGCGCCCCGGCTACGACCTCACCCTCATGGCCGCCGAGGTCCTCGACGAGCTCACCGCCGCCGGCGTCGCGGTGGACTTCGCCGCCACCCGCCGCAACGTCCTCACCCGCGGCATCGACGTCAACGCCCTGGTCGGCCGCCGCTTCCGCATCGGCGACGTCTTGTGCGAGGGCTTCCGGCTGTGCGAGCCGTGCGTCCACCTCGACCGGCTCAGCGGCCCCGGCCTGCTCCGCCCGCTGATCCACAAGGGCGGCCTGCGCGCCGACGTCCTCACCGACGGCGAGATCCGCTCCGGAGCGCTGATCGAGCCCGCCTGAACCGAGGGTTCCGACTGCGGCCTGCGTCCCGACCACGACGGCAACCACCGCTACGAGTTCTACCGGGGTCCCGAGGCGTACGACCTGGGACGCCGCCCGCCCGCGAGGAGTGGCTGCTGCACACCGACTGGGACCCCTCGGGTGCATTCAGCGGTCGCCGGGTGGCCCCAGGCGGGGGAGGACCAGCTGCCCGATGCGGTTGCCCTGTGGCTGCCGGCGTCGAGCCCGTCCGGGTAGTGGACGCCGGCGTACACGCGGGAGATCGCGGTCTCCTCGGCGGCGGCCTCGAAAGACGAGAGGTGGCCGTCGGGTTCGGCACCGGTAGCGTCGCGGGCGGTGACGGTGGCGTCGCCGAGCAGTCCGGTGAGGACGGTGGCCGCGGCGGCGGCGGAGTGGCCGGCGGGGAACTCCGGGTGTTCGGGGCTCGGCAGCAGCGGGGTCCGGGCCGGGTCGATGTGCCGCTGGATGTAGGTGACCGGGCGGATCTCGTTGTGCGCGTACGTGGCCGCCCAGCTGGCGATGCTGGCGTCGGCGAGGGCGACGGCGGTCAGCGCCAGGGCGTGGGTGCCCTCGGTCACGTCGAGGTCGTGCGCGGTCACCTGGTCGGCGGCGATGGTCAGCCATCGTGCCGCGGGTCCCGCCGCCCAGAAGCGGGCGATGGCGCGCTGCCCGTCGGTGAGCGTGCGGCCGGCGTCGTAGACCTGTTGGGCCTGTGCGGCGAACGAGGCGTTCGGGTCGGCCGCGTAGGGCAGCGGCGCGGGCGGCTGGACCTCGCGTGCGGTGCCGAGGACGTAGGTGCGCAGGTTGCCCCAGTGCGGATCGACCGCCGCGGTCGCCGGGGCTGCCAGCTCCCAGACCCCGTCCCCGGTGGGCAGCTGGTACGGCGCGGTACGCGCGGCGTAGCCGTCGTCGACGGTCCAGTCGAGGATCGCCTCGGCCACCCGGCCACCCGGCCACCCGGCCACCCGGCCGCCGTGCGCGATCGAGGCCGGCCGCAGCGCGCTGGTCGCGGTGCAGCTGGTCGATGGCCGTGGTGGTGCCGAGCAGTCCGGTCAGCACGCCGCGGGCCGGGCCCCGGCCGCCGCCCCGTCCAGCCGCACGCCCTCGCCGGCCGTCGGCATGGCCGGCCCGCCGGTCGACCCGCTGGTGAGCGAGCCGGCGTCCGGGTCGGCGGCCTCGTGCATGGCGAGCGTGGTGTGGGTGAATAGTCGTGAGGCGGCCGGATGGGACGGCGGCTTGGCGTGCACGATGTGCCCCGCGCGTCAGCTCCACCATGCCACGGGCACCGCCGCCGCCCCGTCCGAGGCGCCAGCGTGGCCGGCGCGGTGGACCTCGTGGGCGGCCGGGGTGGCCGGTGCGCAGGCGGGCAGCGTGGCGCCGATCGCCAGCACGGCGACGGCGCGCAGGAAGGACCGGCGGGAAGCGGCGGTGCGCACGGGGGTTCTCCGGGGGCGGTGAAGGGGCCGGGGGCCAGGGGGTGGCCGGGGTGAGGATGAAGGCGCGCTCGAGGTAGGCCCACAGCTGGCCTTCGTGGGCGGTGGCCAGCTGCAGGTCGTCGACGGCGGCGCGCATGTGCCGCAGCCACCGGTCGCGGGTGTCGGCGTCCATCCGGAAGGCGGCGTGCCGCATCCGCAGCCGCGGATGTCCACGGGCCTCGCTGTAGTCCCGGGGTCGCGTCGCCCGGAGGGGGCAGCGCACCGGAACCGGAGCAGTTCCCGCGCGGGGGAGGTGACGTGCGGGCCGGCGCCCGCCAGGATCGCCGGGTGCGCACACCCGACCGGCCGCTTCCGTCCCGCGCAGCGCTCCTGCTCGTCCTCGGTGCTGCGACCTGGATGCCGTGCCGCTACGGCGTGATGACCACCTGGGACGGGACCTGGCTGGGGCTGGACTACGCCGGCTGGAACCGGGCCGTGCTCGTCCCGCTGGCGCTGCTCGCCGCGGGTGCGGTGATGGCGACGCGCGACGCGCCTGCGCGCGCCGCCGCGGTCGGCTGGTCGGTCGTGGCGACCGGCTTCGGCCTCTCCTGGTTCGGCGTCGTCACCGAGTTCGTCGTCGGCGGCGGGCTGCGCGGTGGGTCGCGCGACCTGGCCGTCGCCGGCTGGACCACCTACCTGGTCGGCACGGCGGTCACCGCCGTCGGTGCACTGGTGCTGGCCGCGGCGCTGGCCGGGCGGGACCGCGCTACCGCGGCGGCCGCGGGCCTCGCCGCCGTCGCGATCCTCGCGTGGGTGCCGCTGCTCGCCGTGGGCCCGGACGGCGTGGCCGTCGTCGACCAGCTGATCGGCGGTGCCGCCTGGGCGGCGGTCGGCCTGCTCGGCCGGTCGCGGTCACCCGCAGCGCCGCTGCCCGCGACCGCCTGAACCTCGGCGGCCCGCCACCTACCGTGCGGCGAGCCGGAGGCGGACCACGCGGTAGGCGATGCCGACGGCGAACACGACGACGCCGCCGACAACCGCCTCGACGGGCAGCGATGCGACCAGCACCAGGCAGCCGACCACGCCGAGCACCTGCAGCGGCCGGGGGAAGCGGCGGTGCGTGCGGTCCTGGGTGAAGGCGGCGGCGTTGGCGACGGAGTAGTAGAGCAGCACGCCGAAGGAGGAGAAGCCGATCGCGCCGCGCAGGTCGACGGTGAGCACCAGGACGCACACCACCGCGGCCAGGGCGAGCTCGGCGCGGTGCGGCACGGAGAAGCGCGGGTGCACCGCGGCCAGGAACCGGGGCAGGTCGCCCTGCCGGGCCATCGCCAGCCCGGTGCGGCCGATCCCGGCGACCAGCGCGAGCAGCGCACCCAGCGAGGCCGCGGCGGCGCCGATCCGGACGACCGGCTCCGCCCACACCCACCCGCCGGCGTCCACCGCCGCCGCCAGCGGCGCGGCGGTGGCGGCGACGCCGTCCGGGCCGAGGCTGACCAGCACCGCCACGGCGACCACCGCGTAGACGGCGACGGCGATGCCCAGCGCCAGGGGGATCGCCCGGGGGATGGTCCGTGCCGGGTCGCGCACCTCCTCGCCCATCGTCGCGATCCGCGCGAAGCCGGCGAAGGCGAAGAACAGCAGGCCGGCCGACTGCAGGATGCCGCGCACCCCGCCCTCGGTGACCGTCCACCCGCTCAGCCCGTCCGTGGTCGCCCCGCTCCCGAGCAGGCTCGCGGTGACCGCGACCGCCAATGCGACGAGCACCACGGCGACGACCACGCGGGTGAGCCCGGCGGTACGGGTGACGCCGCGGTAGTTGACCGCGGTCAGCGCCAGCACCGCGGCCACGGCCACCGGTCGCTGCCAGCCGGCCGGTGCCGCGTACGCCGCGAAGGTGAGCGCCATCGCCGCGCAGCTGGCCGTCTTGCCGACGACGAAGCCCCACCCCGCCAGGAACCCCCACCACGGGCCGAGCCGCTCGCGGCCGTAGACGTAGGTGCCGCCGGAGGTGGGGTACTGCGCGGCCAGCTGCGCCGACGCCGTCGCGTTGCAGTAGGCGACCACCGCCGCCAGCGCCAGCCCGATCAGCAGGCCGGCGCCGGCTGCCTGCGCGGCGGGGGAGAAGGCGGCGAACACCCCGGCGCCCACCATCGAGCCGAGCCCGATGACCACGGCGTCGGTGGTGCCCAGCCGGCGGTCCAGGGCCGGACCTGTGCTCACGGTGCTCCTCGCTGCGGCGTCGGCCGACGATAGCGGGGCGGTCAGTGGTGCGCGGCGGGCTCGTGGTGGCTGTGCGCGGCGGTCTCCAGCTGGAACGTGGAGTGCTCGATGCCGACCGGGAAGTGCTCGGCGAGGCAGGCCTGGAGCTGGTCGAGGACCTGCGGCGCGTGCCCGTCGTGGAAGCAGCCGTCCTCGACGACGACGTGCGCCGAGAGCACGGGCAGCCCGCTGGTGATCTGGGAGGCGTGCAGGTCGTGCACCCCGATCACGTGCGGCAGCGCGAGCAGGTGCGCGCGGACGGCGTCGAGGTCCAGGCCCGGCGGCGTGCTCTCCAGCAGCACCGACACCGTCTCCCGGAGCAGCCTGATCGTGCGGGGCACGATCAGCGCCACGATGACCAGCGAGGCGACGGCGTCGGCCTGCAGCCAACCGGTCAGCGCGACGACGGCCGCCGCCACCAGGACCGCCACCGAGCCCAGCGCGTCGTTGACCACCTCGAGCAGCGCGGCCCGCATGTTCACGCTGCCGCCGCGCCCGCCCCGGGTGAGCACCGCGATGCCGGCGAGGTTGGCGGCCAGCCCGAGCCCACCGAACACCAGCACGGCGGTGGAGGCGATCTCCGGCGGGTCGGCCAGCCGGGCGAACGCCTCCACCGCGATGTAGCCGCCGACGGCCAGCAGCACGGCGGCCTGCAGGGTGGCGCCGAGCACCTCGGCGCGCCGGTAGCCCCAGGTGCGCCGCGACGTGGCCGGCCGCGCCGCGAGGGTGGCCGCGATCAGCGCGATGACCAGTCCGGCGGCGTCGGTGGCGGCGTGCGCGGCGTCGGCGAGCAGTGCCAGCGAGCCCGAGACCAGCGCCCCGACGAGCTGGACGACGAGCACGCTCGCCGTCAGGGCCAGCACCACGGCCAGGCGGCGCCGGTCGCCGGTCGCCGCGCCGTGGCCGTGGTCGTGCCCGCCGCTCACCGCGGCGGCTCCTGGCCGCCGCAGCAGGTGTCCACCGCGGCCTCCGGACCGGGGCGGCCGGGCGCGCAGCAGCCCTCGCCGCGCCACGCCTCGACCCCCTCGCGGAGGGCCACGACGGCGATGACCAGGCCGGCGACCGGATCGGCCCAGCTCCAGCCCAGCCAGGCGTTGAGCACCAGACCGGTGAGGACGGCGGCGCTCAGGTAGGTGCAGAGCAGCGTCTGGGTGGAGTCGGCGACGACGGCGCCCGAGCCCAGGGCCCGGCCCGTGCGGCGCTGCGCCCAGGACAGGAACGGCATGACGACCAGGGAGACCGCGGCCAGCGCGATGCCCACCGGAGAGGCGTCCGGTTCGCCGCCGGCCACCAGCGCGCGCACCGACTCGAACGTCACGTAGGCGGCCAGGGCGAAGAAGGAGACGGCCATCAGCCGCAGCGCCTGCCGTTCCCGGGTCTCCGGCAGGTGGTGCCGGAACTGCCACAGGATGATCAGCCCGCTCGAGACCTCGACCACGGAGTCCAGCCCGAACCCGACCAGCGCGACCGACCCGGCGACCACCCCCGCGGTGATGGCGATGACCGCCTCGACGACGTTGTAGGCGACGGCGGTGCCCGCGAGCAGTTGGGCCCGCCGGCCGAGGCGGGAGCGCTCGGCGGGGGTGGGTGCCGCGGCGGTGGTCGCGGCGCTCATCGGTCCGGCACCTCGCCGTAGGCGGGGCACAGGATCACCGCGTCGCCGGTGGCGGCCAGCAGCCGTTCCGCGGCGGCGAGCAGTTCGAGCACCTCCGGCGTCGCGGCCAGCGACCACAGCGACGCCCGGCCCTGCGGGCGGGAGGTGACCAGACCGCAGTCGCGGAGGCACGCCAGGTGCGCCGACACGGTGGACTGCGCCAGCCCGAGGTGACGGGTCAGCTCCACCACCTTGTGCTCGCCGAGGGCGAGGTGGCGCACGATCGCCAGCCGGCTGGGGTCCCCGAGGCTGCGGAACAGGCAGGCGGCGGCGGACAGCGCCGCCGCCTCGTCGACGGGGGCGTCGGTCGCCCGGCCAGCACCCTCCACGATCATCGTCACTCGGCGATGATAGCGCTGCCAGCCGTGCGCCGGCCGTCAGCCGGTGACGTACTCCGCGAGGTGCTGGCCGGTGACGGTGGACCGGGCGGCGACCAGGTCCGCCGGGACGCCCTCGAACACCACCTGCCCACCGTCGGAACCCGCGCCCGGCCCGAGGTCGACGATCCAGTCGGCGTGCGCCATGACCGCCTGGTGGTGCTCGATGACGATCACCGTGGTGCCCGAGTCGACCAGCCGGTCGAGCAGCCCCAGCAGGTTCTCCACGTCGGCCAGGTGCAGGCCGGTCGTCGGCTCGTCCAGCACGTAGACGCCACCCTTCTCGGCCATGCGGGTGGCCAGCTTCAGCCGCTGCCGTTCCCCGCCGGAGAGGGTGGTGAGCGGCTGGCCCAGCGTGAGGTAGCCCAACCCGACGTCGGCGAGCCGGTCGAGGATCGCGTGCGCCGCCGGGGTGCGCGCCTCCCCGCTGCCGAAGAACTCCTCGGCCTCGGCCACGCTCATCGCGAGCACCTCGGCGATGTCCTTCCCGCCCAGCCGGTACTCCAGCACCGCGGCCTGGAACCGCTTGCCCTCGCACTCCTCGCAGGTCGACTCGACCGTCGCCATCACGCCGAGGTCGGTGTAGATGACGCCGGCGCCGTTGCAGGTCGGGCAGGCACCCTCGGAGTTGGCGCTGAACAGCGCGGGCTTGACGCCGTTGGCCTTGGCGAACGCCTTGCGGACCGGCTCGAGCAGGCCGGTGTAGGTGGCGGGGTTGGACCGGCGCGATCCCCGGATCGCCGACTGGTCGACCACGACCACGCCGTCGCGGCCGGCGAGGTTGCCGTGGATCAGCGAGCTCTTGCCCGAGCCGGCGACGCCGGTGACCACGGTGAGCACCCCGGTGGGGATGTCGACGTCGACGCCGCGGAGGTTGTTCTGCCGCGCACCGCGGATCTCCAGCGCGCCGGTGGACGGGCGCACCTTCGTCTTGAGGGCGACCCGGTCGCCGAGGTGGCGGCCGGTCAGGGTGCCGCTGCCGCGCAGCCCCTCGACGCTGCCCTCGAACACCACCTCGCCGCCGTCGGTGCCGGCGCCCGGGCCGAGGTCGACGACGTGGTCGGCGATCGCGATCGTCTCCGGCTTGTGCTCGACCACCAGGACGGTGTTGCCCTTGTCGCGCAGCCGCAGGAGCAGGTCGTTCATCCGCTGGATGTCGTGCGGGTGCAGCCCGATGGTCGGCTCGTCGAAGACGTAGGTGACGTCGGTGAGCGACGACCCGAGGTGGCGGATCATCTTCGTGCGCTGCGCCTCGCCGCCCGACAGCGTGCCCGCCGGCCGGTCCAGGGAGAGGTAGCCCAGCCCGATCTCGACGAAGGAGTCGAGGGTGTGCTGCAACCCGGCCAGCAGCGGCGCGACCGAGGGGTCGTCGAGGTCGCGCAGCCAGGCGGCGAGGTCGCTGATCTGCATGCGGCAGAGGTCGGCGATGTTCCTGCCGCGGATCGTCGACGACAGGGCCTCGGCACTCAGCCGGGTGCCGTCGCAGTCCGGGCAGGTCTCGAAGGTCACCGCCCGCTCGACGAACCGGCGGACGTGTGGCTGCATCGCCTCGACGTCCTTGCTGAGCATCGACTTCTGGATCTTGGGGATCAGCCCCTCGTACGTGAGGTTGACCCCCTCGACCTTGACCTTGGTCGGCTCGGCGTGGAGCAGCGTGTGCAGCTCCTTCTTCGTGTACTTGGCCAGCGGCTTGCCCATGGGCAGCCCGGCGCCGGCGAAGATGCGGCCGTACCAGCCGTCCATGCTGTAGCCGGGCACCGTCAGGGCGCCGTCGGCGAGCGACTTCGAGTCGTCGTAGAGCGCCGTGAGGTCGATGTCGTTGACCGACCCCATGCCCTCGCAGCGCGGGCACATGCCGCCGAGGCGGGTGAACGTCACCTTCTCGGCCTTGGTGCCGGCCCCGCGCTCGACGGTGATCGCCCCGCTGGCCGAGATCGACGGCATGTTGAACGAGTAGGCGTTCGGCGAGCCGAGGGCGGGCTCCCCGCGCCGGCTGAACAGGATCCGCAGCATCGCGTTGACGTCGGTGGCGGTGCCCACGGTGGAGCGCGGATTGGCGCCCATCCGCTCCTGGTCGACGATGATCGCCGTCGTCAGGCCCCCGAGGACGTCGACGTCGGGCCGGGCCAGCGAGGGCATGAAGCCCTGCACGAAGGCGCTGTAGGTCTCGTTGATCATCCGCTGCGACTCGGCGGCGATCGTGCCGAACACCAGCGAGCTCTTGCCGGACCCGGAGACGCCGGTGAACACGGTGAGCCGCCGCTTGGGGAGCTCGACGCTCACGTCCTTCAGGTTGTTCTGCCGCGCCCCGACCACCCGGATCAGGTCGTGGGCATCGGCGGCGTGCACCGCGGTCGGCTCGGTCAGCGTGCTCATCGTCTCTCCGTCCGTCCGGGCCCCCGCCGGTGTGGCGAGGGCCCGGTGTCTACCAGGGGCGTCCGACAGGGATGACCGTCAGGTCGGCGGCTTCTCAGCGCAGCTCCTGGATGCGGACGGTGTTGCCCGCGGGATCGCGGAAGGCGCAGTCGCGGATCCCGTAGGGCTGGTCGGTCGGCTCCTGCATGACCTCGGCGCCGGTGGCCTGGATCCGGTCGAAGGCGGCGTCGACGTCCTCGGTGCCGAGGACCACCGAGGCGTAGGTGCCCTTCGCCATCATCTCGGCGATGGTGCGCTTCTCGTCCTCGGTGATCCCGGGGTCGGCGGTCGGCGGGTGCAGCACGATCGAGGTCGCGGACCCGTCGGCCGGACCGACGGTGAGCCAGCGCATGCCCTCGTAGCCGACGTCGTTGCGCAGCTCGAAGCCGAGGGCGTCGCGGTAGAAGGCCAGGGATGCCTCCGGGTCGTCGTGCGGGAGGAAGGCGTGGTGGATGGTGAGGTCCATGCCGATCACGCTATTGACGGCGCGGGTGCCGGCGCTTCTCGATTCCTGACCGGTCTGGTGACCTGCTTGGCCGTGCACGAGGGGATGCCCGCCGTGGCCGCGGCGGCCTCCCGGCGGTAGGTGCTCGGCGGCACCCCGACCAGCTCGGTGAAGCGGGTGCTGAAGGTGCCCAGCGACGAGCAGCCCACGGCGAAGCAGACCTCGGTGACCGTCAGGTCGCCGCGGCGCAGCAGCGCCATCGCGCGCTCGATGCGCCGCGTCATCAGGTAGGCGTAGGGGGGTTCGCCGTAGGCGCGCTTGAACTCGCGGCTCAGGTGCCCGGCCGACATGTGGGCACCGCGTGCGAGCGAGGCGACGTCCAGCGGCCGGGCGTACTCGCGGTCGATCCGGTCCTTGACCCGGCGCAGCCGCGCGAGCTCGCGCAGGTGCGGGTCGGCAGCCGGTCCGCTGGTCACGGGCGGGATCGTGCCATGCGACCGCCGCCGCGTCAGCGGCCCTGGCGCTCCCGGTAGCGGGCGGCCCGCCGGGCCGCCGCGGTGCGCTTGCGCTCGGTCTCGGCCCGCTGGCTCGCCAGCCCGGCGCGTTCGCGGGCGGCGGTCGCGGTGCCGGCGGGGTAGCCGGCCTTCACCACCCGGTTCTCGGTCGTCTCGGGCATGTAGGCCAGCGAGAAGATCAGCCCGAGGAAGATCCCGCCGCCCGCGACCGCCAGCCGCAGCCCCAGCGGCGCGGGCAGGAACACCACGACGAGCGCAATGGGGACCGACAGCTGGACCAGCGTCCGGAGGACGTGCCGGGCCCACCAGGTGCGGGTCGTCGTGTCGTGCAGCACCCAGCCGCGGTGCCGCTCGGGGAGCCCACCGCCGAGGGCGTACCAGAACCACCGGTGCGGAGCCGGGCGCACCACGGGGTCGGGCGTCCTCTCCGCGTCACGGTCCACCGGGCCATGGTCCCAGTGCTGCCTCCCGCGGGGGGCGCACGGGTCGGCGGTCCACGGAGGTCATCCTGGCTCAGCTGGTGTGGTCCTGGATCACCGTCCACCGTGAGCCAGGACCCGTGTCGATCAGGATGCTCCTATGGATCGTCAAGCGGCCGAGGCGATGTTTTCGGGCGACTGGGTGGGGCGTAGGACGTAGTAGAGCTCGCGGGCGATCATGCGCTTGAGGCAGCGGATGATGTCCTTCTTCGACAGTCCCTCTTGAGTGCGGCGTTCGACGTAGGCACGGGTGCGTGGGTCCCAGCGCATCCGGCAGAGCGCGACGCGGTAGAGGGCGGCGTTGGCTTGGCGATCGCCGCCGCGGTTGAGCCGGTGGCGGTGGGTTCTGCCCGAGGACGCCGGGATGGGGGCGGCGCCGCAGAGCATGGCGAAGGCCGGTTCGGAG
>NZ_FOAO01000030.1 GCF_900109665.1 Blastococcus sp. DSM 46786
GCCACCCGCTACGACAAGCTCGCCGTCGTCTACCGAGCCGCGGCAGTTCTGCGCGCGGTCACCCTCTGGCTCAAGCGGTTAGGAGACACGCCCTAACCCTTGGAATCAGTCATCTAGTTGGCGTTGAGGCCGAAGCGCCGGGTGAGCAGCTTGAACTTCCAGTACGACTCGATCTGCTCGATGGTGTCGTCGGGGGTGTTGCCGTCGACGACTTCCAGTACCGACACCTGGTAGTTGCGGCGGCCGTGGCGCGCTACGGCCTTAAGGCGGACGTCGCCGCCGTCACCGCCGTTGGCGTACTCCAGCCAGCGGCCGAGCAGGCTGTCGGCACCCTTCGCCGAGCCGACGTACTGCTGTCCGGACTCGACGTCGACCAGCAGGTACACGCCCTTCACGGCGCGCAGCACCTGCTGCCAGCCGTGAGGGAGGGTGGGGATGTCATCGACCGGCCGGACGAACTCGCGGAACCCGGGGAAACGGGGTTCGTACTGCTCAGCGATCTCGAGGACCGGCTTGGGCTGGTTGGCGGCTCGCTGTACCCAGCTCCGAGCGCCGGCGCCCCAGTCAATGACGATCTTGTCGGTGTAGTCGCCGAGTTGCTCGAGCAGCCGCAGGTCGTAGCCGTGGTAGTCGGACACGTCGACGCCGGTCAGGACGTCGAAGGTGCCGGTCGGGCAGGTGGTGATGCCGGCGACCTCGTAGAGGCCGACGAACACGGTCTTCCGGGCCTCGGTCACGATGAAGCTGGCAAGCAGGTTGCCCACGTCGAACAGGTCGCGCTGCTGGACGCTCTGATACCGCTCGAACGTGGATTTGTCGTTGCGCCAGGCCTCGTAGAGCCGGCCGGGCTTCACCCGGTTGTCCTGGTGCCGGACCAGGCGGACCTGCCCCAAGTCGACACCCTCGAGGGACAGCAGGTCGTTGAACGTCAGCATCCGCATCCACCGGCTGAGCCGCGCAAGGGTCAGCGACTCTCGTCGTCCCGCGGAGGAACTGCTGGCACGGCCGGACGCCGGCGCGAGAAGCCGGGGTCGAACCGCTTGGTGACGTCGAGCTCGCCGATGTCGGGGGCGGCGTGCTTGCCGGAGAGGGGCATCTTCAACTCGGCGGTCTCATCGGTGAAGTGCTTGGCCACAACCCCACGCTACGAAGCGGAACGGGCCCGGTGCGGTAGGCGCGAGAGGCGTCCTGCACGGCTGGGACCAGAGGGGCGCCTGTGGTCGATTTGTCGACTTGTCCCCAGGTCGATCAGGCCAGCGGCAGGGTGAGGGACGACGGCGCCGCGCCCCCGTGGCAGATCCGGTGTTTGGTCGGCACCCGTGCGAGGCCTGACCCACCGGCTCGCGGGTGGGTCAGGTTGCGCGCGTACCGCGGATGGGCGCCGCCGGAGACCTGCAGTCGGACCCGGTGACCGGCGCGGAAGCGGTGCGCGGTGTCGGGCAGTGTCGTCTCCACCACTCGCTCCCCCTTGACCGGCTCCTCCCCGGCGCCGGATCGAGCCTGACCAGGCGGTCGGTGATGTTGATGGACTTCCCCTTCGGGCCGACGTCGCACAGCCGCACGAAGACGTCGGAGTACGGGTTGTCGGACTCGACGAACAGGCGCGCCTCCGCGCCGCCCTGCACCTCGACCGGTTCCGGAGCGGCGGCGTGGTGAAGGTGGGGACGTCGTCGCGCGCCTCGAGCGCCGTGTTGTCGCGCGGGCCGGCGCTGCGCCCGAGTACGCGACCGCCGACCGACGGCATGGGGTCCATCCGACGGCGACGATCAGCTCGCTCCTGAGGTCGCGGCGGATACCGGCGACGCCCGGGTCGCCGCGAAGCGGACGACCTCCCCCGATGGATGGAGTTGGCCTGGCGAGGCCCCGACACGCCACACCCGGCCCGGCGCCCCCACGCCTGCATGCCCATGTAGCAGGATCGTCGTGACGGGGAGGGGACAAGAACTGTCAGAGGGGCCGCCTACCGTCACTCGCAACGTGATGCCTCACCATAGGACGACAGTGACCCAGGTAACGGAGCCCGCGGACCAGCGAAGCCCGAAGAATTTCCCTCAGGCGGAAGGATTCCGCGTCAGCGGCGCCGTGTACGAGCGGATTCTTCGCCGGACTGACGCCGGGATCACACGCAGCGATGTGGCCAAACACGACGAATCAGTCGAATCGGCACTATCGATCACGGATCGTGCAGAAAGAGCCTGGCTTCGAAGCGCGACCCGCCCCCCACGAGCTTCCGGTCGCATACTTCGCACAGTCGATCTCTTCTCGGGTTGCGGCGGTCTCACCATCGGACTCGACGAGGCAGCGCGGGCACTAGGGCGATCATTCGAACCCGCTCTCGCGGTTGATCTCGATCCGAACGCCACTGCAACCTACGCGCACAACTTCCCTGACGCGCAGACAGTCACCGCGAGCGTCACAGAAGTGTTCGACGGCTCCATTCGCGCAGCGTTGACCACGGGTGAACGATTGATCGCAAAGCGCCACAAAGAAGTCGACATTCTTGTCGGCGGTCCCCCATGCCAGGGACACAGCGATCTCAACAACCGGACCAGGCGCAACGATGCCAAAAACGCCCTGTATGCGTCAATGGTTCGCGCTGCGGAAGTGCTAGGACCCGCACATGTATTGATCGAGAACGTCCCGGGAGCCCTTCACGACAAGAATGGGGTCGTTCAACGAACGGCGGACCAGCTCGACGAGGCCGGCTATCACGTCACTCTCGACGTCGTGGACCTCCCCCTGCTCGGAGTGCCACAGACGAGGAAGCGACTCATTCTGGCTGCCAGCAGGAACGGCGCTCTGGACTTCGAGTCGATGCGGCGCAACCACGCCCGGTCACCGCGTGACGTCCGTTGGGCGATGGAAGATCTTCAGGACTCACCTAGCACGACAACCTCACGGATGTTCGAGACAGCTCGCTCCAACCCGGACACTCGACGACGAATGCGGTTCCTATTCGAGCGCGATTTGTACGACCTGCCCGACTCGGAGCGGCCGCCCTGCCACGCATCCGGAGGACACACGTACTCTTCCATCTATGGCCGACTGCGGTGGGATCGCCCTTCTCAGACGATAACCAGAGGCTTCTACAGCATGTGCATGGGGCGATATGTCCACCCCAGCCGGGAGCGAACGCTCACCGCTCGAGAGGCGGCCAGGTTACAGTACATCCCCGACTGGTTCCAGTTTCCTGAAACGACTAACCGGACCGCTCTGGCTACCATGATTGGGAATGCTGTCCCTTCCCGGTTGAGCACCGCCATCGCCCTGGAGTGGTTGCGTTGACCCTCGGGCGAATGCGTGTCGCGGGGCTCTTTTCCGGCATCGGTGGCTTCGAACTCGGACTCAGCACTTCGGGCCATGAAGCCTCCCTCTTGGTCGAGAACTTCCACCCGGCTCTACATGTTCTCCGCCGCCGCTTTCCTGACGTGAAGATCGAAGAAGACGTCCGCAATGTGACCACCATTCCCACCGGAACGGACCTTCTTGTCGCCGGCTTCCCGTGCCAAGACCTCAGCAGTGTGGGGCGGAAGGCCGGTATCACCGGCTCGAAGAGCAGCCTGGTGGCCGAGGTCTTCAGGATTTTGGAAACTGGCGACGTGCCGTGGGTCGTGCTCGAGAATGTACCCTTCCTCCTTTCTTTGAACAAGGGTAGCGCCCTGTCCTTCGTTACGCAGACCCTCACCGCACTTGGATATCGCTGGTGCTATCGGGTTGTCGATAGCAACGCATTCGGCCTGCCGCAGCGACGTAATCGGTGGTTTCTCGTTGCCAGTCGTGTAGGAGACCCACGCGATGTCCTACTGGCCGACCAGGCCACTCCCCCAAGCATCGCGGACGACTATCGCAGCGCTGCGTGTGGCTTCTACTGGACGGAGGGCATGCGTGCCTTCGGTTGGACGGTCGACGGTGTGCCGCCGATCAAGTGTGGTTCGAGCGTCGGTGTTGCCTCACCTCCTGCCATCCGGACTCCGAGCGGCGAGTTCATCACTCCGGACATTCGTGATGCCGAGAGACTCCAGGGCTTTCCGGAGGACTGGACGGCTCCGGCTGAAGAAGTCGCCCGACCGGGCCAACGTTGGCGGCTCGTGGGCAATGCGGTCAGCCCACCAGTTGCACAGTGGCTCGGCGAACGCCTCGCCCTTCCGGGGTTCTACGACCCATCGAATGACCGACCCGTCGAAGGGCCCCCTTGGCCGCGACAGGCGGCCTGGGCTGACTACGATGGGCGCATTCACGCCGCCAAGGTCAGCGCCTTTCCCGCATGGTTACCTCGCGAGCCCTTGGCCACCTTCCTCAGGCACGGGGGCCGCCCACTTTCAGCACGCGCTGCGAACGGCTTCTTGAGCCGGACTCGCAAGGGCAGCCTTCGCTTTCCAGCCGGGTTCCTAGCGGATCTCGAAGAACATGCAAGGAGCATGACCGATGCCCGATAGTCGACTGTCGGCGGAGGAAGCAGCGAGACTCAGAGAAACGCTACTAGAGGCGGTGCGAGAGGGCTTGGGTGCACCACGCAACGCTGCGAACAAGTGGGCACCGCTATACACCTGGTTTGCCTCAGAGTTCCGGACCGAGGAGAACGGCCGGAATCGCTCGGTCATCGGCAAGGTGATCGTCGAGTCTAAGCAGATCGGCAACAGGGTCGACGAGATGGCCAAGTGGGACCCCAAGTACGCCATCATCAGCTGCATGGACGACGTCACTCCGGACAAGGTGCTTAGAGCCATGCGTCAACGAGCCAGCTTGCCGTCGCTTCGGTGCATTCTCTTCCTTGAAGAAGACCGCCCCTCTCGCATAGTGAGGTTTGATGACTGACCGAATTGTTCAGGCTCTGGTTGACATGTTTCCTGATGTGCCTGTCGAATACAGCGCCGAGTTCGGTCCCCACGGAGGGGCGACGACCGCCGCGCAGGACCGAGCCATCGGGACCGCACTGCCGGTCTCGACGATTCCACTGGTCATCGACGAGCGAGTCAACCGGATGGTTCGGCTCGCCATCCTCTCTGCGCCTGGAGTCATACTCGTCGGTCCTCCAGGCACCGGCAAGACGACTTTGCTGCGCCAGATCGTTGAACAGATTCGTAGCGACTACGAGTCCTTTGGTTTTACCAAGCCAGTGGAAGAGCCGACGTGGACCGCTCCCCAGGAGAACTGGACCACCAATGACCTTGTCGGCGGCACGACCGTCGACACTCAGGGCCACCTGCGCTTCCGCCCGGGGCTCGTCCTCCGTTCCATAGCCGAGGACCGTTGGCTTGTCCTTGATGAGGCCAATCGTGCCGACATGGACCGCATCTTCGGTGGGCTGCTGACCTGGCTGTCGGGCCAGGAGGTAGTGGTCGGGCAGGCGGCCCAGATCTTGGACTCGCCGTCGGTGAGACTGCAGTGGGCCGACGGGCCGGCGTCGGAGACCGAGAATCTGGACCAGCTGAGCGATCCGACGGCCGGCGGCCCGGATGTGGCCTATGCCGCCGGGACCGAGTGGCGGATCCTTGGTACGTACAACGCCATCGATGCTCAGCGAGTCTTCCGATTCGGACAGGCACTTGGACGGCGCTTCCTCCGGGTGCCCATCCCCACGCCATCCACCGATCAGTTCCGACAGGCCATCGAGGTATCCGCGGCAGGTCTTCCGCCGTCCCTGACAGCGAGAATCGTCGCGCTGTACGACGCACACCATCGGAGCGCCGACACAGATCTTGGCCCTGCCGTCTTCCTGCGGATCGCCGACTACGTTCGCGCGGGCATCGACACGGGAGCAGAGACCTTGCTCGAAGACGGGTCCGCAACTTTTTCAAGCAGCGAGACGCCCCCCGAATTCGGCGGTAGCGGGATCGACGACGTGGCGGACGGAGATGCGCAGCCCGTCGAAGCGTCCGATGCCCCCTCGGCGCCCACGTCTGCGGAAAGTGAACTGCTCGCCGAGGGATACCTGATCAACGTAGGAACGTGGCTCCACCAGATGGAAGATTCCGTGGACGCCTTGGGCGACCGCGTGGTCGGCGAGAACGGCGCTCTCAGCGTCGCCGAGTGGCAATGGGTTACCGAGTCGAGTCGCGTCCTGGGATGATCGAGCACGCCGATAGACCCATGCTCGAGATCCCCACCGAGGGTCTCGATTACGTCTTACGCGTTTGGGTGGGTCAGGGGCAGCTGATTCCACTCCTGGCCCAATCCCGGATCGACGCAGTCGACCGTCGCTGGTCACAGCAGGACATTCAGAAGAGAGCCGATCACGTAACCTTCCTGCGCCTTCTGCCCGAGATTCAGGGACTACCCGTCCGTCTCGTCGATTGGCTCGACCTGATCCCCGCCCAAACGGTCTCCGAGAGGACCGTCACGGGGACGCCTTCAGGTGTCACGGACTGGGTTGCGACGCGTCGTGACCATGGATGGCCCCCCCGCGCCTTCTCCAACCGAGAGAAGGCGCGGGTGGGCGACGAGCTGCTGGTTAGGACACTCCGCTGGGTGGCCGCCGCCGTCCTGCGTCTCCGAGACGCCGTATCCCTTCCTGGATCCAGGGCGGATCTTCCCGTTGCGGCTCAACTCGACTGCCTCGGACGAGTGCTGGAGGCGACCGAGGGCAAGCCGGGTCCGGAACCTTCGAAGGCTGATCTACTGGCTGTGCGGAGAGAAGGCGGGCCCTGGCGACGGGTCGCCGCCATGGCCAGAATTCTTTTCGAGCTCCGCAATCCGGATCAATTAGCGCATGCACTGATTCAACCTGAACTACGGCCAGTTTTCTTCCATCTTGGAGTGCTCGGAGTAGTTCTCTTGGCCCTGAGAGATGCCGGGGCGAGGGTCGAGAACGTCGGCATCCTGGGGAGCTCGACCGGGCGCGCTCAGTTCAAGGTGACGTATGGAGCGACCGTGCTCGACCTCTGGTTCGAGGCGGGCGGACTGTGGCAGAGATATCGCACCGCGTCTCCATATCGCCAACTCACCTCGGTGCTGTCCGGCAATAACCAGTCACTGTCACCGGACATACTTCTGATCACCCCCGCTAATCGGGCGTTTGTGGTCGAGTGCAAGTATTCAGCGGACTCGGACTACGTCGGGCGCCATGGCCTACGTCAAGCGGCCTTCTACGCCACCGAGCTAACATCCTCCCTGTGTCGCAGCGCCGACGCGTACGTCGTGGCGCCAGAGGGGGTGGCACGCAGCATGGCTCGAGTACGGACGAGGAGCGGTGTGCTGGGCATGGCGCGACCCTCGGATCTTGATTCCTTGATCGGGGACTTTCTTGAGGAACGTGGCCATGAGAGTGCCGCCACCTCCAGCAACGAATGACGCCGTTCGGCGGCGTATGCGCACGACGAGGCGCCGGGACACCGATTGCGAAGTCGGCTTACGTCGCATTCTTCACTCCGTCGGACTGAGATATCGAATTCATGCGAAGGTCAAGCACCTGGGCAATCGCAGGCGTGTCGACCTCGTTTTCACGGCAGCGCGGGTCGCGGTTTTCGTCGACGGTTGTTTCTGGCACAGCTGCCCTAGCCACGGGACACTGCCGAAGTCCAACCGAGCTTGGTGGCAAGACAAACTGCACGCCAACGTGCTCAGAGATCGCGATTCAGACGAGATCCTGACGAATGCCGGGTGGGTCGTTGTTCGGGTGTGGGAGCACGAGGATCCGTTAGCCGCCGCGCAGCTGATCGTAGAGCGGCTGGCTCGAATCGACGAGCGCTACTTGTTAAACCAAAGACGCATCCGTCAGCTCGGAGCCGCCCAGCGCGGGCGCTAGGCGGCCGTCCCCCGAAGGGCCAGACCCTCTGGCCACGGCCGGGCCGTCATGGCATTGCGGCAGACATCGACCACGGCCAAGGTGGGCACCCAGTGGCGATGCCGCCGGGGCTCCGCCACAAGCGGAAGGTGCGACGGCATGCACGCTCGATCCACCACCATCAAGGCCGACCCCGACAACCTCGACGCCGGCATCGCCTTCACGCGGGACGAGGTGATGCCGGCGATCCAACAGATCGACGGCTGCATCGACCTGTCGATGCTCACCGACCGCGGGAGTGGCCGCTGCATCGTCACGACGTCCTGGGCCGACGCGGACGCCATGCGCGCCGCCATGCGCGCCGCCACCGAGAACGTCCACCCCATCCGGCTCATGCAGGTCCTCGGCGCGCAGTTCCTCGACATCCAGGAGTGGGAGACCGCCGTCCTCCACCGGGAGCGCCCGGCCGGGGACGGCGCCGGCGCCCAGGTCACCTGGGCCTGCATCGCACCGAACCGCCTGAACGAGCTGCTCGACGCCTACCGGAACAACTTGATGCCGCGGCTGCAGGAGCTGACGGGCTTCGACAGCCTCAGCATGCTGGTCGACCGGCGCACCGGTCGCACGGTCAGCGTCACCGCCTTCGAGACCCGCGACGCACTCGCGCTGGTCCGCAAGCAGGCCAAGCACGGGGCCTGACCCCGTCTGGTGGACACGCTGAACCCAGGCTGAGCCTGGAGGAAGCGAGATGATCGGCTCGTGGTGCGGAAGGTGTACTCGGAGGAGTTCCGTCGGGACGCGGTGGAGCTGTACCGGACGACGGAGGGCTCGACGGTGGCGTCGATCGCCGCCGATCTGGGGATCATGGACACGACGCTGTCGGGGTGGTTGAAGGCCGCCGGGGTGCCGATCCGGGGTCGCTACCCCCGGCCCGACGGTGGGCCACCGCCGGGCGGTGAATCGGCTGATCAGGAGCTGGCCCGGCTGCGCGCTCGGGTCGCGGAGCTGGAAGCGAATGAGCGGAAGCTGGGTGCCGAGCGGGACATCCTGCGGGCGGCGGCCAAGTATTTCGCCGGGGAGACGCGCTGGTGACCCGCTTCCAGTTCGTCGCCGACCACCGAGACGCCTTCGAGGTGAAGCGGATGTGCCAGCTGGTGGAGATTCCCCGGGGATCGTTCTACGCGTGGGAGGCCGCAGCCGACGCCCGGGCCGTCCGCCAGGCCGCCGATGAGCAGCTGGCGGAGCGGATCCGGGCGGTGCACGCCGCCGAGCCGGGCAACCGCGCCTACGGGGCGCCGCGGGTGACCGCCGAGCTCAACGACGGCGCCCCGGTGCAGGAGCGGGTGAACCACAAGCGGGTCGCCCGAGTGATGGCCGAACACGGCATCGCCGGGATCCGGCTGCGCCGCCGGGTGCGCACCACGATCGGTGAGCCGGCCGATGAGCAGGTGCCTGACCTTCTCGAACGCGACTTCACCGCCGACGCCCCGAACGTGTAGTACGTCGGAGACATCACCTACCTGCCCTGCGCCGACGGCAGCAACCTGTACCTGGCGACGGTGATCGACTGCTTCTCCCGCCGGCTGGTCGGCTGGTCGATCGCCGACCACATGCGCACCGACCTGGTCGCTGACGCCCTGCTCGCGGCCGCTGCCACGCGCGGCGACCTGGCCGGGGCGATCTTCCACGGCGACCACGGGGCGCAGTACACCTCCCGGGCCTACGCCGCGCTGTGCCAGCAGCTGGGCGTGACGAGGTCGATGGGCGCGGTCGGCTCCAGCGCCGACAACGCGCTGGCCGAGTCGTTCAACGCCACCCTCAAGCGCGAGACCCTCGCCGGCGCGGCCAGCTGGAGCACGCCGGCCGAGGCCCGCCGGGCAGTGTTCGCCTGGGCCACCCGCTACAACACCCGCCGCCGGCACTCCGCCTGCGGCCAGACCAGCCCCAACGACTACGAGGCCCGCCGGGCCCCGGCTACGCTGCCAACCGCGGCGTAGACACCCCACGCGTGTCCAAGATCAGGGGTCAAGGCCCCACCTCCGCGAGCAGTTCGCCCAGGCCATGGGCGTCCGCATCACCGGCATCGCCGAGATGGACCTCGCCGTCGCCCACCTGCGGGTCCCGGAGACTGTCTGACGGACGTCGCTACCGAGGAGAAGCGCCTACCGTCGACACATGGCGACCGACCCCCGCGGTGCAGGCCTGAAGCGCTACCTCCAGGCGGACCCGGGCGGTCCCGTGGTGATGCTCAACCTGCTCCGCTTCGCCGAGGGCGGCCGCGAGTCCTACGACCAGTACGCCAAGGCCCTGTCCAAGACCTTCCTCCCCCGCTACGGCGGCGAGGTCCTCTACGCCGGAGACGGCGGCACACCGCTCGTCGCCGAGCAGGGCCAGACTGGGCCGCCGTCCTGCTCGTGCGCTCTCCCTCCCGCGAGGCGTTCGGCCGCATGGTCGCCGACCCCGAGTACCAGGAGGTCACGCACTTGCGCACCCAGGCGCTCACCGAGGCCGTGCTCCAGCCGACCACCCCCTGGTAGCCGTGACCGATTCGAACGAGGGAACGCCGGCGCGAGGCCGCCTCGCCCGGACAGCCCGTCTCGCTGCACTGCCGGCCGCGTGCGCCGGCCGCACCGCCCTCGGCCTCGGCAAGCGCCTCGGTGGCCGCCCCGCGGAACTCGTCGCGGAACAGGTGCAGCAGCGCACCGCCGAGCAGCTGTTCGCCCCCCCCTCGGCCATCTCAGGAGCGGCGCCATGTAGATGGGCCAGGCGCTCTCCGCGATGGAGGCCGCCCTCCCGGAGCAGCTGGCCGGCCGTACCGCGAGACGCTCGTCCGGCTGCAGGAGGCGGCGCCGCCCATGCCCGCTCATGGACGACGGCAGGCTCGGCGTCCTCGACTTCGGGTCGAACCAGCCCATGCCGCACGACTGGCCGGCCCGGCTCGGCCCCCTGCTCGCCGCCGGACGGGACGGGGACGCCGCGGAACTGCACCGCATCGCCGCCTCGGCCCACCTCCTGCGACCGGACGACGTGACGCCCGCGGCCCTGCTCACGCTGCTGAACCCCTACCTGCAGCCGCTGCGCAGCGAGCGGTACACGTTCACCCGCAGCTGGCTGCAGGAGCAGATCCGGCGCGCCTCCGACCCCCTCGGCGCCGCCCAGCGCACCCAGCGGAAGCTGGCGATCCCTCCGCACTACCTGCTCCTGCAGCGGGTGGCCGCCGAGCTGGTCGGCGTCCTTTGCTCGCTGAACGCCACCGTCGCTGTGGAGGGCGAGCTGCGTCGGTGGCTACCCGGCTACTGAGCCGAGCGGCGCATCGACCACATCTGCGCCGGGCGCGCGTACTGCATCGCGACGTCCCACCCGACCGCACCGTTGACGACCTCCTTGCGGAAGTTGCCCACCGCCGCGCGTGCCAGCTCCGGGTCAGCGGCGACCCGACCGCGCGGTCCTCGACCGCGGCATCGTCCATCGACTCCCAGGCCAGCCCGAGCTCGCGGGCCTTGTCGCCGTTGATTTCCTCGCCGACCAGCGCCATCGCCGCCGCCTCGCGGCCGATGAGCCGAGACAAGATGACGAAGTGCTCCCCGCCCGGGTGCAACCCGCGCGTGAGGAAGCCGGCCAGCAGCCGGGCGTCACGCGCGATGATTTGCAGGTCGGTCGGCAGCAGCATGTTCATGCCCGCGCCCAAGGCCGAGCCGCGCACCGCCGCCACCGTGGGCACCTTCACCTGGCCCAGCCGGTAGAAGGAGTCGTAGATCTTCCCCATGCCCTCGTAGGCGTCGGGTGCCGCCGGGTCCTTGCCGGCCGAGGTCAGCGTCGCGACGTCGCCACCCGCGCAGAACGACTTGCCGACGCCGCGGATGACCAGCGCGCCGACGTCCGGCTTGGCGCCCACCTCGTCGAACGTGGCGATCAGCTCGTCGGCCATCCCGGGCGTCAGCGCGTTGCGCCGGTCGGGGGCGTTGAGCGTCACGATCGCGACGCCGCCGTCCACCTCGAGCTGAACCTCACCGGTACCGGCCACGAGCCCACCGCCCTGCCGAGCGGACCGTCCCCAGCCCCATCCGGACACCCCCTGCCTGGCGTCACACCACGGGCCCGCACCGCCCCGCGCACCGCGGTCGGGATCAGACGACGGTCGCCGACTCCACCAGCCGGCACAGGGCGTTGACCCGCCGCAGTTGCACCGGCGTCCGCACCGGCGCATCCACCAGCAGCGGGCTGAGCACCACGACGGCCAGGGCCTGCGCTCGCGACACCGCAACGTTCAGCCGGTTCAGGTCGTACAGGAACGACACGCCCCGCGGTGCGTCGTCGGCGCTGGTGCTCGTCATCGAGTAGAGGACCACCGGCGCCTCCTGACCCTGGAACTTGTCCACGGTGCCGACCCGCGCACCGTCCGGCAGCGCCGCCTTGATCAGCGCGACCTGGGCGTTGTACGGCGCCACCACCAGCACGTCCGCCGGCCCGATCGGCGCCTCCTTCCCCAGGTGGTTCCGCCACGTCGAGCCCTGCACCGACCGCCACAGCCGCGCGACGGCCTCGGCCTCCTGCCGGCACTTGTCCGCCGCCGTCAGCACGTGCTCGACCGGGTGCACCCGCAGCCCGCTGCCGGCCAGCGCCCCCTCCCCCAGCACCGCGACCCGCTCCCGGCCGTCCGCCGCGTCCAGCCGCCCCTCGTACGCCAGATCGGAGACGAACGCCGTCAGCGACGGGTGCATCCGGTACGAGCGGTCGAGGAACACCCCGCGGTCGGCCGGGATGGTGGTGTGGCCGTCGAGCAGGTGCTCGAGCGCCGACGCCCCCGAGCCGCCCGGGTGCACCGCCTGCGTGGGCTGGGCCAGCTGCTGCGGGTCGCCCAGCAGCACCATCGAGCGCGCGCCCCGCGCCACGGCGACGGCGTTGGCCAGCGAGAACTGACCCGCCTCGTCGACCACCAGCACGTCCACGGCCTCCGCCACGTCGGCCCGGGTCCAGAACCACGCCGTCCCGCCGACCAGCCGGGCACTGCCGTCCGCCAGCGCCCGCGCCACGAAGACGTTGTCCTTCGACCACGCCACGCCGTCCGCGCCGCAGTGCTGGTGCTCCTCGCACTTCTGCAGCGCCGGCCGGCCCACCGCCTTGAGCAGGTTCCCGATGACCGCATGGGACGTCGCGGTCACACCCACCTTCTTCCCGGCGTCCAGCAGCTCCCCGATCAGCGCGGCCGCGGCAGTCGTCTTGCCGCTCCCGGGCGGGCCCTGGATCGCCAGCACCTCGCCGTCCAGCGCCAGACCGAGCCGCACAATCGCGTCCGTCGTCGTCTCGCCTTCACGCAGCCGCGTTCCCGCGGGAACGCGGCGCTCGACCAGCGCCTGGCCGAGGCAGTCCCGGCCGGCGAGCACGTCCTCTCCGGTGTCGGCGATCGCCGCGCGCAGGCCCGCGGTGTTGAGCGGCCCGCCGGGCCCGAGCCCGCGCGGCCGCGGCGGCTCGCCAGCCGTCGTCTTCAGCACCAGCCGCCCGGCCGCGGCGTCCAGCTCCAACACCGTCCCGACCTTCTTCGCGGTGTCCACGTCGAGCGCGTCGTCGCCGGCGGAGAGCTTGGTGTCCTGCACCGGGAACGAGTACTCGTAGAGGTGGCTCCGCTTCTCCGGCCCCAGGTACCCGACGTTGGACAGCCCGCCCAGCGCCGTCCCGTCCCGCTCCAGTTCCTCGGCGTCGAGATCCTGCAGCCGGTAGACCTCCCACCACGCGGGCCGGTCCTCGCGGCGGTGCCAGCCGACGAGGTCGCCCAGCAGCTTGTGCCCGGCCGCGTGCAGCCGGTCGGTGAGCTGCTGCTCGGCGGCCTGTGCCTCGGTCACCTTCGCGTCCGGCGCCACCACAGTGACCGCCGGCCGCGGCAACGGCCCGTGCAGCGCCTCCAGCTGGGCGCGCTGCTGCTCCAGCCAGTCGTGCAGCTCGCGAGTCGAGTCGACGTCGTCCTTGTTGTAGGACTCGATGCCGTCCAGCCGCGCCTGGTCGCCGTCCTCCAGCCAGGCCTCGTACTCCAGGACGCTGCCCAGCGCGCTCGCGACCGCACCCTTGTGCGACCGCCCGTAGAACGCCTCGACCTTCTTGATCGAGTACGACTCCTTGCTGATCCGCATCGACTGCCGGACGACGGGATAGAGGTCGACGAACCGCTCCTCGCGCAGCAGCTGGTCGAGCTCCGCCTCGCGGACGCCGTAGCCGCCGGTCAGCTTCTTGAGCGCGGTCACTTCGTAGGGCGCGTAGTGGAAGACGTGCATCGCCGGGTCGGCCTGCACCGCCGAGACGATCCGGTCGATGAGGTCCGCGACCAGCTGCTTCTCCGCCGGGCGGTCGTGCGCCCACAGCGCGGTGAACCCGCCGGAGCGGTCGCCGATGCCGGCGAGGTACTCGATGCCCGCGCCGTCCTCGAACCAGGGGTCGCCCTCGAAGTCGAGGTACAGGTCGCCGGCGCTCGGCGGCGGGAGCCGCAGCAACCCGAGGCCGGCGACCGGGTCGAGCAGCGTCCGCGACGACTCCCCCGTCGTCCGCTCCTTCAGCTGCTCGGCCGCCTGCTGCTGCAGCCGGTTGCGCGCGTCGGCACCGATGCCCGACGCCGCGAGCTGCCCCGGCGACGCCGTGGCCAGGGCCGCCAGCGTGGGGATGCCCGCCGCGCGGAGAGCGTCCCGGTGGTCGCCGCGCATGGACGCGACCAGACCGAGGTCGTCGGCCTCACGCAGCTCGGTCGTGCACTTCTCCGCCCAGCGGCACTGGTCGCAGTAGCCGATCGGCGCGGGAGCGGTCGACGGCGGAGCGGCGGTGAACGCCTCCAGCCGGGCCCGCGCGCGGCGGGCGTACGCGGCGATGTCGACCAGCCGCCACGGCCGCGAGACGCCGTCACCGGTGACGACGTGGATCCCGCGCGGTGCCACCCCCTGCAACACGGTGAGCCGCTCGGCGTAGGTCGCCATCTGCAACAGCGCGGCGACCTTCAGCTTCCGGGCGAGCTTGGTGTCGGCAATCTCGTAGGACCAGCCGCCGAACAGCGACGGCACCTCCACCCGCAGCAGGAAGTCGGCCTGCCCGCCCCAGGCACCGTCGAAGAAGGTCCCCTGGTAGACGACGTCGACGCCACTGCGCATCGCCTCGACCGTCGCGGCCTCGGCCTGCCGGCGCCCGTCGGCACCGGACGCAGAAGCGATCTCGGTGACCGTCCGACCGGCAGCCACCAGCGACGCCAGGTACTTCCGCTCGTGCTCCAGCCCGCGGTCGAAGACGAACTGCGTCTCCGGCGTCGCCCCGTCCGAAGGGGCCACCCACTCCCCCGCGGCCACGCCGAGGTCCAGCCGGGTGAGGTGCCGGCACTCCTGATGATGCGTGAGGTCGGTCGGGCTCAGCACCAGCCGTCCGTCGAGTCGCTGCAAGACCAAGCCCCCCGATCACCTTCGTCCGGCACAGTGCCGATCGCCCGGCCGTGTCGCAGGGATAGCGGACACCTCCGACACGATCGAGCACCCGGTGCCGGGACCGCCGACGTGGTCACCCGCCGCGGGACGTCGGTACGTCAGCCCGGTTCACCGAGTCCCACCGATGTCGCCGCCAGCGCCTCATCGCACGCAGCAGGCTGCACGACAGCCCGGTTCCGTCCTGAGCGAAAGAACCGGGCCGCGGCATCGCGATGATCAGAGGGGGCTACTCGCAGCCGACACCGTCCCCGTCCCGATCCAGGTGACCGGCGTAGCCGGGATCACCGACCCGCACGGGGGCTGCACCCGCAGCTCGGGCGGCGTCGCAGTTCTTGTAGTACGCCCTGGGCGCCTGCGGTGCCGGAGCCGGAGCGACCGGCGCCGGAGAAGCGGACGGTGCGGGAGCAGTCGAGCGCACCGTCGCCTGCGGTGCCGGGGCAGCGGATGCGGCCGCCTCACGCGCCACCAGCTCGCCCTCTCGCTGATCGAGCGCGGCACTGCGCGCGTCCAGTTCCGCCACCCGTGCGGCCAGGCGCGACTCCCCCTCGGCGGTGGCCCGACGGATCCGTGACTCCGCCTCGACCACCTCGTCCTCGAGCTCGGCCGCTTCCTGCTGGGTCTCCGTCAGCTCGCTCTTGAGCGTCAGGTAGGCCGGTGACGCTTCGACCTCGGACGAGTTGCCGCCGCCACCGACCGCGATGCCGACCAGGAACGCCATCAGCGGGATCGCCCATTTCAACCACCGCTTCGGGCTCTTGTCGGAGTTGGCCGGAACAGGAGCGGGAGCACCTGGCATGACAGCGGTATCGGACACGATCGTTCTCCATTCCCCGTAGTGGCACGGGACGGTATCGCTACCACGCTCCGGTGAGTGGGGAATCAGAGGACGCTGCTGCGCCGGGGGGCGGTGTGACTGATGAGGTGCACGGATGGGCCACTCCGCCGATGCGGCGTCGCCCCCCTGTCTCGAGCACGTCCCGGGAGGAAGGGCGGATGCAATTCCGACGTCGGCACGGACACTGGGCGCGCGCGCTCCAGTTGACAGCGGGCGGTGCCTGAGCACGATGACCTGGGCGGACGCCGTCGGGGCGCCGCGCGCCTGTCCCCGGAAGGGAGGGCGTCATGCACGCCCGTTCCACCACGATCACCGCCGACCCGAACCGCATCGACGCTGGCATCGCCGACGTCCGCGACAACGTCATGACCGCCGTGAGCGGCATGGACGGCTACGTCGGGCTGTCGATGCTCTGCGACCGCGACTCCGGCCGCTGCATCGTCACCACCGCCTGGGAGAACGAGGACGCGATGACCGCCACCCGCGACGCGGTCCGGCAGATGCGCGAGCAGGCCACGGAGCAGTTCGGTGCGGAGAAGCCCGAGGTGCGGGAGTGGGAGATCGCGGCGATGCACCGGCTGCACCCCGCCGGCGACGACTCCTGCGCCCGGGTCACCTGGTCCCGCGTCGACCCGGCCACCATCGACAAGGTCCTCGACGTCTTCCGCACCGACCTCATCCCGCGGATGGACGAGATGCCCGGGTTCTGCAGCCTCAGCCTGATGCTCGACCGGGAGACCGGCGACAACTCCCTCACCGCCGTCTACGCCGACCGCCGCGCCATGGAGTCCTCCCGCCAGCGCGCCATGTACATCCGCGACGAGTTCCGCCGGGCGCTGCGCATGTCAGCCACCGACGTCGCCGAGTTCGACGTCGTCCTGCACCACCTCCGCGTTCCTGAGCTGGTCTGAACAACGGACGCCCCCGGCGCCCGTGGAGGTCAGCGCATCGACCTCGTGTCCACGGTGCGCCGGGACTGCTCGGCCACGTCCAACGGCGGCGGGTCGGTAGCCACGCCAGCCGCCGGCTCCGCACTCGCGACGCCGGGCATCAGGCCGCATCCAGCCGGTAGAGCGCGGTGTGGTGGACGTGCAGCACCGGCTCGTCCCCCGCGAACACCAGCGCGTCGTACCGGACCTCGTCGTGGCGGCCACGCCGGCCCACGTCGGTGACCCGCCCGTGCGCAGACAGCTCCACGGGCAGCCGCGCCAGGCCGAGGAAGCGGCAGTCGCTGGAGGTGTGGATCCACGGGCCCAGGGCGACGTTGCGCATGAGCAGCTCGTTGATCAGCCGCAGCAGCAGCCCGGGGTGGACCAGCGCCTCCCGCCGGTACAGGTCCAGGGGTTCGCCGATCGCATTCAGGTACCACTCGTTGCGCTCCGCGGTCCCGGCCTCGGAGACGCTGCCCATCGGGCCGACGACCGGGTCGGCCACCGGCTCGGGCGGGGCAGCGACCTGCCGGTAGCCGGTGAGATCGGGCCGCTCCGCGCCGAGCCCCGACGAGCCGACGCACCGCACCTCACCGGACGGGTGGCTGACCGTGAGCCGGCCGTCGGCCGGCTCGACGAGCAGCTCGTCCCCGTCGTAGGTGGGCCGCCGGAAGCGCAGGTCGATCCGGCCCCGGGACAGCCACTCGACTCCCCAGGCCGCCACCAGCGGCGTCGTCGTGCGGGCGAACAGCTCCACGCCGGGGACCAGCGCCCCGGAGAAGCCGTACCGCCGCGCGACGTCGTCCTCGTGGATCTTGTTGGTCGACTCCTCGACGACGTGGGCCACGAAGCGGTGTGGTTCGGGAGCGGTCACATCGCCGGATGCTGCCGTGCCGGCCACCCGGTGTCGACACCGCCGGCTGAGCATCCCCGCTCGCCATCTGCTTCTCCATCGGGTCACCACGGGCCTCGTGGGCGTGCTGTGCTCACTGGGCGCCACGGTCCCCGTGGACGACGAGGCACAGCGGTGGCTGCCGGGCTACGACTGAGGCGACCGCCCCGGACATGGGGGCTGCACCGGCCCGGTGACCGTCCATCGTCCGAGGACGACGGACCGTGTCGCCTCGCCCGTCGCGCTGCCCGCCGCACCCGCGCCCCTGGGCGACGGGCCGGCCGCAGGCCAGCATCGAGGTCCGTCCGGCTGCCACGGCGATGTCCCAGGAGGCCCTCATGAGCGTTCGACGCGCACTGATCAGCACAGCAGCGGCCACCCTGCTGCTGATCGCCCCCGCGACAGCCGCGTCAGCAGATCCCGGGTCGGGCGGGTGCAAGGCCTTCGGCCAGAGCGTCAGCACCCTGGCCACCACGGTGTTCCCGAAGGGCCAGTTCGGGGAGAACGCATCCACGGTGGCGACGTCGGGGCCGCGAGCCTTCCCGGAGCAGGTCGTCCACCCGGAGCAGGACGCCGCCTGCCCATAGGGCACCGGCGGACCGGTCACGGAACCTCTTCCGCCCGCCGATGAGGCAGCCATGAACAGTCGACATGTCGGTCCTGCGGAAGCGGCGCACGCGGCGGCGGCCAGCGCCATCCAGGAGCTCTACGAGGAGGCGCTCCGCCACCTCGACGCAGTCGCCCGTTCCCTGGGGGCGGCCGCCCCGGCGGCGCAGGAGGCCGGCGAACCGCAGAAGCCCCACGCGGATGGGGTGCACCCGACCCTGGAGCTCCCCCGCCGGCTGATCTCGCCGGTGGCCGCGGCGGCCTGACCCCCACCGCGCCGAGTGGTCGCTCGCGGCCGGCTGGGTTAGGGATGCCTCATGCCCTTCATCCAGATCACCATGATCGCCGGCCGCACCGAGGAGCAGAAGCGCGACCTGCTCGCCGCGGTCAGCCAGGCCACGACCGACAGCATCGGCGCTCCCCCGGAGACGGTGCGGGCCTGGATCGTCGAGGTGCCGCCGACCGACATCGCGGTCGCCGGCGAGACGCATGCGGACCGCCGCGCGAAGAGCGACCAGACCTGAAGCACCGACGAGCGCGCCATCCGCTGGCCAGCGCGGAACTCAGTCGTCCAGCGACCGCACCCACAGCGCCGCCGCGCCGTAGGCGAGCGAGCTGACGACGGCGCGCGTGGTGGTCCGCCCGCCGGCCTTGCCCGCGCCAGCCAGCGCGGTCAGCGTGTCGAGCAGGTTCATCGCCGCCACCGCGGCCAGCCCGCGGTCGACCTCCTCGTCGGTCTTCGCGGTCAGCGCCAGCGCGGAGACCACCAGCGCCCGGCTGCCGAACAGCCGCTGCAGCTGCAGCCCGGCGGGCGTCACCGGGACGCCGTAGCCGTTCGCCACCGACCGCGGCGCCAGGACGCTGATCGCCCCGAACGCCACACCCACGGCGCCCAGCGCCTGCGCCATCGACTTCTTCGACGTCTCCGCAGCGGTCTTCTTCTTGGCCATCGTCAACCTTCCGGAACGGACTGGGGACGGCGTGGGCTCACCGCACCAGCCACTCAACCAGCGCCGTCCACCGTCCGCAGCGCGAGCGACCCCGCCCACCGCTAGCGTCCCGAGCCATGACCGCCGGCCGCCGCAACCCCGGGTCGCACCCCCTCACCACGCACGACCGGTAGACCGTGCCGCCGGGCGTCGAGCTGCAACACCGCGCCACCTCCTGGGGCGCGATGCGCAGCCGGGTGGCCGGCGAGCGACGGCCCGGCGTCCCCGAGGTCGTCGTCGTCCACGGGCTGGCGGTCGCCGACTACTTGGAGCCCGCCGTCCGCGAGCTGGGCACCTGGACCCGCGCGCACCTCGTCGAGCTGCCCGGCTTCTCCGGTAGCGCCGACCCGCCGCGCCCCATGGACGTCGCCGACCACGCCGACGCCGTCGTCGAGTGGCTGGCGGCGAGCAGTCTCGACGACGTCGTGCTCGTCGGGCACTCCAGCGGCACCCAGGTCGCCGCTCACGTCGCCGTCCGGGAACCCGACCGCGTGCGGGCGCTGGTGCTCGCCAGCCCGACCATCGACCCCGCCTACCGCAGCATGCGCCGCGTCCTGCTCGCCTGGCGCCGCAACCACGAGCTCGAGCCGCCCGAGCTCGACGTCCAGCACACCCCCGACCGGCAGCGCGCAGGACTGCGCCGGGTCCGGCAGACCCTCGCCGTCCACCTCCGCGACCGCCTCGAGGACACCGTCGAGCGCGTCCCCCAGCCGGTGCTCGTCCTGCACGGCGACCGCGACCGCCTCTGCACCGAGGCCTGGGCACGCGAGCTCAGCGAGCGGGCCAGGGACGGCCGGTTCCACAGCGTCCCCGGCGCGCACAGCTTCGTCTGGACGGCGCCCGCCGCCTGGTCCGCGCCGATCGCCGACCTCGCCTCCGTCCCGCCGTCCGACGACGATTGACCCCCGGTGAGGCGGACGCCACGATGACCGGACGACGACCGTGAGGGACACCATGAGCAGCACGGAGACGATCCAGATCCCCCACCTCGGTGGCTCCACCATCGGCCACCGGTTCGGTCGGCCCTACGACCCGTCGCTCCCGACCCTGGTGATGATCAACTCCTTCACCACCTCCGTCGAGCTGTACCGGCCGCAGTTCGCCGACGAGCAGCTCTTCGCCGCCAATCCGCTCGCCATCGAGCCCTACGGGCACGGGCGGACCCGCGCCACCTACCGGCAGTACACCTACTGGGACACCGCCATCGCAGCCCTCCAGGTGCTCGACGCTCTCGGCATCTCCGAGGCGTTCGTCCTCGGCACCTCGCAGGGCGGCTGGATCGCCGCCCGCATGGCCATGCTCGCCCCCGGCACCGTCAAGGGCATCATCCCGCTCGGCACCTCCATGGACTTCGAGAGCCAGCGCAGCCGCGAGCTGGGGTGCTGGAACGGCGTCGAGTTCTGCACCCCCGCCATCGACGCCCTCGCGCAACCCGTCGGCGACGACTGGGTCATCCCCACCGAGCTCATCGACGCCACCCTCGCCGAGGGCATGGGCGAGGACGTCCCCGACGACGAGCGCGCCTTCTGGCACCGGACGCACCAGGAGAACTACGCCGGCGACGTCGGGCGGGAACGGCTCCGGATCAGCAGCATCAACCTGCGCGACCGGGACGGCCTGCACGGCCGGCTGGACAGCGTGCGGTGCCCCGTCCTGTGGCTGCACGGCACCGCCGACCGCGTCTACTCGGTGGCGAACGCCGAGGCCGAGATCGGGCTCTTCACCGGCAGCGCCAAGGCCGAGCTCCGCGTCGTCGAGAGCGGCCAGCACTTCCTCAGTGCCACCCACCCCGAGGTCGTCAACGCCGCGGCGGCCGAGTTCATCGACCGCTGGAAGTAGCGCGTCGCCGGATCGCCGACCCCGCCCGCGCTAGGCTCGCGGGCGTCCTGAACGTCCGTGTGTAACTACCTGCTGCCGGCCCGACCGGCGGATCAAGGCGGCACGCCCGATCCGCAGCAGCAGAGGTCATGTTCCGCACGCGCCCCACCACCTCCGCGGTCATCCGCTCCGCCGGTCTCTCCTACTTCCCGCTCGCCTTCGTCGCGCGGTTGCCCTTCGCGATGATGACCGTCGGGGTGCTCACCCTGGTCGTCGCCGAGCGCGGCTCGGTCACCCTCGGCGGGCTCAACTCCGCCGTCGCAGGCATCGGCACCGCGTTCGCCGGCCCGCTGCTGGGTGCCGCGGCCGACCGCCTCGGCCAGCGCCGCGTCCTGGTCCCGGTCGGCCTGCTCCACGGCGCCCTGCTGGCCGCCTTCCCGCTCGTCGTCGCGAGCGCCGCCGCTGACGCCGCCCTCCTCGCGCTCTCGGTGCTGATCGGCATGTCCGCGCCGCAGATCGCCCCCATGTCGCGCACCCGGCTGATGGCCGTCATCCGCCGCACGGTGCACCGCGACCACCGCCGGCGGGCGCTCGACGGCACGATGGCCTACGAGTCCGCCGCCGACGAGATGGTCTTCATCGTCGGCCCGTTCCTCGTCGGGTTGCTGGCCACCGCGATCGCCCCGTGGGTGGCCATCGCCGGCGCCGCCGCGCTCACCCTCGTCTTCGTCACCGCCTTCGCGCTGCACCCCACCGGCCGGCTCCAGCCCGGCGCGCAGCACAGCCGCGGCACCCAGGCGCCCGCCCGAGAGCTGGCCCGCTTCCCCCTGCTGACCGTCGTCGCCGGCACCCTCGGCATCGGGCTCTTCTTCGGCGCGACCCTCACCTCGCTCACCGGCTTCCTCGCCGCGGACGACGGCAGCGGCGACCGGGCCGGCCTGCTCTACGGCGTCATGGGCATCGGGTCGGCGGTGCTGGCGCTCGGCACCGCGGCCCTCTCCCAGCGCTTCACGCTGGGGGCGCGCTGGGCGACGTTCGGCACCGTCCTGCTCGCCGCCGCGCTCCTCTACGCGACCGCGCGCTCGGTGCCCGCGCTCGTCGTCGCCCTCGCCGTCCTCGGCTGCGGCATCGGGCCGACGCTGGTCACCCTCTACAGCGTCGGCGCGATGCTGAGCCCTGCCGGCCGCTCGGCGACCACCATGACGATGCTCAACTCCGCCGTCGTCGTCGGCCAGGCGCTCGCGGCCGCGGTCACCGGCGCCGTCGTCGACCGGCTCGGCGCCACCACCGCGCTCGCCGCTCCCGCGCTGGCCGCCGCGCTCGTGGTCGCCGCCGCCACGGCGTACGCGGTGTCGCAGCAGCGAGCAGCGAGGCAGCCGGAGCCCGTCCCGGCCTGAGCACGGCGCCCGGCCGGTCGTCAGCCCTCCCCGAGCCGCCCGCGCAGCCAGTCGTGGAACAGCGCGAGGTGGTGCTCGACGGGCACCAGCACGCCTCCGGCCGCGTAGGCCCGCGAGCTCATGCCCGGCTGGGTGCGCTCGCAGGCGGCGAAGTCCTGCTGGTTGACCCGGTGGAACAGCTCGACCGACCGGGAGACGTCCAGCCCCGCGGTGACCACCCCCGGCGCGTACAGCCAGTCGCATTCGACCACCGTCCGGTCCACGGCCAGCGGCGTCATCCGCAGCAGGATCACGTGGTCGGGCACCAGGTTGAGGAACACCGCCGGCTTGATCGTGGCCGCGTAGTAGCGCCGGTCCCGGTCCTGGTCGATCCCCGGCAGCGCCGGGAAGCCGACCGACCCGTCCACGGTGAAGCCGTCGACACCGGCCGCGAACTCCGCCCCGTGCCCGACGAAGGACTGCGCGGCGTACCCGCGGCTGAACTCCGGCAGGACGTCGGTCAGCTCGGGGTGGATCGTCGCGCAGTGGTAGCACTCCATGAAGTTCTCGACGACGAGCTTCCAGTTCGCCGCGACGTCGTAGCGGATCCGCCGGCCCAGGGCCAGCCGCCCCACGTCGTACTCCTCGATCGCCGCCGGGTCGCCGAGCCGCTCGGTCACCGCGCCGACGACGTCGTCCTCGAAGGACGGCGGGTCGTCGGCCAGGCACACCCACGCGTAGCCCAGCCACTCGCGCAGCTGCACCGGCACCAGGCCGTTCGCCACCCGGTCGACGTCGGGCATCCGCGCCAGGTTGGGTGCGGCGACCAGCGCACCGTCCAGCCCGAACGACCACGCGTGGTACGGGCAGCGCAGCGTGCGGTTCACCTGCCCCGACTCCTCGGTGCACAGCTGCGCGCCGCGGTGCCGGCACACGTTGAGGAACGCCCGCAGGCCGCCGTCCCGGCCGCGCACCACCAGCACGCTCTCCCGCCCGACCTGCACCCGCCGGAAGCTGCCGGGGTCGGCGACCTCGTCGGTACGGGCGACGCACTGCCACATCACCTCGAACACCCGCTCCTGCTCGCGGGTGAACAGCGCCGGGTCCGTGTAGTACCGCCCGGCCAGGGTCGGCATCAGGCTCGACGAGGCGGCGGGGAGGGTCGCGGTCATGAGGTGGCCTCCAGTGCGGGCCGGCGCGGGTCGAACAGGTCGATCGGGTGCTCGGTCGTCCCCGTGGTGGCGAGGTCGGCGAGGATCTCGCCGACCACCGGCACGAACTTGAAGCCGTGCCCGGAGAAGCCGCAGGCCACGGTCACCTGCGCGTGCTCGGGGTGCGGCGCGATGACGAAGTGCTCGTCGGGCGTCGTCGTGTACATGCAGGTCGCGGCCTTCAGCAGCTGGCCCGGCAGGGTCGGCAGCACCCCGGCCAGGTGCCCGGCCATCGCCGCGACCTCGTCGGGGTGCACCTCCCGGTCGATCGTTCCCGGGGTGCACGGAATCCCCCGCCGGAAGAAGGCGACCTTCGCCCCGCCGTCCGGGCCGTCGATCGCGGGGAAGCCGTAGACCTGGGTGCCGTCGGCCGCCTCGTGGATGTAGATGGGGTGCCGGTCCGGCGTCCAGGCAGCGGTGCCGCCGGTCGGCTGGAACCAGTACATGACCTGGCGCTCCACGGTCAGCGGGACGCCGAGGTCGGGCAGCACCTCCGGCGCCCACGAGCCGGGGCTCACCACCAGCGCACCCGCCTCGTACTCCCCCGCCGCCGTCCGCACGCGCACCCCGCCGCCCGGCGTCGCCGCCCACCCCAGCGCCGGCTCGGAGAAGCGCAGCTCGGCGCCGCGCGAGAAGGCGAGGTCCAGGTGCGCGGCCACGGTCGCCTCCGGCCGGGCGAACCCCGCGGCCGCCTCCACCAGCCCCACCTCGTCGTCGGCCGGGGCCAGCGTCGGGAACCGGCGACGGACCTCGCCCGCGTCGAGCAGCTCGTGCGCCAGCCCCCACTCGCGGGCGGCCCGCAGGCTCCCGGCGACGGTGCGGGACTCCGGCCGGCCGAGGAACACCCCGCCGGTGCGCACCAGCACGTCGGTGCCGGAGTCGGCGCACAGCCGGTCCCACAGCTCGTAGGCGCGCAGCAGCAGCGGCACGTAGGCCGGGTCCTCGAAGTAGGCCTGCCGGGTGATCCGCGAGCCGCCGTGGCTGGAGCCCTGGTCGTGCGCCGGGCCGAACCGCTCCAGCCCGAGCACCCGCTGCCCGCGGGCGGCCAGGTGCGCGGCGGCCGCGCTGCCCATGCCGCCCAGCCCCAGGACGATGACGTCGTAGGCCATCGTCAGCACCGCATCCGCGCGCCGGCGGGGTCGACCAGCGGCTCGGCGGTCACCGTCGCCGCGACCCGCTCCCCGAACCAGTCGATCGTCACCGCGGTGCCGGGTCCCGCGTGCCGGGCCGGCAGCCAGGCGTAGGCGATCGACCGGCCGATCGTGGCGCCGAAGCCCGCGCTGGTGACGTGGCCGACCGGCACCCCGCCGACCCGCACCGGCTCGCGGCCCAGCACCGTCGTCGCCGGGTCGTCGAGGAGGAGGCAGGCCAGCCGCCGGTCGTGCGAGCGGCGCTCGAGCGCCTCCTTGCCGACGAAGTCCCCCTTGTCCTGACGGACGGCGAACGACAGCCCCGCCTCGACCGGGTCGTGCTCGGCCGTCATGTCGGTGCCCCAGGCGCGGTAGCCCTTCTCCAGCCGCAGGCTGTCGAAGGCCCGGCGGCCGGCGGCGACCAGCCCGTGCCGCTGCCCGGACTCCCACAGCACGTCCCACAGCCGCAGCCCGGTCGCCGCGTCGGTGTACAGCTCCCAGCCGAGCTCGCCGACGTAGGAGACCCGCAGCGCGGTCACCGGCACGCCGCCGACGAACATCTCCCGCGCCCGGAACCAGCCGAACGCCCCGTGCGAGACGTCGCTGCTCGTCAGCGGCTGCAGGACGTCGCGCGCCCGCGGGCCCCACAGCCCGATGCCGCAGGTACCCGCGGTGGTGTCGCGCAGCTGCACCGACCCGTCGTCCGGCACGTGCTGCCAGAACCAGTCGAGGTCGAGCGGGCCGTTGGCCCCCACCTGGAACCGCTGCTCCCCCAGCCGGGCGACGGTCAGGTCGCTGCGGATCCCGCCGGCGGCGTCGAGCAGCAGCGTGTAGGTGACCCGGCCGACCGGCTTGGCGACGTCGTTGGTGGTCAGCCGCTGCAGGAAGTCCGCCGCTCCCGGACCGGTCACCTCGATCCGGGTCAGCGGGGTGATGTCGTACATCGCGACGCGGTCCCGGGTGGCCAGCGCCTCGGCGGCCACGGTCGGCGACCACCACCGCGAGGCCCACGCGTCGCGGGGCGGCAGGTCCAGCCCCTCGGCCAGCGGCGCGTTGGCCTCGAACCACAGCGGCCGCTCCCAGCCGCCCGCCTCGGTGAGGACGGCGCCGAGCTCCTGCTGCCGGCCGGAGAACGGGCTCGTGCGCAGCGGGCGGAGCACCGCGGGCGGGTCCAGCGGGTGCACGACGTCGTAGACCTCGACGAACTGCTGCGCCCCCCGCCCGGCCACGTACTCCGGCGAGAGCTGGACGTCGGTGAACCGGTGCAGGTCGCACTCGTGGACGTCGGTGCGCGGCTGCCCCTCGACCAGCCACTCGGCCAGCGCCTTGGCGACCCCGGCCGAGTGGGTCACCCACACCGCCTCGGCGACCCAGAAGCCGGGCAGGTCGCGGTGCTCGCCGAGCAGCGGCATGCCGTCGGGTGTGAAGGAGAAGACGCCGTTGATGCCGGCCGCGACCTCGGTCCCGGCGAGACCGGGCAGCAACGCGAGGCTCTGCTTCCAGGCGTCGGCGAAGTCGTCGGGGGTGAAGGGCAGGCAGCTGTTCGCGTGCGCCTCGGTCTCGGCCGCGGTCACCGGCATCGGCTGGTGGCCGTAGGAGCCGATGCCGATCCGGTCGCCGTGCTCGCGGTAGTACAGGTCGGCGTCCTGGTGCCGCAGGATCGGCGCGCTGATCTCCCGCACGGCGCCGGCCAGCGCCGGCACCGGCGCGGTGGTGGCGTACTGGTGCGCCAGCGGCTGCAGCGGCACCGTCAGCCCGGCGAGCGCGCCGACGTCCGGGCCCCAGAAGCCGGCGGCGCAGACGACGACGTCGGCCGGCACGAAGCCCTGGTCGGTGTCCACGCCGGAGACGCGCCCGGCGGCCGAGGCGACGCCGGTGACCCGGTGGCGGGCGAGGAAGCGCGCGCCCCGCTCGATCGCCCGCCGGGCCTGCGCCTCGCCGGCCGGCACCGCGTGCGCCAGCCCGTCGCTCGGCACGTGCAGCCCACCCAGCACGGCACCCGGGTCGAGCAGCGGGTGCAGGCGGGCGCACTCGCCGGCGTCGACCAGCCGGGCCTCGATCCCCCAGGAGGTGGCCAGCCCGTGCCGGCGGGCCAGGTCGGCCCAGCGCTCGGGCGTCGTCGCCACCTCCAGGCCGCCGACCGGCCGGAAGACCGGTGCGCCGTCGAGCGCGAGGCCGCCCAGCTTGCCGACGGTGTAGCTCGCGAACTCCGCGAGCGTCTTCGACGGGTTGGTCTGGAAGACCAGACCCGGGGCGTGGGAACTGGATCCGCCGGCCGCGAACAGCGGGCCCCGGTCGAGCACGGTGACGTCGGTCCAGCCGCGCGCGGTGAGCTCGTCGGCCAGCGAGCACCCGACGATTCCGGCGCCGATGACCACGACGCGGGGCGACGTCCTGCGGGGAGCCATGTCCATGGCCACGCCCTTCGTCCGTTGCGGCATCCGCAACTGCTGGCGGGATGCGCAACAGGGTCCGGAGCGGATCCGCACCCCGTCAAGGGGCACCGGCGTGTCGGCGCGCGTCCTGACACGGTGTTCACAACGGCGCCACGGAGCGCCGCCCCGGTGCCTCAGCCGAGCTGCCGGCCGGTCTCCGTGGCGACGGCGCACAGCCGCTCCGCGATGTCGGCGAACCGGTCGCGGGGCAGCCGGTAGGACGGCGCGGACACGCTGAGCGCGGCGACCAGCCGCCCGTCCGGCGCGCACACCGGCGCTGCCACCGCGTTGAGGCCCAGCTCCAGTTCCCCCTCGGTGGCCGCCCAGCCCTGCTCGCCGACCCCGGCCAGCACCTCGTCGAGGAGCGCGACGTCGGTGATCGTCGAGGGGGTGTACCGCTCCAGCGACGTGGCGGACAGGGCCGCCCGCGCAGCCGCCGGCCCGTACGCCAGCAGCACCTTGCCGCTGGAGGTGGCGTGCAGCGGGGTGCGCCGACCGACCCAGTTCAGCACTCCCACCGAGGCGCTGCCGTGCACCTGGCTGATGTTGACCGCGCTGTCGCCGTCGAGCACCGCGAGGTTGACCGTCTCGTCGAGCTCGGCGGCCAGTCGCTCGCACACCTCGCGCCCCAGCCGGCTGAGGTCCAGCTGCGCCGCGCTGGCCCCGGCCAGGCGCACCAACCCGAACCCGAGCCGGTAGGTGCCCCGCTCCCCCAGCTGCTCGACCAGCCCGTGGGCCTCCAGGGTGGCCAGCAGCCGGGAGGCGGTGGACTTGTGCACGCCGAGCTCGGCGCCGAGGTCGGTGGCACCGGCGCTGCCGCGGTCGGCCAGGACGGACAGCATCGCCAGCGCCCGGTCGACGGACTGGACGAGCGGAGGTTGACCGTCGCCGTCGGCACCGTTGCGCATGACGCAACGCTAGCCGAGGGCGCGACCTGCGGGCAGGGCCGCTGCCGGGCGGAGATGCCGCGAACAAGTCCTCGTCGCATTCTGCTAGCAGCCAGCTAGCATCTCGTTCATGCGAACCCTGTACCTGCGCAACGTCCCGGATGAGGTCGCTGAAGCTCTCGAGCGGCTGGCGGCGCGGGAAGGCATGTCGGTGAGCGCGGTCGCCCTGCGGGAGCTCACGGAGGTCTCCCGCCGGGCGGACAACCCCCGGCTGCTCGCCACACTCCCCGATCTCGGCGTTCCCACCGCCGACGTCCTCGCAGACATCGACGACGACCGCGCTGCGCGGTGATCGTCCTCGGCGCTTCGGCCGCCGTCTCCGCACTGTTGAACGACGGTCAGGCGCGGGCGGTCGTCGCCTCGGAGTCGCTGCACGTCCCGCACCTGATCGATCCCGAGATAGCGCAGGCGCTCCGCCGGCAGGTGGTCAACCGGACGGTGAGCCCCGACGACGGCTGGCGGGCGCTCGACACGGCGGCGGCTGGGCGTCGCACGGCATCCGATCACCGGGCTGCTCGACCGGGTCTGGCAACTGCGGGACAACGTCTCCGCGTACGACGCTTCCTACGTCGCGCTCGCCGAAGCGCTCGACTGTGCGCTCCTCACGGCGGATGCACGGCTCAGCCGCGTCCCGGGGCTGCGCTGCGCGGTCACCGTCGTCCCGCGCTGACCCACCGCTCCGGCGGTGGCCGGACGGACGACGTCCACCCCGACGTCGATCAGGCGAACAGGCCGCGGATGTCCTCGGCGGTGAGCGCCCCGGACAGCGTCCCGCCGTCGTCGTCCAGCACCCGGGAGAACAGGTCGCGCTTGCGCTCCTGCAGCGCCAGCACCTTCTGCTCGATCGTGTCGGCGGCGACCAGCCGGTAGACCATCACCGTCTTGTCCTGGCCGATCCGGTGCGCGCGGTCGATCGCCTGCGCCTCCGCCGCCGGGTTCCACCACGGGTCGAGCACGAAGACGTAGTCGGCCTCGGTGAGGTTGAGCCCGAACCCACCGGCCTTGAGGCTGATCAGGAACACCGGGGCGCGGCCGTCGCGGAACTCGTCGATCACCCGCTCGCGGTCCCGGGTGCTCCCGTCGAGGTAGGCGTAGGGCAGCCCCGCCTCGTCCAGCCGCCGGCGCACCGTGCCCAGGAACCCGGTGAACGAGCTGAACACCAGCGCGCGGTGCCGCTCGGCGACCACCTCCTGCAGGTGCTCGAGGAACGCGTCCGCCTTGCTCGACCGGATGCCGGCGTAGCCGTCGTCCACCAGCGAGGCATCCAGCGCGAGCTGCCGCAGCAGGGTGAGCGACCGGAAGATCGTGAAGCGGTTCCGGTCCAGGTCGTCGACCAGGCCGAGCACCTTGCGCCGCTCCCGCTGCAGGTGGGTGTCGTAGACCTTGCGGTGCTTCGGGTCCAGCACCACCTCCAGCACCTGCTCCTGCTTGGGCGGCAGCTCGGCGGCGACCTGCTCCTTGGTGCGGCGGCGCATCAGCGGCCGGATGCGGCGGCGCAGCGCGGCGAGCACCTCGGAATCGCCGCCCCGCTCGATCGGCGTCCGGTAGTGCTCGGTGAACCGCTGCGGGCTGGGGAACAGCCCCGGCGCGACGATCGAGAGCATCGCCCACAGGTCCATCAGGTTGTTCTCCACCGGCGTGCCGGTGATGGCCAGCTTGAACCGCGCCGGCAGTCGCCGGGCGGCCGCGTAGGTCTTCGCCTGGTGGTTCTTCACGAACTGCGCCTCGTCCAGCACCAGCCCGCTCCACGGCAGCGCCCGGTACTCCTCTTCCCCCAGCCGCAGCAGCGTGTACGAGGTGACCACCAGGTCCGCGCCGTCGACCGCCTCGGCCAGGGCGGTGCCCCGCTTGCGGCCGGTGGCCTCGATGGTCCGGACGACGAGACCCGGCGCGAACCGAGCCGCCTCCCGCGCCCAGTTCGCCACCACGCTCGTCGGCGCCACCACCAGCACGGGCGCGGTCAGCTCCCCGGCCTCCTTCGCCCGGCAGACCAGCGCGAGGGTCTGCAGCGTCTTGCCCAGGCCCATGTCGTCGGCGAGCACCCCGCCGAGCCCGGCGTCCCACAGCACCGAGAGCCACTGGTAGCCCTCCAGCTGGTACGGCCGCAGCCGCGCGGCCAGCCCGGCGGGTGCCGCGGGCGGCCCTGCACCGTCGATGTCGAGCAGCGCCCCCACGTCGCGCGCCCACCGCCGGCTCTGCTCGCCGACCACGCCGAGCTCCACCAGCTCCTCCCAGAGCCCCGCCTGGTAGCGGCTGATCCGCAGCCCCGGCCGGTCGGCGTCCTGCAGCGCCCGCGCCTCCTCGATCAGCGTGCGCAGCCGGTCGAACTCCGGCCGGCGGACGTCGAACCAGGTGCCGCTGGGCAGCAGCAGGTGCTCCTCCCCCGCCGCCAGCGCCGCGAACAGCGGGGCGAACGGGATCTCCTCGCCGTCCACGCTCACGGTCACGCCGAGGTCGAACCAGTCGCCGTCCTCCCTGTCGGTGGCCGACACCGCCACCACCGGCGCGGCCTCGGACCGCCGGTAGCCCACCGGCTCACCGGTCTCCTCGACGAGCACGCCGGCCTCCGCCAGCCGGGGCAGGAGATCGGTGACGAGGACGACGACGTCCATCCCGGCGAGCTCGGCCCGCTCGATCGGCCGTGGCCGCGGGCCGACGTGCCAGAGCCGCAGCAGCCGCTCCGGCGGAGCGGGCAGGTCACGCAGCAGCTCCTCCTCCGCGGCGACGTCGCGCCCCGGATCGGGCGCGGCACCGGCCTCGCGCGCCAGCGGCAGCCGGGGGCCGTCGTCGCCGTAGCGCACCGACCAGATGAGCCGTGCTCGCTGGCCGGGCAGGTGCTCGACGGCGAGGTCCAGCCGCGGTGCCACCACCTCCGGCAGCTCCACCGACCCGTCCGACGAGCGCACCGGCAGCGCGCGGCGCAGCGCCGGGTAGAAGGCGGTCAGGAAGCGGTCGCGGTCGGCCGCCGGCACCCGCACCGGCCCACTGCCCGCCAGCCGCTGCGCGCTCCGGGGCACCCGCTGCAGCGGCACGAGCACCAGCCCGTCGTGCGGGACGAGACCCGGCGGGACGCCGTCGGCGTCGGGAGCCAGGGCGGCGCCGTGCGGAGGGCTGCCCAGCAGCAGCACCGACTCGGCCGGGACGCGCACGTCGTCGCCCAGCTCCACGATGGCCTCCACCCGCAGCTCGCCGCCCTCCTCGCGGACGTCCACGGCCAGCTCCCCCGGCGCGCCGACCCGCACCGGCCCACCCCTCTTCGTGAGCAGGGGCACGCCGTCCTCCACCGCCTGCCGCAGCGCCGGCCACAGCGCCGGACCGAAGTCCTCCAGCAGCACCGGCGGTTCCCCGGAGCCGTAGTAGTAGCCGGGTGGGTCCGCGGCCTGGTGCGCCTGGTGCAACCCGCGCAACGCTGCCACGTGCGCGAGGTCGCGCCCGGAGAAGTAGTCGTGCTCGAGGTTCCGCCATGACACCCCGGTGCGGACCCAGCGCCCCTTCGCGCCGGGCACGACCGGCCGCAGCCGCACCGACGCCGGGCCGGGTCCGGCAGCCCGCTCGACGTCGAACTGCAGGCCGACCGGGGTACTGCCCCCGGACGGCGCGGCCTGCACCAGGTCGCCGAGGACGAGTTCCCAGTCGGGGGTGCGGGCCACCGGCGGTGCAGCCGAGACGGCGAGCCGGACGGTCAGGAGCACCGCCGCGACGTGCTTGCAGCCGTACCCGACGGGGCAGCTGCACTCGCCCCACCACCGGGCGCCCGCGGCGTCGTGCTGCGCCACGGTCCGGTAGATCCGGCGCTGGTTGCCGACCACGATCGCCGTGAGCTCGCCGGTCGTGCGCGAGCGGGTGATCTCCGAGACCCGGCCCTCCCGCGCGTAGGCGACGCCGCGGCGCCACGCGTCGTCCCCGACCGACCGGCGGATGACCGCATCGGAGAGCGCCGGGCGCAGCTCGTCGAACACCACTGGAGGCTATCGACGCCGACGACCGTCCCGGGCGGTCGTCCACAACCGGAGCCAGAGGCGGTTTCGCTGCCCCACGGTTCGGGGCAGTCGGGATCCCATGGCTGCACACGACGTCGTGATCATCGGCAGCGGGATCAACTCCCTCGTCGCCGGCGCCACCCTGGCCAAGGCCGGGCGGGACGTCGGCATCTACGAACGCGCACCCCGCCTCGGCGGGGCGATCCGCACCGAGACCGACACCCCGGCGCCGGGCTACACCACCGACCTCTTCTCCTGCTGGCACCCGCTGTTCGTCGGCGGCCCGGCCTACCCGGCGCTCGCCGACGACCTCGCCGCCCGCGGCGTCGTCTACCGCAACACCGACCTGCCCGCCGCGGCCGCGCTGCGCGACGGGTCGACGGCGGTGCTCTCCACCGACGCCGATGTCACCGCCGCCGAGTTCGACCGGCTCGCCCCCGGCGACGGCGACGCCTGGCGCTCCTTCCTCGAGGAGTTCGGCAGCAAGGCCGGCATCGCGTTCGGCGCGCTGGGCACCGAGCTGCTGTCGCTGGACGGGCTGAAGCTCGCCGGCCAGGCGGTCCGCCAGCTCGGCCCGCGCGGGCTGCAGCAGTTCGGCGCCGAGGGCCTGGAGTCCGCCCGCACCTGGCTGTCCGGAACGTTCGACTCCCCCGCCGTGCACGGCCTGCTCTCCCCGTGGGTCGGGCACGAGGGGCTGGGGCCGGACGACGCGTTCAGCGGGTTCATCAACAAGGTCATCGCGCTGGCGCTGGCCCAGGGCGGCTGCCCGGTGCCCGAGGGCGGCGGGGTGCGGGTCGTCGAGGCGCTGGCCGGCATCGTCACCGATGCCGGCGGCAGCACCCGCACCGACGCCGACGTCGTCGCCGTCCAGACCACCGACGGGCGGGCCACCGGCGTGCGGCTGGCCGACGGCGAGGTGGTGACCGCCCGGGAGGCGGTGCTGGCCAGCGTCACCCCGCAGTCGCTCTACCTGGACCTGCTGGACGGCGTCGCGGCGGTGCCCGACCGGGTGCGGGAGGCGGCCCGCGGCTACCGCTACGGCCGCGGCGACATGCAGATCCACCTGGCGCTGTCCGAGCCGCCGCGGTGGGTGGAGGACCACGACCGGTTGTCGCGGGCGGCGATCGTGCACGTCAGCGACGGGCTGGACAGCGTGAGCCGTGCGGTCAACGAGGCGCAGCGTCACCTGCTGCCCGTCCACCCGACGATCGTCGCCGGGCAGCCCGCCGCGCTGGACCCCACCCGGGTGCCCGACGGCGCCGGCGTGCTGTGGTTGCAGCTGCAGGAGACCCCGGGCCGGCCGACGGGCGATGCCGCCGGGAGCATCGACGTCGGCGACGGCACCTGGACCGAGGAGCTGCGCGAGCGGTACGCCGACCGGGTGGTCGAGGAGCTCTCCCGCCACATGACCAACCTGGACTCCGCGCTCACCGCCCGGCGGGTGCTCTCCCCGGCGGACCTGCAGTCCTGGAACCGCAACCTGGTCGACGGCGACCCGTACTCCGGCGCCTGCACCATCGACCAGTTCCTGCTCTGGCGGCCCACCCCGCAGACCCGCGGGCACCGCACCGCCGTCGACGGGCTGTGGCACATCGGCGCCTCCACCCACCCCGGCCCGGGTCTGGGCGGGGCCAGCGGGCTGCTGGCCGCGCAGCAGGTGATCCGGGACGCGAAGCCCGGGCTGCTCGCGGCCGGGCGGCGGGCGCTGGGCGGCTGAGCCCCGGTTCCGGGAACGCCGGCACCCGGCGGAGCCGGACCGTCGGTGGGCGCCGGTAGCGTCCGCCGCGATGGCGAAGAACAAGAAGCGGGCTCGGTCCCGCCAGAAGCAGCGGCGGCGCACGACGCCGGAGGTCGGCCTGCTCGATGCGCTGAGCGCGGGCATCGAGGCGCCCACCCCGGGGCCCCTCCTGGGCATCGTGAGCCTGGCGCTCTCCGTGGCCGCGGCCGACGACGACCCCGCAGCAGCGTTCGGCACCCTGGTCCGCAGCTTCTCCGCCGCGGACCGGGTCGAGACGTCGGCCGCCCTGCTGGCGATCGCCACCCTGACCGTGGATCCCGACCTGCGCCGGCGGGTGCGCCGCGAGATCGCCGAGCGCGGTCACGTCCTGCCCCAGTGGCTGGCCGAGCTGCACCGGTCCGAGCCGGTCGACCGGGCCGTCGAGGTGAGCACGGTGTTCCGGGACGTCGACGAGCTGCTCGTGGGCGTCACCGTGCCCGGAGGCGGGCCGCTCACCGCCGTCATCGCCGTGAACAACGAGTTCGGGGCCGTCGCCACCGACGGGTACGTCGTCGGCGCACCGCTCGACGAGGTCGTCGGCCTGATGGTCGAGGGCGACGACCCGGATCTCCGCGTGCGCGACATCTCCCCCGCCGACGCCCGCGCCCGCCTGACCCACGCCCTCTCCGGCATCGACCGCCGCCCGCTGCGGCTCGCCTCCGAGCAGCTGACCGAGGCACGCCCGCTGGTGGAGTGGATGCTGTCGCTGCTCCCCGAGGGCGGCCAGGACACCGAGCTCCGGGAGTTGTCCGAGGAGGAGCTCGACGGCATCGCCGAGGCGTTCCTCGCCTCGCCCTCCGGCCCCCCGTGGGCCCGGAGCGAACTCCGCCCGCTCGTCGACGAGGTCCTCGCGGTGGGGAGCGGGAACGGCATCGGCGATCCCCTCGTCTGGAGCCGCAGGAACGTCCGGGCGCTGCTCGACCTCGAACAGGGGTTCCTGGATCCCGCCGTGCTGCACGTCGAGCGGATCCCGGAGCTGCTCAGCGACCTGATCCGCTACGGGCACGCCGAGCGCGGCCTCCGCCCGCAGCTCACCGCCGACGCGCTCTCCGAGGTCGACGCGCGCGCCGACGCCTTCCGGGCAGCCCTGCGTGCCCTGGCGGACGACGAGGCCTGACGAGGCGGTCCAGGCGGCGGTGACCGGCGCGCTGCGCCCCCGAACCCGTCGCCGTACGGTCGGGCATGGCCGCTCGTCAGGTGTCCCGCGAGTTCGAGGAGCTGCTCGCCCGGAGGGTCCAGGCGGACCTCATCCAGCGCGAGACCGCGCTCCGCCGGGATCTCCTCAAGCTGGCCCGCACCCATCCGGGCAGGGCCACGTCCGTCGTGGAGCGGGCCGTGCGGGGCGCCGTCCGCCGCAGCAAGCTCCCCCTCACGACCGCCACCGTGCGGAGCCTCGCTGAGCTCATCCGCCAGGGAGACGAGGCCTCGCCACCCCGACGGCGCAGCTGGTTCTGACGGGACCTCAGATCCGCACGGAGCCCGAGTACGTCCCGCCCGCGCCGGCCGTCGCCTCCACCCGGAGCAGCCCGCGCGCGTCACCGGAGAGCAGCATCAGGCCGCGCACCTCGCCGCCGACCCGCGTGATCCCGGTGTAGAGCAGCCGCGCGTCGGCCGGTTCCCCCGCCACGGTGCCGGTGAAGGTGCCGGAGAAGAGGAAGACGTCGGCGAACGTGCCGGGCGGGACGGCGAACGCCTGGTCGCACGGCGCGTCGACGGCGATCCGGATCGTGCCGGGCGCCGTCCCCTCGAGCGTGCCCTCGAAGGCGAGCGTCACCGGGACGGTCGCCAGGCACCGGTCCCCCGGCAGCGGCTGCAGGTCGGGAGCCTCGGTGAGGGCGACCGTGAACGCGCCGTCGGCCGGCACCCGGGTGGACGCGGCGGCCGGGGCGACGCCGAGCCCGACCAGCGCGCCGCACAGCAGCACAGCGAGCAACAACCTGCGCATGCCGAAACGCTACGAGCGCTTCACTTTGCGCCCCAGAGACCTAGTGCCCCGGACAGCGGGACGCCGCGCCGACCAGGACCCGGCTCACACGCCGACGTGCGCCAGCGCCTGCAGCAGCAGCGCGCTCTGCCCGTTCGCGAGCTCCGCCAGGACGGTGGCCTCCCGCACCTCGTCCGGGCTGAACCAGGTGAGCTCCAGGGCGTCCTGCTGCGGCGAGCAGTCGCCCTCCACCGGCACCACGTACGCCAGCGACACCGCGTGCTGCCGCGGGTCGTGGAACGGCGTCACCCCCGGCGTCGGGAAGTACTCGGCGACGGTGAACGGCTGCGGCGCGGGCGGGACGCGCGGCAGCGCCAGCGGGCCGAGGTCCTTCTCCAGATGCCGTAGCAGCGCCGCACGCACCCGCTCGTGGTACAGCACCCGCCCCGACACCAGCGCCCGCTTGATCTGCCCGTCCTCGCCGGCCCGCAGCAGCAGCCCGATCGAGGTCACCGTGCCCTGCTCGTCGACCCGCACCGGCACCACGTCGACGTACAGGATCGGCAGCCGCTCGCGCGCCGCGTCCATCTCCTCGCGGGCCAGCCAGCCCGCGCCTGTCGCCGTCGTCAGCTCGGTCATGGCACCTGTCTAGCCGACGCACCCGGCCGCCCGACACCCGCGCGCCCGGACCGAGGACGTGCTCCCGGTCACGCCGCCCCTTTTCCTTCCGCACCCCCCGGAGCAGGTAGACCACCCTGACCGCCGCCGTCACGGGGACCGTCACCCACCCGCTCGCACGGCTCACCGCCGAGGAGATCACCGCCGCGACGGGGATCGTCCGCGCCGCAGGTCTCTGCGCCGACTCCGGCACTTTCGTCTACGTCGGCCTGAGGAGCCGCACGAGGCGCGGGTGCTGGCCTGGCAGCCGGGCGACGCCGTCCAGCGCCGCGTCCGGGCGCTGCTGCCCGACCGGGCCACCGGTGCCGGCCGCGACGTCACCGTCTCGCTGACCACCGGCGCCGTCGTCCGGGACTCGCGGTCGTTCCGCCCGGCTGACCAGCGGGAACTGTCGTAGGTCGTGTCTACGGTCGCGGGCATGGAGGACGACGGGGTGCCGGGGCCGCTCGACGGCGTACCGATGCCGCTGCTGCCCGGTGAGGTGGTGCCGCCGGCGTCGGCCGAGTTCGAGCTGGTGTGCGACATCTGGTCGGCCGATGCCCACATGGCCCGGGAGTACGCCCGGCAGGCGGCCGCCATCGCCGAGCTGGCGCGTCGGCGCTCGGTGGAGCGGGATGCCGACTACGGCCCCCGCGGCGGCCCGGGGCCGGATTCCCGGGCGGCGCGGCCGGCCGCGCTGGCCGACGTCTCCGACGACTTCGTCTCCGAACTGGCGGTGATCCGCGGCTGCTCGGAGGCCGAGGCCGGCCGCCTGGCCGCCGAGTCGATCCTGCTCACCACCAAGCTCGCGCCCACGTGGGCGGAGCTGTTCGCCGGGCGGCTGAGCATCCGCAAGGCACGGATCCTGCTCGACCTGCTCGGCGACGCCCCCGACGCCGTCGCCGCCGGAGTGCAGGCGCGGGTGCTCCCCGGTGCCGCGGACTGCCCGCCGTCCCGGCTGGGTGACCGGGTCCGCTACCACCTCTACCGGGTGGACGCCGAGGCCAAAGAACGCCGCCGGAAGGACGCCGAGCGCAGAGCCGACGTGCACGTCCAGCGCACCGCCGACGACCTGGGCCGGCTGATCATCGAGGGCCCGCTGCCGGCGGTGCACGCAGCCCGCGACGCGGTCGACCAGTACGCGCGGTGGATGCGCGCCGACGGCGACGACCGGCCCATCGGCGTGCTGCGGTCGGCGGCGGCGCTGGACCTGATCCTGCGGCCGTGGGACACCAGCCGCCCACCGGTGACCGCGCACCTGACCCTCCACGCCGCGCTGCCCTCGCTGCGGCCCGACGCACCCGCCGGCGCCGCGCCGGCGGAGCTGGACGGGCAGCTGATCTCCGCCGCCCAGTGCCGGGAACTGCTCGACTCCCTGGACATGCTCGGCCTGTCCGCGGCACCGGCCGGCGGGTC
>NZ_FOAO01000016.1 GCF_900109665.1 Blastococcus sp. DSM 46786
CGTCGTCGGCGGGGTCGTCGTCGTCGGCGGGGTCGTCGTCGTCGGCGGGGTCGTCGTCGTCGGCGGGGTCGTCGTCGTCGGCGGGGTCGTCGTCGGCGCACTCGTGGTCGGCCCGCTGTCCGGCGCCGCGTCTCCCTGCCGGTCCACGCCCTCGAGGATGCGCCGGACCGCCGCCGGGAGCGTCGCAGTCCGACGATCGCCGATGAAGACGCTGGAACCGGCGCGTCCGCCGACGCCGACGCCGCCGTCGCCGTCGCCGTCGCCGTCGCCTGCTGATCGCGCCCCGTCGCCGACCGGTGCGGCCGGAACGCTCTCCTCAGCACCACCGTCCGGCGCGGACGCGAGCGGCGCGGCCTCCTGCTCTGCGGGTCCCCCGGTCAACCCGCCGAAGGGGAAGTTGGCCGCGACGGGCACACCGTCGCGCGGTTGGTCGGAGAGCACACCACCCCAGGCGAGGACTGCCACCGCGCAGCCGACGAGCCCGGCCGCGCACGCCAGGCCGATACCGAAGAGCGCGTCGAACGGATCGCGCTCCTCGACCCCCTCGAACTCTCGGTCCGGGTGGAAAGAACTGTCGCCGGCGTGACCTTCGTCATCCGGTTCGGGAGGGACGCTCAGGGGTGCCTCCTTCGATGGACCACGACCACCTCGGGGGCCGGGTGCGCGTGGTGAGCGTTCTGCCACGCCGGCACCCCGGCCGCAAGGGGCGCCGACACGGCATCGGGAGGCAGGCCTCCGCCACCCTGCGCGGTTCACCGTTCGGTGGCCGGTCGGTGACGCTGGGATGACGAAAGCCCGACGTGCCGGTGACCGCTGCGGAGCAGGACTGAGAACGGCCTGGTCGGGGCCCCTGAGGTCCGACCCGCGCCTCGGGCACGACGCCACCGCTCGCCCACGGTCGCGACGGAGTCGGGTTCGCATCGCTCGCTCAGGTGGTACACACGGCAGGCGGCGCAGAGCAGGCGGGCCAGCCGCTCCGTCGGGAAGGAGTGGTCGTGACGTCATCCCCACGCTTCGGCGGCCACCGGGTGCACGGTGCCGGATCCGCGCCTGCAGACCGCCGTGGCCCGGCGGTGCACCTGCACCTCTTCCGCTGGCTCGGCCCGGACGCCTTCAGTTCGGCGACGCTGTACCGGTGCCGGTGCGGCGAGGTCCGGTCCGGCTTCTGAGGGATCCCCGCACCGGCCCGCCCGCCCTCAGCGCGGCTGGTCGCCGAGCGGTCGGACGACCTGCGGAGCCAGCTCCAGGGAGTGCGCGTCGTCGGCACGGCGAAGCACCCAGCCGGCGGGGAGCACGAGTCGCGGAGCGACACCGATGAGGACGGCGACCAGGAACGCCACACCGGCCAGCGCCTCGCCGGACTCCTCGATGAAGGTGGCGGCGATACCCAGCGACGCCGGCGCGAGGGCGGACAGCGCCGAGAGGCCGACGGAGGCGACGCCGTAGCCGGCGAGGCTGCCCAGGACGCGGCGCCGGTCACGGCGCTCGGTGCGGCTGAGGAAGAACAGCACCCCGACGACGGCGAGGGCCGCGACCGCGCTGACGGCGATGGCGGCGGGCCGGCCGACGGCGGAGTACAGGGCGGCCATCGCGTCGGCGTGCACGGTGCCCCCGGCCTTGACCGACGCGATGCCGGCGGCGACCACCCCCACGGCCAGCCACCAGGTGCGGCGGCCGGGGTTGCGGGCGGCCCCGGCGACGGCGGCGATCGCGGCGACGGCGAAGAGGCCGGCCACGAACAGGCGGGGCAGGGAGAAGGGGGCGTCCATGGAGAGCAGCTGGGCGGCGGAGCCGGTGGCCCCGTTCAGGCGCAGCAGGAAGCCGGTGGCCATGAGCACGACCGCAGCAGCGGCCAGCCCGACCCCGACCGGGGGCAGCGGGACGGCGCGGCGGCGGGTGCGCACGACGGTGGCCGCGGGAGCGAGCTGCTCGACGGGGGCCCAGGACGGCGTCGTGAGGTCGTCCGCCCGGCGGATCACCTTCCCGAGCAGGACACCCAGGGACGCGGCGACCGCCATCCAGACGACCAGTCCACCGACGATCCAGGCCCACGACACGCGCTGATCATCGGCAGGGCGGCGGCAGAGCTTGACCCATGCGCGCCACGTGTCGGTACCGGCGGGGCTGCGGGGTCAGCTGAGGCCGGCGAGGTGGTGCCGCAGCCCGTCGCGCCAGTGCCCCGGCCGGAAGCCGGTGGCGCGGATCCGGGCCAGGTCGAGCACCGAGTTCAGCGGCCGCGGCGCGACGCCGGTCCGGCCGGCGAAGTACTCGGCCGTGCTCACCCGCGACACGTCGTCGGCGGAGCGGCCGCGCGCGGTGAAGACCAGCGCGGCGACGTCGGCCCACGACACGGGCTCGCCGTCGCCGGTGAGGTTGTATGTGCCGTAGGGCGCGCCGGTCACGACCAGGTGGCGGATGCCGGCGGCCAGGTCGCGGGCGCTGGTGGGCCGGCCGATCTGGTCGTCGACCACCGAGGGCGAGACACCGCGGTCGGCGAGGGCGGCCATGGTGCGCACGAAGTTGCCGCCCTCCCCCACCACCCAGGTGGTGCGCACCAGCCAGTGGCGTTCGACGGCGGTGGCGCGGGCGTCGCCGTCGGCCTTGCTGCGGCCGTAGACCGACAGCGGCGCGGGCGGCAGGTCCTCGGGGATCGGCCCGGGGTGCGTGCCGTCGAAGACGTACTCGCTGGAGAGGTGCACGAGCGCGGCACCGGCCCGGTCGGCGGCCCGGGCCAGGTGGGCGACGGCGTCGACGTTGACCGCCCGGACGGCCGCCAGGCTCGCCGGGTCCTCCGCGGCGTCGACCGCCGTCCAGGCGGCGGCGTTCAGGACGACGTCGACACCGGTCCAGTCGAACGCCTCCACCGCGGCGGCGTCGGTGACGTCGAGCGCCGCCCGGTCGAGGGCGACCGCGCCTGGGAATTCGCGCCGCAGCGCGCGGCCGAGCTGCCCGCCCGCGCCGACGATGACGGCGTTCACTGCCCCTGGGCGGCGTACGCCGCCTCGACGCCGTCCTTCAGGGGGCGCCACCAGGCCTCGTTCTCCCGGTACCAGTCGATGGTCGCGGCGAGCCCCTCGCGGAACTCGGTGTAGCGCGGCGTCCAGCCCAGCTCGGTGCGCAGCTTGGTGGCGTCGATCGCGTAGCGCAGGTCGTGGCCGGCGCGGTCGGTGACCGAGTCGAAGGCGTCGGCCGGCTGCCCGGTCAGCTCCAGGACCAGGGCGAGCACCTCGCGGTTGTTCTTCTCGCCGTCGGCGCCGATCAGGTAGGTCTCGCCGGAGCGGCCGCGGTCGAGGATCGCGTGGACGGCGGAGTTGTGGTCGTCCACGTGGATCCAGTCGCGCACGTTCTCCCCGGCGCCGTAGAGCTTTGGCCGCAGCCCGGAGAGCACGTTGGTGACCTGCCGCGGGATGAACTTCTCCACGTGCTGGTAGGGCCCGTAGTTGTTGGAGCAGTTGGAGAGGGTGGCGTGGATGCCGAAGGAGCGCACCCACGCCCGCACCAGCAGGTCCGAGCCCGCCTTGGTCGAGGAGTACGGGCTGCTGGGGTTGTACGGCGTCTCGGGCGTGAACTTCGCCGGGTCGTCGAGCTCCAGGTCGCCGTAGACCTCGTCGGTGGAGATGTGGTGGTAGCGGGCGCCGTGCCGGCGCACCGCCTCGAGCAGGGTGAACGTGCCGACGACGTTGGTTGTGAGGAACGGTGCGGGGTCGCGCAGCGAGTTGTCGTTGTGGCTCTCGGCGGCGAAGTGGACGACGACGTCGCAGCGGCCCACCAGCCGGTCGACGACGTCGGCGTCGGCCACCGAACCGTGCACGAACTCGATGTCGTCGCGGACCGGGGCCAGCGAGGCGGGGTTGCCCGCGTAGGTCAGCGCGTCGAGCACGGTGACCTCGTACTCGGGGTGCTCGCGCAACGTCTGGTGCACGAAGTTGGCGCCGATGAAGCCCGCGCCCCCGGTGACGAGCATGCGCATCGTCTGCTGAACCTCCACCGTGGATCCGCGACCGGACGACGCTCCCGTGCCCGGTCCCCGCGCTGGGGCGGGTCGTCGTGCAGGGAACGACGGTAGTCGCACCGAGCGGCGGGACCCGGCACCTCGCCGTCGGCCCCGCCCCCTTCGAGGGGGTGGCGTCCGGCACGCCGGACGCCCACGGTGCGACACCATTCCGAGTCCCTCCGGTCACCGACAGTGAGGCCGGGCCGCGCGTGGCCGCTGTTCATCCGAACGCCACCCGGCCCCGGTTTCCCTCGCCCAGACTTCGGCCGAAGGTGTTCGGGAGTGGAGCGACAGGGGGAACCGCATGTCCATCGGCCGGCCGTCGGATGCCGCGCGGGTGCCGCGCGACCTCCGCTCGCCGGCCGCGGCTCCCCCCGGACGTGCGCGCTGGTCCCGGCGCCTGCTGGTGACCGCCTTCCTGCTGCTGGGCGCCTGGACGGTGCTCGCCGCCACCACCGACGACGCGGCCCGGGCCGAGGCCCGGGTGCCCACGGAGGGTGACACCCACGTCGTCGCGCCGGCCGGTGCGGTGACGCCGCTCCCCGATCCGCCCGCCGGTCCGCCGCCCGAGGTTCCGGCCGACCCGCCGGTGGTCCCGCTCGACCCGCCCGTGGCCCCGCTCGACCCGCCCGTAATCCCGGTGGAGCCGCCGACGGTGCCGGTCGACCCGCCCGTGGTCGCGGTGGAGCCGCCGACGGTGCCGGTCGACCCGCCGGTGGTCCCGGTCGACCCGCCCGTGGTCCCGGTGGAGCCGCCGCCCGCCGGGGAGACGCCCGCCGGCGAAATCCCGGCCGACCCACCCCCCGCCGAGGAGATCCCCGCCGGCGAGACCCCGGCCGACCCGGCAGCACCTCCGGCGACCGAGACGCCCGCCGGCGAGACCCCGACCGACCCACCCCCCGCCGAGGAGACCCCCGCCGACCCGGCGGCACCTCCGGTGACCGAGACCCCGGACGAGCCGGCCCCGGCCACCGACGCGGACAGCCCGGCCACCGACACCGGGACCGACGCGGACCCCCCGGCCACCGAGACCCCGGCGTCGGAGCCGGCACCAGCCGCAGATCCCGCCGACGGCACGGAGGACCCGGCGCCGGCCGCTCCCGCGGCCGCCGACGAGCCGGCCGACCCGGCGCCCGCTGCCGAACCGGCGCCCGCTGCCGAACCGGCGGCGCCCCCCGAGGCGACCCCGCCAGTCCCCCCGGCCCCGACCGGGCCCACCGCGGCCGAGTGCGCCCCCGAACCCGGCACCGCGACCGTGGCACCGGCCTCCCCGGCGAAGGCCGCACCGGTGCCCGCGGGCGCGACCGGGCTCGGCCAGGCCCCGCCGGCCGACGCCCCCCCCGAGCCGGCGGCACCACCGGTGCGCCGGCCTCCCCCGCCCAGCCCGCCGGCGACGCCGGTCTCGCCGGTGCACGCGCCTGCCCCCGTGGGCCACACGTCGGCCTCGGTGTCCGGCGGCGGGTCGTGCGCCACGGGCCACACCGACCACGCGGACGCCGCGCTCGCGGTGCTCGACGCAGGTTTCCCCGCCTCCCTCGCCGGCTCGATCCGGATCGCTCGCGGGCACGACGCCGTCCTCCTGGGCCGCGTCGAGGACCCGGGTGCCAGCCCCGACTGACGGGCGCACCCCCTCCGTCCTGCCCCGCCGGTCCCCCCCGATCGGCTCGTCGAACAGTCCATGACTCCGCACGTGCGCGACCGCCCCCGGTGACTTCTCCGCACCGGGTGCCGGACCGCCGTTCGCACCGCAGGGAACTCACGCGATGAGCAGTGAAGCCGTTCCGTCCGAACACGTCACCCAGCACCGCGCCGCGCCGCTCCAGCGGCTGCCGCGGCCCGACCGGCTCCGCGGGGCCGGCACCGAAGCGCGCCGGGCCTGGCGCGGCCCCTACGTCCGCCGGCTCGTCGTGTGGGACGCGCTCTGCGCGAGCGCGGCCGCCGGCAGCGGTCTGCTCGCCCGCTTCGCCCCGCCGGACGCGGGGCTCACGACCGCCTCCCTGGCCATCGCCGTCGCCCTGCCGGCCGTCTGGCTGTTCGCCATGGTGGTCGCGCGCAGCTACGAGAGCCGGTACCTCTGGGAGGGGCCGGAGGAGTTCCGTCGGGTCTTCTTCGCCGCCGCGCTGCTGCTGGCCATCGTGGGCACGGTCTCGTGGGGCCTGAAGCTCGAGGTCGCCCGCGGGTTCGCCGTCGTCGCCCTGCCGCTGGCCACCCTGCTCACCCTCGCCCATCGGCAGGCGCACCGGTCGTGGCTGCGCCGGCAGCGGGCCCACGGGCGCTTCCAGCAGACGACGCTGCTCGTCGGCCACCGCACCGGCGTGGCGGCGCTCCGGGAGCAGCTGCACCGCGAGGCCGACCAGGGCTACCGCGTGATCGGGTACTGCCTGCCGCACGGCTCCGGCCTCCGCAGCGGCCCCGGCGGCCTGCCGGTCCTCGGTGCCCTGGACGAGGTGGTCGACGTCGTCGAGCGCTACGAGGTGGACACCGTGGCCGTGCTGCCGTCACCGGAGCTGGACGGCGCGGCGCTGCGCCGGCTGGGCTGGGAGCTGGAGAAGACCCAGGCCGATCTGCTGCTCGCGCCGTCGGTCTCCGAGGTCGCCGGCCCGCGCATCCGCGTGCGCCCGGTCTGCGGGCTCTCCCTGCTGCAGATGGAGCGCCCCGAGCTCCGCGGCCTCCACCGGCTGGTCAAGGAGTCGTTCGACCGGACTGCCGCTGTGCTGCTCCTGCTGCTGCTGGCGCCGGTCCTCCTCGCCGCCGCGGTGGCCGTCCGGTTCGACAGCCCGGGGCCGGTGCTGTTCCGCCAGGAGCGCGTGGGCCGCGACGGCCGCCGGTTCCCGATGCTGAAGTTCCGCAGCATGCACGTCGACGCGGAGCGCCAGGTCGCCCGGCTGGCGGCGGTGGACGAGGGCAACGGCGTGCTGTTCAAGATGCGCCAGGACCCGCGGGTGACGCGGGTCGGCCGGGTGCTGCGCCGGTACTCCATCGACGAGCTTCCCCAGCTGCTCAACATCGTGCGGGGCGAGATGTCGCTGGTCGGGCCGCGCCCGCCGTTGCCCTCGGAGGTCGAGCGGTACGGGGTGGAGATGCACCGCCGGCTGGCGGTCAAGCCCGGCCTCACCGGTCTCTGGCAGGTGAGCGGCAGGTCCGACCTGTCCTGGAGCGACTCGGTGCGGCTGGACATCCACTACGTGGAGAACTGGTCGCTGACGCTGGACCTGATGATCCTCTGGCGGACGGTGGGGGCGGTCTTCACCGGCCGCGGCGCCTACTAGGGACGACGAAGGGGCGGGCACCGCGCGTTCTGCGCGGCACCCGCCCCCTCGAGGGTCAGGTCAGCGGTAACCGGGAGAGACGTACCCGATGCCGACGGAGCCGGCCGGGACGAAGTCACCCGACGCGGGCTTGCCCTGGCTGAGGGTGCCGCTCAGGTTCCCGATCGACGGCCACGAGACGACGCCGTTGCTGATCTTCGCGGGGCAGCTGCGGTCATCGGTCTGCGGCCAGACGCTGTAGCCCATGTCCCGGCCGGAGCGCGGGTCGAGGTAGACGTTCTCGAGCGCCAGCGGGTAGGTGTTGCAGTCGATGCGGATGAACTGCCCGCCCCGCTCGATCGGGTTCACCTCGGAGCTGCCGACGTTGGCGTTCCGGATGGTGCCCTTGCCGATGGCCCCGAGGTCCTGGCGCACCTGGATGCCCTGGTAGTTGGTCGTACCGGTGAGCCGGTCGATCCGGTACTCGCGCACCCCGCCCCAGGGCTGGAAGACGTCGGCGTGGTTCACCGAGTACGTGCCACGCAGGGCGTCCATCCGGACGTTCTGGATCTGCACGGTCGCCTCGGGGGCGTTCACGGCGATGCCGTCGGCCTGCGAGCCGGCGACGTTGCCGTTGATGAGGACGCCCTCGATGTGGACGGTGCCGGTGCACTTGTGCACGTAGACGGCGCGCTGGTCGTCGTTGCCGATGCGGGCGGTGGGCAGGACGTTGATCTGCCCGCCCATGACGACGGCGTTGCGGCAGTTGGCGATGATGATCGGCGCGGCCGGGCGGTCGGCGGGCAGCTGGACCAGGACGTCCCCGCCCTTGCCGCTGACCGTGGTGACGGAGTTCGTCGAGGTGATGCGGGTGACCGGGTAGTTCTGCCAGCCGGCCGGCGGGGCCCAGCTGAGGGCGCCGGTGGAGGGGGTCGTCGCGCGGGCGGGCGGGGCGGTGGTCGTGCTGGGGGTGGTCGTGGCCGTGGTGGGCTTCGGAGCGGGGGCCGGGGTGGTGGTCGTGGCGGTGGGGGCCGGGCCCGTACCGGAGCGCGAGCCGGCCACCGGGGCCAGCTCCTCCGCCCGGGCCTGCGCCTGTGCCTCGGCCTGGGCGCCGGCGGCGGCCTGGTCGGCCGGGACCTCGCCGGCCGGGGCCGCGTCAGGGGCAGTGGCGGCCGGGGGCGGCTGCGTGGCGGGACGCGAGTCGCGGGACTCGACGGCAGGTGCGGCCTGCTCGGCGACGACGCCGGATCCCCCGCCCTGCACGATCGGATAGCTGAGGGGAAGGATCCCGATGAGCGCGAGGAGCAGCTGCGTCATGCGTCGGCGGGACATGCGCCGGCGACGACCGGGTCGGAGGCTTCGCCACTGTCGGTGAGCGTTTCGTGACACGCGACAGAAGGTAGCGTCACGGTTACATAACGCCAAGCCCGTTCGAGTGAATTTTTCGGGCCTCCCGCCGAGTCGTCACGGGTTCTGCTACGCGACTCGCGGCCTGACCAGCGCGGACGCCCAAACATGTGGGGGTGGACATTTTCGGCAGGTTCTGCCCGCGTCGGACCGGACCCCGGGGCCTCCGCCCGCCTAGGAAGGTCCCATGACGTGGGTACTGGTCCTCGTGGCCGCGTGGACGATGCTGGCCGTGCTCCTGGCGCTCGGCATCGGCCGGGCGGTGCGCACGGCCGATCGGCGGCACGCGGCGGACACCGCTGCGGTGCCCGATTTCGTGCCCGCGGAGTGGACCGCCGCCCCGCCCGTCGCCCGCCAGTAACCCGGCGAGAGCCCGCCAGGAGCCCGCCGCTGGTGGCGACGGAGTGCGCAGATGGTCAGTTCTCGGCACGGGACTTGCGCGTCCGCGCACACTGTCCTGACGCGAAGCGCTGGCCGGCCCACCGTGAACCAGTCGACGGTTGCGTGACGCGGTCCTAGGAGCTCGCCGGGCGCCGACGGCGGCCGAACGCGCCGAACGCACGCCGGGCACGTCCCGGGCCCGCGGACCGGTGGTCGAGCGCAGCCGGCAGCGACCCGTCCCCGTCGACCGCCCCGTCCGGCGCCGGGTGCCCACCGCTCCGGTCCACGTGCGCGGCGATCCGGACCGGCCCGGGCTCCACGGCGCCGTCGACCTCGGGGTGCAGCGAGATCAGCGCGGCCAGGACCGGCAGCAGGGCGTCCGCGACGGCCTGCCCGACCTCCTCGTGGCCCTCCAGGGAGCGGCCGATCGGATCCGCGATGTCGTCGCCCTCGTCGCCCCGGCGCCCGGGACGGGCCGCGGCCAGGGCGGCGACCAGCCCGCGGGCCCGGCCGGTGAAGCCCTCGCCCTCGGGCGGCCGGTCCTCCAGCGCGCCCAGCAGCGCGGCGGCCTCCCGCAGGGTGAACGTGCGCGCCAGCGCCCGTGGCGCGAGCTCCAGCACCGTGCGGCGGTGGTCCCGGGTCAGCGTCAGGACGAGGTCGGCCTCGGCGACCATCCCCGGCTCCAGCTGCCGGGCCACGAACCCCTCGGGGTCGCCGCCGAACCCGGAGATCACCAGGGCGCTCCGGGGGTGCATCGGGGAGCCGGTCACCGCGCGGGTGCCCGCGCTGACCAGCCGGACGTCGGAGGCCGCGTCGCCGAGGAGCCCGCGCAGGTAGGACCGCCCCAGCCCCTCCCCCATGGCCGACCGGCAGATGTTCCCGGTGCACACCAGCAGGACGGTCAGGGGTGTGGCGGGGATCTGCTCGTCGGGCACGCCCCCAGTCTGATCGGCGCCGGCCACCGCCCGAAACCTCCGATGGGGTGGTTCGGTTCCGGAGGAAAGCCACGCCGGAGCCCGGGTACTAGGCTCGCCGCGACACCGGACGCACCGACGGAGCGCCCGGGAGCAGACACCGCCGGCGTGCCCACGTCTCACACCAGAAGGGGTCCGGATGCCCCGGAGCGGCTTGAACGAGAGCCTCCGACACGTTTTCCAGCCGGCCCACCGCAGGGTCGCCGGGCTCCTCCCCCTACCCTTGCGGCGGCGGTACCTCTACCTGGCCGGGCACGGCCGGCTCCCGCGCCTGCGCGACCCGCAGACCTTCGGGGAGAAGATCAACTGGCGCATCATGCACGACCGGCGGCCGGTGCTGGCCTGGACGTGCGACAAGCTGGCGATGAAGGACCACGCTGCGCAGGTGGCGGAGGAGGCCGGCATCTCGGTGCCGGAGACCTTCTGGTCGGGCACCGACCTCACCGAGGTGGCCGGCCGGATGTTCGACCGCCCGTGGGTGCTCAAGCCCAACCACCGCAGCGGGCTGGTCCGCTTCGGCCGGGCCGACGAGTCGGTGGACGCCCGCACGATCGCGGCGACGAAGACCTGGCTCCGCGACGACCAGAGCGTGCTGCTCGGCGAGTGGGCCTACAGCCAGGCGCGACCGCTCTACGTCCTCGAGGAGGCCATCGGCGACGGCGTGACGCCGCCCGACGACTACAAGTACCTGATGTTCGACGGCAAGATCGCCGCGGTGTCCGTGGACACGGGCCGCTTCACCAAGCAGCACTCGCGCACCTTCTACACGGCCGACTGGGAGCCGCTGCACGTGGCGACCGCCCTGGGCAGCGGCGAGCCGGGCCCGCCGCCGGAGAACCTGGCCGCCCTGAACCACGCGGCCGAGGTGCTCGCCCGTCCCTTCGACTTCATGCGGGTCGACCTCTACAACGTCGACGGCGTGATCTGGTTCAGCGAGTACACGCCCTACCCGGGCGGAGGTGTGCTGCCGTTCGAGCCGCACAGCTTCGACGCCTGGCTCGGGGAGCAGTGGACGCTGCCCGAGCTCGACGACGTCGCGGCTCGGTGATCCGGGCACGATGCGAGGATCGACGCCCGGCTCCGGCCGGCACCATCACCACGACGACGGCGCACTCCGCGTCCTGAGCATCGGCCCCACCGGCGGCCAGTCCGGCGGCATGGCGTCGGTCGTCGCCGAACTCGAGGCGCAGAACGGCCTCAGCGACGCACCCGTGCAGCTGCGGGTCGTGGATTCCGGGGGCATCGGGCCGACCCCGCGGCGGGCCGCCAACTTCGCCCGCTCTCTGCTCACCGCCGGCACCGCGCGCGCCGACGTCGCCCACCTGCACGTGGCCAGCCGCGGGAGCACCTGGCGCAAGATGGCGGTCGCGGCGGCGTGCTCGCTGCGCGGCCTGCCCTACGGCATCCACCTGCACGGCGCCGGGTACCGCGGCTTCCTCGAGGCCGTCTCCCCGGCCGCGAAGCGCCGCATCGAGCGGTTCTTCCGCCGCGCCGCGTACGTGGTGGTCCTGGGCGGCCCCTGGGCCCAGCTGGTCACCGAGGAGCTGGGGGTGCCCGCCGAGCGGGTGCACGTCGTGCACAACGGCGTGGCCGACGGCGCCCCGCCCGTGACGCCCTGGCCGGCCGCCCGCCCCAGGCGGGTGGTGCTGATGGGGCGGATCGACGAGTCCAAGGGCGTGCCGGAGCTGCTGCGCGCCTTCGAGCGGCTCGACGGCCTCACCGACGTGGAGCTGGTCCTCGCCGGCCCGCCGGTCGACCCCCGCGTCGTCGCGCTGGTGGAGGAGGCCGTCCGCAGCCGACCCGGCCGGATCTCCTACGCCGGCTCGCTCCCGCGCTCGGAGGCCCAGGAGCTGCTGCGCACGGCCTACCTGCTCGCGCTGCCCAGCCACGCCGAGGGGCTGCCGATGGTGGTCATCGAGGCGATGTCCCGGGGCATCCCGGCCGTGACGACGCCGGTGGGTGCCATGGAGGAGCTGGTCACCCACGGCGCGAACGGCTTCCTCGTGCCTCCCGGCGACGTCGACGCCCTCGCCGAGCACCTGGTGTGCCTGCTGGGCAGCACGGAGCTGCGGGACGAGATGGCCCGGGCGGCCTACGGCACGTGGGCGGCGGGCTTCGACGCCCGCACCATGTACGCCGACATCCGCGCGTGCTGGCGGAGCACGGCGGACGCTCAGTAGGCGCCGCGCCCGCGGAGGACCGCGCCGAGGGTCTTCCAGAGGATCATCATGTCGAAGCTCAGCGACCAGTTCTCCACGTACCGGACGTCGATGCGCACCGAGTCGTCCCAGGAGAGGTCCGAGCGACCGCTGATCTGCCACAGCCCGGTGATGCCGGGCTTGACCAGGAAGCGGCGGCGCATGTCGAAGCCGTAGCGCTCGGTCTCGCTGGGCAGCGGCGGGCGCGGGCCGACCAGGCTCATGTCGCCGCGCAGCACGTTGATCAGCTGAGGCAGCTCGTCGAGGGAGTACCGGCGCAGCAGGCGCCCGACGCGGGTCACGCGGGGGTCGACCTTGCGCTTGTAGAGCACGCCGTTGCCGTCGTTGTCGGCCTCCAGCACCTCGGCCATCCGGTCGGCGCCATGCACCATGCTGCGGAACTTGAGCATGGAGAACGTCTGCCCGTCACGGCCGACGCGGGTCTGCTCGAAGAAGACCGGCCCCCGGCTGGTCGTTTTCAGCGCCAGCGCGATGACGAGGAACAGCGGCAGCGTCACCAGCAGCGCCGTGGCGGCCAGCGAGGCGTCGACCGCCGTCTTGGCCAGCCGGCGCACCCCGCGCAGCTCCGGGCGCTCGACGTGCAGCAGCGGGAGCCCGCAGACCGGGCGGATGGCTACCCGCGGGCCGACGACCTCGGTCACCGCGGGGGCGAGCAGCAGCTCGGCCTCGGTCTTCTCCAGATCCCAGCCCAGCCGGCGCAGCGAGGGGCCGTCCAGCTCGGGGCAGGGCATGACGGCGACGGTGTCGACCTCGAACCGCTGCACCACGTCGAGCACCTCGTCGAGGCCACCGAGGACGGGCAGGCCGTCGAAGTCGGTGGGGCCGTCGGCCGCCTTGCCGTCCGGCAGGCAGCACCCGATGACCCGGTAGCCGTGGTAGCCGGCGCGGTCCAGTTCGGCGTGAAGCGAGGCGACGGCGTTGCGGTGCCCGACGACGACCGTCGTCTGCTGGAAGGCCCCGCCGTTGCGGGCGCGGTGCAGCGCCTGCCGGCGCAGGTAGCGCTGCAGCAGCGTCAGCACCGTCGCGAGAGGGAGGGCGATGACGACGAAGCCGCGCGCGACGCGCAGGTCCAGCCCCCAGGAGACCACGGCCACCGCAGCCAGCAGGACGGCCGCGGCATGCAGGACCCGCCGGAACTCCTCGGCACCCACCCAGAGGAAGCGCTCCTCGTAGCTCCGCCCGATGTGCATGGCGGCCACCCACATCGCAGGCATCGCCAGCGCGGCCCACAGCGAGTACTGGGCGGCGCCGTCGACGTCGGTCCCGAAACGGCCGAAGTAGCCGATCGTGGCCGCGAGCACGGCGGCGACCGCGTCCCCGAGCACGATGCTGCGCACGTAGGCCGTGCGCCACGCCCGACGCGCCTCGGTGCCCTCCCCCCGCAGGCGGCGCAGGCCGGGGAAGCGGGTCCGCACCGTGGCCGGCAGCACCTCACGAGTGGTCTGGTCGTGAGAAACCTGCATGGGGTTACCGAGCCTCCTGGGTGCGTCTGGTCGTCGTCTCGGCGACTCGAACATCTCGCCGCCCCACTCTGGTCACGCTGAGTGAGCAGAAGAGGGCAGCGAGGCCCCTTTGCCTCGGCCGGTCGAACCGCCGAACTCGACGTTAGCGGTTGCGTGACGATTTGGCTCGCTCACGACATAACCCTACGTAACGGACATGTGCACCCACAGAGCGTGAGCGGTACAGGTCACATCCGTGTCGGCATCTGCTCGCGACGGAGCCGAGGCGCCCCCGATCAGCTCCGACTGGCCGAGTCCGAGCGCTGGGGCGGCTGGGGCGGCCCGACGGCGGGGATCTCGGTGGTCGCCGGACCCGTCGGCACCTCGGCCCGAGTCGCGCCGGCCGGATCGGTGGTCGGCACCCCGGCCCGCGTCGCACCCCCCGGCTCCGTCCGCACGTCGCCCCCGGTTCGGTCACCCGGCGCCTGGGGCTTCTCCTGGGCGGCGACGGGCCGGGGCTTGGGGTCGGGCTCCGTGGGGGCGTCCCCGTCGTAGCCGTAGGAGTGCGGCGACGACGACGCCGGCGCCATGGTGAGGATGATGCCCAGGGTTCGCGCGCCCACCCGGTCGAGGACGGCCGCGGCGCGCTCCAGCTCTTCCCGCCGGGTCTTGCCCTGGCGCACCGACAGCAGCACGCCGTCCATCACCACGGCGACGGCGCTGGCGTCGGCGACCGGCAGCAGCGGGGGCGTGTCGACGATGACGTAGTCGTGGGTGGCCCGCAGCCGGTCGACCAGGGCGCGCAGCTGGCTGGACGCCAGCAGCTCGCTGGGGTTGGGCGGGATGGACCCGGCGCCGAGGACCGAGAGCCGGCCGTTGGCGTAGGGCTGCAGGACGTCGTCGATGTCGGCGGCGCCGGTGAGGACGCTGGTCAGCCCGGCGCCGTCGACGAGCCCGAGGTACCGGACCACCCGGGGGTGCCGCAGGTCGGACTCGACCAGCGCGACCCGGTGCCCGCCCTCGGCCAGGGTGAGGGCGAGGTTGATCGCGACGGTGCTCTTCCCCTCGGCGGCGACCGCGCTGGACACCATGATGACCCGCGGCGGCTCGTCCACGTTGAGGAACTGCAGGTTGGTGCGCAGCTGGCGGAAGGCCTCGGCGTTGCCCGACCGGCTGTTCCGCTGCAGCACGTGCCCGGAGGCGAGCTTCGGGTCGCGGGCGACGGTGCCGATCACGGGTGCGCCGGCCGCGTCGGAGGCGACCTTCGCGTCGCGCACCGAGCGGTCCATGCGCACCCGGGCGTAGGCGAGCGCCAGGCCGACGAGCAGGCCGATGAGCACGCCGACGGCGATGTTGGCGTAGAGGTTGGGGGCGGAGGGCTCCTCGGCGACCTCGGGGTTGTCGAGGACGGTCACCTTCACCGGCACGGTCGTCACCGGCTCGACCTCGGGGTCGGTCGGCACCGTGGTGGTCGCCTCGACCTCGAGCACCAGGTCGGTGAACTCGGCGGCGACCGCCGCGGCGATGTCGCGCGCCCGCTGGGGCGAGGTGTCGGTCACCACGACCCCGAGGACGGTCGTGTCCGGCACCACCGAGGCCTCGACCCGCTCCTGCAGGCCCCCCGCCGTGAGGTCCAGGTCCAGCCGGTCGATGACACCTTCGGCCAGGCGCTCGCTGTCGAGGATCTGGACGTAGGAGGCCACCCGGTTCTGGGCGAACTGGCTGCCCTGGAACGCAGCGGTGGTGGAGGTGGCGTCCGTCGACGTCACCCACACCTGCGCCGCCGACGTGTACGTCGGCGTCATCATCAGGGCCATCGCGGCCCCGACGCCCCCACCCAGGAGCATCCCGATCACGGGCAGGAACCACCCGGCCCGGAACGCCGCGATGGTGTCTCTGGATTCCACTACTTCCTCGTCTCCGATGATCGAGGCCCACAGGTGTGAGCCGCAGTCGCGGTCGTCGCAGGGCCGCGGCTACCCCCCGTTCGATTCGTGCAGTTGCTGAGCGCCCTAGGCTAGATATCCTGCGCCCGATCCGGGCGGGTGGCGTCACCCGTTCGGGCCTCTTCCACGCAGTTCTGCCAGTGCTCGACGAACACGCGCCGGACGACGGCGTTCGAGTGCCGCTCCCGGACACGGTCCCACGCGCGGCGCCCGAGGCCCTGCGCCAGCTCCGGCGAGCCTGCCATCCGGCGGATCGCCGTCCCGAGGGCGTCGGCGTCGGCCGGCGGGACCACCATGCCGGTGTCGTCGACCACCTCGGCGATCTGGCCGACGTCGCTGGCGATGACCGGGGTGGCCAGGCTCATCGACTCCAGGATGATCATCGGCATCGCCTCGGCCCGGCTGGGCAGCACGAGCGCGACCGCGGTCCGCAGCCGGGCGCGCACCTCCTCGGGGGTGACCGGCCCCTCGAACACCACCCCGTGCGGGAGCGGGTCGGGCAGCCGGAACTGCGGGGCGAGGTCGCCGAACAGGACGAGCTGCTGGCCGTCGAGCCGGGCGGCCGACCACGCGTCCAGGAGGACGTCGGCGCCCTTGCGCGGCCCGATCTCGCCGGCGAAGACGAACCCGGAGCGGTCCGACCCGACCGGTTCCTCCTCGATCGGCACGGCGTTGGCCACCCGGACCGCGTCGACGCCGAGCGAGCGCAGCACCTCGGCGGCCGGCTCGGTGAGCACGAAGACCACCGCGGGCCGGCGCAGCACCAGGCGGGCGAGCCGGCGGTTGCCCTCGGCGAACGCGACGAACTGCGAGCCGTGCACGAGGACCGTGCAGCAGACCCCGCGCCGGCGGGCGAGGGCGAGCAGCAGGCCCTCGCGCAGGAACGAGCCCTGCTGGGTCAGGTGGAAGTGCCACACGTCGGTGGGCTCCACCTTGCTGAACAGCACGTTCAGCACCGTGCGGGCGAACGCGGAGAGCGTGCGCCGCCGGTCGCCGTGCCAGTAGGTGGGCCACTCCCGCACCTCGAGGTCGGGGCCGGACCAGGTGTTCGTCGTGCGCACCACGGAGGAGACACCGCCGCGCCCCTGCGAGGCGTTGCCGATCTGCGTCACGCGCAGCGCGGGCCGCGACGGCCGGCTCACGCCGACGTGTCCCCGGATCGGCGGATCACCACACCCGAGGGGTCGAGCTCGTCGGTGGTCAGCTCCCCGGGGGAACGCAGCAGGACCAGCCCGCGCCGGGCGAGCTCGCGGGCCACCTGCAGCTGGTGGTCGTCCACGTGCTCGCCGCGCGCGGCCAGCCGCGGGAGGACGACCGGCCGGACGCCGAGCTCGAGCGCGCGGAGCAGGGTGCCCACGCCGGCGTGGGTGACGAAGACGTCGCTCTCGGCCACCAGGCGGTCGAACTCCTCCGCGCGCAGCTCCTGGTTGACGTCGCCGGGCAGGTCGTCGCGCGTCGTGACCCCGAGTTGCCAGGTGACGGTGTCGCCGGGGCGCATCCGGTCCCGCACGGCGTCGACCAGCGCGTCGAAGCGGAACGGCTTGATGGTGCCGAGGCTGACGAAGATGCGGCGCCCCTCGCCGTCGCGGGCCGGGCGGTCGGCCGCCGGGACGGCGGTGTAGTCGTCGAGCAGCGAGGGGCCCAGCTGCCACCCGGGGCGGTCGGCCCAGGCGGCGTGCTGGCTGTAGCGCTGCACCCGCGGCAGCCGCTCGAGGATGCGGCCGGTGGCCGACGGCCCGTCGAAGCGGGAGACGCTCTCGATGTAGACGAACGGGAGCCGCCGCAGCTGGGCGATGGCCCAGGCGGCCGTCCCGACCGCGGCCCCGGTGCTCAGGACGACGTCGAAGCGCTCGCGGCGCGTGGCCCGGAACAGCCGGATGCCGGCGCGGACCGCCGGGGCGAGGCCGCGCGGGGGCACGTAGTCGAGGGTGACCACGCGGCGGTCGCGCAGCAGCGACCGGCTCTGCTCCGAGTCGAACGTGGCGAAGACGGAGTCCGGCTGGAGGCCGAACCGCTCGGACCACCGGACGATCTGGGCGAGATGGCCACCGGTCGAGGCGACCAGGAGCGCGCGCTTGCCGCTGAGCGCGGCGGACAGCTCCACCCGCTCACCTGCCGGTTCGGCTCGATCCCGTCGTGGTGACACCACCGAAGCGTAATGGGGGCCGGCCGCGCAACCGACCTCGCGCTCGTGATGTCGCCGGTTGGTGTGGCCGATGTCAGCCGACGGGAGCCGGGGAGGTGACCCGGGCCACGTCGCCGCGCCCGCCCGCACCCGCGTGCCCGGCGCCGGCCGGCTGCTCGTCGGCGGCGGCGTCGGTGTCCTCGTCGGTGTCGGTGGCCCGGCCACCGAAGGATCCCAGCAGCCCGATCAGGACGAAGAGGGGGATGTAGGACGGCGGGGAGACGAACACCGGGTTGCCGGTGGACTCCAGCAGGTACTGCACGATCCAGGCGATCCCGGTCAGCCCCAGGAAGCGGGCGACCGGCTGGTCGTCGCGCGAGAGCCGGCGCAGCCGCCGGAAGACGGCGACCAGCGCCACGAGGAACGCCAGCATCCCGAGGAAGCCGCTCTCGGCGAGCACCGCCGGCCACATGGTGTCGGTCAGGAACATCGCGTTGCCGGTGCGCTCGGAGAGGCCCCAGACGTTCTGGTAGCCGCGCTCGAGGTACAGCGGGCTGTAGAACTCCGAGGCCGTGTCGGAGCCGAAGCGGCCGAACCCGGCGCCGAGCGGGAAGTAGTCCTGGGCGACGAAGAAGGAGTCCCGGGTCATCAGCGTGCGGGCCGCGGTGCCCTCGGACTGGTCCAGGTAGGTGGCGACGATGCCCTGCAGCGCGTTGAGCAGCGTCGACCAGAACACGATGACGATGCCGACGACGGCGGTGATCGCCGCGGGGAAGACGCCGGACCGCCCGGCCCGCGAGCTCAGCCACAGGAAGCTGCCCATCATCCCCAGCCAGGTCTTGCGCCGGAAGGAGAGGATGGCGACCAGGGCCATGCCGGCGGAGAGCAGCCAGGTGAAGCGGGTCGAGCCCATGGTGGTGTTCCACGCGACGACGGCGAGGAAGCCCAGGGCCGCCATGATCCCGAGCGTGCCGGGCTCGACGAACGGGCCGATCAGCGACGGGATGGCCGCGCGGAAGCTGAGCTGGTCGATGTTGCCGACCGTGCTCTGCCAGGTCTGCGGGATGGCCAGGTTGACCACGCAGCAGGCGATGATGAAGAGGAGGACGCCGACCCCGCCCTTGGCGAGGCGGCGCACGTCGTCGCTGGTCCAGTGCAGCTGCGCCACGGCCAGCGCGAGCAGGATGCCCTTCCCGGCGAGCGTGGTGCCCGACGCCAGGACGGCGAGCGGCACGCCCACGACGAGCCCGCTTCCCACCCCGAGCGCGCCGTAGAGGGCCCACCAGACCAGCCCCGGGAAGCTCCGCAGCGGCTGGCCGCGGAAGAGTCGGGGCCCGATGCAGACCAGCAGCGACGCCGCGATCGCCAGCTCGTCGAGCAGGTCCACCGCCGCGCTGCCGCTCACCTGCGCGGCCGTCTTGCCGAAGATGCTCACCAGGATCGCGGCCGCCACGAAGCGCTTGGGGTGGTCGACGCCCCAGACGAGGACGGGCGCGGCGACCACCAGCACGAGGACGAGGACGGGCTGGTAGGCCGCGGCGGCGGTCAGCCCCGCGACGGCGAGCACGCAGACGGCCAGCGTGCGCGGCACGGTCCTGGTCAGCGCGTCGCCCACCTCGACCCCCTCCCGCCAGCCGGCCGCCCCGTCCGGGCGGTACGGTTCCCACCGGTCCGGTGCGGAGCGTTCCACTCGGGCCGACCCTCGACAATGCCACGCCGCAGCAAGCCTCCCCGGCGGTAGCGACCGGCGTCACACCCGTTCGGGTCGTCAGGGCACCTGCACGGACGATTCTCGCTGCTCCGGCGGCCACCCGGCTGGCGTTCGGGCCGGTGCGTGGTCGAACATGGCGGAGGCCCGCGGCGGACGGACCGGGGAACCACCCCGGCCGACGCGCCGGACCACCTCGACCCGAACCACAGGAGCACTGCGTGAAGATCTCGGTCATCGGCTGCGGGTACCTGGGCGCCGTCCACGCCGCGTCGATGGCCGAGCTCGGTCACGACGTCGTCGGCATCGACGTCGACCAGGCCAAGATCGCCTCGCTGTCGAAGGCCGAGGCGCCGTTCTTCGAGCCCGGCTTCGAGGAGCTGCTGGAGCGCACCCTGGCCACCGGGCGGCTGCGCTTCTCCACCGACTTCGCCGACGCCGCGGGCTCCGCCGTCCACTTCGTCTGCGTGGGCACCCCGCAGAAGCGCGGCGAGTACGCCGCCGACATGCGCTACGTGCAGGGCGCGGTCGAGTCGCTGCTCGACGTCCTGGCCCCCGGCGAGCTCGTCGTCGGCAAGTCCACCGTGCCGGTGGGCACGGCCGCGCAGCTGGCCGAGCTGATCGCCGACAAGGCGCCCGGCGCGCTGCTGGCGTGGAACCCGGAGTTCCTGCGCGAGGGCTTCGCGGTGCAGGACACGCTGCACCCCGACCGGCTGGTCTACGGGCTGCCCGCCGGCGCCGACGGCGACACCGCCCGGGCGCTGCTCGACGAGGTGTACGCGTCGATCGTCGAGCGCGGCACGCCAAAGGTGGAGAGCGACTACGCCACCGCCGAGATGGTGAAGACGGCGGCGAACTCGTTCCTCGCTACGAAGATCTCCTTCATCAACGCGATGGCCGAGCTGTGCGAGGCCACCGGCGCCGACGTGAAGCTGCTGGCCGACGCCATCGGTTTCGACGACCGGATCGGCCGCAAGTTCCTCAACGCCGGCCTCGGCTTCGGCGGCGGCTGCCTGCCCAAGGACATCCGCGCCTTCATGGCCCGCGCCGGTGAGCTCGGTGCCGACCAGGCGCTGACCTTCCTGCGCGAGGTCGACAACATCAACATGCGCCGCCGCATCCGCATGGTGGAGCTGGCCCGCGAGGTCTGCGACGGCTCGCTGCTGGGCAAGCGGGTCGCCGTCCTGGGCGCGGCCTTCAAGCCCGACAGCGACGACATCCGCGACTCGCCGGCGCTCAACGTCGCCGCGCAGCTGCAGCTGCAGGGCGCCGTCGTCCGGGTGACCGACCCGGCGGCCGTCGAGAACAGCCGCCGGCAGTGGCCGCAGCTGGACTACGCGGCCACCCCCGAGGAGGCCGCCGAGCGCGCCGACGCCGTCCTGGTGCTCACCGAGTGGAAGCAGTACCGCGAGCTGGACCCGGTGGCGTTCGGCCGGATCGTCAAGCAGAAGCGCGTCCTGGACGGGCGCAACGCCCTCGACCGCGAGGCCTGGACCGCCGCCGGCTGGACCTACCGGGCGCTCGGCCGCCGCGCCGGCTGACCCCGGTCCACCGAACTCCCCTGCCGTGCCCCTGACCCGCCGCGCCCGCCGATGGTGATCCGTCGCGTGGGCCGGGCCGTGCGCGGGGGCAAGCTGGTCAGCCGGGGCCTCACCGTCGCCGACCAGGCGATCTCCAGCGCCAGCAACATGCTGCTGTCGGTGGCGATCGCCACCGGCGTCAGCGCCAGCGTCTTCGGTGAGTTCGCGCTGATCTACAGCATCTACTGGCTGCTGCTGGGCGGCACGCGCGCCGCCGTCCTCGACCCGCTGCTGATCACCCAGCGGAACGTGCTCAAGGGCGCGCCGGTGCACCTGGTCGCCGCTGTGTCGGCGACGGCGGTCGGCGCGATCGGCATCCCGGTCGGCCTGCTGCTGCTGGCCACGCCGCTGGACCTCGCCTGGGCCGTGTTCTTCCTCGGCCTGCCCGTCCTGCTGCTGCAGGACGCCCTGCGCTACGTCGGCTTCCTCGAGCAGCGGCCGGGCCGGGCGGTGCTGCTGGACGGCGTGTGGCTGGTGGTCATGGTGGTCGCGACCGTCCTGGCGCTCACCGAGGCGATCTCGGGGACGGCGGCGGTGCTGGCGCTGTGGATCCTCGGCGCCCTGCTGGCCGACGTCATCGGGCTGGTGGCGTTCGGCATCCGGCGGGAGCCGGTGCGGCTGAAGGCGCGGCTGAAGGCGATGTGGCCGGTCTCCGGCCCGCTGCTGGGCGACTTCGCGCTCTCCTCCGGCTCCGGCCAGCTGACGATCTTCGTGCTGCCGCTGGTGGCCGGCACGGCGCTGCTCGGCCAGCTGAAGGCCGCGCAGGTGGCCAACGGACCGCTCAACATCACCGTCGCCGCCGCGAGCGTCATCTGCCTGCCGATGGTGGCGAGCGCGGTGGAGTCCGACGCCGGCCGGGCATTGCGCATCGGCCGGTTCGCCTCGCTGGCGCTGGCCGGGGTCGCGGTCGTCTACGGCACGGCGCTGGTGCTGCTGCCGGAGGGCGTGGGCCGGGCGCTGTTCGGCGAGTCGTGGGGCTCGGGCTGGCTGGTGGCCGCGGTGAGCCTGCAGATGGTGCTCTTCGGCATCACCCACGGCGCGCTGCTGGCGATGCGCGGTTCCCGCAACACCAAGGCGGCGCTGCGCGTGCGCATCGGCGTGGCGCCGCTCGCGGTGTTCCTGCCCGTCACCCTCACCGCCGTGTGGGGCCGCACCGGGCTGATGGCGGGGCTGGTGATCGCCGCGGCCACCATGTCGCTGGTGAGCTGGCTGGTCGCCGTCCGGGTGGTGCCGCAGACGCCGCCCGCCGAGCCCGGGCCGGACGATGACGAGCCGGTCGACGCCCCATCGGACGCCCCGACCGGCAAGAACCCACTCGGCTCGCCGGCGTCAGCGGCGCAGTAGCGTCAGTCGCCCGCCGGCTCGATCGCGACGCTCGCCCGCGACTCGCCCCAGCGGGCGTCGGAGAAGTAGACGGTGTGCTCGCGCCGGGTGTTGCTGGCGGCGTAGATGCCCTGCTTGAAGTAGATGCTCTGGCCCTCGAACAGGGTGGCCCCGACGGCGTTGACCACCCGCTCCCCGTCGATCCACACCTGCACGTTGCCCTGGTCGGGGTCGGTGGACCACTCGATGCGCACGGTGTGGTCCAGCCACTCCCCCCGCTCCAGCGGGCCGAGATCGTAGGTGGCGGCGTACTGGGCGGATTCGCGCCCCTGCAGCCCGCCGCGCACGGAGAGCCGGATCTCGGGGTCGGGGCCGGCGGTGACCCAGAGGTCGACGTTGGGCGAGCCCTCGTTCGCCGTCTGGTGCCACTGGGTGTAGATGAGGAACTCGTCGCCGCCGTCCCACACGAAGTCCTCGGGGAAGTACGTCGACCAGGAGTACCACTGGACGTCGCCCTCGCGGGGGACGCCGGCCTCCTGGATGGTGGAGCGCACCTCGCCGCGGATGGTGGTGTCGACGCCGAAGGTGAAGTCGCCCGGGCGGGCGGAGAAGGCGGCGGAGTACTCGGAGCCGGGGCGGGCCGGCTCCTCGACGACCCGGACCTGCTCGGAGCGGGCGGCCTGGACCTCGCTCCAGTCGGAGAGGTCGCCGCCGGCGTAGCTCCACACCTGCTCGGGCTCCGCCGTCTCCTCGGACGACGCCGATCCCGAGGGGGAGGCCTCCGTCGGGCGGGTGATGTCGAACCGGTCCCCCGTCGTCGGGACGGGCTCGAGGTCGGATCGCGGGATGGCCGTGGACTCGATCGGCGTCGACGTCGGCTCGGCCGTGGCGTGCGGGGCCTCGCCCTCGCCCTCGCCGGCGTCGGGCTCGTCGGAGCCGCAGGCGGTCAGGACGAGCGACGCCGTCACCACCAGGGCGAGCGGGAGCCGGCGGCGTCCTCGAATCACTTCGGTTCCCTCTTGGTCCTGGTCTCGGCACGGTGGGCGGCGCAGCGCCCCGGACGACGGTCGGCCCGCACGGCGCGGGCCCGCGCCGGGTGACCACGGGCGGGGTGCCCGAGGTTACCCATCGCGAGCTCGTGCCCGAGGGGTCACCGGTACGCAGGAGGAAACGAGGTGTTCACGTCCTGTGTTCCCCGACGCCCAGCGGTGACGGCGAGCAGCCTCTACTGTGGAGAGCAATGATCTTCTCCGGGCGTGTCGTCGACGAGCAGCCCGAGGTGCCCCGTGCGCCTCGGAAGGGCTAGCGGTGTCGGCACCACATCCCGGCACGACGTCCCGCGGCACCCCGGCCCGCTCGGCCGGCCAGCGCTCGGGCGAGCGGCAGGCCGGCCGCCCATCGGCGATCCCCGCCCGCCCGCGCGCCTCGTCGTCCGGCCCCACCCCCGCCCGGGCGACCGCGCGGCTGGACTCGCTGACCGGTCTGCGGTTCGTCGCCGCGTTGCTGGTCTTCGCCTCGCACTCGATCGCGTCGTTCGAGTTCACGCCGGTCGCGGAGGCGATCGACCCGTACCTGGAGCCGGGCGCGGCCGGGGTGAGCTTCTTCTTCATCCTCAGCGGGTTCGTGCTCACCTGGACCCACCGGCCGGGTGACAAGGCGGGCCCCTTCTACCGACGGCGGTTCGCGCGCATCGCGCCGGCGTACTGGGTCGCCGTCCTGGCGTTCATCCCGCTCAACGCGCTGGCTCGGCCGGAGGAGACCGGGGAGCTCCTGTGGCACATGGCGCCGTCGTTCATCGGCCTGCACGCGTGGATCCCGGACAACGAGTACTACTGGGCCGGCAACGGCGTCACGTGGTCGATCTCGTGCGAGATGTTCTTCTACGCGATGTTCCCGCTGCTCATCGTGCAGGCGCTGCGGCTGTCGCAGCGGGCGCGGTGGTGGGCGGCCGGGGTGCTCTGCGTGCTGGTGATCGTGCCGCCGTTCGTGCTGGCGCCGCTGACCCACGGCGAGACGGTCGCCGACTGGGCGATCTTCATCTTCCCCGTGCAGCGGCTGTGGGAGTTCTGCCTCGGCATCCTGATCGCGCTGTGGATCAAGGAGGGGCGCCGGATCCGGCGGATCGGGCTGGGCGGCTCGCTGGTGCTGGTCGCCGTCGCCTACCTCATCGCCGCCTACGCCCCGGCGTACCTGATCTGGGTGGCCATCCCGTTCATCCCCTTCGCGCTCACCATCGCGACGGCGGCGCAGGCCGACCTGGACGGGCGCCCGTCGGTGTTCCGCCACCCGGTGCTGGTGAAGCTCGGCGAGTGGTCGTTCGCCTTCTACCTGACCCACCAGCTGGTCATCCGGGCCGTGGACTACGTGCTCGAGCCCACCACCGTGGCGATCGCCCTCGGCGCGACGGTGCTGGCCCTGGCGGGCTCGATCGCCAGCGCCTACGTGCTGTTCACGGTGGTCGAGAAACCGCTGGAGCGGCGGCTGCGCGGCGGCTCGCTGCCGGTCAGCACCGGCGGCGGCGGCCACACCCCGCGGCGGTAGCAGGTCTCCTCGCACGGTCGCCCGCCCTGGCAGCCACGCCGGCCTGACGCACCAGGCTCCGGCCACTCCACCGAGGCAACGACCTCCGCCACCGCACGTTTCCTAGGTATCCTCGCCGGTATGCCCGACACGGTTACCACCATCAAGGTGCCGCGGAGCCTGCGCGAGCGCATCGCCGCACAGGCAGGTCGGCAACGGATGACCGCCGCCGAAGTGATCGCCGAACTGCTGGACGAAGCCGAACGGCGTGCGCGGTTCGAGGCCGTCCGCGAGGCCTACGCGAGCACTGACGCGTCCTACCGCGAGGAGACCGAGGCATGGGACTCGTTGGCTGACGACGGCCTGCAACCGTGACGGACACGGCTCCCGCGCTCGAGCGTGGCGCCGTCGTCTGGGTCGACTCCGATCCGACCGCAGGGCGGGAACAGCGTGGCACCCGACCCGCACTGATCGTGTGCAGCACGGACTACCTGGCCAGCGTCCGCGATCTGGCGATCGTCGTCCCGATCACGTCAGTGGACCGAGGTTGGCCCCACCACGTGCCCGTCGAGGGTGACCGCACCGGCCTCTCCAAGCCGAGCTTCGCCATGACCGAGCAGCCGCGGACGACCTCGACCACTCGGATCACGCGACGCACGGGGACTGCGGGCACCGACACCATGCGACGGGTCGACCGGTGGCTCCGCGACTTCCTCGACATGAGTCGTGGGCCCGGCCGCGAGTGATCCGGCGTACGCCACTGACGGCGCCTCCGCCTCACCACGCGAAGCGGCGCTCCGGAAGCACTGACGTGAATGGCATCGCAGCTAGGCCGGCTGTAGCTGCTCGTGGGCGACGTTCTTGGCGCCGCACGTCTGGCAGCGGTCGTAGTTGCGGACGGCCGGAACCCAGCGAGGGTTGATCAGCGCCAGGCCACTGCGAACCTCCTGGGCCTGCACGACGACGACGTCCGTGCTTCGGCAGAGCCCGCACGGATGGTTGCTCGGGCCAAGATGCACACGCTGCCACTTCACGGTGTAAGGCTGTCATCGCGCAACGTCGCGGACGTAGACCGACACACCGCCGTCACCCCGCCTGTCCCACGTTGACCACACGGACCGTGAGCGGGCCCTGACGAAAGCCTCAGCGGCGGCGCCGCGACCTTTCGTCATCGCGCTTTTCACATTTGCCGCAGCACCGGCACACCCGTAACTCGATCACACTGAGTTCGTCGCGTGGAGCAACAACAGATCGACGAGCTCACGAGCGCGTTACCTGCGATGCAGCGCAGAGGCCCGCATCAGGGGATGCGCAGGTACCTTCGAACCCAGCTACACGAATTGCGGAGAACGGCAATCCCCGGTCGGATCCGGCGCCGAGCCGGCGACACCAAGGAAGAGCCCATGAGCTGGGTGCTGATCTTCATCACGGTGTGGGTGGTTGTCGCCCTCGCCGTGGCTGTCGCGATCGGGGCCGTCGTCCGGTTGGCCGAGCACGAGGCGCGAGCCGCCCGCGACCGCTCCGTGTACCCGGACACCTGGCCGGACCTCCATCCAGCGGACGTGGCGCTTCCCCACCCCGCCCTTCCGGCGGACGATGGGCCGTGGCGAGTGCCCGAGGGTAGTGCCGCGGAGCCACCGCCGCGGAAGGGCCGGCCAACCGGCCGTCCGGCCCCCCAGCGTTCCGCCTCCCCGACCGAGCGCGCGCCGTCCGACCGCGAGCCCGGGATCGCCTGACTTCACCCTCGCGAGGCAGGGGCGAGGTGCGGGCCTGCAGCGTCGCCGTACCCTCGGCCGGGTTCGACAGGGACGGGGGCTGGTGAATGCGCAGCGACGAGAACGGCGCGTCAGGGCACGGCACGGGTGACGCCGGCCGCGTCCGCGACACCGCACCCATCCCGCTCCTGCCTGCCTCGGCGGACGGGGCCGAGGAGGCGCAGCCACGCCGCCGCGGGCTGCGGCGGGTGCTGATAAGCCTCGGCGTCCTGGCGCTGGTGCTCGCCGTGCTGGTCGGGGGCGGCATGTGGTTCCTCGCCGACCGGTGGGGCGGCAACATCGACCGGGTCTCCGGCGTCTTCGCCGACCTGGAGGCCGAGGCCCGTCCCGCGCCGGCCACCCCGCAGCAGAGCGCCGGCGAGGACCCGGTCACCTTCCTGCTGGTCGGCTCCGACACCCGCAGCGAGGGCGGGCAGGGCGCCGACCCCGGCGGCCGCTCCGACGCGATCATGCTCGCCCGCCTCTCGGCCGACCGGCAGCACGCCCAGCTGATCTCCATCCCCCGCGACTCCTGGGTGGAGATCCCCGGCCACGGCATGAACAAGATCAACGCGAGCTACGCCCTCGGCGGGCCCTCACTCCTGGTGCAGACCGTCGAGCAGCTCACCCAGGTGCGCATCGACCACTACGTCGCGATCGACTTCGAGGGCCTGGTCCAGGTGACCGACGACCTCGGCGGCGTGGACGTCGTGGTCGCCGAGACGACGAGAAACGGCCCGTACACCTTCACCGCCGGCGTCAACCACCTCAACGGGGACGAGGCCCGCTGGTACCTCGCCCAGCGCTACGGCCTGACCGGCGGCGACTTCGACCGGGTGAAGCGGCAGCAGCAGTACCTGCGCGCCATGTTCGACAAGCTGTTCAGCGCCGAGACCTTCACCAGCCCGCCCAAGCTCGACGCGGCCATGCTGGCCGTCACCAGCGCGGTGAGCGTCGACGAGACGCTCAGCAACGCCGACCTGGTCAGCCTGGCGTACTCGATGCGTGGTGTGACGCCGGGCGACATCGAGTACTTCACCGCACCGGTGCTGGGCACCGGCATGGAGGGGCCGGCCAGCGTCGTCTACCTCGACCACGTCACCGCCGAGCGCATGTGGGAGTACCTCCGCAGCGACTCGCTCGCCCAGAACGCCGACGAGTTCGCCGACGAGGCGCTCCCCGACGTCCCGCGCTGAGCGGCGGACGGACCGGATCAGGGCCGCGGCCACCCCGCCCAGGCGGACTCCACCATCTCCCGCACGCCGAACGAGGCCCGCCATCCCAGGGCGCCCTCGATGACCTCCGCTGACGCCACCACCCGAGGGGGGTCCCCGGGTCGGCGGTCGAGAACCGTCGGCTCCGACCACTCCGCGCCGGCGGTGCCGGTGACCTCGCGGATGACGGCGATCATCTCCCGCACCGAGACGCCCTCGCCCCGGCCGATGTTGGCGACGAGGTCGGTGATGCGGCCCTCCGCCAGTGCGGCGGCGGCGGCGGCGTGCGCCGACGCGATGTCCTGCACGTGGATGAAGTCACGCACGCACGTGCCGTCGTGCGTCGAGTAGTCGTCTCCGAAGATGACGGGCGGCTGCTGCTGGACCAGCCGCTGGAACACCATGGGCACGAGGTTGGACACGCCTCGATCGGCGAGCTCGGGGGTCGCGCAGCCCGCGACGTTGAAGTAGCGGAGGCTGGCGTAACGGAGCCCGGTGGCCGCAGCCACGTCGGCGACCATCTGCTCGCCGATCAGCTTGGTGCGGCCGTAGGGATTGATCGGCCGGCACTGCGTCCTCTCGTCGACCTGCTCGACGTCGGACTCCCCGTACACGGCCGCGCTCGACGAGAAGACGAAGGAGTCGACCCCCTCGGACGCGGCCGCCTCGAGCAGGCACCGCAGGCCCTCGACGTTCTCCCGGTAGTAGCTCAATGGCTCGCGGACGGACTCCTCCACCGCCTTCTTGGCGGCGAGGTGCACGACACCGCGCACCCGGTGCTCGCGCAGCGTCCGGGCGACGAGTTCGCGGTCGAGCGTCGAGCCGACGACGAGCGGCACCTGCGCGACCCGCTTCTCGATGCCCGTGCTGAGGTCGTCGAGGACGACCACGTCCTGGCCGGCGGCTCGCATCGCCGCCACCACGTGAGCCCCGATGTAGCCCGCACCACCCGTGACCAGCCAGCTCATGGGGCCGCACCGTACGGGCAAGACATCGTTCGTGGGCCCCGCGAACGCACGAGCACGAATTCCGTGCACCGCGTGCCTCAGTACGCGCCCGAACCACGGAGCACGGCGCCGACCGTCTTCCACAAGATCATCAGGTCGAGAGGCAGCGACCAGTTCTCGACATAGCGGACGTCCATCCGCACCGAGTCGTCCCAGGAGAGGGTGGACCGGCCGCTCACCTGCCACAAACCGGTGAGCCCAGGCTTCACCAGGAATCGGCGGTGCATGTCGTAGCCGTACTGCTCGACCTCGCTCTGCAGCGGCGGCCGCGGGCCCACCAGAGACATCTCGCCGCGCAGCACGTTGAAAAGCTGAGGCAATTCGTCGAGCGAATAGCGGCGCAAGATCTTGCCGATGCGAGTGACGCGCGGGTCGTCCTTCTTCTTGAAGAGGACACCGTTGCCGTCGCTCTCGGCGGCCAAGTCCCCCACCATCCGGTCAGCACCGACCACCATGCTGCGGAACTTCAGCATGTAGAACGGGCGGCCGTTACGACCGACCCGCTCCTGGCGGAAGAACACCGGGCCAGGGCTCGTGAACTTGACGGCCACAGCGAGCATGATGAGCAGCGGTGCGATCACGAGAAGCCCGAAGGCGGCGGCCGAACGATCGAAGACGTCCTTGGTGAACCGGCGGACGCCCCGCAGTTCCGGCCGCTCCATGTGCAGCAGCGGCAGCCCGCACACCGGACGGATGCGCACACGGGGTCCCACGATCTCTGTGACGGCCGGCGCCAGCAACAACTCGGCGGCGGTGTCCTCCAACTCCCAGCCCAGGCGGCGCAACGCCGGCCCGTCCAGTTCCGGCGAGGGAAGCACGGCGACCGTGTCGATCTCGTGGCGGTGCACGACGTCGATGACCTCGTCGAGCCGGCCCAGGACGGGCAACCCGTCGAAGCCGGCGCTCGTCGCATCCGGAAGGCAGCAGCCGACGACCCGGTAACCGTGGTGGGCCTCACGCTGGATCTGCTCGTTCAGCCCCGCTACGCCGCTGCGGTGCCCGACGAGCAGCACGGTGGACCGGTATCGGCCGGCCCGACGCTGACGGTGCAGTCGATGCCGCTGGAAGTAGCGCTGCAGCAGCGTGAGCGCCGTGGCGAGCGGCAGTGCGAGGACGACGAAGCCACGAGCGACATCGAGCTGGAAGCCCCACGACACCGTGCCGACGGCGGCCAGCAGAAGGGCAGCAGCGAAGAAGATGCGCCGGAACTCCTCCGCCCCGACCCAGAGGAAGCGCTCCTCGTAGCTGCGGGCGACCAGCATGGCGAGCACCCAGACGACCGGAAGCACCACGGCCAAGAGGAAGGGCGTGTGGCCGGTGGTCGTCTCCTCGGCACCAAAACGCACCAGGTAACCAGCGACTGCGGCCGCGGCGGCGCAGAGTGCGTCTCCCAGCCCGATGCGCCGCACGTACGCGCTGCGCCAGGCCCGGCGAGCCGCCGTTCCGTCCCCGCGGAGTCGCATCCCGGAGATCTCAGCCTTGCCGACCGACTGCACCGAGTCACGAACCGTTCCGTCACCCACACGCGTTGCCACTGCGCCACTACCCCCGTGAACCCGATGCGGCAGCCGCGCTCGGGCATCACAACCAGTCCGCCCGAGAACTCCAACGTTCAACCGCCGCAGCGAAGCTACCTGCTACAAGCGAACCTGAACAGGGCCGCAACACGAACTGGTCGTGAAGCCGTTGTGACCCGTACTACTGCCCGTCCGCCGGCGCCTGTCCGTCGGGCGGCGGCACCTGCCGGTGCTTGCCGGGAGTTCGGTCGGGGTCGTAGCCGTAGCCGTAGCCGTAGCCGTAGGCCGATGCGAGCGCAGCCTTGGGCGGCACGATGTTGAGCACAACGCCGAGCAGGGAGGCGCCCACCCGCTCGAGAGTTGCGGCCGCCTGCTGCACCTGGTCTTTGCGCGTGCTGCCATAACGCACCGAGAGCACGACCCCGTCCATGTGGACCGCAAGACCGGTCGAGTCGGCCACAGGGAGCAACGGCGGAGCGTCGACCAGGACGAAGTCGTGGTCCGCCCGCAGCTTGTCGAGCAAGGAGGCCATCTGCCTGGATCCCAGCAGTTCGCCGGGGTTGGGGGGCGTGGGCCCGGCCGCGACGACCGACAGGTTCTCGCGGTAGCGCTGGGCGATGTCCTCGACGTCGGCAGTTCCGGCGAGGACATTGGTGAGCCCGACGCCGCCCACGAGCCCGAGGTACCGCGTGACTTTCGGCCGGCGCAGGTCGGCCTCCACCACGACAACTCGCTGACCGGCATCCGACAGCGCAAGGGCGAGGTTGATGACCAGCGTGGTCTTGCCCTCGGCAGGCAGTGCGCTGGAAACCATGATGACCTTGGGCGGCTGGTCGACGTTGAGGAATTGCAGGTTGGTACGCAGCTGGCGGTAGTCCTCGACCGTCCGCCCGTCGCCGACGCGATCGATGGTGTGCGCCTTGTCCAGCGCAGCGTTCCGCAGCACGCTGCCGATGACCGGGGCGCCGGTCAGCTCGGCAGTCTCCTCGGGATCCTTGACCGAGCGGTCGAGTCGGGCGCGGAGGATCGCGAGACCGGCGCCGATGAGCAGGCCGACGAGCAGCCCGAGCGCGGTGTTGCGGCTGGTGTTCGGCGAGCTGGGCGCCGCCGGCACCTCGGGGCGGTCGGTGACCGTGACCTCCACCAGGGAGAACTCTTCGCCGTCCGGGGTCTCGAGCTCATCCACGAACTCGATGAACGTGTCCCCCACGGCGGCAGCGATGGCCGCAGTCAGCTCAGGGGAGGCGTCGGTGACCTCGACGTCGATGAGCACGGTGTCGGCCACCGCGGTGGCCGTGATCTGGTCGGCCAGCTCCGCCGGAGACACCGACAGGTCGAGCGCGTCGACGACCCGCGCCGCGACCTCCTCCCCAGCGATCAATCGGGCGTAGGAGGAGACCCGTTCCTGGGAGAATTGACTGCCCTGGAAGACGTCAGAGGTCGAGGTCGCGTCCCGCGTGGAGACGAAGAGCTGGGTCTCCGACGTGTAGAGCGGCGTCTGCAACTGGCTGGCACCGAAGGCGATCGCGCCACCGGTCAACAGGCCGATCACTGGTAGCCACCACGCGGCGCGCAGCGCAGCCAGGACGTCCCTCAGTTCCACGTCGCCCCCGATTCATCGACGCCGGCACGCTGGCGTCAGCACACTTGCCTTGAGTTGAGGACGATAGGTGACCGGTAGGAGTCGGGATCTCGATCGACTGCCGCCGTGCCCCTTGCGGGTCAGGTGAACCGCGGCCCGAGAACCTCTCCCGCCGGCTGGCCGAAGACCATGCCGTCGGGAACCTCGCCGCTCACCACGGTCCCCGGCTTGACCAGCGCCGAGACACCGATGCGGCTGCCACCGAGCACGATGCACCGGGCGGTCACCCAGGCGCCGTCCTCGATGGTCACCGGTCGGGTCAGCAGGGCCATGTCGCGCCGGTGGGCGTGCGAGCCGGTCGTGATGAACGTGCCCTGCGAGACGACAGCGTCGGAACCGATCGTGAGCTCGTCCTGGTTGTGCAGCCAGACGTCCTCGCCGATCCAGCTCCGATCACCGATGGCGAGCTTCCACGGGAAGCGCACCCGCAGCCGAGGCCGCAGCACCACTCCGTCGCCGATCCGGGCACCGAACGCCACCAGGACCGCACGCCGGAGGCGGCTGCTGATCTGCCACGGGTTGCTGACCAGCAGGAGTTCGGCGACGCCCCAGGCATACACTTTCCAGGCCGGCGCCCCCCAGGACTCACCCGAACCGGGGGCAGCCGCGAGATCGATGACCGTCGGACGCTCCACGAGAGCGAGGATACGGTTCGTTGAGTTCTCATACATGCACCGACCTGCGGGGGATTCTGTGCAAGCAACCACTGAACGGCCTGATCGGCATGAGCGCATCGTCGTCCTGGGCCTGAACTATGCGCCGGAGACGACCGGTATCGCACCGTACACAACTGGAATGGCGCGGCATCTTGCTGCCTGCGGCCACGAAGTGACGGCAATCACGGGGCATCCGCATTATCCGGAGTGGCAGCTACACCCCGGTTACGAAGATCCTCGCCGACCGGAGGACGATGCCGGCGTTCGACTGATCCGCGTCTCCCATCCGGTGCCAGCGAATCCGCACGGCCTCTCCAGAGTGTGGATGGAAGCCGTCTTCGCCCTGCGCGCCGGCATGCGACTCGTCCGGGAGCGGCCTTCTGCGGTCATCGCCGTCAGTCCGGCCCTGTTGGCATTGCTCCCTGCGCTCCTGCTCCGGCCGGTGCTGCGCCATCGGGTCGGCGTCGTGGTCCAGGACCTCTACGGCGCCGCACTGTCGGAGACGGGACTGGGCGGCGGACTCGTCGCCCGGGCCACGGCCTGGCTCGAACTCTTCCTGCTGCGCCGGGTGGACGGAGTCGCCGTCATCCACGACGTCTTCCGTAGGCGACTCGTCGCCGCCGGACTGCCCAAGCACCGGATCGATGTCATCCCGAACTGGTCCCATGTGACGATGCCCGGCGCAGACCGGGCCGCTACGCGCCGCGACCTCGGCTGGCGCGAGGACGAATTCATCGCCCTGCACGCCGGGAACATGGGCGCCAAGCAGGGCCTCGAAGGCCTGATCGACGTCCAGCGGCTCGCGAAGGAGCGAGGCAGCGCTGTGCGTGTCGTGCTCCTGGGGGACGGAGCACGCCGGGAGTACCTCCGCGACTACGCCGGCGAACTCTTCGACGCAACGTTCCTGGACCCCTTGCCCAAGGGGCGGTTCGAGGCTGCACTCGAGGCTGCCGACTGCCTCCTGCTCCACGAGCGACCGGGCGTCGTGGAGATGTCGGTGCCGAGCAAGTTGACGACGTACTTCACCGCGGGCCGCCCGGTGGTCGCGGCGACCGACCCGGCGAGCGGCGCCGCGGCGCTGATGGCCCTCTCCGATGCCGGATTGACCGTCCGGGCCGGCGATGCGGGAAGCCTCCTGGCGGCGATCGAGTCGTTGGCCTCTGCCCCCGCCATCGCGGAAGCCCATGGAGCCAACGGGCAGTACTACGCCGCGGAGCACTTGACCGGCGCCCGTTCGTTGGCCCTCATCGAGGCCTGGATCGAGGGGCTCGGCAGGGATCCGTTCAGGTCCGCTGAAGCTGCCCTGTCTCCAGTTGCTCGCAGTACCAGCGGTACGTCTGCTTCAGACCGTCCCGCAGCGTGATCCTCGGCTCCCAGCCGAATGACTTGATCTTGCTGACGTCGAGCAGCTTGCGGGGGGTGCCGTCCGGCTTGCTGGTGTCGAACTCCAATTCGCCCTGGAAGCCCACCACCTCGGCGACGAGTTCGGCGATCTCCCGGATGGAAAGATCCTCACCGACGCCGATGTTGACGGGCTCCGGCTCGTCGTAGTGCTCGAGCAGGTGCACGCACGCGCGAGCCAGGTCATCGACGTGCAGGAACTCGCGTCGCGGCGCGCCCGTGCCCCAGACCGTGACGGACGACGCGCCGGAGCGCGCTGCCTCGTCGAAGCGCCTGATCAGCGCCGGCAGCACGTGCGAACCCGTCGGATGGAAGTTGTCTCCCGGTCCGTAGAGGTTGGTGGGCATCGCCGAGATGTAGTGCAGCCCGTACTGCCGACGGAGCGCCTGCACGTGCAGCACGCCGGCGATCTTGGCAATGGCGTAGGCGTCGTTGGTCGGCTCCAGCGGGCCGGTCAGCAACGAGTCCTCACGGATCGGCTGGGGCGCGAACTTCGGGTAGATGCAGCTCGACCCTAGGAACAGAAGCTTGGTCGAACCGTGGCGCGCTGCCGCATCGAGCACGTTGACCTGGATGCGCAGGTTGTCGGAGAGAAAGTCCGCGGGGTAGGTGCTGTTCGCCAGGATCCCGCCCACCTTGGCGGCCGCGAGGATGACGGTGGCGGGTCGCTGCTCGGCGAAGAACGCTTCAACAGCCACGGGGTCACGCAGGTCCAGCTCGGACGACGACCGGGTCACCAGATCGCCGAAGCCGAGCTGCTGGAGGTGGCGCAAGACAGCGCCGCCCACGAGGCCACGGTGCCCCGCGACGTAGGTGCGGGCACTCCTATCGAGCGAGGTTACGGCCACAGTCAGTTCTCCCCGTGTCGGATGCGCACCTAGGCTATCCGTCGACCCACATGGAAGCTTCGAGTGACAACCGCACGGGGGACAGCATGGCCAAGTCTGCTTTGATCACGGGCATCACCGGACAGGACGGCTCCTACCTGGCCGAGCTCCTGCTCAGCAAGGGCTACGAGGTGCACGGCATCGTCCGCCGATCGTCGTCGTTCAACACCGAGCGGCTCGACGACATCTACCAGGACCCTCATGTCGCCAACCAGCGGCTGTTCCTCCACTTCGGCGACCTGAACGACGGCGTCACGCTGATCAACATCCTGCGCGACGTCAACCCCGACGAGGTCTACAACCTTGGCGCCCAGTCGCACGTGCGCGTGTCGTTCGACCAGCCGGTGTTCACGGGCGACGTGACCGGAGTGGCTGCGATGCGGCTGCTCGAGGCGGTCAGGGCAGCTCGGGTGCGGACGAAGATCTACCAGGCGTCCTCGTCCGAGATGTTCGGAGCGACCCCTCCCCCGCAGGACGAGTCGACGCCCTTCTACCCCCGCAGCCCTTACGGAGCGGCGAAGGTCTACGCGTACTGGGTCACCCGGAACTACCGCGAGGCATACGACCTGTTCGCGGTCAACGGCATTCTCTTCAACCACGAGTCGCCACGACGTGGCGCCACGTTCGTGACCCGCAAGGTGACCCGGGCCGTGGCCCGCATCCAGGCCGGCCTGCAGGACAAGTTGTACATGGGCAACCTCGATGCGGTGCGGGACTGGGGATACGCCCCGGAGTACGTCGAGGGCATGTGGCGGATGCTCCAGGCCCCCAAGCCGGAGGACTACGTTCTTGCCACGAATACCGCGTACTCGGTCAGGGACTTCGTTCGCATGGCTTTTGAGCACGTGGGACTCGACTGGGAGAAGTACGTCGACTACGACGCCCGCTACGAACGACCGACGGAAGTAGATGCACTCATCGGCGACTACTCGAAGGCCAGGGACGGGCTTGGCTGGAAGCCTAAGGTGCACACTCCCGAGCTCGTGCGCATTATGGTTGATGCCGACATAAAGTTGCTCGAAGACGAGCGGACCGGTCGACTTGTCCGGATTGACAAGTAATGGGAGTCAACAGTAGAGCTGGCAGTCGCACCCTAAAGACGAGCGACTTCGCACCCCGATCGATACCCGTCAGCGTTATCGTCCTGACCAAGAATGAGTCGGCCAACATCGGTCACACCCTGCGTCAACTATCACCGTTCGATGACGTCATTGTCGTAGACTCGGACAGTACTGATGACACGCGCCAGATCGCCAGTTCGCAGGGTGCCAGAGTAGTGCTGTTCGAGTGGAACGGCCAATATCCCAAGAAGAAGCAGTGGTCCTTAGAGAACACAGGAGCCACGCATGACTGGGTGCTCCTTCTAGACGCGGACGAGTATCCAACTGCTGACTTGGTACGCGAGATCGACGCCCTGGTCCGCTCCGGAGCCTTGGCCACCGGACCTGACGCGTACGATATCCAACTCTCCTACCGGTTCGCGGGGCGCATCCTGCGCTTCGGCCACCGAGTATCAAAGCGGAGCCTGCTGAACAAACACACTGTTCGCTTTCCTGAGGTTGGCGACCTCGACGCGCCTGGCATCCGCGAGGTCGAAGGTCACTATCAGCCGCAAGGCTGCGAAGAGCCGGGGCAGGCACAGGCAGCGCTAATCCATGATGATCGCGATCCAGTATCTACCTGGTTCGAACGCCACAATCGTTACTCTGACTGGGAAGCTCATTTACGACGCAATCGTGCCGTACGTCGTCAGGTCGCCGCCTTGCGCTCGGACCGAGGAGCTCGCTTCGACAGCGTCCCAGGGAAGCCCGTACTCTTTTTCTTGTACTCGTACTTCGTCAAGCTTGGGTTCCTCGACGGCCGCGCTGGCCTAGATTACGCGCTTGCACTTTCCATGTACTATTGGCAGATTTCCGTCAAGGTTCGAGAGAAGAGCCAGGGCGGTGCTGAAACCTCCGCGCGCCGTAGCTGACGAGCAGCCGAGATGCGGCCACGTTGGCGCATCCCGGATTCTGCTAGCCAGCGTTTCGGCGACTCTTCCATTTGTCAGAGGCGCGATAGGCGACTACTCGGCGTACTGGTCGAGTGCCGTCATCGGCCTGGTACTCGTCATGACCATCACGGGCCGCGTAAGCGTTCCTCCGAGGGGAGGAGGCTTCCTTATTGTCGTGGCGCTACTTTCGTGCGCTGCCGTCGCTAGCTCTCCAGAGGCTGACGCCCCCTTAGGCTCTGTAGTGGTGACCATTCAGATGATCGCCATGGTCGGCTTTGCGCCCCTAGCCGCCTCCTGGATCCATAGGCACCGCCCTAGCCATATCCGCATCGCCGCCGTATGGTTCACGACTGCCCAGACGGCCTCCTCCCTCGCCGGCGTTCTCCAGGCTGCAGGACTTGAGGTGCTGGGAGAAAGCAGTCTCTACGGACGCTCCCCCGGACTCGCGGGGCACCCGAACACCATGGGAGTCATGGCCTCCGTCGCCATCTTGATCACGATCGAGGGTTACAGGCGGCAGCACGCACAACGAAGCCCATTGCGAGGCATCCTCGTAGCGACGTTCATCGTGAATGCAACGGGTTTGCTGGTCACCGGGAGCACTTCATCGATGATCTCCTTCGTAGCTGCATTACTCGTTTATGCATACCTTCGGCGGACTTCGGCGCTCGTCTACGTGGTCGGTAGCGTCACAGCACTGCTAACCCTAGCTCTAGGGGTAACCATCGCTTCGTCTAGCGGCGCGTTCGCATCCCCCGTGGACCGACTCGCCCAGGTGACCGGACAAACCGACGAGATCAGCACCATTGAAGACCGTATCCGCACCGTGGCATACGCGTGGAACGGCATCGTGGACAATCCCCTGTTCGGCGCAGGAATGGATGACGCGAGCGGTGGAACCTTCGATGGGGTCGTCCTCACGCATAATCTTCCGATTCGCGCTTGGTATCAGGGGGGACTTTTTGCTTTCATCGCCATCGCTACGGTCTATGGAATTATGATCGGCGCAATCATTAAGGCGAGTAGGCGGCGCCCCACCGATAGCGCGCTCCCCGTAGCCGTAGCCGCGATCCTCGCCGCATTCGCGTTAACATCGGCCATGTTACAACAACCGTTGTACTGGGCGATATTCTCGACATCGATCGCCGTAGCGCTTCACTCAAATGCTGAGACGTCTAAGCCGTCAGTCATAAAGGCGGTCCAATCGCGAGTGGCGTGCAGTTAGGATGCGACTGATGATCGAGCCCCGCAAGACCGGCGCCCAACAGCCTGCGTATGCGCTTTACCTTGCCGTTATCCCGTCCTACAGGCGGGCGTGCGTTAGCATCCTGCGCGCCCGCCTAGGCCATGACCTGGAGATGTTCGCGAGCGATGCTCACCTTGATGTCAGCGTCAGGACTGGCATTCCGGAGGATCAGTATCGGCGAACTGGTGCACACCGCCTCTTCGGCTCTCGGCTACTGGTGCAGACGGGTCACTGGCGACGGGCGCTCGGCGTTAGGTCTTTGATTATCGACCTAAATCCTCGTAGTATTACGGCGTGGATGCTCTTGATCACAAGACGGCTGCTTGGTCGACGCGTGATCGTCTGGGGACATCTACATCCGCAGGCCGGTGGCGACACTAGATTGGCTGTTTTGCGTCGCACGATGCGCCGACTGGCACACGGGACGGTCCTGTACGGATATGACAGCGTCAGGCCCGCGCGAGCCGAGTTGCCCTCTGGACCCCTCTGGGTCGCACCAAATTCCTTGTACCAAGCTGCCGACATGCGGCCTGCTAGTCCCCCGGAGTCGCCCAATCTTTTCTTGTACGTTGGAAGACTCGAGCCAGATAAGGATGTCGGCCTCCTGCTCGACGCCTTTGCCGATTCTGATGTTTGGCGTGGAGGATTCCGACTGGCGATTGTCGGCTTCGGGTCTCAAGCAGACCAGCTCAAAGAGCGCGCGAGGAAGCTCGGGATCAGTGACCATGTCGACTTCCTCGGACGGATCGAGGGGCCCGACGCCCTACGGGGAATTTACGGCCGTACCCTCTGGAGCGTCAGCCCTGGCTACGTAGGACTCACATTAACGCAGAGTTTGGGCTTCGGGGTACCTATTCTCATTCCGTCCGCGACGCGCCACTCTCCTGAGGTGGAATTGCAACGATTCGGTGGCGTGCAGATGTTCGAGCGCGGCCGAGAAGGCCTCGCGGTAGCACTGCGCCAGGCTTCCAATCGTCGCTTTTCACAGGAAAACGCGGCAAAGCTATCGCACACCGTGGCGCAGTACTACACCGCGGAGGCGATGGCCGAAGGGCTCATGGCTGCATTCGAGGGTCGTTGGCAGGAACTCGGAGAGGACGGATGGGGGACAATTTCAGCATGAAGCGCACAAAGTCGCGGTCGAGCCTTCCTCGCTTTGTCAGACTCGCAGTACGTAGCCTCTTGAACCGCTTGGCTCTAAACGAGAACGTGAGTGTGGGCCGGCGCTTCCGAGCCGGTCGCGGTGTTGTCATCAGTTCCCCGCACGGCCTGAGGCTTGGTAACGACGTAAGCGTCGGTCCGAATACGATCATACAAGTCGACGGCGAGATTGGCGATTATGTGATGATCGGCATGGGCGTTCAGATTGTCGGTCGCCAGGATCATGCGGTTGACATGTTGGGTGTCCCCATGCTGATGGCGACGTGGGTGGGCGACCGGCCCGCTAACGATCGGGATCGTATAACGATCGGTCACGATGTGTGGATCGGCGGTGCCTCTGTTCTGCTTAGTGGGGTGTCGATCGGCGACGGAGCAATAGTTGGGGCTGGCTCGGTCGTAACCCACGATGTTCCACCGTTCGCGATAGTAGGTGGAGCTCCCGCTCGGACGATCGGATGGAGGTTTCTTGACGAGGCCCAGCGTGAAGAGCACCTTCGGAGGCTTGGCCATTGGTCGGCCGACGAGTCACGCGACTCGCACTCACCAAGCACCTGACGGTCCATGTCCTATGTGACGGGACTGATGCCTCATCGCCAACGGAGAGCATCCCAGCATCGAGCGACGATGGGCTGGCGTTCCAAGAGGGGCGCCGAGTGAGCATGGGTCGTCAATTTGCCTGGCTCACTGTTAGCCGCCTTCTTGCGGCAGGCTTGCAGGCAGTCAGCTTGCTCGTGCTGGCGCGATTCGCCAGTGTCCCTGAGTTTGCGCTCGTAGCGGGCTTTTTGGGGTTGGCTGCCTTCGCCCAGATGGCCGTCGATTTTGGGCTCAGCACCCTTGCTATTCGCGAACGGGCAGCCGATCCGTCAAGCGACCTACCGGCAGCGTGCATGGCGCTTCACGCGAAGATTTCAATAGCGCTTTCATTACTGACGTTGGCGGTCTTCTTGCTGTTGGGCCTGATCGCCAACGACGTATTTTTGGCGCTCTTACCCCTAGGGCTATGGATCGGTGCGGACAGGAGTGCTGACGCCTGGGCTGCCCTATGGGTAGCGGATGGTTACGCGTCCCGCAGCGCCCTTTCCGTTGTAATTCGTCGAGCCACCACGCTGGGCGGTTTCGCGACTCTAGCCTGGCTTGGCCTTGACGCCGTGCTCGCCTTCGCAAGCGCATCGGGCTTGGTTTCGGTTGCCGCCGCGGTGATCGTTAGACGAGCAGTTTCGGTCAGACTAGCGCCGAGAGCTAGTGAATCCAAGACCCGTCTTGTCGCGAAGGGTAGGAGCTTCTGGGTGAACTCTGCGGTGACTCAGGCGAGGAACGTTGACGTTGCCTTAACGGGTGCCTTAGTCGGCGCTGTCGAGGCCGGCTTGTTTGCGATTCCAGCGCGCTTAACGGGACCTTTGCGATTGGTATCGGCTTCCTTAGCCACGGTCCTGCTTCCTGCTGCTGCGCGGGCTCGAAGCAGCGCTGAGGTAACGCGCCTTCTGCGAATCTCGGCCGTCGCGTGGCTAGCTCTTTCAGTCCTATATGTTGGGTGCGCCGCCGTCGTCCCAGCCGTGCTGCCTGTTGTACTGGGAGAGGCCTATTCCGGCGCCGTGGTGCCTCTACAGGTGACCCTAGTCGGACTAGCGGCGGCGAGCGCGGCATCGCTGTTGAATGCTCTGCTGCAGGGCCTCGGGCGGCAGCGCGCCGTTGCGCTTACGTCAACGGCCACGACCGGCTTCTACATCGCATTTGTAGGGGCGGGAGCGATCGTCAATGGAGCAATAGGAGCGGCAGTTGGCGGGGCGGTTGCCTACCTAGTGCAAGCGTGCCTTCTTGTGAGCTATATGTCTATCCGACCATCCGTTATTCGTTGTCGATCTGGCTGGGGGTCCATCGCGTGAGACGACTCGCGAAGCCAACCGCGGTCTATATGTCGATAGCCGCGCAGTCGGATAATCTGGGCGATATCGTCATTCGGCGCAACTTAGTCCGATGGCTGTGCGGTACTTCGGCTCGGCTACACCTTGTCGCCGAGGGAATGCCGTGCGCGTACGTTGACGCGTTCGACTTGCCGCCCGGAGTCGTTTTGCACCGCCGCACATCAACTTGGCTCGCAAGCCTCCTTCGCGATGTGGCTATTGGCCGGGCAATGCTCGTATACGCACCTGGACCTCAGGGCCTGGAAGACACGACGAAGGCACTGGTTCGTGGTCTAGGTAATACCCTTCTATCGCTACTCTGTTCTAGCGCGGGCAAGGGGGTCCTCGTCATCGGAAGGGCCTACCGGGGTGAAGGTCCGCTCGCTGGCGCAATGGCGCGCCTGGTCGTACGCCGCTCGAGACTTGCCGCGCTGCGGGACAACGTGTCCTCATCTATAGTTGGCGCAGATAATGCGACAGTCTATCCCGATTTGGGGATTCTTCCTGAGCCTGGGCAAGACGTCCGCACCGGCACCACAAGTCGGCGGATACTCGCCTTGTCAATTAGGTCGGATCGAGAGCTGCCTTCGAATCTTATCCCGGAGTTAGTCGACTATGCTGATCAGAATCAGCTACGAATTGTATTCGTAACTCAAGTGCGCAGAGATGAAGAATGCCACCTATCCCTATCGAGCAAGGTCCCGGGAAGCGAGGTGGTGAGGTGGGCGGGATCGCATAAGGAGCAGCTTCAGCGCGTGCTCGAGGTCTACCGGTCCGCTAGTGTCGTTGTGAGCAACCGCCTGCATGGTCTCCTGCTGGGGTGGTCCCAAGGGGCTCAGCCTGTCCCCCTGGTCGACGCGCACGACAGCAAACTGCTACCCACGTTAGCGAGCATCGGGGCAGCGCTTAATGTGGCAGATGGGACTGCACCGGTTGGCGGCGTTTTGACCCGAGCAGTGGCCGACTCTGAAATATCGGAGTCCACGTTACTCGCGGGTTTGGAGCGGCTTGATGTCTTGCGGGAACTCGTTCAGCAGGCGGTCGAAGGCGCGCCGGGAAGGGCGGCTGTGTGAGGCGGCATCATCATCGAATCTGACGTGGATGCGTGCCGGGCGGGCACTCGCGGGGGTCTATTGCCTCTTGAGTGTGGTCGAGTCACGTCTTTATCCAGACACCAAGTCGCGGCGGGAATGACGACCACGCAGGGGCATACCTCCCCGCGCACGTCTCGGCGCTCTGGGTTCCTTGAACGGTAGGTTGTCTGCGCTTTCTGGCTCTTTGGCGTTGTCGCGGCGCCTGACTCGGCGGCGCAGAAGGAACTGCCTGCACCACTAGACTCGTCAAAGGCGTGCAGCAGCATGACTCGACAGACACAAGCAGAGCTTCCATCCTTCTCCCAGCATTAATTGAGTACTGGGGCCTGCTCGACGGCGCGTGGCCGATGGGGCCAGGAGCGCGAAGGTAAGGTAGGGCTGACCGTCGAGTCGGGAGCCCCGGCACCTGTGGGACCTGGTCGCCACTGGGCCGCTCGTGACTCCTGTGGCTGTTGTGCCGACGGGAACGGGGCACTGGGCCTTGGTCCGGTCTACGTCGGCTTTCCGCTCCTAGGCTCCGCGGTATGCCCTGTCCCTCCTGTGGGGCGACGGCCGCGCGCACGCAGATCCTGACCGGCTACTGGCGGTGCGACGCCGACGTCCGCATCGACCAACTTGTCCCCGGCGGCACGGAGCCCACGGCGGTTCCGTCACCCGCTGAGACCCGACGCTGCGGCACCGTCTACATCCAGACCCGCGACGACGACGGCGCCACCTGCCGGTGCGGCGAGCCCGCCGTCGGTGAGTGCACCGAGTGCACCCGCGCCGTCTGCGCCGACCACTCCGACCTGTGGCAGGGCTGGCGGGTGTGCGACCGCGACCTGGCCAACGCCCGGCTCCGCGCCCGCGCGGCCGCCGCCGCCGAGGAGAAGCGCCGCGAGGAGGAATCCGCCGCCGCCGAGGCCGAGCGGCTGCGGCAGCGCACCACGCTGCTCGAGCTCGCCGACGAGGACGCCGTCTGGCTGCTCTACGCACGCGACGAGCGGCGCACCGAGCAGCAGGTGCGCTCGGCGGTGCACGTGCTGCGCCGGCTCACCGCGGCCGAGTTCACCGACGTCTGCCTGTACCTGCTTCCCTACGCCCGCGAGCCCGAGAAGCGGCGCACCGGCCTCACGCGGCTGACTGGCTGGGCCTTCGAGGGCCCCGACTACCACGGCCGGTCGTGGTTCCTGACCCGCAAGGGCGAGTGGCACCGCGGCGGTCCGCTCGGAGACGAGAAGCGACGCTGGAAGGACGTGCGCTTCGACGACGTCGAGAAGCGCGCCGTCATCGACGAGATGGCCTGGCAGCAGTCGATCGACAGCGGCCTCGTCTGACCCGTCCGGGCCGGTACAGCGGCGGGGTCACGGCCGCTGCACCCGCCCGCTCCGAACGACGCTGACCACCCCCGTGCGCGGTCAGCCCGCCCGGGGCGGAACGGTGCACGCGCTCCCGGTCCGACGTGGGTGCGCGCCCTCCTCCACTGAACCCGGCGCGGCCGCTCCCCGGCAACGCAGGCAGGGCGCAGACTGCGCGCAGGCCGACCTGCGCACGGCTCCACCAGCGGGTTCGCCCGCTGCGCTAAGTTGCCCGAACCAGTTCCGCAGCACGGGGGTGCCGATGACCGACACGAGCGACGACGCGGCCACCGACCCCTTCGTCACGCAGGTCGGCTGGCTGATCGCCTCGGCGGGTGGGAGGGACCAGCTCGTCACGCGCAGTGGCGGCCTGGTCAGCGCCCGCACCCTCGACAACTGGATGGCCGGCAGCTACCCGCGCACCAAGGTGACCGGCGCCGTCCGCGAACTGGACGCCTGGGCGCGCGCCGAGCTGCCCGGGTACCCCGAGGCCGCCGGGGTGCCGGCGCTCGTCGACTCCTGCGGCCCCTACCGCGGCGCCTCCGCGGTCGGCCCGGCGACGGCGGACGACCCGGTCGAGGAGACCCCCGCCGGGCCCGCGCCGCGCCGCCGCCGGCTGCCCACCTGGGCGCTGCCGGCGGTCGCCCTGGTGCTGGTCGCCGTCCTCTCCTCCGCGCTCACCGCCCTCGTGCTCGGCGAGCGCAGCCCCGAGGCATCGGCGGCGGACCCGACCCTCGCCGCCAACGACCTGGTGGACGTGCCCCTGCCCAGCACCGGCGACGGCACCCCCCTCCAGGAGGAGGCCGGCAGCATCGGCGCCAACACCTTCGCCGACCCGCGGACGCTCTCCGGGCGCGGCGCACCCATCCCGCCGCACACCACGATCATGGTGCGCTGCCGCTACTACGCCCCGAGCGTGCCGAGCGTCAGCCCCGACGGCTTCTGGTACCTGATCGAGACCGAGCCCTGGAACGGGCTCTGGACGCCGGCGAACTCCTACATGAACGGCGACCCGCCCGGTGGGCCGTACCTGCACAACACCGACCTCGCCGTCCCCGTCTGCCGGTGAGGTCGCGCCGGCGCTGACGTCGGCGTCCGAGCGCTACGCCACCTTGGGCAGCAGGCGCAGCCGGGCCCAGAACCCGCTGCTGCTCACCGCCGCCTCGCGCTCCGTCCGGGCGGGGGTGGCGGCAGCGGTGTCCTCCTCGGCGCGGTCCGCGGCCTCGACCTGCTCCGCCACCCGCAGGCGGGTGCGCGACACGGGAGGCAGCCGGTGGACGTCGGCCGGTCCGTAGGCGGACGGCGGTGCCGCGTGGCGGCCGTAGCTCTCGGCCGATCCGGTGCGGAAGGAGACCGTGCCGCTCATCGGCTCCAGGTCGGCACCGCGCTCCGCCGTCCCCGGCTCCTGCTCGTGCGTTCGCTCCACACGTGCTTCATCGGCAGTCGAGGTCCCGTCCGTGACGGTACGGCTCCCCCCACCGGGTGAGGAGCGCACGGGCAGCCCTGCAGTCCGGGCGTCCCCCGGCCGATGTCCCCCTCCATGGAGTGGCGAGAGCAGGCGGCGACCAGGCGTCGCCGTCCCGGCCGTGCGCTGCTCCTGACGGTCGCGCTGACCGCGCTCTACGCCACCGGCATCGGCCAGCGGCCCGCCGGCGCGGCGTGGGACCGCGCGTACGACGTCGTCCTCTACAATCTGCCCTACCTCGCGGCCGCGGCGGCGTGCCTGCTGACGGCGCGCCGGGTGCGCACCGAGCGGCTGGCCTGGGCCGCGCTCGCCGTCGCCCTCCTCCTCGGTGCGCTCGGCAACGCGCTGCGGGTCCTCTCCTCCGGCCTGCAGGGCAACGAGCCCGCCTCCGCGCTCGCGCTCGGGGTCATGTTCGCGGCCTACCTGGCCATGTACGTGCCCGTCGTCGTGCTCATCCGCGCCCGGGTGCCGCGCTTCCACCCCAGCATGTGGCTCGACGGCGTCGTCGCCGCGCTCGGCAGCCTCTCGGCCGGGGTCGCCTTCCTGCTGGGCCCCTACCTGCTCATGGGGCCCGGCCGAGCCCCGGTGGCGGCCGCCGACCTCATGGCACCCATCACCACGGTGCTGCTCATCGCCGTCGTCATGGCCGTCGGCGGCATCCTCGGCGTGCGCCTCGACCGCACCTTCGTGCTGCTCGGTGCGGCGCTGGGCCTGATCGCCGTCTCCGACCTCGTCCTCTTCGCCCTCAAGGTGCAGGGCACCTACGTCGACGGCGGGCCGCTGGAGCTCGGCTGGCTCGCCTCCGTGATCCTGGCCGCCGCCGCCGCGGAGGGCGCGGTCGAGCCCCCCCGCCGCCTCGGCAGCAGCGGCTCGCGCATCGGCTGGCGGCTGCTGGCCGTGCCGCTCGCCTGCCTGGTCGCCAGCCTCGTCGTGCTCAGCCCGTGGTCGCAGCCCGTGCCCGACGTCGCCGGCTGGCTGGCGATCGCCTGCGTGCTGGCCGGCGTCCTCCGCATCGCCGTCACCTTCCGCGAGGTGCGCGGCTACAACCAGGTGGTGCTGGAGTCGCGCACCGACGAGCTCACCGGGCTGGCCAACCGGCGCGCGCTGCTCGAGCAGGCCCAGCGCGTCGTCACCGCGGCCACTCCCGGACGGCCCGCCGCCCTGCTGCTGCTCGACCTCGACGGCTTCAAGGAGATCAACGACAGCCTCGGCCACACCGCCGGTGACGACCTGCTGCGCCAGATCGGGCCGCGGCTGCGCGGCTCGCTGCGGGCCGGCGAGCTGCTGGCCCGGCTCGGCGGCGACGAGTTCGCCGTCCTCATGCCCGCCGCGTCGACCGCCGAGGCCCGGGCGCTCGCCGAGCGGCTGCGCGACCTGCTGCTCGCCCCCTTCACGGTCGCCGACGTCCGGCTGCACGTCGGCGTGAGCATCGGCGTCGCCACCGCACCCGCTCCGGCGACGACCGTCCAGGAGCTGCTGCACTGCGCCGACGTCGCCATGTACAGCGCCAAGCGCGCCCGCGAGGGCGTGCAGGTCTACGTGCCCGACCCCGTCACGGGCACCTCCGGCAGCGGCCGGCTGCGCACCATGGAGGAGCTGCGGACCGCCCTGGACGGCGACGAGCTGCGGGTCTTCCTCCAGCCCCAGATGGACATGCGCGACGGCCGCATCGTGGGCGCCGAGGCGCTGGTCCGGTGGGAGCACCCCACCCGCGGGCTGCTCTCCCCCGCCGAGCTGCTCCCGGCCGCCGAGCAGGCCGGGCTCCTGCGGCCGCTGACCGACCGCGTGCTCGAGCTGGCGCTCGAGGCGGCGGCCCGCTGGTGGCACGAGCGCGAGGTGCCGGTGTCGGTGAACCTGTCGGCGGCCAACGTCACCGACCTCGACCTGGCCGGCAAGGTCGCCGCCGCGCTGCACCGGCACGGGCTGCCCCCGCGGGCGCTCACGCTGGAGCTCGTCGAGGACACCCTCATGGCCGATCCCGAGCGCGGTCGCACGGTCCTCGCCGACCTGCGCGCCTCCGGCGTCCGCACGTCGATCGACGACTACGGCACCGGCTACAGCTCGCTGGCCTACCTGCGGCACCTGCCGGCCGACGAGCTGAAGCTCGACCGCACCCTGACCGCCGACGTCGACCGCGACCCCCGCGCGGCGGCCATCGTGCAGAGCACCGTCGCGCTCGCGCACGCCCTCGGCCTGAGCCTGGTGGCCGAGGGGGTCGAGACCCTGGCGACGAGCGCCACCCTCGCCCGCCTCGGCTGCGACGTCGCCCAGGGGTACGCCATCGCCCGCCCCATGCCGGTGGAGGACTTCCTGGACTGGCTGGTCGCCTCGGACTCCGGGCTCGTCGACTGCGCGCTGATCCCCCAGCTGCACCGCGGCGGGGCCCCGGGCTGACCCCGAAGGGTCAGGACGACGCCCTCGGGGTGACGCACGACCGGGCGACACGCCGACCTGGGTGAACACCCTGCGCTACCGGATGTGGACGATGAGCCGGTGACGCCGTCCTCCCCTGCCCCTGACCTGCTCTCCCGCCCCGTCGCCTGGCGGGACCTCGCCCCGGAGATCCTCCGGCAGCGCCTGGTGATCGAGGGCTACCCGGCCGCGCCCGTGGACGACGCCCAGATCCGCACCTACCTCTCGGCGCTGTCCCGCGAGGTGGACATGGTGCAGCTGCTCGAGCCGGTGACGCACCGCTCCGACCTGTACGGCTGGGCCGGCTGGATCCACTGGGAGACCTCCGGCGCGCACTTCTACGCCTGGGAGCAGCCGCGGCTGTTCTTCTCGGTGGACATCTACACCTGCAAGGCGTTCGACCCCGACGTCGCGGTGGCCTTCACCGCCGACTTCTTCGCTGCCCGCACCGTCGTCGCGAAGGGGTTCTGACGTGGCCTTCCGGCTGCTGGTGGCGCACTCCCCCGCCGAGCGGGACGCCGCGCGTCAGGTCGAGGCCGACGTCTTCCTCCAGGCCTTCGGCAACACGCCGGAGCTCCTGGCGCAGGAGTACGGCCCCTACGAGGAGCGCTCGCGGTTCGTCGCGGTCATCGACGACGAGAGCGGCGTCGCCCTGGGCACCGCGCGGCTGATCACCGACGGCGCGGCCCCGGTGAAGACCGTGCTCGACATCGCCGGCGCGCCGTGGCACCTGCCCGTGGCCGAGAGCCTGGCCGCCGTCGACCTGGAGCCCGCGACGGTGTGGGACGTCGCCAGCCTCGCCGTCGACCCGCGCTACCGCGCCGGCGCGGCCGGCGCCGAGGTGAGCGTCGCCCTGTGCCACGGCATCTGGCGGTACGCCCGCAACTGCGGCGTCCCCGGCATGGTCACCATCCTCGACGACCGGGTGCACCGGCTCGTGCGCGCGATGGGCCTGCCCTGGCACGCGATGGCGGGCGCCACCTCGCAGCCCTACCTCGGGTCGCCGGCCAGCACCCCGTGCGTCTTCGCCGTGGCGACGGCGGAGGCCGAGGTGTACGGCGCCCGCCCCGACCTGGCGCCGGCGCTGGACCACGGTGTGTTCCGCTCGATCACCGTGGACCCGGCCGACCTGGCGGCGACCCGGGGCACCTTCGTCGAGTCGGCCGAGCCGGCGCTCGTGGGGGTGCCCCGTCGGGGCACCACCGGCTGGCGGCCGCCGACGGTCCGCCGCGAGAGCGCGCCCCTCGGGTAGGCCGGCGGCCAGCGCCCCCTGGCTCCGGGGCAGGACCGTTGTCCCGTGGGCAGTCAGTCTCTGCCCGGCTCTGGTGGGCAGAGACTGACTGCCCCGACATGGGGTGAGGGGCCCGGCAGGTCAGGCGGGACGGGCCACCGGGTGCGGTGCGCTCAGGACCTGACCCGGGCCGGGACCATCTCCTCGACGGCGGCCGCCACCATGTCCGCGGCCGCCGCGGTCAGGTGGGTCTCGTCCGTGCGCAGCAGCACGGAGCCGATGAAGGCGGGGCAGCGGCCGTCCGCGCAGAACATCTCCCGGGTGTCCACGTATGTCACGTCCGCACCGGCCGCCTGCAGCGACTCGACAGCGGACTGCTCGGCCTCGGACTTGTCCGGGAAGCCGCGGCCGATCGACCTGACGCAGTCCTCCGGGCTGCCCAGGCGCGTCCCGCACTCGCGGGGGTCGGCGCCCAGCGGCGGGTTGCCCAGCACCACCACCGAGCCGGCGTGCGGCGTCACCGCCTCGAGGGTCGACTCCAGGCCGCGCCGCCACTCGTCGATGGCGGCCTCGCTGTCGCCGTCGCTGCCGCTCCCGCTGACGAAGTTGCCGAAGTACCCCTGCCCGGCCGACAGGACCAGCACGTCGGGCTCCGTCTCCTCGATGAACTGCTGCGTGGTCTCGCGCGCCGCCGCGCAGTCCTCCGGGAAGCCGGGCGGCTCGGCCGGCGGGGCCACGGCGACGTCGACGAACGGGCAGGAGGCGTAGCCCAGCCCGAGCACCTGCCAGTCGTCGCCCGCGAAGATCGCGTCGACCGTGGGCCCCCAGCTCATCGCCACCGAGTCACCGACCAGGAGCGCCGTCCGGGCCGCGTCGGCCGGCCCGTCCTGGCAGACCAGCGGGTCGTCGATCTCGGTCACCGTGTTCCGGCACCCCGGGGCCTCGGTGAGCATCTCCTCGGCCTGCTGCTCGGGCCCCAGCCCGTCGAGGGAGGGCGTGAGGTCCGCCGGCCAGGAGTCGGCGGAGAGGGCGTCCTCCACCTGCTCCGCGAGCTCGGCCGCGGCGGGCCGTTCCCCGGTGGCGGAGATCGCCGGGCCCGCGCTGGCGGTGTCGGCGCCGCGCAGCCACGCCGGCCCCAGGAACTGGGCCGCGCTCACCACGAGCAGCACCCCGGCCACGGTGACGGGCAGCAGGACCCCCGTGCCGCGGCGCCGCTCCCACCCGGAGACGTAGCGGGGGCGGGAGCGGAGGTTCAGGACGGGCCGCTCGACCCACCGGTAGGAGGCGGCGGACAGCAGCACCGTGAGGGCCACGAGCGCCAGCTGCACCGGGACGGAGCTCCCGAAGGTGGCGACCCCGAACACCACGACCGGGAAGTGCCACAGGTAGATCGAGAACGACCACCGGCCGATCGCCTGCGCCACGGGGTTGGTCAGCAGGGCGGTGGCCGGGGACGGGGGCGGGTCGGCCAGCAGCACCATCGCCGCGCCGAGCACGGGCACCAGCACCCACGGGAAGGGGAAGGCCGAGGACGGCGAGATCACCACCGCGGAGCCGAGGATGACCACGAGCCCGCCGAGGCTCAGCCCCGGGCGGAGCCGGCCGGCGACGGCCGTCCGACCGGCGACGACGGCGACGAGCGCCCCGATCAGCAGCTCGCCGGCCCGCGCCAGGGTGTCGAAGTAGGCGGCCGTCGGGGCGGTGCTCGTCCGGTAGGCCGCCCACGCCAGCGAGACGGCGATCCCCACGCCGATGAACCAGACCAGCCGCTGCGGCCGGTGGCGGAGGTCGAGCAGCCGGAAGCCGGCGAAGAGGAGCAGCGGCCAGAGCGCGTAGAACTGCTCCTCGATCGAGAGCGACCAGTAGTGCTGCACCGGGGACACCGGCCCCTGCGCCTGCAGGTAGTCGGCCTCGACGGCCACCAGGTGCCAGTTCTCGACGAACAGCGCCGCGGCCAGCGCGTCGAGCGCGGTCTCGTTCGCCCGCGGCAGGAAGAAGAGGGCGTACCCGACGGCCACGGTCACCGCCAGCACCACCATGGCCGCGGGCAGGATCCGCTTGGCGCGCCGGAGGTAGAAGTCGCGGAAGGAGACGGCGCCGGTCGAGGAGAGCTCGCGGAGCAGCAGCGAAGTGATCAGGTACCCGGAGATGACGAAGAAGACGTCGACACCCACGAACCCGCCGTGGGGCCAGCCGAGGACGTGGTCGGCGACGACCAGCGCCACCGCCACGGCGCGCAGCCCCTGGATGTCGGCGCGGAAGCCCAGCGGACCGCCGGGGGGCCGGGGCGTCGTCCGGGTCGTCGCCTGATCCATCGCGGACATGGGCACGAACGTACTTGGCGCGGGTGGGTCCTCGGGGCACGGAGCCGGACGGGGCTCCCGGGCTGGGCAGGTGCCCACCCGTGCACCGACCGTGCGGCCCCACCCCCGGCTGCTCCGGGTGAGGGCCGTCGCGGGTGCCGGGCCGTGCAGCCCGGCACGGTCCGTCGGCCTCTCCTTCGCATCTCCTCGCCGTAGTGGCAGAGCGCTGGTAGCGTTCTCCCAGTGGAGACGACGATGGACAGCCTGGGACGGATCGTCGTCCCCAAGGCACTCCGTGACGCACTGGGGCTGACCGCGGGGAGCACCGTGGACCTCAGCCGTTACGGCGTCGGCCTGCAACTCGTCCCCGCCGGCCGGACGGCCCGGTTGACCGAGGTCGATGGCGCGCTGGTCGCCGACTCCACGACGCAGGTGACCGACGAGGACGTGTTCGGTCTGCTGGACTCCGCACGCAGGTGACCCGTCTGGCGTTCGACACGAGCGCCGCCGTCCCCCTGCTGATGCGGTCCCACGGCGCGCACGCCTCGGTACGTCGGCACTCGGCCGGCCGCGCGGCACTCCTCACCACGCACTCCCTGGCGGAGACGTACTCCGTCCTGACCCGCCTGCCCGGTGACGCGCGGGTCACCGCGTCCGACGCCGTTCGACTTCTCGAGGCGAACTTCGGCGACCCGCTTCCCGTTCCCCGCGCCGAGCTCGCCGCTCTGCCCAGGGCCCTCGCCCCCCTCGGCATCGCCGGTGGAGCCGTCTACGACGCGCTGGTCGGCCTCGCTGCCCGAGCAGCCGGCGTCCCGCTCGTCACCCGCGATGCACGCGCACTCGGCACGTACGCAGCCCTCGGGGTGGACGTCGAGCTGATCGAGCCGAGCTGAGGCGCGACGGGTCAGCGGGTGGTGGTGTCGGCGTGCTCCTGCTGCCGTGCGGCCAGCCGCTCCTTCTGCGGGATCACCACGTACTTCGGGTCCTTGGTGCTGGCGATGCCGGCCTCGAAGACGCCGAAGCGGGTGAGCAGCGAACCGGCCGCCAGCAGCGTGCCCGAGGCGACCGCGCCCCACCGCCGTCGTCCGGCCACCACGGTCAGCGTGGCGCCCGCCGCGGTGCACACCTGCGCCGCGCGCATCAGCGCGCCCGGCCGGCCCTCGTGGAAGGGCTCGCTGAGGAGCCCGTGGTCGGTCTCGACCTTGTGCATCGCGGCCAGTTCGATCGCGGCCCCGGCGATCGCCATCTTCCGCGCCGGCCCGGCCTCCTCCACCGGCGTGAACGCCATCGTGATGCCGCCGCCCGCGGCCATCGCCGAGCCGCCGAAGACGTAGGGCAGCTGGGTGTGCGCCATGTGCCACGACGGCACCGCGGTGTTGGCCAGCAGCACCCCGGTGTAGGTGGCCAGCGGGCCGCCGAAGACCGCGCCCACCACGCCGCCGAAGCGCTTGAGCCGCGGGAACCAGCCCAGCAGCTCCACCGCCGCCGTCGCCCCGGCCGCCGCGCTGAACGGCGCCAGGATGTACGTGCCCACCGACAGCGGCGAGGTCGGCTTGAGCACCCGCAGCATGTGCAGGAACCGCTCCGGCCGGCCCAGGTCGTGGATCAGGTAGGCCACCGACAGGATCGACCCGCCGCCCGCGGTCAGCCGCGACACCCTCGTCAGCGTCGGCCGGTCGGTGAGGTCGGCGAGTGCGCCGAGGATCGCCGAGGAGCCGGCCGCCCCGCCCAGGAACAGGTACAGCGGCACGTCCGGTGACTTCCACACCGGCGTCTTCACGATCTGCCGGCCGTAGTACGAGGTGAACTCGACGTCGTCGACCATCGCGACCTCGCCGCGGTGGCGCCCACGGCCGCGGCGGCGCTTCCGGCCGGTGCTGCGCTGCGTCGCCGGACCCCGGTCGGCCTGGCGCCACCCGGCGCCGGGGCTGGTGATACCGCCGGTCATGTCAGCGCCTCCGGGAACCGAGGACGGCGGTGACCGCGACCCCGATCATCATCGCCGCGGCCTTGCCGGCCGCCTTCCACATCGCCGGCAGGTCCCGCGTGGTGACGATCGGGTCCGGCGGCAGGCCGTAGACCTCCGGCTCGTCGAGCAGCAGGAAGAACGCGCCGTCGCCACCGACGCCGTCGTTCTCGTCCCGCCCGTACAGCCGCGCCGTCTCCACGCCCTGCGCCTTGAGCGTCGCCAGCCGGGCGTCGGCGCGCTCCTGCAGCTCGTCGAGGTCGCCGAACTGGATCGACTGCGTCGGGCACGCGGTCGCGCACGCCGGCTGCAGTCCGTCGGTGAGCCGGTCGTAGCACATCGTGCACTTGAAGACCCGGCCGTCGTCCTTGCGCTGGTCGATGACGCCGTAGGGGCAGGCCGCCACGCAGTAGCCGCAGCCGTTGCAGATGTCGCCCTGGACGACCACGGTGCCGTACTCGGTGCGGAACAGCGCGCCGGTGGGGCAGACGTCCAGGCAGCCGGCGTGCGTGCAGTGCTTGCAGACGTCGGAGCTCATCAGCCAGCGGATCTGCTTGTCCGCACCGGTCTGGCCGGTCTGCGGGTCGAACTCGCTGAGCGCCTCGGCGTTGAGCACGCTCTGCTGCGCGTTGGCCAGGCTGACGTCGTCCCCGGCGACCGCCGGTGACGCGCCGCTGCCGGCGCGGTCGTCGCCGGGCCGCCCGAACGTGGGCATCGGCAGGTCGACGGCGCGGCTCTGCTCGATGAAGGCCACGTGCCGCCAGGAGTTCGCGCCCAGCTGGCCGGTGTTGTCATACGACATCCCGGACAGATCCCCGAGGGCGTCCCGCACGCCGTGCGAGTCGTCCATGGGCAGCGTGTTCCACTCCTTGCACGCCACCTCGCAGGCCTTGCAGCCGATGCAGACCGAGGTGTCGGTGAAGAAGCCGACCCGCTTGGGGTGCTGCTCCTCGTAGCCGGCCTCGGCCGTGACGTCGGGCAGCGGGCCGAACAGCCGGTTCTGGAACTTCTCCCGCCCACCCCCGCGGCCGGTGAAGGCCGGGCTCGCCGAGCTGATGGTCATGCCGGCCTCTCGTCGTCGATGCGGCTGACCGCGTCCTGGCTCACCGTGGGGGGTCCTGGCCCACGACCGGTGCTGAGCCAGGAACCGGAACGATCAGCTGACCTGATCATCAGGGGGACGCCGCCGCTCACGGGGAGGACCCCTCGCCGGCCTGGGCCGCCACCGGGTCGCGGCCGTTCACGCCGACCTGCCCCGACGGCACCCCGGCCCGGCGGCGGTAGGACTCGACGAACTCCAGCAGCTCCGGCCCCCGCGGCCGACGCCCGGCGACGATGTCGCAGGTGCTGACCTTGGACTCCTGGATGTGGGTGTTCGCGTCCATGACGATGCCCAGCAGGTCGTTGGCCGCGTCACCGGTGGAGATGCCGGCGTAGGACCAGTGGTACGGCATGCCGATCTGGTGCACCACCGTGCCGTCGCGCAGCTTGATCGGCCGCACCCGCTCGGTGACCAGCACCTTCGCCTCCACCGCCGTGCGCGCGCTCACCAGCGTCGCGAACTCGCCGTTGGTCAGCCCCCGCAGCCGCGCGAGCTCGGGGCTCACCTCGACGAAGAACTCCGGCTGGAGCTCCGACAGGTAGGGCAGCGTCCGGCTCATCCCACCGGCGGTGTGGTGCTCGGTCAGCCGGTAGGTGGTGACGGCGAACGGGTAGACGTCGCTGCGCGTGGGGTTGGCCCGGTTCCACGGGCCCTCGATCATCTCGAGCGTCGGGTTGGCCTGCTGCTTGTAGAACGCGTTCTCGACCACCGACTCGGCCGGCTCGTAGTGCGACGGCAGCGGGCCGTCGACCACGCCGGCGGGCGCGAACAGCCACGCCTTGCCGTCGCCCTGCATGACGAACGGGTCGGTACCGGCCAGCGCGTCCTGCGCCTTGGCGCCGTGCGGGGGCACGTAGTCCGGGCGCTTCTTCTTCTCGAAGTCGGGCACGTCGACGCCGGTCCACTCCCCGGCACCCTCGTCCCACCACACGTACTTCTTGCGCTCGCTCCACGGCCTGCCGTCCGGGTCGGCCGACGCGCGGTTGTAGAGCATCCGCCGGTTGAGCGGCCACGCCCAGCCCCACTCCGAGGCGACGACGCCCTGCTCCTTCGCGGGCTTGCGCCGCGCGGCCTGGTTCACCCCGTCGGCGTAGACGCCGCTGTAGATCCAGCAGCCACCGCTCGTCGAGCCGTCGTCCTTCATCTCCAGGTAGGAGTTCAGGAGCCGCCCGTCGGGGCCGTAGCCGTTGATCTCGCGCAGCACCGCGTCGGCGCTGGGCTCGGCGTCGGGCCCGTGGGTCGGGTAGTCCCAGGTGAGGTCGAGCAGCGGGCGGTCCCGCGGGTCGGTGGAGTTCTTCAGCCGCTCGCGCAGGATCCGGCCGAGGTGGAAGTAGAACCACAGGTCGCTGCGGGCGTCGTTCGGCGGCTCGACCGCCTTGTGCCGCCACTGCAGCAGCCGCTGCGTCTGGGTGAAGGTGCCTTCCTTCTCCACGTGCGTGGCGGCCGGCATGAAGAAGACCTCGGTGCCGATCGTGTCCGGCGCCAGCTCGCCGGTCTCGTGCTCCGGGCCCTCCTTCCAGAAGGTCGCCGACTCGATCATCTGCAGGTCGCGGACGACCAGCCAGTCCAGGTTGGCCAGGCCGAACCGGTTCATCCGGCTGTTCGGGTGCCCGACGCCGGGGTTCTCGCCGACGAGGAAGTAGCCCGACACCTTCCCCTTGATCATGTCGGCGATCGTCCGGTAGGAGCTGTGGTCGCCGTCGATCTTCGGCAGGTAGTCGAACGCGAAGTCGTTCTCCGGCGTCGCGGCGTCGCCCCACCAGGCCTTGAGCAGGCTGGTCATGTAGGCGGGCTTGTTGCCCCAGAAGCCGCCCTTGCCGGCGGCGTCGGCGACGTAGTCCTCCAGCGAGTGGTGCTGGTGGGCGTGCGGCATCGGCAGGTAGCCCGGCAGCAGGTTGAACAGCGTCGGGACGTCGGTGGAGCCCTGGATGCTGGCGTGCCCGCGCAGCGCCATGATCCCGCCGCCGGGGCGGCCGATGTTGCCCAGCAGCGTCTGCAGGATCGAGCAGGTGCGGATGTACTGCGCGCCGACGCTGTGCTGCGTCCAGCCCACCGAGTACACCCACGCCGTCGTGCGGTCGCGCTTGCTGTTGCTGGTCACCCACTCGGCGACCTGCTCGAACACCGCCGGCTCGATGCCGCAGACCTCCGACACCATCTCGGGGGTGTAGCGGGCGAAGTGCCGCTTGAGCACCTGGAACACCGTGCGCGGGTGCTGCAGCGTCTCGTCGCGCTTGGGCTTCGCCGGGATCGGCGGGCCGCCGCTGCCCGACGCCTGTGCGCGGTCGGAGTGCGTGACGTCGGGGTCGTCCTCGAGCCGGTCCTGCTCGGCGGCCCGGCCCGGGTCGTCGGCGCCCGCGTGCGGCGGCTCCTCGAACTCGTACTGCCAGCTGTCCACGTCGTACACGCGGTTCTCGGCGTCGAAGCCGGAGAACAGGCCGTCGAGGTCCTCGGAGTCGACGTACTCCTCGCCCACCAGCGCCGCGGCGTTGGTGTAGGCGACGACGTACTCCTCGAAGTACAGCTCGTTGGTCAGGACGTGGTTGATCAGGCCGCCGAGGAACGCGATGTCGGTGCCGATGCGCAGCGGCACGTGCAGGTCGGCGATCGCGCTGGTGCGGGTGAACCGCGGGTCGATGTGCACGATCTTCGCGCCGCGGGCCTTGGCCTCACCCACCCACTGGAAGCCCACCGGGTGGCACTCGGCCATGTTCGAACCCTCGATGACGATGCAGTCGGAGTTCGCGAGGTCTTCCAGGAAGTTCGTGGCGCCGCCACGACCGAACGAGGCACCCAGACCGGGCACCGTCGCGGAGTGCTATATGCGGGCCTGGTTCTCGATCTGGATCGCGCCCAGGGCGCTGTAGAGCTTCTTCATGAGGTAGTTCTCCTCGTTGTCGAGGGTCGCCCCTCCGAGGCTCGCTACTCCCATGGTGCGGTTGACGCGCTTGCCCTCGTTCTCGTCCTGCCAGCCCTTGCGCCGGGCCTCCAGGACGCGGTCGGCGATCATCTCCATCGCCGTGCCGAGCTCGAGGTCCTCCCACTCCGTCCCGAACGGACGGCGGTACTTCACCGTGGTGACCCGCGACGGGCTGGTGACCAGCTGCTTGCTCGCCGCACCCTTGGGGCACAGCCGGCCGCGGTTGATCGGCGAGTCCGGGTCGCCCTCGATCTGGACGACCGCGTCGTCCTTCACGTAGACGTTCTGCGCGCAGCCGACGGCGCAGAACGGGCAGACGCTCTTCACGACCCGGTCGGCGGTGGCGGTGCGCGACACCGTGGCCTCGGTGGCCTTGCTGCGCGCGGCCTTGCCGCGGCCCAGCGGGTCGGAGCCGGTGAGCTGGCGGTACAGCGGCCAGCTGTCGAGCCAGGTCTTCACGGGCGTCACTCTGCCACCCGCTGCCGGGCGCGGCGCGATGACAGGCCCGCGCACCGGCCCGGTGCCGTCCGGAAGGGTGACGACGACGGCGTCAGCCGCGGGACCGGGCCTCCGCGCCCGCGAGCCGGCCGGGGGCCGCCGCGAGGAGGACCAGCGCGAGCACGGCGACCGCCCACCCCGCGAGGACGAACAGATCGCCGGCGTGCACCCCGTGGTTGCCGACCAGCGTGAGCAGCACCGGCCCCTCGTTGCGGTACTCACCGGTGATCAGGAGGGCGGCGAACCCGGAGACGACCGCCCCGGCGGCGAGGGCGCAGGACCAGCGGAGCATCCGCCCACGGTAGGCGCGCGCGGGCACCGCGCGGTCCGTCGCGCGGACGGCGGCCCCGCGCGGCTCAGCCACCCGCCGGCACCAGCGGCTCGACCAGCGGCCGGATCTGGTCGGCCAGGAAGCGGTGCCCCTCCTCGGTGGGGGTCTCGCCGTCGTCCCCGACCGGTCCGGGCCCGGTCAGCCAGGTCTGCGCCAGCGGGTCGGCGAAGGTGGTCCCGGTCGCCTCCGCGGCCGCGGCGACGGCGTCCCGGTCGGTCTGCACGTAGCCCGGCGCAGGGATCTCCGGCCACGCCGGTCCGACGGCCAGCAGCGCGGCGTCCGGCGACGCCGCCCGGACCGCCTCGATCGTCTGCTGCGCGGCCGCCTGCACGTCGGGGAAGGCGGCGTTGTCGTCGCGGGAGCCGGAGAGGACGACGACGTCCCAGTCGCCGCCGGCACCCTCGGCGAGCTGGGCGAAGGTCTGGCCGTCGGGCGGGGCCACGAGGTAGCCGCTGCCGTCGGCCGCGGCGACGGTCAGCTCCACGGGGCGGCCTCCTTCGCCGGAGATCTCCTCGGCGACCAGCTGCGGCCACGCGGGAACCCCCTCGGGCGCGACCGTGGTGCCGTCGCCGACGACGAGCATGCGCACCGGGGCGGCAGCGGCGGCGGTCTCCGCCGTGCCGAGCCCGGCCGCAGCGGGGGCGGTGAACCCCGGCGGCGGCGGCCGGTTCACCAGGAGGAACGCCAGGGCGGCGACCGCGAGCACGCCGAGCACCATGACCGCCCACGCCCAGCGCGGCGCCGGGGGGAGTCCGCCCACCACGGCGCGAACGGTACGCCGCCGGGCCCCGCCGGGGAGGTCAGCCCGACGCGCTGCTCCCCGCGACCGGCGGCGCACCCGCCCCCGGGCGCCCGCCCGGCGGGAGCGGGCCGGCGGACGCCAGGCGCGCGGCCTGCGCGCGGCGCTGGGCCGACCGGCGCAGCAGCACCTGGGCCTGGGCCGCATCGGCGGTGCGGGCGGCCCGCTCGGCGAGGACGTCGGCGGTCTCGAGCAGCAGCGCGATCCGCCGCCGGTCCGCACCTCCCGCCTGCGGCACGGGCAGGTGACCTGTGGTCATGCCCGCATCGTGCGGGAGGCCCGCCCGGCCCGCGACCCGGCGCCGGTCCCCCCGATCGGGTGACCACGCGGGCATCCCGGCTGGAGCACGCGGTGCGCGCTCCCGATGACCACGACGTGACCACCGCCGCCGCCCCGGGGCCGCCCCTGGCCGCGTCCCCGTCCGGGCGCGCGGCTGCGCCGGCGTGCCTCCTCGCGCTGGTCGCGGTCGTGCTCGGCGGCTGGTCCGCCCCCGCCCCCGCCCGGCTGCTCTGCCTGGGCGGCGCGGCCGTCCTCGCGCGTGCCCTGTTCGTGCTGTGGCGCCGCCAGGCCCGGCTCACGGGCGCGCTGCGCACCAGCCGCGCCCAGTTCACCGCCCTCGTGCGCAGCAGCGCCGACCCCGTGGTGCTCCTCGACGACTCCCTGCGCGTCACCTTCGCCTCCCCCGCGATCGCCGCCCTCCTCGGCCGCGATCCCGCCGAGCTCCCCGGCCTGCCACTGGCCCACGCCGTGCACCCGGACGACCGCCGCACGCTCTTCGCCACCCTGCGCACCCGGGCCGACGAGCACGGCGAGCTCGCCGTCCGCACCGCCCGCATCCGCACCGGCGACGGCGGGTGGCGGCTGGTCCAGGCCACCGTCCGCGACCTGCGCGCCGACCCCGAGGTCGGTGCGCTCGTGCTGTTCTGCTCCGACGTCACCACCCGCCGCGAAGGCCCCGACCCCGAGCTGCTCGAGCTGGCCCTCACCGACCCGGTCACCGGGCTGCCCAACCGCAGCGCGCTCGTCCGCCGGCTGGCCGCCGTCCAGCGGCAGGGGCCGGCGCACCGCGCGTCGCTCGTGCTGCTCTCGGTCGACGGCGCGGCCTCCGCCGGGCCCGGCGCCGAGACCGCCGTGCTGCGCGCGCTCACCTCCCGGCTGGCGCGCGAGCTGCGCGGGGAGGACTGGCTCGCCCGCGGCAAGGACGGCGACTTCGTCGTCCTCGTCGACGGCGGCGTCGCCGACGCGGAGGTCGTCGCGGCCCGGCTGATCGCCACCCTCGGCTGGCTGGCCACCCCGGCCGGCCGCCTCACCGCCACCGCCGGCGTCACCGGCCTGGCCGCCGACGTCGACCCCGGCGAGGCGCTGCGCCGCGCCGACCTCGCCCTGCACAGCGCCCGCACCGCCGGCGCCGGCTCGGTGCACCGCTTCGACGACGCGCTGCGCTCCGCCGAGGACCGGCGCAGCGCGCTGAGCACCGACCTCGCCGGCGCCCTGGCCCGCGGCGAGCTGCGGCTGGTGTTCCAGCCGGTCGTCGACGTCGTCCTGCAGCGCACCGTCTCCGTCGAGGCGCTGCTGCGCTGGCGCCACTCCGAGCTCGGCGACGTCTCCCCGCAGGAGTTCGTGCCGCTCGCCGAGGAGTCGCCGCTGATCACCGAGCTGAGCCGCTGGGTGCTGCGCGAGGCGTGCGCCACCGTCGCCGGGCTGCCCGGTGAGGAGCTCGCCGTCGCCGTCAACGTCTCGGCGCGCCACGTGCACAGCGGCGAGCTGGTGGCCGACGTCGTCGCCGCGCTCGGGACCAGCGGCCTGCCCGCCTCCCGGCTCGTCGTCGAGCTCACCGAGTCGATGCTGCTCGACAGCCACGTGGCCGACGAGCTGCAGACCCTGCGCGGGCTCGGCGTCCGCATCGCCGTGGACGACTTCGGCACCGGCTGGTCCTCCCTGGCCTACCTCGCCGGCATGCCGGTCGACCTGCTCAAGATGGACCAGCACTTCCTGGCCGACGTCGAGCACGACCCGCAGCGCCGGGCGCTGTGCCGGGGGGTGCTCCAGCTGGGCACCAGCCTCGGGCTGCCCGTGGTCGTGGAGGGCGTGACCACCACCGATCAGCTCGCGCTGCTGCGGGACATGGGGCACCGGTACCTGCAGGGTTACGCCTTCGCCCGGCCGCTGGAGGCCGAGCAGCTCGCCGACGGCGGCTGGCGCACCGCCGTCGCCGTCGGGCTCGACGCCCCGGCCGGGCCGGCGGTGCCGTCGTGATCGGGCCGCGGGACCTCCCGGGCCGGCTCCGGTGGACGGCGCTGCTCGGCCTGCTCGGTCTGGTGCTCGCCGTGCCCTTCAGCGCGCCCGGCGGCACCGGCATGCAGTGGGACGAGCTCGTGCTCGGCTCGGTCGCCACCAGCTGCGCGGTCGTCGTGGTGCGCCGGCTGCGCACTCTGGAGCCGGCCGCGGCCCGCCCCTGGTGGCCGGTGGCCGTCGGCGCCGGCTGCTTCGCCGTCGCCCAGTTCCTGGCCGGCGCCTTCCCCGGCCCGGCCTTCGACGGGTTCGGCCTCGACGAGGTGCTGCTCGTGGTCGGCGCGGCCACCCCGCTGGTCACCGCCGGCCTGCTGGCCCGGCGGGTCATCCGCACCCGCTGGAGCGCCCTGGTCGTCGACGGCACCGTCGTGGCCACCGCCGTGCTCGTCGTCACCGAGGTGCTGCGCGCACCGCTGGTCAACCCGGCGGGCGCCCCCGAGGACCTGCGCACCCTCGTCCTGCTCTACGGCTGCCACGCCGCGCTCATGCTGGGCGCCGGCGGGGCCGTGTGCACCGTCTCCACCGCCGGTCTCCGCCGCTCGGTGACCACGCTCATGGCCGCCATCGCCGCCCAGTCGGTGGGCGCGGGCGCCGAGGCCATGTCGATCGTCTCCCCCGGCACGTTCTGGACGGCGGTCTCCGACCTCAGCGTCGCCATCTCCCTGCTCGCCACCGCCCTCGCCGTCGTCCTCGCTCCCGCGGCCTTCACCGAGCGCAGCGCCCGCGCGGCCGCACCGGTCGTCAGCCCGGTGGGCCTGCTGCTGGTCGTGGCCGCGCTGCTCGCCCTGCCCGCCTCGACCCTGTACATGGACCTGCGGGGCGAGGGGCACTCCGTGCTCGCGGACCTCGGCATGGCCGTCGTCTTCGTCCTGATGGCCGGCCGCGTGGTGCTGCGCATCCGCGAGGACGGCCGCATGACCGAGGACCTGGTGCGCAACGAGGAGGACTTCCGCGAGCTCATCGAGGCAAGCTCCGACGGCATCGCGATCATGGACGCCGGGTTCCGGCTGCTGTTCACCTCCCCGGCGGCCCGCAGCCTGCTGGGGGTCCGCGCCGACGACGCCGAGGTGTCGCTGCTGGAGCTCGTCGCGCCCGAGGACCGCGAGCTGCTGCGCCTGGCGACCCTGGACCACCCCGCGGGCGAGGGCCCGCCGCTGCAGTTCCGCGTGCCCCTCGACGGCGGGCTCCGCCGCGAGCTGGAGGTCACCTCCTCCGAGCGGCCGGGGGGCAGCCGGCGGGTGCTCTACCTGCGCGACGTCACCACCCGCCGCCGCCGCGAGCGCGAGCTCGAGCGCATGGCCTACACCGACCACCTCACCGGGCTGGCCAACCGCGCGATGCTCTTCCAGGAGCTCGCCGCGCCGGCTCCCGAGGAGCGCTGCCTGCTGATCGTCGACCTGGACGGGTTCAAGGCGGTCAACGACGTCGCGGGCCACGAGGCCGGCGACCAGCTCCTGGTCGACGTCGCGCGTCGGCTGCACACCGTCGTGCGCGAGGACGACCTCGTCGCCCGGCTCGGCGGCGACGAGTTCGCCGTGCTGGTCAGCGGCACGCTCCCCGACGGCGAGGACGTCGCCCAGCGGGTCGTCGACGTCATGGCCATGCCGTTCCGCTCGGGCGGGCACACCTTCGCCACCGGGGCCAGCGTCGGCGTCGCGCCGCTCACCGCGGCGGGCGGGCAGAGCGCCTTCCGCGAGGCCGACGCCGCGCTGCGGTCGGCGAAGCGGGCCGGCAAGGGTTGCGTGCGGCTCGCCGGTGAGGACCTGCGGGAGGGCGTGGAGCAGGGGCCCGACTTCGACGACGTGGTCGCCGAGGGTGTGTTCACCGTGCGCCTGGACGCCGCGTGCGGGCCCGGGCGGCGCATCGAGATGGTGCACGCCGTCCCGACCTGGTCCCACCCGGAGCACGAGGACGTCCGCGGGCTGGAGCTGTGGGGCTTCGCCGACCGCCAGGGCCGCGCCGGCGAGCTGCAGACCTGGCTGCTGCACGAGGCCTGCCACGTCGCCGCCGGGCTGCCCGACGAGGAGGTCGCGGTCGCGGTCAGCCTGCCCGCGGGCCTGGTGACCGTCGACGGGCTGGCGACGACGGTCGCGGGGGCGCTGGCGGCCTCGGGGCTGCCGGCCACGCGGCTGGTCCTCTCCTTCACCGAGGAGACCCTGCTCATCTCGTCGGCCGGCCTGGTGCCCGAGCTGGAGGCGGTGCGCCGCACCGGCGTCCGGCTCTGCCTCGACAACTACGGCATGGGGCACAGCATCTTCGCCCTGCTCGCCCGCGTCGCCCTGGACCTCGTCCGGGTCGACCTCACCGCGCTCGCCGCCCGCGACGACACGACCCGCGCGCTCCAGGTGCTCGCCGCCATCGCCCGCACGAGCGGCGGTTTCGGCCTCACCTCGATCGCCGGCGGCATCAGCACCCCCGAGCTGTGCGACGCCGCGTTCGCCGTCGGCGTCCACCTGGTGCACGGCCGCGCGCTGCCCCACGACCTGTCGCCCGACGACCTCGCCCGCCGGGTCGCCGTCGTCCCCAGCGCCTGAACGCTCCGGCGCCCCGGGCCCGACCGCTCCGGCATCCCGGCCGGACCGCGGGGAACGTTCCCGTGACGGGCCGGTGAACACCACCACCCCCGCCTGGTGCCGGCTCACGACCTGCCCGACAGTGGTCGCGTGAGACCCGACGCCCGCGCCTGGTTCGCCGACCGCACGTCGAGCGCGCGATCCCTCGACGAGATCGACGTGGCGGCGCTGCTGCACGCCAAGCGCCGGGGCGGCCACCGGGTCAGCGTCGTCCTCCCCGCCCGCAACGAGGAGGCGACCGTGGGCCGGCTGGTCGCCGACCTGCACGCGCACTGGGTGCGCGGCGTGCCGCTGATCGACGAGCTCGTCGTCGTCGACTCCGACAGCACCGACGCCACCGCCGCCGTCGCGCGGGCCGCCGGGGCCGAGGTCGTGGCCACCACCGAGGTGCTGCCCGCCGCGGGCACCCGCCGCGGCAAGGGCGAGGCCCTGTGGAAGTCGCTGGCCGCCACCACCGGCGACCTGGTCGTCTTCCTCGACGCCGACCTGCTCGGCGACGTCGCCCACTACGTGCCGGGCCTGCTCGCACCGCTGCTGGCCGATCCGCAGATCGCCTACGTCAAGGGCTGCTACACCCGGCCGCTGGAGGTCGAGGGCACCGTGGTGCCCGCGGGCGGCGGCCGGGTCACCGAGCTCACCGCGCGGCCGCTGCTCAACGCGCTGTGGCCCGAGCTCGCCGGGGTCGTGCAGCCCCTCGGCGGCGAGTACGCCGGCCGCCGCTCCGTGCTCGAGCAGGTGCCGTTCGTCTCGGCCTACGGCGTGGAGGTGGGGCTGCTCGTCGACCTGCTGCGGCTGGGCGGGCTCTCCTCGCTGGCCCAGGCCGATCTCGGCGTGCGCCGGCACACCTCGCAGGACGTCGAGGCGCTGGGTGAGATGGCCGGCCAGGTCGTCGCCACGGCGCTGTCCCGGGCCGCGGGTGCGGGCGGGGCGAGCGGGCTGCTCACCCAGTTCCGGCACGACGGACGGGGCTTCGTGCCGCGCAGCAGCGTCGTCGCCGTGGACGAGCGCCCGCCGATGATCACCGTCGCCGAGTACCGCGCCCGCCTCGCCGTCTGATCTCGCCGTCCCCGTCCTCCTGCTCCCGCCCGGAGCCCTCGACCTCGCGATACGGCTGCCGACCTCGCGGCGCACGGCGACGTCGGCAGCCGCACGGCGCGGCGGAGCCGCAGCGCCCTCGGTCGCATGCCTCGCCCAGAGCGAGGAGGATCTCCGCGTGCCGCACGACCGCTCCGCCCGTCCGCGCCGGTGACCGGCCCCGAGGTCGTCGCGCACCGCGGTGCGACCGCGGAGGCGCCCGAGCACACGCTGGCCGCGTACCGGGACGCGACCGTCGTGGGCGCCGACGCGGTGGAGTGCGACGTCCGGATGACCCGCGACGGCGTGCTCGTCTGCGTCCACGACCGCCGGATCAGGACCACCTCGAACGGTCGCGGCGTCGTCTCCGCGCTGCACCTGGCCGAGCTGGAGCAGTTCCGGTTCGGCGCCCGCCGCGGCCGGCGGGACCGGTGGGCGGACGACACGATCACCGCCGTCTCGGACGAGCCCGACGTCGAGGACGGCCGGGTACTGACCCTCGACCGGCTGCTCGAGTACGTGACGGCGACGCCCGGGAGCGTCCGGCTGGCCATCGAGACCAAGCACCCGACCCGGCACGCGAAGCGGGTGGAGCAGGAGCTGGTGCGGTCGCTGCGCCGCTACGGGCTGCTGCAGGCCGACCGGCCGGCGCAGTGGGGCGGGAAGCCGGCGTTCCGGGTGATGAGCTTCTCCCAGCTCGCGGTGCGCCGCGTCCAGGCGCTGGCCCCGGGCGTTCCCACCGTGCAGCTCGTCGGCAAGCGGCTGCGCGCGGTGCGCACCGAGCTGCTGGCGGGGTCGATGAGCGCGGTCGGGCCGGGGGTGGCGCTCGTGCGGGCCGATCCGGGGTTCGTGGCGCAGGCGCAGGCAGCGGGCAAGGAAGTCCACGTGTGGACGGCGAACACGCCCGCCGACATCGATTTCCTGATCGGGCTCGGCGTCGACGCCCTCATCACCGACCGGCCGGACGAGGCGCTCCGCCGGCTGGGCCGCGGGACGACACCTGCGGCGTAGCACGCGCGGGCCGCTCCCCGCCGCGGCCGGCGCTACCCGGCGCCGGAGGATCCGTCGGCGCGAACCCTCACCGGCCAACGGAGTGCGCTGCCGCCCACTTCTGGCCCTCCGAAGTGAACGCCAGCGCACATCGTGTCGTACCGCAGCCGCCGGGGCTGGTGGGCCGGTGAGCCGGTCGGGCGGGTGGACCGGTCGGCCCGGTCGAGCGGGCCGGCCGGGTCAGGAGCGGGCGGCGGAGAGGTCCAGCCGGTCCAGCGCCGCAGCGAGGTCGCCGGGAGTGTCGAAGACGTCGACCGCCCCCGCTCCGCGCAGCTCGTCGTCGCCGAACCCACCGGAGCGCACCACGAACGCGGGCATCCCGGCGTTCTTCGCCGCCTCCACGTCGAACACGGAATCCCCCACGACGACGCTGGGTGCGTCCACCGGTTCGCCGAGCTTCTGCAGCGCCACCTGCAGCAGATCGGGTGCCGGTTTGCTCGACTCCACGTCGTCGTTGGTGGTCCACGCCTCGGCGAGGTCCCGGGCGTCCAGCAGGTCCAGGAAGTGGTCGACGTGCTGGACCTTGCCCGAGCTGGCCAGCACGACGCGGTGCCCGCGGTCCCCCAGCGCGGTGAGCAGGTCGCGTGCCCCCGGCAGGGGCGCCACCTCGTCGATGAGCCGGTCGAACTCCTCGGTCCAGCGGTCGCGCGCCTGCTCACCGATGCGCGCCTCGAGGCCGTCCCCGCCGAGCGCGGCCGGCAACCGGTCGCCACCCATGCCGATCAACCGGTGGATGCGCCAGATCGGGAACGTCTCATCCAGCGACCGGAAGGCCCGGTACCAGGCGAGGGCGTGCTGGTAGTTGGTGTCGACGAGGGTGCCGTCGACGTCGAGGACGGCGATGCGGAGGTCACTCACGCCCGAGGGCCTGCCCACCAGCAGCGCGCCCGAACCGCACGCCGCCCCGCCGCAGTGCCCCGGCGCGAAACGGAGCGAGTGCTGGGGGCGGGGTGTTCTCTCAGTCGGCGTGGACGAGCAGGCCCCGCACGGTCTCGCCGGCGCCCTGGTCGCGGTACCCCTGGTTCACCTCGTCGAGGGCGTAGCGGCGGGTGATCAGCCGGTCGAGCTCCAGCCGGCCCTCCTCGTGCAGCCGCAGCAGCCGCGGGATGTCGGTGAACGGGTTGCACGAACCGAACATCGAGCCCTGCACCCGGTGCTCGAACACCGTGGTGATCTGCCCGTTGAGCGTCGCGCGCCCCTCGTCGGGCCGGTCGGCGAGCGCGGTCAGCACCAGGGTGCCGCCCTTGCCGAGGCAGGCCGACGCCGCCTTGAAGACCTCCGCGGTCATCTTCCCCACCGTGACGACGACGACGTCGGCCCCGGTGCCACGGGACAGCTCGCGGGCGAGCGGGACCGCCTCCCCGGCGTCGGCGACCGTGCGGGTGGCGCCCAGCGACTCGGCGAACTCCCGCTTCATGGCCACCGGGTCGACGCCGATGACGTGCATCGCGCCGGCGTGCACCGCGCCCTGCACGGCGTTCACGCCCACCCCGCCGAGGCCGACGACGACCACGGTGTCCCCGGGCCGGACGCCGCCGGAGTAGACCGCCGACCCCCAGCCGGTGGGGACGCTGCAGGCGACCAGGGCTGCGGTGTCCAGCGGCAGCCAGGGGTCGATCTTCACGCAGGAGAACTCGCTGAGCAGGGTGTGCCGAGCGAAGGCGCCGATCATGCAGAACCCGCCCAGCGGCTCGCCGTCCAGGCGGTACGGGAAGGTGCCGGTGGGCAGCTGACCGGTGGCGATGGTCGCGCCCTTGTCGCACAGGTTGGAGCGGCCCGAGGCGCAGGAGCGGCAGTGCCCGCAGGCCGGCAGGAAGCTGGTGACGACGTGGTCACCCGGCGCCACGCCGGTGACGCCGGCGCCCACGGCCTGCACGACGCCCGAACCCTCGTGGCCGCCGACGATCGGGTACCGCCCGCCGGGGTTGGCGTGCCGCAGGTGCTCGTCGGAGTGGCACAGGCCGGCATAGGCCATCTCGACCAGCACCTCACCGGGTCCGGGGTCGAGCACCTCCAGGTCGACGACCTCGTACTCGGTCCCGGCCTCGCGCAGCACCGCAGCTCTCGTCCGCACCGGGCGGCTCCTCCTCGCAGTCGTCGTCCGGGCGCCCGGGCCCTCCGGCCGGGTTCGCCCGCGGCCATCGTGCCTGGTCGATCCGGGGGCGCCGCACACACCCCCGACGGACCGACCGCGGGACATACCGGTCGGTCGGTCGTCCGAGCAGAGAGACCGTCCAGTACCTAAGCTGGCACCGTGGGTGAACCGACCGGCCGCCGGGCGCGCAAGAAGGCGCAGACGCGGGCGCACGTGCGGGCGGTGGCCCACGAGCTGTTCGCCGAGCGCGGCTTCGACGCGGTCACCATCGCCGACGTCGCCCGCCGGGCCGACGTCGCCGTCCAGACGGTGTTCAACCACTTCTCCACCAAGGAGGAGCTCTTCTTCGACGGGCGCACCCCGTGGGTCTCCGGCCCGGCCGACGCGGTGCGCCACCGGGCTCCGGCCCAGTGCCCGCTCGCGGCGCTGACCGGGTACCTGAGCGCGTTCGTCCGCGACCGGATCGTGGCCCTGGACGACCCCGCGCACCGGCGCCACGTGCGGCTCGTCGCCGAGTCGGCCGCGTTGCGCGCGCACGAGAGCCACCTGGTGAACGAGTGCGAACGGCTGCTCGCCGAGGCCCTGGCCGAGGCCTGGACCGACCCCGGCCCCACCCACGACGGCCTCGTGCTGGAGGACCCGGGCACCACCGCCGCGCTCACGGCCGCCACGTGGCTCTCGGCGGTCCGCGCGCTGCTGCTCCGGCACCGGCCGGCGGTCGCCTCCGGTGCGGACGCCGCACAGGTCGGCGAGGAGCTGGGGCGCCTCGCCGACCAGGTGCTCGCCGGGCTCGCGGAGACCGCCGACCACTTCCTGCGGCGGCTGCGCGCTGCCGGGGCCGGTCCGCAGCCCGCGCACCAGGCCTGCTGAGCCGGCTGCCCCCGCGGAGCAGCTCAGGCGGCGACGATCTCGCCGACCGGCCGCAGCAGCGGCAGCAGCACCTCGTCGGCGACGAACTCGACCTGCTCGGGCGTCAGCGGCTCGGCCATGCGGTAGCGCTGCCACCAGAAGGCCTCGAGCACCGAGGCGAGGAGCCGCAGCCGCTCGAGCCGCACGGGCTCCCCGCGCTGCTGGGCGCGCTCGCCGAGGGTCTGGACGGCGGCGGCCAGCGGCCGGACGAGCGCCTCGTCGAGCCCCGCGCGCAGCTCCTCGTCGTGCCGGGCCGCGCCGACCAGGCTGGCGACCGCGCGCTCCTCGCGGTCCAGCGGCCGCGTCCAGCGCTCGGTGAGCAGACCCAGCAGGTCGGCGCGCAGCGATCCGGCGTCCTCGGGCAGCACCACGAGGTCGAACCGGCTCACGGCGGCCCGGGCCATCGCCGACATGGACGGCCACCGGCGGTAGATGCCGGCCTTCCCCGCGCGGGCGCGGGCAGCGATGCGGTCGCTGTTCAGGCGCCCCCAGCCCTCGTCGGCCAGGATGTCGACGGCCACGGCGAGCAGTTGCTCGGACAGCTCGGCGCTCAGCGGGCGCCCCGGCGTCCCGCTCACGACGCGATCCCGTCACGGCTTCTCATATGCACCGGCACATCCTGACTCCCGGACGGGGCCACCACAACGATCTCGATCATGAAAAGGACGGATGAGTCGCCGCGCAGTCCCATCACGACCGGTCGACCGCCCTGCTCAGGCCCCCGCGGCGCTCTCGACGTGCACCTGGAGTTTCGCGCCGTCGTCGGACAGCCAGCCCTGCGCCCGGGCCCCGGCGATCATCTCGTCCCACCGCGTGGTCCAGTTCCCGGCCGTCGCCCGGGGCTCCGCGGCGGCCCGCAGCGCGGCCACGTCCAGGAACGCCGTCTCGGCGTCCTGCAGCCGCCCCAGGCCGGACCGCTCGAGCGCCTCGGCCGCCTCCTCGTCGGTGACGACGCCCAGGGCCAGGTGCAGGCTGCCCAGGTCGTCGACGTCGACCACCCGTGCCTCGGGGCGCTCGTCGGCGCCCGTGACGATCTCGACGATCATGCGGTCCTCCTCGTTCAGACGTGCCAGGGGAAACGGGTGAAGTCGGGATCGCGCTTCTCCAGGAAGGCGTCCCGGCCCTCGACGGCCTCCTCGGCCATGTAGGCCAGCCGGGTGGTCTCCCCGGCGAACAGCTGCTGGCCGACCAGGCCGTCGTCGATCAGGTTGAACGAGTACTTCAGCATCCGCTGGGCGGTCGGCGACTTGGCCACGATCTTCCGGCCCCAGTCCAGGGCGGTCGCCTCCAGCTCCGCGTGCGGGACGACGCGGTTGACCATGCCCATCGCGTGGGCGTCGGCCGCGGTGTACTCCTCGCCGAGGAAGAAGATCTCTCGCGCGAACTTCTGGCCGACCTGCCGCGCGAGGTACGCCGAGCCGAAGCCGCCGTCGAAGCTGCCGACGTCGGCGTCGGTCTGCTTGAACCGGGCGTGCTCGGCGCTGGCGAGGGTGAGGTCGCTGACCACGTGCAGGCTGTGCCCGCCGCCGGCCGCCCAGCCGGGGACGACGCAGATGACCACCTTGGGCATGAACCGGATCAGCCGCTGCGCCTCGAGAATGTGCAGCCGGCCGCTCGACCCCTCGCTGTGCTCGTAGCCGTACCTGCCGCGCACCCGCTGGTCACCGCCCGAGCAGAAGGCCCAGCCGCCGTCCTTGGGGCTCGGCCCGTTGCCGGTGAGGAGAACGCACCCGACGTCGGTGGACAGCCGGGCGTGCTCCAGCGCGGTGATCAGCTCGTCGACGGTCTGCGGCCGGAAGGCGTTGCGCACCTCGGGCCGGTCGAAGGCGATGCGGACGACGCCGGCGTCCACGGCGCGGTGGTAGGTGATGTCGGTGAAGCCGAAGCCCTCGACCGGCGCCCACGCGGAGCTGTCGAAGATCTCGGAGACGTCGTCGCGGGCGCTCATGCGCCGAACCTAACCCGCGGTCGGGGGCGGAGCAGCGCCGTCCCCGAGGAGGGGCCGCAGCCGGTCCAGGGAGGCGGCCAGCCCCGGGTGCAGCACCACCGCGGACAGCCCCGCCAGCGGCACCCAGGCCACGCCGTCGCTCTCGCCGTCCAACCGGAGCTCCACGGCCTCGAACCGGCGCACCGGCCGGGCGAGCACCGTCGTGTAGGCCCAGCCGCCGTGGTCGTCGACCGACTGCGCGCCCAGGACGACGTCGGCCGCGGTGAGCCCCAGCTCCTCCCGCACCTCGCGCAGGGCGCCGTCGGCCGGGGCCTCGCCCGCGTGCAGGGCACCCCCCGGCGTGCCCCACGTGCCGCCGTGGTGGGACCACCAGGCGCGGTGCTGCAGCAGCAGCTCGACGCCGTCCGGGCCGTCGCGGTGGATCAGCAGACCGGCCGCGCCTGCGCGCCCCCAGTGGCGGTGCCCCTGGTCGCAGGCGGTCCAGCCGTCGGTCGAGGAGAGCACGTCGGCCAGTCAACCCGGTCGCGCGCCGCCGCGCCCGGCCCGGGTGCGGGACCGGGCCGCCCGGCCGCCGCTGATGGCGACCGAGTGCGCAGATGGTCAGTTTTCGGCACGGGAATGGCGCGTCTGCGCACACTGTCCTGACGCGAAGCGCTAGCCGGCCCAGCTTGGACCAGTCGAAGGTTGCGTGACGCGGCACTAGTTTCCTGAGGACGACATCGGAACCCCGGAGGACGAGCGCATGAGCACCACGACGACCATGGCCGAGCTGAACAAGCTCACCGGCACCGAGCTGGGCACGAGCGACTGGTACGAGGTCACCCAGGAGCACGTGAACCTCTTCGCCGACGCGACCGGCGACCACCAGTGGATCCACGTCGACGTCGAGCGCGCGGAGAAGGAGAGCCCCTTCGGCGGGCCGATCGCGCACGGCTACCTCACCCTGTCGCTGCTGGCCTCGCTCTCGTCGCAGGTCCTCGCCGTGACCGACACCGTGATGGGCGTGAACTACGGCCTGAACAAGGTGCGCTTCCCCTCCCCCGTGCCGGTGGGCTCCCGGGTCCGGCTGACCGCCACCCTCACGTCGGTCGAGGAGGTCACCGGCGGCCTGCAGGTGACGCTGGGCGCCGTGATCGAGCGCGAGGGCGGGGCGAAGCCGGTCTGCATCGCCGAGCCGGTCTTCCGCTACTACGGCGGCTGAACGCCGGGTGCGCATCGCCGTCTTCACCGGGTCGCACGCCGGCCCACCGGCCCACGCGGACGCCGCCGCAGCCTTCGCCACCGGGCTCGCGCGGGCCGGCGTCGGCATCGTCTACGGCGGCGGCCGCGTCGGGCTGATGGGGATCGTCGCCGACGCCGCGCTCGCCGCCGGCGGTGAGGTGGTGGGCGTCATCCCGCAGCACCTCGTCGACGACGAGCTGGCCCACCCCGGGCTCCCGAGCCTCGAGGTGGTCGCGACCATGCACGAGCGCAAGGCGCTGATGGCCGACCTCGCCGACGCCTTCATCGCCCTCCCCGGCGCCGCGGGCACCCTCGAGGAGCTCTTCGAGGCCTGGACGTGGGGCATGCTCGGGCTGCACGCCAAGCCGGCGGCGCTGCTGGACGTCGGCGGCTTCTGGCAGCCGCTGCTGGCCCAGCTGCGCCGCATGGTCGACGACGGGTACCTCGACGCCCGGCGGCTGGAGGCGCTCGGGGTGGTGCACGACGCCGCCGGCCTGCTGCGCTTCGTCGAGGGCTACGTGCACCCGCCGCGCAAGTGGACGGCGCCCTCGTCGTCCTGACCGCGGCAGCCTCACCTAGCGTCGGGCGGGTGGAGCACTGGGACGTCGTCGTCGTCGGAGGGGGGCCGGCCGGCGCCGCTGCCGCCCTGGCCGCCCGGCGGGCCGATCCGGCCGCCCGCGTCCTGGTGCTGGACCGGGCCGGCTTCCCCCGCGACAAGGTCTGCGGTGACGGCATCGCCGCCGAGGCGTTCGACGTCCTGGCCGGCCTGGGGGTGGAGCCGGCCACCGTCACCGACGGTTTCCCCGCCGTCCCGCGGCTGCGGCTGACCTCGCCGCGCGGGACCACCGTCGAGCGGGCCACCGAGCGCCCCTCGCACGTCATCCCGCGCGCGGTGCTCGACGCGCGTCTCATCGGGGCGGCCCAGGACGCGGGGGCGGTGCTCCGCCGTCAGCAGGTGCGGCAGGTCCGCGTGCGCCCCGACCGCGTCGAGGTGGACGGGTCCGTCACCGCCGGGGTGCTGATCGGGGCCGATGGCGCAGAGTCCGTGGTCCGCCGCGCGCTGCGGGTGCGGCGCAACGCGCCCACCGAGCTGGCCGTGGCGCTGCGCGGGTACGCCCCCGAGCTCCCGGGGCAGGCCGGGGTGCAGGTCATCGTCACCACCGAGCAGCGCTGGCCCGCCTACGCCTGGTCCTTTCCCCTCGGCGACGGGCGGGCCAACGTGGGCTACGGGGAGCTGGTGTCCGGGGGTGCCAGCCGGGCCGGCCTGGAGGACGGGCTGCGCCGCCTGCTGCCCGGCGTCGCCCCCGACGCGCTGCGTGCCCACCGCCTGCCGCTGAGCACCGGGAGACCGCGGCAACCCGACGGCCGGGTGCTGCTCGCCGGCGACGCGACCGCGCTGATCAACCCGCTCACCGGCGAGGGCATCTTCTACGCGGTGCTCTCGGGGGCCCTGGCCGGCATGGCCGCCGGTGCGGGCGCGGAGGCCGGCGCGGCCTACCGGAAGGCGCTGGGGCGCCGTCTGGGCCGGCACCTGCGGCACTCCACGACGGCGTCCTGGCTCAGCCGCCGGCCGGCGCTCATGGATGGGGTGCTGCGCTCGGCCGGCGCGCGGCAGCAGGTGTTCGACGACGTGGTGCGGCTCGGGCTGGCCGACGGCCGGCTCACCCTGCGGGCGCTCGCCGGAGCGGCGCGCCACCTGCCGAGGACCTAGCGGTCCTGGACGCGCCGGACCGGGCGGGCCTCGAGTCGGTCTTCGTGGCCCGCCGGACCTGGCACGGGGTCAGGAGATGCCGCGGAAGAAGGTGCGGATGTCGTCCGCGAGCAACGTGGGCTCCTCCATCGCGGGGAAGTGACCGCCCTCGGTGAACTCGCTCCAGTGGCTGATCGCGTTCCACGGGTCCATCACGCGGCGCATGAGCGGATGGGTGTCGAACACGGCCCATCCGGACGGCACGTCGGCGGCCATGGCCCAGTCGAGCCCCGAGCGCTCGCCCTCGTAGTAGAACTGCGCGCTCGACGCGCCGGCGCGGGTGAACCAGTACAGGCTGACGTTCGCGAGGAGCTGGTCACGGTCGACCGACTCGTCCGGCGTCCGGTACGCGCCGCTGGTCCTGGTCCTGAACTTCTCGGCGATCCACGCGAGCTGCCCGGCCGGCGAGTCGGTGAGTGCCGCGCCGATCGTGTCGGGACGGTGGTTCTGCATCTCGAGATACCCGCGCTCGGCCGCAACCTCGGTGCGCACTGCCTCGACCTGGGCGATCTCGTCATCGGACAGGCCGTCGGGGTAGGGGAACTTGTCGCCGACGAACCCGAGCAACCGGCCGTCGCAGCCGACATGCGTGCCGATGACACGCTCCGGGTAGCAGGCCGCGAGTCGGCCGGTGACGCCCGAGCCGATATCGGTGCCGTGGGCCGCGAACCGCTCGTACCCGAGACGCGCCATGATCTCGGTGTATGCCTCCGTCGTCCGCGCCAGCTCCCAGCCGGTCCCTGACAGCGGGGTGGAGAACCCGAAGCCGGGCAGCGACGGGATGACCACGTGGAACTCGTCGGTCAGCAGCGGGATGAGTCGCTGGTACTCGACGAACGAGCCCGGCCAGCCGTGGTTCAGGATCAGCGGGGTGGCCTCCGGGTTCGCCGATCGCGCGTGGACGACGTGGAACGTCTGGCCGTCGACGACCGTCGTGAACTGTTCGTGCTCGTTGAGCTTCGCCTCCTGCGCACGCCAGTCGAACCCGTCGCGCCAGTACTCGGCGAGCTCCTCCAGGTACACCAGCGGGATGCCGCGGCTGAAGTCGGTGCGATCGTCTCGGCCGGGCACGGGGATCGGCCAGCGCGTGTGTGCCAGCCGGTTCCGCAGGTCGTCGATGTCGGCCTGCGGGATGTCGATGCGGAAGGGTGTGAGTGCCTTGTTCTCGTCCATGACGTCGACGTTCCCAGGCAATGCGGCAGGTCAGCTTCCGCAATTGCTGGATGATCGGGAACGTGTTGGAGACCTCGGCCCGCCTGCTCCAACTGCTGTCGTTGCTCCAGCTCAAGCGCGACTGGACGAGCTCCGAGCTCGCCGGCCGGCTCGGTGTGAGCACGAGGACTGTGCGCGCCGACATCGGCAAGCTGCGGTCGCTCGGGTATCCCGTGGAGGCGCGGCCAGGCGTCGCGGGCGGGTACCGGCTGTCCGCCGGGACGGCGATGCCCCCATTGCTGCTCGACGACGACGAGGCCGTCGCCGTCGCGGTCGGACTGGGTGTGGTCGCGACCCAGAGGCTCGGCGTCGAAGAGACATCGCTCACCGCGCTCGCGAAGCTGGAGCAGGTGCTGCCCTCGCGCCTGCGTCGGCGCGTCGAGGCGGTACGCGAGGCGACGAGCGTCGTCCCAGGGGCCGAGCCGCCGCTCGATCTCTCGGTTCTCGGCGCGGTCGCTGCCGCGATCCGCGGTCACGAACGGCTCCGGTTCGGGTACACGAAGCCCGGGGGCAGCGAAGGGGCCCGCCACACCGAACCTCGACGGCTGGTGAGCTGGGGGCCGCTCTGGTACCTGCTCGCATGGGATCTCGACCGTGACGACTGGCGGATCTTCCGTGTCGACCGCATGCTCCCGCACGCACCGACGGGTGCGCGGTTCCGGCCGCGTGTGCTCCCGGAGGACGATGTCGTCGAGTACGTCGTCGGACGCGTCAGCAAGGCGGCCTGGAAGTACCGCGCCCGGGTACTCGTGCATGCTCCCGCCGCCGAGGTCGCCGCGAAGATCCCCGTCCCGGTCGACATCGAGGTGGTCGACGAGTCCACGTGCCATGTCGAGCTGGGTTCCGACGACCCGGACCGGCTCGCGCTGTGGATGGCACAGCTCGACGTCGACCTCGAGGTGATCGACGGAGACGAGCTCGCGGTGGCGTTCGATCGCCTCGCGACGAGGTTCCGCCGCGCGGCGGGTGGCGCATCCCCGACGTGAATCTCGGCCGCCGGTCATTCGACGATGTCGTCGAGGGAGGTCTCCGCCAGGGTCGCGAATGCCTCGACGGCTTCGCCGGCTTCTTCCCTCTGCAGCGTCCGTCGGTGCTCCGCCGGCTCCCGGGTCAGCGCACCGCCGTCACCAGGGGGACGCCGGAGGCCCCGAAGGTCTGGACGACGAAGCCGAGCTCGGCCAGCGTGTCGGCCAGGGCGGCGTCCATGAGCTCCTGCACCGCCTCCAGGGCCGCGTCGCCCCGCGAGAGCTGCACGCCCATCCGGTCGTGGGTGCGCCAGCTGACCAGGACCCCGCAGGAGGCGGTCTCGGGCACCAGGCAGACCCCGCCGGACGTCCCGGCCCCGGCGGCGTCGTGCAGCGGCAGCCCCGCCTCGACCAGCGCCGCGGCGACCTCCACGACCAGGGTGGTCAGCGGGTCGGTGTCGGTGAGCAGCGCGTCCCAGTCCTCGGGGAGCCGGTCGAGCTGGTCGCCGAGCTCGGCCAGCCACGCCCGGTCCGCCGGGGAGGGCCGGGGGGCGACGCTGCCGTCGGCGCGCGGGGCGCCGTAGACCGAGACGGCCGCGAGCCCGCCGGAGAGCGCCGCCCAGTCGGCGTCGATGCGGTCGTCGAACGGGCCGGCCAGCACCTGCGCCCCCTCGTCGACCAGCCACCAGGCGTGCGCGGTGCCCGGGGCGGCGACGACCGGGCGGGCCGGGGCCTCGGCGGGCCGGACGGCGACGGCGACCGCCTGGGGGCGCCGCGGCCCGTCCCCACCGCCGGCGGGAGCGGCGGCGGCGCGACGGCCGGCCGGGTGGGTGCCCGAGGCGCGCGCCGCCGCGCGCTGGGCCTGCTGGCCGGCGGCGGCGCGGGCGTGCTCGTACCGCGCGGTGGAGCTGGCGCCGAGCGCGACCACCACCGCCGTGCAGAGCAGGAAGCCCAGCACCGCCGCGGCCGGCCACAGCAGCATCGTGCCCATGATCACCTGGGGACTCCTCCGTGCGCGCGTCGCGGCCGGGGAAGGTGCCGCGATCACGGGAGAAGTTACGGCGCACCGACCTCCCCATCGGCGGGTTCGACGCCACTCCGGAACGCCCGTCACCCGATCGTTGCGACCGCCCCCGCGACCGTCCGGTCACCCCTCCCCCGACCCGCCGCCATGTCGACATGGGCGGCCCTGACCTGGGCATATGCGGTCCGCACGACCTCGGTCACCCCGGTGGGCGCGCCAGCTGGGCATGTCGCGCGGGCGGCGGGTGCGGGCGCGGGCCCCGGCACGCGGAACGGCCCGCCGGCGGGTGCCGACGGGCCGTTCGCGTGGTGCGCTACCGGGTCAGTTGACCCGCACCTGCATGAGGGCGCCCTGCGCGCTCATCCCGGTGACGGTGATCGTCGTGCCCGTCTTCGGCACGTCGACGCCGGTCCAGCCGTTGGCGTCGGGCTGCTCGCCCGGCGCGACCCACCAGTCCAGCGTGTCGTCGAACGTCCGGACGGCCGGGAGGCCGCCGACCTTCTGGCCCACACCGGTGTCCGGGTCGTGGAGGGTGATCTTGTCGGTCGGCTGGAGCCCGAAGGTGGAGTCGTAGGACTGCACCCGCGCGCGCCAGCTCTCCCCGTTGGTGCGGTCCTCGCCCTCGTCGTCGGTCGGCTCGTAGAGCAGGCCCGGGTGGGCGTCGACCGGCAGGAGCAGGCCCGCGCCGGGGTGGGTGCCGACGTTGTTGTCGTTGTACTGGGTGTTCCAGTAGCTGATCAGCAGACCGTCCTGGTAGGGGAAGTGCTCCACCCAGTTCGGCCGGCGCGGGTCACCGAAGTTGTACGGCCCCGTCTTCAGCCCGGTGTCGTAGCCGGTGTAGGCCCGGTTCTCCAGGATGTAGGCGTTGAAGTACGAGTTCGTCGTCGTGCCCGTGGTCACCTCGAAGCCGTCCAGCGTCCACTCGGTCACCGAGGCGTCGTCCACGGCCACGGCGTCGACCTGCAGGCCGGGCTCGGTCGCCGCGCCGTCGGTCCAGTAGCGGAAGCCGATCAGCGCGCCGTCGGGCACGTCCGCCAGGCTCGCCGTCAGGTCCACCCACTCGCCACCCGTGGTGCCGGTGATGCCCTGGCCGAAGTTCTGGCCGTTGGGGTCGGTCGTCGTCGACAGGTTCGTCGGGATCGAGGTGAAGGTGCTGCCGCCGTCGGTGGAGTACACGGCGTAGGCGTAGTCCCAGTCCTGCTCGATCTGGTAGCTGACCTTGGCGGTCAGCTCACCGGCACCGGCCGGCTTGGCGGCCAGCATGCTGCGGTCGAGGTTGTCGCCCGAGCCGGAGTACCAGAAGTCCTCGCCCTCGAACGGCGTGCCGATCGTCGCGGTGACCTCCTTGTCCGGGAGGACGACGACGGCGGCCTGGTTCTCCTTGGAGTTGTAGGCGGACGGGCCCAGGCGCAGGTTCGCGCTCTCGCCGGGCGCCACGACCTCGTAGTCCAGCCAGCCGAGCTGCAGCTTCTCCCAGGCACCCATGTGGATCGGCTGGGTGCCGATGCCGTCCTGCGGACGACCCGAGCTGCCGTAGGAGCCGGAGCTCATCAGGGTCCAGAAGGCGGTGCTGTTCTCCGCGCCGCCGCTGTTGCCCGAGGTGTCGTAGAGGTCGGGCAGACCGAGGTCGTGGGCGAACTCGTGGGCGAAGACGCCGACGCCGCCGTTCTCGGGCTCGACGGTGTAGTCACCGATCCAGTACTTCGAGCCGCCGACCGGCGCACCGCCCAGCGGGTTGACCGCCCCGTTCACGGTCGGGCCGGCGACGCCGATCCGGCTGGTCTGGTTGTACCAGCGGTGGCTCCAGATGGCGTCGTCGCCGAGGACGCCGCCGCCGACCTCCTCGCCCTCACCGGAGTGCACGGCCTGGAAGTGGTCGATGTAGCCGTCGGCCTCGTCGAAGTTGCCGTCGCCGTCGGAGTCGTAGCGGTCCCAGACGTCGAACTGCGAGAGGTACGCGTCGATCTGCTCCGGGGTCTTGCCCGAGGCGATCTGCCCGTCGTACCAGGCGGTGGTCGAGTCGTTGATGAAGCCCCAGACGGCGCTGTCGCCCAGGTCGTTGTCGCCGTAGGAGGCGCCGGTGCCCGGCACCCGCACCCAGTCCTCGACCTCACCGGTGACGGTGTAGCGGCCCGAGGAGAGCTGCTCGTAGAAGTTCGCCACCGAGTTGACGCCGGGAGCGGTGCTGTAGAGCAGGGTGTCGAAGTAGCCCTGGGAGAAGTCCGGCGTCCAGATGGTGGTGTTGTCGACCGACCGCTTGGGCTCGGGGATCGAGTTGTGCGGCAGGTCGCTGAACTCGCCGAGGACGGTCCAGATCGCGTCGCTGTCCTCCTGGGCCAGCTCGACGTAGCGGCCGCGGGCGACCTCGACGACCTTGTTGTTGCCACGCGGCGTGGCCTGCCCGGTGAGCACCTGCTCGAGAGCCTCGGCGCGCAGCTCCTGCTGCGTCTCGGCGAGCGGGTTGGGCAGGTCGTGCGCGCGCTGAGGCGTCGCGGGGGCGTCTTCAGCGGGGGGTGCGGCGGAAGCCGTCACGGGAACCGCCATGACCAGGGCGGCGCCGGCGACGACGGCCAGAGCTCTCTTCAAGGATGCGTCTCCTGGGTCAGAGGAAGACCGTCCAGCCGACCGGCGGGGAGCCACCGGCGGCCCTCGCGGGCGGTCGGCCGGGACGTTAGGTGAGCCTCGCAACTCTGTCCACAGAGCGGTACGGACCGGTCACGCACCGGATGGAGCCCGGTGATCGACAACTCCCGGGGCGACCTGCTTCTTTACCTTTGCGAAACAGTTTCGGAACCCTCGGAATCGACCCTGCAGTGTCTCAGCCAATGGGACGCAAGGCGCTGATCTGAGACCCTCACCACAGCCAGCGGGGGGTGGGACCGCCGCGGATGACGAACGCCCGGACCCACGAATCGTGGGTCCGGGCTGTGCCGATGTCGTGCGACATCACACGGCGGAGGGCGTGGGATTCGAACCCACGAAGAGGGGTTACCCCTTAGCGGTTTTCAAGACCGCCGCACTAGGCCACTATGCGAGCCCTCCTGGCGCCGTCGAGGCTAGTGCGTGCCCCGGCCGGTGCGCGGGGCGGCGGGTCGCGGGCCCTGTCCGGTGCGCAGGCCGCCGCGGCGGTACACCGTGACACGAGCGCGGTCGCCCCCGGGAGTCCGGCGGCCGCCCTCCGGAAGGGCGCCGGGTCGCCGCACGTCGAGATACGGCGGAGCGGGCGTCGCGGACCGATCGGGAGCCCGATGTGGCGGATCTCGGCGACAGCCCCGCCGGTTCGCGGGACCGTTCCGGGGAGTGGAAGTCGGGCTTCGTCATGCCACGGGAGTGTGCCTAGCGTCACAGGACCCCGGATCCGCACCAGCGAACGGAGCTCGACGCCATGAACCCCAGCGCACGGCACGCACGGAAGGGGCTCGCGGCCGGCTGCGGCCTCGCCGCAATGCTCGCCCTCACCCTGGCCGCACCGGCCCAGGCAGCGCCGCCGCAGGGCGAGCCCACCGTGATCAGCGATCTGGCCTACGGGCCCGCGACCCCCGGCAACCTGCTCGACCTGCACCTGCCGGCCGCCCGCGGGAAGGGCGAGCTGCCGCTGGTGATCTGGCACTCGGGCTCGGCCTGGTTCAGCAACGACGTCAAGACCGGCGAGCAGGCGTTGGACGTCGTCGAGGAGTTCACCGGTCGCGGCTACGCCGTCGCGGCGATCAACGTGCGCTCCAGCTTCGACGCCCGCTTCCCGGCGCAGGGCCACGACGTCCGCGCCGCCGTCCGCCACCTGCGGGAGAACGCCGACGAGTACGGCCTCGACCCGGACCGCTTCGCGTTCCTGGGCAACTCGTCGGGCGGCTGGTCGGCCGCGTTCGCCGCGACCACGAGCGACATCCTCGAGCTTCCCGGTGAGACCGGCGTGGACGGCACGTCCAGCGCCGTCCAGGTCGCCGTGCCGTTCTTCCCGCCGACGGACTTCCTCTCCATGGACACGTTCGCGGCGGCGAACGACCTGCCGATGGCGCCGGGGATCTACCCCCACGACGCTCCCGGGTCGCCCGAGAGCCGGCTGATCGAGTGCCCCGGCGAGGTCTTCCCGACCCAGCTGGTGAGCATCCAGGCCTGCCCGGCGGAGACCGAGGCGGCCGACCCGAGCAGCTACATCGAGGGCGACGAGATCCCGATCTGGGTGCTCCACGGCCTGGCCGACGCGCTGCTGCCCTACAACCAGAGCCAGCTCGTCTACGACACGACGACGGCCGCGGGGAACGAGGCCCGGTTCACGCTCGTGCCGGGCGCCGGCCACTCGGTCGACGAGGTCCTCGGCGCCCGGGAGTCGACGACGTGGCTCACCAACGCCTTCGGCCGCGAGCGGGTCGTCCACCGTGCCTCCCCGACCTGGCACGACATCGACCGGTTCCTGCGCCTCGGCTTCGCCCAGGCGGAGCGGGCCGGCCGCTGACGTCGTGGGACGGCGTGCGCCCGGGCCGGTAGGTGGCCCGGGCGCACGCCGTTCGCCGTCGACGAGAGGCGTCCGCCGGCACCCGACTTCGCGGAGGTCGGGCCCCGGACGGCCCTCTGGGGACCTACTTCCCGGAAGTCGGGCAGCGGGCCGACCTCGGCGGCGTCAGAACCCCGAGTGGTCGGGGGCCGCCGGTGCGGGGCCGGTCACCGGACTCGCCGCCGCCGGTTGCGCGGTGTCCGCGGCGTCCTGCTCGTCCTTGGCCCGGTGGATCTGCTCGTAGACACGCGCCCGCAGCTCGGCGAAGCGCGGCGAGGAGCGGGTGGTGAGCTGGTCGCGCTCGTCGGGCAGGTCGATGGTGAGGTCGTCGCGGATCACCGTCGGTGAGTTGGAGAGGATCAGCACCCGCTGGCCGAGGTAGACCGCCTCGTCGATGTCGTGCGTGACGAACAGCGTGGTCACCTGGAACCGGTGCCAGAGGTCGCGGATGAGGTCCTCGAGGTCGGCGCGGGTCTGCGCGTCGACCGCCGCGAAAGGCTCGTCCATGAGCAGCACGTGCGGCTCGTAGGCGACCGCGCGGGCGATGGCCACCCGCTGCTGCATGCCGCCGGAGAGCTGCCACGGGTACGCCGCGTGCGCCTCCGCCAGGCCCACCGCGGCCAGCGACTCCTCGACCAACTCCTTCCGGCGGGCCGCCGGCAGCTTCTTCTGCTTGAGCGGCAGCTCGACGTTGTCGCGCACCGTCATCCAGGGGAAGAGGCTCCGCCCGTACTCCTGGAACACCACGGCCATGCCCGGCGGCGGGCCGTTCACGACCTCGCCCTCCATGCGGACCTCACCGGAGGTGGGCTCCAGCAGGCCGGACATGATCTTCAGCAGCGTCGTCTTGCCGCAGCCGGACGGGCCGACGAGGCACGCCAGCTCACCCGCCGGGAGGGTGAACGTCAGGTCGCGGACGGCCTCGACCGTGCGGTCCTTGCTCTCGTAGACCTTCTGGATGCCACGGACGTCGAGCACGGGGGTTCCCCTTCCGGGAGATCGCGGAGGTCAGGAGGAGCGCTGGGCGCGGCGCAGGCCGTGGTACCAGGCGAGCTGCCGGCTCTCGACGAGGCGGAACAGCAGCGACAGCAGGAAGCCGAGCAGGCCGAGCATGAGCATCCCCGCCCACGTCTCGGGGATCGCAAAGCTGCGCTGCGCCTGGACGACGGCGTAACCCAGCCCGTTCTCGGCGGCGAACAGCTCGCTGATCACCATGAGGATGATCGCGACCGAGAGCCCCTGGCGGAGTCCGGCGAAGATCTGCGGGCTGGCACTGGGCAGCACGAGGCGCCGCAGCCGCGACCACCCGCGGAGGCCGTAGACCCGGCCGGTGTCGCTGAGCACCTCGTCGACGGCCCGCACGCCCTCGACGGTGTTCAGCAGGATCGGCCACATGCAGCCGAAGGCGATGACGACGATCTTCATGCCGTCACCCAGGCCGAACAGCAGGATGAAGATCGGCACGAGCACCGGCGGCGGGATGGCCCGGAAGAACTCGAAGACGGGCTCGGTCAGCGCCCGCACGGTGCGCGAGGTGCCGATGAGCACGCCGAGCGCCAGGGACACCACGACGGCGAGCGCGTACCCGGCGGCCAGCCGGTAGAGGCTGGGCCAGACGTCGGCGGCCAGCCGCGGGCCGAACCACTCCTCGACCAGGCTGTCGAGGATCTCCGACAGCGGCGGGAAGAAGAAGCTCGTGCTGCCGGCGCTGGCGAACCACCAGGCGGCGAGCAGGATCACCGGCAGGCCGAGGGTCATCGCGACCCGGCGCAGCACGCTCACGCCGCCACCTCCGCTCGCTGGGACGGGTGCCACGACAGCGCCCGCCGCTCGACGGCCCGGAAGACCAGGTTGACGATCACGCCGAGGATGCCCGTGGTCACGACGATCGCGTAGGCGGCCACGACCGCGCCGCTGCTCTGGGCCGTGGCGAGCAGCTGACCCAGCCCCGGCGTGCCGATGACCAGCTCGGCGGTGACCGCGAGGATCAGCGCGACCGCGGCGCCCAGGCGCAGGCCGGTCATGACGTAGGGCAGCGCGGTGGGCCAGGTGACGTACCGGACCCGGGCCCAGGGGCCGAGCCCGTAGGCGCGGGCGGTGTCCTGGGCGACGGGGTCGACGTCCTGCACCCCGTAGAGCACCTGGATGAGGATCTGCCAGAACGACGCGTAGACGACCAGCAGGAGCTCGCTCTCCAGGTCGTTCCCGTACAGCAGGACGGCGATCGGGATGAGCGCCACCGACGGGATCGGCCGCAGGAACTCGATCGTGGACGCGGAGAACTCCCGGGCGAACCGGAACGTGCCCAGCAGCAGCCCCAGCAGCACGCCGGCGACCGCGGCGACGGCCAGGCCGATCGCCCAGCCCTTGAGGGTCTCCAGGACCGCGGTCCAGAACTCGGGCCGGCCGAACTGCGCGACGAGCTCCGCGCCGATCTCCGACGACGGCGGGAACCAGCGCCGCGGGACCAGGCCGATCCGCGGGGCGAGCTCGACCAGCGCGACCAGGGCGAGCAGGCCGAGCAGCCCGAGGGCCCAGGTCGGCACGGGCCGCCGGCCCGCTCCTGGGGAGCGGGCCGGCGACGCCGGACCCGTCGGCGTGCGGGTGGCGGTCGAACCGGTCACGGCAGCAGGGCGTCCAGGTCCGGAGCCTCGTCGAGCAGCCCGTCCTCGACCGCCAGGTCGGAGAGCGTCTGCACCGAGTCGCGGTTGATCTCGGCCGGCCAGGCCGGCAGCGTCATCGCCTCGGCGATAGCCGGGTCGATCTGGGTGTACTCACCGAGGATCTCGCGGACGGCGTCCGGGTTCTCCTGCGCGTACTCCAGCGACTGCGCCATCGCGTCGCTGAAGCACTCGACGGCCTCGGGGTTCTCCTGGGCGTACTGCTCGCTGGTGAAGTACGCGGCCACGGTGAGGTCGTCGGCGGTGTCGACGAAGTTCGAGGCCACCACCTGCGCGCCGGCGTCGGTGGCGACGGCCACGAACGGCTCGACCACCCAGGCGGCGTCCACGTTGCCCTGCTGGAGGGCGGCGGCCATCTCCGGGAACGGCAGTTCCACGAAGTCGACGCTGTCGGGGTTTCCGCCCGCGGCACGCACCGACTCGCGCACCGTCGTCGTCCCGATGTTGTTCAGCGTGTTGACCGCCACGGTCCGGCCGGCCAGGTCGGCCGGACCGGTGATGCCGCTGTCGGGGCTGGCGACCACGGCGCCGAAGTCCGCACCCTGCTCACCCGTGGAGGCGACGCCGTTGGCGACCACCTGCAGCGGCAGGCCCTCGCTCGCGGCGAGCAGCAGCGAGGTGATGTTGCTGAAGCCGAACTCCGACTGACCGCTCACCACCGCGGGGACGATGGCGGCACCGCCCTGGCCGGTCTCGAGCGTGAGCTCGAGCCCGCACTCCTCGAAGAAGCCCTGCTGCTGACCGAGGTAGATCGGCGACACGTCGACGATCGGGATGACCCCGACCGACACCTGCTCCAGCCCGCCGCCCTCGCCGCCGGCACTGGTGCCCGGCTCGTCGTCCGAGCCGCCGCAGGCGGCGACGAGCAGCAGGGGGGCGGCCACGAGCGCAGCCACGGTGCGACGCATGGGATCTCCTTCGATCGACGACCGGGACGTCCGAAACCGTTCGCTCTGCGAACGGCTGTGTGCTCTACGAACGCTCGCACGTGGGTGTGGTCACGTCAATCGGTCGTGACCGGACCGTCATCGGTACGCACTGCGCACTAGTGTTCAGCATGCGCACCGTAAGGTGTGGCCGCTCACCATTCTCGGACAGGAGCGTGCGCCGTGACATCCGTGCCCGACGAGCGTCCGGCGCCCACCCGCGACGGCACGTTCGTGCAGTCGCTCGACCGCGGCCTCGCCGTGATCCGTGCCTTCGACGCCGAGCACCCGCGCCTGCAGCTCAGCGAGGTCGCCCGGGCCACCGGGCTGACCCGGGCGGCGGCCCGGCGCTTCCTGCTGACCCTCGTCCAGCTGGGTTACGTGCGCGCCGAGGGACGGGAGTTCTCCCTCCGGCCCCGCGTGCTGGAGCTCGGCTACTCCTACCTCTCGGGGCTCACCCTGCCCGAGGTCGCGCAGCCGCACCTGGAGGCGCTCGTGCAGCGGGTGGAGGAGTCCTCGTCCCTGTCGGTCCTCGACGGCGACGACGTGGTCTACGTCGCGCGGGTGCACACCAAGCGGATCATGACCGTGATGATCACCGTCGGCACCCGGTTCCCCGCGTACGCGACCTCGATGGGGCGGGTGCTGCTCGCCGGGCTCCCCGACGACGAGCTGGCCGCCTACCTCGACCGGGCCCGCCTGGCACCGCTCACCGGGCACACCGTCACCGATCCCGGGGTGCTGCGGAAGGTGCTCGACGAGGTGCGGGAACGCGGCTTCGCGATGGTCGACCAGGAGCTGGAGGAGGGCCTGCGCTCCGCCGCCGCCCCCGTCCGCGACCGGTCCGGCGCCGTCGTCGCGGCCGTCAACCTGTCGGTCAGCGCCAGCCGCACCTCGCCGGCGAGGCTCGAGCACGAGTACGTGCCGCCGCTGCTGGAGACCGCCGCCCAGATCGGGCACGATCTCGGCCGCAGCACCCGCTCGTGACCGCCCCCGCCACCCGGCGGCGCACCGCCTGGCGGCTGGCGCTCCCGGCCGCCGCCCTCGTGCTGGTCGCGCTGTGCCTGCGCGCGCCGTTCGCCGCCGTCGGCCCGCTGCTCGCCGAGCTCGGCGACGAGCTGACCCTCTCCACCGGCGCGCTGGCGGTCGTCACCGCGCTCCCGCTGGTCTGCTTCGGGCTGGTCTCGCCGTTCGCGCCGGCCCTGGCCGCCCGGCTGGGGGTGCACCGGGCCGTGCTGCTCGGCGTCGTCGCGCTGGCGGCCGGCATCGTGCTGCGGCTGGCCGGCGTCCCGGGGCTGTTCGCGGGCACGGTGCTGCTCACCGGCGGCATCGCCGTGGCCAACGTGCTCCTGCCGGCCGCGGCCCGCGCGGAGTACGGCAACCGCAGCGCCGTGGTGCTCGGGATGATCGTCGCCGCCATGGCCGCCTCGGCGAGCATCGGCGCGGGGCTGGCCCAGCCGCTGGCCGCGGCCGGTGGCAGCGCCGTCACCGGCCTGCTGCTGTGGGTGGTCCCGGTGCTGGCGGCGCTGCTCGGGATGGCCGCGCTCACCCGCGCGCGCCGGGCGGTCCCGCCCCCGCCGGCGGCCCCGGCAGGCGCCCGCACCGCCGTGCTCCGCGACCGGGTGGCGCTGGCGGTGACGCTCTTCTTCGGGTTCCAGTCGCTGTCGTTCTACGCGATGCTCACCTGGCTGGCCGAGGTGCTGGAGGCCGAGGCCGGCGTCTCGCCGGTGGCCGCCGGCGGCCTGCTGGCGCTCGCCGCCGCGCTGGGCCTCCCCGCGTCGCTCGTCGTCCCCCCGCTGGCCGCGCGCCGCCCGGGCCAGGGCGCGTGGGTGCTGGCCGGCACGCTCCCGGTGCTCGCCGGCATCACCGGCCTGCTGGTCGCCCCGGCGGCCGCCCCGCTGCTGTGGACCCTGCTCTACGGCGTCGGCACCGGCATCGCCTTCCCGCTGGCGATGACGCTGATCCTGCAGCGCACCCGCGACGTCGGCCAGACCGGACGGCTCTCGGCCTCCGCGCAGAGCGTGGGGTACCTGGTGGCCGCGACCGGGCCCCTCGCCGTCGGGCTGCTGCACGAGGTGACCGGCGGGTGGGCGCCCGGGCTCTGGCTGCTGCTCGCCGTCGTGGTCGCCCAGCTCACCGTCGGGCTGGCCGCCGCCCGCCCCCGGCTGGTCGGCGAGTCGGTCTGAGCCCCGCCCGACGTCGGGCGCCGGTGCGGAGTGCAACGCACCGGAACCGGCCACCGGCGCTCGCCGGCGCCGGTCAGGGGTCGGCGGTGACGCCCTCGGGGGTGCGGGTGACCGGCGTGCCCTCGACGCCGTGCAGGTGGCAGGCCGCGAGCTGGCCGGGGGCGCCGGCCGGCTGCAGCGCCGGGTCGACGTCGTCGCACGGTTCGAACACGTACGGGCAGCGGGTGCGGAACCGGCAGCCCGAGGGGACGTCGGACGGCGAGGGGACGTCGCCGCGCAGCACGATCCGCTCCCGCGCCCGCTCCTTGGCCGGGTGCGGCACGGGCACCGCCGACAGCAGGGCCTGGGTGTAGGGCATCTGCGGGTCGCTGCCCACGGCTGCCGCCGGCCCGATCTCCACGATCCGCCCCAGGTACATGACGGCGATCCGGTCGGAGATGTGCCGGACGGCGGAGAGGTCGTGGGAGATGAACAGCAGCGTGAGCCCCAGCTGCCGCTGCAGCCGGCGCAGCAGGTTGAGCACCTGGGCCTGCACGCTCACGTCGAGGGAGGCGATCGCCTCGTCGCACACCAGGAAGTCCGGCTCGCCGGCCAGCGCCCGGGCGATGCCGACGCGCTGGCGCTGACCACCGGAGAACTCGTGCGGGTAGCGCCCCGCAACCGCCGGGTCCAGGCCGACCAGCTCCAGCAGCTCCGCGACGCGGGTGGCCCGCTCCCGCTTGCCCGAGCGGAGCCCGTGCACCTCCAGCGGCTCGCTGACGGTCTGGGCGACGGTGCGCCGCGGGTCCAGGGAGGCGAACGGGTCCTGGAACACCATCCCGGCCCGCCGGCGCATCTCCTTGAGCCCGCGGCGGTCCAGCGAGGTGACGTCGGTGCCGTCGAAGGTCACGCTGCCCCCCGTCGGCGGCACCAGCCGCAGCAGCGCGTTGCCCAGTGTGGACTTCCCGCAGCCGGACTCGCCCACCAGGCCGAGCGTCTCGCCGCGCAGCACGTCGAGGTCCACCCCGTCGACGGCGCGCAGCACGCCGGCCGCCTTCCCCTTGCCGCGTACGGGGAAGTGCACCTCCAGCCCGCGGGCGGAGACCAGGACGTCACCCACGGGGCACCTCCTCCTCGGCGCACCAGGTCGCCGCCCGGTGCGGCAGCCCGGCACCGTCGCCCGCGTGCGCGCCGGAGGCGGTGGCGCCGCCCGGCCCGGCCGCCGCGGCGCGGGAGACGACCGCCAGCGGCGGCTGCTCGGTCTCGCAGCGCGGATCGGCCCGCACCGGGCAGCGCGGCCAGAAGACGCAGCCCGGCGGGAGGTCGGTGGGCGGCGGCGGCAGCCCCGGGACGGCCGTGAGCTCGGGCACCTCGCCGTCGGGGCCCACCGGCGCGGCGAGGTCGGGCAGCGAGCCGAGCAGCCCGCGCGTGTACGGGTGCGCCGGGCGCTCGAGGACGTCGTCGACCGTGCCGTCCTCGACGCACCGGCCGCCGTACATCACCAGCACGCGGTCGGCGATGCCGGCGACCACGCCGAGGTCGTGGGTGATCCAGATGACGCCGGTACCGTGCTCGTCCTGCAGCTTCTCGACCAGGTCGATGATCTGCGCCTGCACCGTCACGTCCAGCGCCGTGGTGGCCTCGTCGGCGATCAGCAGCGACGGCGAGTTGCTCAGCGCGATCGCGATGACCACCCGCTGGCGCATGCCGCCCGACAGCTCGTGCGGGTAGCGGTCCAGCGCCCGCTCGGGGTCGGGGAGCCCGACCTCGCGCAGCAGCTCAGCCGCCCGCCCGCGCGCCGCCTGCTTGGAGACGTCGCCGTGCGCGCGGATGCCCTCGACCAGCTGCCGGCCGATGGTGAGCACCGGGTTGAGCGACGTCATCGGGTCCTGGAACACCATGCCCGCGCCGGGGCCGCGCACCTGACGCAGCCGCTGGGGGGGCATGGTCAGCAGGTCCTCCCCCTGCAGCACGGCGCGCCCGGTCACCGTGGCCACCCGGGCGGGGAGCAAGCCGAGCAGCGCCAGCACCGAGACGCTCTTGCCGCTGCCCGACTCCCCCACGACGGCGACGGTCTCCCCCGCGCCCACGGTGTAGCTCAGCCCGTTGACGACGTCGGCCGGGCCGCGCGGGGTGCGCAGCCGCACCCGCAGGTCCTCGACCTCCAGCACCGGCGCGGTCACGCGTTCCCCCCGGTCTCCGCGGCGGCCGCCGCCCCGGCCGCGCGGGAACCCCCGGCCATCTGGGTGCGCTGGCGCGGGTCGAGCACGTCGCGCAGCCCGTCGCCGAGCAGGTTGAAGCAGAGCACGGTCAGGAAGATCGCCATCCCCGGGAAGAACGCCAGCCACCAGGCCAGCTCGATGAAGCCGCGCCCCTCGGCCAGCATCAGGCCCCACGAGGGGTTCGGCGGCTGGGTGCCCAGGCCGAGGAACGACAGCGCCGCCTCGGCCAGCACCGCGAACGCCAGGCTGATCGAGGTCTGCACGATGATCGGCGGCGCGGCGTTGGGCAGGATGTGGCGGGTCAGGATCCGCCAGTCCGAGGCCCCCACCGACCGGGACGCCCGCACGTACACCTCCTCGCGCACGCCCAGCACGCTGGCGCGGGTGACCCGGGCGAAGATCGGCGTGTAGACGATGCCGATGGCCAGCGCGGTGTTGCCCGAGCCGGGCCCGCGGACGGCGAGGACGGCGATCGCGAGCAGCACGGCCGGGAAGGCGAAGAGCATGTCCATGAACCGCATCAGGACGTCGTCGACCCGTTTGCCGTAGTAGCCGGCGAGCAGGCCGATCAGGGTGCCGACGACGAGCGCGAACCCGACCGCGAGGAAGCCCACCCGGAGCGAGACCGAGGCGCCGAGGATGACCCGGCTGAGGATGTCGCGGCCGAGGTCGTCGGTGCCGAACGGGTGCTCCCAGCTGGGCGGCTGGAGCCGGTCGGTCACCGAGATCTCGTTGGCTCCCTCGCTCGCGAACGTGTCGTCGAAGACCGCCACGACCACGATGAGCAGCAGCACCACCGAGGCGATCGCCGCCGTCGGGTTGTGCGCCAGCAGGCTCAGCGTCTCCTGCCAGCGCGGGCGGGCCGGGCGCAGCGTGGGCGGCGGCCGCGACTCCCGCTGCGGCGAGCCGCCCGGGGGCTCCTCGGGGGTCTCCGGGCGGCGCTCGCCGTCCGGCTCCTGGTAGGGCGGCGGGCCCGGTGTCGGCTGGATGCTCATGGCAGCAGGCCTCGGCTGTGGGTCGCCCGCAGGACTCGGCGGTAGGTCATCGCCGGATCCGGGGGTCGATGGCGGAGTACAGCAGGTCGACGACGAGGTTGATCACCAGGAAGACCAGCGCGAACAGCAGGATCGCGCCCTGCAGCACCGGGTAGTCGCGCGCCTGGACCGCCTGCAGCGCGAGCTGCCCCAGCCCCGGCCACGAGAAGACGATCTCGACGACGACCACCCCCGAGAGCAGGTAGGCCAGCTGCACGCCGGTCACCGTGACCAGCGGCAGCAGGGCGTTGCGCAGGACGTGCCAGGTGAACACCTGCCGGGTGCCCAGCCCCTTGGCCTGCGCCGTCCGCACGTGGTCGGCGCCCAGGGCCTCGAGCACGCTGGACCGGACGAACCGGGTGATCACCGAGCCGGAGACCACGCCGGTGACCAGCGCCGGCATGAGCAGCCGCTGGAGCCAGGCGCCCGGGTCCTCGGTCAGCGGGACGTAGCCGCCCGAGGGCAGCCAGCCCAGCGTCCCGGCGAAGACCAGGATGAGCACGATGCCCATCCAGAAGTCGGGCACCGAGATGCCGAACTGGCTGATCACGGTGGCCACCCGGTCGACCAGCGACCGGGGGCGCAGCGCCGAGACCGTGCCCAGCGGGACGGCGATGAGCAGCGCCACGAGGATGGAGGCGAACGCCAGCGTCAGCGTGGCCGGCAGCCGCTCGGCGATCTGGGAGGTCACCGTCTCCCCGCTGCGGAAGCTCACCCCCAGGTCGCCGGTGAGCGCCCGGCCGAACCAGCCGAAGAACTGCTCGACCAGCGGCTGGTCCAGTCCGGACCGCTCGCGCAGGGCGTCGTAGCTCTCCTGGGAGAACCGCGTGCCCAGCGCGAGCCGCACCGGATCGCCCGGTACCAGGTGCACCAGGCCGAACACGATGACGCTCACCCCGGCGAGGACGACCGCGGACTGGCCGATCCGCCGGAGGACGTAGCCGGTCAGGGGAGCTCCACGTCCTCGAAGTTGATCGCCTTGTCGGGCCGGATCGTGTAGCCGGTCAGCCCGGGCGCCCAGGCCTGCACCACGTTGGGGTTGTAGAGGTACAGGTAGGAGACGTCGTCGACGATCATCCGCACCGCCTCGTTGTAGAGCTCCTTGCGGGTGTCGCGGTCGGTCTCGCTGGAGGCCGCCTGCAGGAGCCGGTCGACCTCCGGGTTGCTGTAGCCCTGGTAGTTGTTCACCCCGTCGGTGATGTGCTGCGAGTGGTAGTAGTCGAACGGGTCCAGGTTGCCCAGCCAGCCGAGCATGAAGGCGTCGAAGTCACCCTGCGCCTGCCGGTCCAGCCAGGTCGCGAAGTCCACCGTCTGGACGTCGACGGTGATCCCGATCGGCTCGAGCTGGCTGGCGATCACCTGGGCGGCGGTCACCGTCTCGGGGAACTCGTCGGTGACCATCAGCCCCATCTCGATGGGGAGCGCGACGCCGGACTCCTCCAGCAACTGGCGGGCCGCTTCGGCGTCGGCCTCGAACGGCGCGTAGTCCGAGGCGAAGAAGTTGCCCTCGGGGATGGCCGTCTGGTTGGCCTGCGCCGCGCCGAAGCGCGCCGCCTCGGTGACCGACTCCCGGTCGATCGCCGTCGCGATCGCCTGGCGCACCAGCGGGTCGGCGAACGGCTCCCGGGCGAAGTTCATCGACATGTACCAGTAGTCGACGCTCGGGATGCTCTCCAGCTGGACGTCCTCGTTGCCCTGGAGCGACTCGATCTGCTGCGGCGGCACGTTGTCGGTCCACTGCACCTCGCCGTTCTCCAGCGCGGTGAGCGCCGCCGCCGGCTCGGTGATGTAGCGGAACTCGACGCCGGCGAGCTCCGGCGCACCACCCCAGTAGTCCTCGTAGGCGGCCAGCTGGGTGCTGCTGGCGTCGAAGCTCTCCAGCGTGAAGGGCCCGGTGCCCACCGCCTCCGTCTTGAGGTCGTACTCCTCCGCCGCCCCCTCGGGGAGGATCGCCATGCCCTTGAAGCCACCGATCAGCGCCGGCAGGTTGGGCGTGGGCTGGGAGACCGTGATCTCCACCGTCTGCGGGTCGACCGCCTCCACCGACTCGACGTTCTCGAACCGGTAGGCGTTCTGGAGATCCTCGTCCATGATCCGGTTGTAGGAGTAGACGACGTCGGCGGCGTCGAACTCGCTGCCGTCGTGGAACGTGACGCCCTCGCGCAGGGTGAACGTCCAGGTGAGCCCGTCCTCGCTGGTCTCCCACGACTCCGCCAGGCTCGGCACCATCGTCAGGTCGTCGGGGCTCGGGACGACCAGGGTGTCGTAGACGTTCTCCAGCACCTGGAAGCTCGGATAGGCGCTGGTGGCGTGCGGATCCAGCTGGTCGGGCTGGGCGCCGACCGCGGCGACGAGGGTGTTGTCCCCACCCCCACCGCCGCCGTCCACGCCGGTGTCGACGCTCTCCCCACCGCCGCTGCACGCACTGAGGGCGAGCGCACCGACGGCGCCCAGGGAGATCAATCGGGTGGTGCGCACGGGAACCTCCGAGGTCGGGGCAGGTCGTCCACCTCGACCTTGCTCCCGTACCCGCAGGTTGGCGACTCGGGCGAGGGGGATCGTTGCCGGTTCGAGACCCGCCGGTGGGCAGGCGGCGGCGGGTGATCCAGCCCACAATCGAGGCGTCCCCAACCGTCGTCCCGCCGAGGTGTCCCATGACCGACGTCCGCCCCTCGCACCGCGCCCGCATCCCCCGCGACCGGGAGCACGACTACACCGACGAGATGGCGCACAAGCGGCAGGCCTTCGTCGCCGAGCAGACCGGGGCGGGGCTCGACCACGTCGGCCGCTACTCCATCGACCCCGCCGTCCTCCCGGGCAACGTCGAGAACTTCACCGGCGTCGCCCAGGTGCCCCTCGGCCTCGCCGGCCCGCTGACCCTGCGCGGGGAGCACGCCCGGGGCGACTTCTTCGTGCCGATGGCCACGACCGAGGGCACGCTGGTGGCCAGCTACAACCGCGGCATGCGGGTCATCGGCGAGTGCGGCGGCGCGCGGACCACCGTCGTCGACGACCACATGCAGCGCGCACCCGCCTTCATGCTCGACGACGCGCTGGCGGCCCGGGAGTTCGGCCGCTGGGTCGACGAGCACATCGACGGCATCCGGGCGGCGGCCGAGGCCACGACCCGCTCGGGGAAGCTCACCTACATCGGCCAGCACCAGATCGGCCCGCTGCGCTACCTGCGGGTGAACTACACGACCGGGGACGCCGCCGGCCAGAACATGACCGGCAAGGCGACGCTCGCCGCCTGCGAGTGGATCCGCGAGAACCACCCCGACCACCCGCGCTACGTCCTCTCCGGCGCGATCGACACCGACAAGAAGCACTCGCAGATCAACATGCTGATGACGCGGGGCAAGCGCGTCGTCGCCGAGGTGACGATCCCCGACGAGGTGCTGCGCCGGCTCACCGGCGTCAGCACCCGGCAGCTGTTCGAGTACCGGCAGGTCGGCATGGCCGGCGCCTTCATGTCCGGCGCGGCCTACAACGGCGCGCACGCCGCCAACGGGCTGACCGCGATGTTCATCGCCACCGGGCAGGACGCCGCCAACGTCGCCGAGTCGCACTCCGGCGTCACCTACACCCAGCTCCTGGAGAACGGCGACTACTACTGGTCGACGACGCTGACCTCGCTGATCGTCGCCACCTACGGCGGGGGCACGGGGCTGCCCACCCAGCGGGAGTGCCTGGAGGTGCTGGGCTGCTACGGCGCGGACAAGGTGCACAAGTTCGCCGAGATCTGCGCCGGGGTGGTGCTGGCCGGCGACATCTCGCTGACCTCGGCGATCCTGGCCGGCGACTGGGTCACCAGCCACGACGCCCTCGGCCGCAACCGGTAGCCGCCGGCCGCCACGGGCACGAGACTGCCCGGGTGGAGCTCACCTGCCGTCCCCTGACGCTGCACCTGCGCGACACGTTCACCATCGCCCGCTCGTCGGTGGACACCGAGGAGGTGCTCGTCGTCGAGGTGGACGACGGGGGCGTCCGCGGGCGCGGCGAGGGGGCACCGGTGGCCTACTGGGGGGAGTCGGTCACCGGGATGGCCGACGCCGTCGCCGCGGACGGGCGCGCCCTGCTGGGCAGGGACCTGCGCGACGTCGAGGGCATCGCCCGCCGGCTGCGCGCCTGGGACGGCCCGCAGGGCGCGAAGATGGCGCTCGACGGCGCGGTGCACGACTGGGTGGGGCGCCGCTACGGGCAGCCGGTGTGGCGGCTGCTGGGGCTGGACGGGGTCCTTCCGCCCACCAGCTTCACGATCGGGATCGCGTCCGTCGAGGAGACCGTCGCCCGCGTGCAGCGCGCCCCCGGCTTCGCCGTCTACAAGGTGAAGGTCGGCGGCCCGGCGGACCTGGAGCGGCTGGCGGCGATCCGCTCGGTCACCGACGCCCCGCTGCGGATCGACGGCAACGAGGGGTGGACGTTCGACCAGGCCCGCGAGCTGCTGCCCCGGCTGCGGGAGCTGGGGGTGGAGATGGTGGAGCAGCCGTTCCCCGCCGGCGACCTGGACGCCTTCGCCCGCTACCGCGAGCTCGCCGACCGGCTGCCGGTCTTCGTCGACGAGGGCTGCAAGGACCTCGCCTCGGTACCCGCGGTCGCCGGCTACGCGGACGGCATCGTGGTGAAACTGGCCAAGTGCGGCGGCATCCGCGAGGCGCAGCGGATGCTGGCGGCGGCCGCGGCGCTCGACCTGCGGGTGATGCTCGGCTGCATGATCGAGTCGCAGCTCGGCATCGCCCAGGCCGCCCAGCTCGGCCCGCTGGCCGACCTGGTGGACCTGGACGCCCACCTGCTCGTCTCGGACCAGCCCTTCACGGGGCTGGGGCTCGAGGCCGGGCGGGTGGTGCTGCCCGACGCACCCGGTCTGGGGCTCGAGCCGGCCGGGAGCGCGGCGTGAGCGGGGAGCGGCTGGCGGTCCTGACCGGCGGGCAGCTCGCCGAGAGCTACGCCAAGACCGCTCACGGGGTGCTGCGCTACGGCACCCGTGAGGTGGTGTGCGTGGTCGACCCGGCGCACACCGGGCGGCGGGCGGTCGACGTCGTCCCCTTCTGCGCCTCCCCCGCCCCCGTGGTCGCCGACGTCGCGGCGGCCAGGGAGCTCGGCGCGACGACGGTGCTGCTCGGCGTCGCACCGCTCGGCGGCCGGCTGACGGCCGCCTGGCGGGAGGCGCTGCTGGCCGCGCTCCGGCTGGGCATGCACGTCGAGGCCGGCCTGCACACCGACCTGGGCGCCGACCCCGAGCTCGCGGCCGCGGCCCAGGCGTCCGGCGTCGGGATCCGCGACCTGCGCGCGGTGCCGGACGACCTCGGGGTCCCCCTCGCCGGGCCGGTCGGGGCCCGCGTGGTGCACACCGTCGGGTCGGACTGCGCGATCGGGAAGATGAGCGGCGTCCTCGAGCTGGACCGGGCCGCCCGCGACCGGGGGCTGCGCTCGGTCTTCGTGGCCACCGGGCAGACCGGGGTCGCCATCTCGGGCTGGGGCATGGCCGTCGACCACGTGATCTCCGACTTCGTCGCCGGCGCCGCCGACCGGCTGGTGCGCGAGGGCGCCGGGCGCGGCGACCTGCTCTGGCTGGAGGGGCAGGGCTCGATCTACCACCCGGCCTACTCGGGGGTGACCCTCGGCCTGCTGCACGGGTCGTCGGCGGACGCGCTGGTGCTGTGCCACCGCGCGGGGCGCACCGCGATCGCCGACTACCCGGCCACGGCCCTGCCGCCCCTGGCGGAGATCGTCCGCGGCTACGAGGAGGCCGCCGGCTGGGTGCGCCCGGCGCAGGTCGTCGCCGTCGCGCTGAACACCGCCGGGCTCGACGACGCCGCCGCGCAGCGGGCCGTGGAGGACGTCGCGGCGGAGACCGGGCTGGTCACCGACGACGTCGTCCGCTCCGGCCCGGATCGCGTGCTGGACGCCGTCCTCGCCGCCCTTCCGGGCTGACGGTGTGCGCAGAGGGGGCGAAACGGGTCCCGAACTTCTCGTCCGCGCACACTGATCGGCCGGTGCTCGCTCAGGCCCCGGGCGCGGCGGTCAGCTGCGTGCCCGCTCGGCCGTGCGCAGGCCGTAGCCGTCCAGCGCCTTGACGAGGCGGTCGTGCGGGAGCCCGTGGGCCACCACGCCGTCGCGCCCGGTCATGGTGCGGGCGGCCACCAGGGCGTTCACCACGGCCTCCTCGGTGGCCTCCACCGCTGCGTCGAACAACGGGTCGATGTGCGCGTCGGAGAGCATCGTCACCGGCTGGGTCAGGGGGAGGACGGCACCGTAGTCGCTGGCCCGCAGCCGGTTGCCCGTGGCGAAGGCGACGGCGAAGTCACCACTGGAGTGCTCGCCCGTGCCGCCGGTGCGCGCGATGCCGAGCATGGCGCGCTGGGCCAGCCGGTCGCACTGGTGGGGCAGGAGCGGGGCATCGGTGGCCACCACGACGATCACGGACCCACCACCCTCGGCGGGGACACCGCCCGGGCGCAGCTCGGGCGGTGCGGGCAGCGGGACGACGTCGGCGTCGATCTCGCGACCGACGGGCGCCCCGTTGACGGTGAGCCGGCCGCGCCGGCCGTGGTTGGCCTGCACCAGCACGCCGACCGTCCAGCCACCGGACTCCTCGTCGACCCGGCGCGAGGACGTGCCCGTGCCCCCCTTGAACCCGTGACAGGTCATCCCGGTGCCGCCCCCGACGTTGCCTTCGGCGACCGGGCCGTCGTCGGCCGCGGCATAGGCGTCCCAGGCGTCCGAGGCCCCGAGGTGGAAGCCGTTGACGTCGTTCAGGACGCCGTCCCAGGTCTCGCCGACGACCGGTATGGCCCAGAACAGCTGGCCCCGTGGGCGCTCCCGCGCCTGGATGGCGGCGATGGCGTCGCGCACCACTCCGACGCTGTGGCTGTTGGTCAGGCCGATCGGCGAGCTGAGCGTGCCGGACTCGCGGACCCACTCCAGCCCGGTCACCTCGCCGTTGCCGTTCAACCGGTGGGACCCTGCGAAGACCGGCGTGTCCCAGATCCCGTCGGCGTGCGGCAGGACCATGGTGACGCCGGTGCGCACCGGCCCCTCGCCGGGCCGCAGCGGCCCGTCGCCGCGCACCAAGGTGCACATCCCGACCCGGACGCCGGCGACGTCGGTGATGGCGTTGCGGGGCCCAGGACGTCCGGTGCCGATCGTGATGCCGAGATCCCGAGCTCTCACTGCGCTGCTCCCTGTGATGTCTTCGTGGTGGTGGCGTTGCTCATGGCCCGCCGGGCGCGACCGATCGCGGCGGGGTCCCATCCCTGGTGGGGCACCGAGGCCAGCAGCAGGCGGGTGTAGGGGTGGGCCGGGTGGGCGAGGACCTCGGCTGCGTCCCCGCGCTCGACGACGGCCCCCCGGTTCAGGACGAGGACCTCCTCGCACACGTGACGGACCACCGCCAGGTCGTGGCTGACGAACAGGTAGGCGATCTGCCGCTCCGCGCGGATGTCGCGCAGCAGGTTGAGGATCTGGGCCTGGATCGAGACGTCGAGCGCGGACACCGCCTCGTCGAGAACCAGGACGTCGGGCTCGGGAGCCAGCGCCCGCGCGATGGCGACCCGCTGCCGCTGGCCGCCGGACAGCTCGCGCGGGAGCGCCTCCTGCTCCCGCGGGCCCAGCCCGACCTGGTCGAGCAGCTCCACGGCCCGCGCACGCACGGTCCGCGCGCCCTCGGTGCCGTGCAGCCGCAGCACCTCCTCGACGGAGTCCCGCACCCGCACCCGCGGGTCGAGGGAGAGGTACGGGTCCTGGAAGACCATCTGCACGGCCCGGGCCCGGGCGAGCCGGGCCGCGCGTCCGCGTGGCACCGCGTCGTACGCGGTTCCGCCGATGCGCACCGTGCCGGCGTCCGGCCGCTCGAGGCCGACCAGCATGCGCGCCGTCGTCGACTTCCCCGAACCGGACTCCCCGACCACGCCGAGCGCACCGTGGGCACGGAGGACGAAGCTGACGTCGTCGACCGCGGTGAGACCGCCGTAGGTCCTGGTCAGTCCCTCGACCTCGAGCGCCGGGGACTGCGGATCGGTGGTCATACGGCCTGCTCCTCGTGCGCCCGCCGGCGCAGTTCCGGGGCCAGCTCACCGGCACGCACGCATGCCACGGCGCCCGCACCGTCCTCGAGCAGGGGAGGTGGCCCGTCGTCGCAGACCGGCCGGGCGTGGGCGCAGCGGGGCGCGAACGAGCAGCCGGGCAGGACCTCGTCGAGGCCCAGCGGCCGGCCGGGCACCGCCGTCAGGCGTTCGACCGGACCGGTGAGCGAGGGCGTCGCCCGCAGCAGGCCCGCGGTGTAGGGGTGCTTCGGCGACGCGAACAGCGACGCCGCCGGTTCCGACTCGACGATCCGGCCGGCGTACATGACGTAGGCGCGGTCGCAGACGGCGGCCGCGAGCTCGAGGTCGTGGGTGACCAGGAGCAGCCCGGCACCGCGCTCGGCCGTGATGTCCAGGAGGAGGGACAGCACCTCGGCCTGGATGGTGACGTCGAGCGCGGTGGTCGGCTCGTCGGCCACCAGCAGTCGCGGAGAACCGGCCAGCGCGGCGGCGATGACGACCCGCTGGAGCATCCCGCCCGAGAACTCGTGCGGCCAGCGCCGCAGCGCCCGGCGGGGCTCCGGGATCCCCACCGACTCCAGCAGGGCGGTGGCCCGGTCCGGCGCCTCGGCCTTGGGGACGCCGGCGGCCCGCAGCGCCTCGATGACGTAGTCACCGACCCGGTACAGCGGGTTCACCGCGGCGCGAGGGTCCTGAGGCACGAACCCGACCTTCTCGCTGCGCAGCCGGCGCAGCTCACGAGCAGGCAGGCCGAACACGTCCTCACCCACGGTCCGGACGGCACCGTCGACGCTCGCCCCGCGGGGCACCGCGCCCAGCGCCGTCCGGCAGGTCACCGACTTGCCGGAGCCCGACTCGCCGACCAGGCCGACGACCTCGCCCCCGGCGACGTGCAGCGAGACGTCGGACAGGACCGGGCGGGCGCCGACGGATCCCTCGAGGCGGACGGTCAACCCGTCGATCTCGAGCACGTTCACCGGCCGGTCTCCCGTCGGGCGAGCCGGTCGGCGACGCCCTCGCCGACCACGGTGAAGGCCACCACGGCCACGACGATCGCCACGCCGGGGGCGAGCGCCTGGACGAGCGCGCCCTCGAGGATCGCGGTCTGGCCGTCGGACACCATGGCCCCCCAGTCGGCGGTGGGCGGCTGGACGCCGAGCCCGAGGTAGGACAGCGCGGCCAGGTCCATGAGGGCGTAGCCGAAGTTGACCACGGCCTGCGCCAGGACGACGCCGGCGATGTTCGGCAGGACGTGCCGGACGGCGATGGTGAAGGAGCTGAACCCGCCCACCTGGTACGCCGACACGTAGGTGCGCTGACGCTCCTGCATCACGAGGCTGCGCACCAGCCGCCCGACGTAGGGGACGAAGGCGACCGCCATCGCCAGCACCGGCGCGAGCTGCCCCGGCCCGAGGACGGCCACCGCCAGGACGGCGACCAGCAGCCCCGGGAAGGCGAAGACGACCTCCTGTGCCCGGGCCAGCACCGCGTCGACCCAGCCGCCCCGCCAGCCGGCGACGAGCCCGACCGCCACCCCGACCACGGTGGAGATCGCCACCACCGCCAGTGGCCCGAGCAGCGAGGTACGCGCGCCGTAGACCAGCCGGGACAGGATGTCGCGGCCGGAGTCGTCGGCGCCCAGCAGGTGCCCCGGCCCCGGTGGCGCGAGCGAGGCCGACAGGTCGACCAGGTACGGGTCGGCCGGCGCGATCAGGGGCGCGAACACCGCCGTCAGCACGAGCAGGACCAGGACGCCCACCGCCAGGACGAACCCCGGCCCGGATGCCGTCACCCAGCGCAGGCCGCGCCGCCGTGCGACTGCCGGCGCCCCCTTGCCCGCCCCGGCCATGCCGGGAACCACCGCCGTCACGGCGCGTACTGCCGGGTGCGCGGGTCGAGCACGGGCAGGAGGAGGTCGACCAGCAGGTTGGCGAGCACGAACGCCAGGACGACGAGCAGGCAGATCGCCTGCACGACCGGGAAGTCGCGGGTCACCACCGACTGGACCAGCATCGAGCCGATCCCCGGCAGGCCGAAGGCCGTCTCCACGATCGCGGTGGCCACGATGAGCCCGGAGACCACCGTGCCGGTGACCGTGACCACCGGCACCAGGGCGTTGCGGGCGACGTGCCGGCGCAGCACGATCGACTCCGGGAGCCCCCGCAGCCGCGCCGTCTCGACGTGGTCCCGGCGCAGCTCCTCCACGGCCGAGGCCCGGGTCACCCGGGCCAGCAGGCCGACCAGGGAGAGCCCCAGGGCGATCGCCGGGAGCGTGAGGTGCCGCAGCGTCCCCAGCACCCCTTCGCCGCCGCCGAACGTCGGGAACCAGCCCAGCCCGACGGCGAACAGGGAGATCAGCGCGATCGCCGCGACGAAGCTCGGTGTGGCCACGGCCACGGTGGTCCCCAGCAGGATCACCCGGTCGACCGGGCCGGGCCGCATGGCCGACAGGAAGCCGAGGACCAGCCCGCCGAGGACCATGATCAGCGCCGCGTAGGCCACGAGGGCCACCGTGGTGGGCAGCCGGGCGGCGAGCAGGCCGCCCACCTCCTGCCGGAACTGCACCGACCGGCCGAAGTCACCGGTCAGGGCCGATCCGATCCACCGGCCGTACTGCACGAACAGGGGGTCGTCGAGGTGGAACTGGGCGCGCACCGCCGCCACCGCCTCCGGTGTCGGTGACCGGCCTTTCAGCAGGAAGGACGCCGGGTCACCCGGCGCCACGTGCATGGCGCCGAAGACCAGGAACGACGTCAGCAGCAGGGTCACCCCCAGCCCGCCCAGTCGACGGATGATGAACCGGGCCATGACGCCGGCTCAGCCCCGGGCGCCGAGCTGGGCCGCCCACGGGTAGTACAGATAGGCGTTGGTGGCCGGGGCACCGGTGATGCGGTCGCTGAGGAAGACGCTGTTGGCCGAGTGGTCGACGGGGATCCACAGCAGGTTCTCGGTGACCTTCTCCTGCAGGTCGACGACCATCTCGGCACGCGCCTGCGGGTCGCTCTCCTGCAGGGCCTCGTCGACCAGGGCGTCGTACCCGGCGTCGGACCACCCGCCGTAGTTGGCGAAGTTGTCGCTCTGCCAGTTGACGTAGATCTGCAGCGGCTCGGCCACGTCGGCGTACCAGGTGGTGTGGAACAGGTCGATCCCCGCGCGGGCCTCCGGGTCGGAGAAGAGGGCGCTGTAGGCCTCGGACGCGATCGGCTTGATCTCGACGTCGAGCCCGATCCGCTTGCCCGCGGCCTGCACCTCGTTGGCCAACACCTGCTGCACCGGGTGCGGGCTCTGCGCGACGACGATGGGCTCGTCGGGGACACCGGCCTCGGCGACGAGCTCCTTGGCCCGCTCGACGTCCTGCTCGGCCGCGGGCAGGGCGTCCCACGCATCGGCGTAGATCTGCCCGGCCTCGCCCTCGCCCCAGGTCAGCGTCGAGGCGACGGCGCGCGACGGCTCGCTGGGGCCGGGGATCGCGGCGTCGGCGAAGCCTTCCCGGTCGAGGGCCAGGGAGAGCGCCTGACGGATGCGGACGTCGCCCAGCGGGCCCTCGAGGTCGGCGACGATCAGATTGCGCGTGGAGGTCTGCGGGCCGTAGTAGACGTCGCCTGCGTCGCTGTTCTGCACCTTCGTCAGCGCCGACTCGGGCACTCCGTACGTGCCGTCGACCGCCCCGGACACCAGCGCGTTGGCCAGCGCCGCGGCGTCCGACAGGAAGGAGAACTCGATCTCGTCGGCGAGGGCGGCGCGCTCGGGATCCCAGTAGTCCTCGAACTTGGTGAGGGTGATCGACTCACCCTTGGACCAGTCCTCCAGCTCGAACGGGCCGGTGCACATCAGCCCGCCGTCGGGCGTGCCGTGGTCCTGGCCGGCCTGCTCGATGAACTCCTTCTTGCCGACGACCCCGCCGGCCACCGCCATCATCTGGTTGAACAACACGTCCGGCTGCGTCAGCCGGACCGTCACCTCCAGCGGCCCGGTCGCCTCGACCGACTCCACGTTGCTGTAGAAGCCCGACCAGTAGGAGCCGACCTCCTCGTCGAGGTGCCGGTTCAGGCTGTAGGCCACGTCCTCCGCCGTGAGCGTGCTGCCGTCGTGGAACGTCACGTCGGGGCGGATCGAGTAGACCCACGTCGTCGGATCGGGGTTCGCCACCTCCTCGGCCAGGCCGGGGCTGGGCTCGAACGACTCGTCGATGCGCAGCAGGCTCTCGCAGACGTTGGACAGCACCGTGTTCGGCGGGTAGTCGTAGCTGTAGACCCAGTCGAGCGACAACGGCTCGGACCCCAGGGCCCAGCTGATCCGGTCGATTCCGCCGGCGGCGGCCGGAGTGGACGTGACCAGCTCCGCGTCGCGGGCCTGCCCACCGCTCCGATCGGCCTCCTGCGTGGACGAGCAGCCGGCGAGCACGACTGCCGTGGCGACTGCACCCGCCGTCATGGCGTGGCGGGTGGCTCTTGCTCCGGTTGCCATTCCAAGCCCCTCTCCTCGGCCGCCCGCCCGCCGCCGGTGGCGGTGGCGCAACACGTCCCTTGAACAAGGGAGCAAAGAACCATCGGTGGTGGCTGTCAAGGCTTGGACCCGTACTACGTCGAGAAAGTCATGGTGACGGCGGCGCTGGGAACTTGCCGATCGTTGAACGAGCGCGCAATATCTGGGTGTGGCACGAAAGAAGGACCAGCGCGAACGCCGGGGCGACCTGATCGCGGCGACGCGACGCCGGATCGTCGACCAGGGGCTCGCCCCGGTGCGGATCCGGCACATCGCGGCCGAAGCCGGGCTCTCCCCCGGTCTGGTGAGCTACTACTTCCCCGACCTGGACGACCTGTTCCGGGCCGTCTACCGGGATGCCATCGACCGGTTCAGCACCGAGCGCCGGGAGATGGTCGAGCACATGTCCGACCCGCGGCAGCGGCTGACCGCGTTGATCCGGTCGGGTCTGCCCACCGGTCCGGAGGACGAGACCTGCATCCTGCTGTACGAGTTCCACCCGCAGGTGGTGCGCAATCCGGCGGTCACCGCCCAGCGCGCGTTGCTCTTCGAGCGTCAGGTGGGCCTCTACGTGTCCGTGCTGGAGGCCGGGGCCACGATGGGCGTCTTCCGCCTGCAGGGCTCCGCCCGGTCGGTGGCCAGCAATCTCGTGGCGCTCGAGGACGCGTACGGCCACCACGTGGTCGCCGACATCTCCGTCACCCGCGAGCAGGCCGAGTCCTACCTGATCGACTTCGCCTCGACGGCGACCGACTGCGACCTGCGCGACCCCGGCGCCGGCGCCGGCTGACCGCCGCACCGGCACCGCGGCCGGTGCGGCCGCCCGTTCGCCACGGCCCGGCGCCGCCGCGGGGCCCGTGGACAGCGGGCGACGCGTCAGGCCCCCGTGTAGTACCCGCCGATCGTCGCCAGCGCGTCGTCGAGGATGGCCAGCCCCTCCTTGGCCTCCTCGTCGGTGAGCGTGCAGGGCGGCACGACGTGCAGCCGGTTGAAGTTCGCGAACGGCAGCAGCCCGGCCCCCTTGCAGGCGGCGAGCAGCTCGGTCATCGCCGTGCTGGTGCCGCCGTAGGGGGCGAGCGGCTCCCGGCTCTCCCGGTCGGTGACCAGCTCCAGCGCCCAGAACACGCCCATCCCGCGGACGTCGCCGACGACCCGGTGCCGGTCGGCGAGCTGGCGGAGCCCCGGACCGAGCACCTCCCGGCCGATCCGGCGAGCGTTGTCGACGATGCCCTCCTCCCGCATCGCGGTGATGGTGGCGACGGCGGCCGCGCAGGCCAGCGGGTGCCCCGAGTAGGTGAGCCCGCCCGGGTAGACCTGGTGGGCGAAGGTCTCGGCGATCGCGTCGGACACGATCACCCCGCCCAGCGGCACGTAGCCGGAGTTGACGCCCTTGGCGAAGGCGATCAGGTCCGGCGCGACCCCCCAGTGGTCGAGGGCGAACCACTCACCGGTGCGTCCGAAGCCCGCCATCACCTCGTCGGCGACGTAGACGATGCCGTGCCGGTCGCACAGCTCGCGCACCCCCGCGAGGTAGCCGTCCGGCGGCGGCATGATCCCCGCGGTACCGGGGACGGTCTCCAGGACGATCGCCGCGATGGTGCCCGGGCCCTCGAAGGCGATCACCTGTTCCAGGTGGGCCAGCGCGCGCTCGGCCTCCTCGGCCTCGGTGACGGAGTGGAACGGCGAGCGGTAGAGGAACGGCCCGAAGAAGTGGACGACTCCCCCGTTGCCGTCGTCGCTGGGCCAGCGTCGCGGGTCGCCGGTGAGCTTGATCGCCGTCCCGGTGGCGCCGTGGTAGGAGCGGTAGGCCGACAGGATCTTCGGCCGGCCGGTGTGCAGGCGGGCCATGCGGATGGCGTGCTCGACGGCCTCGGCCCCGCCGTTGGTGAAGAACACCTTCTGCAGCCCCGCAGGAGCCAGCTCGGCGATCAGCTGCGCCGCCCGTGAGCGCTGGTCGTTCGCGTGCTGCGGGGCGATGGTGCACAACCGCTCGGCCTGGGCGCGGACCGCGGCGACGACCGCCGGGTGCTGGTGGCCGATGTTGACGTTGACCAGCTGCGAGGAGAAGTCCAGGTAGCGCCGGCCCTCGCCGTCCCACAGGTACACCCCCTCCGCGCGCTCGACCACCATCGGGCTGAGCCGCGCCTGGGCCGACCACGAGTGGAAGACGTGCGCCCGGTCCAGGTCGTAGGTCACCTGCGCCGCGGTCCGGCTCTCGCTCATCGACGCCGCCTCTCAGGTCTGGGTGGGGAAGCCGAGATTGATCCCGCCGTGGCTCGGGTCCAGCCAGCGTGAGGTGATCACCTTGCCGCGGGTGAAGAAGTGCACGCCCTCCGTGCCGTGCGCGTGGGAATCGCCGAAGAGGCTGTTCTTCCAGCCACCGAACGAGTAGTAGGCCATCGGCACCGGGATGGGCACGTTGATGCCGACCATCCCGACCTCGACCTCGTTCTGGTAGCGCCGGGCGGCGCCGCCGTCGTTGGTGAAGATGGCGGTGCCGTTGCCGTAGGAGTTGGCGTTGACCATCCCCAGGGCCTCGGCGTACGAGCCGGCGCGGAGCACGGTCAGCACCGGCCCGAAGATCTCGTCCCGGTAGATGCTCATGTCGGGCGTCGCGTGGTCGAAGAGGCTCGGGCCGAGCCAGAACCCGTCGGCGCCGCCGTCGACCTCGTGCTCGCGGCCGTCGACCACCAGCCGGGCGCCGGCGTCGGTGCCGGCGTCGAGGTAGGACGCCACCTTGTCGCGGTGCTCGCGGGTGATGAGCGGGCCCATGTCCGCCCCGCGCCGGCCGTCGCCGACCCGCAGGCCGGCCATGCGCTCCCGGATCTTGGCGACCAGCTCGTCACCGACGGGATCCACCGCCACGATCGCCGAGATCGCCATGCAGCGCTCCCCGGCCGAGCCGAAGCCCGCGTTCACCGCGGCGTCGGCGGCGAGGTCGAGGTCGGCGTCGGGCAGCACCACCATGTGGTTCTTGGCGCCGCCCAGCGCCTGGACCCGCTTGCCGTGCGCCGTGCCGGTCTCGTACACGTAGCGGGCGATGGGGGTGGACCCGACGAAGGAGATCGACCGCACCTCGGGGTGCTCGAGCAGGGCGTCGACGGCCTCCTTGTCGCCGTGCACCACGGTGAACACACCGTCGGGGAGGCCCGCCTCGGCCCACAGATCGGCCAGCCAGACGGCGGCCGACGGGTCTTTCTCGCTCGGCTTGAGCACCACCGCGTTGCCGCAGGCGATGGCCACCGGGAAGAACCACATGGGCACCATCGCCGGGAAGTTGAACGGCGAGATGATGCCGACGACGCCGAGCGGCTGGCGGATCGAGTAGACGTCGACCCCGGTCGAGGCGTTCTCCGAGAACCCGCCCTTGAGCAGATGCGGGATGCCGCAGGCGAACTCGACGACCTCCAGCCCGCGGGTGACCTCACCGAGGGCGTCGCTGAGCACCTTCCCGTGCTCGGCGGTGATGATCGCCGCCAGCTCCTCCTTGCGGGCGTTCAGCAGCTCCCGGAAAGCGAAGAGGACCTGGCTGCGCCGGGTGAGCGAGGCGTCCCGCCACTGCGGGAAGGCCGCCGACGCCGCCGCCACCGCCTCGTCGACGACGTCGGCCGACGCGAGGTCGACCTGGCCCGAGACCGCCCCGCTGGCCGGGTCGAACACCGGTGCCTGCCGCTGGCTCGTGCCGCTCCACGGCTTTCCGCCGATCCAGTGCGTGATTCGTTCTGCCACGCAGGCAGTCTGCAGGCCGGCCATCGCCGCCTCCAATGAGCACGCTGTCACGACAGCCTCGTCTGTTCTTACACTTCGTCGGTGACGGTCAGCCTCGCCCGAGTGCTCCAGCTCCCCGTGCTCCAGGCCGGGCGGCCCGTCGTGCTCACCGGGGAGGGAGCGCTCGACCGCCCCGTGCGGTGGGTGCACGTCAGCGAGCTGCCCGACATCGCCCCGCTGTTGCGCGGTGGCGAGCTGATCCTCACCACGGGGGTGGCCCTGCCCGACTCCCCCGTCGAGCTGCGCGAGTTCGTCGCGACCCTCGCCTCGGCCGGCGCCTGCGCGCTCGTGATGGAGCTGGGCCGCCGGTTCACCGAGGTACCGCCCAGCGTCGTCGCCGCCGGCGCCCGGCACGGCCTGCCCGTCGTCGCCCTGCGCCGCACCGTCCGGTTCGTGGCCGTCACCGAGGAGGTCCACGGGCTGATCGTCGATGAGCAGAACCAGCTGCTCCGGTTCGCCGAGCGGGCACACCGGGAGTTCGGGCGGCTCAGCGTCGAGGCGGCGTCGGTCCAGCAGATCGTCGACAAGGCGCACGAGATCGCCGGGGACGACGTCGTCCTGGAGGACCTCGCGCACCGCGCCGTCGCCTACGGCTGCGACGCAGGCCGTGCCGGTGCCCTGCTGGAGGACTGGGAACGGCGCTCGCGGGGCGTGCCGGCCACGGACTCGACGGCGACCGCCGGCCCGGAGGGCTGGCTGGTCACGCCGGTCGGCCCGCGCGGGCAGCGCTGGGGCCGGCTGGCCGTTCCGGCACCGACCCGCCCGGAGGCGCAGCTGGTCCTGCTGCTGGAGCGCGCCGCCGAGGCGCTGGCCATCAACCGGCTCGTGGAGCGGGACCGCGCCGGACTCGTCCGTCAGGCGCACCGGGGTCTGCTGGACGAGCTCCTGCTCAGCCGGACCGGCAACGACCACGAGATGCAGGCCCGGGCCGCCGCCCTCGGTTTCCCCACCAGCGGGCACCGCTTCGTCGGCCTCGCCGTGCACAGCGGCGCCACCGAGGACCTCGACCCGGTCACCGCCGAGGGCCGCGACCGCGCCCTGGCCGAGGAGGTCACCCTTGCCGCGCGCGACTGCGCGCTCGACGCGCTCGTCGCCACCACCGACGGCGGCCGGGCGCACGGTCTGCTGGCGATCCCCACGGGACGACCCGTCGAGCAGGCGCTGGACCGGCTCGCCGAGCGCATCACCACCCGGCTGGCCGCCCACGCCGGGGTGGCGGCACCCACCATCGGGGTCGGCTGGCAGGCCGAGCAGCTCCCCGACGCGGCACCCTCCCTGACCGAGGCGATGCATGCGGTCGCGATCGGCGCGGCGCTGCGGGTCACCCGGCCGCGGCCGTACTACCGGCTTGCCGACGTCCGGCTGCGGGGCCTGCTGGCCCTGCTGCAGGACGACCCGCGGGTGCTCGGCTTCGCCGAGGCCGAGCTCGGGAGGCTCCTGGACCACGACAGCCGGCACGGCACCGATCTGGTGCACACGCTGCGCCAGTACTTCACCGCCGGGGCGAACAAGGCGTCGCTGGCACGGGCCATGTCGATGAGCCGGCCGGCGCTGTACGCCCGGCTGAACACGATCGAGCGGCTGCTCACGGTGGACCTGGACGACCCGGAGTCCCGCCTGACCCTGCACCTGGCCCTGCTGGTCCGCGACGTCGCCCAGGGCGCGGCCACCGCCGCTCGCCCCCGCCCGTCGGGACGGCCGCAGCGTCCGGCGGCGGCTGCCCGCCGCCGATGACCGCGATCAGCGGGGCCGGACGGTACCGACCAGGTGCTCGCTCCCGTTCGTCGCGTGGCGGACGGCGACGTCCCAGCCGCCGTCGGCCTGCGCCGTCGACAGGGTGACCGTCGAGGGGAGGAACAGCGGCTTGCGGAAGGCCACGTCGACGGCGAGCGCCCCGGGCAGCCGGTTCTCCAGCGCCGCCAGCACCCGCGCCTTGACCCACATGCCGTGCGCGATCGCCCGCTTGAAGCCGAACGCCTTGGCGGTCAGCCCCGAGAGGTGGATCGGGTTCACGTCGCCGGAGACCTGGGCGTAGCGGCGGCCGGAGTCGTCCGGCACGCGCCAGGTGGCGACCGCACGATCGAGGTCCCCCACCGCCACCGTCACATCGGATTCCGGCGCACCGTCGGGCGCCGTCGCCCCGCGCGCCAGGTAGGTCGACCGCGACCGCCACACCTCGGCGCCCGCCGACCGCACCGAGGCGCACAGGTCGACCGTCGCCCCACTGCGGTGCCGCGCGAACCGCTCGGCCCAGACCTCGAGGTCCAACGGCTCGGTGGTGCCGATCGGGCGCAGCACGTCGATGCGGTTGCGCACGTGCACCAGCCCGGGCAGGGCCAGCGGAAACGCGCGGTCGCTCATCAGCGCCAGCTGCAGCGGGAAGGTGAGCACGTGCGGGTAGGTCGCCGGCAGCGCATCGGCCAGCGGGAACCGGCAGACGCGGGCGTAGTCGGCGAGGTTCGCCGGGGCGACGGTCACGCCGGTGCGCGCGAGCCGGGTGCCGGGCAGCTCTCCGCCCCGGCCGCGCGCGGTGAGCGCCGCCTTCGCGAACAGCGCCGCCATGTTCGGCGGCTGCTCGAGGACCGTGCGCCCGGCGGCGGACTCGGCCATCTCAGGCACCCAGCATCGACTGGCCGCAGACCCGCACGGTCTGGCCGTTGACCCCGGCGCTGGCCGGCTGCGACAGCCACGCGATGGTCTCCGCGACGTCGACCGGCAGCCCGCCCTGCTGCAGCGAGTTGATCCGCGACCCGATCTCCCGGGTGCCGAAGGGCATCTTCGCCGTCATCTCGGTGACGATGAAGCCCGGTGCGACGGCGTTGATGGTGGCCCCGCGCGCCGCGAACTCCGGCGCCCACGCGCGCACCATGCCGATGACACCGGCCTTGCTCGCGGCGTAGTTGGTCTGGCCGCGGTTGCCGGCGATGCCCGACTGCGAGGAGACGCAGACGACCCGGGCGCCGTCCCGGAGCACCCCGTCGGCGTCCAGCAGCGCCTGGGTGATGTCCAGCTGCGCCTGCAGGTTCACCGCCATGACGGTGTTCCACCGGGCGGCATCCATGTTCACCAGCAGCTTGTCGCGGGTGATGCCGGCGTTGTGCACGACGACGTCGACACCCCCGTGCCGCTCGCGCAGGTGCTCGACCAGCCGCTGCGGGGCGTCGGCGGCGGTGATGTCCAGCTGCAGCGCCGTCCCGCCGATCTCGTCGGCCACCCGGGCCAGGGCGTCGCCGGCGGCGGGGACGTCGACGGCCACCACGTGGGCGCCGTCCCGGGCCATGACCTCGGCGATGGCGGCGCCGATCCCCCGCGCCGCGCCGGTGACCACCGCGACCGCGCCGGCCAGCGGCTCGTCCTCGTCGAGGTTCGCCGGGACGTCCGCCGGCGAGACGGTGAGCAGCTGCCCGTCGACGTAGGCCGAGCGGCCGGAGAGGAAGAACCGCAGCGGGGCGGCGAGCGAGGCCTCCGCACCCTCGGGCACGAAGACGGCGTTCGCCGTCGACCCGTCCAGCAGCTCCTTGCCGATGGAGCGGACCAGTCCGTCCACCGCCTGGCGCGCCGCGGCCTGCGCCGGGGTGGTGGCGTCCGCGGGCGGGTCGGCGAGGACGAGCACCCGCCCGGAGGCGCGCAGCCGCTTGATCGCCGGGGCGAGGAAGTCGTGCGCGCTCGCCAGGTCGGCGGGGGTGGTGAGCCCGGAGGCGTCGAGGATCACCGCGCCCAGCTTCTCGCCGCCGGTCGCACCGTCGGCGGTCACCGGCGACTGCACGGTCACCCCGGCGTCCCGGAGGACCGCGGTGACGGTATCGCGCAGCCGGCCCGCACCGGCCGAGCCGACCACCACCGGGCCCGGGAGCAGCGGCTGCCCGGGCTCGTAGCGGCGCAGCTCCACCGGGCGCGGCAGGCCCAGCTGCTTGGTGATCGTCGTACCGAAGCCGGAGTTGGCGAAGTTCGTGTACCAGTCAGCCACTGCAATCTCTCCAGAAGGGGGTCGGGGGGCGCACGCTGGGGCCGCCTGACCGGACGTCCAGCCGGGCCGTGGCGCGGCTGGACGTCCGGTGGCACGGGTGGAGCCGGACGGCGTCGCCCGGGTTCAGGACTCGAGGATGGCGACGACGCCCTGGCCGCCGGCGGCGCAGACGGAGATGAGCCCGCGCTTGCCCGGGCCCGTCTCGTGCAGCATCTTCGCCAGGCTGGCCACGATGCGCCCGCCGGTCGCGGCGAAGGGGTGCCCGGCCGCCAGCGACGAGCCGTTCACGTTGAGCTTGGCCCGGTCGATCGAGCCCAGCGGCGCGTCGAGGCCCAGCTTCTCCTTGCAGAACGCGGCGTCCTCCCAGGCCTTCATCGTCGCGAGCACCGTGGAGGCGAACGCCTCGTGGATCTCGTAGAAGTCGAAGTCCTGCAGGGTGAGGCCGTTGCGGGCCAGCATCACCGGCACCGCGTAGACCGGCGCCATGAGCAGCCCCTCGCCACCGTGCACGTAGTCGACGGCAGCGGTCTGCGCGTCCACCAGGTGGGCCAGCACCGGCAGCCCCTTCGCCTCGGCCCACTCGTCGGACGCCAGCAGCACGGCGGAGGCGCCGTCGGTCAGCGGGGTCGAGTTGCCCGCGGTCATCGTGGCGCCCTCGCCCGTGCCGAACACCGGGCTGAGCTTCGCGAGCTTCTCCACGCTGGAGTCGGGGCGCAGGTTGTTGTCGCGGGCGAGGCCGAGGAACGGCGTCACCAGGTCGTCGAAGAAGCCGCGGTCGTAGGCGGCGGCCATGCGCTGGTGCGACCGGGCGGCGAGCTCGTCCTGCTCCTCGCGGCCGATCTCCCACTCCGCCGCGGTGATCGCGGCGTGGTCACCCATCGCCAGGCCCGTGCGCGGCTCGGCGTTTCGCGGGATCTCGGGGACGATCATGCCCGGCCGGATCCGCGCCAGCGCCTTGAGCCGGTCCTGCACCGTCTTCGCGCTGTTCAGGGAGATCAGCACCCGGCGCAGGTCGTCGCCGACCGCGAGCGGCGCGTCGGAGGTGGTGTCCACGCCCCCGGCGATGCCCGACTCGATCTGGCCCAGCGCGATCTTGTTGGCGACGAGGACCGCCGCCTCCAGCCCGGTGCCGCAGGCCTGCTGGACGTCGTAGGCCGGGGTCGTCGGCGCGAGCTGCGAACCCAGCACCGCCTCGCGGGTGAGGTTGAAGTCCCGCGCGTGCTTGAGGACGGCGCCGGCGGCGACCTCCCCCACCGACTCGCCCTGGAGCCCGAAGCGGGCGACCAGCCCGTCGAGGGTCGCGGTGAGCATGTCCTGGTTCGACGCCCGGGCGTAGGCGGTGCCGGACCGCGCGAACGGGATCCGGTTGCCGCCGACGATCGCCGCCCTGCGCGTCACGGGCTTCGCGTTCTCCGCCATGGGGACCTCCGTGGTGGGGGATGAGTGGCCGGTACCGACAGTACCCGGTACCGTCGGTGCCGTGGAACTCGAGGCGATGAGCCCGTCGTCGCAGCCGGGCGCCCCGACCGGGCGCCGGCGCCGGACCAGCGGGGAGGCCCAGGAGCGTGCCGAGCACCGGGCGGGGTCGACCGCCGCCCGGGCCAGCACCCGCGACCGGCGCGACTCCCGGTGGGACGAGCACCGCCGCGCCCGCCGGGCCGCACTGGTCGACGCGGCGGTCGTCGCGGTCGGCCGGCACGGCGCCGGCGTGGGCATGGACGAGATCGCCGCCGTGGCCGGCACCAGCAAGACCGTCGTCTACCGGCACTTCGCCGACCGCAGCGACCTGCACGTCGCCGTCTGCACCCGGGTCGCCGAGCAACTGGTGCCGACGCTGCGCGCCGCGATGGGCAGCTCCGACCAGCCCCGCGACATGCTCGGCGCCGCGATCGAGGCCTACCTGGCGTTCCTCGAGGCCGATCCGGAGCTCTACCGCTTCGTCGTCCACGGCCCGCCGGGCCCGTCCGACGCCGACGACCCGATCACCGGCCTCTCCGACCTCGTCGGCGACCAGGCGGCCGCGATCCTGGCCCCGGCGGTCGAACGGGCCGGCCGCGACCCGGTCGCCGCCGCTCCCTGGGGCCACGCCGTCGTCGGCCTGGTCCGCGCCGCCGCCGACTGGTGGCTGCGCGCCGGCCGCCCGATGCCGCGGCGGGACCTCGCCGCCCACCTCACCGAGCTCGCCTGGGCCGGACTCTCCGGCGTCGTGACCCCCGAACCCCGCCCCACCCCCGAAGCCAAGGAGGACCTGTGACGAGCACCCTGCCCCCCACGGTCGACCCGGCCCGCCTCCAGGAGGCGCTCGACGGTCGCTGGGCGCACGTGCGTCGCGACGCCCGCGAGAACCTGCACGACCCGGAGATGCTGCCGGTCTACGGCGAGTCGACGGCCGAGGCGCGGGAGCGGGTCACCCGCATGGCGGCGAAGCTCGCCGAGTCCGGCCGGGTCACCCTCGGCTTCCCCAAGGAGTTCGGCGGCGAGGCCGACGCCGGCGGGTCGGTGACCTCGATCGAGATGCTGGCCTTCGTCGACCTCTCGCTCATGGTCAAGGCCGGCGTCCAGTGGGGCCTGTTCGGCGGCGCCGTGCAGCTGCTCGGCACGCGCCGGCACCACGAGACCTACCTGCCCGGCATCATGAGCTTCGAGCTGCCCGGCTGCTTCGCCATGACCGAGACCGGGCACGGCTCCGACGTCCAGCAGCTGCGCACCACCTGCACCTACGACCCGGCGACGCAGACCTTCGACCTGCACACCCCGCACAAGGCCGCGCGCAAGGACTACATCGGCAACGCCGCGGAGGACGGCCGGATGGCGGTCGTCTTCGCCCAGCTGGTCACCCAGGGGGAGAACCACGGCGTGCACGCGTGGCTGGTGCCGATCCGCGACGAGGACGGCAACCCGATGCCGGGGGTCACCATCGGCGACGACGGCCCCAAGGCCGGGCTGCTCGGCGTCGACAACGGCCGGCTCACCTTCGACCACGTCACCGTCCCGCGCGACATGCTGCTCGACCGCTACGGCCAGGTCGCCGAGGACGGCACCTACACCTCGAGCATCGAGAACGAGACCCGGCGCTTCTTCACCATGCTCGGCACGCTCGTGCGCGGCCGGGTCAGCGTCGGCGGCTCGGCGGCGTCGGCCACGAAGCTGGCCCTGGACATCGCCGTCCGGTACGGCAACACCCGCCGCCAGTTCGCTGCCCCCGGCGAGGAGCGCGAGATCGTCATCAACGACTACCTCGTGCACCAGCGCAAGCTGCTGCCGGCGCTGGCGAAGACCTACGCGCTGCACTTCGCCCAGGGCGAGCTGGTCAGCACCATGCACGACGTCCAGACGGCGGTGCACGAGCACGGGCAGGAGATCGACGAGCAGGCCCAGCGCGAGCTGGAGTCCCGCGCCGCCGGGCTCAAGGTGGCCCAGACCTGGCACGCCACCCGCACCATCCAGATGTGCCGCGAGGCGTGCGGCGGAGCGGGCTACCTGCAGGAGAACCGGCTGCCGCACCTCAAGGCCGACACCGACGTCTTCACCACCTTCGAGGGCGACAACACCGTCCTGCTGCAGCTGGTGGCCAAGGGGCTGCTCACGGGCTACCGCGACGCCTTCGGCTCGCTGGACGGCTGGGGCCGGGTCGGCTTCGTGGCCGACATGGTGCGCGAGACCGTGCTGGAGCGGACGGCGGCCCGCGCGCTCATCCAGCGACTGGTCGACGCCGTCCCCGGCCGGGACGACGAGGTGCCGATGCTCGACCGCGGCTGGCAGCTGAAGATGTTCGAGTTCCGCGAGAAGCACGCGCTCGAGGGCGCGATCCGGCGGCTGCGCAAGAACTCGACGACCCCCGGCATGGCCCCGTTCGACATGTTCAACGACGTCCAGGACCACGTGCTGACGACGGCGGAGGCGCACATCGACCGGATCGTGCTCGAGGCCTTCGTGGACGCCGTCGACCGCACCGCCGACCCGGCGGCGAAGGCGCTCCTCGACACCGTGTGCGACCTGTACGCGCTGAGCACCATCGAGGAGGACAAGGGCTGGTTCCTCGAGCACGGGCAGCTGACCCCGTCTCGGGCCAAGACGCTGACGGCGACGGTCAACGCCCTGCTCAAGGAGCTGCGGCCGCACATCACCACGCTGGTGGACGGGTTCGCCATCCCGGCCGGCTGGAAGGCCGCGGCGATCCTGGAGGAGGAGCCGGGCCGGCAGGAGGCGATGGCCGCCCGCGACGCCGAGCTGCGGACCGCCACCCCCGACGGGACCGCGACCGCCGTGGCCGTCCCGCCCGGCCAGTAGGCGGGGCCGGGCCCGCCGGCCTCGCGCCGCGGTCGCCGTCCTCGTGGTGCAGCGCGAGGACGGCGCCCCGACGGTGAGGACGGCGCTCAGCCGGTCCGCCGCGGACGTCGCGCTCAGTCCTCCGGCACCAGCCGGACGGCCAGGACGGCGACGTCGTCCTCGGCGTCGGGCAGGATCATCCGCGCCAGCACCCGGTCGCACAGCTCGTCGAGCGGGAACCCGCCGCACTCGCCGAGCACCTCCAGCAGCTGCTCGGTACCGGCGTCGATGTCGCGGTCGCGGCGCTCGACCAGTCCGTCGGTGTAGAGGAGCACCGTGGAGCCCGCGGCCAGGACGGCGACGTGGTCCTCCCGCACCGTCTCCGGCGCCACGCCCAGCAGCAGGTCGGCCTGCTTGCCGTCGAGCAGGACGACGCTGCCGTCGGAGGCCAGCAGCGCCGGCGGCGGGTGCCCCGCGTTGGCCCAGCGCAGCCGCATCCGCCCGGCCTCGTCGTCGGGTTCGGGCTCCAGCTGGGCGACCAGCGCGGTGGCCATCGTGTTCAGCGCCAGCCCCTGGACGGCGCGGTCGAGCTCGGTGAGCACCTCCGCCGGGGAGCCGCCGCTGGAGTAGCTGATCCCTCGCAGCAGGCCCCGGACCTGGCCCATCGCCGCGGCCGCCCGGGTGTCGTGGCCGACGACGTCGCCGATCGCGAGCACCGTCGTCCCGCCGCGCTGCAGGAACGCGTCGTACCAGTCGCCCCCGATCTCGGCACCCTCGGCGGCCGGCACGTACCGGACGACGATCTCGCAGTGCTCCGGCTGCGGCGGCTCGGTGAGCATGCTGCGCTGCAGTGCGTCGGCCAGGTCGCGCTGCTGGCCGTACAGCCGGGCCTGGTGCAGGGCCAGCCCCGCGCGCCGGCCGATCTCCACCGCGGTGTCCACCTCGGCCTCGCCCAGCGGGCCGCGGTGCTCACCGGTGAACAGCCCCAGGGCGCCGAGCACCTGGCCGCGCGCCACCAGCGGCACCGCCACCCCGGCCCCCGCCCCCAGCCGGGCGAAGCGCTCGCGGGCGGCGGCATCGGGCAGCGCCCGGGTCACCTGGTCCCACTCGATGACCGGCAGGAGCACCGGACGACCGGTGGTGATGACCCGCCGTGCAGCCGATTCCTCGCTCATCGAAGCCACCATCGCGCGGACGTAGGCCTCGACCTCGCCCCCGCGGGTGGGGTCGCGGTGGCTGCTGGCCACGTCGTGCAACCGGCCCTGCTCGTCGGTGACCACGATCCAGCACCAGTCGGCCAGCTCGGGCACGACCAGCGAGGCCAGCCGGCCGATCTGCTGGTCGATGTCGAGCGTGCCGGAGAGCACGCGGCCGGCGTCCGCGAGCAGCCGCAGGCGCTGGTTGGCCTGCGCCATCGCCGCGACCGCCGCTCCGCGCTCGGCCTCCGACTGCAGACGGGAGACGCTCAGCGCGATCTGGGCGGCCAGCGCCTCGAGCACCTCGACGTCGTCACCGGTGAAGTGGTGCTCGGTGGTCCAGACCACGAGGAACGAGCCGAGCAGCCGCCCCTCGACCCGCAGCGGGACGGTGGCCAGCGCCTGCAGCCCGAGCATCTCGGCGACGGGCTCCATGGCCGGGAACCGGGCCACCGCGTCCGCGCGGTCGTCCAGCAGGATGCGGCGCCCGTGCCGGGCTGCGTGCTGGGCCGGCAGCGCGTCGTCCATCGGCAGGACGACGGCGTCGAGCGGCCCGGCGTCCGGTGCGCTCGCCCGGACGGTGGCCACCAGGTTGCCGGTCATACGCAGCCGCAGCGGGCCGCCGCCGGGGTCGAAGAGAGCCAGCGCGCTGGACTCCGCGCCCAGCACCTGGGCCCCGCGCAGCGCGATGTCGGCGAGCTGGTCGAGCCGCGCGGCGTTGGCCAGCTCGGCCGCCACCTCGGCGATCGCGGCGGCCCGCTGCACGGCGGTGAGCCGCCGCTGCGCCTGCCCGCGCGCCTCGGTGATGTCCACGGCGGTGCCGAGCACCCGGGCCGGCGCGCCGGTCGCGTCCGCCACCACCCGCCCGCGGCCCAGCACCCAGCGCGTGCCGCCGTCCTCGCGCAGCGCCCGGAACTCCACGGTGTAGTCGCCGCGCTGCTCGATCGCGACCCGCATGGCCTCGGCGATGGCGGCGTGGTCGTCGGGGTGCACGTGCGTGACCAGGACGTCGTCCAGCGAGTCGAGGTCCACCGCCGAGTCCAGGCCGAACAGCGCGGCGCACCGGTCGTCCCAGTGGATGGTCCCGGTGCGCAGGTCGCGCTCCCAGATGCCCACGGAGCTCGCCTCGAGCGCGACCTCCAGCCAGGCCCGCGAGGTGCCGACCGCCGACTGGGCCGCGGAGAGCTCCAGCTCCGCGACGACGGAGGCGGCCAGCTGCTCCAGCAGCTCGGCGGCGTCCTCGGACCAGGTGCGCGGCGCGCCGTCGTAGGCGGCCAGCGCCCCCACCACCTGCCCGGAGGCGGCCAGGAGCGGGGCCCCGAGGTAGGCGCCGACCTCGCCGGAGGCGACGGCGGGAAGCCCCGCGACCCGCTCGTCCTCGGCGGCCGCCGCGATCTTCAGCGGCCGGCCCTGGCGGACCGTGATGGCCGAGAGCGCACCGGTGGCCAGCGCCGGGCCACCCACCACGCCGGCGGGCAGCCCGTACCCGCCGACGACGACGTCGTGGTCGGTGAAGAGCGTGACCTTGGCGTGCCCGACGTCGAGGAGCCGGGCGGCCAGCGCCGACAACCGGTCGAACGCGGCCGGCCCCGGGACCTCCAGCAGCAGCCGGCGTGCCGCGGCGATCCGCAGCGGATCGGTGAGCGGGTCCCCCCCGGACTGCTCATCGTGAACGGCGGAGCCTGTCGTGGCCACGCACCCTCCGACCGGCATCGCCGCCCCCTGACCGGGAGCATCCTCCGCACATGCTGGCACGCCCCACCGACGGCACGGGACAGGCATCCCGCCGCGCCGCGCAGGGCAGGGCACCCCTCCGGGTGGGGCGGCCGGGGCCGGGTCAAGGTCCGGCCGGCGCCGGCCGATCACCTGACCATGCTGGGCATGCGCACGAGCGCTCCGCCGGACTGCCGGCCGCTGCTCGCCGACGCCGACGACCTGACCCTGGTCTTCCAGCCGATCGTCGACCTCGCCACCGCCGGCATCGCCGGGTACGAGGCGCTGGCCCGCTTCCCCGGCTCCACCGGGCCCGACGTCTGGTTCGCCGCCGCCGCGGACGCGGGCATCGCCGCCGAGCTCGAGGCGCTGGCTATCCACAAGGCGCTCGCCGCCGTCGACCACCTGCCGGCCAACACCTTCCTGACCGTGAACGTCAGCCCCCACCTGCTGGGCGCCGAGGTCATCGAGAACGCCTTCGCCGCCCGGCCCGACCTGCGCCGCGTGGTGATCGAGCTGACCGAGCACACCCCGGTCGACGACCTGGGTGCGCTGCGCCGGCAGACCGACGCCCTGCGGCAGCGCGGTGCGCTGATCGCCGTCGACGACGCCGGCAGCGGCTACTCAGGCCTGCAGCAGCTCGCCGCCGTGCGCCCGCAGCTGGTGAAGCTCGACCGGGCTCTCGTCTCCGACGCCGACGGCGACCCCGTCCGCATGGCGCTCGTGGAGATGATCGGCGAGTTCGCCGGCCGCATCGACGCCTGGCTGCTGGCCGAGGGCGTGGAGACGCCCGCGGAGCTGGCCGCGTTCACCCGCCTGGGGGTACCCCTGGCCCAGGGCTGGCTGCTCGGCCGCCCGGCGCCGGAGTTCCGGCCGCTGGACCCCGACGTCGTCCGGCTGGTGCGCCTCCACTCCGCCCGTGCGCGGCTGACCGAGAGCGTCGCCAGCCTGGTGCGCCCGGTGCGCCAGTGCGTGCTGGGCGAGGAGCCCGCCACGCCGCCCGCCGTCCTGGTGGGACCGCAGGGCGAGCCCGCGGCCCTGCTGCTCTGCGACCCGCGGACCGGTGAGGTGCACACCGCACCGGTCTCGCTGCGCGTGCACCCCTCGACCGACATCGGGGACGCCCTGCGCCGGGCGCTCACCCGCCCGCCGGTGCACCGCTTCGACCCCGTCGTCTGCACCGACCCGACCGGCCACGTGCTCGGGTTGGTGCGGATGGAGGACCTGGCGTCCGCCGCCAGTGCCGCTCGCTGACCCCACCCAGAGGAGAGACCCCCATGAAGCGCTTCGCCTGCGGCGACGTCGTCCCCGGCTGCGGCGCGGCCTTCACGACCCCCGACGAGGAGGGCATCTTCGCGCAGGTGGTGCCGCACGGCGCCGCCGCGCACGGCATCGACCAGGTGACCCCGGAGCTGGCCGCGGCGGTGCGCGCGCACATCCACCAGGTCTGAGGCGCCCGCGCCCGGGGCCCGCTCCGCGGGGTCCCCGGGGGCGTGACGGCTGTGATCAGCGGGTCTGCTGCGGGTTTCCCGGAACCCCCCACTGGCCAGACCTGCAGGCGGCATGACACCGTGCCCCCGGCCCGGAATCCCGCGAGACCGGGTTCCGTACCCCCGCCAGGCGTGGGTGCGGGAACCCCGGTGGCGCTCCGCGCGTCCGGGTGGAAGAGCCGGCTGCGTGCCGAGGACACGGCACCGCCACCCCCTACGGAAAGGTTGCTCCATGAACAAGGCCGAACTGGTCTCCGCCATCGCCAAGCGCGCCGACGTCCCGGCCTCGACCGTCGACTCGGTCCTCGCCGGCCTGCAGGACGAGCTGGTCGACGCCATCACCCGTGGCGAGAAGGTCGCCGTCTCCGGGCTGATCACGGTCGAGCGCACCCAGCGCTCCGCCCGCACCGGCCGCAACCCGCAGACCGGTGAGTCGATCGACATCCCCGCCGCCAACACCGTCAAGGTGACCGCCGGCTCGAACCTGAAGAAGGCCGCCAGCTCCGTCCCGGTCTGATCCGGTCGCGCCCGCAGCCGGGCGGGCGCCGCGACCCCGTGTGTCCGGGCTCACAAGGGCGTGAGTCAGGATGCCGGTCGAGGCGTCGCCCGGCGGCGGGCGACCCCAGGGACCGGAGGTGGGCGTGAACGACGACCTGCAGGTGGGCACCGACCCGGCCGAGGTGGGGATGGATCCCGCCCGGCTGGCCCGCGTCGACGACCGGCTCTCCCGGTACGTCGACGACGGCCAGCTGCCGGGGTTCCTGGTCACCGTGGCCCGCCACGGGCGTCTCGTGCACGTCGGCCGCGGAGGCTTCCGCGACGTCGAGGCGGGTCTGCCGGTCGAGACCGGCACCCGCTGGCGCATCTTCTCGATGACGAAGCCGGTCACCTCCGTCGCGGCGATGATGCTGTACGAGGAGGGGGCCTTCCAGCTCACCGACCCGATCGCGCGGTGGCTACCCGAGTTCGCCGAGACCCGCGTCTACGTGGCCGGGTCGGCGATGAAGCCGGTGACCAGCCCGCAGGTGGAGCCCATCCGGGTCCGGCACCTGCTCACCCACACGGCGGGGCTCACCTACGGCTTCCACCACGCCCACCCGGTCGACGCCATGTACCGCGCGATGGGCCACGAGTGGGGCACCCCGCCCGGCGCGGACTCGGCCGAGGTCTGCCGGCAGTGGGCCTCGGTGCCGCTGGTCTTCCAGCCCGGCAGCGAGTGGAACTACGGCGTCTCCACCGACGTGCTCGGCCGGCTGGTCGAGGTCGTCTCCGGCCAGCCCCTCGACGAGTTCTTCGAGCAGCGCATCTTCGCGCCGCTGGGCATGCGCGACACCTCCTTCGGGCTGCGCGACGGCGACGACGTGCCGTCCCTCGCCCGGCTCTACGGCGCCGTGCCGGGGCAGCCGGGGGGTGCGGCGACCGGCTACGCGCCGCTGGACGCCATGGGGGAGGCGGCCCACCACAAGCCCGCGTTCCTCTCCGGCGGTGGCGGGCTGGTCTCCACGGCCGGTGATTACCTGCGGTTCGTGGAGATGCTGCGCCGCGGCGGCTCGTACGACGGCGGGCGGCTGCTGGGCCCGCGCACGCTCGCGCACATGGTGACCAACCACCTGCCGGGCAACCAGGACCTGGAGACCTTCGGCCGGCCGCTGTTCGCCGAGACCCCGCTGCGCGGCGTCGGCTTCGGGCTCGGGTTCTCGATGGTGATCGACCCGGTGCACTACGGCGTCGTCTCGTCCGTCGGCGACTACAGCTGGGGCGGGGCGGCGTCGACGGCGTTCTACGTGGACCCGGTCGAGGACCTCACCGTCAGCTTCTACACCCAGCTGCTGCCCTCGAGCACCCTGCCGATCCGCAACTACCTGCGCCAGCTGGTCAACCAGGCGATCGTCACCTGACCCCCTGGCCGGCCCGCTCCGGGATCAGGTGGGCGGCCCGCTCCTGGATCAGGTGACCTGCCCGCTTCGGGATCAGGTGACCTGATCGTCGAGCGTCCTCCCTCACGGTCGGCGGTGAGGGGACGCCGCACGGCGCGGGAGGACGGCGGGTGCGAGTCGTCCGCTCCGACCGGCACCGCCGCGGACGCTCGACCGCGGCCGGGGGCAGCCCGCCCACCCCGCGGGCGGGCCCCGTCGAGGAGCCCGCCCACAGGTCACAGGTAGCGGCGGTAGACGACGGTGGCGACCATCGCCGGCTTGCTGCCGCCCTCGACCTCCACGGTCACGGCCAGGTTCATCTGGATGCCGCCCTCGAACGGCGTCGCCGCCTCGAGCGTGGCCCCGGCCCGCACCCGCGCACCCACGGGCACCGGCGAGGGGAAGCGCACCTTCTCCGTGCCGTAGTTGACGCCCATGCGGAAGCCGGTGATCTCGACGATCTGCGGCATCAGGGCGGGCAGGAGCGACAGCGTCAGGTAGCCGTGGGCGATCGGGCCGCCGAACGGGCTCTCCTTCTTCGCCCGCTCCGGGTCGACGTGGATCCACTGGTGGTCACCGGTCGCCTCGGCGAACTGGTTCACCTGCTCCTGCGTGATCGTCACCCAGTCGCTGTGGCCCAGCTGCTGCCCGACCAGGCCCTGGACCCCCTCGACGCCGTCGGCCGTCGTCTGCGCCATCTGTCTGCCTCCTCGTGGACGGTCTGGTTGGCTGACTCCACCACACACCACGATGGGACGGGGAGCGGGTTGCTGCGACTGGGGACCCTCGACGTGCCCGACGGCGCGTTCGCGGTCATGGCGATCGTCAACCGCACCCCCGACTCGTTCTACGACCGCGGCGCCACCTACGAGCTGGCCGCGGCGGTGGAGCGGGTCGACCGGGTGGTCGCCGAGGGCGCGGACATGGTGGACGTCGGCGGGGTCAAGGCCGCGCCCGGCGAGGAGGTCTCCCCCGCCGAGGAGGTGCGCCGGACCGTCGACCTGGTGGCCGCGATCCGGGCGGCCCACCCGGCGCTGCCCATCTCCATCGACACCTGGCGGGCCGAGGTCGCCCGCGAGGCGCTGGCGGCGGGCGCCGACGTCGTCAACGACGCCTGGGGCGGGGTGGACCCCTCGCTGGCCGTCGTCGCCGCCGAGGCGGGCGCCGGGATCGTGTGCACCCACGCCGGCGGGCTGCCGCCGCGCACCCGGCCGCACCGGGTCGTCTACGACGACGTCGTCGCCGACATCGTGGCCCGGACGACGACGCTGGCCGAGGCCGCGGTCTCGGCCGGCGTGGACCCCGAGCGGGTGCTGGTCGACCCGGGGCACGACTTCGGCAAGAACACGCGGCACTCGCTGGAGGCGACCCGCCGGCTGGGCGAGCTGGTGGACACCGGCTGGCCGGTGCTGGTGGCCCTGTCGAACAAGGACTTCGTCGGCGAGACCCTCGACGTCCCCCTCGGCGAGCGGCTCACCGGCACGCTGGCGGCGACGGCGGTCAGCGCGTGGCTGGGCGCGCGGGTGTTCCGGGCCCACGACGTCGCCCCGACCCGGCAGACGCTGGACATGGTGGCCTCGATCCGGGGCACCCGCCCGCCGGTCCGGACCGTCCGCGGCCTCGCCTGACGCCATGACACCGTCGTCCTCCGGACGACACCGCGGCCACGTGCCGTTCCCCGGGTGGGCTGAGCTTGCCGTTTAACCTCCGTGGCCGGCGGAGTCACATCAGTGTGATTCGAGGGCTGGCATGAAGGCGGCCACCGCGTGATCCTTCGGAGTAGCGAGCTTCGAAGATCGGCGGTGGCCGCGATGGACAGTCTTCCCCTGTCCGACGGGATTGACCAGAGCTTCGTGGGGCCGGCGGGGCTGGACCGGCTGCGAGAGTTCCGCGGTCAGCTGTATGGATGCCTGGGTCGGCGGGCCGATGAGCTGTTCGAGCTGGCCGACGCGCTGCTGTGCGCTGAGGGTCCGGTGCGGTCGCTGGTCGGGCTGTGCCTGGCCCCGGAGCACCGCCGCG
>NZ_FOAO01000015.1 GCF_900109665.1 Blastococcus sp. DSM 46786
GGCATCGGCCAACAGGGCCGCATGCACCCGGTCCCAGGTGCCGTCAGCGGCGAAGCGGCGATGCCGCTTCCACACCGTCTGCCATGGCCCGAACTCCGCCGGCAGATCCCGCCACGGTGTCCCTGTCCGGTACCGCCAGATGATCCCCTCCACCGTGCGCCGGTGATCGGCGAACGGCCGGCCGCCCTTTCCCGACGCCGCCGGCATCAACGGCTCCACCAGGGCCCAGGCCCCATCCGACAGCGACACCATCCGAGACACCCCGTCAGCCTGCCGCTCCCGAGCGTCGACGGTTAGGAGACACGCCCTAGGTGACCGAGCCGAAGTAGACCAGCAGGGGTTTGCCGCCGATCAGCTCCCCGCTGGTGGCGCGCCTCCCGTCGATAGTGGGTAGGTCGAAGTCCGGGAAGCGGCCACCGGGCTCGACACCGCCCAGGAAGCCCCGGTCCTCGACGAGCAGGCCGGCGTGGAAATGGTCGTAGGCGTATTCACTCATGGTGTCCCCGGATCGTGATCGGTCTGTTCACGTCAGACGGTCAGGTGCCCGCTACTGGGACCGGCACACGCAGAACCGTCATCCCGCACCCCACGGCCCCGTTCTGCGCCCGGTGGATCCGGCCGGGGATCACCCTCCTGCCCGATGTCCGCCGGAGGCGGAAACGGTGATCGCCGCCACCTCGGCGTACCGAAGCCTTGCCGGGGCAGCCTGGGTGTCCGTTCCATGGCAGCGCCGGGTTCGGGCCTTCTCGACCGGTGCGGAGCCCACATCGGTGCCCCTGTCGTCACCTGCTCCTCATTCACTCCCGCGAACGAAGTGAAGGCGGCCGGTGACCCGCGACGCCTCGGTGACGGCTCACACGGGACCGGGGGGCCACGCTTGGGAGGCTGATCGTCACGCGTCCCGCACCGCCGCCAGTCCGTCCTCGTCGAGGAGGCGGATGGCGCCGGAGCCGGCGCTTACGTGTCCCCGGCGCTCGCGGTCCTTCACCACCTTGTTGAGCGAGGGACGGGCCACGCCGAGCATGGCCGCCAGTGTGCGCTGCGGCAGCCGGACCATCCCGTCCTCCGCCTCCTCGATCAGGAGCCCGGCCAGCTGGGCCGGCAGCGGGCGGCCCAGCAAGGAGATCAGGCGTCCGTGGCTCGTGGCGAGGCGCTGCGCGACGCTGGACAGCCAGCGCCGGGAGATCCCGGGATGCCGGTTCAGCAGCGACTCGAAGCCGGCCGCGGCGAATAGGAGGCAGATGGCGTCGTCGAGCGCGTGGGCCGTGTACGGCACGGGGATCCCGAGCAGCAACGGCACGTCTCCGTCGATGTCGCCCGGGTGGAGCACACCGACGACCACCCGGCCCCACGACGTCGGGACGCTGAGCTCGACATGTCCGGCCCGGACGATGCAGACGCCCGGCCCCGTGCCGCCCCCGTCGCCGAAGAACCGTTCGCCCCGCTGGAACGTCACCGAGGAAATCCGGCTGGCCAGGGCGGCGATGTCCTGAGGCCCCAGGGGCGCCTCACCGGCGCCGGCATCCGCGACCAGTCCGACGCGCTGCTGTCCGTGGAGGACGCCGGCGCCTGGAAGCCGGCACGCCGCGCCTACGAGTACGCCGCCCGGACCTGCGACACCGACCCGGCCGACATGCTGCTCGTCTCCGTCCACCCCTGGGACATCGACGGCGCCGCCCGCGCCGGACTGGCCACCGCGTGGATCGACCGGGCCGGAAGCCCGTACCCGTCGTCCTTCACGGCGCCGTCACTGCGCGCCAGCGGCCTGACCCAGCTCGCCGCGCAACTGAGCTGACCGCGACCCAGGTGGGTGTCCTCGACCCGGGTCACCCGGTCGTCGTCGGACGACCGGCCCCCGACCGCCCGCAGCGCGTCGGGCACGACTTCTCTCGGAGGCCGGCGCCTTGCTCGCACCGCACGCGGTCGGGCCTCACCGTCGGCCGGCGGCGAGGAACGGCTCGTCGCGACGCACGCCGGAGCTGTAGAAGAAGAAGCTCAGCAGGGTGCCGAAGACGATGTGCATGACCAGCTCGAACGGCTGGTTGGGCATCTGGAACTGCGGCAGGATCGTGTTCGCGATGATCACGAAGTTGACCACGTAGATGAGTGCGCCGTAGACGGTCCCGACCAACGCGGCGGTGCCGTTGGTGCGCAGCGCCGGGGCGATGAGCGCGAAGGCGATGCCCAGGAGAGCCGAGAGCACCATGTGGACGGCGACGCCGACCCACGGCTGCGCGGTACCGGCCTGTAGTGCGTCGGCGCCCAGCACGATCGTGGAGATGAGCTTGAGCGGCGCCAGCCAGCCGCCACCGGTCGTCGCGGCGAACCACATCGTGATCACCGCGAAGGGGATGCCGGCGACGATGCCACCGATGGCCCCGCGGAGCAGCCGGCGCCCCACCGGCTCAGGGGCGAGCGTGCCAGGTCGGTGCGTTGCGGATTCGTTCATCTCGTCCTCGCTCGTCGTCGGGTCCGTCCCGGCGACGGCCAGGACGGACGGAGGTTGCGGTTCCGGGCGCGCGTCAGCGCCGCATCTGCCTTGCCCTCTCCCGGCCACCCGTACCGGCGAACGTCACCTGGCCGACAAAGTCGGTGGACGGCCTGGTGCCGTGGTGACGTCGGGACCGATCCGCCCGTCCTGTCGCACCACTCAGGTCGCAGGGCCGGTCAGGAGGAGGTCTCCCCCGGCCTCTCGGGGGCTGAACCCCTCACCGCCGGGACCACGGCCTCCCGACGACACGCAGCGGCATCACGGTGCGCGATCGGCGGCCCGGCGCAGCGCGCCCATGGCGCCGGCTGCCGCGACGACGGCACCGGCGCCCACGGCCATGCGGGCGGCCCTGTTCGGCCATCCACCGCGCACCGCGTCCAGCTCGGGCTGCGGCGTGAACACGTTCCCGTCGTCGGCCGGTGCCGGCTGCTTGCCGAGGGCCACGAGCCGCATGGCCAGCGGCGCCAGTTCGCTGTAGGTGCGCGGCAGCAGCGCGTGCCCCCACGAGCCGAGGTGGTGCAGCTGCCCGACCGTCACCTCCCGGCGCGGGTGCTCGGCGCACCGGACGATGGCCCGGGCGGCCCGCGTGGGCGAGGAGACCGGTGGCACCGGCTTGATGTTCCGGCCGGTGTAGTTCGCCGCGTGGCGGAAGATCGGCGTGTCGATCGAGCCGGGCAGGATCGTGCACACGTGGATGCCGCGGTCCTGCTTCAGCTCCTGGCGCAGCACCTCGGAGAAACCCACGATCCCGAACTTGCTCGTCGCGTAGGCGCTGACGTAGGGCGAGGTCATTTTCGCGTACAGCGACGCGACGTTGATGATCACGCCCCGGCCCTGCCGTTTCAGCGCCGGCAGCGCGGCCCGTGCGCCCTGCATCGTGCCGAGGAGGTTGACCTCGATGATGCGGTGCTGGACGTCGACGGGGACCTCCCCGATCGCGCCGTAGGCCATGACGGCCGCCGCGTTGACCCACACGTCGATGCGGCCGAACTCCGTGACCGCCTGCCGGGCCAGCGCCTCCACCGCCTCGCTGTCGGCGACGTCGGTGGGCACGGCTACGGCTCGCGCCCCGGCCGCCCGGCACTCCGCGGCCGCCGCGGCCAGCGAGGGGCCGCCGCGCGCGGCCAGGACGACGTTCGCACCCCGTCCGGCGAACCGCTGCGCGGCGGCCCGGCCGATGCCGCTGGACGCCCCGGTGACGACGACCGCGGCACCGTCGAGATCGACGCCCCGGCTCACGGCTTGAGGACGACCTTGATGCAGCCATCCTCCTTGTTCTTGAAGATCTCGTAGCCGTGCGGGGCCTCGTCGAGCGCCATCTTGTGGGTGGTGAGGTCCTCGGTCCCCAGCGGATCGGCGTCGTCCTGCAGCGCCGGCATGATGTCGTCGATCCAGCGCTTCACGTGCGCCTGCCCCATGCGCATGGTGACGCCCCTGTCGAACAGCTGCATCATCGGCATCGGGTCGGCCTCGCCGCCGTACACGCCGATGAGCGACACCGTGCCGGCGCGCCGGACGGAGTCGAACGCCGTCCGCATCGCCGCCATCCGGTCGATCCCGAAGGTCTCGGTCGCCTTCCGGGCCATGGCATCGGGTAGCAGGCCCGCCGCCTTCTGCGCGACCTCCTGGAACGGCGTGCCGTGGGCCTCCATCCCGACCGCATCGACCACGCCGTCGACGCCGCGCCCGCGGGTCAGTTCGCGGATCGCCGCCGGGACGTCGTCGACCTCGTTGCTGTCGAGCACGGTGATGCCGTGCCGCCGGGCCATCTCCAGCCGCTCGGGCACGTTGTCCACCCCGATCACCTGCTCGGCGCCGAGGTGCTTCGCGACCCGCGTGGCGAACTGGCCGACCGGGCCGAGCCCGATCACCGCGCAGGTGTCACCCTCACCGACGTCGGCGTACTTCACCGACTGCCAGGCGGTGGGCAGGATGTCGGACAGGAACAGCCACCGCTCGTCGGCGTGCTCCTGCGGCACCTTGATGGGCCCGAACTGCGCCTGCGGCACGCGCAGGTACTCGGCCTGCCCGCCGGGGACCTGGCCGTACAGCTTCGTGTAGCCGAACAGGGCTGCGCCCTTGTCCTGTTCGCGCACCTGCGTCGTCTCGCACTGCGCCATGAAGCCGTGGGTGCACATCCAGCAGTGCCCGCAGGAGATGTTGAACGGGATGACGACCCGGTCACCGGGCTTGACGTGCGTGACCTCGGGGCCGACCTCCTCGACGATCCCCATCGGCTCGTGGCCGATGATGTCCCCCTTGTCCAGGTACATCCCGAGGACGTCGTAGAGGTGCAGATCCGAGCCGCAGATCGCCGTCGACGTCATCCGCACGACCGCATCGGTCGGTTCCGCGATCACCGGGTCGGGCACCGTCTCCACCGAGACCTTGCCCGTCCCCTGCCATGTCAGCGCCTTCACCGCGTCACTCCGTCCAGTAGGTGTCCGTCGTCCGAGGACCGGTCCTCTTCGGCGCTACCCGGCGCCGGGAACGGCATGCGATCCGGACCGGACGGGAACATGTCGGTCCTGTGACGCCGCGGCCGCCGAGTTGCTCGACCGGACGCCCGCCGGTCGCTCCCCGTTCGAGCTGCCGCCGTCGCGGGGGCGGTCCCGCCGCCCGCTCGACTGGAGCGACGGGACCTGACCGCTGGAGGCCCCCCCGGGGGACACCGGCGGCTGATCAGGAGTGTCCCGGGGCTCCGGGATCCGGGCGACCGCGCGTCGGCCCGGGACGGCGGCTCCCGCGGTCGCGCGGTACGGCGACGGGGAGCTCGCCGGTGTGCACGAGCTGGTCGGCGATGTCGCGAACCTTGTGGTTGGCGTGCATCGACGCCTGGGCCAGCAGCTGGAAGGCCTGGTCGGGGGCGCGACGTCGTGGAGGTCGCGCGGGGCCACCTGCTTACCGCACCGGCGGCTGGGTACCGGGCGGCGGACGGAGTCTGCTAACACGGGTCCGGTTGCTCGACGGGTGCGCACTGCCGCTCTCCCGGGGACGAGGACCTCTCGCATGCCGGTGGTCCGGCATCCCGGGAGAGGTACATGACACAGCAGTTCTGGGCGTACCGGCCACCGCCGGCGCCCGACGCAAGGATGCCGTCCCTGTACCACGGGGAGCCCGCCACGGCCGCCGAGATCAGCGCCGGACGGGCGCAGCTGCGCACCGCGGCGGTCGGCTCGGCAGCGGTGAGCGGTCCCTGCGACGACGATCTCGACCGGCTCCTGCTGGTCTTCGAAGAGCTCGTCTCGAACGGGCTGCGGCACGGGTCCCCGCCGGTGCAGGTGACCGTCACCGGCACGGCCGGGGGCTGGCTGCTCCAGGTCAGCGACGCCGCGGTCGACCGTCCGCCCACCCCACCCGTCGGCCGGGACCCCTCCACCGGCGGCATGGGCCTGAACCTGGTGGCGGCCCTGTGCCCGGCGCACGGCTGGGACGTGCACGCGGGCCGCAAGGTCGTGTGGGGCTGCCTGGAACCGGTGCCGCCGCTCGGCACGCACCGCCCGTGACGACGGCTCGGCCGCCGGGCGTCCCGGCGTAGCCAGGTGCTCCGACGGCCGAGGCCCGCTGCGGCGGCGCCGTCTCCCGGCCGCAGCGCCGCCGCACCGGCGGGCGGGATCAGTCCCGGTGGCGCCCGCCGCGCCGGCCGGTGCCCGCGTCCTCGTCGGCCACCCGCGCGCTCACCCGCTGCTCCAGGTCGGCGAGGCGCTCGTCGGCCTCCTCCTGCGTGAGGGCACCGTCCTCGACGGCCTGGGCGATGCGCTCCTCCTGCGCCGCCACGAGCGCGTCGACGAGCACCTCGACGGCCACGCCCTGCTGCTCGGCGACGTCGGCCAGCGTGGTGCCCTCGGTGGCCAGCGCCTCCCGCAGCTCGTCGTCGGTCAGGTCGAGCGCCGTCGCGGCCGCGGCGAGGTGCGGCCGGGCCGCAGGGCCGTGACCACGGCCTCCGCCGAGCCCGCTCCCGGCCAGGGTCGCGGCGACCTCGTCGGCCTGCTCCCCCGTGAGAGAGCCGTCGTCCACCAGCCCCGACAGGGCGTTCCGGATCCGGTCCTGGCGGGTGGTCGAGGCCTCCTCGTCGGCCAGCGCCGGAACGGCGACCGCCAGCCCTCCGCCCAGCGCGAGCGCCCCGGCGGTCGTGGCGATGATCAGTTTCCTCCGCACGTTCCCCTCCTCGGTCCGGATCGGTCCGTCGTGACCGACGCGGCAGCAGCCTCGGCCCGCCGGCTGCGGTGCGGCTGTGCGTCGAGCGGGCAGGTGCCTGTGAGCCGGGCGGCCCGCGCCGCCGCCGGCGCCGTCGGGGAGGATGCCCCGGTGAGAGCGGTGGTGAGCCGGGTGGTTGCAGCGGCTGTAACGGTCGAGGGTGCCGTCGTCGGCGAGATCGGTCCGGGACTGCTGTCACTGGTCGGAGTGGGCCGGGACGACGACGCCGACCGCGCGCGGGCGATGGCGCGCAAGATCCACGAGCTGCGCATCTTCACCGGGCCCGACGGGGCCGTCTCGGCGTCCGACCTCGGTCTCCCGGTGCTCGTCGTCAGCCAGTTCACCCTCTACGCCGACACGCGCAAGGGCCGACGGCCGTCGTGGCAGGACGCCGCCCCGGGCGAGCTCGCCGAGCCGCTGGTGGAGGAGGTGGTCGCGGAGCTGCGCCGTCGGGGTGCCACGGTGGCCACCGGCGTCTTCGGCGCGAGCATGCGGGTGTCGTCGGTCAACGAGGGGCCGATGACCCTGCTGCTGGAGGTCTGAACCGCCGCCGTCGTCATGTGAATGACATGTCTGGGACTCCACGGCGGCGGGTATCGGCGGATGACCGAAGACACTCCCTGTCGGTTTGCTGTGAACGACCGGATCGCGGAACACCGGACCCCTCAGTGGCCGTTGTGCAGGGCGTACCACACCGGACAGAGAAGAGCGGGACCGGCCGGTGACCCCGGAACCGTGGCCCCCGCTCCACGCCTGGATCGCACCGCCGCCCATCGACGCCGGCGGGTGCATCCGAAACCAAGGCAAGGACGAAGACCCATCGTGACGCTGCTGCAGTCCTCCCCCACCGACACCCTGGACGTGCGCGCCCCCCGGCGGGAGCCCGACACCAGCGGCCTGGTCTCCACCGACCTCGTGCGCGTCTACCTCAACACCATCGGCAAGACCGCTCTGCTCACCGCGGAGCAGGAGGTGGAGCTGGCCAAGCGGATCGAGGCCGGTCTCTACGCCGAGCGGCTGCTCGCCGAGCAGGAGGGCCTCACGCCCGCCCGCAAGCGCGACTACAAGATCCTCGCCACCGACGGCAAGGCGGCCAAGGCCCACCTGCTGGAGGCCAACCTGCGGCTCGTCGTCTCGGTGGCCAAGCGCTACACCGGCCACGGCATGACGTTCCTGGACCTCATCCAGGAAGGCAACGTCGGCCTGATCCGCGCGGTGGAGAAGTTCGACTACACCAAGGGCTTCAAGTTCTCGACCTACGCCACCTGGTGGATCCGGCAGGCGATCACCCGGGCGATGGCCGACTCCGGGCGCACCATCCGGCTGCCCGTCCACCTGGCCGAGCAGGTCAACAAGGTGGTCCGCACCCGCCGGCGCCTGCACCAGGAGCTCGAGCGCGAACCCACCGCCGAGGAGCTGGGCCTCGAGCTCGACCTGCCCGAGGAGCGGATCACCGAGCTGCTGGAGTACAGCCGCGACCTGGTCAGCCTCGACCAGACCGTCGGCGCCGACGAGGAGTCGCGGCTCGGTGACTTCATCGAGGACGCCGACGCCGCCGTCGCCGAGGACGCCGTCGCCTTCCAGATGATGAAGGGCGACGTGCGCAACGTCCTCTCCACGCTGGAGGACCGCGAGCGGGACGTCGTCGTGCTCCGCTTCGGCCTGGACGGCGGCCAGCCCCGGACGCTCGAGCAGATCGGCAAGCAGTTCGGCCTCTCCCGCGAGCGCGTGCGGCAGATCGAGCGCGAGACGATGGCCAAGCTGCGCGACCCGCAGCGCGCCGACGCCCTGCGCGACTACCTGGCGTAAGTACGGCTCAGCGAGGGCCGGTCACCTGCGGGTGGCCGGCCCTCGCTGCGTCCGCGACCGGGTCGCCCCCGCATCGGTGATCAGCGCACCGATCATCGCGGCCGGGACGGTTCACACCGGCGAGCGCATCCTCCGCGGGCCGGGGTCGACGCGGGCGGTGGGCGGGCCGACCAGCCCGGTGCCGCCGGCGACGACCAGCGAGCGGCCGCCGTGCCAGGCGTTGGCGGGGCCCACGATCACCGGCTCCAGCGTCAGCCGCAGGACCTCCGGCAGGTCGTCGGCCAGCCGGGCCACCCGCAGCAGCAGGTCCTCCAGAGCGGCGAGGTCGACCTGCTCGGAGCCGCGGTAGCCGTCCAGCAGCGGGAACGCCCGCGGCGAGCGCACCAGCTCCGCGGCATCCAGGTCGGTCAGCGGCAGGGTGCGGTAGGCGCGGTCGCCCAGCAGGTCGGTGGCCACGCCGCCGAGCCCGAAGCTCACCAGCGCGCCGAACGACGGGTCGTCGACGATCTCGACGACGGTGGCCACGCCGGGTGCGGCCATCTCCTGCACGATCACCGGGTCGCCGGAGGGGATGGCGGTGAAGGCGCTGCGCACCGCCTCGGCATCGGGCAGGTCCAGGCGCACGCCACCGAGGTCGGACCGGTGCCGCAGCCACGGCGCGGTGGACTTCAGCACGACCGGGTACCCGACCGCTCCCGCGGCAGCGACCGCCGCCTCCGCGTCGGTGACCCTGCGGGTGCCCAGCAGCGGGATGCCGTAGGCGGCCAGCAGTCCGATCAGCTCGTCGTCGGTGAGCTCCCGGCCGGCCGGCGCCCCCGCGAGCGCGGCCCGCACGATGCGCTCGGCGGCGGCCTCGTCGACGTCGGGCAGCTCCGGCACGTCGCCGACCGGGCGCCGCCGCCACTCCGCGTACTGGACGGCCTTGGCCAGCGCGATCACCGCCCGCTCCGGCGTGGAGTAGGACGGCACCGAGCCGCGGCCGGGCACCCCGTGCTCGTCGAGCACGGCGAGTTCCTCCGGGACCCCCTCGGTCGAGAGGAAGCTCGCCACGATCGGCTTGCCCGATGTGCGCGCCACCGCGCGCAGCGCCGGCCCGAACTCCGCCGAGCCGGCCATGAGCGGCGGGAGGAAGACGGCGACGACGGCGTCGACACCGTCGTCGTCCACCGCTGCCTGCAACGCGGCGCTGAAGTCCTCCGGTGTGCCCGCTGCCCCGATGTCCACGGGTTCCTCGCGCGCGAGCTCCAGGCCCTCTTCCAGGACGGCGTCCGCGACGAGCCACCCGATCGCCGTGGAGTTGCCCACGACGGCCACGCGCCTCCCCGCCGGCAGCGGCTGGTGCGCCAGCAGGGTGCCGACGTCGAACATCTGCGCGACGGTCTCCACGCGGATCACGCCGGCCGAGGCGAACAGCGCCGCCACCGACTGCTCCGGCACCGCCACCGACGTGCCGGCGAGCCCGCGGGTGACCTGCACGTGCCGGCCGCTCTTCACCGCCACCACCGGCTTGGTGCGCCCGACGGTGCGCGCCAGGCGGGCGAACTTGCGCGGGTTGCCGAAGCTCTCCAGGTGCAGCAGCACGACCTCGGTGCCGGGATCGGTGGCCCAGTACTGCAGGAGGTCGTTGCCGCTCACGTCGGCGCGGTTGCCGGCCGACACGAAGGACGACAGCCCGAGGTTGCGGCTCCGCGCGCTCTCGAGGAGGGCCACGCCCAGCGACCCGGACTGGGCGAAGAAGCCCACCCGGCCGCGTCCGGGGACCATCGGCGCGAGGCTGGCGTTGAGCCGCACCTCCGGGTCGGTGTTCACCACGCCCAGGCAGTTGGGGCCGACGACGCGCATGCCGGAGGCCCGGGCCGCGGCGACCAGCTGCCGTTCGCGCTCACGGCCTCCGGGTCCGGTCTCGCCGAAACCACCGGAGATGACCACCAGCCCACGCACCCGCTTGCGGCGGCAGGCCTCCACCACGCCGGCGACCTCACCGGCGGGCACCGCCAGGATCGCCAGGTCCAGGTCGTCGGGGATGGACTCGATGTCGGCGTAGGCGGGCACGCCCCGGACGTGCCGCGCGCCGGGGTTCACCGGGTAGACCGGCCCGGCGAAGCCGTAGTCCAGCAGGTGCCGGAGCACCGCGTTGCCGATCTTGCCGTCGTCGTTGCTGGCCCCGACCACGGCGACCGACGACGGCGTCAGCAGCCGGGCGATGGACCGCGACTCGCTGCGCTGCTCCCGCTCGTAGGCGACGGCGAGGGCGTCCTCGGTCTGCTCGATGGGGAAGGTCAGGTGGACGACGCCGTCCTCGTAGCTGCGCTCGGCCTTGTAGCCGGCGTCGCGGAAGACGCGCACCATCTTGCTGTTCTGCGCGAGCACCTCGGCGACGAAGCGCTTGATGCCCCGCTCGCGGGCCGCCGCGGCGAGGTGCTCGAGCAGCACCGAGCCCAGCCCCCGCCCCTGGTGGGCGTCCTCGACGAGGAAGGCCACCTCGGCATCGTCCGTGCCGGGGTAGCGGTCGTAGCGGCCGACGGCGATGACCTGATCGCCCAGCAGCACCACGAAGGCGACGCGGGAGTCGTGGTCGACGTGGGTGAACCGGTGCAGGTCGCGCTCGGAGAGCCGCTTCATCGGCCCGAAGAACCGGTAGTAGCGGGTCTGGTCGCTGCTGCGCTCCATCAGGCCGTTGAGGCCCTCGGCGTCCTCGGGGCAGATCGGGCGCAGGTGCACCGTGCCGCCGTCGGCGGCGACGATGTCGGCCTCCCAGCCCGGCGGCGGGGTGGGGTTCTCCTGCTCCTCGGGCGGCCCCTCTCCAAGGGCCCGCTGCGAGCCTGCGAGCAGTGGTGGGGAGAGGCGTCCTTCGTCAGTCACGGGGGTCGTCCGGGTCGAGGCCGAAGTACGGGAAGCTGGCGCGGCGGGTGCGCATGATCGCCCGGTCGACGCGGGACTCGGTGAAGGAGTCCCAGCGGGAGAAGCCGGTGTACCCGCCCTCGGTCATGTGCGTCGGGGGCCGGGCGCGCAGGCCGCGGCGCAGCACGTCCTCCCGCCACGACTCGGGGATCTCGGTGGCGGGGTCCAGCTTCACGCCGCCGGCCTCGGCGATCAGGTGGGTCCACGCCCGGGGCACGCAGCGCACCAGGCCGTAGCCGCCGCCACCCAGGGCGATCCAGCGCCCGTCGCAGATCTCGTGGGCCAGCTCGTGCATGGCCTTGTAGCTGGCGCGCTGCCCGTCGACGGTGAGCGCGAGGTCGGCCAGCGGGTCCTCGTGGTGGGCGTCGCAGCCGCACTGGGTGACGATGATCTGCGGCTGGAACGCCGTGAGCACGCTCGGGACGACGGCGGTGAACGCCCGCAGCCAGGAGGAGTCGTCGGTGCCGTTGAGCAGGGCAAGGTTGACCGCGCTGCCGAGCGCCTTGCCGGGGTCGCCGGTCTCCTCCGGGAAGCCCGTGCCCGGGAACAGCGTGAGCGGCGTCTGGTGGATGCTGACCGTGAGCACCCGGGGGTCGTCGTAGAAGGCCGCCTGGACGCCGTCACCGTGGTGGACGTCGAGGTCGACGTAGGCGATCCGCTCGTACCCCTGGCCGAGCAGCCAGGCGATGGCGACGGCGGCGTCGTTGAAGACGCAGAAGCCCGAGGCCGATCCGCGCATCGCGTGGTGCAGGCCGCCGGAGATGTTGACGGCGTGCTGCGCCGCACCGCTGTGCACCTGCTGGGCGGCGAGCACGCTGCCGCCGGTGATCAGGGCGGCGGCCTCGTACATCTCCGGGAAGATCGGGTTGTCCGCAGTGCCCAGGCCGTACCCGACGCCCGGGTCGGCCGGCGCCTGGCGCACCGCCTCCAGGTAGACCGGGTCGTGCACCAGGGTGAGCAGGTCCTCACCGGCCGGCTCGGGCTTCAGCACCTGGAGCCGGTCGGAGGCCAGCAGGCCGAGGCCGTCGGCCAGGCGCATCGTCAGGTCGAGCCGCACCGGGTGCAGCGGGTGGTCGCCGCCCATCGTGTAGCCGAGCAGCGCGTCGTCCCAGACGACCGCGACCGCGTCGCTCACGGGCACCTCCCCTCCCGGCGCGCCCGGCCGGGCGCGGCGGCTCGGTCCGGACGCTACCGGGTCCCGTGGTGCCCGGTGCGCCGGCGAGACCACCCGCCGGTGGCCCGGTGCCGGGCCTCCGGCCCCGTAGACTGGCCGCCGACACGGAGGAGACCTGTGAACGACCTCATCGACACCACCGAGATGTACCTCCGGACGATCTTCGAGCTGGAGGAAGAGGGCATCGTCCCGCTCCGGGCCCGCATCGCCGAGCGGCTGCACCAGAGCGGCCCGACGGTCAGCCAGACGGTCGCCCGCATGGAGCGCGACGGGCTGCTCACCGTCGAGGGCGACCGGCACCTGCAGCTGTCCGAGGAGGGGCGCCAGCTCGCCACCGCGGTCATGCGCAAGCACCGGCTCGCCGAGTGCCTGCTCGTCGACGTCATCGGCCTGGACTACGCCGACGTCCACGAGGAGGCCTGCCGCTGGGAGCACGTGATGAGCGAGGCGGTCGAGCGCCGCCTGCTGTCGCTGCTCGGCAACCCCACGGTGTCGCCCTTCGGCAACCCCATCCCCGGGCTGGAGGCCCTGCGCGGCGACGAGCCGCTCGGAGACGAGACCTCCGCGGTCCTGGACTCGCTGACGCTGCTGTCCGCCACCGCCACGGCGGAGGGCCGCCCGGTGGTGATCCGCCGGATCAGCGAGCAGCTGCAGGAGAACGCCGAGCTGCTGCGCGCGCTGGCCGACCACGGGGTGCGCCCGGGCGTGACGATGACCGCGCAGCTGGTCGAAGGCTCGGTGGCCCTCGACGGGTACGTGCTGCCGACGGGCGTGGCCCAGCACATGTTCGTCAGCGCCACCGACGAGGAGCTGACCCCGCTCGGGGCCGCACCGCTCCTCTGACGACGTCGTGGTGACCCGGCGGGCCCGACGGCAGCGAGGTGCTGCGCGTGCCGGCCGGTGACCCCCTCGCGGCCGGGGACATGCTGCGGGAGGTGGAGACCGAGCTCGGCCCGCTGTGTCCCGACGAGTTCCTCCGGGCCTGGGACGTCCGCTGACGCACGGCGGGGCGTGCACCGGCTCACTACGGTGAGGCGGTCCCCCGCTGCCGCCTGAGAGAAGGCCCCGGTGAGCACGTCCGCTCCTGCCCCCGACGACCCGGCTCCCACGCCCTTCCACCGCCTGGCCGACTTCGTCGCGCTCCCGCGGATCGGCGGCCTGGCCCTCTCGCCGGACGGGACTCGGCTCGCGGTGCCGCTGCAGACGCTCGACCGCGAGGGCAAGAAGTGGCAGACGGCGCTGTGGGAGATCGACCCGCAGGGGGTGCGGCCCGCCCGGCGGCTCACCCGCAGCACGCCCGGCGAGTCGGCGCCGGCCTGGGCGCCGGACGGCTCGCTGCTGTTCACCTCGGCCCGGCCCGACCCCGGTGCGGAGCCCGCGGCCGAACCCAGGCCGGCGCTGTGGCGCCTGCCCGCGGACGGCGGCGAGGCGCGACCGGTGCTGGCCCGGCCGGGTGGCATCGCCGGTTTCGCCGTCGCCGCGGGCAGCGGTGACGTCGTGGTCGTCTCCGCCACGATCGCCGGAGGGTCGGCACCGGACGCGGACGAGGAGCGGCGCAAGGCACGGACCGACGCCGGGGTGTCGGCGATCTTGCACGAGGCCTACCCGGTGCGGTACTGGGACCACGACCTCGGGCCGGCGGTGCCGCACCTGTTCTGGGCCGGGCAGCTGCCGGCCGACGAGCAGCCCGGCGCGGAGCAGCCGCTGGAGCTGCGCGACCTGACCCCGGACGCGGCACCGCCGAACGGCTCCGGCGACGACGTCGACCTCTCCCCCGACGGGACGCTGCTCGTCCGGGCCGAGGAGGTGCCCGACGGCCCCGCCGGGCGGCGCACCCGCCTGGTGCTGGTCGGCACCGGGTCCGGGGAGACCCGGGTGCTCGTCGACGACCCGCTGGCCGACGTCCACGGGGCCGTCTTCTCCCCCGACGGCAGCCGGCTGGTGTGCGTGCGGGAGGCGATGTCCTCCTACGCCGACCCGCCGGACTACACCCTGCTCGTGGTCGACGTCGCCGACGGCACCGCCCGCGACCTGACCCCCGGCTTCGACCGCTGGCCCAGCGCCCCGCAGTTCTCCGCCGACGGCACCGCCGTCTACTTCCTCGCCGACGACGACGGCCGCCACGCGCTCTTCCGCGTGCCGCTCGACGGCGGGGAGCCGCTGCGGCTCACCGCCGACGGCGCCTACAGCGACCTGCAGGTCGCCCGCGACGGGAGCGCCCTCTACGCCCTGCGGTCGGCGGTCGACTCCCCGTCCCTGCCGGTCCGCCTGGACCCGGCGACCCCGATGCAGGACCCCGCTCCCCTGCCCACCCCCGTGGCCGTCGACCGGCTGCCCGGGACGCTGCACGAGCTCGACGCCACCGCCGCCGACGGCGCACGGGTGCAGTCGTGGCTGGTCCTCCCGGAGGGCGCGTCGGCGGAGTCGCCCGCCCCGCTGGTGCTCTGGATCCACGGCGGGCCGCTGATGAGCTGGAACTCGTGGTCGTGGCGCTGGTGCCCGTGGGTGCTGGCGGCCCAGGGCTACGCGGTGCTGCTGCCCAACCCGGCGCTGTCGCAGGGCTTCGGCCAGGAGTTCGTGCGCCGCGGCTGGGGCGAGTGGGGCGACGCCCCCTACACCGACCTGATGGCGGCGGTGGACGCGGCCGAGCAGCGGCCGGAGATCGACGAGGCGCGGACAGCGGCGATGGGCGGCTCGTTCGGCGGCTACATGGCCAACTGGGTGGCCACGCAGACCGACCGGTTCCGGGCGATCGTCACCCACGCCAGCCTGTGGAACCTGGAGCAGTTCACCGGCACCACCGACGCCGCGTACTACTGGGAGAAGGAGTGGGGCGACCCCTTCACCGAGCCCCGGCGGTACGAGCAGAACTCCCCGCACCGCTACGTGGACCAGATCCGCACCCCGGTGCTGGTCATCCACGGCGACAAGGACTACCGGGTGCCGATCGGCGAGGCCCTGGCGCTCTGGTACGGCCTGCAGAAGCGCGGCGTGCCGTCGAAGTTCCTCTACTTCCCCGACGAGAACCACTGGGTGCTGACGCCGGGGAACAGCCGCGTCTGGTACGAGACCGTGCTGGCCTTCCTGGCCGAGCACGTGCTGGGCCAGGAGTGGCGGCGGCCGGAGCTGCTCTGAGCTCCAGCCGGCGGTCACGCCTGCGGATCGGGCTCGGCCGCGCGCCCGATCAGGTCCCGCAGGCCCGCGGGCGGCAGGCAGGCGTCCAGGGCCCGCCGGAGCAGGAGCGCGAGGGTGTGCTCCGGGTCGGCGTCCAGGGCGCGGTCCAGGGCGATGCCGGCCATCGCCCCGTCGCCGCGCAGCCACGCGCTGACCGCGAGCAGGGTGGCCGGCGCCGCGTCGAGCGGCGCCGGCACCCGCCGCGTGCACTCGGCCCAGAGGACCTCCGCCGCTGCGGCGTCGGGGCCGAGCGCGAGCTGCAGGGCGCGGTCGCGCACCCGGACGTCGCGCAGCGCCCAGCCCAGCGCGGCGAGCTCGTCGTCGTCCAGCGGGCCTTGGCCGGCCGCGCCCGGCCGGCACCGGGCGACCGCCCGCCGCACCGCGGCCCACGACTCCTCCACCAGCGCCGGCCGGCCCACCTCCTGGAGCCGGGCCGCACGGCCGGCGGCGGCGCGGAGGCAGGCGGCCTGCATGCCCGGCCCCGACCCGGGTGGCGCGTCGAGCCGCTCGGCGAGCTCGGCCCGGTCGGCCGCGACCACCTGCCCCGTGCAGACGGCGGCGGCCGCCAGCGCGCTCACCCCACCGGGTAGCGGCGTCCCCGCCCCCGGTGCGCAGCAGGCGTGCGGGCAGTCATAGGACCACCAGCGCCCGCGCCGGACCAGCAGCACGTCCCGCGGGGCGATGCCGGCCGCGGCCAGGGCCAGCACCAGCTCGTGCACCAGCGCGCGGTGCGGCAGGTCGTCGGCCACCGAGCCGTCCGGAGCGGGGTCGTCGGGCTCCTCGGACACCACCACGGCCAGCGCCGCGGCAGGCCGGTCGCTGTGCAGGCTGCGCACCAGCAGCCGCGCCGTCCGCGCACCGTCGCCGTCCGGGGGCAGGTCGCCCCGGACGGTCAGCCCGACCCGCCCGCCGGACGGCCCGCCGAGGCCGACCAGGACCACCGACTCGGCCGGGTGGAACCCCAGCAGCTGCGGCAGCGCGGCGGCCACCTCCCCCGGGTCGGAGAGCCGGATCTCCAGCTGGTCGGCGGGCTGCTGCGCGGTGGGGACGTCCATGCGGCGACCCTGCTCGCGCCGCGACCGCGGTGGGGCGGTCCGGACCGGTCTGTGGACGGAGGTCGGCGCTGTGGACGCCCCTGCCCACGGGGTCTGTGCGGCAACACGTGGGCAGAGATGTGGGACTTCCGCACCGAGCGGTTCGAGCGCCGGATGATGGGCGCTGACGCCCACTTCCGGGGCCGAGAAGTGGGCGTCATCGCACATCGTCAGCCGGTGACGGGCGGGTGCGCGGGTGCCGGGCCGTCACGGCGGTGCCGGCGGGCCGGCGGGCCGGCGGGCCGGGTCAGTCCAGCGCGTCGGCCTGGGTCTCGTAGGCCTGCTCGAGCAGCTCCGCGAAGGCCGCCGGGTCGGCCGGCGCGGCCCCGCCGAGGCTCGTGTCGACCGACAGCAGGAGGAGCAGCCGGTCGTCGTCCTCCACCGCCGCGACCAGCGTCGGCACCGTCACCTGCGACCCGTCGGGCGCGGCGATCGTGGTCGTGTACCGCAGGAGGGCCGCACCGTCGCCCAGGTCGGCCACCGGGAGCTCCTCGAAGGTGATCGTCGCCTCCCCGATCTGCGGGGCGGTCAGGCGCGCCTCGGGGCACCGCTCGGCGGCGTCGGCCAGCTGCGCGACGGCGTCCTCGATGGGGCCGCCCCGCACCAGCATCTGCACCGTCGTCGTCGACCCCGTCGTGGCGCTCTGCGCGGCGACGTCCTCGAACGCGTCCAGAGCGGGCTGGGTGCCGTCGACAGCGGCCCGGCAGCTCTCCGGGGTGATCTGCATGTCCGGCCCGCCGGCGACGATGCCCGTACCGGCGCGCAGCTGGTCCGGGGAGAGCGCCAGCACGGTCGCGTCCGGCCCGAAGGCGTCGGCGGGCAGCAGCCCCGAGGCGAGGTCGGGGGCCTTCGAGGCCTGCGCGGACGACGCCGCCGCGGCCGACGAGGCCGCCGCGGCGGTGCGGTCCGAGGCGTCCCCGTCGCCGCAGCCGGTGAGCAGCAGGGCCGCGGCCGACCCGGCGACGAGGAGACGGCGTGCGGAGGTCATGCCCCCGACGCTAGCCGCCGCGGACCCGGGAAGGCCCTCACACCCGGTGCTGGATGGCGCTCCGCGCGGCCAGGATGGGCCGCACGTGCTCGGCGATGACCGCCAGGTGCACGGGGTCCTGCGCGTAGCGGTGGAACGCCTCGACGTCGGGGAACTCGGCGATCAGCACGGTGTCGGCGTTGCCGTCGACCAGGTCGGCGTCGTCGGCGACGACCAGCGACGTCATCCCGCCGACGGCGCGCCGCAGCCCGCGCAGCGCCTCGACGGTCTGCGCCCGCCGCTCGGCGTCGGCGTCGGGGGACCAGGTGAAGAGCACGACGTGACGGATCATCGGGGAAAGTCTGCCAGCCGCGCGGTCGTCCGGCCGGGTGGTGGACCTACCGGCTGGTAGCCGAGCGGCGGCGCACGGTCGTTAGAGTCCGTTCCATGGGACGGTCGTTGCGCATCGCACTGCTGTCCTACCGCAGCAAGCCGCACAGCGGGGGCCAGGGCATCTACGTGCGGGCCCTGTCCCGGGAGCTGCGCGAGCTCGGGCACCGCGTCGAGGTGCTCAGCGGCCAGCCCTACCCGGAGCTCGACGACGGCGTGCCGCTCACCCGCGTGCCGAGCCTGGATCTCTACCGGGAGCCCGACCCCTTCCGCACCCCGCGCCCGTCGGAGATCCGCGACTGGGTCGACGTCGCCGAGTGGGCCACGATGTGCACCGCCGGCTTCCCCGAGCCGCTCACGTTCACCCTGCGCGCGGCCCGCCACCTGCTGCCCCGCCGCGCCGAGTTCGACATCGTGCACGACAACCAGTCGCTGGGCTACGGCCTGCTGCGGCTGGTGCGGGCCGGCGTGCCCACCGTCGCCACCGTGCACCACCCGATCGTCATCGACCGCGACCTGGAGCTGGCCGCGGCCCCCACCCTGCGCCGCACGCTGACCCTGCGCCGGTGGTACGCCTTCACCCGGATGCAGGAGCGGGTCGTCCGGCGGCTCGACGCCGTCACCACCGTCTCGGAGAACTCCCGCCGCGACATCGCCGCGCACATGGGCCTGGCGCCGGACCGGATGACCGTCATCCCGGTGGGCATCGACCCCGAGAGGTTCTCCCCACCACCGGCCGGGCAGCCGCGCGAGACCGATTCGATCCTCGCGGTCACCAGCGCCGACGTCCCGCTCAAGGGGCTGGTGCACCTGCTGGAGGCGCTGGCCAAGCTGCGCACCGAGCGGCTCGTGCGGCTCACCGTCGTCGGCAGCACCCGGCCCGGCGGCCCCGCCGAGGCCGCGCTGGACCGGCTCGGCCTGCGCGACGCCGTCCGCTTCACCGGACCCGTGCCCGAGGAGGAGCTGATCCGGCTCTTCCGGCGGGCCTCGCTGGTGGCGATCCCCTCCCTCTACGAGGGGTTCTCCCTGCCCGCCGTCGAGGCCATGGCGTGCGAGACCCCGCTGGTCACCACCGATGCCGGCGCCCTGCCCGAGGTCGTCGGCACCAAGGCAGGGCTGCGGGTGCGGGCCGGCGACGTCGGCGAGCTCACCGCCGCCCTGCAGCTGGTCCTCGACTCCCCCTCGCTGGCCGAGCAGCTGGGGCGCGCCGGCCGCCGGCGGGTCCTGGACACCTACACCTGGCGGGCCACGGCCGAGCGCACCGCCGGCTGGTACGCCGAGACGCTGGACCGGAAGGGACACCCGTGCTGACCGTCGACTACGACCGGCTACACCTGCGGCCGGGGATGACCGTCCTCGACCTGGGCTGCGGCGAGGGGCGGCACGCGTTCGAGGCCTACCGGCGGGGCGCGCGCGTCGTCGCCGTCGACTGGGGGCAGCACGAGGTCGCGACGACGAAGCGCTGGCTCGGCGCGATCGCCGAGGCGGGCGAGGCCCCGGCCGGCGCCCGGTACGAGGTGGTGCGCGGCGACCTGCTGCACCTGCCGTTCCCCGACGCGAGCGTCGACCGGGTGATGGCCTCCGAGGTGCTCGAGCACATCCCCGACGACGCGACCGCGATGGCCGAGATCACCCGCGTGCTCAAGCCGGGCGGTCGCGTCGCGGTGACCGTCCCGCGCTTCGGCCCCGAGCGGATCTGCTGGGCGCTGTCGGACGCCTACCACGCCAACGAGGGCGGGCACATCCGCATCTACCGCGCGGACGTGCTGCGCGCCCGGCTGTCCACGGCCGGCCTGGTGCCCGGGGCGAGCCACCACGCGCACGCCCTGCACGCCCCGTACTGGTGGCTCAAGTGCGCCGTCGGGGTCGACGAGGACTCCGCCGCGGTGCGGGCCTACCACCGGCTGCTGGTCTGGGACCTCACGGAGCGCCCCTGGCTGACCCGCACCGTCGAGCGCGTGCTCGACCCGCTCATCGGCAAGAGCTTCGTGGTCTACGCCGACAAGCCCGCCGAGGTCGCCGTCGCCGCGGCCGGGCTCGACCGGGAGCGGTCCGCTGCGGCCCGCTGAGCGGGGCGCCGTCCTGCTGCCGGAGCTGCCCGGGGTGCTCGACGCCGACCAGGTGCGGCGGACCGTCGCCTGGATCGCCGGCGAGCAGCATCGCGACGGCGCGCTGCCGTGGTTCGCCGGGGGCCAGCTCGACCCGTGGGACTCCGTCGAGGCGGCGATGGCGCTGGACCTCGGCGGCGAGCACGCCCGCGCCGCGGCCGCCTACCGCTGGCTCGCCGGCCGGCAGCGGGCCGACGGCAGCTGGGCGGCCGAGTACCGCGGCGGCGTCGAGACCGCGCCCGGCGCGGAGAGCAACCACGCCGGGTACCTGGCCGTCGGTCTCTGGCACTCCTGGTTGGTCTCCGGGGACGAGGAACTGGTCACCGGTCTGTGGCCCGCGGTGCGCGCCGGACTGGACCTGGTCACCCGCATGCAGCTGCCCGGCGGCGCGGTCTCCTGGGCGCTGCGGCCCGACGGCACGCCCGACGACCTCGCGCTGCTCACCGGCAACGCCAGCCTGTTCCAGGCGCTGCGCTGCGGCCTGGCGCTGGCCGAGCTGGCCGGCGAGGCGCAGCCGGACTGGGAGCTGGCCGTCGCCGACCTCGGGACGGCGCTGCGCGGGCGGCCCGAGGCGTTCGCCGACCGGTCCCGCTACTCGATGGACTGGTACTACCCGGTGCTCGGCGGCGCGGTCACCGGCGTGGCGGCCCGCGAGCTCCTGGCCGCCGGCTGGGACCGCTTCGTCGTCCCCGGGCTGGGCATCCGCTGCGTCGCCGACCGGCCGTGGGTCACCGGGGCGGAGACCTGCGAGCTGGCGCTCGCCCTCGTCGTCGCGGGCCGGCGGGATGCCGCCCTGGAGCAGGTCGCGGCGATGCAGCACCTGCGCGAGGTGGACGGCTCCTACTGGACGGGCTTCGTCTACCCCGACGACGCGCGGTGGCCCGTCGAGCGCACCACCTGGACGGCGGCGGCCGTGCTGCTGGCCGCCGATGCGTTGTGCGGCGCCTCCCCCGCGAGCGGGCTGTTCGCCGACCCGTGGGCCCTTCCGCCCGCGGGCATGGCCGATGCCACGGCCCCGGTTGATTGGCTGGCGAGAGGTGCGGGCACGGTGCACCCGTGACCGCGTCCTCCAGCACCGACCCGTCCCGGCCGCCTCCCCCCGACGTCACCGTGGTCGTCGCCAGCCGCAACCGCCGGGACGACCTGCTGGCCACGCTGCCGCGCCACGAGGCGCCGGTGGTGCTCGTCGACAACGCCTCCACCGACGGCACCGTGGAGGCCGTGCGGCACGCCCACCCCGAGGTGACCCTGCTGCCGCTGGACCGCAACGAGGGCGCGCACGGCCGGACGCTGGGCGCCGCCCAGGCCCGCACCCCGTTCATCGCCTTCGCCGACGACGACTCGTGGTGGGCACCGGGCGACCTGGCCCGCGCGGTGGCGGTCATGCGGGCCCACCCCCGGCTGGCCCTGCTGAACGCCCGCATCCTGGTGGGCTCCGAGGAGCGGCTCGACCCGGTGTGCGAGGAGATGGCCGCGAGCCCGCTGGGCACCGCCGCCGACCTGCCGGGGCCCTCGCTGCTGGGCTTCGTGGCCTGCGCCGCACTCGTGCGCACCGAGGCGTTCGAGGCCGTCGGCGGGTTCGACCCGGTGGTGCGGTTCCCCGGCGAGGAGGAGCGGCTGGCCCTCGACCTGGCCGCCGCCGGGTGGGGCCTGGCCTACGTCGACGAGGTGACCGTGCACCACCACCCCTCCCCGCGCCGCGACGCACCGGGACGCCGGCAGGCCGGCCTCTGGCGGAGCCGGTTGCTCACCGCGGCCATGCGGCTCCCGGCGCGGGACGTCGTCCGGACGGCGGGGCGGGCCGTCCGCGCCGGGCGCCCCGGCGTCGAGGGGCTCGTGACGGCGCTGCCCGACGCCCCGGCCGCGCTGCGCCGGCGCGAGCCGGTGCCGCCGTCGGTGCGGGCGGGTCTGCGCATGCTGGCCGAGGATGCGCCATGAGCACGACCGGCACCTTCTCCGCGTCCTCCACCGGCAACCGGTCGGTCGGGCCCGACCTTCGCGTCGCCGTCGTCGTCATCACCCACCAGCGACGCGACGAGCTGCTGGTCGCCCTCCAGCGCCTGGTGGCCCTGCCCGAGCAGCCGCACGTCGTCGTCGTGGACAACGGCTCCACCGACGGCACCGCCGACGCCGTGCGCGAGCGCTTCCCCCAGGTCGAGCTGATCCCCAGTCCCGAGAACCTCGGCGCGGTCGGCCGCAACCTGGGCGTGGCCCGGCTCGACACCCCCTACGTGGCCTTCTGCGACGACGACACCTGGTGGGAGCCGGGCTCGCTGCGCGCCGCCGCCGACGTCCTCGACGCCCACCCGCGGCTGGCGATCGTGACCGCCCGGATCCTGGTGGAGCCCGGGGGCACCGAGGACCCGATCGTCGCCGAGCTGCGCGACTCCCCCGTCGTCGGCGCCGACTGGCTGCCCGGCCCCGCGCTGGGCAGCTTCCTGGCCGGCGCCTCCGTGCTGCGCCGGGACGCCTTCGACGAGGTCGGCGGGTTCTCCGAGCGGCTGTGGCTCGGCGGCGAGGAGGAGCTGATGGCCGGGGACCTCGCCGCCCGCGGCTGGGAGCTCTGCTACCTGGAGCAGCTCACCCTCCACCACCAGGCCAGCACCGCGCGCCACCCCCACAAGCGGCGGGCCGACGGCATCCGCAACACCCTGTGGACCACCTGGCTCCGGCGCCCGTTGCGGCCGGCGCTGCGGCGCACGGTCCACCTGCTGCGCACCGTGCCGCGCGACCGGGTCACCGCGCTCGGCGTCGCCCGCGCCGTCCGCGGCCTGCCGTGGGTGCTGCGCGAGCGGCGGGTGCTGCCGCCGCACGCCGAGGCGCGGTTCGCCGCGCTGGAGGAGGCGCAGCGGAACTCGACGGCACGGCGCTACGTCAGCTGATCCGCGAGCGTGTGCCCTGACGCGGAGGGTGCGGCCGGCGAACACCCCCTGAGCGCACGCGCTCGGCGCCGGAGGCCTCTCAGCGGGCGCAGTCGATGCAGGTGCGGGCGGTGGGGCGGGCGGCGAGCCGCTCCGACGCGATCGGCCGGCCGCAGGTCTCGCAGCGGCCGTAGGTGCCGTTCTCCACGGCGATCACCGCGACGTCGACGTCGGCCAGCCGGCGGCGCGCCTGCTCCAGCAGCGCGGCCACCTGCTGGCGCTCGAACGCGATCGTGGCGCCCTCGGGGTCGTGCTCGTCGTCGGCGTTGGACGCCTGCGATGCCGCGACGATCGCGTCGAACTCGCGGGTGAGCGCCTCGATCTGCGCCAGCGCCTCCGTCCGGGCGCGGGAGAGGTCGTCGGACGGGAGCACCGGACCATCCTCCCCGCCTTCGGCACCGGCCTCACCCACGGGTCGCCGTCCTCGCGCTGCAGCACGAGGACGGCGGCCGTTCGGCGAGGGCGGCGGTGCCTCGCCCGTGCGGTGCGGTCGGCGGCACCTCAGGCGGTGCGGCGCAGCAGCCGCAGCGACCCGGTGCCCGGCAGCTCCTCGAACTCCCCGCTCGCCAGCACCCGCCGGTACACGCCGTAGGGCGCCTGCCCGCCGTCGGCCGGGTCGGGGAAGACGTCGTGGATCGCCAGCGTCCCGCCCACGGCCAGCTTGGCCACCCAGGCGTCCTGGTCGCGCCGCGCGGACTCCTCGGTGTGGCTGCCGTCGAGGAACAGCAGCGCCAGGGGCGTGCTCCACAGCGGGGCGAGGGTCTCCGACCGGGCGACGACGGCGACGACGACGTCCTCGGCGCCCGCCTCGGCGATGGTGCGCCGGAACCGCGGCAGCGTGTCGATCCGCCCGACGGCGGGGTCGACCAGCGACGGGTCGTGGTACTCCCAGCCGGGCTGGTGCTCCTCGGAGCCGCGGTGGTGGTCGACGGTGACCACCTGGCGACCGGTCTCCCGCGCGGCGGCGGCCAGGTAGAGCGCCGACTTGCCCATCCAGCTGCCCACCTCCAGCAGCGGGCCCTGAACGGGGACGGCGCGCGCGGCCTCGTAGAGGGCCCGGCCCTCGTCGTCGGGCATGAAGCCGGAGGCCGCCCGGGCGGCGGCGAGCAGAAAGACCCCGCCCTCCTCCCGCCTCGCAGGCTCGGCGCGAGCCTCTGGACGGGGCCGGTCGATCGTCACCGGGCGAACCTAGTCCGAAGCGCGGTCAGCCCGCGCTCGGTGGCCGTGCCGGCCTGGGTGTCCGCGGCCTTGGCGAAGAACGCACCGGCCGCCGTCGTCACCGGGACGGCGAGCACCAGCGCGATCGCCCCGACCAGCGTGCGGATGACCTCCTCGGCCAGCGCCGAGGAGGTGAGCACGACGTTCCACGGCTGGTCGTAGAGGTCGAAGAGCAGCAGCAGCGGCAGCGCGGCACCGGAGTAGGCGAAGACGATCGTGTAGACGGTCGAGGCGATGTGGTCGCGCCCCACGGTCATCCCGCGGGTGTACAGCTCCCGCCAGGTCATCGACGCGTCGACCTCGTGCAGCTGCCAGATCGCCGAGGCCTGGGTGATGGTCACGTCGTTGAGCACGCCCAGCCCCGCGACGACCATGCCGGCGAGGACCAGGCCGGAGAAGCTGAGCGTCGGGTCGTAGCCCTGCAGGGTCACCGTCTCCTCGCTGGTGAGCCCCGTCAGCCGGGCCGTGGCCACCGCTGCCGCCCCCATCAGGGCGACCAGCGTGAGGCCGAAGAGGGTGCCGACCAGCGCCGTCGTCGTCCGGGCGGAGAACCCGTGCGCGAGGTAGAGGACGACGAACATGATCGCCGCCGAGCCCACGAGGGTGACCAGCGCCGGTGACCCCTCCCCGAGCAGCCCGGGCAGCACGAACTGCAGGAGGACGAAGAAGGCGAAGGCCAGCCCGAGCAGCGAGGCCAGCCCACGCAGCCGCGCGACCAGGCCCACGACGACGGCGAAGACGATCGCCAGGGTCACCATGGGGATGTCGCGCGCGAAGTCGAAGAACGCGTAGGCGACGCCGCCCTCGGCCGCGGCGTCCCGGGTCAGGACGAGGGTGTCGCCCTCCTCGACCCCGTTGGCCACCACCACGGCGTCCAGGTCGAGCTCGACGAACGCACCCGCGCCGTCGCCGTCGAGCACCTCGACGACGGCGGTCGCGCAGGTCGCCGGGCGCCCCTCGATCCCGCAGTCGTACGGTTCGAGCGAGGCGACGCGGCCGTCGGGGTAGGTGATCCCCGGGGGCAGCGCCTGCGTGGCCGCCTGCTCGGCACGGGTGGGCTCGCCGCTGGGCCACAGCACGAACAGCCCGATCACGGTGGCCAGCCCCACCGGGACGAGGAGCAGCAGCATCAGCCACACCGCCCGCCGTCTGCGGGTCAGCGCCTCGGGGCTGGGCGGGGGCGCGTCCGGGTCGGGACCGTGGCTGTGGGCATGGGTGGACGACACCCGGTCAGGCTAGGAGCCGCGCCGCCCGAGGACCGCTCCGGTGCCGGTTCAGGTGTGTCGGGGATCCCGGGGAGCCGGGCCACCGCCGCCCGACGGCTCGGCGACCACCCGGCCGTCGCCGGCCACCACGGTGAAGCGGTGCCACAGCCCGGTGAGCTGCAGCGGGCGGGACACCGAGAGCGGCGGGTCGACGAGCACGGTCTCGATGCCCCGCGGCACGCCGAGCTTCTGCAACTGCACCAGCACTGCCAGCCCGGCGGAGTTCATGAACCCGACGCCGCGCAGGTCCAGCTCCACCCGCTGCAGGCCGTGCTCGGCGAGCAGCAGGTCGGTGAGCGTGCGCACCAGGGGGCGGCGGGCGGACTCGGTCAGCTCTCCCCCGACGACCACCCGCACCCTGTCCCCCTCGACCGTGTGCGACACGGTGGGCTCGGCGGACGGCGCATCGTGGTCGGGGGCGGCGTGGCGCGGCGCGGCGTTGGTCTCCTCCACGGTGCGGTCGTGCCCCGTCGGCGAGGTGTTCACGCACCCGACCTTCCGGGACCGGCCGGGAACACCTGCGGCCGACGTACGTTTACACGGGTGCACGACCGAGGTAACCTCCAGTTGCCGCTAGAGGTTCATCCTCGGGCAGCGAACACCAGCACGACCGTCACAGGAGGTTCCAGCCATGATGCTGACCGCTTACGACCCGTTCGCCGCCACGTCCGCCGCCTTCCGCGCGCTGGACCAGCTGACCGGTCGCGGCGGCGCCGCGACCGCCCGCCCACTCTCGGGCATGCCGATGGACGCCTACCGCGTCGGCGACAACTTCGTCGCCCACTTCGACCTGCCCGGTGTGGACCCCGGGTCGATCGACCTCTCGGTCGAGGGCAACACCCTGACCGTGAGCGCCGAGCGCTCGGTCCCCCAGCTGGAGAACGCGGAGTGGACGATCGCCGAGCGGCCGTTCGGCAGCTACACCCGCCAGCTGGTGCTCGGGCGCAGCCTCGACACCGACCGGCTCGAGGCCAGCTACCACGACGGGGTGCTCACCATCAGCATCCCGGTGGCGGAGAAGGCGAAGGCGCGCCGGATCACCGCGACCCGCGCCGACGCACCCGCCGCGGCCGAGGCCCGCACCGTCGAGGGCGGGTCCCAGCAGGAGGCCGAGGCGGTCGAGCGCTGACTGCGGCCGAACCGGTCGCAGCACCGCAGGGGCCGGGCCCGTCCAGGGCCCGGCCCCTGCACCGTTCCGGCCCCATCCACCACGACAGGAGCGCGCCGAGATGACCACCGAGGGGCAGGACCCGCTGCGCCGCCTGGACGACCCGGAGTACCCGGCGCTCACGATGAGCCAGGCCGCCGACCTGCTCGGCGTCCAGGCCGCATTCCTGCGCAGCCTGGACAGCTCCGGGATCATCTCCCCGCACCGCTCCCCCGGCGGCCACCGGCGCTACTCCCGCCGGCAGCTGACGCTGGCCGCCCGCATGCGGGTACTGCTCGACGACGGCCACCCGGTCGCCTCGGCGGAGGTCATCGTCGGCCTGCAGGACGAGCTCGCCGCGGCCCGCGCCGACCTCGCCCGGCTGCGGGAGCGGCCCCGCCGGGATTGACAAGGAACCCTAGGGGGGTATGGTTCACCTCGGCGGCGCAGGGTGCGACGCCGGCAGGGAGGGACGACGTGGAGACCACCGACGGTGCCTGCACCAGCCACGACCACGCGCACGGCTACATCCACCGCAAGGAGGACTACCTCAAGCGACTGCGGCGGATCGAGGGGCAGGCCCGCGGGCTGCAGCGCATGGTGGAGGACGAGAAGTACTGCATCGACATCCTCACCCAGGTCTCGGCGATGACGAAGGCGCTGCAGGCGGTCTCGCTGGGCCTGCTCGAGGAGCACCTGAGCCACTGCGTGGTCGACGCCGCCCGGGCCGGTGGCCGCGAGGCCGAGGAGAAGGTCCGCGAGGCCACCGACGCGATCGCCCGTCTCGTCCGTTCCTGAGCAACCGATCCCGAGAGGAACTCCCATGAGCACCACCGCCGGCTACACCGTCACCGGCATGACCTGCGGCCACTGCGTGAACGCGGTGACCGAGGAGGTCTCGCAGGTGCCCGGCGTGACCGATGTCGAGGTCGACCTCGCCACCGGCGGGCTCACCGTGAGCAGCAAGAGCCCGGTCGACGACGCCGCCGTCCGCGCCGCCGTCGAGGAGGCCGGATACGAGGTGAGCGGCCGCTGATGCGGCCGGCGCCATGAACACCCCCGCGAAGATCGCCGCGTTCGCCGTCGGCCTGGTCGCCGTCTTCGGGGCCGCGGTCGGCGTGGGCTCCGCGGTCGGCCCGATCGGCCCGGTCGATGCCCCCGCCGGGGCCGGGCACGCCGCCGGAGCCGGGCACGGGGACGGCGGCCACGCCGCCGCCCCGGCGCCTGCGGAGGCGCCGGGCGGCCTCCAGGTGAGCGAGGACGGCTACACGCTCGCCCTCGCCGACGGCACCGCCCCGGCCGGCCCCTCCACCGAGGTGGCCTTCCGCGTCCTGGGGCCCGACGGCTCCCCGGTCAGGGCGTACGAGACCGACCACGACGTCGACCTGCACCTGGTCGCGGTCCGCCGCGACCTCACCGGTTACCAGCACGTGCACCCCGAGCTCGGGGACGACGGGGTCTGGCGCGCACCACTGGCGCTGGAACCGGGCAGCTGGCGGCTGTTCGCGGACTTCACCACCGCGGCCGACGGCGCAAACCGCGTCCTCGGCGCGGACCTCGCCGTCCCCGGCGCCTACGACCCCGCTCCCCTGCCGGCCCCGTCGGCGGTCGCGGAGGTCGACGGCTACACCGTCGTCCTGACCGGTGGGCTCACCCCGGGTGAGGAGTCGGAGCTGACGCTGAGCGTGAGCCGGGACGGCGTCCCGGTCACCGACCTGCAGCCCCACCTCGGCGCCTACGGGCACCTGGTCGCCCTGCGGGACGGGGACCTCGCCTACCTGCACGTCCACCCGGCCGAGCACGAGGGCGCCGGAGCCGCCCCCGGGCCGCACGTCCCGTTCGTCACGACCGCCCCCTCGGCGGGCACCTACCGGCTGTTCCTGGACTTCCGGCACGGCGACGCCGTGCACACGGCCGCGTTCACGGTGACCACCGGGCACTCGGAGGAGCACCCCTCATGACCACCGCCTCCGGCAGCGCCACCAGCGACGTCGAGCTGCTCATCGGCGGGATGACCTGCGCGTCGTGCGCGGCCCGCGTCGAGAAGAAGCTCAACAAGATCGAGGGCGTCACCGCCACGGTGAACTACGCCACCGAGAAGGCCAAGGTCAGCTACGCCGACGGCGTCAGCACCGACGACCTGATCGCCACGGTGGAGAAGACCGGTTACACCGCGCGGCTGCCCGAGCCCCCGCGACCGGAGATCGCCCGGGAGGCCGACGGCGACCCGGCCGACGCCCCGCTGCAAGCGCTGCGGACGCGCCTGCTCGTCTCGACCCTGCTCACCGTCCCGGTGGTCGCCATGGCGATGGTGCCCGCGCTGCAGTTCGAGTACTGGCAGTGGCTCTCGCTCACCCTGGCCGCGCCGGTGGTCGTGTGGGGCGGCCTGCCCTTCCACCGGGCCGCGTGGACCAACCTCCGCCACGGCGCGGCGACGATGGACACCCTGGTCTCCCTGGGCACGCTCGCGGCCTTCGGCTGGTCGCTGTACGCGCTGTTCTGGGGCACCGCGGGCGTGCCGGGCATGACCCACCCGTTCGAGCTCACCATCGCCCGCACCGACGGCAGCGCGAACATCTACCTCGAGGCCGCGGCCGGCGTGACGACGTTCATCCTCGCCGGGCGCTGGTTCGAGGCGCGGTCCAAGCGGCGGGCGGGGGCGGCGCTGCGCGCGCTGCTGGAGCTCGGCGCCAAGGAGGTCGCGGTGCTGCGCGGTGGCACCGAACGGCGCGTCCCGATCGCCGAGCTCGGCCGCGGCGACCTGTTCGTCGTGCGCCCCGGCGAGAAGATCGCGGCCGACGGCGAGGTGACCGAGGGCAGCTCCGCCGTCGACGCCTCGATGCTGACCGGCGAGTCGGTGCCCGTCGAGGTCCGGCCCGGCGACGCCGTCACCGGGGGCACGGTCAACGCCGGGGGCCGGCTGGTCGTGCGGGCCACCCGCGTGGGCAGCGACACGCAGCTGGCCCAGATGGCCCGGCTCGTCGAGGAGGCGCAGAACGGCAAGGCCGAGGTACAGCGCCTGGCCGACCGCATCTCCGGCGTCTTCGTCCCGGTCGTGCTCGCGCTCACCGCGGCGACGCTCGGCTTCTGGATCGGCACCGGCGCGGGGCTGCCGGCCGCCTTCACCGCCGCGGTCGCGGTGCTGATCATCGCCTGCCCGTGCGCGCTGGGCCTGGCGACGCCGACCGCGCTCATGGTCGGCACCGGCCGCGGCGCCCAGCTCGGCATCCTGATCAAGGGCCCCGAGGTGCTGGAGTCCACCCGCCGGGTGGACACCGTCGTCCTGGACAAGACCGGCACGGTCACCACCGGGCGCATGACGCTGCTCGACGTCGTCCCCGCTCCCGGCGAGGACCCCGACCGCGTGCTGCGGCTGGCCGGCGCCCTCGAGGCGGCCTCGGAGCACCCGATCGCACGGGCCGTCGCTGCCGGCGCCGTCGAGCGCACCGGTGAGCTCCCGCCGGTGGCGGAGTTCGCCAACGTCGAGGGCCTCGGGGTCCAGGGCGTGGTCGAGGGGGCGGCGGTGGTCGTGGGCCGCCGCCGGCTGCTGGCCGACTGGTCGCTGCCGCTGCCCGAGGAGCTGGTCCGGGCCGTCGACGAGGCGGAGGCGGCCGGGCGCACCGCCGTCGCCGTCGGGTGGGACGGCGCGGCCCGGGGCGTGCTGGTGGTCGCCGACGCGGTCAAGGAGACCTCCGCCCGTGCGATCGCCCAGCTGCGCGACCTGGGGCTGACCCCGATCCTGCTCACCGGCGACAACGAGCGGGCCGCGCGGTCGGTCGCCGCGCAGGTCGGCATCGACGAGGTCGTCGCCGAGGTGCTCCCCCAGGACAAGGTCGACGTCGTCCGGCGGCTGCAGAACGAGGGCCGGACGGTGGCGATGGTCGGCGACGGCGTGAACGACGCCCCCGCGCTGGCGCAGGCCGACCTGGGCCTGGCGATGGGCACCGGGACCGACGTGGCGATCCAGGCCAGCGACCTGACCCTGGTGCGCGGCGACCTGCGGGCAGCCGCGGACGCGATCCGGCTCTCCCGCCGCACGCTGGCCACCATCAAGGGCAACCTGTTCTGGGCGTTCGCCTACAACGTCGCCGCCCTGCCGCTGGCCGCCGCGGGGCTGCTCAACCCGATGATCGCCGGCGCCGCGATGGCGTTCAGCTCGGTGTTCGTCGTCTCCAACAGCCTGCGGCTGCGCGGCTTCGCGCCGCTGCCCGAGAACCGGGACGCGGCCCTGGCCGTGGCCGGCGGCCACCGCGCGGACGCGCGCACCCCCGCCTGACCGGCCTGCCGACCGCACCTCCGCCCGGCCGGCCTGCCGCCGGACCCCGACCACACCCTCCGGCACAGTCGCGCTCTGCCCACCCCGGCGGGGCAGAGCGCGACTGCCCGAGGACATCCCCACCGCCCCGGAGGGCAACCGATGAGGGACGTGCAGCGAGCCACGGCGCCCGCCGTCGCGGCGCGGTCAGAGCGCCGGTAGCAGCAGCAGGACGGTCGGCACCAGCAGCAGCAGGACGGCGGCGGCGAGCGCGCTCGCGCGGGCCGCGGGCGGGAGCGGGTCGGCGGGCTCCAGCAGCCGGACCACCCGGGCCCGCACCCCCGCCCCGGCCACCGCGAGGGCGCCGGCCGGCACTCCCCCGGCGCCGCCCGCGGCCGTGACGATGGCGGCGGCCAGGGTGCGGCGCGGCGCGGACCCGTGCAGCGAGCCCAGCGCGACGTCGTCGGCCCGCATCTCGACCAGCTCCCGCACGGCACCGTGGGCGCGCTCGGCCGCCGGGAGCACCGGCAGCGCCGCCTTCCACGCCACGAACGGCAGCAGCAGCAGGTGGTGGTGCTCGCCCAGGTGCGCCCGCTCGTGCGCGACGACGGCGGCCAGCTGCTCGCCGTCGAGCTCGGCCACCATGCCGGAGGAGAGCACCAGCAGCGGGCGGGCGCCGGGGATGCAGAAGGCCACGGGCGCGGGGTGCTCGAGCAGCCGGGCGTCGGGCTCCGGCGCCGGCTGCACCACCAGCTCCAGCAGCGCACGGTGCCGGCGCCGGGTTCGGGCGATGCGCGCCCAGGAGAGCAGCAGCACGCCCACCAGCTCGAAGGCCAGCACCCCCGCGAGGGTCAGCGTGACCCAGTGGTCGCCGCGTACCGCCCCGGTCGCCGCCCGGCCGTGCAGCACCGCCCACACCGCCTCGGGCAGCGAGTGACCCCACGGCGCGAGCCCGTGCACCAGCAGCGCCCCGATGATCGACAGCCCACCGGCCAGCCCGATCGCCTGCCAGCAGAGCAGCGCCACCAGCGGGTCGCGCCCCGGCCAGCGGGCGCGGGCCAGCAGCGCCGGCACCGGCCACGCCAGCAGTGCGGCGAGGACGGCGAGGAGCGCGGCGGTGATGGGCAGCACGGGTCGCGGCCCGGGTCAGCCCTGGGCGGCGTCGTCGGCGCCGGCGGCGGCCAGCAGGTCGCGCAGCATCCGGGCCTCGTCGGCGTCGACGGCACCGACGAAGCGCGCCAGCACGGCCTGCCGGTCGGCGGCCTGCCCCAGCACCTCGCGCATCGCCTGGGCGGCGTGGTCCTCGCGGCTGGCCCGCGCGGAGAACCGGCGCGGGCGGGCCTCGTCGTGGACGACGAACCCCTTCTGCTCCAGCCGGCTCAGCACCGTGTGCACGGTGGTCAGCGCGAGCCCTCGGTCGGCCAGCTCGTCCCGCAGCCAGGTCGCGGCCACCGGGCCGTCCGCGGCCCACAGCCGCTCCATGACGGCCCGCTCGAGCTCTCCCAGCGACGCCATCGCTCCTCCTGTCCGGCAGATCACACGTGCCTCTTCTACGTATCGTAGAAAACGTCTTCTACGAGGCGTAGAAAGAACGTGCCGATAGTAGACCGCAGAAGGGATCCGGGCCGTGGACGTCCTGGACATCGCACGCTGGCAGTTCGGGATCACCACCGTCTACCACTTCATGATGGTCCCGCTGACCATCGGCCTGGGGATCCTGCTGGTGGTCATGCACACCATGTGGGTGCGCACCGACGACCCCGAGTGGCTCCGGATGACCCGGTTCTGGGGCAAGGTCTTCCTGATCAACTTCGTGCTGGGCGTGGCCACCGGCCTGGTGCAGGAGTTCCAGTTCGGCCTGGCCTGGAGCGAGTACTCCCGCTTCGTCGGCGACGTCTTCGGCTCGCTGCTGGCCCTCGAGGCGCTGCTGGCCTTCTTCCTGGAGTCGACGTTCCTCGGCCTGTGGATCTTCGGCTGGGGCCGGATCCCGAAGAAGCTGCACCTGGCGACGCTCTGGGCGGCGGTCATCGGCTCGACCGTGAGCGCCTACTTCATCATCGCGGCGAACTCCTGGATGCAGCACCCGGTCGGGGTCGTCGCCGACGACGCGACCGGCCGGCCGGTGCAGGTCGACTTCCTCGCGGTGCTCACCAACAACACCGCGCTGGCCGCCTTCACCCACACCATCGTCGCGGCGCTCATGGTCGCCGGCGCCCTGCTCGTCGGCGTCGGGCTCTACCACCTGCGCCGGCGAAAGCTGGCCGGGCGCTCGCCCGAGGAGATCGACCACCGGGTGTGGCGCCGTTCGGTCCGGATCGGCGGCTGGGTGTCGCTCGCGGCCTTCGTCCTGGTCGCGGCCACCGGCGACTGGCAGGCCAAGCTGATGTACCACCAGCAGCCGCTGAAGATGAGCTCGGCCGAGGCGCTGTGCGAGACCGAGGCGCCGGCGTCCTTCTCGATCTTCGCCTGGAACAAGCTGGGCTCCAACGAGTGCGACGACGTCCACTCGATCACCGTGCCCGGGCTGCTCTCCTTCCTCGCGCACGGCGACTTCACCAGCGAGGTGCCCGGCGTCAACGAGCTGCAGGAGCGGTACTCCGAGGTCTACGGCGCGACCTACCCCGACGACCCGTCGCGCTTCGGCAACCTCGCCGGGGAGCCGGTCGACTACCAGCCGGTGCTCGCGGTCACCTACTGGAGCTTCCGGCTGATGATCGGCATGGGGGCGGTCTCGGCCGGGGTGGCGGCCCACGCGCTGTGGTCGACGCGGCGCGGCCGGGTGCCCACCTCGCGGATCGGCGTGTACGGCTCGCTGGCGGCCGTGGGCGCGCCGTTCGTGGCCAACGCCGCCGGGTGGATCTTCACCGAGATGGGCCGCCAGCCCTTCGTCGTCGTCCCCAACCCCGACGTGCCGGTCGACGAGCAGATCTGGTTCTTCACCGCCCAGGCCGTCTCGCCCGGCGTCACCGCGGCCGAGGTCTGGACGTCGCTGGGCGCGCTGACCCTCGTCTACGGGGTGCTCGCGGTCATCGAGCTCGGGCTGCTCACCCGGTTCATCCGGTCGGGCATCACCGCCGGCGACACCAGCACCACGCCGCCGATCGGCACCGGCAGGGACGACGACCGCCGCGAGGGCCCGGACGGCGGCGCCGGTGGCGCCGGCGGGGGCCGCCGCGCCGACGACGACGTCCTCCAGTTCGCCTACTGACCCCCGTAGATCCGAGGAACCCCGTCATGGACCTGCAGACCCTGTGGTTCGCCGCCGTCGCCGTGCTCTGGATCGGCTTCCTGCTGCTGGAGGGCTTCGACTTCGGCGTCGCCGCCCTCCTGCCGGTGCTGGGCCGCCGGACCGCCGACCGGCACCTGATGCTCCGCAGCATCGGCCCGCTGTGGGACGGCAACGAGGTGTGGCTGATCACCGCGGCCGGCGCGGTGTTCGCCGCCTTCCCCGGCTGGTACGCCACCTGGTTGCCCGCGCTCTACCTGCCCTTCGTGTTCGTGCTGTTCGGCCTGATCATCCGGGCGGTCGCCTTCGAGTGGCGGCACCAGTCGCACGACCCGCGCTGGGACGGCACCTGGACGCACGTGATCACGGTGGGCTCGCTGATCGCCGCCCTCGGCGTGGGTGCGGCGCTGGGCACGACCACGCTGGGCCTGCCGATCGACGGAGACGGCATCCGGGTGGGCGGCAGCTTCGCCGGCGTGGGCTGGGCGGCGCTGCTCGGCGCGGTCGCGGTGCTGGCCTTCTCCCTGGTCCACGGCGCGCTGTTCCTGGCGCTGAAGACCGACGGCGACGTCCGGCTGCGCGCCCGGGCCTTCGCGCTGCGGTGGTCGCCGGTGGCCGCGCTGCCGCTGCTGACCTGGGCCGGCTGGGTGCACCTGCGCTCCGGGACGCCGGTCACCGCGGTGCTCTGGGTCGTCGGCGCGCTCGCCGTCCTGGTCACCTGGGCGCGCATCCGGGTCGACCATGAGGGGCAGGCCTTCGCCGGCTGGGCGGTGCTGCTGGTCAGCTCGGCCGCGACCATCTTCGGGGCCGCCTACCCCGTCGTCGTCCCCTCGACGATCGACCCCGCCTTCGACGTGACGATCGCCGACGCGTCGGTCAGCAACTACACGCTCACCGTGATGACGTGGGCGGCCGCCGTCGGGCTGCCGGTCGTGCTGGGCTACCAGGCCTGGACGTACTGGGTGTTCCGCAAGCGGCTGACCGCGGAGCCGCAGCACGAGGACGCCCCCCGCAGCGGGGAGGCCCCGGCGCCGAGCGAGCTGCCGGCATGAGCGCCGGCGCGCCGCGGGGTCCGCTCGCCGCGCTGGCGGGCGTCCCGGGGCTCCGCGGCGCGCTGGTGCGGGCCGGGCTCGCGGCGCTCGCCCAGACCGCGGGCCTGGTGCTCCTGGCCGCCGGTCTCGCGCACGCCGTCGCCCGGGCGAGCGGGCTGGGCGAGGGCTCCCCCGCGGTCCCGCTCGCGCTGGCGGCGGCCGGTGTCGCGCTGCGCGCCGCCGCGGGGAGCCTCGGTGAGGCGGTGGCCGCGCGGGACGCCCGCCGGGCCGAGGACCTGCTGCGCCGCCGGCTGCTCGAGCGGCTCGCCACCTCCCCCGCCGCGGTGGCCGCGGCCGGCGGTCCCGCCCCGGCCGCGCTGCTGGCCACCACGCGGCTGCACGAGCTCGGGCCGGCGCTGGCCACCTACCTGCCGGCGGTCGCGCAGACGCTGGTCGTCCCGCCGGCGCTGCTGCTGGCGCTGGCCTGGATCGACCTGCTGTCGGCGGTGCTCGTCGCCGTCACCCTGCCGCTGGTGCCGCTGTTCATGGTCCTGGTCGGGAAGTTCACGCAGGACGCGACGGCGGACTCCGCCAGGGCGCTGGACCGCATCGCCGCGCACGTCGCGGAGCTGGTGCGCGGCCTGCCCGTCCTGGTGGGGCTCGGCCGGGCCGCCGAGCAGACGGCGGCGCTGGCCGCGCTCGGCGAGGCGCACCGCACCCGCACGCTGGCCACGCTGCGGATCGCGTTCCTCTCGGCCTTCGTGCTGGAGCTGATCGCCACGCTCTCGGTGGCCCTCGTGGCGGTGACCGTGGGCGTCCGGCTGGTCGAGGGCCACCTCGTCCTGGGGATCGGGCTCACCGCGCTGCTGCTCGCCCCCGAGGCGTTCGCCCCGCTGCGCGCGCTCGGCGCCGCCCACCACGCCGCGGAGGACGCCGCCCTCGCCGCCGCCGAGGCGCGCGCGGTGCTGGCCGCGCCCGCCGGCGGCGCTCCGGTCCCGGTCCGGGGGGACGACGACCCGCGCGGTGCCGACGTCGCCGTCGCGGGGCTGAGCGTCTCCTACCCCGGCCGCGCCGTCCCGGCCCTGCCGCCCACCGACCTCGCCGTCCACCCCGGCGAGCTGGTGGTGCTCCGGGGCCCGAGCGGCTCGGGCAAGTCCACGCTGCTGGCCGCGCTGGCCGGCCTGACCGATCCCCGCGCCCGCGTCGGCGGCGCAGTCGCCGCCGGGGGCCCGGTCGCGGTGGTGCCGCAGTTCCCGCGCACCACCGGCGCGACGGTCGCCGACGAGCTGCGCCGGCACGCCGCCGCGGCGCCGGGGGTCGACGAGGTCGTGGCCGAGGCCTACGTCGTCGAGGCGCTCGGCCGGGTCGAGGCCCACCACCTGGCCGGCCGGGCGCCGGAGTCGCTCTCCCCCGGTGAGCTGCAGCGGGTGGCCCTCGCGCGCGCCCTGGTGCGGGTCCGCCGCGGCGCCCGGCTGCTGCTGCTCGACGAGCCGACCGCGCACCTGGACGATGACGCCCGCGGGCTGGTCGCCGCCGTCCTCGCCGCCCTGCGCGGCACCGTCACCGTCGTGCTGGTCACGCACGACCCGGTGCTCGCCGGCCTCGCCGACCGCGCCGTCGACCTCCCCGCCCCGGTCGGACCCGCGGGTACCGCCTCCCCGGCCGCAGCCGCAGGCCCGACCGGCTCCCCGGCCGCACCCGCGCGCCCGGCCGGCTCCCCCGGCGGCACCCCGGTGGACCAGCCGCGCCCGGCCGGGGCCGCGCCGGCGACCCCGGCTCCCACCGCCGGGGCCCTCCGCCGCGCGGTGCTGGCCGGCGCCCTCGCGTCCGGGGCGGGCGTCGCGCTCACCGCGGCGTCGGGCTGGCTGATCGTCCGGGCGGCGGAGATGCCCCCGGTGCTGACCCTGCTGGTCGCGACGGCCGGCGTCCGCTTCTTCGGCCTGGCCCGCGCGGTGCTGCGCTGGCTGGAGCGCCTGTCCGCCCACGACGTCGCGCTGCGCCGGGCCGCCGACCTGCGGGTGCGCGTCTGGCGGGCGCTGGCCGCCCAGGGGCTCGCCGCTGACCGGACGCCCGGGTCGGCGCTGGCGCGGGTGGTCGGCGACGTCGGCGTGGTGCAGGACCTCACCGTGCGGGTCCGGCCCCCGGCGCTGGTGGCCGCCACCGTGCCGGCCGCCACCGTCGCGGTGCTCGCGCTGGTGGACCTCGCCGCCGCCGGTGTCGTCGCCGCGGTGCTCGCGGGAACGGTGGCCGCCGTCCTGCTGGCCCACCGCGGTCTGGATGCCGGCGCCGCCCGCGCGGAGAGCAGCCTGCAGGTGGCGGCGCTGCGGGAGACCAGCACCGTGCTCGAGGGGCTGGCCGACCTGCGGGCGCACGGGCTCGCCGCCCGCGCCGCCGCCGACCTCGACGCGGCCGCCGCCCGCCAGGCCGGCCGGGCCGGCACCCGTGACCGCGCCGCCGCCGTGGGCAACGGCCTGGTGGTGCTGGGCACCGGGCTGGCCGCGGTGCTCGGCACCGTCGCGGCGACGGCCGGAGGGCTCACCGGCCCGGCGATCGCCGTGGTCGCGCTGGCGCCGCTGGCGCTGGCCGAACCGCTGGCCGGGCTGGTCGGCGCCCTGCAGCGCCGTGGCGCGCTCGCGGACGCGCAGGCCCGCATCGACGCCGTCCTCACCGCGCCGGTCGCGGCCGAGCCCGCCGACCCGCTGCCCGCTCCCGATGTCGTCCGCTCGCTGCGCACCGGGGCGCTGGTCGCCGGCTGGCCGGGCGGACCGGACGTGCTGCGCGGGGTCGACGCCCGCGCGGAGGCCGGTCGCGGCTGGCTGGTGATGCGCGGGCCGTCCGGCACGGGCAAGTCCACGTTCCTCGCGGTGCTCATGGCCGCGCTGCGGCCGCGGGGTGGCAGCTACGCCGTCGACGGCGTCCCCACCGACCGGATCCCCGGCGACGACCTGCGCGCCCGCATGGCCTGGCTGCCGCAGGAAGCGCACGTCTTCGCCTCCTCCATCCGGGCGAACCTGGCGATGGCCGCCCCGCGCGGCGAGCTGGCCGGGCCCACCGGGGAGTCCCGCATGCGCGCGGCGTTGGCCGCGACCGGGCTGGCGGGGCTGCTCGCCACGCTGCCGGATGGGCTGGACACCCCGGTCGGTGCCGGCGGGACGGCGCTGTCCGGTGGCGAGCGGCGGCGGCTGGCCGCTGCGCGCGCCCTGCTGGCCGACCGGGACGTCGTGCTGCTCGACGAGCCGACCGCCCACCTGGACGGGCCGACCGCCGCGACGCTGATGCGCGACCTGCGGACGGCGTTCGCGGGGCGGGTGGTCGTCTGCGTCACCCACGACGACGACGTCGAGCGCCCCGGTGACACGGTGCTGCACCTAGGCGAGACGGCGGTCCGGGCAACCGCCTGAGCAGTCCGGCGACCAGTCGCGCTCTGCCCACCCACACGGGGCAGAGCCTGACTGTCCCCGACACCCCACTTGCCTGCCCGGGAAGCACCCGACCCGGCGGCCGCCGGGGTGGTCCGGCGACCAGTAGCGCTCTGCCCACCCACACGGGGCAGAGCCTGACTGTCCCCGACACCCCACTTGCCTGCCCGGGAAGCACCCGACCCGGCGGCCGCCGGGGTGGTCCGGCGACCAGTCGCGCCCCTGCCCACCCACACGGGGCAGAGAGCGACCGTCCCCGGCACCCCACCTGCCCGGCGTCATCCGGCTTGTTGCCGGCGGTCATGCGCCCGGCCGGGCGGTGCGGCGCGGTGCGGTGCGGCGCGGTGCGGTGCGGTGCGGCGCGGTGCGGCGCGGCGCGGCGCGGTGCGGTACGAGGCTGTGCGGTACGGGGCGGGCAGGGCGGGTCAGGCCGGGTCAGGCCGCCGGGACGTCCACCGGGATCTCCGGGCCGAGGCGGGCGCCCTGCAGCAGCGGCAGGTCGTCGCCGGACCAGAAGCTCCCCGGGTCGTAGGCGGTGAGCGGGCGGTCGCCGGGCAGCAGGCCCATGGCCGTGTAGGTGGCCGCGACCAGCTCGGCGCAGAAGACGGTCTCCGCCGACGTGTGCCGCCGCAGCCGGCCGTTCACCCAGCCCCGCACGAGTCCGCGGGTGGTCGGGAACGGCCGCCCGTCGAGGCGGGCGATCGTGCGCAGCACGGCGTCCTCCATGGCCGGGGTCACCCCGCCGTCCTCCGCCGGGCCGACCAGCTGGCGCAGCCACGCCCGCTGGCCGTACCGCCCGCGCCAGGTGAGGACGGCGTCGCGCAGGTCGTGCAGCTGGACCCCGCGCTGGTGCGTGCCGCTCCACGCGTCGGGCAGCGACTTCCCCAGCTCGGCGTGCCAGAGCAGCGGGGGCAGGTCCTCCAGCACGACCGCCATGCCGACGTGGTTCACCGGCGCGTTGGTCAGCGCGCGGATGGCGCGGTCGGCCAGCGAGGGGCCGCGGAAGATCCAGACGTCGCCGGTGCGCGTGAGGTCGACCGCGGCGTCCAGGGAGAGATCGGGCACGGGCCGCTACGTTACGGACGTGCGCCTCTGGAAGATGCTCGGACTGGCCGGCCTCGCGGGAGTGACCGCCGGTGGTGTCGTGCTCGCCCGCAACGAGCGGCAGCGCCGCGCCTACACCCCCGACGACGTGCGGGCCCGGCTGCACGAGCGGGCCGCGGCGGCCCCGGAACCGGAGGTAGCGGCCCCGGCGTCCGCCGCCGAGCTCACCGGGGGCCGGAAGCACCGGCTGGCCCGGCTCCTGCGCCGCCCCTGAGCGCCGGCGCGCAGACTCCGGTCGTGGGCAACCGGCATGCCGCCGGGTGCCCGGGGTAGGGACGGCTGACCATCCCCCTCCCCGAGGAGCCGACATGGCCCGCAACACCCTGTCCCGCTCGCTGCACGACCTCGGCCTGTCCGCCTGGTTCGGCGGAACCCTGGCCAACGCCGTCGCCCTGAACGCCGCCGCGGGCGAGGCCGGGACGGATTCGGCCACCGGGCGCGTCGCCAATGCCGGCTGGGACCGCTGGACCCCGGTCAACGCCGCCGCCATCGGCGCCCACCTGATCGGCAGCGTCGGCCAGCTGCGGGCGAACAAGCAGCGGGTGGCCGCCCAGCAGGGCGTCGGCGGCATGTCCACCCTCAAGACCCTCGTCACCGTGGCCGCGCTCGGCGCCACCGCCTACAGCCGGGTGCTGGGGCAGCGGGTGTCGGATGCGGGCGCGGTGGCGTCGAAGTCCGGCACCCGGCCCAGCAAGCGCACCAAGGTCGCCCGGGCCGACCTCGCCGCCGCCCAGCAGCAGCTGGACACGCTGCAGTGGGTCATCCCCGCCCTCACCGGCACGCTGGTCGCGATCAGCTCCTACGCCGGAGAGCAGCAGCGCCCGAGCGAGGTGGCCGCGGGCGTCCGCGCCCGCTGAGCGAGACTCCCCGGCCGGCGGGCGGCACCGGCCGGGGACCGCGGCACCCCCCAGGTCAGCGACCGGCCCCGCTCCCGCCCGGCCCGGCCTTGACGGCCAGCACCTGGCACCCGGCGTCGAGCAGGATCCGCTGGGCGTCGCTGCCGAAGATCAGCTTGCCCGTCGGCGTCCGCCGTCGGAGCCCGATCACGATGAGCGATGCGTCCAGCCGCTCGGCCAGGGCGACGATCTCCTCCGCCCCGTCCCGGCCGCCCACGCGCTGCTCGAGCTCGAAGGGCACGCCGGACTCCTCGAGCACCCGCCGGACCTCGGCCAGGTCGCCGGCGTCGGCGTAGGACGGGTCCACCAGGGAGTCCCCCCGGGACGTGTTCAGCACGTGCAGCGGCTGGTTCCGGAGATCGGCCTCCTCGACCGCCGCCTGCAACGCGGCGCGCCCCTCGGGCTTGGGCACGTACCCCACGACGATGGTCACGAGCGGTTCCCCTCTGCCGGCACGGTCTCGGGCCGGTCGTGGACGAGCTCCTCCTCCACCCGGGACTGCCGGCGCTTGAGGTACACGCCGGCGGCCAGGAAGACGAGCAGCAGGATGTAGACGACCGCCGCGAACGGGCTCGTCACGAGTGCGCTGGGATCGCCCTGGCTGATCGCCAGGGTGCGCCGCAGCTGCTCCTCGGCGATGGGCCCGAGGATGAGCCCCACGACGGCCGGCGCCACGGGGAAGCCGAACTGCCGCATGCCCCAGCCGAGCACGCCCACGAGGAACAGCAGGATCATGTCGGCGGTCGAGGCACCGACCGCGTAGCTGCCCAGCGCGGCGAAGGTGAGGATGCCGGCGTACAGGTACGGGCGCGGGATCTGCAGCAGCTTCACCCAGACCCCCACCAGCGGCAGGTTCAGCACCAGCAGCAACAGGTTGCCGATGTAGAGGCTGGCGATCAGCGTCCACACCAGCGGCGCCTCCTGCTCGAACAGCAGCGGACCGGGCTGGATGCCGTAGCTCTGGAACGCGACGATGATGATCGCGGCCGTCGCCGAGGTCGGCAGGCCGAGGGTCAGCAGCGGCACCAGCACCCCGGCCGCCGCGGCGTTGTTCGCCGACTCCGGCCCGGCCACGCCCTCGATGGCGCCCTTGCCGAACTCCTCCTTGCGCTTGGAGAGCTTCCGCTCCATGGAGTAGGAGAGGAACGTCGAGACGTCGGCCCCGCCGGCGGGGATCGTGCCGATGGGGAACCCGACCGCGGCGCCGCGCAGCCACGGCTTCCACGAGCGGCGGAAGTCCTCGCGGGTCATCCAGCTGCCGCCCACCGGCACCAGCGGCAGCGGCCCCTTGCGCATCCGCGAGGCGACGTACAGGGCCTCGCCGACGGCGAAGATGCCGACCGCCACCACGACGACGTCGATGCCGTCGGCCAGGGCGGGCAGGCCGAAGGTGAAGCGCTGCTGGCCGGTGAGCGAGTCGGTGCCCACCATCGCCAGCAGCAGACCGACCGCGAGCGCCGCGATGCCGCGCGCCGGCGAGGCGCCGAACATCGCCGCCACGGTGAGGAAGGCCAGCACCGTGAGCGCCACGAAGTCCTGCGGGCCCAGCTGGACGGCCAGGTCGGCCACCACCGGGGCCACGAAGGTGAGCGCGACCGTCGCGATCGTGCCGGCGACGAACGAGCCGATCGCCGCCGTGGCCAGCGCCGCCGCCCCGCGTCCGGCCCGGGCCATGGCGTTGCCCTCCAGGGCGGTGACGATCGACGCCGCCTCGCCGGGGGTGTTGAGCAGGATCGACGTCGTGGACCCGCCGTACATGCCGCCGTAGTAGATGCCGGCGAACATGATGAAGGCGGCGGCGGGCTCCAGGCTGTAGGTCAGCGGCAGGAGCAGGGCCACGGTCATGGCCGGGCCGATCCCCGGCAGCACGCCGACGGCCGTGCCCAGCGTGACGCCGAGCAGCGCGTACAGGAGGTAGAGCGGCTGGAGGGCGGTCGCGAAACCGTCCACCAGCAGGCCGATGTCACCCAAAGAAGGGCACCCCCTCCAGCGGCCCGGCGGGCAGGAACAGCCCGAGGACCTGCACGAACAGCACGTGGATGCCGACGTTCAGCACGGCACCGATGACGGCGGCGCGAACGATGCGGGCGCCGAGGGCCCAGGCCGTGCCCGCGAACAGCAGGGTGGCCGCGATGGGCCAGCCCAGCGGCTCGATGAGCAGCACCAGCGCGGCGAACGAGGCGACCAGCTTGGCGACGGTTCCCCAGTCGGTGCGGGCGCCGGCGTCGACGTCCTCGCCCTCCTCGGCGGAGCCGTGCTGACCCCGCAGCAGGCTGACCGCCAGCGCCACGGAGGCGCCGACCAGCAGCACGCCGACCGCGTACGGGAAGGCCCGGGGACCGAGCACGTTCGCCGAGCCGGGGACGGTGATGCTGGTCGTCTCCACGAGGGTGAACACCCCCACGGCGAACAGGCCGACGGCGATGGCGGCCTCGCCCCAGGACCAGGTCCGGGTGCGGCCACCCCGCTCCGGCGCCGCCACCCGCTCGGGGGCGGCGCCGGAGCCGGAAGCGGTGCTCACTGGACCAGCCCGATGTCCTCCAGCACGCCGCGGACGCGCTGGCGCTCCTCGGCCAGGAAGGCCTCGAACTCGTCGCCGGCGAGGTAGGCGTCGGACCAGCCGCGCTCCTCGACCTCGGCCTGCCACGCCTCGGACTCCTGCATCTGCGCGACCAGGGCGAGCAGCCGCTCACGCGCCTCGTCGGAGATGCCGGGCGGGCCGACGACGCCGCGCCAGTTGGTCAGCTCCACGTCGTAGCCGGCCTCGGTGAGGGTGGGTGCGTCGATGCCCTCGACGGGCTCCGCGCCGGTCACCGCGAGGGCCCGCAGCTCCCCCGCCTCGATCTGCTGGGCGTACTCGCCGACGCCGGAGATGCCGGCGTCGACCTGGCCGCCGAGCAACGCGGCCAGCGACTCGCCGCCGCCGGAGAACGCGACGTAGTTGAGGTCCTCGACCGGTAGGTCCGCCGCCTGGAACAGCAGCCCGGCCGCGATGTGGTCGGTGCCGCCGGCCGAGCCGCCGGCGATCGAGACGCCGCGGCCCTCGGTGCGGACGGCCTCGACCAGGTCGTCGACGCTCTGGAACGGCGAGTCCGCCGGGACGACGATGATCTCGTCCTCGGTGGTCAGCCGGGCCAGCGGCGTGACGTCGTCGAGGGTGGCCTGCGACTGGTTGGTCTCGACGGCGCCGACCATGACCAGGCCCATCACCATGAGGAAGTCCTCGCTGCGCTCGTTGGCGAGCTCCGCGAGGCCGACGGTGCCGCCGGCGCCGCCCACGTTCGTCACGCGGGTGCTGCCGACGAGCCCCTCGCTCTCCAGCGCCGCGGCCATGGCCCGGGCCGTCTGGTCCCAGCCACCGCCGGGGTCGGCCGGCGCCATCACCGCGAGCCGGTCGATCTGGTCGGCACCCCCGCCGCCGCCGCCGCTGCTGCCGCCGTCGCTGCTGCAGCCGGTCAGGCCGACGGAGACCGCGGCGGCCACCGCGACGGATGCCGAGCGCAGGCGCCGGCGCGCCGGGCGGTGCACCGCTCGATGGGGAACTGTCATGGGGAGACCTCCTCGTCCCGGAGCCGGGTGGCTCGTGGTGCGCCGGACGCTAGGAGCGCCGGGACGGCGGGAGAATGCTGCGGTCGTAGCGGTCGTATTGGTCGTTGTGGTCGCAGTCACATCCGGGTGCCCGACGGCGACAATGGGTCCGTGCGACGAACCATGACGCTGGGCGCCCAGCTCCTGCTGCTGCAGGTGGGCATCGTGCTGGTGACCCTGCTGCTCGCCGGCGCCGTCGCCGTCCACTACCAGCAGGAGCAGATCCGGGACGCCTACCGCCAGCAGGCGCTGACCGTCGCCAACAGCACCGCCCGGCTGCCGAGCGTGGTGGACGCCTACGGCACCGCCGACCCCAGCGAGACGCTCCAGCCCCTGGCGGAGCTCATCCGCGAGGCCTCGCTGGTCACCTTCGTCGTCATCACCGACGCGAGCGGCATCCGGTTCTCCCACCCCGACCCTGACCGGATCGGCGAGCGGGTGTCCACCGACCCGACCACCACCCTGGCCGGCGAGGTGTTCGTCGGCACCGAGACCGGCACCCTCGGCGAATCCCTGCGGGCCAAGGTGCCGGTGCGCGACGCCGACGGCGAGGTCATCGGCGCGGTCTCCGTCGGCATCCTGGAGCGCGAGCTGGCCGCGGAGTTCGACCGCGAGGCGCCGGTCCTCGTGGCCTGGCTCGGCGGCGCGGCGTTGGTCGGCGCGCTGGGCTCGGTGCTCGTGGTCCGGCTGCTGCGCCGCCGCATCTTCGGGCTGGAACCGGAGGAGATCGCCCGGCTGCTGGAGACCCGCGAGGCGATGCTGCACGGCATCCGCGAGGGCCTGGTCGCCGTCGACCAGAAGGGGCGGGTGGTCCTGGTCAACGACGAGGCATCGCGGCTGCTGGACCTGCCGCCCGACGCCGTCGGCCGTCCGGCCGCCGAGGTGCTCGACACCGCCATGCTCCCGCTCGTGCTCGGCGACCGGCCGGTCACCGACGAGCTGGTGCTCTCCGGGGAGCGTCTGCTCGTCGCCAGCCGCACCCCCGCCGTCGTCGGCGGCCGCCGGATCGCCGACGTCCTCACCCTGCGCGACCGCACCGAGCTCTTCGGCGCGATGCGCGAGCTCGACGGGCAGCGGAACCTCACCAACACGCTCCGGGCGCAGGCGCACGAGTTCAGCAACCAGCTGCACGTCGTCCAAGGGCTGATCGAGCTCGACCGGCGGGACGAGGCGGTCGCCTTCATCGAGCGGATCGGCGGCGGCCGTCTGCTCGGCGGCGCCCCGCTGAGCACCGTGGTCGATCCCGGCGTGACGGCGCTCCTCCTGGCCAAGGCCGCGGTCGCCCGGGAGCAGGGCGTCCGGCTCGTGCTGGGGGCGGACAGCCGGCTGCCCGCCGGGCTCGGCGACGACGTCGTGACCGTGGTCGGCAACCTGGTCGACAACGCGGTGGACGCCACCGGGCAGGGCGGCGAGGTGCAGGTGCTCGTGCGCCAGGAGGACGACGGGGCGGTGCTGGTGCAGGTCGACGACGACGGGCCGGGGGTCGCCCCCGCCGACCGAGCCCGGGTCTTCGACGTGGGCGTGACCACGAAGGGGCGGCCCGACGGCGACCACGGGCGCGGCATCGGGCTGGCCCTCGTCGCCCGCATCGCGGCACGCCGGGGCGGGACGGCGGCGGTCACCGACTCCCCCACCGGCGGCGCCCGGGTCACCGTGCGGCTGCCCGGATCGCGGCAGCCCTCCCCCGGCGCGCTGGTCGCCCCGTGACCGGCGTGGTGCGCGTGCTCGTGGTCGACGACGACTTCGCCGTCGCCTCGGTGCACCGCGGCTACGTGGAGTCCCTCCCCGGCTTCGCGGTGGTGGGCGAGGTGCACCGCGGGGTGCAGGCGGTGGAGGCGGTGCAGGCGCTCCGGCCCGACCTGGTGCTGCTCGACGTCTACCTCCCCGACATCTCCGGCCTGGAGGTGCTCCGCCGGATCCGCGCCGCAGCCGGCCCGCAGCCCGACGTCCTGGCGATCACCGCCGCGCGCGAGGTGGACACGGTGCGCCAGGCCATGACCGGCGGCGTCGTGGACTACCTGGTGAAGCCCTTCTCGCTGGCGACCTTCCGGGAGCGCCTGGAGGTCTACCGCGCCCACCGCGCCGAGGTGCTGCGGCGCAGCGGCGACACCGCGGGGGGTCTGGAGCAGAGCGACGTCGACCGGCTGCTGGCCGGCCGGCGCCGGCCCGGCGGCCCGGGGTCGGTGACCGACCTGCCGAAGGGCCTCTCGCCGCGGACGCTCGAGGCGGTGGCGCGCACGCTGCGCAGCGACCCGGCCGTCGACCTCTCCGCCGGCGAGGTGGCGGAGCGGTGCGGCCTGGCCCGGGTGAGCGCGCGCCGCTACCTGGAACACCTGGAGCGCACCGGCCGGGCGGCGGTGCTTCCCCGGTACGGCGGCACGGGCCGGCCGGAGAACGGCTACCGCTGGGTCGGCTGACCCGCGTCAGGCATCCACGGCCGGCCCCTCGTCCTTGAGCGCGACGCCGGAGGCGCCGAGCTCCCGGGCGGACGCCAGCAGCCGCACCACCACCTCGGCCGCCTCCGCGCAGCCCAGACCGTGCGGCGGCCGGACGTTGGAGACGCAGTTGCGCTCGCTGTCGGCCCGGCCCGGCCGCGGGTCCCAGGTGAGGTAGACGCCCAGGGAGTCCGCCGAGGAGAGCCCCGGCCGCTCGCCGATGAGCACGAGGACCACGCGGGCGCCCAGCGCCGCACCGATCTCGTCGCCGAGGGCCACCCGCGCCTGCGCGGCGAGCACCACCGGGCCCACGGACCAGCCGGCCAGCCGGTCGAGCAGCGCCCGCGTCAGCGCAGCCCCGTGCTCGTGCACCGCCCGCGGCGAGAGCCCGTCGGCCAGCACGACGGCGACGTCGGCGTCGGCCCGCGGCAGCGCGCACCCCGGCGCCAGCCGCCGGCCGAGGTCGGGCCGCTGCAGGTACTCCGCGCGGTCGGCGGCCGCGGAGCGCACCTCCACCACCGGCACCCCGTCGAGCCCCGCGCGCACGAGCGCCGGGTCGAGCGGCGTGTGCACCGCGTCGCGGGCGACCGCGTGCGCCAGCCGGAACTCCAGCTCCCGCGCGGTCGGCAGCCCGTCGCCGGCCCGGCCCAGCGCCACCCGGGCCCGGGTGGCGCCGCGCAGCACGGCCCACGGGTCGCTGCCGGTGATGCTCATGCCCGGGCCGCCGCGAGCAGGGCCTTCGCCGCCGGGGCGTCCGGGGTCAGCGCCCGCACCCGTCCGTCGCCGTCCAGCAGGTCCATGCGGGCGAGCCACGCCTCGAACTCCGGGGCCGGCCGCAGCCCGAGCACCCGGCGGGCGGTGAGGACGTCGGAGAAGGAGAGCGACTGGTAGTGCAGCATCACGTCGTCGGACCCGGGGACGGCGATGACGAACGAGCAGCCGGCCGCCCCGAGCAGCAGGGTCAGGGTGTCGGTGTCGTCGGCGTCGACCTCGGCGTGGTTGGTGTAGCAGACGTCCACGCCCATCGGCAGGCCGAGCAGCTTGCCGCAGAAGTGGTCCTCCAGCCCGGCGCGGACCACCTGCTTGCCGTCGTAGAGGTACTCCGGCCCGATGAAGCCGACGACGGTGTTCACCAGGAGCGGCTCGAAGTGCCGGGCCACCGCGTAGGCGCGGCACTCCAGCGTCTGCTGGTCCACCGGCACCCCGTCGATCCCGCGGTGCGCGTCGGCCGACAGCGCCGACCCCTGCCCGGTCTCGAAGTAGGTGACGTTGCTGCCGACGGTGCCGCGGCCGAGCTCCAGCGCGCCCGCCCGGGCCTCGGCCAGCAGGTCCAGCGTCACGCCGAAGCCGCGGTTGGCCGCTTGCGTGCCGGCCACGGACTGGAACACCAGGTCCACCGGCGCCCCCTGCTCCATGGCGCGCAGCGTGGTGGTCACGTGCGCGAGCACGCAGGACTGGGTGGGGATCTCGTAACGGCGGAGCACGGCGTCGACCAGCTCGAGCAGGGCCACCGTCCGCGCCGGTGAGTCGGTGGCCGGGTTGATGCCGATGACCGCGTCGCCCGACCCCTGCAGCAGCCCGTCGACGATCGACGCCGTCACCCCCACCGGGTCGTCGGTCGGATGGTTGGGCTGCAGCCGGGAGGCCAGCCGCCCGGGCAGGCCCAGGGTGCTCCGCAGCCCGGTCACCACCCGCGTCCGCCGCCCCACCGCGACCAGGTCGGCGTTGCGCATCAGCTTCGAGGTGGCCGCGACCATCTCCGGGGTGAGGCCGCGGGCCAGCGCGCTGATCGAGGTCTCGTCGCCCTCGGCGGCCCAGGTGAGCAGCTCGTCGCGGAACTCCCCCACGGTCAGCCCGGCCACCGGGGCGAAGGCGACCGGGTCGTGGGTGTCGAGGACCAGCCGGGTGACGTCGTCCTCCTCGTAGCCGACCACCTGCTCCTCCAGGAAGGTGGCCAGCGGCAGGTCGGCCAGCACCACCTGCGCGGCCACCCGCTGCGCCGCCGACTCGGCGGCGCACCCGGCCAGCACGTCACCGGAGCGGGCCGGGGTCGCCTTGGCGAGCAGGTCGGCCAGCGAGGGGAACTCGTAGGTGCGCCCGCCGAGGGTGGTGCGGCGCACGGTCATCGCACCTCCTCCTCGGCGGCGGCGAGCAGCTCGAACTCCTCCTCGGGGGCCGAGGCCACCAGGTGGTGGCGGCTGTAGAGGGCGAAGTAGCCGAGGAAGGCCGCGTAGGCGCCGAGCGTCCAGAGGGCGGCGACCTCGTCGACCAGGAAGGTGGCGACGACGGCCGCCGCGGCCAGCACCAGGGCGACGCCGGTGGTCGCCGTCCCGCCCGGGGTCCGGTACGGGCGCGGCAGGTCCGGCTCCCGGCGGCGCAGCACGATGTGGCTGACCATCATCAGCACGTAGGAGACCGTGGCGCCGAAGACCGCCATGTTCAGCAGCATCGCCCCCTGGCCGGTCAGCGACAGGACGAAGCCGATGGCGCCGGGCACCAGCAGCGCCAGCACCGGGGCCCGGCGGCCGTTGGTCACCGACAGCGCCCGCGGCAGGTAGCCCGCGCGGGAGAGCGCGAAGGTCTGCCGCGAGTAGGCGTAGATGATCGAGAAGAAGCTCGCGACCAGCCCGAACAGGCCGGCGTAGTTCACCACCGTGACCAGCGCCGAGGCCGAGCCCGCCACCTCCAGCGCCTCGACGGGCGGGTTGCCGCTGGCCGACATCGCCTCCGCCCCCCCGGCACCGGCGGTGAAGACCAGCATGAGCAGGGCCAGCACGAGCAGCAGGCCCATGGCGGCGACGATGCCGCGCGGCATGGCCCGGGCCGGGTCGCGGGCCTCCTCCGAGGCCAGCGGCACGCACTCCACCGCGAGGAAGAACCAGATGGCGAACGGGAACGCCGCCCAGATGCCCATCAGGCCGAACGGCAGGAGGTCCGAGGCGCCGGCGGCGTCGGTGGGCGCGATGTCGAGCAGGTTCGCCGGGTCGAACGCCGGGATCGCCCCCACCAGGTACACCACCAGGCCGGCGACCGCGATGCCCGCGATGACCAGCATGACGGTGAGCGCCTCCCCGACGCCCAGGAGGTGGATGCCGATGAACAGCGCGTACACGACCAGGTAGACCCACCAGCCGTCGGTGATGCCGAAGAGGCCGAGCGACTCCACGTACGCGCCGATGAAGGTGGCGATCGCGGCGGGGGCGATGGCGTACTCGATGAGCACCGCGACGCCGGTGGCGTACCCGCCCCACGGGCCCAGCGCCCGGCGGGCGAAGGTGTAGCCGCCACCCGCCGTCGGTAGGGCGGAGCCGAGCTCGGCGAGCCCGAGGACCATGGCCGAGTACATGACGGCCATGAGGACGACGGCGATCAGCAGCCCGCCGAAGCCGCCCTCGGCCAGCCCGAAGTTCCAGCCCGCGTAGTCACCGGAGATGACCGCGGCGACGCCGAGGCCGGCCAGCAGGACCCAGCCGGCGGTGCCGGTGCGCAGCTGCCGCTTCTGGTGGTAGCCGGCCCCCACCGCCTCGGCCTCGACGCCGTGCCGGGCGACCGGCCGGGGGTGGTGTTCCTGTGGTTCCGCGGTCATGGCCGGCCTCCGGGTGAGCCCCCGCAGGTCGGGTGGGGTCAGCCTGGCCCTGCGCCCCCGTCGGGGCAATGCCCCGCGACGGGACGGAACACGCTGTTCACACGCCCGGCTCAGATGCTGCGCCAGCGCCCCTCGGTGGCGTTGCCCTCGGGCCGGGACCGGAACACGTTGCCCTCGGTGGGCGGCGCATCGTCCCCGGCGAGCGCGAAGGTGCGCAGCAGCGGCTCGACGAGCACGTCGTAGAGCCCGGGGAACAGCCGGAAGCCCGCGGTGACCACGTGGTTGAGCAGCCCCGCCTGCACGGCCCGGCGCGGCCGGTCCACCGTGGCGAGCACCCGGCGGGCCACCCGCGCCGCGGAGTAGACCGGCGGGGGCGGGCGCCCGGTCGAGCCCGCGTACGAGGCGCCCTGGTAGTAGATCGGCGTGTTCACGCCCCCCGGCTGCACCACCGAGACCGAGATCCCCGGCTCGTCGCGGGTCTCCTGCTGCAGCACCCGGGCCAGCGCCAGCTGCCCCCACTTGGCGACGGAGTAGCTACCCAGCACCGGCGTCGTCACGGTGCCCAGCAGCGAGTTGACGATCACCAGGTGCCCGGCGCGCTGGCGGCGGAAGACCGGCAGGACGTGGCGGGCCAGGGTGGCGGTGCCGTGCAGCGAGGTGTCGACGACGCGTTCGTACACCTCCTTGGGCACGTCCTCGATCCGGCCGTAGGCCATCACCTGGGCGGAGTGCACGACGACGTCGAGCCGGCCGAACTCACGCACCGCGGCGGCGACGACCGCGGCGATCCCCTCCTCGTCGAGGACGTCGGCCGGGCACACCGTCACCGCGGCGGCACCGGCGGCGCGCAGCTCCTCGGCGGTCTCCTCCAGCGCGGAGCGGCCGCGGGCGACCAGCACCAGCCGTGCGCCGCGGCGGGCCAGCCGCACCGCCGTCGCCCGGCCGATGCCGCTGGACGCGCCGGTGATCAGCACCGTGAGGGGTGACCCGGTTCGGTCGGGGATCGGCACGGGGAGCTCCTCGCTGGGGCGGCGATCGATGCCGGTCGACACCGGTTGTCCGCAACCGGCTACCCGACCGGCCCCGCGGTCATGCGGTGCGCCGGTCGAGCTCGGCCAGCAGCCACCTCGGCCCGGTCGCGACGGCGCCGCCGGGCAGCCGGGCGCGCAGCCCGCGGTCCGCGGTCACCACGAGCACGTCCTCGCCGCCGGCCGCGAGGTCGGCCGCCGCCGCGGCGAGGGCGTCGTCCCCGCTGCCGGGGGCGCGCACCACCGCCACCCCCTCGGGCGCGGGCACGTCCCGCGCGCGGCCCTCGACGACCGCGACCACCCCCGTGCACGTCAGCGCCTCCCCGTCCGGGCCGGCGAGAGGCCTGCCCGCCAGGCCGGCCAGCCGGTCCAGCAGGCGGGAGGCCGCGCCGGCCCGGTCCCGCCACCAGCCGTCGGGGCGCGACCCGACCACGTTCGCCACGTCCACCAGCAGCACCGCCACCGCGTCGCCCTCCTCCGTCTCCCGGACCGTGCTCCGCAGCCCTCCCGCGGGGCGGTCGCGCCCCTACGCTGCCCGGCATGTGCCGGAACATCCGCCCGCTGGCCAACTTCGCGCCTCCGGCGGCCGACGACGAGATCCACGCCGCGGCCCTGCAGTACGTGCGCAAGATCAGCGGCACCACCAAGCCCTCCCGCGCCAACGCCGAGGTGTTCGAGCAGGCCGTGGCCGAGGTGGCCGCCGCCTCCGCCCGGTTGCTCGACGCCCTGGTCACCACCGCCCCGCCCAAGGACCGGGAGACCGAGGCCGCCAAGGCTCGCGCCCGGTCCGCCGCTCGCTACGCCGGCTGACCCGCGAAGGGGCGGCGCGATCCGGTTGCGCACGACCGGCATGGGCGCACGGCGACCGGGTACTCCCTCCGGCGGCCCCGTCCACCGAGGAGTTCCTCCTCGCCATCCTCCAGGAGCACTCCGCCGTGGGAGCACCCGTGCCGTCCACCCCGCAGACCACCCGCCCCGCCGACCCCCGGTTCGCCGGCAACCGGGCGGCCGACCAGGCCGCCGGCGGCAGCGGGAGCACCCTCTGCGCGCACTGCAGCGACGGGCTCGGCGAGCCCCGCCCTGTGGAACCGGGCTCGTTCCGCGCGCGGGTGCACAGCAACCCCACCGTCGCGATCGCCTACCGCGTCGCGGTGTTCACCGCCGGGCTGCTGCTGGTGCTGATCGGCCTCGCCCTGACGGTCCTGCCCGGGCCGCTGACGATCCCGCCGGTGCTTGCCGGCCTGTGGGTGTGGTCCACCGAGTTCGAGTGGGCCCGCCGCTTCTTCACCACCTTCAGGCGCAAGGCGCGGGAGGCGTGGCGGCACGCCCGCCAGCACCCGGTCAGCTCGACCGCGGTCACCGTGGGCGGGCTGGCGCTGGCGGGCGTCGTCTTCTGGGCCGTGGGCCACTTCCAGCTGGTGGACCGGGCCGTCGCCGCGCTGGGCGGCTGACGGCCCGGACCGCTCAGTTTTCCGACGCCGGCCCGACGTCGTGCGGGTCCGGGGTGCGGAAGGTCGGGTCCTCCGGCGGATCGACGTCCTCGGTACCGGGACCGGGGCGATCGGTCTCCGGCGCGCGATCGGGCTCCTCCCCGCCGATGCCGAACCCGTCGGCGGTCGGCGGGGCGCCCGCTCCCGGGTCGGCCGCGGGGATGCTCTCGTCCTGGTCGCGGAGGTGTGGTTCGAACGGGCTCGACATCGACATGCGCGGTGCCTACCCCGGGAAGGCGCCGTCCTCCCCTCCGATCCAGCGCCGGGGGCTTCGGCTACAAACGTCGGCATGACCTCCGCCGGGACCGCCCCCGAACCGCTGCTGCGCCGCGCCCGGTTCGCCGACCTCACGCCCTTCGAGGTCTACGCCCTGTGCCGGCTGCGCGTCGACGTCTTCGTGGTCGAGCAGACCTGCCCCTACCCCGAGCTCGACGGGCGCGACGCCGAACCCGAGACCGAGCACCTCTGGTTCGAGCAGGCCGGCCAGGTGCTGTCGACCGTCCGCGTGCTCCACGACGGCGCGACGCGGGCCATCGGCCGGGTGGCCACCGCCGAGGCGGCGCGTGGGCGCGGGCTGGCCGGGCGGCTCATCGAGGCCGCCCTGGCCGGCTACGGCGACGGGCCGCTCACCCTGGGCGCCCAGGCCCACCTGGAGCACTGGTACGCGCGGTTCGGCTTCCGCCGGAGCGGGCCGGGCTACGTCGAGGACGGCATCCCCCACGTGCCCATGCGGCGCGACCCCGCCTGACCGGCTCGGGGCCGGCGTCCCCGGTGCCGCGCCCGGGTGCCCGCACAGGGTCGCCTAACCTGCAGGGGTGTCGACGGTGACGGAGGGGCCCCCGCAGGCCACCGCTCCCTCCGGCCGGGACCGGAGCGCAGCGGCGCCGCTGCGCTGGTCGCCGGTGGAGCTGCTGCCCGCAGTGCTCGTCGCCCTCCTCGGCGGCTGGCTGCTGATGCCGGGCCACGGCCTGTGGTTCGACGAGCTGTTCACCGCCGAGGTGGCCCGCCTGCCGCTGGGTGACATCCTCACCGCGATCGCCACCGGCGAGGGCACCACCAGCTACCTGGCCGGGGTGCCGCCGTCCTACAACGCCCCGTACTACCTGGTCACGTACCTGTGGACGTCGGTGCCCGGTCTCGGCGGCGACACCTCGCTGCGCATCCTCTCCCTCCTGGCCACGGCGGGTGGCCTCACCCTCATCACCCGGGCGCTCACCCGCCTGGCCGGCCGGGGCACCGGGGTGCTGGCGGGGCTGGTGCTCGCCGCCAACCCGCTGGTGCTCGAGCAGTCGGTCGAGGCCCGCAGCTACGGGCTGGCCGTGCTCGCCACCGGGGCGGCGGCGCTGGGGCTGGTCCGCTGGCTGCAGGAGCCGCCCCGCGGCCTGCTGCTGTTCGGCCTCGCCGGGGCGGGGATGGGCCTCGCGCACTGGTACGCGGTCACCGTGCTCGCGGCCTTCGTCGCCGCCGCGGTGCTGCTGCGGCGCCGGCGGGCCCTCCCGGTCGCGCTCACCGGGGCGCTGGCCGCGCTGCCGGCCGTGGGCTTCGTGGGGCTCGCCGTCCTGAACGGGACGGGCGCACGCAACGCCGAGCACCTGCGCGACACCGACGGCCGGCTGGTGGCGCTCGCCGCCGAGGCCTGGGCCGGGGGGCGCACCCCGCTGCTCTACCTGGGGCTGGGCCTGGCCGTGGTCGGGGCGTTCCGCGCGGCCGGTGCCCGGGTGGTCGGCGCCTGCTGGGTGGTCGTTCCCCTGCTGCTGCTCGTGGCCACCGAGCTGGTCCGGCCGGTGTACCTGCCCCGCTACCTGCTGGCCGGGCTGCTGGGGCTGGGCGTGCTGGCGGCGGCCGGCGCGATGGCGCTGCCACGGCCGGCGCGGATCCCTGTGGGTGCGCTCCTGCTGGCCTGCTCCCTGCTGGCCTCCGCCCCGCTGGCCGACCGGGGCCCGCGCGAGCGGGCCGACGACCTGGTCGCGGTGCTGGCGCAAGCGCACGAGAGCGGCGAGCCGATCGTCGCCGCCGACCAGCGGTCGGCCACCGGCCTGGACCACTACGTCCGCACCCTGGCTCCGCAGCTGCGCCCGGACGTCGTCCTCCCCCCGGACGACGCACCGCCGGGCGAGGACCGGGTCTGGGTGGTGCGCCGGCTCCTCGACGGCGAGCCCGAGCCGACCGACGACGACGCGATCCTCCGCGCGGCGGGCCTGCGCATGGTCGACCAGTACGACTTCCCGGCGGGCAAGACCGACCTGGTCCTGCAGCTCTGGAGCCGCTGACCGGTCGTGCTCAGCGGTGGCCGCGCGCCGCCCAGGACAGCGACCGCAGCGACTGCCGCACCCGGGCCCGGGCCGTCCAGGCCGACCGGCCCACCGGGCGCCGGTCCCGGACGACCGGCACGCTCGCCACCGGCCGGCCGGAGCGGCCGACGGCGAGGACCACGCTCGGCGCCCCCTGCTCCTGCACGGCGGGGACGACGGCGGCCCGCACGGCCGGGCCCATGGCGAGGAAGGCCCCGGCGTCCGGCGGCAGGCCGGTCAGCCTGCCCGCCACGCGCCGGTGCAGCGTGCCGGTGAGCCGCCGCAGCGGTGACTCGTAGCGGCCGCGCCGCCCGGCGAACACCGCCGCCACGTCCCCGGTGGCCAGCCGGTCCAGCAGCAGCGGCACCGCCTCCGGCGGGTCCTGCAGGTCGGCGTCCAGGCAGACCCAGACGTCGGCGGCCGCCTCGTCGGCGAGCCCGCGCGCCAGCGCCGCGTGCTGCCCGACGTTCACCGCCAGCTCGGTGACCGCGATCCGGGCGTCCCGGGCGGCGAGGGCGCGCGCCACGGCGGCGCTGTCGTCCGGTGACGCGTCGACGACCAACCGGAGCCGCCACGGCCGGCCGGCGAGCGCCGCAGCCAGCCGGCCCGCGAGCTCCCCGAGCGTCGCCTCGTTGCCGTACACGGGGACGACGACCGCCACCCGAGGCTCCGCTCCCCCGCCGGCGGTCACCCGGCCGCCCAGGTCCGGGCCAGGCCCTCCGCGAGGTCGACCGTCGGCGTCCAGCCGAGCAGCCGCCGGGCCAGCGCCGGGTCGCACACCCAGTCGGCGGTGTCCCAGCCACGCCCCGGGTGGGCGCCCGGTGCGGTCGTGATCGGGCGGCCGGTCACCCGCTCGGCGAGGGCCACGAGCTCCTCCGTGCTGGTCTGCACACCGGTGCCGATGTTGAGCACGGCGCCGGGGGGCAGCCCGTCGTCGACCGCGGCGCGGACGCAGGCGTCGACGACGTCGCCCACCCACACCCAGTCGCGCCGGCTCAGGTGGGCGGGCAGCGCCACGGTGCCGCCGCTGCGCGCGGCGGTCATGACGACGGGGACCAGGCGGGTGGGGTGGTCCCCCGGTCCGTAGACCTGGAAGGCGCGCAGCACCGCCGCCCGGATCCCGCGCTCGGCGGCCGCCGCCTGCAGGAGCAGCGAGCCCGCAGCCTTGGTGGCGCCGAAGAAGCCGCGCGGCGCCAGGGCGGCGTCCTCCGCCAGCGGGTGCGGCGCGGCGGCGTACTCGGTCGAGGAGCCCAGCCGCACCACGGCCCGGCAACGATCGGGCAGCGCGTCGACCAGCCACGGGCTGGTGTTGACCGCCGTGGTCGCGGTGCGCTCCTCCGGCGTGGCTTTCGCGCGGCCGGCGGCGAGCGCGAAGACGACGTCGGGGTCCGCGGCCCGGACGGCGGCCGCACCGGCGACCGGATCGGCCAGGTCGACGTCGCGGCGGGTCAGCCCGGTGACGTGCCAGCCGTCGCGCTCCAGCCGTGCCACCAGGTGCCGGCCGACGAACCCGCCGGCTCCGGTCACGAGCGCCCTCACGCCGGCTGCGCCACCCGTGCCGCGCTCTCCCGGCTCGTGGCCGTGACGGCGGAGACGAAGGCGCGGCGGTTCTCGGCGGCCTGCTCGGCGCCGGCCCGGCGCAGCTCGTCGAGGCCGGCGAGCAGCCGCGGCACCTCCACGAACGGGTCGCGGCCGGCCATGTCGGCGGTGAACGAGCGGCGCAGGAACGTGAACTGGGTGCTGATGCGGACCAGCTCCGCGGCCAGCAGGTCACCGGGCACGGGGAACCCGCCGCCGGGGAGCGTGAGGCCGCCGACCCCGAACGGCACGGTCACCTGCGCCCGCACCGCCTCCACGGTGCCGTCCACGAGTGGTGCGAACAGCGTGGTGGAGCCGCGGTCGATGCGCAGGTCGTTGAGGCCGACGTAGATCCGCGAGAGCGGCCGCCGCGCGAGCTCCGCCGCCCGGTCCACCGCGTCCTGGGTCTCCACGAGGATGCCCAGGCCGCACCGCCCCGCGACGAGGTCGAGGGCCCGGTCGACCTCCTCGGTGGAGCGGACCATGGGCAGCAGCAGCTCGTCGGCCCCGCGGGCGACCGCATCGGTCACCTCGCCGGCGGTCCACGGCCCGAGACCGTTGATCCGGCAGATCAATCGGCCGGGGGTCGCCGCACGCATCCGGCTCAGGTCCTCGGGGGTGTCCGCGTTGATCTGGGTGCCTTCCCCCGCCTGGCGCCGCAGCTTGCCGCGCCGTTCCCAGTCGACGACGATGCCGGCCGCGCCGGCGGCCACGACGTCGCGCCCCCACCGGGGGTCGACGGTGAAGAGGAACAGATCCATGCGCGGCAGCTTAGGCTTTCCTAACCTGTGCACGCGGCCGGGTCCCGGCGCGTCGGCTCAGAAGGCCGGATCGGCGACGACGGGGCGCGCGGCACGAACGGCGGCCGGGAAGGTCAGCGCCGCGCCGGCCACCTCGATCGTGACCTCCTGCCCGACCGCGGGCAGCTCCGCGCCCTCCAGCCGGGCGGTGACCGTCCCGCCGTCGGGCAGGGTCAGCCACACGCGGGAGTCGTGGCCGTAGAAGTCGACCTCCCGCACCCGCGCCCGGGCGCCCGTGCCGAGCGGCGGCCCCAGACGCAGCTGCTCCGGCCGCAGCAGAACCCGGGCCGGCCCGTCGGCCGCCGCCCCGGCGACCGGCAGCGCACCCAGGACGCAGAGCGCGCTGCCGTCCCGGATCTCGGCGTCGAGCACGACCGACTCACCGACGAACGCGGCCACGTCGAGGTCGGCCGGGCGCCGGTAGAGGGTGCGCGGGTCGGTGAGCTGCACCAGCCGGCCGTCGCGCAGGACGGCGACCTGGTCGGCCATCGACAACGCCTCGGCCTGGTCGTGGGTGACCAGCACGGCGGTCGCCCCGGCGGCGGTGAGCGCGGCCAGGACGGCTCGCCGGGTGTCCTCGCGCAGCGCGGCGTCCAGGGAGGAGAACGGCTCGTCGAGCAGCACGAGCGCCGGCTCGGGGGCCAGCGCCCGGGCGAGAGCGACCCGCTGCTGCTGGCCGCCGGAGAGCTGGTGCGGCGCCCGGTCGGCCAGGTCGACGTCCAGCCCGACCAGGGCCAGCAGCTCGGCCACCCGTCCCCGGTCGCCGCGCCGGCGGCGCGGCAGGCCGAAGGTGACGTTGCCGGCGACGCTGAGGTGCGGGAACAACCCGCCCTCCTGCGGCACGAACCCGATCCCCCGCTGCCGGGCGGGCACGCCCCGCCCGGCACCGGCCACGACGCGGTCGCCGAGGCTGACGGTGCCGCGGTCGGGGTCGTCGAAGCCGGCGACGAGCCGCAGCAGCGTCGTCTTGCCGCAGCCCGAGGGGCCGAGCAGGGCGGTGAACCCGCCGGCCGGCACGTGGAGGTCCACGCCGGTGAGCACCGGTGTGGCGCCGAAGGCCTTGGTCAGGCCGGTCACGGTGAGAGAGCTCATGGGGTCGGACCTCGTCGGGTGTCGCGGGACAGCAGCACGGTGGCGGGCGCGGAGAGCAGCACCATGACGGCCGCGTACGGCGCGGCCGCACCGTAGGCGAGCGCGCTGCTCGCCGACCAGAACGCGGTGGCGAGGGTGGCCGTCCCGGTGGGGGCGAGCAGCAGGGTGGCGGTGAGCTCGGTGACCACCGCGAGGAAGACCAGGGCCGCGCCGGCGCCCAGGCCGGGCGCGAGCAGCGGCAGGGTGATGCGGCGCAACCGGTCGGCGCCGGAGGACCCGAGGGAGGCGGCGACGTCGTCGTAGAGGGGTGGGGACTGCTCGACCGCGGCACGCACGGGGACGATCGCCCGGGGCAGGAACAGGATCGCGTAGGCGGCCAGCAGCACCGGCACCGTCTGGTAGAGCCACGGCGTCGCCCGGATGCTCAGCGTGACCAGGGCCAGCGCGACGACGATGCCGGGCAGCGAGCTGCCCAGGTACGTCGCCCGTTCCAGGAGCGTCGCCGTGCGCCCCCGGGCGCGGACGGCCAGCCACCCGGTGGGCACGGCCATGGCCGTGGTGACCGCGGCCGCGGCGGCGGCCAGCGCCAGCGTCGTCCCGGTCGTCGTTGCGAGGTCGCCCCAGGAGAGGCCGGCCGAGGCGCCGCCGGCCAGCCAGTAGGCCAGCGCACCCAGCGGGACCAGCAGCGCCAGGCCGACCAGCCCGGCCAGCGCCAGCAGCGCGGGCCCGGTCAGCGCGCGCAGCTGCACCGGCCGGACCGGTCGGGCCGCGCCGCGGCCGCTGCCGGCGTAACCGCGGTGCCCCCGCAACCGGACCTCGGCCAGCAGCAGGACCAGGCACAGCAGCACCAGGACCCCGGCCAGCGCGGTGGCGGCCGGGCCGTTGAAGGTGGCCCGGTACTGGTCGTAGATGGCGGTGGTGAAGGTCGGGTAGCGCAGCATCTGCAGCGCCCCGAACTCGGCCAGCACGTGGAGCGCCACGAGCAGGGCGCCGCCCAGCAGCGCCACGCGGAGCTGCGGCAGCTGCACCCGCCGGAAGACGGCCCAGCCGGAGAGGCCCAGCCCGCGGGCCGTCTCCTCCAGCGCCGGGTCCAGGCCGCGGAACGCGGCCACCACCGGCAGGTAGACGAACGGGAAGTACGACAGCGAGACGACCAGCAGCGCCCCCGCGTAGGTGTCCAGCCCGGGCAGGAGGGAGATCCAGGCGAAGCTGTTCACGAACGCCGGCACGGCCAGCGGCGCGACCAGCAGCACGTGCCACAGGCGCCGTCCGGGCACCGACGAGCGCGCCACCAGCCACGCCGCGCCGACGCCCAGGACCGCGCAGACCGCGACCGTGCCCAGGGCCAGGCGGGTGGTGTTCCAGAGCAGCTCGGCGACCCGCGGCCGGAACACCAGCTCGCGGACGCCCGCCCAGCCGACGTCCACCGTGTACGCGGCGATGTGGAGCAGCGGCAGCAGGGCCAGGGCGGCGACGCAGGCGGCCAGCGCGAGGGTGACCGGTGACCGCCGCAGCGGTCGCCGTCCCCGGCTCACGGACGCGCCGGAGCCCCGGACCGCCGGCGGGGCCGGCGCTCCGGGGCCCGGGGTGCGGAGCGCGGGAGGGGTCAGAGCAGGCCCACTTCCTGCATCAGCTCGGTGACCTTCGGTGCGTCCAGCGACCCCGGGTCCACCGGGGGCGCCTGCAGCTCCGCCAGCGGCGGCAGCGCGTCGGCGGAGGCGACGCCGGTGCCGACGGCGTACTCGAGGGCGCTGCTGTCGGCCAGCCGCTCCTGGGCGGCGCGGCTGGTGAGGTACGCGACCAGCTGCTGGGCCTGCTCGGGCTGGTCCGAGGAGGCCAGCACCCCGGCGCCCGAGACGCTGAGGAAGGCGCCCGGGTCCTGGTTGCGGAAGTAGTGCAGCGCGGCGTCGTCGCCGATGAGCCCGTTCTGGGCCTGGTCGCGGAACCAGTAGTAGTGGTACGTGATGCCGACCGGGACCTCGCCCTCGTCGACGGCCTTCATGATCGCGGTGTTGCTCGCGTAGATCTCGGCGTTGCGCTCCAGCCCGGCGAGCCACTCCCGGGTGGCCTCCTCGCCCTCCAGCGCCAGGACGGCGCTGACGATCGCCTGGAAGTCCGCCCCGCCGGCGGCGATGCCGACCCGGCCCTGCCACGCGGGGTCGGCGAGGTCGAGCATCGAGGCGGGGAGCTCCTCCTCGGAGATCTCCGACGGGTTGTGGATCAGCGCGGTCGAGCGGGCGGCGAAACCGACCCAGTTGCCCGAGGACGGCCGGTACTGCTCACCGACCTGGGACAGCGTCTCCTCCTCCAACGGCGCGAGCAGCCCCGCCCGGTCGACGACGTCGATCGCCGGGCTGTTCTCGGTGAGGAAGACATCGGCCGGCGACGCGTCCCCCTCCTCGATGATCTGGTTGGCCAGCTCGGAGTCGTTGGCGTCGCGGAACTCGAGCTCGATGCCCGTCTCCTCGGTGAAGTCCTCGAGCATCGTGCGGACCAGGCTCTCGTGCTGTGCGCTGTAGACGGTGAGCGTGTCCGCGTCGGAACTGCATGCAGCCAACGAGGCCGCGAGGGTGAGGGTGGAGACGACGGCGGTCGTGCGCCCGAGCCTGGTCACGTGGATCCTCCTGGAGATAGGCGAGGCACACCTAAGCATGCCCGCACCCGCGTCGACGAGCCCCCACCCCCGCCGCGCCGTGCGGTGCAATGGACGGCGTGACGGCCCGGAGCACCCGAGACCCGGCGGACGACGCCGCGCTGCTGCACAAGGCCGCGGACCGGCTGGAGGCGCTCGCCACCGCGACGACGCCCGGCCAGTGGCGCCTCGGGGGGCTGCTGGCCAGCCGTCCCGAGGTGGTCGCCCACGGGCCCGGCGGCCGCACCGAGCACGTCGCCGAGGCGCGCGCCCGCAGCGCGGCCTGGATCGGTGCGCTCTCCCCCGCGCTCGCCGGCCCCCTCGCCGCCTGGCTGCGCGCGGCGGCCGCCGGGGTCCCGTTGCCGGAGGCGGCCGCGGTCGCCCGCGTGCTGCTGAAGCGGCTGCCGTGATCCGGGGACGCACCGCCGCCCGCGCGGGGTAGGGGACGTCGATGCAGCGCCCGCACCCCGATCCTCCGGACAGCTCCACCGGGCAGCACGTCCCCGAGCTCGACGACACCCCGGAGCGGACGGGGCTGGCCCGGCGGCTGGACAAGCCGATGGGTGCGCTCGGGCTGGTGTTCGTGCTCGTCGTCCTCGGCCAGTCGCTGGCCCGGCAACCCTGGCTGACCACCACGCTGGGCGTCGTCGGCTGGGTGCTGTGGGCGGTGTTCGTGGCGGAGTTCGTGCACCGGGCGGTCACCGCCCGCGACCAGCGCCGGTTCTGGGTGCGCAACTGGTGGCAGGTCGTCTTCCTGGCGGTGCCGTTCCTGCGGTTCGCCCGCGCCCTGGCCCTGCTGCGCGCGGCGCGCGTCGGGGGCGTCGTGTCGGCGGCGGTCCGCGGTTCGCGGTCGGCCGGGCGCCTGCTCAGCGGCCGCATCGGCTGGCTCGGCGCGGTGACGGTCGTGGTGGTGCTGGCGACCAGCCAGCTGCTGTACGTGCTCGGCGCCTACGACTCCTACGGCACCGCGCTCTACGACGCCGCCCTGGCCACGATCAGCGGGCAGCCCCTCACGGCCGACGGGGGCCTGGCCCGCGTGCTCGACATCGCCCTGGCCACCTACTCGGTGGCGGTGTTCGCCACCCTGGCGGGTGCGCTCGGCGCGTTCTTCCTGGAGCGGCGCACGGACGACGACCCCGCCGCGCGGGAGGCCTGACCTCCGGGGGCGGGAACGCCGAGTGCCCCGCCGGCGGACCGGCGGGGCACTCGGCGGAGCAGAGGGATCAGACCGGCTCGGCGCAGTAGACCGTGCCGGGCTCGGCCTCGTCGGCACCCACCCAGATGGCGCCGACGGCGGACGCGAAGTCGAGGCAGACGTCCTGCTCCAGGAAGTCCGCGTAGTTCAGCTCCTGCTCGTCGATCCCGACGATGCGGGCCTCCGCCTCGGCGGCCTCGCACTCGACGGTCTCGACCTCCTCGCCATCGAGGTTGGCCACGCAGTCGCCGACCTCGGGCTCGCCGCCGCCGAGCATGCTGAACAGCAGGCCGACGGCGACGAGGGCGACCAGGACGCCGCCCACGGCGAGCAGGACCTTCTTGGCCGGGCTGCCCTTCTCCTCCGGCTGGCCCCACGGCGTCGCGCCGCCCTGCGGCGGCACCCACCCGCCGGCGGGCTGACCCGGCTGACCCGGCTGGTCGGGCTGACCGGCCTGGTCGAAGGGCTGGTACGGCTGACCCGGCTGCGCGGGCTGGCCGTACGGACCCGGCTGACCGTACTGACCCGGCTGGCCCGGCTGGCCCGGCTGGCCGAACGGGCCGGGCTGGCCCGGCTGCTGGCCGGACGGGTTCTGGTCCGGGCCGTTCCCGGGGTGGCTCATGGGTGCTCCTGAGATCACTGGACGTGGTGCGTACCCGGGGATCCTTGCTCATGGCGTGGCACCGGTGGCCACGCGGGACGACCCTCTGCCTCGGAGGGGTCACGAGGCGCGCCGCGCACCCCACCCGCCCCAGCCGTCCCGGGCTCCGGGGCGTGCGCCCGCACCCGCGGGGAGCACCTCACGGTGTGCGAGGCCGAGGTGGAACAGGAGGGCGAGGCCCTGGTGTTCGCCGTGGCGACGTTCGCCCTGTTCGAGCGCTGAGCCGGCGGGGTCTCAGCGGAAGGCGGGGACCGGCACCTCGAGGACGACGGCGGTCGCCGCGCCCTCGTTGTCGAGGATCTCCTCGTCGTCGCCGGTGCTGCCCAGGGAGATGACCAGCATGTAGGTGAAGATCCCCAGGATCACCAGCAGGATGCCCAGCGGGATCAGCACGCGACCGAGCCGCCTGCCCTTCGGGGTGCCCTCCCCCTCGCTCCGGTCGCGGTCACCCTGCGGGTGGGGCTGCGCCATCGGGTTCCTCCTGCGGTCCGGGATCGGCGGGGTGACCGGACGGCCACCCCCTCCTCCATGCCCACGCCGCCGCGCGTCACGCCCCACATCGCGACCGGCGCCGCGGCCGCGGGCGGAGGACCATCGGGGCATGACCACCGCTACCTGGAACGGCGTCGTCATCGCCGAGTCCGACGACATCGTCACCGTCGAGGGCAACGCCTACTTCCCCCGCGACTCGGTCCGGGACGACGTGCTGCGCCCCTCGGAGAAGCACACCGTCTGCTCCTGGAAGGGCACCGCCTCCTACGTCACCCTCGAGGTCGACGGGCAGCAGAACCCGGACGCCGCCTGGTACTACCCGGAGCCCGAGGACGCCGCGCGGGAGATCACCGACCGGGTGGCCTTCTGGCGGGGCGTCGAGGTGCGCTGACCCCGGTGCGCCGGCAGCCGCTCCGGCTCAGCGGCCGGGGCGGGTGCCGGCGAGCTCGCGGGCGCGCTCGGCGGCCTCGGACTCGAGCTGCCGCTCGATCGACTCGGTGAAGGAGTCCCACGCCTGCTGCGGGGAGACGCCCAGCGCGGCGGCGATCTGCTCCCACTCCGCCCCGCCGCGCAGCGCGGCGCGGATCCCGACCAGCTGGCTGTCGTGGGCGCGGCGCGAGACGACCTCGCCGAGGGCGAGCAGCTCCAGCGCCTCGTCGACGTCCAGCTGGGTCCCGGTGTCGCGCATGGACGCCGACCAGTCGTCGGCGTCGGCGTCGTCGCGGACGACGTTCAGCGCGGTGTCGCCGTTGTCGCGGCGGCTGAGGAAGTCCAGCCGCGTCGCGGCCGTCGTCAGCGAGAACTCCGCCTCGAGGGCCTCGGGTGTGATGCTCATGGGTGCAGGCTTCCCCTTCGTCGTCGGCGTGCCAAACCCGGGCGGCACGCGATCTGGCGCACGCGGAGGGCCCGCACCCCCCGTGGGGATGCGGGCCCTCCGCGTACCGGGCCCCGTCCGAGGCGGACGGGGCCGCGCCTCACTTGCTGACGCCCACGGCCTCCTTGGCCAGGGCGGCCAGCTGGGTCTGCGCGGCGCTGGCCACGTTGGACCGGTTCTTGTGGGTCTCCTCGTAGCGGATGACCACGTTGATGTCGTGCGGCGTCTTCAGCTGCTTGATCGCCTTGACCGCGTCCTGCACGGACATCGAGTCGTAGCCCTTGATCGGCAGCTCGTCGGCGGTGACGTCGCCGAGCTCCTCGCGGGCGGCCCGGGCCGCCTGCGCGGCGTCGTCGTTCCCCTCGCGCTGGGCGATCTGCTCGGCGCGGCGCAGCGAGGCGGCGCGGCCGACGGTCAGGGTCTCGCGGACGGCGCCGGTGAACGCGGACGCGCGGTCACCCACCGCGGAGAACCGGTCGGAGGTCTCCTCGCCGGCGTGGCGCACCGTGTCGACGGCGTTGTTCACCGTGTTGGCCCAGAAGCGCACGGGGGCGTTGACCGCGCGGGCGACGCCACCGGCCACCTTCTGCACCGGGGTGGGCTGGAGTGCGGCGGGGCCGCCCAGGGCTTCCTCGGCGAGGACGACGGTCAGCCACTCGACGGTCGCGCTGTGCGCCTCGACCAGCTTCTCGGCGAGGCGCCGGGTCTGCGTCTCACCGGCGGTCTCGGCGAGCACCTTGAGGTAGGTGGCGCGGTCGAGCAGCTGGTGCTCCAGCTGGAGGTCCTGCAGCAGGGCCTCCTCGACCGAGGTGGTCTGCTCGAACGTGGCCTTGAGGACGGCGGAGAGGCGGCCGACGACCGGCGTCACGACGTCCGGGACGCCGCCGAGGGCGCGCAGCTGCTCGGTGATCTCCAGCGAGCGGGCCGCGGCGTTGTCGGCGTTCTGGGTGAGCTCGCGGCGCACGGCGTCGGTGCGGGCCTGGCTGATGCGGGTGCGCGCGATCTGCTCCTCGGTCTGCGTGAGCAGGACGAGGGCGCGCAACTGGTTGATCATCTTGGCGTTGTTGTCGGTCATGGTGGGACACAGCTCCAGGGTTCGGGGATGACCTGACGGTTCTGTGTGTGCCCCGGATCCCCGGCGTGCTAACAACTGCAAGCGGATTGCTAGCAGTGAGCCTCGTCACCCGGTCGGGTGAACGACGCTCGGAAACGCATGCGGGCGCCGCCCCCCGGGAAGAGCGGCACCCGCGCGGACGGACCCGGTCAGCCGACGCGGGCCTGCAGCCGCTCCCCGGCCGGCGCGCGCCGCTGCTGGACGTCGAAGCGCAGCACCGGTTGGGTCATGTCGTCGGTGACCTCGTAGGGCGGACGCGGGGCGAGGCGGACCGGGCGGGGCGGCAGCGACGACGGCGGCATCGTCCTGCCGCAGCCGACGCAGAAGCGGCCTCGCTGGTGCACGGCTCCGCAGTGCGCGCAGTTCATGACGTCTCCTCGGGGTCGGTACCGGCACGGACAGGCGGACCCTCGCAGCCGGCACGCCCCGGCGTCAGCCCGATCTGACGGGTGGGACGAGCCGTTACCCGAAAGTCATGAACGGCCCGGTTCCGCAAAGTCCGGCCAGCGGCCGGCCGACCGCGCGACCGCCCCGCCCAGCTCGAGCGGCGGTTCGCCGGCTCCTGACGGTGTGCGCGGACGCGCAGTTCCCGGCCCAGAAATCGCGCATCCGTGCACACCGTCGGCGCCCTCGCCTGCTTTCAGCGGCCGGTCCAGCGCGGCGCCCGCTTCTCCAGCCGGGCCGCGATGCCCTCCTTGCGGTCCTCGCTGAGGTAGGGGTTGGGCCCGACGTCGAGCCGCAGCCCCTGCCAGAGCGGCAGCTCCAGGGCCTTGACCGCGGTCTCCTTCATCCGGCGGACCGAGATCGGGGCGTTGGCGGCGATCCGGTCGGCGAGCTCCAGGGCGGTGGGCAGCACCCGGTCGGGCTCGACCAGCCGGTTGACCAGACCCCAGCGCTGCGCCTCGGTGGCGTCGATCGGGTCGCCGGTGAAGAGCATCTCCAGCGCGATCCCGACCGGGATCCGCTTGGGCAGCACCACCGAGCCGAAGTTGGCCCCCATGCCGATCGCGGCCTCCGGCAGGGCGAAGCGCACCGCCGGCGAGGCGATCCGCAGGTCGCAGGCGAGCGCCAGCTCGAAGCCACCCGCCACTGCCGGGCCGTTGAGGGCGGCGAGCACCGGCACCGGCGTCTCGGTGACGACCTCGAACAGCGACCGCACGGGCCGGCTCATCGGCGGCCGGAACCGCTCGCCCCGCTCGTCCGCGGCGCGGATCTCCTTGAGGTCGAGACCGGCGCAGAAGGCCGGCCCCGTACCGGTGAGGACGACCGCGCGCACGCCGTCCTCGACCACCCGGAGGAGCTCCTCCACGAGGTCGGCCTGCACCTCGGTGGAGAGGGCGTTGCGCCGCTCGGGCCGGTCGAGGGTGAGCACGCGGACGTGCCCGCGCTCCTCGACCAGCAGCCCGGAGTCGTGCCGTCGCATGGCGTCCATGACGGGCAACCTCCCCCGCCGTGCCACCACTCGGCAACCCGGGTGTCGGCACCTCTCCGTCGGCGCTCTGCCTCTGAGTGCAGGAACACTCAGAGGCAGAGGATCCGCATGTCCCTGCCCACGGGCCGCGCGCCATCGGCAGGACCGCCCCGGACCGGAACCGTCGGCGGGCCCCGGATCAGTGATCCCCGGCAACGTTCGGGCTCTCCCGTCACATCCGCCCCTCCCGTCGGGGACCATGGGCGGACCAGTCCGTCCGACCCGGTAGACAGGTGACATGGAGAGCCCTGCCGACATCCAGCTCGGTGATGTCGTCGCGCCGCCGACGGTGGTCTCCATCGAGCTGACCTCCACCCCGGTGCTCAGCTACGCGCTGGCCCACAACCGCATCCCGGTCGTGTCGCGCCTGGCGCTCACCTCCGGGCACACGCTGCGCGGGGCGACCGTGCGGTTGGCGGTGCGCGACGCCGAGGGCCCCATCGCGCAGGCGGTGGAGCTGCTCGCCGACGTCGACGGCGGCCGCACCACCGTGCTCACCGGCATCGGGCTGGTCATGGACCCGGCGGCGATGCTGCACGTCGAGGAGCAGCGCCCCGGCGTGGTCGACGTCGAGCTGTGGCACGACGACGTGCTCGTCGGCGAGGCCACCGCGCCGGTGCAGGTGCTCGCCGCCAACCAGTGGCTGGCCAGCCCGCTCCCCCTGGCGCTGGAGATGCTCGCCGCCCACGTCATGCCCAACCACCCGGCGGTCACCGGGCTGGTCGCCGAGGCCGCCGGGCTGCTCGAGGAGCGGACCGGCAGCGGCGCCCTGGTCGGCTACGCGGCCACCGCCGAGCGGGTCGACGAGGTCGTCGCGGCGCTGGCCGAGGTCCTGCGCCGCCGCGGCGTGCGCCACTCCGAGCCGCCGCTGAGCTGGGCCGACCTCGGTCAGCAGGTGCGCTCGCCCGGCGACGTCCTCACCTGGCGCGTCGCCACGCCCCTGGACGCCGTCGTCCTCCTCGCCGCCGCGCTGGAGCAGGCCGGCATCCGGCCGCTGCTGTGGCTGGCCGAGGGCGCCGGCGGGGGCCGCGCCGGCGGGGCGCACGCCTTCCTCGGCTTCTGGCGGGAGGAGCGCAGCTCCGAGTCCGCCGCCACGACTGACGCCGCGCCGCTGGCCAACCTGGTCGACCTCGGCCTGATCGGCCTGGTCGAGACCACGCTCCTCACCGGCGGGGGCGAGCCCGTCGCCGACCTGCACACCCCGGCCCACGAGCGCTGGCTGGCCGGCGAGCTCGACCGCGTCCTCGGCGTCACCGACGTCCACCGCGCCCGGCGCGACGGCATCCTGCCGCTGCCGGCGCGCGCCCGTACGCCGGAGGGCCTGCTGCAGGTCGTCGAGTACCGGCCGGCCGAGCACGGCGCCCCCGCGCTCCCCGCCCCGCCCGCGAGCGCATCACCGCAGCGCCCCGAGGCCCCGCCCCGGGTGCAGCAGTGGAAGAACGCGCTGCTCGACCTGAGCCTGCGCAACCGGCTGATCAACTACACCGAGCGCGCCGGGCTGCCGCTGACCCTGCCCGCGACCGCGCTGCCGATCCTGGACAACTTCCTCCACGACGGCACCCCGATCACCCTCCTCCCCGGCGACCGGCTGGCCGCCGTCCAGACCGAGCGCGGTCTCACCGGCGCCGGGGAGCTGCCCGCCGAGCAGCTGACCGAGCTGCTCGTCGAGCGCCGCGAGGTGCACGCCGACGTCACCGAGGGCGGGTACCTGCCGCGGCTGCGCAACCTCGCCTACCGCGCGAAGACGGTGCAGGAGGAGACCGGCGCCAACAACCTGTACCTGGCGCTGGGCTCGCTGGTGTGGGAGCTGGACGGCCGGCCGCTGCGCTCGCCGCTGCTGCTGGTGCCCGTCGTGCTCGCGCCGGTGGGCCGCACCGGGTCCTACCGGTTGTCGCTGGACGAGTCCGGCGCGAGCACCCCGAACTACTGCCTGCTGGAGAAGCTGCGCCAGGTGCACGGCCTCGTGGTGCCCGCGCTCAGCGACACCGCCGAGAGCACCCCCGACCTGGAGCGCGCGCTGGAGGCGGTCCGGGTGGGGCTGGTCGGCCACGGCCTGCCCTACCGGGTCGAGGCGACCGCGGACCTCGCGATCCTGCAGTTCGCCAAGTACCGGCTGTGGAAGGACCTGGACGAGCACTGGGGCGACTTCGCCGGCAACCCGCTGGTGCACCACCTCGTGCACGAGCCGACCGAGCCCTTCCTCGACCCGGCCCGCGACTCCGGCGCCCACGTCGACCTCGACGACCTGGCCGCCCGTCTGCCGGTACCCGCCGACGCCTCGCAGCTGCGCGCCGTCGCCGAGGCCTCCGCCGGCCGGACGTTCGTGCTGGAGGGCCCGCCCGGCACCGGCAAGTCGCAGACGATCACCAACCTGCTCACCCGCGCGGTCGCCGACGGCAAGCGGGTCCTCTTCGTCGCCGAGAAGCGCGCCGCGCTCGACGTCGTGGCCCGGCGGCTGGACGCCGTGGGCATGGGCATGTTCGCCCTCGACCTGCACGACAAGGGGTCCCGCGCCTCGATGGTGCGGGCGCAGATCCGGCTGGCGCTGGAGCACGCCGTCGCCGTCGACGAGCAGGGGCTGGCCGCCGACGGGGAGCGGCTGCGCTCGGCCCGCCGCCAGCTGGCCCGCTACGCCGACCGGCTGCACGCCGAGAACGCCGCCGGCCTGTCGCTCTACACGGCGCGCACCGCTGAGCTGACCGCCGGCACCGACGTCCCGGCCCTCCCGGTGCCCAAGCCGTTCGTCGCGAACGCGCCGGCCGAGGTGCTCACCGCGGTCCGCCGGGCGCTGGCGCTGCTGCCCGACATCGCCGACCTCACCCGGCCCTCGCCGCGGCACCCGTGGGCGTTCGTCGACTCCCCGGAGATCGACCTGCCGGCGGCCCGCGAGGCGGCGGCGGAGGTGGACGCGGCCGTCCGGGAGGCCGCGGGCTTCCCCGAGCTCGGCGGCGTGCTGCGCCACGCCCGCACGCCCGAGGACCTCGACGCGCTGGTCCACCTGCTCTCGGGCCCCCCGGTGGGCCTCGACGTGCTCGACGAGACCTTCAGCGGCCGCTGGACGACGGCGACGGGCGCGGTGCTCGGCGAGGTGGCCGCGTTCACGGCCTTCCGGCACCCCGGTCTCGACGTCGCCGAACCGGAGGTGCTCGGGCTGCCGCTGGCCGAGGTCTACGTGCGCGCGCAGACGGCGGCGGCGTCGGGCTGGTGGGGCCGCCGCAAGCGGCTGATCGCCGTCCGCGAGGAGATCGCCGGCTGCCTGCGTCCCGGGGCCAAGGTGCGCCCCAAGGACGTCCCGCTGCTGGTGGAGAACCTGTGGCGGGTGCAGACGGCGGTCCAGGCGATCGCCGGCCGGGTCGACTCGGTCCCCGGGCTCTCCGTCCCCGGGGCCTGGAACCCGTTCACCGATCCGGGGCTGCTGGAGCGCGAGGTCGAGTGGCTGCGCCGGGCCGGCACCGCCGTCGACGGCTCCTCGGCCTTCCACGTGGCGCTGCGCAAGCTCATCGTCGCCGGCACGCCCGCCGCGCCGGCACCCGCCGCCGCCGTCGCCCGGCTGCGCGACGCCGTCGTCTCGCTGCTGGCCGTCTGCCGCAGCTCCTCGGACCAGCTGGCCGCCTGGGCCGGCGAGGACGGCCTGGTCCTCCGCTGGTCGATGACCCGCCCCGAGCGCGGCGTCGAGAACTCGGTGCTCATGTCGCTGCGCCGCTGGGTCTCCTTCCTCGACACCCTGGAGCCGCTGCGCTACGCCGGGCTCTTCGACGCCCGCACCATGCTGATCACCGGCGCGGTCGCCGCCGACGACGCGGTGCGCGCGCTGGACCGCGGCCTGGCGACGGCGTCGGTCGCCGAGCGGCTGGACGCCACCGGCCTGGACCTCTTCGACGTCGACGCCCACGAGGCGGCGATCGTCCGCTTCACCGACGCCTCGCGCGCGGTGCGCGCGCACCTGACCGAGGTGCTGCCGGCGTCGGTGCTCGCCGCCCGGCCCTTCGACGCCGCGATGGGCACCGGCCAGGTCGGCGCGCTGCAGCGGGAGCTGGCCAAGCAGCGCCGCGGGCTGGGCGTGCGCCAGCTGCTCGCGCAGTACGGCGAGCTGGTCACCGCCGTCATGCCGTGCGTGCTCGTGTCGCCGGACTCGGTGGCCCGCTTCTTCCCCGCGAAGGCCGGCCAGTTCGACCTGGTGGTCTTCGACGAGGCCTCGCAGATCCGGGTGGCCGACGCCATCGGTGCGCTGGGCCGGGCGAAGGCCGCCGTCGTCGTCGGTGACTCCAAGCAGATGCCGCCGACGTCGTTCCTCGAGCCGACGACCACCGCGAGCGACGACCCGATGGAGGTCGTGGAGACCGCGGTCGAGGACGAGGAGTCCATCCTCGGCGAGTGCGTGCAGGCACGGGTGCCGCGGCACTGGCTCTCCTGGCACTACCGCAGCCAGGACGAGTCGCTCATCGCCTTCTCCAACGCCCAGTACTACGACAGCCGGCTCTCCTCCTTCCCGGCGCCCACGCACGGGCGGGCCTCGGCCGAGGCCGACGGGCGCGGCGTCTCGCTGGTGCGGGTGCCCGGCACGTTCCACCGCTCCGGAGCGGGCCGGCTGCTGCGCACCAACCCGGTCGAGGCCAAGGCGATCGTCGCCGAGATCCGCCGCCGGTTCGACGCGGTGCCGCAGTGGGACGGCATCGACGCCGTCCCCTCGATCGGCGTGGTCACCTTCAACGCCCAGCAGCGGTCCTACATCGAGGCGCTGCTGCGCGACGCCGACGACGACCGGCTGGCCGCCGCGCTGGACCGCACCGACGGCGAGGGGCTGTTCGTCAAGAACCTGGAGAACGTGCAGGGCGACGAGCGCGACGTCATCTTCTTCTCCACCGGCTTCTCCCCCACCGCCGACGGCACGCTGCCGCTCAACTTCGGCCCGCTGAACCGGCAGGGCGGCGAGCGGCGGCTGAACGTCGCGATCACCCGGGCCCGGCGCCAGGTCGTCGTCTTCTCCTCCTTCGACCCCGCGCAGCTGCGGGCCGAGGAGACCTCCTCGGTGGGCATCAAGCACCTGCGGGCCTACCTCGACATGGCCGAGCAGGGCACCGACGTGCTGCCCCGCTCGCCGCGGTCGGCCGCCGTCGTCGACCGGCACCGCGAGCAGATCGCGACCGCGCTGCGCCAGCGCGGGCTGGTGGTCCGCACCGACGTCGGGCTCTCGGAGTTCCGCGTCGACCTCTCGGTGAGCCGGCCCGCCGACCCCGCGACGCCGGTCATGGCCGTGCTGCTGGACGGGCCGGCCTGGGCGCGCCGCGGCACGGTCGGTGACCGGGACGGCCTGCCGCCGGAGGTGCTCGGCGACATGCTGCGCTGGCCGGTCGTGCAGCGGGTGTGGCTGCCCGCGTGGCTGGCCGACCCGGCGTCCGTCGTCGACCGGCTGGTGGCCGCGCTCGACGCGGCCCCGGTGCCGAGCCGGCCGGCCGTGACGCCGGTGCCGCTGCCCACGGCCGCCGTCGAGTCGTTCAAGGGCGTGGCGGCGCTGCGCTCCTCGGTGACCTCGATGGCGGTGCCCGCGGTGACCGCCCGTCCGGCGCCGAAGCCGGCCGCGGCCGCGAAGCCCGCGGCCGCCCCCGCTCTGGAGGGCGAGACGCCGTTCGTGCCGTGGATCCCGAAGACCGCGGGTGAGAAGTCGGTGCTCGACGAGCTGCCGGTGTCCAAGGCCGCGCGGGCGGTGCGGCGGGTGCTGGTCGCCGGCATCAAGGCCGAGGGGCCCATCCACGTCGACCGGCTGGCCAAGCTGACCGTGGGCGCGTTCGGCCTCAACCGGGCCACCGAGGCCCGCAAGCAGGTGCTGCTCTCGCTGCTGCCGCCCTCGGCCGTCGACGGCGACCACCTGTGGCCCGAGGGGGTCGACCGGGCCACCTGGACCGGGTTCCGCCGGCAGGTGTCGAGCACCGACCGGCCGATCGAGCACGTGGCGCCGGAGGAGATCGCCAACGCGATGGCGGCGCTCTGCCGGGCCGCGGCCGGGATGCGGCGCGAGGAGCTGCTCACCGCGACCGCCACGGTGTTCGGCTACAAGCGGCGGGCCGCGTCGGTGACCCCGGTGCTGGAGAAGGCGCTGGCTGCCGCGCTGGACGCCGGCCGGCTCACCGAGTCCTCCGACGGCCTGCTCACGGGCTGACCGGTCGGCGCGGTCGGGACGCCGGAGCCGGTTCACAGCCGGGTCCGCGGCGAGGACAGTGGGGGTCGCGGCGATGCCGCAGGGGCGTCGCCTGATCCGAGAGGAGTGGGTGGCATGTACGCCCGGTCCACCACGATGAGCAACGTCCGCGACATGGACGACGGGATCGCCTACGTCCGGGACACCGTCATGCCGGCGGTGCAGGGGATGAGCGGCTGCGTCGGGCTGTCGATGGTCTGCGACCGCCCGGGCGCCCGGTGCATCGTCACCACCGCGTGGGCCGACGACAGCGCCATGCACGCCAGCGCGGAGAGCATCCGGGACATGCGGAACCACGCCGCGGAGATCTTCGGCGCGGTGGCCGAGGTGGACGAGTGGGAGATCGCGCTGCTGCACCGGCGCAGCGAGGCGCCCGAGGGTGCCTGCACCCGGGTCACCTGGACCCGTGGTGACCCGGCGGACACCGACCGCTCGGTCGATGCGGTCCGGACAGGGGTGCTGCCGCGCCTGGACGAGCTGCCGGGCTTCTGCAGCGTGAGCCTCCTGGTCGACCGGCGGACCGGGCTCGGCGCGCTCGCCGCCACGTACGCCAGCCGGCACGACATGGAGGCCTCGGCCGAGACGGTGCGCGGCATGCGCGAGCAGATCACCCGGGAGCTCGGCATGGAGATCACCGGCATGGCCGAGTTCGACCTGGTCCTGGCCCACCTGCGGGTACCCGAGACGGTGTGACCCCGGCGTCCGCTCGGTCCCGACCCGGCGGTGGGCAGCGCACCACCCCGGCATGCTCTCCCTCTGAGTGCACCGTGCACTCAGAGGCAGAGCTTCCGCGGGAGTCCCCGATCGGGGTGGGGACCTGGCCGGGCAGCAGCCCCCTGCGCCGCCCGGGTGGGCGGAACCGGAGCAGAGCACCGAACCGCCCCGACCCCAGCAGCCCTTTGCCCCGCCCGGGTGGGCAGAGCGCTACTACCCACAGGTGGTCACCATCCCCGGCGCCGCCGCGCGCACACCGGGCTCAGCGCAGGGTGACCGCGCCGGTCCGCACCGGGACCAGCTCCACCCAGGTCGTCCCGGGGGCGAGGAACACCGGGTTGCCGTCGGGGCCGGTCAGGGCCACCGGGTCCGCCGGTGAGCCCTTGGCCCAGGTGGCGGCGAGCGTCTTCCCGCCGGTCGCCACCAGCGCCTCTCCCCCGCCGACCATCACCGTCTCCGGCACCGGGTTGCCCGCCGGGTCGGTGGCGGAGGTGTTCACCACCTCCACCCGCAGCACCACGACGTTGGTGGCGCGCAGCGGCGTGCCGTCGGCCTCGACCGCGGGGGTCCCGGCCTCGGTTCGCACCCAGCGGCCCTCGGGCGGGCTCCACGTCCAGCTCGGCCGGCTGATGCCCGAGAGCTTCAGGTCCACCACGCCGGTGGGCGCCCCGGCGAGGACGGCGCTCGCCTGCGCACCGTCGGCCGCCAGCAGGAACTGGCCGGGCGGCGCGGCGAGGTGGGCGGGGTCGGCCTGCGCCAGCAGCGCGTGCGGATCGGCGTAGACGTCGTGCGGCGCCGACCGCCCGGCCAGCCGGTGGAAGCCCCCGGCGCCGCTGTCGCGGCTCACCACCTGGAGGCCTGCGGCGGCGATGGCGTCGACGTAGGGGCGTTGCCCGCCGGAGAACGCGAACACCCCGCGCAGCGGCGCGGCGATCGCCGGGTCCATCGGCCGCACCGAGCGCACCGGCCCGATCTCCGCCGGCACCGTGGAGTGGTAGACGGCGACGTAGCGGGGGATACCGCCCTCGACGACCTGCTCCCACACCATGTCGGCCGCGTTCAGGCCGGTCTGCGGGCGGGCGTCGACCGAGTTCTCGATCTTCACCGCGAGGGCGGGCCGCTCCGCGTACGCGCCGGCGCTGTCCACCCCGGTCAGCGGCCACAGCACCGGCGGGGGCGGGGGCGGCGGAGGCGGCGGGGCCGGCGTCGTCGTCGTCGGTGCGGCGGCCGGGGCCGCGGGCCCCGCGCAGGCGGTGAGCGCGACCGAGGCGAGCAGCACGGCCGCCAGCCGGCGGCCCCGGCGGCGGGGAGCACGGAAGGCGGTCGGCGGCACTGGCGGCTCCCCGGTCGACGGTCCGACCGCCGGACGCCGGTCGTCCGCGAGAGGCTAGGGCGCGGGCGCCGGCTCCCCTGCCGCGCCGCACCGCCGCCGGCCGGATCGTGTCGCGGCCGTGACCCGGCTCAGGTGCGCGCCAGGGCCAGCAGCGTCACGTCGTCGGTGCGCGGCGGGTCCAGGGCGGTGAGCACCGCGTCGAGCAGCGCCTGCGGTGCCACCGGGCCGCCGGCGACGGCGGCGCGCAGCTCGTCCAGCCCGGTGCTCAGCCCACCGGGCCCGCGCTCGACGAGCCCGTCGCTCACCAGCAGCAGGCGGTCGTCGCCGGCCAGGGTCAGCCGCGTCTCCCGGTAACCGGCGGCGTCCAGCAGGCCGAGCGCGGGACCCCGCCCCTCGTGCAGGTACCGGCGCCGCCGCCGGTGGCGTGCAGCACCGGCAGGTGCCCGGCGTTGGCGATGACCACCTCACCGGTCGCCGGGTCGAGCTCGGCGACGACGGCGGTGGCGAGCTTCCCGGGCAGCAGCGCGCCGATGACCTGGTTGAGCCCGTCGAGCGCAGCGGCCGGGCCGGCCGCCCGCAGCAGGTGGGCGCGCAGCGCGTGCCGGAGCTGGGCGGTGATCGCCGCGGCGGCCAGCCCGTGCCCGGCGACGTCGCCCAGCACGACCGACACCCGGCCCCCGGGCAGCGGCACCAGGTCGTACCAGTCACCGCCGACGACGTCGTCCTCGCTGGGCAGGTACCGCGCGGCCAGGTCGACGCCGGGCACCTTCGGCAGCTGCTCCAGCAGGAGCGTGCGCTGCAGCGCGGTGGCCAGCCGGTTGTCCTCCGTCGCCCGGTTCGCGGCGGTCGCGGTGAGCAGGGCGGCCAGGCCGCAGGCCGCCGCCACCTCGTGGTCGAGCCACGGCTGCGACCGTTCCCGCACCGTCTCGCTCCAGGCGTCGAACGACCGGCGCGGGCTCAGCCGCGGCCCGGCGTCGGTCTGCGCGGTCTTGGACGTGTGCGGGTTGCCGCCCCACGTGATCTCGCGCAGCGTCTCCGGCCGGAACCAGGCCAGGTAGTCACCGCGGCCACCGGCCACCTCGGCGACCAGCACGCCGCTGGCGGTGGCGGCGAGGTCGGCCGCCGCCGGGACGACCCGGCCCACCGCGTCGGTGGCGCGGACCCCGGCCGCCAGCAGGTCGTGCACCAGCGGGCCGATCCGCTCGGCCGGGGGCGTCGTCCCGAGGAGGTGCAGCTGGCCGCCGAGCCGCACGGCGGCGCCCGCGGCAGGCAGCAGGTCCAGCGCGGTGACCTCGCCGTCGGCGAGGGCCGCGGCGAGGCCCCGCGGGGTGCGGCCGATGACCGCGGCCAGCTCGGCCTGGCGCTGCGCCACCTGCACGACGCCGCCCTGCTCGCCGGCGTCCACCTTCGTCGGCAGCAGCAGCGAGGCGGGGCGGCCGAGGAACTCCGCGGCGGTGCGGTCGGTGTAGGAGGGCCGGTGCGGACCGGCGTAGTGGTGGCAGGCGATGAGGCCCCACAGCTTCCCCCGGTCGACCAGCGAGACCGACATCGAGGCCCCCACCCCCATGTTGGCCAGGTACTCCAGGTGCACCGGCGAGACGCTGCGGAGCATGGCGCCGGAGAGGTCGAGGGTGCGCCCGCCGACCGTCGGGGGCTCCAGCGGCACCGGCCGGTACGTCGCGTCGGGGATCAGCCGCATCCAGTTGGTCGCGTACAGCGCCCGCGCCTGGGCGGGGATGTCGCTGGCCGGGAACCAGAGGCCGAGCAAGGGTTCGAGGTCCGCGCGGCGGTCCTCGGCGATGACCTCGCCGTTCCACTCCGCGTCGAAGCGGTACACCATGACCCGGTCGAAGCCGGTCAGCGCGCGCACGTCGCGGGCGAGCACGCCGGACAGCTCGTCGAGCGTGGCGCCGGCCGACAGCCGCTGCAGCACCGTGGGCAGCCGGCGGTGCCAGGCGCTGCCGGCCTCCTCCGCGCCCCGGACCGGCTCCACTCGGTGACCAGCAGGCCGTCGGCCCGGTGCACCACGAGGTCGACGTCCTCCCTGCCCACGCGCACCCGCAGCGGGTTCAGCTCGGCGAGGTCACCGGCGAGCCCCGCCCGCAGGCGCTCGGCGTCGGCCGGGTCGAGCAGCTCGTCGAGGGCGCGACCGGCGACCGGGCCGCCGAACAGGTCCGCGGCGCCGGCGGAGGCGACGACCACCGCGAGATCGGGCTCGCTGACCGCCAGCAGCGCGCCGTGCGGCTGCACCGCACCGGGGACGGCGATCGGCTCGTCGGCGCAGCGGGCCAGCGCCTCCTCGTCGCCGGTGGGCGCCTGGCCGGCCGCGGAGCTCGTCACCGCGGCGACGTCACGTGGCGTCGCGGTTGACGGCGGGGCTGGGCACCTCGCCGACGGAGTTCACGATCGGCACCACCGCGCCGAGGTCGAGCAGGTCGATCGGCAGCCGGACGGGACGGTTGCCCCGCGGGGCCACCACGTGCAGCTCCGCGCCTGCGGCGGCGGCCTTGCGGGCGATGGCGATGAGGGTGCGGGAACCCGAGGAGTCGAGGAAGACCGTCGGCGTCAGGTCCACCACGATGCCCGCGTAACCGCTGCTCAGCAGGGCCTCGGCGGCCTCCGTCAGCTGCGGGGCCGTCGCGAGGTCCAGCTCACCCGTACGGTGAGGGCCGGACGCCCGGCGACCGTCGCACGTTCCACGTCGAAGAGCACCGTTCACCTCCCTCAGCGCGTCGTCCCGGACGTCCGAGGGCAGGCCACCGCGCAGGAGGAGGCTGGACGGCCATGAACATCGACTTCAGCGTGCGCCTGCCGACCGACGCGCACAGCGTGCCGCTGGTGCGCGGTCTGCTGCGGCAGGCGCTGGAGCACCTGACCGTCCCGCAGGCGGTCGTCGACGAGATCGTCCTGGCGCTGACCGAGGCCTGCGCGAACGTCGTCGACCACGCCGCCGACCACGAGGCCTACCAGGTCGACGTCGCGATCGACGACGAGACGTGCCGGATCAGCGTGGTGGACGACGGTGCCGGGTTCGACCCCGCGACCGCCGCGGACGCCCCCACCTCCCCCCTGGACGACCGCGGGCGCGGGCTGGTGCTCATGCGGGCGCTGGTCGACCAGCTGCAGTTCGTGCGGGACGACGACGGCCGGCACCGGGTGACCTTCGAGAAGCGGCTGGTCACCCAGCCGCACCTGCGGCTGCTCGACCCGCGCTGACCGGTCAGCCGCGGACCGGGATGCGGTGGGGGGCCACGAGCTCGGCCAGTGCCTGCCCCCACCGGCGGGCACGGTCCTCCTCGCCGTCGACCAACGGTCCGGCGACGTCGGCGACCAGGAAGTGCTCGGCGGGCGCGGCCAGGGTGGCGCCCAGCCGGCGAAGCAGCTTCTCCTCCGTCCGCGCCGCGTGGTCCAGCGCGGTGAGCAGCACCGGGTGGTCCGTGCGGGTGTCGAAGGCCGCCGCCTGGATGCCGCGCGGCAGGCGGACGGCATCCAGCCACTCGTGCAGGCCGAAGGTGATGTCGGGGACCCCCGCCGCGTGGTCCCGGACCGCGCCCTCGCGGGTGGCCGGGCGCGGCATGCCGAACGCGTGCGTCGGCACGCCGACCACGAGCAGCCGCACGTCGGCGGGCAGCAGCATCGGGGCCTCGCGCGCGCAGGCGACGTCGACCTCCAGCCGGCTGCACAACCCGTGGGCCACGGCCATCGCGACCCGTCTCGCATCGCCGAACACCGATTCGTAGACGACCAGGGCTCCGGCCACCGACCTCACCGCCTCGCGCGCCGCCTCCAAGGGGGGCGACGACCGTAGGCCCGCGCGCGACCCCGTGGGGCACATCACGCACCGAACCGTGACCTCCCGCTCCGGCTCGGGGGCGTGTCGTCGACGATGGGCGGTGTGAGCGGTACTCCTCGCGACGACGCGTCGCCCGACGACTTCTCCCCCGCGGTGCGGGAGGCGGGACGCCGGCTCGCCGGGGTGGCCGCGCAGACCCCGCTGCAGCGCAACGCCCGCCTCTCGGGGCTCACCGGCGCCGACGTGTGGCTCAAGCGCGAGGACCTGCAGGTGGGCCGCTCCTACAAGATCCGCGGCGCCTACAACACCATCGCCGGGCTGGACGGCGCCGCGCGCGCGGCCGGGGTGGTGTGCGCCAGCGCCGGGAACCACGGGCAGGGGGTGGCCTACGCCTGCCGGGCCCTGCAGGTGCGCGGGCGGGTCTACGTGCCCGGGACGACGCCGCGGCAGAAGCGCGAGCGGATCGCAGCGCTGGGCGGCGACATGGTGACCCTCGTCGTCGTCGGCGACTCCTACGACGAGGCCGCCGCCGCGGCCGCGGCCGACTCCGCCACGACCGGGGCGACGCTGGTGCCGGCGTTCGACGCGCTGAGCACGGTGACCGGGCAGGCGACGGTGGCGGTGGAGGTGCTCGAGCAGCTCGGGTGCGCACCCGACGTCGTCGTCCTGCCGGTCGGCGGGGGCGGGCTGCTGGCCGGGTGCGGCACGTGGCTGCGCCGGCACTCCCCCGGCACCCGGCTGGTCGGGGTGGAGCCGGCGGGCGCGGCGGGCATGGCGGCGGCGCTGGCCGCCGGCGAGCCGGTGGAGCTGCCGGAGATCGACACGTTCGTCGACGGCGCGGCCGTGCGGCGGGTCGGCGCGGTGACCCTCCCCCTGGTGCGCGACTCCGGCGCCGAGCTGCTGACCGTGCCCGAGGGGCAGATCTGCACCGAGATGCTCGACCTCTACCAGGCCGACGGGATCATCGCCGAGCCCGCGGGTGCGCTCTCCCCGGCGGCGGTCAGCGGCGGGCTGGTCGAGGTGGAGCCGGGGCAGACCGTCGTCTGCCTGCTCTCCGGCGGCAACAACGACGTCAGCCGGTACGCCGAGGTGATCGAGCGGTCGCTGGTGCACCGCGGGCTCAAGCACTACTTCCTGGTGGAGTTCCCGCAGGAGCCCGGCGCGCTGCGCCGCTTCCTCGACGAGGTGCTCGGCCCCGACGACGACATCGTGCTGTTCGAGTACGTGAAGCGGGACAACCGGGAGACCGGCGCGGCGCTCACCGGCATCGAGCTGGGCAGCGCCGACGGGCTGCCCGCGCTGCTGGCGCGGTGCGAGGCCAGCCCGCTGCGCATCCAGCTCGTGGCCCCGGGGACGACGGCCTACCGCTTCCTCGTCTGAGCCACGGGGCCGCTGCCGACGGGCGGGTCAAGCCGGCCCGCCGGACGTCGAGCCGCGTCACGGCGCGGCTGGACGTCCGGTGGAGCGGCTCGACCCCCGCGGAACGGCGTGCACTCAGGCGGTCATGAAGCCGCTCTCGTAGGCGGCGATGACCGCCTGGGTGCGGTCCCGGGCGCGCAGCTTGAGCAGCACGCTGCTGACGTGGGTCTTCACCGTCTCGCGGGACAGGAACAGCTCGGTGGCGATCTCCGCGTTGGACAGCCCGCCGGCCACCAGCCGCAGGACGTCGGCCTCCCGCCCGGTCAGCTCGGGCAGCGCGGCGTCCCCCCGGGCACGGGACGGCGCGTGCGAGGCGATCAGCCGCCGGGTGAGATCGGGCAGCACCAGCGAGGTGCCGCGCGCCACCACCCGGATCGCGTCGACGAGCTCGTCGGGGTCGGCGCGCTTGAGCGCGAACCCGCTGGCCCCGGCCTGCAGCGAGCGGAACAGGTAGTCGTCGTCCTCGAAGGTCGTCAGCACCAGCACGCGCGGGCGCTGCGGATCGCGCGCGACCAGCTCGCGGGTGGCGGCGATGCCGTCCATGTCGGGCATCCGCACGTCCATGAGCACGACGTCGGGATCGGTGCGCGCCGCCACGTCCAGCGCCTCCCGCCCGGTGCCGGCGTCGCCCACGACGGTGAGGTCGGGTTCGCTCTCGAGGATCACCCGCAGACCCGAGCGGACGAGCACGTCGTCGTCGACCAGCAGCAGCCGCAGTGTCATGCCGCCCCCGCCAACGGCAGCGTGGCGCACAGCTCGAAGCCGCCGGTGGGGGTCGGCTCGGCGCGCAGCGTGCCCCCGGCCGCCGCGGCGCGCTCGCGCAGGCCGGCCAGCCCCCGGCCGCCCCCCGGCCCCGGCCGGCTGTCCAGCTGCGAGGCCCGCTCGTTGACCACCCGGACGTCGAGGGTGTCGCCGCTGCGCACCACCTGCGCGACGGTCAGCGGGCAGCCGGCGTGCCGCAGCACGTTCGTCGTCCCCTCCTGCACCACCCGGTAGGCGAGCTCCTGCACGCCCGGCGGCACGTCGTCGACCTCGCCGTCGATCACGAGGGCCACCGGCAGGCCGCCGTCGCGCAGCCCGGCGAGCAGGTCGTCGAGGTCGGCCAGGGACGGCGCGGCGAACGCAGGGCCCTCGGACGGGCCGTCCCCGTCACGCAGCACGGTGAGCACCCGGTCGAGCTCGGCGAGCGCGGCCCGGGTGTTGGTCTCGATGTGGCCGAGCGCCTGGCGGGCGAAGTCGGGCTGCACCGGGCGGCCGTCGGCGGGGGTGAGCGTGCGGCGGGCGGCGGTGGCCTGCAGCAGGCTGGCGGTCAGCGAGTGCCCGATGGTGTCGTGCAGATCGCGGGCCAGCTTGTTGCGGTCGGCGAGGCGGCGGCTGCTCTGCTGGAGCGCGGCGATCTGCTGCTCGGCCCCGGCGCCGAGCAGGCGCGGTGCGACCGAGGCGGCCAGCCGGACGACCAGGTCCAGCACCACGAGGGTGACGACGACGTCGAGGGCGGCGAGCGCCAGCAGCGGCAGCGCGTTGACCAGGTTCCAGCCAACCTCGTCGAGGAGCCCGACGAGGACGGCGGTGCCGAAGAATGAGGTGGCGATCGTGGCCACCCCCAGGAGCACCCGCACCCCCACCCAGCCGAGCGCCCGCCAGGTACCCGCGGAGAGGACCAGCCGGCGCAGCGGGGTCAGGACGCCCGGCAGCCGGCGCACCCGCTCGCCGTCGGGGATGTCGACGGCCAGCAGCGTCCGGGCCAGTCGTCGGTCCAGGCCGGCGAACCCGCGGACGCTGGCCAGCACGAGCAGGATCAGCAGCACCCCGATGCCGTAGACCACCGCGACCACGGCGCCCACCAGGGCGGCGTAGATCGCCAGGCACAGCGCGCCGATCGGCACGGCCGCCAGCGCGTAGAGGACCCGCCCCGGCCAACCGGGGCCGGCCGCGGTGGCGACCACCGCGCGCAGCCGGGCGGCGATCTCGGCGGCGGTGCGCGGGAAGGTCGAGGGAGGCACGGCCCGATCCTCGCCGACCGGCGCGCCCGGCGGTTCCCCCGCGCGGGCGCTCCGGTCCTCCCCCGCGCGGGGGACCCAGGTCGGCGCCGTGGGGTGATCCGCGCGGTCCCTCTCGCGGGACAGGCTGCCGGTCATGACCAGATCCTTCTCCAGGAGCCCGGCGTGATCGAGGTGCGCGGGCTGACCAAGACCTACGGTGCCGTCCGCGCCGTCGACGACCTCACCTTCGACGTCCGCCCCGGTGCGGTGACCGGCTTCCTCGGCCCGAACGGCGCGGGCAAGTCCACCACGATGCGCATGGTCCTCGGCCTCGACCGGCCGACCTCGGGCTCGGCGCTCGTCGGCGGACGGCCGTTCCCCCGGCTCGGCGAGCCCCTGCGGGCGGCCGGCGCGCTGCTCGACGCCCAGGCGGTGCACCCGGGCCGCAGCGGCCGCGACCACCTGCGGGTGGCCGCCCGGACGCAGGGCCTCCCCCTGCGCCGGGTCGACGAGGTGATCGAGCAGGTGGGGCTCGGCCCCGCGGCCAGGCGGCGGGTGAAGGGCTACTCGCTGGGCATGCGGCAGCGGCTCGGCATCGCCGGTGCGCTGCTCGGCGACCCCGCCGTCCTGCTGTTCGACGAGCCGATGAACGGGCTGGACCTCGACGGGGTGCGGTGGGTCCGCCGGCTGGTGCGGGACCTGGCCGGCGAGGGCCGCACCGTGCTGCTGTCGAGCCACCTGATGAGCGAGATGGAGCAGACCGCCGACCACCTGGTCATCATCGGCCGCGGGCGGTTGATCGCCGACGCCCCGATCGCCGAGGTGATGCGCGGCGGCCACGCGCGCCGCCGGGTGCGGGTGCGGACGCCCGCCACCGACGACCTGGCCGGCGCGCTGCTGCGCCGGCGGCTGGGGGTGCACCCCACCGACGACGGCGACCTGCTGGTCGAGGGGGCCACGGCCGAGACCGTCGGCGACGTCGCGCTCGAGGTGGGCGCCGCGGTGCACGGGCTGGCCGAGGAGCACTCCTCGCTCGAGCAGGTGTACCTGGACCTCACCGGTGACAGCGTCCAGTACCGCGTCGGCGACGCCCCCGAGCTGGTGCAGCGGTGACCGCCACGACCGCCCGCGTCGGCGACCCCGGCACCCCGACCGTCCTCGCCCGGGCCGCGGGCGCCGAGTGGCTGCGGCTGCGCACCGTGCGGACGTCGTGGTGGTGCCTGCTCGCGGCCACCGTGACCGTCGTCGGCATCGGCGTCGTCATGGCGTTCGACGCCGAGAACGTCACCGCCACCGGCGAGCTGCCACCGGCGCCGGCGGCCGGGGAGTTCGGCATCATGCTCGGCCAGTTCGCGCTGCTCGTGCTCGTGCTGCTCGCGGTCACCCAGGAGTACGCCAGCGGGGCGATCACGCCGACGCTGCAGTGGACGCCGCGCCGCGGGGTGCTGCTGGCCGCGCGGCTCGGCGTGCCGGTCGCGGCCGCCACCGCGGCGGGCGTGCTGCTCGCGCTCGTCGCCGACATCGCCGCCTGGTTCATCGCGGATCTGCCGTTCTCGCCGGGCGAGGTGGCCGGCAGCCTCGGCCGGATCGCCGCCGTCCTCGCGGCGGGCGGGGTGCTGGCGGTCGGTGTCGGCCTGCTCCTGCGCAGCACCGCCGGCGCCCTGGCGACGGTCTTCCTGCTGCAGCTCGTCCTGCCGTTCCTGCTGCCCGCGTTCGGCGTGGAGTGGATGGCCGACCTGGGCGAGCTGCTCCCTGGCACCGGGGCGATCTGGACGCTGCTCGGCGAGCCGGACATGACCGCGCTGCAGGCGGGTGCCCTGCTGGTCGGCTGGGCGGCCGCGGCCCTGGCCGCCGGCGGCTGGTCGCTGCTGCGCCGGGACGCCGGGTGACCGTCGTGAGCGCCGGGCTCGACCGGGGGCGCCCGCCGGGCCGCACGGGTGCGGACCGGCGGGCGCCCCGCCGGGCGTGGCGGCGCCGGCTGGCCACCGCTCCGCCGCTCGAGCAGGCGTACCGGGTGGGCGGCCGTGCTGGCGCTGGGCGCGGTCCTGCTGGGCCTGGCGGTCGTCGGCGTCCCCGGGTGGCTGTGACGCCGCACCGGGTGGGGTCGGCCGGCCCAGCGGCTCTCCCGGCCGGGTGCGACGAACTCGTGGCCCTCACCCGCTGATCGCCACGAGCTCGTCACACTCGGCGGGCGCTGCCGGTCATGAGGGCTCGATCACCCGGACCGGGTTCCCCGCCATCCAGGCCGCGACGTCCTCCACCGACTCGCGGTAGAAGACCTCGTAGGTGCCGCGGGTGACGTAGCCCAGGTGCGGGGTGAGCACCGCCCGGCGCAGCTCGCGGAGCGGGTGGTCCCGCGGCAGCGGCTCGGCGTCGTAGACGTCGAGGCCGGCGCCGGCGATCGCTCCGCGGCGCAGCACGTCGACCAGCGCGGCCTCGTCGACGATCGGGCCGCGGCTGGTGTTCACCAGCACCGCGGTGTGCTTCATCAGCGCGAGGTCGTCGGCGCCGATCAGCCCGCGGGTGCGCTTGGACAGCAGCAGGTGCACGGTGACGACGTCGGAGGTCGCGAACAGCTCGTCGCGCTCGACCCGGCGCACCCCGACCTCGGCGGCGCGCTCGTCGGTGAGGTTCTGGCTCCACGCGACGACGTCCATGCCGAACGCCTGCCCGACGCGGGCCACCTGCGCACCGATCCGGCCGAGGCCGATGACGCCCAGCCGGGCACCGTGCAGGTCGCCGCCGATCGTGGTCTGCCACCCACCGGCGCGCATCGACGCGTCCTCCTGCGGCAGGTGGCGGAGGCTCGCCAGCGCCAGCGCCCAGGTGAGTTCCACGGTCGAGGTGGCCGAGGAGGCGGTGCCGCAGACGGTGATGCCCAGGTCGGCGGCGGCGGCGACGTCGATCGACTTGTTGCGCATGCCGGTGGTGACCAGCAGCCGCAGGTCGGGCAGCCGCTCGAGCACGGCGCGGTCGAACCGGCTGCGCTCCCGCATGGCCAGGACGACGTCGAAGCCGCGCAGCCGGGCGACGAGCGCGTCCGGGCCCGCGGCGGTGTCGTGGAACTCGACGACCTCCACGGGCCCGGGCAGCAGCGACCAGTCGCAGTACTCGGCGGCGGCGGACTGGTAGTCGTCCAGGACGGCGATGCGGTGCACGTCCGAAGGTCTACCGGATGCTCAGCCCTGCGGCCCGGTGGCGTCGGCCATGCCGCCCGGCTCGTCGCCGTCGGCCGGCCTGCGGGTGACGTCGTCGGACATCTCGCCCTGCGCCGCCCGCGGCGACTGCTCCGGCGCCGCGCCGACCTCGTCGTGCTCCGGGGTCTCCCCCGGCAGCCCCTGCTCGGCGGACCGGTCGTTCGTGCCGCCGTAGGGGCGGCCGGTCATGGATCCCTCGGTCATCGCTGCTCCTCCCCGGAGGCGCCCGCGCGGGTCAGCGCGGCGTGGTGCCGCTGGTGCCGCTGGTGCCGCTGCCCTTCCCCTTGTTGGAGAAGCTGGAGATCGCGTCCTTGATCTTCTTCTGGTTGTGCGGCTTGCGGGCCTCGTCCACGACCTTCTTGGCCATGCCGCCCTTGGCGAGCTTGCTCAGGATTCCCATGCGGGAGTGGGTGCCCGATCCGGTGCCGTCCATGCATCAGCGGCCGGAGCTGTCACGGCAGCCTCATGGGGTGCCGGGCGCGTCCTCGTCCTCGGCGTCGGCACCCGCGCCGGGGTCGCGGGCGAGCAGGTAGGTGGCCACGCCGAGGACGACCCCGGCGACCGCGGACAGGACGACGATCGCCGGCGTGCCGATGTCGCCGAGGACGGCGGTCAGCAGGTCGCGCGAGCGGGAGGTCGGGTCGGCGAGGACCACCCCCACGAAGACGGCGACCAGCACCCCGGACCCGGCGGCGGCGACGTGCGCGAGCCGCCCGCTGAAGCCCATCCGGTCGCTGACGCTGCGGGCCGCCTTGACGATGCGGCCGGCGCGCAGGATGCGCAGCGCGCCGACGGTGCGCACCAGCCGGAGGATCTGCACCGGGCCGAGGGCGAAGACGACGGCGACGACCACCGCGGCGGTGAGCGCGATCAGCCCGAGGTGGCCGCGGACCCAGGCGCGCTTGTTCTCGGCGACGACGAGCAGGATGACGGTCTCGGCGACGAGGACCAGGCCGCTGACCAGGTCGACGACGTGCCCGGCGGTGCCCAGCGTGCCCTCGGCGACGGTGAGGAACATCGCCGGGATCGAGGCCAGCGCGGCCACCAGGACCGGCAGGGCGAGGCGTTCCTGCCATCGCTCCTCGCGGGTCCTCACCGGGGTCCCGTGGGCGGACCCCGCAACGGGAGCGACCCCCGACCGCGAGGCGGCTGCCTCGGGATCGGGGGTCGCTCCGCGGCTCTGCACGGTGCGGGGCGGGGTCAGCGGACGGCGCCGCGACCCTTGCCGCCGCCGCCGCCACCGCTCTTCTTCTGGAAGTCCGCGATGAACTTCTTGATCTTCGCCTGGTTCTCCGGCTTCTTGGCCTCCTGGAAGACCTTGGCCGCCACCCCGGACGCGATCAGCTTCCGCATCATTCCCATGTCGTGCCTCCTCGTCGTCGCACCGGCTGCCGCCGGCGCGCAGTGCTCGTCGTCCTCCGTGCCCCGCCGCGCAGTTCGCCAACCACACGACCGGGCGGTTCACCAGGTGTCGACGTGCGGGCGCACCCGCCCCGCCGGCCGCGGCATGGCCGCCACCTCGCGGGTCAGCGTAGCGATCCAGCGGCGCGTGTCGGCCGGGTCGATCACGTCGTCGATCTCCCAGTGCGCGGCGACGTTGAGCCCGCGGCCCTTCTCGTAGGCGGCGGTGACCGCGGCGTCGTAGGCCGCCGCCCGCTCGGCGTCGTCCTCGATGGCCGCGAGCTCCCGGCGCATGCCGAGGCGCACCGCGCCCTCCAGGCCCATCGGCCCGAATTCGCTGGTGGGCCAGCCGACGGTGAACCGCGGCACCTTGGTGCTGCCGCCGGCCATGGCCTGCGCGCCGAGCCCGTAGGCCTTGCGGACGACGACCGTGCCGATCGGCACCGACAGGTTGGCGCCGATGACGAACAGCCGGGAGAAGTGGCGCACCGTCGCCGTCTTCTCCGACTCGGGGCCGACCATGAAGCCGGGGGTGTCGCAGAGCGAGAGCACCGGCAGGCCGTGGGCGTCGCAGAGCTGCAGGAAGCGGGCGGCCTTGTCGGCGGCGTCGGCGTCGATCGCACCGCCGAGGTGGGTGGGCACGTTGGCGATCACGCCGAGCGGCGCGCCCTCCACCCGGGCCAGGGCGGTGACCATGCCGGCACCCCAGCCGTCGCGGAGCTCGAGCACGCTGCCCTCGTCCGCGAGCGCGTGCAGGACGGCACGCACGTCGTACACCCGCTTGCGGTTCTCCGGCACCAGGTGGCGCAGCAGCCGCTGGTCCGGTGCGGTCCAGTCGGCGACCGGTCCCTGGAAGTAGGAGAGGTACTGCCGGGCCACGGCGACGGCGGCCGCGTCGTCGGCGACCCGGATGTCGACGACCCCGTTGGCGTGCTGCACGTCGATCGGCCCGATCTCCTCGGGGGCGACGACGCCGAGCCCGCCGCCCTCGATCATCGCCGGGCCACCCATGCCGATGTTCGCGTCCTCGGTGGCGATGACGACGTCGCAGGTGCCCAGCAGGGCGGCGTTGCCGGCGAAGCAGCGGCCGCTGGCGATGCCGACGGTGGGCACCAGGCCCGAGAGCCGGCCGAAGAGGTGGAAGGCGGCGGTGTCGAGCGCGGAGACGACGGGGTGGTCGACGTCGCCGGGCCGCCCGCCCCCACCCTCGGCGAAGAGGACGACGGGCAGCCTTCTTGCCTCCGCCAGCTCGAACAGCCGGTCCTTCTTCAGGTGCCCGCGCATGCCCTGGGTGCCGGCGAGCACGGTGTAGTCGTAGGAGACGACGACGGCCGGGTCGCCGTTGATGTCGGCCAGCCCGCCGACGACGCCGTCGGCCGGGGTCCGCTCCTGCAGCTCCTCGCGGCTGCGGCGGCGCTCCTGCGCGGCGAACACCAGCGGCCCGTACTCCAGGAAGCTGCCCTCGTCGACGAGGTCGGCCAGGTTCTCCCGCGCGGTGCGCCGGCCCTGCGCGTGCCTCTTGGCGACCGCGTCGGTGCGGTGCTCGTCGAGGCCGATCTCGTGGCGGCGGCGCACCTCGGCGAGATCGGGGCGGTCGGCGTCGGGGTCGATCGCGGCGATGCCGGCCGCGGCGTCGCCTCCGGCGTGCGCGACGTCGGCCAGCAGCTGGCCCTGCCGCACGGTCTCGCCGACCCGCACCGCGATGCGCCGCACGGTGCCGCCGGCGGGCAGCGCGACGACGTGCTCCATCTTCATCGCCTCGAGGACGACGACCGCTGCCCCGGGATCGAGCGTCGCGCCCTCCGCCGCCTCGATCGCGACGACGGTGCCGGGCACCGGTGCGCGCAGCCCCTCCCCTGCTTGCGCCGCGGGCGCCTCGCTGCCCACGAGCTCGTCGAGGTGGTCCTCGACGAAGGTGGTCGTGGCCTCGGCGACGCCGGGGTGCGCGAGCAGGGCGCGGAGGAACGCGGTGCTGGTCGGGACGCCGTCGACGCGGACCTCGCCGAGCGCCCGGTGCAGATGACGCAGGGCGTCGGCGAGCGAGCCGGCGCGCTCGTGCACGACCACCTTGGCCAGCAGCGGGTCGTAGCGGGGGCTCTGCTCGGCGCCCGGGCGGGCGGCGGTGTCGACGCGCACGCCCGGGCCGCCGGGCAGCGCGAGGGTGGTGATCGTGCCGGCCGAGGGGATGGCGCCGTCGGCGGTGACCGTCTCGGCGACGACGCGCGCCTGGACGGCGGTGCCGACCGGCCGCGGGGCACCGTCGGCCAGCTCGAGCTCGGCGAGCGTGGCCCCCGCGGCGACCCGCAGCTGCAGCCGCACGAGGTCCAGCCCGAGCGTCTCCTCTGTGACGGTGTGCTCGACCTGCAGGCGCGGGTTGCACTCGAGGAAGACGAACCGGGCGGGGTCGTCGGCGGGGACGAGGAACTCCACGGTCGCCAGGCCGCGGAAGGTGCTGCCGACGACGGCGCGCGCCGCCCCGGCCAGCGCTGCGCGGACGCTGTCGGGTAGCCGCGGTGCGGGGGCGATCTCCACGACCTTCTGCCGGTTGCGCTGCAGCGAGCAGTCGCGGTCCCCGAGCGCGACGACGCTGCCCCGGCCGTCGCCGAGCAGCTGCACCTCGATGTGGCGGGCCCGCTCGACCAGCTCCTCGGCGAGCACCTCGCCGCTGCCGAAGGCGACGTGCGCCTCGCGCTGCACCGCCTCGAGGCTCGCGGCGACGTCCTCGCCCTGGCGGAGCACACGGGTGGCCCGCCCTCCGCCGCCGAATCGGGCCTTGAGCATGACCGCGCCGACGTGGTCGAGGAGTCCCGCGACCGCGGCGGCGTCCCCGTCGGCCGCGCGCGGGACGGGCACGCCGGCCTCGGCGGCGCGGGTGCGGGTCAGTGCCTTGTCGCCCAGGACGGCCAGGTCCTCGGCGGCCGGCCCGACGATGGCGAGGCCGGCCGCCGCGCAGGCACGGGTCAGGTCGGGGGTCTCGGAGAGGAAGCCGTAGCCGGGGTGGACGAGGTCGCAGCCGGTGGCGAGCGCGGCCTGCACGATCGCGGCGGCGTCGAGGTAGGCGGCCGGCCCGCTGCCGGGGAGGACGTGCGCCTCGTCGGCGGCGGCGAGGTGCGGGGCGTCGGGCTCGTCGACGGCGGTGACCGCGACCGAGGTCCAGCCCTCGGCAGCAGCGGCGCGAGCGATGCGGACGGCGATCTCGCCCCGGTTGGCGATCAGCAGACGGGCCACCCGGCGATGCTGCCATGCGCCCCGGACCGCGCTGTGGTGCCGGTCACCGCCAGGGGCGCGTCTGCTGCCGATCCCGCGCAGGCTCAGAGGTCCCCCTGGGACAGTCAGCCTCTGCCCACTCCGGAACGGTCACAGAGCCGGAGCGCCGGCAGGACCCATCCCCACCGGCACGGTCAGCGCCTGCCCCGCGGGCGTGGGCAGAGGCGTAGCGCGCCGACCCCGCACACCCCCGTCCGCAGTCACCCTCTGCCTACTCCCGAACGGGTACGGCGCCGGAGCTCCGGACGGGTACGGAGCCGGAGCACCGGCCTCCACCCCGCCGGCACGGTCACCGCCCGCCCCGCCGGTGTGGGCAGAGGCGTAGCGCGCCGAACACCTCTCCACGCGGTCCCCCTTCCCAGGTGTGGACAGAGGGTGACTGTCCACAGAAGGGCGCATGGGCTCGTGCCGGGCCCCGTGCGCGGACAGGCTCGGCCGGTGACCGAGGACGGCGTACCGGCGGAGTTCGACCTGTGCGGCCTGCTGCGGCGGATCCGCCGCCGGGCCGACCTCTCCCAGCGGGAGCTGGCGGCCCGGCTCGGTGTCTCCAAGGCGACCGTGGCCGCCGTGGAGTCCGGTTCCCGCAGCATGGGCACCGGGGCGTTCGCAGCCGCCGCGGAGCTGGCCGGGCTCCGGCTCGAACTGCTCGACGACGCAGGACAGCCGGTCGCGGGGGTACCCACGGGTGCCGTCCGCTACCTCGACGAGGGCTGACCGACGGAACACCGGCGGAGCGGCGCGACGCCAGCCGGCACCCGGCTACGTCCGCGGGCGGAGTCACGCACGCAGCGTTGAGCCACACCGCCGTCCGGAGAAGTACACGGCCGACAGCGGTCCGTCACCGGACCCCGACACAGGCATCCGGCCGTCGGCGCAACCCCGGTGGTCGGGCCGCGAGTCGCGCTCGGCGACGGCCGGTCGGCCACCACCCCCGAGCACCGGCGAGCGGCGTGTCGGCGGCTTTGTGACCTTTCCGTGACCGACCTAGCGTCGTCGCCGGTCCGCCCGGGACCCCGCCGTCACCACCCCCGGTGACACCCGGACGGGCACCGCCGAACCGGGCACCGGCACCCTGCCGTCGCCCGGACCGGGGACCCACCGAAGTTCTGGGGTGAAGCGCCACCGGCCAGTCCGGGGCGCCGGGCGCGTTCCCCGCCCGAACCCGTCAGCTCACCCGGTAGGCGGTCACGGAGAACAGGAGAAACCGTCGTCCATGACGACCACTCGCACGTCCACCACCCGTCGTTCCGCCCGCGGGGCGGCGCTCGCCCTGCTCACCGGTGCGGGCATCGCCCTCACCCCGTTCGCCGCCACCGCCTCGACCGGTGACGCCGGGGGCGGCGGCACGGGGACCGTCGTCACCAGCACCGTCGTCGCCCCGAACCACGCCGCGCAGGTCGCCGTCGACACGGCTCTGGCGCAGCAGGGCAAGCCCTACGTCTGGGGTGGCACCGGCCCGGGCGGCTACGACTGCTCCGGCCTGACCTGGTCGGCCTACCAGGCGGCGGGCGTCGAGATCCCGAGGACCTCGCGGGCCCAGTCGACGGCCGGGGTCCACGTCGACCGCGCCAACCTGCAGCCCGGCGACCTGATCTTCTTCTACGACCCGGTCGGCCACGTCGGCATGTACATCGGCGACGGCCTGATGGTGCACTCCTCGACCTACGGCAACCCGGTCGCGGTCGTGCCCGTGGACTCGATGTGGGGCTACAACACCGCGCGTCGCGTCGCCTGATGCGCTCCGGTTCCCCGGCCGTGCGCGCACGGCCGGGGAACCGCACCGCGGCCGGGAGACCCCCGCGCGGCTACACGTGGCGCAGCGTCGCCCGCTTCAGCCGCACGATCAGCCGCATCCCGCCGGACTCCTCGAGCTCCCGCTTCCGGGCGCGCAACTGCTCGCCGAGCTGCTCGAGGCGCTCCTCCCCCAGGGCGTGCGACTGGGGGAACATCCGCTGCTCCTCCTCCATCGTGTGGTGGCGCACCGTCTTCTCCAGCATGCGGACCTCGGTGGTGAACTCCGGGTCGGTGACGTCCAGGCGCATCACGGTGGCGACCTGGTCGTCGATCTGCCGGTGCTCGGCGTGCGCGAGCGCCAGCAGCGGCGAGACGTCGGGGACCGCGGGGTAGAACAGCTCGTCCTCGATCTGGGCGTGGACCTCGATCTCGCGCAGGAACCGGTCGCGCAGCTCCTCGCGCCGGCCGGTCTGGTCGTCGGTGGTCTCCGCCAGCTCGCGGAGCAGCCCGCGCAGCACGTCGTGGTGTGCGATCAGGACCTCGTCGGCCTTCACCGGGACGCCTCCTCCACCGTGGTGATCGCCGTGGGGGTGCGCCGGCGGGCCCGCCGCCGCACCTCGACCGCTCCGTCGCGGACCCGGGTGTCGTAGCAGGGCAGCGGCGCGGTGGCCGGACCCTGCACCGGCTCCCCGGTGTCGACGTCGAACCGCGAGCCGTGCCACGGGCAGACCAGCTCGTCGCGGTGCAGCCAGCCCTCCGCCATGGGGCCGCCCAGGTGCGGGCAGCGACCGGCGAGCGCCCGCACCTCGTCGTCGCTGCGGAGCAGCACCACCGGCACCCCGTCGGCGGCGACCTCGATCGGCTCGCGGTCGGGCAGGTCGGCGAGCCGGGCCACCGGGGTGAAGACCCGCGGCGACCGGCCGGCCGCGGAGTGGTCGACGCCCAGCCGGTGGCGGTAGGAGAGCACGCCGCCCAGGTAGCCGCTGGCGAGCACGAGGGCGTACCCGGCGGCGGCGGTCGCCCGCGCCCGCCCGGCCCGCCCGCGGCCCCGGTCGGCGAACGACCAGGTGTAGAGCGCCAGCGCGACGCTGTTGAGCGCGCCGTGCACCATCCCGACCCGGCGGGCCTCGTCGTGGGCGTGCTGCCAGTCGGTCATCCCGGTCGCGGCCGAGCCGACCGCGCCGGCGATCCCCAGACCGACGACCGCGCGGGCCGCCTGCCCGGCACCCGGCCCACCGCGACCGGTCGCGTCGAGGCCGTCGAGCAGGGCGGCCGCGCTCCACGAGCCGATCGGCACCGCGACGAGGACCGGGTGCAGCGGGTGCCCGAGCCAGACGCCGTGCAGCAGGTCCTGCAGCGGGCGGGCGTACCGGCCGGCCAGCAGGAAGGTCAGCGAGACCCCGTGCTCGACCTGGTAGCCGGGCGCGTCGAGCACCTGCCACCCCTCGACGCGGCTCACCGCGCGCTGGAGCAGGCCCCGGACGCTCACCGGTGCGCGTCTTCCGTCGCCATGGCCTCCCCCTGCCCAGGCCCGCGGAGGCGGAAACGGCAGGTGGTCGGCGGGTCCGGATGGTCGTAGCGTCCGGCGGCATGGCTGATCGAGCGTTCGCGACGGTGCTGGAGGGCGGTTCCTACTTCGAGGCGCCGCGGTGGCGCGACGGGCAGTGGTGGGTGTCGGACTTCTATCGGCGCACGGTCAGCCGGGTGGCGGCCGTGGGCGGCCCGGAGACCGTCGTCCTGGAGGTGGAGAACCAGCCCTCGGGCCTGGGCTGGCTGCCCGACGGTTCGCTGCTGGTGGTCTCCATGAAGGACCAGCGGCTGCTGCGGGTCGCCGACGGCGAGGTGTCCACCCACGCCGACCTGTCGGCGGTCTGCGGGGGGCACCTCAACGACATGGTGGTCGACGCCGCCGGCCGGGCCTACGTCGGCGACTTCGGCTTCGACCTCATGGGCGGCGGCGCCCCGGCCCCGGCGTCGCTCAAGCGGGTCGACCCCGACGGCACGGTCACCGTCGTCGCCGAGGGGCTGCGCTTCCCGAACGGCTCGGTGATCACCCCGGACGGCGGCACGCTGCTCGTCGGCGAGACCTGGGGCAACCGCTTCTCGGCCTTCGACATCGGCGCCGACGGCTCGCTCGGCCCGCGGCGCACGTGGGCGGAGTTCGGTCCCGAGCCGGTGGGCGGCTCGGTCGAGGAGCTGCTCGGCCAGGTCGTCGTCGCCCCGGACGGGTGCAACCTCGACGCCGAGGGGCACGTGTGGGTGGCCGACGGCTTCGGCTCGCGGGTGCTGCGGGTCGCGCCGGGCGGGCAGGTGGTCGAGGAGATCGCCGCGCCGGACGGCCTGGGCACCTACGCCTGCGCGCTCGGTGGCGACGACGGCCGCACGCTGCTGCTGTGCTGCGCGCCGGACTTCTACGAGCACGCGCGGGCGCCGGTGCGCGAGGCGGTGCTGGTGGCCACGGAGGTCGCCGTCCCGCACGCCGGGCTGCCCTGAACCCGCCCCGGCGGACCACGAGGGCGGCCGGGGAACGTCCCCGACCGCCCTCGACGGCCCTACCGGCGAATCAGGGCGCCGGGGTGAAGGCGCCCGGCCCGACCTTCTGGATCTCCCCGGCCGACGGCATGCCGAGGAATGCGGCGATGCTCCACGCCGAGGCGTAGAGGTCGCGGCCCTCGAACTCCAGGCCGGTCGGCATGGTCACCTGCGCGGTGGCCCGGTCGCCGTCCCGCTCGATCCGGGTCAGCTCGCCGACCGTCGACGGGTCGAAGTCCGCCGGCGGCGGGCCCTCGCCCATCGGCGCGCCCTCGAGCACGTTGGAGACGTAGACCGTGCCCTTGTGGTCCACCGCCACCCCGGTGACGCCGGTCAGGCCGTCGATGACGCCGACCTGCGTGCCGTGCTGGTCGAGCACGTACACCCGCGCCGCGCCGGGCACCTCCGCGCCCAGCGTGCCGACGTAGATCTTCCCGTCCGGCCCCTCGGTGATCTCCGTGGGCACCGGGTCGCAGCCGACCGTGCCCGGGTTGTTGAACGCCTCCGCGCAGCCCTCGACGTCGGTGATCACCGGCGGGATGAAGAAGGTGCTGATCTCCCCGGTCTTGCGGTCGATGGAGAGGACTGCGTTCGCACCTGCGTCGGAGACGAGGATCCGGTGCGGCTGGGCGAGCACCGAGAACGGGTTGGACAGCGTCTCGAACGGCTCGCCGTCGACGAACTGCTGCTGGCCGTCGGGGTTGTTCTCCAGCTCGTAGGCCAGGAGGTCCCAGGTGCGCAGGATCTCCCCGCCCGGCGTCGCCTCGACCAGCTGCTGGCTCGGCGGCACGGGCCCCTCCGCCGGGGGCGGCCCGAAGGATTCGCCGACGGCGACGTAGATCAGGCCGCGCACGTAGTCGACGCCCTGGGCGTTGCCCAGGCCGGACAGGATGGTCTGCGACCGCCCCCCGCGCGGGTCGATCCAGGTCACCTCCCCCGTGTCGGCCTCGGCGACGATCAGCCGGCGCCCCTTGTACTCGCTGAGCTGCCGTGGTCCGTCGAGCCCTCCGACGACGGTGGTGACGTCCCCACCCGGGGCGTGCCCCTTGCCGTCGTCCGCGCCGGCCGCCGCCGGTGACACGACGACCAGCGCCATGGCCGCGGCTGCACCCGCCGCCGCCTTGAAGTACCGCATCCCTGTTCTCCCTCGATCGACTCCCCGTGGAATGCGGGCGAACCTGCCAGGGAGCCGGGTGCCGCAGGCCATGCTCTGTCTCGCCGCGATCACGACCGTGCGCGCCGTCACGGACTGCGATGCATCCGACCTGCTGGGTGACCCGGTTGGGGAACTCCCGGGTGACGGGGCGGTGACCTGCAGTTTCTCAGCCGCGAGGCGGCCGCACGCCGGGCAGCGCGCCGTCGGGGCGGACGGCGGGACCGGGGAAGAGCTCCGCCCGGCCGCGGCCGAGGAGCTTGGCGTCGTAGAGCGCGCGGTCGGCGCCGCGCATCAGCTGCGAGGCGCTGTCGCCGGTCGCGTGCTGGGTGACGCCGCAGGAGAGCGGGACGTCCGCGTGCAGGGCGCAGATGCGGCGGACGAGGGCGAGCGCGTCGGGGCCGCGCGTCCCGGGCAGCAGCAGCGAGAACTCGTCGCCGCCGTGCCGGGCGAGCACCGCACCGGCCGGCAGCTCGGTCTGCCAGACGTCGGCGACCCGGCACAGCACCCGGTCGCCGGCCTCGTGGCCGTAGGTGTCGTTGACCAGCTTGAAGTGGTCGACGTCGAGGAGCGCGGCCGACAGCGGCTCGCGGGTGCGGGCCGCCTCCGACAGCAGCTCGTCGAGCGCCTCGTCGAAACCACGGCGGTTGCGCAGCCCGGTCAGCGGGTCGCGGCTGGCGCCGGAGGCCCGGATGACCAGCCGGCGGATGACGACGCCGAGGCCGACCAGGACCGCGTCCAGGCCCAGCGCCGTGGCCGGCGGCACCTGACCGGAGGCGTGCAGCGCCGCGGTGACGGCGCCGACGGCGAGCGCCAGGTGCACCCACGCCCGGCGGCCGGTGAAGAACAGGTGCGCGTCGACGACCACGAAGGCGAAGAGCGCGGCGGACGCCAGCGCCGTGGCGGGGTCGGGGCTGACCAGCACGCCGATCGAGATGAGCACGGTCGCCGCACCCACGACGACGTCGAAGGCCGGGCGCGGCCACCGGGCACCCCAGCGCCCGACGACGACCGCCGCGGCCAGCGCGGTGAGCGCCAGGGCGAGCAGGACCGGGCGGTGCGCACCCGGCCCGGCCCCGGCGGTGATGAGCAGCCCGGCCGCGCCGCCGAACCCGTAGAAGATGGCGAGCGTCTGCGCCATGACGCGCAGCGTCGCCACCTCGGGCGCTCGGGAACGGCTCACCCGTCGTACATCGGAACCGCGTGGTCCCACCTTGAGACACCGGCCGGGGTGATCCCCCTCGCAGTGGTCAGCCGGCGACGTGTGCGGCCAGCCGGTCGAGGAAGGGCAGCTGGGCCTGCACGATCTTCGCCCGCGCGGTGGCGAGGTCGAACCACGCGGCCCGGTCGATCTCGGGGAACCCCTGGACGCGCCCCGACCGCGGCGGCCACTCCAGCGGGAAGGTGCCGCTGGTGATCGCCGTCGCGTCGAGGTCGCCCTCGGCCGCCCAGACGGTGAGCAGCTTGCGGCCCCGCACCTCGCCCAGCGGGTGCAGCGCCGCGGCGGGCACCGGCCGGCCGAGCTCCTCGGCGAACTCGCGGCGCGCCGCGGCCTCGCCGTCCTCGTCCGGGTCGTGCTCGCCCTTGGGGATCGACCAGGCGCCGTCGTCCTTGCGCGCCCAGAACGGGCCGCCCATGTGGCCGAGCAGCACCTCGACGCCGTTCCCGCCGCGGCGGAACAGCAGGACGCCGGAGCTGCGGACGGGCGGCACGCGCCCAGACTCGCAGAAAGTGCGGGGCGCCCGGCCGCGCATCGGCTACGTTCGCCCCGCCATGGCCTCGCCGCACCCCGACGCGCTCCCTGTCGAGCTGTCGTTCCTGGGCCCGCTGCGGGCGGCGGTGGCCGGCGCGCCGGCGGCGCTGGGCGGGCCGCGGCAGCGCTCGGTGCTGGCCCGGCTGGCGGTCGCCGGCGGGCACGTCGTCTCCACCGACCGGATCGTCGACGATCTGTGGGACGGCGAACCGCCGCCGAAGGCGCTGGCCTCGCTGCAGGTGCACGTCTCGCACCTGCGCCGCGCGCTGGAACCGGCCCGCCGGACCCGCGCCGAGGCGACCGTGCTGGTCAGCCGGGCCCCCGGCTACGCGCTGCACCTGCCGCGGGATGCGGTCGACGCCTGGCGCTTCGCCGACCTGGTCGCCCGGGCGCAGGGCGAGCCGGACCCCGCCGGCCGCCGGGAGCTGCTCGAGCGGGCGCTGGCCTGCTGGCGCGGGCCGGCCTACGCCGAGGTCGCCGACACCGCGTGGGCGGCGCCGGAGGTCACCTGCCTCGACGAGCTGCGGCTGACCGCGCTGGAGGCCCGCGCCGAGGCCGACCTGGACCTCGGTCGCGCCGCCGCCGTCGTCCCGGAACTCGACCGGCTGGTGCACGACCACCCCGGCCGCGAGCGGGCCGTGCGGCTGCTCGCCCTGGCGCTCTACCGCGGCGGCCGGCAGGGCGACGCGCTCGGCGTGCTGCGCCGGGCCCGTGAGCACCTCGCCGACGAGCTGGGGGTGGATCCCGGCCGGGAGCTGCGCGAGCTGGAGGCGGCGGTGCTCGCCCAGGACCCCGTGCTGGAGGCGCCGCCCGCGGTCGTGCCCGCCGTCCCGGTCGCACCGCCCGCGGTCGGGCCCGCCGTCCCGGTCGCGCCGCCGGCCCCGGAGCCCGCTCCCCCGTCGGTCGGCCGCACCGCCGAGCTCGGCCGGCTGCTGGCCGCGGCCGACGAAGCGCGCCGCGGGACGCGGGTGGTCTGGATCGGCGGCGAGGCCGGCGCGGGCAAGACCACCCTGGTGGAGGCGGCGGCCGGCGAGCTGCGCCGGCGGGGCTGGCGCACCGCCTGGGGCCGCTGCCCCGAGGTGGAGGGCGCGCCGCCCGCCTGGCCGTGGAGCGAGGTCGTGGGCGAGCTGGACGACGCGGCGCTGCCCGAGGACGGCAACCCGTTCTGGCTCTCCCGGTCGGTGGCCGACCAGCTGGCCGCCGCGGCCGGCGGGCAGCCGCTGCTGGTCGTCCTCGACGACGTCCACCGCGCCGACGACCTCACCCTGCAGCTGCTGCGCCAGGTGGTCGGCCGGCTCGCCGGGCAGCCGGTGCTGGTGCTGGCCACCTACCGCTCGACCGAGGACGACGAGGCGCTGGCCGCGACCCGGGCCGCGCTGGCCACCGCGACCGCGGCGCACCTGGCGCTGGGCGGGCTCGACGCGGCCGGGGTCGCCGTCCTCGCCCGCGACAACGGGCTGGAGCACCCGGGTGAGGACGTCGTCGCGCTGCTGCGCGAGCGCACCGGGGGCAACCCGCTGTTCGTCCGGGAGCTGACCCGGCTGATCGTCTCCGAGGGGGCGGCCGCGGCGCGGGCCGGCGTGCCGGTGGGCGTGCGGGAGGTGCTGCGCCGGCGGGTGGACCGGCTGCCCGGCCCGGCGGTGACGGCGCTGCGCCAGGCGGCGGTGCTCGGCCGCGAGACCGACGTCGACCTGCTGGCGGCGGTCACCGGGCACGACCCCGACGAGCTGCTCGACGCGCTGGAGACCGCCGTGCTCGCCGGGCTGCTGGTCGAGCCCGCACCGGGGCAGGTGCGGTTCAGCCACGCGCTGGTGCGCGACACCCTGTACGAGGACCTGCCGCTCATGCGCCGCGCCCGCGTGCACGCCGCGGCGCTCGCCGCGCTCGAGGCGCGGGACGCCGACGCGACGGCGCTGGCCCACCACGCCGTCGCCGCGGCCGGGCCCTCGACCGCGGCCGCCGCCGTCCCGTACGTGGTCGCGGCCGCGCGGGAGGCCGAGCAGCTCGGTGCGCACGCCGACGCCGCGCGCCAGTGGGCGACCGCGCTGCGGCTGCTCGAGCTGGCGGGGCCGCGGCCGGGCGGCGACGAGGCGCTGCTCGCGCTGCTGCTGCCGTCGATCCCGGCGCACGCGCGGGCCGGCAACGCCGTCGTGGCCCGGGAGCAGCAGCGGCTGGCGGTGCGGGCCGCCGCCCGGCTGGACCGCCGCGACCTGCACGTCGCCGCGCTCGCCGCCTGGGATGCGCCGCTGGTGTGGACCGTCCGCGACGACGGCGCCCAGGACCCCGAGCTGCTGGACCCGCTGCGGCAGCTGCTGGAGACCCCCGCGGGCGAGGACCTCCCCGACGACGTGCGCGCCCGGCTGTTCGTCGCGCTCTTCCGCGAGGTGGAGGGCGTCGACGGCGTGCGGGCCGAGCGGGCGAGCGCCGAGGCGCTGGCGCTGGCCCGGCGGGTGCCCGACCAGCCGCGGCTGCTCTGCCTGGCGCTGAACGCGCGGGCGTACGCGGCGCTGGGCCCCGACCTCGCCGGCCGGCGGGAGGAGCTGGCCGGGGAGCTGCTCGCCGCCGCGACCGCGGCCGGCGCCCCCGACCACCAGGCGGTCGCCCACTGGCTGCTGTTCCTCGCCGCGTCGGCGCGCACCGACCTCGCGCTCGCCCGGCGGCACGGCGACCGCGCGGTGGCGCTGTCGGGCAGCGGCCAGCTGGGGCACGTGCTGGGGGCGCTGGGCGTGCACGCCGGCGCGCTGCTCGTCCTCGCGGGGCGGGTGGACGAGGGCCGGGCGCGCTATGAGCAGATCGCGACCCGGCTCGCCGAGACGGGGCAGACCAACGGCGGGCTCATGGCGCTGATCGGCCGGTTCGTGGCCGGCTTCGCCCGCGGCGACCTCACGCCGTCGGTGGCGGACATGGAGTGGCTGGACACCGCCATGCCCGGGGCGCTCGGCGACGCCGTCGTCCTCGCGTTCCTGGACGCCGGGCGCGAGGGCGACGCACGGGAGGTGTGGGCGGTCCGCCGCCCGGTCGCGCGCGACTACTACTGGCTGGTGACGACGACGCTGCGCGCGCACGCCGCCGTCCGGCTCGGTGACGTCGAGGTCGCCGTCGCCGCCCGCGAGGAGCTGCTGCCCTGGGCGGGCCGGGTCGCCGGGCTCGACTCGGGCACCCTCGTGCTCGGCCCGGTGGATGACGCGCTGGCCGCCGTCGCCGAGCTGGTGGGCGACGCGGCCGGCGCCGCGGCGCACCGCGCGGGGGCGGCCGAGGTGCGGCGGCGGCTCGCGGCCGAGCTCGCCGCCGTCGGCCTCTGACTCACCCGCCGAACACCCGGCGCTCCCGGCGGCGGAACGGCGGCACGAGCAGCGCGAGCATCAGCCGGACGGCGAGCCCGCCCTCGGCGACCAGGGTGGCGCGCTCCTCGGGCGTGACGACGTCGACGACCCGCGGCACCTCGAAGGAGAGCTTCGCCCGCTTCCGGATGCGGGCCTCGACGGCGGCCCAGTCGCCGACCGACACGTGCTGCTCGATGGCCGGGAGCACGGAGGCCTCCTCGTCGGCGATGTGCTCCTCGAGGGTGTCGCGCAGCTCGGCGAGGTCGACGGCGAGCGCGGTGACGGCGTCCTCGTCGGCCGGGCGGGCCGCGAAGGCGGCCGCGCCGGCGCGGATGCGGTCGAGCAGCGGGTCGAGTGCTGCGTGGTCGTCGCTGAGCTCGGCGAGGTCGACGGACGGGCCGGCGGAGGCGGCGAGGACCGGCCACAGGGCGTCGTCCTCGGCCGAGTGGTGGTGGTGCACGGAGTCGCAGTAGTCGCCGACGTAGCCGGCGATGCCGGCCGCCCGCTTCGCCTCGACGGCGGTGCGGCCGGCGGCGACCTGCTGGAGCAGGTCGGTGAGGCGGCGGACGTCGCGGAGCATCGCGCGGTGGGCCAGGCGCATGCCGAGGGTGTCGGGGCGGGGGTCGCCCTCGGTGCGCGGGGTGACGGGGACGGGCGGGGTGGTCATGCCGGGCTCCTCCTGTGGTGGGGGTCGGCGCCGACCCTGCGCGGGTGCACTTGCGGGCCACTTGTCGCCGGGACGACAAGTCGGCCGTCAGCGCATGGCAAGTGGGGGGCGCGAACGTCGGTGCCGACCGGGTCGCCCGACCCGACGCACCCCGAGTCCGAGGACCGCCATGACCACCGCACCGCCCCTGCCCGCTCCGACCTCCTCCCCCGAGCTCCGCGACCACCGCCCGGGCGACGCGCTGAAGGCGATGAGCCTGGTCGCCGGCGGCGTGCTGTTCGCCGTCGGCAACGCGCTGCACCCGCTGACCCACGACGAGACCGCACCCGAGGCTTCGACCTGGGTGCTGTCGCACCTGACGTTCGCCGTCGGGGCCCTGTTCATCGCCGCCGGGCTCGGCGTGCTCGCCCGCCGATTCCGCGGGTCCCGGACGGCGCTCGCCGGTCTGGGTGTGACGTGGGTGGGGATGGTGCTCATGCCCGTGAGCTCGGTGGCCGAGGCGTACGTGCGACCACTGCTGGGCCACGAGGGCTACCACGCCTTCGAGGAGGCGACCGTCGGGTTCGGCATCGTCACCGCGATCGCCGCGCTGCTCGGTCCGGTGCTGGTGGCGGCCGTGGCGCTGCGCCGCCGGCTGCTGCCGCCGGTGGTGAGCACCGCACTGGCCTGCATGACGGTGGGCGCGCTGCTGGTGCCGGTGCTGCCGGCGGAGGGCTACGGCTTCATCCCGGGCTCGGTCCTGTTCGGGCTGGGCATGGCCGCCGCCGGCTGGCTGTCCCGCACCCCCTGATCCCGCTGACCACCGGCGCCCGGGCCTCCGCCCGGGCGCCGGTGCGTCGCCGTCCCGGCGCCCCGTTCCACGAAACGGTCCCGTCCGGACCGGGACGTCCGCCCCTGTCGGCCGGGACGTCCCCGTCCCTAGCGTCGACCCCAGCTCCAGCCGACTCCCGACGAGGTGCCATGACCGCCGCGGTCCTCCCCCGCCCCGAGTGCCCGACTCCCGTCCCCTCCTCTCCTCCTCCGCCCGCGCCGGGCGGCGCCGCGACCGCCTACCAGCGGGTGCTGCACCGGGCCGTGCACCGGGAGCTCCGGCTGCTGGCCGAGCTCGCGTCGTGGGGAACCACCGTCGCCGCCGGCCGCACGACCGAGCTCACCGCGCACGCCGACCTGGTCGCGCGGGTGCTGATCGCCCACCACGCGGTCGAGCGGGAGCGGCTGTGGCCCGCGCTGCTCCGGTCGCTGCCGGCCGCGGAGGTGGACGGCGCCCGGCGGCACCTGCTCGCCTGGGCGGACCGGACCTCCCCGCTGGACTCCCGGCTCCGCGACCTCTCGACCGCGGCCCGGCAGTGGGCCGTGGCCGGCACGGGCCCCGCGCGCGACGCCTTCGTCCGCGCCTGCGGGCTCGTCGCCGACGCCCTGGCGGAGTCCACCGCGGCGGAGGAGGCCGACGTGCTGCCGCTGCTCGCCGCCCACCTGCCGGCCGGGGAGTGGGCCGCCGTGATCCGCGCGTCGGGGTCGACCCTCCCGGGCCGCGAGCAGATGCTGGTGCTGGGCCTCGTGCTCGAGGACGCCTCGGCCATCGACCGCGCCCGCGTGCTCGCCGCCCTCCCGCCCGCCGTCCGGACCGCGTGGCGCGCGGTCGGCCGCCGCAACCACCGCGCCGCCGTCGTCCGGCTGCGCGGCGCACCGCCGGCCCTCTGAGCACCGCCGCCCGGGCCGGAACCGTCGGTCCTCCGCCGTAGCGTGGCCGCCATGGGGGACGACGGGCTGGACGCGCACTACTGGCTGAGCTACCTCAGCGAGGTGGGCACCGGCCTGCTCGTGCGCGCCCAGTGGGAGGGCATGCGGTACGCCCGCGACGCGGAGGTCGCCGGCGCGGTGGCCGACCCGCCGGCACTGCTGCCCGAGGGCGCGGAGATCCGGCTGGACCAGCAGCTGGGCGACCAGCGCACGGTCGTCGCCGCCTGGGGCGGGGTGCTCGCCCGCATCGACGGGGGCGGGCAGGTCACCGAGATCGACGTCGTCGGCCGGGAGCGCGCCGAGGTCGAGGCGGCGGTGGCGCTGCTCGCGGACGGCGCCCGGCGTGCCGCCACCCTGCCCGAGGGCTCGGTGCGCATGCGCTTCTGGGCCGAGCGGGACGGCGAGGGCTCGATGACCACCCGCCGGGTCGAGGCGCCGGCGTGGGAGGAGGTGGCGGGCAACTACACCGCCCGGACGGCGGCCGCGCTCGACGGCCTCGTGGCCCTGCGCTCGCCCGCCACCCGGGCCGGCCGGCTGCTGCTCTGGCACGGCGCGCCGGGCACCGGGAAGACGACGGCGGCCCGCGCGCTCGGGCGGGCGTGGGCGGGGTGGTGCCAGACGCACTACGTCATGGACCCGGAGCGGCTGTTCGACGGCCCGCAGTACCTGCTGGACGTGGCCGGGGCCAGCGCGGACCGGGACGACGGGAAGTGGCGCCTGGTGATCGCCGAGGACTGCGACGAGTACCTGCGCTCGGACGCGAAGCTGCGCGCCGGCGCCTCGCTGGGCCGGCTGCTCAACCTGTGCGACGGCATCCTCGGCCACGGGCTGCGGGTGCTCGTGCTGCTCACCACCAACGAGGACGTCGGCCGCCTGCACCCGGCGATCACCCGCCCGGGCCGGTGCCTGAGCCAGGTCGCGTTCGAGCCGCTGACGGCCGCCGAGGCGCGCCGGTGGCTCGGCAGCGGGGCCACCGCGCCGGAGGGGCCGATGACGCTGGCGGAGCTGTACGCCGTGCGGGAGGACCGGGCGCAGGACCCGGCGCACCGGGAGGAGCCCGGCGGCTACCTCTGACCCGGCGAGCACACCGGATGCGACCCGGCGTTCACACCGGATGCACAGGTGCCGTCCAGGCCGGTCGCATCCGGCCTCGCCATCGTCGGCCGGGTGAGCCCCAGCCCCTCCGCGCAGCGGCGGTCCCCCGCGGCCGGTGCGTCGTGCTGATGTCGCTCCTCAGCGCGGATCACCTGGTGATCCTGGCGGTGCTGCTGCTGCCCGCGCCGCTGGCCGCCGTCGGCCAGCGGTGGCGGGAGCAGCCGTCGCTGCGCGGCACGCTGACCCGCGCCGGGCTGCTCGTCGCCGCGTGCTTCGGGGGCTTCGCGCTCGGGGTCGTGTTGTCGGGCGGGGTGCCGGCGGCGGCGCTGGAGGTGCTGGTGGCGGCGGCGACCGTGGTGGCGGCGGTGCACGCGGTGCGGCCGCTGGCGCGGCACGGCTCCGGGTGGCTCGCCGGGCTGTTCGGGGTGCTGCAGGGCGCGGCGGTGGCGACGGATCTGCTCGGCACCGGGCTCGCCCTCCTGGCGGCGGTGGCGGTCCTCCTGCCGCTGGTCGTGCTGGTGAGCCGGTCGCGGGCCTACCCGGGGGTGCGGGTGGTCGTGGCGGTCGTCGGCGTGGTCGTGGCGGGGGCCTCCGGAGTCGCGGCGCTCACCGGGGGCGAGTCGGTGCTGCAGCCGCTGTTCGACGTGGTGGCCGGGGACCCGTGGGTGTCGCTGCTGGTGCTCGCCGCGGCGGCGTTCCTGGTGTGGGAGCTGTTCCCGCCGGTCGCGGCCGAGGAGCCACCGGTCCCGGTCGAGGAGGCACTGGTCCCGGCCGAGCGGGAGCCGGTCGGCGTTCGGTAGCCGGTCCGACCGGCCGGCCGCCGTACCATCGATTCTCGACGCCGACCTGAGGAGCACCGCCTCGTGGCCTCCGTCCCGCCCGACTCCCGCTCCACCCGCTGGCTCCGCCGTCGGCCCACCGAGCCGCTGCCGCAGCAGGAGCCGGCCCGCCGGCCGCGGTTCGACCAGCCGCCGCCCCAGGGCAACGACTGGTACGCCGGGCCGCCGTCCGCCGGTGGTCCGCCGCCGCCGCGCACGTGGCCCGGGGAGGCACCCCAGGCCCCGTGGCCGTCGGCGCCGCCCGGGGGCTCGTACCCGCCGCCGCAGGGGCCGTTCCCGCCACCGCAGGGCTCGTTACCGCCGCCGCGGGGCCCGTTCCCCCCGCCGCCGCGGGGGCCCTTCCCGCCGTCCGCGCGCCCGGCCCCGCCGGCCGGCCCCGAGCGCGGTCGCCGTCGTCGCCTGCGTGCGCCGCGGCGCCGGCGCGGGCTGGTCCGCCGCATCGTCCGGGTGCTCGCGGTGCTCGGCGTCGTCCAGGCGCTGGTCGTGCTCTCGCTGCGCTGGGTGGACCCGCCGACGACGGCGTTCATGGCGGCCAACCCCGAGGGCTCGATCCAGCAGTCGGTGCCGGTCGAGCACGTGTCGCGGAACTTCCTCGCCGCGGTGATCGCGCACGAGGACGCCCAGCTCCCCTACCGCGACGGCGCCTTCGAGTGGGACGCGCTGTGGGCCCGCGCAACGGCGCACCTGTCCGGCGCGGAGGACCCGTCGGGGTCGACGATCCCGCAGCAGGTGGCGAAGAACCTGTTCCTGAACCAGGAGCTCAGCGCCTGGCGCAAGGGGCTGGAGGCGGCGCTGTCGGCGGAGCTCGCGGCGTTCGTCGACGACCGGCGCATGCTCGAGTTGTACGTCAACTACGCGCAGTTCGGCCCGACGATCTACGGGGTCTGCGCGGCCGGCTGGTACTACTTCGACTCCCCGCCCGCCGAGCTGTCGGCCGAGGAGGCGGTGATGCTGGTCGGTCTGCTGCCCTCGCCGGGGCACGTCCAGCGGGCGCCCGGTGGCGGCATGGACTTCGAGGTCGAGGACGGCATGGGCTGGCTGTCCCGCTCGCACGTGCTGAACGCGCAGGCGCGGGTCCCCCGCCACCTCGACCGGCTGGGCTTCACCCCCGTCGAGGACGCCGGCGTCGAGGGGCTGGCCTCCGAGCAGGAGCCCTCGGGCGACGACTGCTCGACGCCCCCGCAGGAGGTCACCGATCTGATCACGTCGGAGGGCACCGCCTGAGGGCATCGCACGCCGGGAGCCCGCGGGTGGGCTCCCGGCGTCGCGCTCAGCGGTCGTCGGCGTCCTTGCCGAGCTGGGGGTTGGGGACGACGGGGCGCGGTCGCTGCAGACCCGCGTCGAACCGCTGGGTGGCCTCGAGCTCGGCCGTCTCCGGAGCGGCGTGCCGCCCCAGCTGAGGCATCTTGAACTCGGCCGTCTCATCGAGCAGGTGCTTGCCCACACCATGTCCTTCCGTGGAGGGTTTGGGCGAGCGTACGAGCGAATTCCGACGGTTCGCGGGACCCCGGCCAAAGGTGCAGGTCGGCTGTGACGCGTGTGGTGTCCGGGGTGTCCCGGCCCGGCCGAGCGGCAGCGTGACCGACGGCGATGCGCTGCCGTGCCCAGTCCGGCGGGTGACCGACGCGCCCGTCCCACCCTGGCCGGGTGGCCCGCCCGGTGCCGAGGCCGCCCGAACGGTTCTTCTCGTCCCCTCGTGGTAGCTCACGCAGGTGGACACGCGCACCCTGCTGCTGGGCGACTGGACGCCGGTGATCCGGGACGGCATCGACGTCCTGCGGCTGGCCATCCTGGGCGGGGCTGTCGCGTACGCGGTGGCCGGCGACTGGGGTGCGGCGGCGCTGCTCGCCTTCTTCGGGGCCATCACCGTCGTCGCGCGGCTGCTGAACCTGCCGCGGCCCTACGACCTGTCGCTGACCGTGGCGATGGCGCTGCAGGGGTTCGGCGAGGTGCTCGGCCTGTACGACGAGTGGGTGCGCTTCGACGACCTCGTGCACTTCACGCTGCCGATGCTCACCGCGCCGGTGGTCTACATCGCGCTGGCGCGGGCTGAGGTGGTGCCCGACCCCCGCGACGAGACGCACCTGCCGCACTACGTGGGCATCGCCGTCGTCACCGCGGCGCTGGGCATCTCGCTCGGCGCGCTGTGGGAGGTCTACGAGTGGCGCTCCGACGCGTGGCTGGGCACGGACCTCTCGATCGACAACGACGACACCAACGGCGACCTGGTGCGCGACTCCCTGGGGTCGCTCGTCGGGGCCGCGCTACTGGTGGTGTGGGCGCGGTTCGGCTGGGGCTCGGTGCGGCGCATCCCCGGGGTGAACACCCACGAGGACGTCGACGCCTGACCGTGACACCGCGACCAGCCGTCGGCCTCAGCGCCCGACCGGCGTGAGCGGCGGCTCGCCGCCCAGCACCGCGCGGACGTTGGCGACGGCGAGCCGGCCCATCGCGTCGCGGGTGGCCCGGCCCGCGCTGGCGACGTGCGGCAGCAGGACGACGTTGTCCAGTTCCCGCAGCCCCGGGTGCACGCGGGGCTCGTGCTCGTAGACGTCGAGCCCCGCCCCGGCGATGCCCCTGGTGCGCAGCGCGTCGACCAGCGCCGCCTCGTCGACGACCGGGCCGCGGGCGGTGTTGACCAGGATGGCGGTGGGCTTCATGGCGGTCAGCTCGGCCGCGCCGATGAGGTGGTGGGTCTCCGGGGTCAGCGGGCAGTGCAGGGTGACGACGTCGCTCTCGGCCAGCAGCCGTGGCAGCTCGGCCGGCTCGACCCCGAGCGCGCGGGCCTCGTCGCCGGACGCGCGGCTGCCGGTGGCGAGGATGCGCATGCCGAACGCCGCGGCCCGCCGGGCCACAGCGGTGCCGACGCGGCCCAGGCCGACGATGCCCAGGGTCGCGCCGGCGCTCACGTCGAGGCCGACCAGCAGCTGCGGCCCCCAGACCCAGTCCGCACCGCTGCGGACCAGGCGATCGGCCTCGACCAGCCGTCGCGACGCGGCGAGGACCAGCCCGAAGGCGACGTCGGCGGTCGCCTCGTCGAGCACCCCGGGGGTGTTGGTGACGGCGACGCCCCGCGCGGCCGCCGCGCCGAGGTCGACGTTGTCGAACCCGACGGCGCAGTTGGCCACGATCCGCAGCTGCGGGCCCGCGGCGTCGAGCAGCTCGGCGTCCACCCGGTCGGTGAGCAGCGTGATCAGCGCAGCGGCGCCGCGGACGGCGTCCAGCAACTGCTCCCGGGACGGGGGCCGGTGGAGGTCGTCGTGCACGACCACGGGCAGGTCGAGTGCGCGGGCCGCCGCCATCGCACCGGGGGTCAGCTCCCGGCTCAGGTACACGTGGGCCACGGCTGCCGATCCTGCACCGCGACCACCGGGGTGGCCATCAGGGCTCACCCCGGCGGCGCCGTCGGCAGCAGAGGTGCGGTGGCCGGCGACGGACGGACGGGGCCTACCGTTCGGCGTGCCCACCCACCCGAGGAGCCGCACCGTGACCGCATCCGCACGCCCCTCGCAGGCGTCGCCGTCCCGCGCCGGTGCCCCGTGGAGCCCGGGTGTGGCGGGTCCCCCCGTCGCGGTGGTCACCGGGGCGGCCCGCGGGCTGGGCGCGGCGGTCGCCGAGGCGCTGCGGGCGAACGGACGGCGCGTGGCCGGCCTGGACCTGCGCACCTGCGACGGCGTCGACTTCTCGGTGGAGGTCGACGTGACCGACGCCGCGGCGGTGGCCGGCGCCGTCGCGCGCGTCGAGCGCGAGCTCGGCCCGGTGGACGAGCTGGTCACCGCGGCAGGCATCTACGAGATGGCGCCGATCGAGGAGATCGACGACGCACGCTGGGAGCGGATGCTCGGTGTCAACCTGTCCGGGACGGCGACCGTGTGCGCCGCCGTGCTCCCCGGGATGGTCGCCCGCGGCCGCGGCGGCGTGGTCACCATCTCCTCCGACCTCGGCGTCGGGGGCAGCGAGGGCGATGCGCACTACGCGGCGAGCAAGGGGGCGATCGTGGGCCTGACCCGGGCGCTGGCCACCGAGGTGGCCGGCAGCGGGGTGAGCGTGAACAGCGTGGCACCGGGCGCGGCGGACACCCCGATGCTCGAGGAGTCCTCCCCGTGGCGGGCCGCGGAGTTCCTGGGCACCCTGCCGGTGCAGCGGCTGGTCCGCCCCGACGAGATCGCGGCCGCGGCGCTGTTCCTGCTCGAGGTGGGGACGGCGGTCAGCGGGCAGGTCGTCTCGCCGAACGCCGGGGCGACGATCTGATGGCCGGCCGCACCGCCCTGGTGTCCGGCGCCGACCCGGGGCTGCAGCGCGCCCTGGCCGGCCGGCTCGCCGTCGACGGCTTGGCCTTGGCCGACGATCTCGGCGAGCGGCTGGACGCGCTCGTGCACGTCGTCGCCGTCCCGCCGCCGGCGCCGTTCGTCGGCGCGGACGCCGGCCGGTGGTCCGCCTCGGTGATGGGCGAGCTGACCCCGGCCTTCCGCGCCGTCCGGGCCGCGGCGCCGGCGCTGCGCCGGTCGCCGTCCGGGCGCCTGGTGCTCGTCGGCGCCGGCTGGTTCCCCGCCGACCGCGCGGACGGGACCGCCGCGGCCGCCGTCCACGGCGCCCTGGTGGCGCTCACCAAGACGCTGGCCCGGGACCTCGGCCCGGACGGCGTCACGGTCAACCAGGTGGTCGTCGACCCCGCCTCCCCGGCCGACGCCTCCGGCGTCGCCGCCGCGGTGTCCTACCTGTGCAGCCCTGCGGCCGGAGCGACCACCGGGCAGCTGGTCACCGTGGGGCGTGGCGGGCCACTGCGTCCCTGACCGGGGTCACCCGACCTCGAAGGCGACCGCCCGGACCGGCGCCCCGTCGGCGCCCACCAGCCGCAGCGGCAGCACGCTGACCACCGGCTCGGCCGAGCGGACGGCGGCCAGGCCGCGCAGGTTCTCCACGATGACGCCGCCGGCGCCGAGGACGGCGTGGTGGGCGGCGAACCCGCCCGCCGGCTCCCCGTCGAGGACGGTCTCGTCCAGGCTCAACGCGTCCAGCCCGATCGTGCGGACGCCGGCCGCGACGACCCGCTCGGCCGCGTCGCCGTCCAGGAACGGGTGGTCGAAGTAGGCTTCGGTGCCCCAGTGCGCGTCCCACCCGGTGTGGAGCAGGAGCATGCGGCCCGGCGCCAGCCGGTCCGCCACGGGCCGGAGGTCGGCCCAGGTGAGGGCAGCGTGCGGCGCCCTGCCGCGGACGTCGGCGATGACCGCGGGAGCCAGGAACAGCTCGAGCGGCAGCTCGTCGATGCGGGGACCGTCGGCCAGGAAGTGGTACGGGGCGTCGACGTGGGTGCCGGTCTGCGAGCCCATGCGCACGTGCAGCACGTTGTAGCCGTGCTCGTCGATGGTGGTCGCCGGGGTGAACCGGGCGACGGGGTCGCCGGGGTAGACGGGGGTGTCGTCGTCCAGCGGGTGGGAGAGGTCGACGACGTTCCGGACGGGCGAGGGGGTGCGCACGGTGGACTCCCGGGGATCGGTGGCGGGTCGGGGGCCGGTCACGGGGCCGGGGTGAGCGCCCACAGCACCTCGGCCGGGCAGGTGGCCGACGGGTTGAACCAGGTGTGCGGGGTGGCGCCGGGCATGGTGAACGCGTCACCGGCGGCGAGGTCGACCGTCTCGCCGGGCAGCGTCAGCCGCAGCTCGCCGGCGACGACGTAGACGAACTCGACGTCGCAGGCCAGGGAGTACAGCTCGGGGCCTCCGCCGCCGCCCGGGTCGACGACCGAGCGGATGACCTGCAGCTGGCGCTGGGTGCCCGCGGTCAGCAGCTGCTCGTGGAGACCGGCGCCGCCGAAGTTGATCGGCGGGGCCTCGCCGGCGCGCACCAGCGAGGTCTCCGGGGGCTCGAACAGCTGGCCGACGCCGATGCCGAGCACGCCGCAGACCGTCACGAGCGAGGCGACGGACGGCGACACCTCGTCGCGCTCGAGCCGGCTGAGGAAGCCCTTGGTGAGGCCGGCCTGCTCGGCGACCGCGGCCAGGGTCAGCCCGGCGGTCTGCCGGGCGGCGCGCAGCCGCGCTCCGATGAGCGCCGCTGCGGGCTCGTGCGGCCGAGCCGGCCGCCGGAGCTCTCCGGCCACGTCGTCCCCCTTCGCTCGGGCGCCGGCACAGCATGCCGTACGCGACGCTCGGGCAACAGATGTTGCCTGTCGGACAACTCCGCCTCTAGCCTCTGCCCACCACGGTGGCGGCGGCCACCGCCCCACCCGGAGGTGCACATGAGCGGACCCGAACTCGCCGGCCTGGCGGCCGAGCAGCGACGGCCCAGGGTCACCGAGATCGAGCAGCACGGGATCGACACGATCCCGGCGGCCGAGCGGAGCTCGGGTCCCTTCGACTTGTTCCGCATCCAGTTCGGCGGGGCGAACACGTTCGCCACCGTCATCCTCGGCACGTTCCCGGTGCTGCTCGGGCTCTCGCTGCCGCAGGCGGTCGCGGCGACCCTGCTCGGCGTCGTCGTCGGCGCGCTCATCCTGATGCCGATGGGGCTGTTCGGCCCGCGCACCGGCACGAACAACGCCGTCTCGTCGGGAGCGCACTTCGGCGTCCGCGGTCGGGTGGTCGGCTCGTTCCTCTCGCTGCTGACCGCGATCGCGTTCTACTCCATCTCGGTGTGGGTCAGCGGTGACGCCATCGTCGGTGCCGCGACCCGGTTGTTCGGCGTCGCCGACTCCGACCTGCTGCGCGGCGTCATCTACGCCGTACTCGGCGCGCTGGTGATCGTGGTCGTGGTGTACGGCTACCAGTTCATGCTGCTGGTCAACAAGATCGTGGTCGTCGGCAACACCGTGCTGATGCTGCTCGGCATCGTGGCCTACGCGTCGCTGTTCGACTTCGGCTACGACCCGGGCCCGGACGCGTACGCGCTGGGCAGCTTCTGGCCGACCTTCATCCTGTCGGCGCTGATCGTGATGGGTAACCCGATCAGCTTCGGCGCCTTCCTCGGCGACTGGTCCCGCTACATCCCGGCCGGGACGTCGGCCCCGAAACTGCTGTCGGCGACCTTCCTCGGCCAGCTGGCGACCCTGGTGCCGTTCCTCTTCGGCGTGGGGACGGCGACGCTGGTGGCCGGCGAGGTCGACTACGTCGTCGCGCTGATCCAGGTCTCGCCCATCTGGTACGCCTGGCTGCTGGTCGTGGTGGCGTTCCTCGGCGGCATGTCCACCGGCGTCACCTCGCTCTACGGCACCGGGCTGGACTTCTCCTCGGTGTTCCCACGACTGAGCCGGGTGCAGGCCTCGCTGTTCATCGGCGCGCTGGCCTTCGTCTTCATCCTGGTGGGGCGGCTGGCGTTCGACCTGCTGGGCAGCGTGAACGCCTTCATCGGCGCGATCGTCATCTGCACCACGCCCTGGATGATCATCATGATGCTCGGCTACGTGGTGCGGCGCGGCCACTACTCGGCCGAGGACGTGCAGGTCTTCAACCAGGGCCGCACCGGTGGGCTCTACTGGTTCAGCGACGGCGTCAACTGGCGCGGCATGGTGGCCTGGATCCCGGCGGCGGTCGCCGGCCTGCTGTTCGCCAACTACCCGCCGCTCATCGTCGGGCCGTTCAGCGCCTCCGTCGCCGGCGGCATCGACGTCAGCCTGCCGGTGTCCCTCGGCCTGGCCGCGGTCATCTACCTGGCCCTGCTGTTCGCCTTCCCGGAGCCGCGGTACGTCTTCGGCCCGCAGGGGCCGCGGTGGGTGCCGGCGCGCGACGGCGAGGTGCCGCCGGTGACCGACGACCCGCGGGCCTCGACGCACCGGGCCGGCCGCAGGACGCCGACGTCCGCAGGAATGGAGAAGTAGTCGTGGAGCGCATCACCCGCAACGGCCGCGTCGGCCAGGTCGACGCGACGATCGTCCCCCGGTTCGCCGGGCCGCCGACGTTCGCCCGGCTGCCGCGGATCGACGAGGTGTCCGACGTCGACGTCGCCGTGCTCGGCGTGCCGTTCGACGCAGGCGTCAGCTACCGGCCGGGCGCCCGCTTCGGCCCGGCGCACGTGCGGGAGTCCTCGCGGCTGCTGCGGCCCTACAACCCCGCGCAGGACGTCGAGCCGTTCAACCTGCAGCAGGTGGTCGACGCCGGCGACCTCGGCGTGAACCCGTTCTCCATCGACGAGGCGATCGGCCAGATCGAGACCGGCGCCCGGGCGCTGCTGGAGCGGGCGGGGCGGCTGCTGACCGTGGGCGGTGACCACACGATCGCGCTGCCGCTGCTGCGGGCGCTGCACGCGCAGCACGGACCGATCGCCGTCGTCCACTTCGACGCCCACCTCGACACCTGGGACACCTACTTCGGTGCCGACTACACGCACGGGACGCCGTTCCGCCGAGCGTCCGAGGAGGGGCTGCTGGACCAGAGCGGCTGCCTGCACGTGGGCATCCGGGGGCCGCTGTACTCGGTGCAGGACCTCGTGGACGACGTCGAACTCGGCTTCCAGGTCGTGCACTCGCGGGAGGTCGACGACCTCGGCATCCGCGGGGTGATCGAGAAGATCCAGGCGCGGGTCGAGGACCGGCCGGTGTACGTCTCGGTGGACATCGACGTGCTGGACCCCGCCTTCGCGCCCGGCACCGGGACGCCGGAGGCGGGCGGCCTGACCAGCCGCGAGCTGCTGGCGATCCTGCGGTCGTTCGCCGGCACGAACCTGGTCGGCGCGGACCTGGTCGAGGTCTCCCCCGCGTACGACCACGCCGAGATCACCGGCATCGCGGCCGCGCACGTGGCCTACGAGCTGATCTCGGCGATGGCGCCGCGTCCGTGACCTCCGCGGACGAGGTGCGGGAGGCCGCGGCCGAGCTGGTCGCGGCCTTCGGCCGCGGGGACCTGGAGGCGTACTTCGGCTGCTTCGCCGAGGACGCGACCTTCCTGTTCCACACGACCGGCCGGCTGCTGACCTCGACCGCCGAGTACCGGCGGGAGTGGGCCCGCTGGGTCGCCGAGGACGGGTTCCGGGTGCTGGATTGCGCGACCGACGACACGGCCGTGCAGGTGCTCGGCGACACCGCGGTGCTCACCCACCGGGTGCGCACCACCGTGTCGACGACGGCGGGCACCGCCGTGCTGCACGAGCGGGAGACGATCGTCTTCTCCCGCGACGGCGACCGCTGGCTGGCCGTGCACGAGCACCTCTCCCCCGCGCCCAACACCTGAGGCGGCGCTCACCGCACGAGCCACCGCTGGTGCTGCTCTAGGTGGTGCCGTTCCGGTCGACGTCGGGTCCCTCGAACGGTTCGACCAGCTCGGAGAGTGGGGCCGGTCCGTCGTCCCCGTCGTACACGTACTGGAGCCGCCCGTCGGTGAGCGCCGGACGGCTCATGATCGGCCGGATGCGGCGTGGCTCGGCCATCGCGGAGGCGACGTCCGGATGGGCGGTGAGGTCGCGCAGGGTCGACGCGGTGGCGTTCATCATCGTCAGCGACCCGTCGCGGAACCCGCGGAACGCCTCGGTGACCGGCAGCCAGGTCACCCGGTCGGCCTCGCCGCCGACGTCGCGGGTGCGCTGACCGGCCGGCAGCGCGGCGAGGAAGAACCGGGTGTCGAACCGGCGGGCCGACCACTCCGGCGTGATCCAGTGGGCCCAGGGGCGGAGCAGGTCGGCGCGCAGCAGCAGGGACCGCGCGGCCAGGAAGTCGCTGAGCGCGAGCGTGCCCTCGATGAGCGCCAGGCGGTCGCGCTCCCAGTCGTCGCCGGTGGTGTCGGTGACCGGCGTGCCGTCCCGGTGCGCGGCGAGCAGGACGCCGGACTCCTCGAACGTCTCGCGGACCGCCGCCGCGACCAGCGCGGTCGCCAGCCCGGGGTCGCAGGAGAAGGCCGCCGCCCACTCGGTGGGCGACGGGCCGGCCCAGTGCTCGGCTGCCTCGCGGTCGCGGAGGTCGACCGAGCCGCCCGGGTAGACGTGCATGCCGGGAGCGAAGGCCATGGTCGGACGGCGCCGGAGCAGGTAGACCTCCGGGCCGGTCGCCCCGTCGCGGAGCAGGACGACGCTGGCGGCGTCGCGGGCCGCCACGACCTCGGTCTCCCCGCGCAGGTAGCGCGCGACGAGCTCCGTCCGGTCGGCAGCCATGGCGGTCATGCTCGCACCGGGAGGCCCGGGACGGCCCGGCGCCCAGAGCACGTGCTGTTCGGGATGAGCTCAGCCCAGCAGCAGGCGCCAGGTGGCGTAGCCGTCGTCGGCCGCCTCGCCGAGCCGGCGCCACTCGGCGGCGGCCGGATCGCCGAGCACCTCGTCGAGCCGCTGCAGCCGTTTGCGGTCACTGCCGGCGAAGCGGTCCCGCTCGGCGAGCGGGTCGGCGACGAGGCCGGTCAGGAAGGCGGCGTCCCCGCTGTGCCGCTCCCGGTCGCGAGCGTCGGTCGCCCAGGCGGCGGCCTTCAGCACCAGGGCGCCGAGCGGGTCAGGCACCGGGACGAGCGCCGTCCGCGCGCCCTTGATCACGTGCACCGGCATCGCCCGGCGCAGCGCCTGGGTGCCGCCCTCGATGCGGATCGTGTCGCCACCGACCGTGCGCAGCCGCCGGCGCGGCGGGGTGTGGTCCGGGGCGAGGACGTCGGCGCGGGCCTGGTCCCGGGCCCGGACGAAGCGGTAGACCTTGCCGGCGGCGTCCGGCTGCGGCTCGAGGTCCAGCTCCCGCACCGCGCGCACGCAGCGCGCCAGGCCCGCCTCGTCGGTGAGCAGGTCGGCGAGGACGTCGACGTCCTGGCTGGCCCGTGTCGCCGCCCGCCCGGCGAGCAGGCCGTGCAGCATCACCATCTGGCCGCCGACGAGCACCCACCCGGTGGGTGGCAGTTGATCGGCGAGGTCGAGGACGAGCTCCCAGAGGGTGTCCAGCGGGCCGGCCAGCGCCGGTAGCTCGACCCGCGGCTGCGGTGGTCCGGCACCGGTCACCGGGGCAGGTCGCCCAGCGCGGCCGCGAGCAGGTCGAGGCCGGCCCGACGGGTGCGCACGTCGGGTGACTCGGCGAGGTCGACGGCGACGACCGCGGCCGGCATGTGCGCGCGGCCGGGAAGGCTCAGCTCGTACCGCGGCACGCGGACGACCAGGTTGGCCTCCCCGCGCTCGGACAGGCCGAGATCGCGACGCAGCCCCGCGAGCGTGCTCTCGGCGCAGTACACCTCGGCCGCCGCCTCGGGGGTGACGATGTCGGCTCCGACGGCGGCCGCCGCGGTCAGCCCGGAGGGCACGACGCCGTCGGTGTCGAGCAGCCGCTGCCGGTAGGCGGGCAGCACCCGTAGGTCGTGTCGCTCCGCGCGGTTGCGGGCGGCGGCGACCAGACGCTCGGCGTCGTAGCCGCGCAGCCGGCTCAGCAGGCGCGAGCGGTCCGCGGGCGGCAGCCAGCCGACGTCCTCGCCGGAGAGCTGCCACAGCGCGGCCCACACCGTCCGGGGTGCCAGGGCGCGCCCCGCGGTGATCGGCAGGCGCGCCCGGCCTTCCACGGCGTCCTCGTCGAGCACGAGCGTGCGCCCGACCCGGCGGGCGGTCAGCTTGCCGGCGCGGATCAGCCGGCGGACCTGCTCCGGCTCGACGCCGAGACGCTCGGCGGCCTGGTCCACGGTCAGCATGCCGATCCCCCTCATTGGCACAAACAGGCGTGTTGCACGACCTATTGTGCCAACGAGTCGGCTGCAGGTGCCCGAGGCGCGCAGGAGGGGCGACGGTTCCGCACCGGGCAGACGTGGACGGCGGACCGCAACGACCCCAACGGTCACCTGCGGTCGGCGTCGCGCACTTCCAGGATGGCTTCACCGGACAGCCGACTGCCGGTGATGAGCACGCGATGCTGCACGCGGTCCCACAACGAGTCCGGGCTCGGGCGCCGGGCGAGCGCCACCAGTTGCCCGCGCAGGTACTCCTGCAGCGGCTGACCGGCTCGGGCCGCGCGCGTCGCCAACTCTGCCGCGACGTCATCGGGAACGTCAGGGACGGTCATGGACACCGGCATGCGTGCAAGGTAACGGCGGTCGCAGCGGTACGGCAGCGGAGACAACAGGGATGCGTCCGTCTGACGCCACACCGCCCGCATCGCGGGGTGGCACCTCGCAGCGCCGCTCCGCGATGGTTCCGCCGGAGGCAGGAAGCGGCTCGATCAAGCAGCCTCCGCAGGGAAGACGACGAGCGATCCGTCGCGGCTCCGCTCGATCTCGATCGCGACGTCAGCCTGGTGGAGGCCGACATCGAGACCGTCACCCAGAGCCCGGAGCCGATACGCGGTCGTGAGGAGGTGGTCCACCTCTCCCGGCGTGACGACGACGCTGAGGAAGCCGCCGGAACGCTTCACCTCGAGAGTCGACAGCCGGTGGAGCACCGAGGTGATCCCGGACTCCAGTTCGTCGACGCGACGCTCGTCTTCCTTCAGGGAACGGATGAAGGTCTTGAAGGGATGGTTGCCGCCCTCGAGTTGGGCGTGCTCGACGGCCTGGAGGACCAGCACCCGGCGCTTGAGAGCGATCACGAGCCTCGCAAGCTCGAGGTGCGCACGGAAGGCGCCGCCGTCCTCGTCGATGCCCGGGAACGCCTTCGTGAGCGCGCCGACCTCCACCGGTCCGTCAGGGAGCTTGTCCAGCGCTTCTTGCCACTTGCCGAGCCGCCTGCGGGTCTGCTCCATCGCCTTGCCGATGGCATGCACGGCGGAGTCGAGGCCGAGGGACAGCCCGAGGCGACCCTGGTCGAGGAGGATCGAGGTGGCCTTGTCGATGGCGTCACGGCAGCCGTCGAGTTCGCTCCGCTCCGCATCGAGCTTGTCCTCGTGCAACTGCTCGAGCAGGTCGGTGATCCGCTCGATCGACTTCTGGCGCTGCTGATCGGCATGCGCACTGACGCCGACCGCGACGGCCATCAGGACCAGAGGCGCGGCCACCGTCAAAGCCCCGGCGCCCGCGGCCGCCACCCCTGCGGTCGCGGCCGACCCGCCCACCGCCCCAGCAGCCGCTGCCTTGCCCGCAACGGGGACGAACGCGGCGTGGGAAGTGACTCCGGAGGAGTTGACCAGAGCGCTGCGAATCCCTCCCGCGACCCCCTTGGCGGCCATGGGTCGCACGAGCCCCTTGCCGACCTCTGCTGCGACCTTGGCCGGGACCACCATCCGGTACAGCACCTCACCGCTCGAGGCGGCGTTCAGCGTCGGCGAGGCTGACTTCGCCGTCTGCGTGACCAGCTGCGACAGCTGCTGCGCCAGGGGGCTCGCCGCGTGCAGCGCGATACCGCCGTTCCGGTCGCGTCGGGTGGACATCGGATGCGCTTCCAGCGTGGCGATCGGAGCCGCGGCGAGTGTCGCCAGGGCTGTCCTCAGCTCCGCCAGACGGGCGGGCGTCATGCCTTCGTCGCCCAGCACATCGGGAACGCTCACGTCCTCGGTGGCGAGCGTCCACACCGGCACGGGCGCGTTGCTATCGGCAGTCACGTACTTCTTCTCCCCGGGTTGGTCTTCCAGCGCGCAGACGGCATCAGCGGCAGCTGACGGCGGCATCGGTGCGCCCCATGATCGGTCCGATCGACGGGTCTCCCCGTACCTCGGCGGTTCGGCGGTTCGGCGAGGCTCACCGTCCTCGCCCGTCCCCCTCCTTGCTCGACAGCCGCTGCGCCACGGCCGGGCCGCCGACGCGTCGGATGAGCTCCAGGTCGCCGCAGACGACGAGCAGGTCGCGGGCGCGGGACAGCGCGACGTAGAGCATCTCCTTGGCGCGCGCCTCGTCCCGGAAGCCGTTGACGGCCAGCACGACGGCCGGCCGCTCCAGTCCCTTGAAACCGAGCACGTGCCCGTAGAAGACGTCGTCGTCCTGCCAGTAGGTCGCCCAGTAGGCGTCCTGCCCCTCGGCCTGGCGTTCGACCTGCACCGGGTGGCGCCGGTGCGTGGTCAGCAGAGCGACCGACTCGGGCGGCCACCCGTCGTCCAGCAGTTCGTCGGCGACGTCGTCGGCCGCGCCGACGGCGTCCTCCGTCGGGCACTGGACGAAGCGCACCGGCACACCGGACGAACCACGGATCTTCATCTGCTCGGGCGCGAGGCTGGAGAACGTGCCGGCGATCTGCTTGGTGTTGCGCAGGTTCTCGTTGAGCGGGATCGGCATCAGGTCGACGGTCGGCCGGCCCTGCCGCGCGAAGATGCGCTGCCCCTCGTCGGAGAAGACGTACAGCGAGCCCGTGCCGGGATCGCGCAGCGCCGCCAGGACGGCGTCCCACCAGCTCTGGGCGAAGTCCTGGCCCTCGTCGACGACGATCGCGTCGAACCGCTCGCCCTCGGGAAGCTCCGCCGCGAGCGACACCATCGCCGCGGGCAGGAACTCCTCCCAGTAGCCGCTGTCGTCGTCCGAGCCGGGCTCCACGCCCCAGCCGATGCCGAGGTTGTGGAAGGTGCCGACGTAGGCCGGCCGCTGCCGCTTCGGCAGCGTCTCGACGCGGCGCTTGAGGAACTCGGCCAGACCGCGCGAGTAGCACATGACCGCGACCCGTTGACCGTCCGCGGCGAGGCGGCGGGCCTTCTCGACGGCCAGCCAGGTCTTCCCGGAGCCGGCGCCGCCCCGGATCTCCACCCGGGGAAAGTCCGCGAGCAGGTCGAGGACCTTCGCCTGGTCCCGGGTGAGCAGGTCGCAGGCGGCCTCGCGCTCGGCCAGCTGGGCGAGCAGGTGCTGCTGCGGGATGGCGGTGCCGGCCAGGCAGTCGACGAGCGCTTCGACGTCCTCGGCGGTCGGCGGGTCGGGCTCGTCGCGGACCTTCTCCAGCGCGGCCCTGATCCGGGCGGCGGCGTGCGGGACGTCGGTCGTGTCGATCGCCATCCAGCGGGCGAGGCCAGGCGCCATGAAGTCCGATGCCAGCGTGGTGGCCGGCAGCGCGACGAGGTGCGCCGTCCGGGGCCGACCGGCGGACCAGCGCGGGTGATCGGCGAGGTAGCCGCACAGCAGGTACTTGCAGGCGACGGCCTGGTCGACCGGGTGGATCACGTGGTCGGTGCCATCGCCGCCCTGCCGCCACTCCCCCCGCTGCAGCGTGACGTGCCCACCCTTGACCTCGACGACGGCGACGCCCACGCCCGGCCAGGCGACGACGACGTCGGCCTCGCGGTCCTGCTGCCCGTCGCTCAGCCGGACGTTGCAGAAGAGGACGGCGTCGTCGGGCAGCTGGTCACGCAGCGTCCGGACGAAGAGCTCCTCGGACGCATGGGCGAACTGCGGGTCGTCGGGGAACAGGCGGGCGGTCACCTGCGAACCCCGGTGACCGAGAGCGCCTCCCAGAACACCGCCTCGCTGATCACCCGGACGCCGAGCGCCCGCGCCTTGCTCGCCTTGCCCGACTGCGAGTGCGGGTCGGCGCACACGAGGACGCCGGTCTGCTTCGACACCGAGGACATCGGCTGCAGGCCGGCATCCCGGGCGGCCTGCTCGAGCTCGTCGCGGGTGCGGCTCATCGCGCCGGTGAAGACGACCCGGTCGCCGGGCGAGAAGACCTCGGCCCGCCGGGGCAGCGAGACCTGCGCGCCGCTGCGGACGACGGACAGCGCCAGGTCGACGTCCTTGCTCCGCATGCCGAGCAGCAACGCCACGCGCTCGAGGTCGGTCCGCTCCCCCTCGGTGACGACGCCGTCGGCGTACGCGGCGGTGGCCAGCGCCTCCAGGTAGACGCGGTGCGCGGCCGTCACGTGGTCGGGCCCGCAGCCGAGCTCGCCGGCGAGCGAGACCAGCTGGTCGGCCTCGGCGACGCTGACCAGCCGGTCCTCCAGCACCTGGTCGAGCACGGTCAGGTACGGCGCCATGCTGGGCGGCGCGTCGTCCAGCGCCGGCAGTGCGGCCACGAGGCCGGAAAGGTAGCCGTCCCGTTCGCGGATGGCGGCGGTCGCGGCCTCGCGGGGCAGCGTCCGGCACGGCGGGCACGTGCTGCCGTCGGCGTACGCGCTCGCGGCAGTGACGAGGTCGGTCCAGCCGCCGTCGAGCGCCTCGAAGCCGCGGTAGCTGCCGTCCTCGGCGAAGTCGACGCGGACCCCGGCTCCGGCCAGCGACCCGCCGCCGAGGTCGGAGGCGAGCATGGCGAGCATGAGCTCGGCGGTGGCGCGGGCGTCGTGAAGTGCAGCGTGGCCGTGCACGAGCGGGATGTCGAGGAAGCCGCAGAGCGCCTGGAGCGACCGGGTGCCCGAGCCGAAGAACAGCGGCGCAAGGCGCATCGTGCACAGCGTCGGTGACAGGGCGGTCGGCTGGCCGGCGCGACCGAACTCGCGGGCGAGGAAACGCAGGTCGAACAGCGCGTTGTGGGCGACGAGCACCCGCCCGGCGAGCAGTGAGCGCAGGTGCGCCGCGACGTCCGCGAAGGCCGGTGCGTCGACGACGTCGCCGGCGCTGATGCCGTGCAGCCCGGTCGGGCCGACGTCCCGCCCGGGATTGACGAGGGTCTCGAACTCGGCCTCGACCTCGCCGCGGTCGTCGAGCAGGACGACGCCGATCTCGACGACCCGGTCGGTCCGCGGGGACAGGCCGGTGGTCTCCACGTCGACGACGGCAACGGTCACGACGGCTCCTTCGTGCTCGCGGCCGGACGTCGACCGAAGGGGGCGGACGCGGCGGACCATGACACAGCGGGGCGACGGAACCGCGGGTTTCGGGCCGAAGCGGTCCGCTCGTGCCACACGTGCCTCAGAGCCACCTCCCGGCAACTCGGCGGGCAGGCGGAGCGGCACGTTGCACGCGGGCTCGCCTGCTGTCTCGCCGACGCCTCCCGGGCCCCGTCGCCGGCCGGGAGCGCCTACCGGAGGGCCGGACGCCCGCCCGCGGGAGAACTCAGCGAGGGGCGATCCGGAGTCGGTCGGCGATCGCCTCGACGTCGACGCCGCCGGCCGCCACGTCCATCACCAGCGTGAATGCTGCATCGTCGTCCAGGTCCGGTGCGTGGCCGTTGAGGTCGAGGAAGACCACTGTGGCCAGCCAGCCCAGCCGCTTGTTGCCGTCGACCAACGCATGGTTCCGGACGACCGAGTGCAACAGAGCCGCAGCCTTCAGCGGAAGCGTCTCGTAGGCGTCCTGCCCGAACGCCTGTGCCCGAGGGCGGCCGGCGGCGGAGTCCAGGAGGCCGATGTCCCTGACCGGGCCCGCGCCCAGTACCCGGGTCAAGCCCAGCAGGTCCTCCAGGTCGAGGTACTCGACCTCGGTCACGCCGTACCGAGGCGATGCAGGACATCGCCCCACTGCTCCACCAGCCGCGCGGAGCTCTCCTGTACCCGCGCGGCGTGGCCGCTGCGCGCATGGCGCTCCAGGACGGCACGTCGGACGATCTCCTGCCGCGAGGTCCCCTCCGCCTCTGCGAGCGCTGCGAGCGCCCGTTCCAACTCGTCGTCGATGCGCAGCGTCATGGCCATGAGCGCGATGGTATCGCTGTGATACCAATTCCGGTAACCCGTTTCCGCTCCCCCGGCCACCGCTCGGCCATGAATGCCCCCGATCAGCCCGCCGACTGGTGATAGCGACGGAGCAGGCCGGCCGGGATCCGGCCGCGGTCGCTGACGTCGATGCCCTGCGACCGGGCCCAGGCCCGGATCTCGGCGGACGACGCGGGCCGGGCCGGCACCGGCCGGCCGGGAGCGAACGAGCCCTCGACCGTCTCGGTCGCGCGCGCCGCGCCCAGCTCGGCGAGGCAGGCGCCGAGCCAGCGGTAGGTCCACTCCTGCGCCAGCGGCCGGGTCTCGCAGAACACGACCGGCACCGAAGGGAAGCGGGCCTGGGCCTCGGCCAGCGCCTCGGCGATCCGGGCGCCGGGCGTGTGCGGGAGCTTGAACAGCCGGCTGTAGCGGTCCTCCACCACGACGGCGGCGCGCGGCAGCGCCGTCAGCTCGGCGAGGGCGTAGGTGAGCTTCCCCGACAGCAGGCTGCCGGCGAGGTCCTCGAGGGTCTTCCGCTCGACGGCGGCGACCACGTCCCCGTCGAGCTCGACGGCGTAGTCACCGGCGGCGAGCCGCTGCCGCCGGGTGGTGGCCTGTTGACCACCGAAGGCGTAGGGGTACTTCTCGCCGCTGTCGACCAGGATTTCGAGCACCTGACCGTGAGCCCGAGCGGTGGGCAGGTGCACACCGGGGCGGGCCTGCTTCGCCGTCCGGGGCGACTGCCAGAAGATCACCTCCCGGCCGCGGGCCCGCGTGATGACCAGCTGCGAGCGGTTCTCCCGTGCACGGGCGAGCACCAGGTCGACCGCGGGACCACGGCGGGAGCAGGAGCGGACGGGGTGCCGTTCCACGATCTCCGCGTCGGCCGGCCACTCCTCGGCCCGGTGGCAGTAGACCTTCGTCGCCCGCGGCCACGGCTCCTTGGCCTTGACGACGACGCCTGCCGGGCCCAGCGGGATGCGGACGAGATAGGGCAGCGTGGAGGCGGGGTCGGGGTTGCGCGCGATGAGCAGGTCGTCGACCACGGCTCCAGCCTGGCACGGGGCGTCGCGCACCTGCGCGCACCCAGCCGGTGACCAGCGCGTGGGTGCGGCTGGCGAGCGCATCCACCGCGTCGACCGCCTGGCCCCGCTCATGCCGGTGACGAGCCGGCAGAGCGCCGTCGCCTCGCGGACCTGCCCATCAGGGCGGCAGGACTACTCCTCCCCGTCGCCGAAGGCGGAGACGCACTGCTCGCACGAGCTCGCGGCGGCGACGAACGCCTCGGGCGCGGTGGCCCGACGGCAGGTGCGGCACCAGCGGAAGGACCGACGCCGGTGCGAGGCGATGGCCTCGGCCATCTCGGCGACGAGATACGGCTGGTGCAGGACGTCGTCGCGGGTCAAGCGCGGCCCGTCACCCATCAGCGGGCCGGCGCGGTGCTCGCCCCAGGACGTGAGCGGCCGGGCCAGGACGAACCACGGGCCCTCCACACCCACCGCGAGCTGCGCGGGCTCGCCGCTGACGAACCACCGCACACCGTCCTGGCCATCGGCTGCGCTCTCGCGCCGCCACCCGGTACCCAGGGCCCGGACGAGGTCCGCGTGCCCGACGTCGAGCAGGCCGGCCAGTTCGGCCTCGTCGGCGGTGGGGTCCGACTCGCTCCCCCGAGCGAGGTCGCAGCTGCGGCAGAGGAACGCCTCCATCTCCCCCGGCACGATGCAGCCGCCGAGCGCGACCTGCCCGCGCTCCGCTTGCTCGAAGAGGTCACCTCCCGGCAACCCGTAGACGAGCGGGATGGAGTCCTCCCGCCCACACCCGGGGCACACCCGCCCGGCCTGCACTCCCACCGACTCCGGCATCCCGCCTCCGTTCCGTTCCGTCCCACGACGGCACGGGGCGGACCATGACAGCGCCTACTGACAGCGGCGGGCGACTCCCGGTGGTGGGACGGAGACACCACCCGAACGGGCGATGGTTCGACTGCGAGCGGGTCAGCCGACTTCCGGAGGCGGGTCGACGGGCGGCCCGTCCCCGCGCACCCCGTAGCTCAGCCAGGCCCGCTCCCGCGCGACGACCGGCCCCTCGTCCCCGATCTGCCGGCACCCGGGCGAGCACTCCCCCGTGCTGGCGGAGACGACGAAGCACGTGACGTTCGGCCAGCCGGCTGCGTTGCAGAACTCGCCGATGTCGGCGAGGACCCTCGATGCCGCGAGCGCCGCCAGGCCTGGCCGCAGCTGCTCGGCGAACTCCTTGTAGGTCACCGGCCGGGCGCCGGTCGCGGCGAACTCCTGCAGGAGTCGCAGCCCGTCGACCATGCGTCCTTCCCGCCCGGCCGGCCACGCCTGGTCCTCGAGGTACCGGGACAGCACCGCGTGCACCGCGCGCCTCCTCGAACCGGTGTTGCGGCCCGCTGGACGAGCGGGGGCGCGGCCGACCTCGTCGGCGAGTATCACCCTCGGCCGATCGACCGCACACACACCGACTGTCCTGGTACGGCTCGTGCGCCGAGCCTGTCCTTCGCCGGGAGGCGGTGACGGTGGGCCCGGCCTACGGCTGGGTGCACGGCAGCCCATTCCGCCACTCGATGCCGCGTGGTTCGTCGGCGGCGTCCATCACGTCCGTCATCGGCACCACGGTGATGGAGAAGGGTGCGAAGGCGGTGATCAGGTACTGGAGGTCGGCAGGTTCGACGGTCTCGAGGACGGCGTACCCGGACTCGCCGACGCGGGCGACGAACTGATGGATGGTCAGGCTCGCCGGCATCTCCCACAGGGCGAGGACCTCGCGGATCCGCTTCTGCGCGGCCTCGTACTCCGCGGCCGAGCCGGTCGGCCGCTCCCGCCAGGCGACGACGTACTTCATCACGACTCTCCTTCGAGCCCGTGCGAGGAGGCTCGCGCAGGCAGCGTGGCGGCCGCAAGGGAGACGGCGCTGCCGCGCGGGCGGGCGGCCGACATCTCGACGAGTCGACACAGCGCGTCGTCCCACCGGAACTGCATCGACCGGAACGGGACGATGCCCACCCGCGTCGACACACCGAACGCCGAGCAGCCCGGCTGCTGCGTCGACTCCGCCGGTCAGCAGCGAATGGGCATCCTGCGGTTACCGCCCAGCCGCCGGCCGAGCGCCTCGGCCAGACTGCCGGTCATGGAGTTCGAGGCCTTCTACCTGCCGCTGGGCGACAACCGCTTCGCGCCCACCCGGGCGACCGAGAGCCCGTGGGACCACAGCGCCCAGCACGGAGGACCGCCGTCCGCGCTGCTGGCGCATCTGGCCGCCGACGCCGCCCGGGCGACCGGGACGGGCACTCGCCCGGCACGGATCAGCGTCGACTTCTTCGGCGCCATCCCCCGCCGTGACCTCGCCGTCAAGGTGTCCCCCGTCCGCCCGGGGCGGCGGATCGACCTGACCGAGGCCGTGATGACCGTCGACGGGCGCACGGTCGCCGTCGCCCGCGTGTGGTCGCTCGCCGTCGGGCCCAGGCCGCCGGTGGTCACCGAGCTCAGCCCGCCACCCGCCGTCCCCGACTCCTCGCCGCAGGAACTGTTCGGCCTGCCCGACTGGGGCTTCGGGCAGGCCATCGACTGGCGCTACACCGCCGGGTCACCGGAGGAGCCCGGGCCGGCCGACGTCTGGACCCGGGTGCGCGTTCCCCTGGTCGCCGGCCTGCCCCTCACCGGTCTTGACCGCGCGCTCATCGCCGCCGACGCCGCCAATGGCATCTCCGTGGAGCTGCCCATCGACAGCTGGTGGTCCATCCCGCCGGGGATGACCACGCACCTGACCCGCGAGCCGGACGGCGAGTGGGTGCACCTGGCCTGCCGCACGCAGATCGCCGCCGATGGCATCGGACTGTGCCACGGCGAGCTCTCCGACGTGCGCGGCTCGATCGGCGAGGTCGCCCAGCCGCTGCTCGTCCAGGCCCGCTGACGAACCACGAGCCTCATCCGGCGTCGCACGCACGCGCGGCACCGCCGTCGGCCAGGATGCCTGAGTGACTCAGCGCATGCACCGCTCCCACCGCGTCGCCGGCGCGCTCGTCGGCTCCGCCGTCGGCGACGCCCTCGGCGCCCCGTTCGAGTTCGGACCGCCCGGGCAGTTCTCGACCCGCTTCCCGGTGCCGGCGCGCGCATCGAAGACGGAGATGTGCGCCGGGGGCTCGCTGAACTGGGAGCCGGGTGAGTTCACCGACGACACCCAGATGGCGCTGCTCGTGGCCACCTCGCTGGTGGAGCGCGGCGGGCTCGACGAGGCCGACGCCTTCGACCGCTTCCGGGCGTGGGCCGAGGCCGGCCCGCCGGACATCGGCAACCAGACCCGGGCTGTCCTGGGCTCCGGCCGACCGTGGGACGTCGCCGCGGCCGAGCACTTCGCCCGCTCCGGGCACGCGGCCGGCAACGGCTCGCTGATGCGGACGACGCCCGCGGCGATCCGGTTCTCCCGGGAGGGGCGCGAAGCGACGATGGACGCCGCGCGTCGGATCTCGGCGCTGACGCACGGCGACCCGTCGGCCGGCGAAGGATGCGCAATCTTCCACGAGCTCATGCGTGTGGCTCTCGACGGCAAGGACCCGCTGGCGGCGATCCCGACGGCGCTGGAGGCGGTGCTGCCCGAGCACCGTGAGCGGTGGGCGGCGGTGCTTGCGCCCGACTGGACGCCCGACCAGGCCACCGAGTCGAACGGCGCGGTGTGGCCGACGCTCGGCCAGGCGGGGTGGGCGCTGCGGCACGGCCGGGACTTCGCCGAGGTGCTGCGGCTGGTCATCGACCTCGGTGGCGACACCGACACGGCGGCCTGCGTCGCCGGCGGCCTGGCCGGGGCGGTGTTCGGGATGGGCGCCATCCCGAGCCGGTGGGCGTCGGCGGTGCACGGGCGGGTGCCCGGCCACGGCGACAAGGTCTGGCGGCTCGCCGACCTGCAGCAGCTGGCAGCGGCGCTGGACGGTGGGGTGCAGCAGAACTACGACCCGGGCGTGATCCCGCGGATCGGCCCGACGGAGGTCCTGCCCGGCATCTGGGCCGGGAACCTCGACGGTGCGCGATACAGCGACGAGGACTTCGCCGTCATCTCGCTGTGCCGGCTCGGCGAGTCGTTCCCGCACCCGGTGCACCGGATGGCTTACATCGCCGACAACGAGCACAACGCCGACCTCGACGTGATGCTCGCCGACGTCCTGGACGACATGGCGGCACTCCAGGAGGAGGGTCACCGCTTGCTGGTGCACTGCCATGGCGGTGCCTCTCGCACAGGGCTGGTGCTGCGCGGCTGGCTGGTGCGCGAGAAGGGGATGTCGGTCGAGGAGGCGACGGCGCACGTCGCCGAGCGCTGGCCGCACCTTGGCTTGTGGAACGAGAGCTTCACCGCCGCACTGGAACGGCTCGCCGCCCGGGTGCGGCCACATCGCACCCAGTTCCACCACTGAAGTGCTCCCCGGAGCCCAGAGGCACAAGTTGCACTACCGGCTAGATGACCGATTCCAAGGGGTCTGGGTTCGGCGTGCCTTGATCACGTGATGGGCGAGGGTGCCCAGGCTCGGCGTTGCTCCCCAACGTCGAACCTCGGAGGTCCTCGTGGACGCCGATCTGGACACCCTCGCCACGGCACTCTATGCACGCACCGACGATCTGCTGAAGGCCTCGCCCGATCGCGCACCGGCCCGCCCAGCGGTCGGGATCAGGCCGCGGATCACCGACGCCGAACTGGTCACCCTCGCGGTGATGCAGGCACTGCTGGGCCGGACCAGCGAGGCCCGCTGGCTGCGCTACGCCCACGCCCAGCTGCGGCACCTGTTCCCGTATCTGCCCCAGCAGCCGGGCTACAACAAGCGGCTGCGCCGGCTGGCCGACACGCTCCGGTGGCTGGTCGGCGTGCTGGCCCGGGACACCGCTCTGTGGACCGATGACGTGTGGGTGGCCGACTCCACGCCGGTCGAGTGCGCCCGCTCCCGAGAAGCGGCGCATCGCTCGGACCTGGCCGGCTGGGCCGAGTACGGCTACTGCGCCAGCCACTCCCGCTACTTCTGGGGACTGCGGCTGCACCTGCTGTGCACCCTGCACGGACTGCCGGTCGGCTTCGCCGTCTCCGGCGCCAAGGCCGACGAGCGGGAGGTGCTGCTGGGCATCCTTGACGCCGATCCGACGCTGACCGCCGGCCGATCGGGGCAGACGGTGATCGCCGACCGGCACTACTACGGCCGGCAGTTCGAGACCACGCTCAACAACCACGGCATCACGCTGCTGCGACCGGCCCGCGCCGGCGAAGCGCCCCGGCCCGGAGCGCGGCTCTTCAAGCCGCTGCGGCAGGTGATCGAGTCGATTAACGACACCTTCAAAGGCCAGCTCGACCTCGAACAACACGGCGGACACACCCCGACCGGTGTCTGGGTCCGCATCCTGCAACGAGTCCTGGAGATCACCGCCGTCATCTGGCACAACGACCACATCGGCGCACCAACCCCACGATCACTGATCGCCTACGACCACTAGGGCGTGTCTCCTAACCCGGTGACCTCGGGGGCGGCAGGCTGACAGGGTGTCTCGGATGGTGTCGCTGTCGGATGGGGCCTGGGCCCTGGTGGAGCCGTTGATGCCGGCGGCGTCGGGAAAGGGCGGCCGGCCGTTCGCCGATCACCGGCGCACGGTCGAGGGGATCATCTGGCGGTACCGGACGGGGACACCGTGGCGGGATCTGCCGGCGGAGTTCGGGCCGTGGCAGACGGTGTGGAAGCGGCATCGCCGCTTCGCCGCTGACGGCACCTGGGACCGGGTGCATGCGGCCCTGTTGGCCGATGCCGACGCTGCCGGGCTGATCGACTGGAATGTGTCGGTGGACTCCACGATCAACCGCGCGCACCAGCACGCGACGAACACCA
>NZ_FOAO01000037.1 GCF_900109665.1 Blastococcus sp. DSM 46786
CACCCGACTGCGCCGCGGTCTCCTCCGCACCCGCCGAGATCTGCGCCGACGAAGCCGACAGCTCCTCGCTGCTGGCCGCCACCGCATCCGCCGAGGACACCACCGTCGCCATCACCGACCGCAGGTTCACCACGGCCTCGTCCAGCGCCTGACCCATGCGGCCCATCTCGTCCTTCGACTCGAGACCGCTGGTCCTGGTCAGGTCACCCTTCGCCAGCGCCTCGGTCACGTCCTGTACCCGGCGAGCGGCGCGGGCGACCCCGCCGGCCACGAACCAGCCCAGCGCCAGGGCGAGGGCGATGCCCGCGGCCATGACGACGAGCGTGAGGGTCCGGTTGGACTCGAAGGCGTCCCGCACCTCGGTGGCTGCCGCCTCCGCTTGCGCCATCTCCATGTCCCGGAGCTCCTGCAGGTCCCCGGCGAGTTCGTCGCCGATCGGCCCGGCCTCCTCCGCGTTGGTTGCCACCCAGCCCCGGACGTCGCCGGCGATCGCCAGCGGGGCGAGGACGCCCGTCTGGACGGCGAGGTACTCGTCGATGTCGGCCGTCATCTCCTCGACCATGGCCAGCTTCGCCGGCTGCGTGGTCCCGGCCGCGTATGCGTCGAGCGCCTCGTGGAAGTCGGCCACGTAGCCCTCGACCGCCGCGAGCTTGTCGAGGGTCTCCTCCGGCGTCGCGACGATGAGCGCGTCCCGGGCGGTGACGCGCATGTCGCTCAGCAGCTGGTCCATGGCCGCCGCCTGGACGGCGCCCTGGAGGTTGTCGGAGTACAGCCGGTCGGCGTCGTCGGCGGCGGCGCTCATCCCGGAGATGCCGAGGGCGCCGATGCCTCCGGCCACCGCCGCGGTGACCGACACCGCGGTGAGCACCTTGAACGTCACCGACCGGTCGCCCCAACGGGAGAGCAGCGACCGGGTGGGCTCCGCGGCGGTCGGAGTACGGGGAATGGCGGTCATGACGGTTCTCCGGAACAGAAGAGGGACGTGCGGGAGAAGAGCGGGCTCTCGTCGCAGCCGGATGGACGACGACGGTGCGGTCCTTTTCGCCATTCGGCGACGCGCGAAATGTAGGGCACCACCGAATCGAGGGCATCCCGCCATTCCGGCGTGTCGGGCGCGCTGCGGAAGATTGGTCGGTGACCGTTCCCGGAGATGTCGACATGACGCTGTTCCACATGATCGGGGGATCACCGTGCGCGGCGCGGGACGTCAGCTCGCGGCGCAGGGGACGGCGGCCGTTCACGAGACTTCGTGGGCGCGGCTCCCTCCCCCGGGGTGATCGTGCTCAACCTGTCCCCAGCAGAGGCCGATCCCGTTCCGGATGCGGGATGTTCCCGGGTCCCGACGACAGAGGAGAGCGCCGTGCGGCTGGAATCGTCACTGCCGCTGATGAGCTTCGAGGACGCGTGCACGGAGGTGGTCCGCTACCTCAAGGCGTCCGTTCCCCTCGGCTTCTGGTCGGTCAGCCGGCAGGAGGACGGGCGGCAGGTCTACGTCTCGGTCCAGGACGACGTGTACGGCCGGACGGTCGGCGACTCCCACGGCTGGTCCGACTCGTACTGCCAGTTCATGGTGACCGGTGAAGCCCCGCAGATCGCACCCGACGCGATGGCGGTCCCCCGGTTCGCGGCCGCCGGCGTCACGCGCGAGCTGCGGATCGGGGCCTACGTCGGCGTCCCGATCCGCGCGGGTGACGGCAGCCTCTTCGGCACCATCTGCGGGCTGGACCCGGAGATCCAACCCGCGAGCCTGCTGGACCACGCGCCCGTGCTCCGGCTGCTGGCCGATCTGCTCGGCCGGGTGCTGGAGGCCGAGGCGCTCCGGGCAGAGGCCGAGGAGCGGTCGGTCGAACTGCACCGGCTCGCCCTGCACGACCAGCTCACGGGCCTGCCCAACCGCGCGATGTTCCTCGACCGCCTGCAGCACGCGGTGGACCTGCACCTCCGGGATCACCGGCCGGTGGCGGTCCTGCTGTTCGACCTGGACGACTTCAAGGCGGTCAACGACCGCCTGGGCCACGCCGCGGGCGACGACCTGCTCGTGCGCGTGGGGGACCGCGTCCTCGGCGCCCTGCGTGCCGGTGACACCCTGGCTCGGCTCAGCGGGGACGAGTTCGCCGTCCTGCTCGAGGACGGCGGCGATCCGCTGGTCACCGGGCGGCGGATCCTCGCCAGCATGCACGAGCCCTTCGTGATCGCCCAGGGCGGCGCGCAGCTCACCGCCGCGGTGAGCATGGGGGTGGCGGACCTGGCCGCCCAGGACGAACCCGTCGCCGCTGAGACCCTGCTCAGCCACGCCGACATCGCCATGTACTCCGCGAAGGGGGCCGGCAAGCACCGCGTCGTGCGCTACGACCCGGTCATGACGTTGCCCGCAGCGCGGGACCTGGCGCTGCGCGACCCCCTCCGTCGAGCCGTCAGCACGGGCGGGATCGACGTCGTCTACCAGCCGATCATCGATCTGCGCAGCGGTGCGCCCGTCGCGTTCGAGGCGCTCGCACGGTGGCGGCACGACGGCGAGGACATCCCCCCGGACGTGTTCGTGCCGATGGCGGCCCGAGCCGATCTGCTGCCGGAGCTCACGGCCCACGTCCTGGAGGTCGCAGCCGCCCAGCTGGCCCGCTGGTCGGTGGAGGTCGGCCACCGTTCGCTGAGGGCGAGCGTCAACATCCCACCGGCGATGATCGCCGACCCGAGCTTCCCCGATGCCGTGGCCGGGGTCATCTCCCGGCACGCACTGGCCCCGGGACAGCTGGTCCTCGAGATCACGGAGGACTCGCTGCTGGCGGACCTACCCGTCGCCCGGGCGGTGGCTGCCCGCCTCCGGGGTCTCGGCGCCGGCCTGGCGCTGGACGACTTCGGCACCGGGTACTCCTCGCTGGTGCACCTGCGCCAGATCCCCCTGCAGTACCTGAAGATCGACCGCGGCTTCACGGGTGACCTGGACACCAACCCGGACACGGAGCGGTTCATGCGCGCGCTGCTGGCCCTGGGCGCCGATCTCGGGCTCCACGTGGTGGTCGAAGGCGTCGAGCGGCCCGAGCAGGCCGACGTGCTGCGGCAGCTCGGCTGCCGGTACGCCCAGGGGTTCCTCTTCGCCCGGCCGGGTCCCGCGCCGACAGGCCTGCCGACCGCTGACCTGCTGCGCATCTGAGCTCGAGCGGTCGCTCCCGGCCCCGGCCGCACCGTGGTGCCAGCCGTGCCCGATGCCGGATGGGTCCTGGAACGGAGCACGCCGGCGGTGGCCGCGGGCCACCACCGGCGTGCTCCGGAGGAACAGGTGGGGTCAGTAGCTGAACCGTCCGACGGTGGTGCGCAGGTCGGCGGCCATCCGGGACAGCTCGTCGACGGCGGTGCGGGTCTGGGTCAGCGCCTGGGTGGTGGAGTCCGCCGCACCGGACACGTTGGTGATGTTCGCGGCGATCTGACCGGTGCCGTCGGCGGCCTCCTGCACCGAGCGGGACATCTCGTTGGTGGTCGCCGTCTGCTCCTCCACCGCGGAGGCGATGGTGGTCTGCCGGTCGGAGATCTGCGCGACGATCGTGCTGATCTCCTCGATCGCCGAGACGGCGGCGGTGGTGTCGCCCTGGATGGCCAGGACGCGCTTGGCGATGTCCTCGGTCGCCTTCGCCGTCTCCTGCGCCAGCTCCTTGACCTCGTTGGCGACGACCGCGAAGCCCTTGCCCGCCTCGCCCGCCCGGGCGGCCTCGATCGTGGCGTTCAACGCCAGCAGGTTGGTCTGCTCGGCGATGCTGGTGATGACCTTGACTACGTTGCCGATCTCCGCGCTGGACTCCCCCAGCTTCGCCACCGTCGCCGTCGTGGTCTCCGCGGCGGTCACCGCACGAGCGGCCACCTCGGAGGCCTCGGCCGCGTTGCTGGCGATCTCCCGGATCGAGGCACCCATCTGCTCGGCGCCGGCCGCGACGGTCTGCACGTTGCGCGACACCTCGTCGGCCGCACCCGCCACGACACCGGACTGCGCCGAGGTCTCCTGCGCCGACGAGGAGATCTGCGCCGACGACGCCGAGAGCTCCTCCGAGCTGGCCGCCACCGCATCGGCGGAGTCGACGACCGAGGAGAGCACCGCGCGCAGATCGGCCACGGCGGTGTCCAGGGCGGCGGCGGTCTGCCCGACCTCGTCGCGCTGGTCGAGCCCGGTCGTCGTCGTCAGGTCGCCGCCGGCCAGCCGCACCGCGGTGTCCCGCACCCGGCCGAGCGCGCGGCTGATGGAGCGGGCGGTCCAGTAGCCGCCGGCGAGGGCCGCCAGCAGGCCGGCGACGAGGACGGCGAGCAGGGTGCTGCGGGTGGTCTGGTAGGCGTCGTCGGCGTCGGCCGCGAGGCTCGCCGCCTGGGTCTTCTTGCTCTCGGTGAGCTCGTCGAGGTTCCCGACGATCTCGGTCATCAGCGGGGACACCTGGCCGTCGCGCAGCTGGTACCAGGCCGTCATGTCGCCGGCGAGCTTGAGCTGGTCGAGCTGGTCGTTGAGGTCGAAGTACGTCTCGAGCCCCGCGATGGACTCCTCGACGGTCGTCCGCTGCGCCGACGTGGGAGCGGTGTCGGCCAGGAAGGTCTCGCCCGCCGTGACGAGGGCCTCGTGGGCGTCGGCCCGGCCCACGGTGTACTTCTCCACCATCGCCGGGTCGGTGGCCATCGCGCGGTTCATGCCCATGAACCGGATGGTCATGAGCTGCACGCGCATCTCCTGCGCCAGGTCGACGCCGCGGACGTCGGAGGCGTACATCTCCTGCGTCTGGTCCGCCGTGCTGCCCAGCGACTGCAGCCCCAGCGTGCCGACCGCTGCGGCGGCCAGACCGGCGACGGCGACGGCGCCGACGATCTTCGTCGTCACCCCGATGTCGGCGATACGCCGGCGGCGACGAATGGGTGTGGTGCTCATAGGTGGCTCCTGGCTCGGATGCGGGAGCGCGGAATTCGACCGCGCATGGGTCGAGGATCTGCTCCCGGCACCGTTCGAGGAATGACCGCGAGGTGTGTCGCGGTGCATTTCGAAGAATGCACGGCCACCTGTTCGCCACCGTGGCCTTGTCGACAATTCGCCGGCCATTGGCCGCGTCGGGGGCCATCGTCACGGACGGGAGCCCACGGTCGGACATGACCGCGGGCTCCCGCCGCACCATTCACCGCAGACCTGGTGTGGGGACGTCAGTAGCTGAAGCGACCCACCGTGGTGCGCAGGTCGGCGGCCATCCGGGACAGCTCGTCGACCGCGCTGCGGGTCTGGGTCAGCGCCTGGGTCGTCGTGCCGGCCGCCGTGGAGACGCTGGTGATGTTCTCCGCGATCTGCGTCGTGCCACCCGCGGCCTCCTGCACCGACCGCGACATCTCGTTCGTCGTCGCCGTCTGCTCCTCCACCGCGCTGGCGATGGTGGTCTGCCGGTCGGAGATCTGCGCGACGATCTGGGAGATCTCCCCGATCGCGGCCACCGCCGCCGTCGTGTCACCCTGGATCGCCAGCACGCGCTTGGCGATGTCCTCGGTCGCCTTCGCCGTCTCCTGCGCCAACTCCTTCACCTCGTTGGCCACCACCGCGAAGCCCTTGCCCGCCTCACCGGCCCGCGCGGCCTCGATCGTGGCGTTCAACGCCAGCAGGTTCGTCTGCTCCGCGATGCTCGTGATGACCTTCACCACGTTGCCGATCTCCGCGCTCGACTCCCCCAGCTTCGCCACCGTCGCCGTCGTCGTCTCCGCCGCCGTCACCGCACGCGCCGCCACCTCCGAGGCCTCGGCCGCGTTCTGCGAGATCTCCCGGATCGAGGCACCCATCTGCTCCGCACCCGCCGCGACCGTCGCGACGCTGCGCGAGACCTCGTCGGCCGCCGAGGACACCACCCCCGACTGCGCGCTGGTCTCCTCCGCCGACGACGCGATCTGCGCCGAGGAGGCGCTCAGCTCCTCCGCCGACGCCGCCACGGCACCGGCCGAACCCACGATCTGGGCCACGGTGTCGGCCATGCCGCCCGCCGCGGTGTTCAGCGCCTCGGCCATCTGGCCCACCTCGTCCCGCCCGCGGACGGGCAGGCGGACGGTGAGGTCGTTGTCCGCCAGCCGCTGCAGCGCACCCTGCACCTCGCGGATGCCGCGGACGATGCCGCGGGAGACCAGGAAGGCAAGGCCGGCGCCCAGCAGCGCCGCGGCGAGCGCGACGAGCACCGACACGAGCCGGGTCTCGCTGCGGGCGTCGGCGACCGCCGCCTCCGTGGCGGCGACGCGGGCGTCGACCGACTCCACGAGCTCGACCACGGCCTGGTCCAGGACGTAGAAGACGTCCCACTTCTCACCGGTGGAGAGCGCGTCGCCCTCGTCGAGCCGGCCCTGCGCCCAGAGCTGGAAGATCTCCTCGTTGTAGTCGCTCATGACGGTCCAGTTCTGCTGGATGACGTCGAGGCTCTCCCGCGCACCGGCGTCGAGCAGGCTGCGGTCGATGTCGAACAGCGCCTCGAAGCCGGCGGCGCCGTCGCGGTAGGCGGCCACGTTGTCCCCGTCGGGCGCGGCAGCGGTGGCCCCGCCCTCGACACGGGCCTTCCAGGCGGTGATGTTCTGCCAGTTCGCAGCCCAGAGCAGGTCGTAGCGGGCCGCCTCCACGGCGCGCTGGGCGGCGACGGCGTCCCGGGCCTCGGCGTGCAGTTCGGCGATGCGCTGGGTGCCGTTGATGCCGGTGACCGTGGCGGCCAGGATTCCCATGAGGAGGGCGGCGCTCACCGCGAAGATGCGTGTTCCGATCCCGCGATCGCGATACCAGAGCCGTGGTGCGGACATGCGGTGTTCCCCGTTCTCGAGCGGGTGGGCCGATGGTCCGGCCCGTGCTTTCCGGAATGGTGCTCGTACACGGGGATCGTGTCCTGCTGCGGATATTCCTCAGCGCTGAGGAAGTACGTGTCGCTTACATCGGTCAAGATTGGCTGGTCACCATTCTCCGGTCGGCCGACATGTCGACCGGCGCATGCGTGGAAAAGGCGGGGGCGCCCGACCGGGATGGTCGGGCGCCCCCGCCTCCGGGTGCGCGTGCGGTGTGCGTCAGTAGGTGAAGCGCCCCACCGTCGTGCGCAGGTCGGCCGCCATCTGCGACAGCTCGTCCACCGCGATCCGGGTCTGGGTCAGCGCCTGCGTCGTGGAGTCCGCGGCGGTCGAGACGCCCGTGATGTTCGCGGCGATCTCCCCGGTGCCGCCGGCGGCCTCCTGCACCGACCGGCTCATCTCGCTGGTGGTCGCCGTCTGCTCCTCCACCGCGCTGGCGATGGTGGTCTGCCGGTCGGAGATCTGTGCGACGATCGAGCTGATCTCCTCGATCGCCGAGACGGCGGCGGTGGTGTCGCCCTGGATGGCCAGCACGCGCTTGGCGATGTCCTCGGTGGCCTTCGCCGTCTCCTGCGCCAGCTCCTTGACCTCGTTGGCCACCACCGCGAAGCCCTTCCCGGCCTCACCGGCGCGCGCGGCCTCGATCGTGGCGTTCAACGCCAGCAGATTGGTCTGCTCCGCGATGCTGGTGATCACCTTGACGACGTTGCCGATCTCCGCGCTGGACTCCCCCAACTTCGCCACCGTCGCCGTCGTCGTCTCCGCCGCCGTCACCGCACGGGCCGCCACCTCCGAGGCCTCGGCGGCGTTCTGCGAGATCTCCCGGATCGAGGCACCCATCTGCTCCGCACCCGCCGCCACGGTCTCCACGCTGCGCGACACCTCCTCCGCCGCGCTCGCCACGACACCGGACTGCGTGGAGGTCTCCTCCGCCGATGCCGAGATCTGCGCCGAGCTGGCCGACAGCTCCTCCGAGGAGGCGGCGACCGCGGTGGCCGAGTCGGCGACGTTGCTCAGGACCTCGCGCAGGCTGGCCTGCGCCGCATCCAACGACGCCGCCATCTGGCCGACCTCGTCCCGCGAGGTGACGCCCGTGGCGACGGTCAGGTCGCCCTGCGCCAGCGCCTCGAGCGACTCCTTGACCCGCTGGACCGGCCGGGTGACCGAGCGCAGCGTGAGCACGCTGATCGCGATGATCACCACGATGCCCAGGCCCGCCGCGACCTCCGCCGTGACCGCCGCCTGGGCCAGGGCGTCGTCCAGGCGCGCCTGTGCGGCGTCGCTCTCCGCGGCCAGCACGTCCTTGGCCTCGCTGACGGCCCCGTCGGACAGGTCGTTCGCCGCCTGGATCTCCTCCCAGCGCCCACGCATCGCCGCCGGGTCGGCGACCGCGAGGTCGACCCAGGCGGAGATCGCGTCGGTGTAGGCGCCGAAGCTGTCGGCCAGACCGGCCACCGAGTCGGCAGCCGGGCCGGTGAGCGGGATGGTGTCCAGCTCGGCGAGCATGCCCTGCGGGGTGGCGATGTCGTCGGCGAGCTCGGCCAGCTGCGCCTCGGGGTCCTCCCGGACCAGCGTCTTGAAGCCGTCCACCTTGAGCTCGCTGGCCCGGGTGTCGAGCTGCAGCACCAGCTCCTGCGCCTCGTTCAGGTCCGCCAGTTCGGTGTTCGCGTCGCGCACCGAGGCGTTGCCGACCAGCACCGCGGAGAGCAGGCCGGCGAAGGCGGTGACGACGACGGCGATCAGGATGCCGAACTTGACGCCGAGGCGGCGGTCGGCGAACCATCCGGCACGCCGCCGGTCGACGGGGGAGGGGGAGGGTGCGTGCACGGTGGACCGTCCTGGGAAAGAGAAAGACGCCGGTGTGGCGGCTCGCTCATTGTTGTGACTCCATCCGGCGGCCGAACCCATTGCACACCCGCATTCCGGAATCGTGACGCGACCATTCGGTCAGCATCTCCGGGCGCGCGACGAATCGACACCGCCGAGACGGCGAGGCGACGATGCGCCGGCGCATGTGTGCACTTTCTGCTCGAGCAGAGCGGCCATGTCGACACCGAAGCGGCCGGTGACCGCCGCACGGCGATCCGGTCGGTCCCGGGTGCGGCCCGACACGCCGGCCGCGGCAAGGGCTCAGCCCAGCTGGTCGGCGAGCGCCCCGAGGAAGCCGACGACGGCCTCCGGCCCCGGCACGCGGTGGCGGGCCACCGTCTCGCCCTCGCCCACCTTCACGGTCAGGTCGTCGGGTCCGAGCACCCGGAAGGCGTCCTCGTCGGTGACGTCGTCCCCCAGGTAGAGCGCGGCGGCGACGTCCAGTTCCCCGACGAGCCGCTGCACCGCCGCGCCCTTGTGCGCGTCGGTGACCGCCACCTCGAGGACGTCCTTGCCCGGCTTCAGCGTCAGTGACGGATCCACCGCCTCGCGAGCCTGCTCCAGGAGCCCGGCGGCGAGCACCCGGTCGGCGACCTGCCGCACGTGGACGGCGACGCTCGCCGGCTTCACCTCCAGCCGGGCGCCGGGTGTGCCCTCGACGAGCGGCCGCAGCACGCCGGCGAGCTCGTCCCGCCGGCCCGCGTCGGCTCCGGCGAGCGGACCGTCGAACTCCGCCCCGTGGCTGCCGATCCAGCGGAAGGCACCCTGCAGCCCGCTGGTGCGGCGCAGGTCGTCCAGCCCGCGGCCGCTGATCAGGGCGACCGTGACGCCGTCGGCCGCGGCCAGCCGCGACAGCACCTCGGCGACCCCCGGCTGGGGGACGGCGGCCGACGGGTCGTCGCGGAGCGGCGCCAGGACGCCGTCGTAGTCGGTGGCCACCAGGAGGGGCCGGCGGGCGGCGAACGCCGTCAGCGCCTCGTCGAGGCCGGGGGAGGTCACGCCTGCCCCCGCAGCGCCTCGAAGAACGAGCTCGCCCAGTGGTCGAGGTCGTTGCGGAACAGGTGCCGGCGCATGCTGCGCATCCGCTTGGCCGCCTCGCCCGGCTCGATGCGCAGGGCCCGCACCAGCTGGTTCTTGACGCTGGCGATGTCGTGCGGGTTGACCAGGAAGGCCTGCCGCAGCTCGGCCGCGGCGCCGGCGAACTCCGACAGCACCAGGGCGCCACCGAGGTCCCCGCGCGCGGCGACGTACTCCTTCGCCACCAGGTTCATGCCGTCGCGGTACGGCGTCACGAGCATGACGTCGGCGGCGCGGTACAGCGCGGCGAGCTCCTCGCGCGGCATCGACTGGTTGAAGTAGTGGACGGCGGGCCCGGCGATGGAGCCGTAGACGCCGTTGATGTGGCCGACCTGCTGCTCGATCGTCTCGCGCATGTGCACGTAGTGCTCGACGCGCTCCCGGCTGGGCGTCGCCACCTGCACCAGCACGGTGTCCGGCGCCTCGAGGGCGCCGTCCTCGAGCAGTTCCTGGAACGCGTTGAGCCGGACGCTGATGCCCTTGGTGTAGTCGAGCCGGTCGACGCCGAGGATGATCTTGGCCGGGTTGCCCAGCTCGGCGCGGATCTCCCGGGCCCGGGCGAGCACCTCGGGGGAGGAGGCGAGCTCGTCGAAGGCCCGCACGTCGATGGAGATCGGGAAGGCCTTGGCCACCACCGTGCGGCCGTCGTACTCGATCTGGTCGCGCCTGCAGTGCAGGTCGTGCAGCCGCCGGGAGAGCTGGACGAAGTTCACCGCCGCGGACGGCCGCTGGAAGCCCACGAGATCCGCGCCGAGCAGCCCCTCCACGATCGCCGACCGCCACGGGAGCTGGGTGAACAGCTCGTACGGCGGGAACGGGATGTGCAGGAAGAAGCCGATCGTCAGGTCCGGGCGGTGCTGGCGCAGCATGGCCGGCACCAGCTGCAGCTGGTAGTCGTGCACCCAGACGATGGCGCCCTCGGCGGCCACGCCCGCGGCGCGCTCGGCGAACCGCTTGTTGACCTGCACGTAGGCGTCCCACCAGGTCCGGTGGTACTCCGGCTTCTCCACGACGTCGTGGTACAGCGGCCACAACGAGGCGTTCGACATGCCCTCGTAGTAGCGGTCGACCTCCTCCTCGCTGAGCTCGACCGGGATCAGCGACATGCCCCCGGACTCGAACGGCTCGGCCGCGTCACCGGCGGAGCCGGACCAGCCCACCCAGGCCCCGCCCCGCCCGGCGACGAAGGGCTCCAACGCGGTGACCAGCCCGCCCGGGCTGCGCTGCCACCGGGTGCTGCCGTCGGGATCGGTGACCTGGTCGACCGGCAACCGATTGGCGACGACGACGACGGGGCTGTCCGCCCCGATCCTCTGCTCCGCGTTGTCGGCCATACCGCCCCAGACCCTATCCAGCCAGGGATCACCGCGCTGGACGGGGCCGTCAGATGGTCCGGCCGAGCACGAACCCGGCCGCCGCGGCGGCCAGGCCCAGGAGCACGGTGGCGACGACGTACGCCGCCGCGCGGCCGGGTCGGCGCCTCTCGGCCAGCCGGACGACCTCGGTGCCGAAGGTGGAGAACGTGGTCACGGTGCCGCAGAGGCCGACGCCCACCAGCGCCGTCACCCAGGGAGGGACGGCGGCGGCGCCCAAGAGCAGACCCAGCAGGGCGCTGCCGACCACGTTGACCGACAGCGTGCCCAGGACGCTGCCCGGGCCCCGCCGGTTCACCGCGATCCGCTCGGCCAGCAGGCGCAGCGGCGCGCCCACCAGGGCCCCGGCGACCACCAGCCACGGCGTCACCGGGGCGCTCCGGCGAGGGCACGACCGGCCAGCGTCCCCACGGCGGCGGCCGCGACGCCTCCCAGCACCGAGACCAGGACGTAGACGACGGCGGTGCCCGCGGCTCCCGCGTCGGCCAGCCGCACCACCTCCACCGCGAAGGTCGAGTACGTGGTGAAGCCGCCGAGCACCCCCACGCCCAGGAACGGGCGGGCCCAGGGCGACCCCGGTGCGCGGGCCACCAGCACCGACGTCAGCACGCCGAGGAGCAGGCAGCCGGTCAGGTTCACGCCGAGCGTCGCCCAGGGCAGCCCGGCGGGGGAGTGCGGGAAGGCCTCGGCCAGGCCCCAGCGCGCGAGCGCGCCCAGCGCCCCGCCGAGCGCGGCCAGCAGGTAGGCCATGTGACCTGGCTCTCCTCCGGGATCGGACGTCGGGCAGCATGCCCCCGGGAGGGTCGCACGCGGGCGACCCGGAGCAGGGGAGGCCGCCGTGGGACCGCTGGAGGGCCTGCGGGTCGTCGAGTTCGCCGGGCTGGGGCCGGGCCCGTTCTGCGGGATGCTGCTGGCCGACCTCGGGGCCGACGTCGTCCGCATCGACCGCAGGGGTGCCCGCGGTGGGCTGCTGGGCTCGCTGGGCGCGACCTCCCTGCTCGACCGCGGCAAGCGCTCGATCGCCCTCGACCTCAAGGACCCGGCCGACCTGGAGGTGGTGCGCGCCCTCGTCCGCCGGGCCGACGTGCTGCTGGAGGGCTTCCGGCCGGGCGTGATGGAGCGGCTGGGGCTCGGGCCGGAGGAGCTGCTGGGGGAGAACCCGGCGCTGGTCTACGGCCGGATGACCGGCTGGGGGCAGACCGGCCCGCTCGCGCACAGCGCCGGCCACGACATCGGGTACATCGCGCTGACCGGCGCGCTGGGCGCCAGCGGCCGGCCGGACGAGGTGCCGGCCCCGCCGATGAACCTGCTCGGCGACTTCGGGGGCGGGGGGGTGTTCCTGGCCCTCGGTGCCCTGGCGGCGCTGATCCGCGCCCGGGCGACGGGGGAGGGGCAGGTGGTGGACGCGGCGATCGTCGACGGCACCGCCGTCCTGACGACGATGATCCACGGGATGCTGGACGCCGGCGTGTGGACCGACCGCCGCGGCCGCAACCTCCTGGACACCGGGGCGCCGTTCTACGACGTCTACCGCTGCGCCGACGGGCAGTTCCTCGCCGTCGGCGCGCTCGAGGAGCAGTTCTACGCCGCACTGCTCGAGGGGCTCGGGCTGACCGGGGACGAGACGCTGCCGCGGCGGGAGGACCCCCGCCAGTGGCCGGCGCTGCGGGAGCGGTTCACCGCCGTCTTCGCCTCCCGCACCCGGGCGGAGTGGTGGCAGGTCTTCGAGGGCACCGATGCCTGCGTCGCACCGGTCTGGTCGCTGGCGGAGGCCACGGAGGACCGGCACAACGTGGCGCGGGGCGTGTTCGTCGAGGTCGACGGCGTCCGGCAGCCCGACGTCGCCCCGCGGTTCTCGCGCACGCCCGGCGCGGTCGGCCGCGTGCCCCGGGCGGGGGAGCACAGCGAGGAGATCCGCGCCGAGCTCGGCCTCTGAACGCCGTCCTCGACCTCTGAACGCCGTCCTCGGCCTCTGAACGCCGTCCTCGGCCTCTGAGCGCGGTCCTCCCTCACGCCGCGGTGTCCTCCCTCACCGCAGACCGTGAGGGGGGACACGCCATGATCAAGTTCCCTGGTCGTGGCCGGGGGCCCTAGTACTACAGCCGCACTTCAGTGGCAGCGCCGCGGGTGATGTAGTGGCAGCGGCGGGCCCGGGCTTGGTGTCTGCGGCGCCAGTGTGACCAGTGGAGGATCCGTTGTGGATCGTGCTCCGGGGGCCAGACCAGGCAGGTGATCAGGTGCCGGATCTCGGGCAGTGACAGCTCGCTCAGCTCGCCGCGCAGGTCCGGGGCCCCCCTTTTTCGCCGCTGGTGGCGGCGCGGGTGACGGTGAGGAAGGCGTGCGCCCAACAGGCGAGGGTGATGTGTCGGTACCAGGCGTCGTAGCGGCGGACCTGGTACTGGTCCAGGCCGACC
>NZ_FOAO01000031.1 GCF_900109665.1 Blastococcus sp. DSM 46786
GGTGGTGTCGACCGCGGCCGCGGTGTGGGTGTCGCAATGGGTGTCCACGCCACCGGTCACCTGGACCTGGTCCGGGGCAGTCTCTGGTGCGATGGTGGTCATCGCCGTCCTCCTCGCTCGCAACCGACAGGGCGGCACGCACCGCCGGGCGAGCGGACAAGACAGTGATGGGTGCCTGCTGGCACAGGCTCCTATGAGGTCACACCGCCAGGCTTGGTGAGTGCAGCGGGCCCCGCAGCGACCGAACCGACAGATCCGGATAAAGACCCGAGGTCAGTCACCTGAAGGGTCAGGAACGGTTGCTGCGGGGCCCGCCTACATCCTCACTGTCACCTGATCGACAGGGGTCCTGGCTCAGCGTCGACGGCGAGCCAGGACCACACCGGGTGAGCCAGGATGACGGAGACCCGGGCGACCCTTTGTATTAATGTTACGTTTCGTCGTATGGGACGACAGCCGAAGTCCGAGGCGGACAAGGTGCACGACCGCATCGCGGTGCTCCGGGCCGACCGCGGCGCGAGCCGGAAGGAGCTCGCGGACGCCGTCGGGGTCCACCCCCAGACGATCGGCTACGTGGAGCGCGGCGAGTACAGCCCGTCGCTGGCCCTGGCCCTGCGCATCGCCCGCTTCTTCGACCTGCCGGTCGAGGCGGTGTTCTCGCTCGACCCGCTGCCCTCGCTCAGCGAGGAACTGCTCAGGAGGACGTCATGAGCATCTCCCCCGACCAGACCTACCTGGCCCGCACCTTCGACGACAGCCGCTACGACTGGGCGCGCAGCCGTCGCATCCGGCGCCGGGCGGTGCTCGCCGAGGAAGCGCTGTTCGCCGCGCTCGTCACCGCGACGCTGGTGTGCGCCGCGTCGACCGAGGGCTGGTCGACGTGGTTCTTCGCCGTCTGGACGGTGGGGATGCTCGGCATCATCCCGCTGCACTCGGTGCTCAACGCGGGCATCCGCGGGGTGTTCGACCGGAGCGCCCGGTCCCTCGACGAGCACCAGCTGCGGCTGCGCGACCGCTCGTTCACCGGCGATGGCGTGGCCGGCGACGGCGATGCACTTCCTGGCGTGGAGCGGCGGCGTCACGGTGGTGGCGTTGAGCGACCACGTGGCGCTGGCGCTCTGCCTCGGCTTCCTGCTGTGGCTCGCCGCCGGGCTGCTCTCCTACTGGCACCTGGCCTGGACCGCCCCCGACGAGGACGACGCCGACCTGTGACCCCCTGGGCAAAGGAAGCTTTACCTGCGCTCTCGGGCTTCGATCCGCAGGGATAGCTTCCTTTGCCTACGGGATCAGACGAGGTCGGGGAAGAAGAGCTTCACCTCGCGCGCGGCGGACTCGGGCGAGTCGGAGCCGTGCACGATGTTGTTCTGCACCTCGAGGGCGAAGTCGCCGCGGATGGTGCCCGGCCCCGCCTTCACCGGGTCGGTCGCGCCGGCCAGGGCGCGGAAAGCCTCGATCGCCCGCGGCCCTTCGACGACCAGCGCCATCAGCGGGCCACCGGTGATGAACTCGACGAGGTCGGCGAAGAACGGCCGCTCACGGTGCTCGGCGTAGTGGGTCTCGGCGGTCTCCCGGTCCAGGGTACGCAGCTCGGCGGCGACCAGGCGCAGGCCCTTGCGCTCGAGCCGCGTGATCACCTCGCCGACCAGGCCGCGGGAGACGCCGTCGGGCTTGACGAGGACGAGGGTGCGTTCGGTCACGGGGCGGCAGCCTACGGGGTGGGCGTGGCGCTCCCGCCGCCGTCGGTGCGGTCCGGCGCCTCGACGGTGCCGAAGGCGGTCCCGATCAGCTCCTTGCGCACCTGCAGCAGGTAGGCCCAGATGAGCAGGAACGCCCCGGCGACGAACCACATGACCCCGTTGATCAGCCCGGTCGCCAGCAGGGGCACCTGCAGCGCCGTGCCGATCACCAGCCCGCGCGGACGGCGCTGGATCCCGCTGGCGAGGATCAGGACGAGGGCCAGCACGAGCAGCAGCGCGAGCAGCCCCCCGCCGAGCCCCTCGTCCGTCTGGGCGATGCCGCGGGGCACGAACAGCACCGCGATGCCCTCGAGCACCAGCACCGCGGCGGCGGCCCCGCGCAGGGCCTTGGCGGCGCGCGGCGGGTCGGCAGCGGTCACCGCGAGCCCCGCGCCATGAGCGTGCGCGCCTCACCGGCGGTGATCACGCTGCCGGTCACCAGCACGCCCGAGCCGCCGAGGGCGTCGTCCGGACCGGCCTCGGCCAGCTCGACCGCCTCGGTGAGCGCCTCGGGGAGCGCCGGCTGGACGCTCACCCGGTCGGCGCCGAAGACGTCGACGGCCAGGGCGCCGAGCTCGTCGGCCGGCATCGCGCGCGGCGAGCCGTTCTGGGTGACGACGAGCTCCGCGCAGATCTCCTCCAGCGCGGCGAGCATCCCGGCGACGTCCTTGCCGTGCACGCAGCCGACCACGCCGACGAGCCGGGTGAAGTCGAAGGACTCCCGGATCGCCTCGACCGTCGCCCGCATGCCGGCCGGGTTGTGCGCGGCGTCGACGAGCACCGTGGGGCTGGTGCGCACCCGCTCCAGCCGGCCGGGCGAGCGCACGGCGGCGAACGCGGCGCGGACGGTCTCCTGCTCGATCGGCCCGGTCGCCGCGCCCGCGCCGAGGAACGCCTCGACCGCGGCCAGAGCCGTCACCGCGTTCTGCGCCTGATGGGCACCGAACAGCGGGAGGAAGACCTCCTCGTACTCGCCGCCGAGGCCCTGCAGGCGCACCTGCTGCCCGCCGACGGCGACCCGCCGCTCCAGCACGCCGAACTCGGTGCCCTCGCGGGCGACCACCGCCTCCACCTCCACGGCGCGGCGCACGAGTGCGTCCAGCGCACCCGGCTGCTGGTGGGCGAGGACGGCGATCGAGTCGGCGGCGATGATCCCGGCCTTCTCCCCCGCGATCGTCGCGACGTCGGGGCCCAGGTACTCCGCGTGGTCGAGGTCCACCGGGGTGACGACGGCGACGCGGGCGTCGGCCACGTTGGTGGCGTCCCAGGTGCCGCCCATGCCCACCTCGATGACGGCGACGTCGACCGGCGCGTCGGCGAAGAGCGCGTACGCCATGCCGACCATCACCTCGAAGAAGCTCATCGGGGTCTCCCCCGCGGCGTCGACCATCTGCACGTAGGGCGCGATGTCCTCGTAGGTCTCCACGAAGCGCTCGGCGCCCACCGGCTCCCCGTCGAGGACGATGCGCTCGCGGATCGACTCCAGGTGCGGGCTGGTGAACCGGCCGACGCGCAGACCGAAGCCGCGCAGCAGCTCGTCGATCATCCGCGCCGTCGTCGTCTTGCCGTTGGTACCCGCCACCTGGACGACCGGCATCGCGCGGTGCGGGGACCCGAGCAGGTCGACCAGCGCCGAGATGCGGGTGAGCGAGGGCTCCAGCCGGCTCTCCGGCCAGCGGGCCAGCAGCTCCTTCTCGACCCGGGCCATGTCACCGGTGCTGCTGCTCACCCGGTCAAGGATGCCAGCCGCTCACCAGGCCCCGGCACGCCGCGGGGGTGGGCCGCCGACCACGCCACCACCCGCGTGCCGCCAGTCCCTGGGCGGCGCCGTCTCGACCACCCGCTTGCCGAGCGGGAACAGGCCGACGGCGGCCAGCTTGAACGAGGCGATACCGAAGGGGATGCCGATGATCGTGAGGCAGAACCCGATGCCCGCGATCACGTGCAGGAGGGCGAGCCACCAGCCGGCGACGAGGAACCACAGCAGGTTGCCGATCGCCGACGCGACGCCCGCACCCGGCGCGCGCACCGTCGTCCGCCCGAACGGCCAGACGACGAAGCCGGCCAGCCGGAACGAGGCGATGCCGAACGGGATGGTCACGACCAGCAGGCAGGCGATGACCCCGGCCAGCAGGTACGCCAGCGCGAGGATCCAGCCCTGGAGGACCAGCCAAACGAGGTTGAGCAGCAGGCGCAGCGTGTCCACGTCCTCTTCACGCACGACACCGGCGCAGCGTTCCCCGGCAGGGCGGAAGCCCGTTGCCCGCCCTTCCTAGGATGAGCGGCATGGTTCCCGACATCGCGACCCCGGACACGACTGCCCCGGCTGCGACCGTCGGCGTACCCGACAAGCCGACCGTCGACGGGCTCGAGGACAAGTGGATCGGTCGCTGGGCGGCCGAGGACACCTACGGCTTCGACCGCGACGCCGCGCTGACCGCGCCGCGCGAGCGGATCTGGTCGATCGACACGCCCCCACCGACCGCCAGCGGCTCGCTGCACGTGGGGCACGTCTTCAGCTACACCCACACCGACATCGTCGCCCGGTACCAGCGGATGCGCGGCAAGCACGTCTACTACCCGATGGGTTGGGACGACAACGGCCTGCCCACCGAGCGCCGCGTGCAGAACTACTACGGCGTCCGGTGCGACCCGTCGCTGCCCTACGACCCCTCCTTCGAGCCGCCAGGAGACGCAGCGGCAGCGAAGTCGGACAGAGTCCAGCAGCCCGTCTCGCGCCGCAACTTCGTCGAGCTGTGCATGCAACTGACGGAGGAGGACGAGGCGGAGTTCGAGAAGCTCTGGCGCCGCGTCGGCCTGTCGGTGGACTGGACCAACGTCTACCGGACGATCTCGGAGTCCTCCCGGGCCACCGCGCAGCGGGTGTTCCTGCGCAACCTGGCCCGCGGTGAGGCCTACGCGCAGGAGGCGCCGACCCTCTGGGACGTCACCTTCCGCACCGCCGTCGCCCAGGCCGAGCTGGAGGACCGCGAGCGCCCCGGCGCCTACCACCGGATCGGGTTCTCGGGCCCCGACGGCCCCGTCTTCATCGAGACCACCCGGCCCGAGCTGATCCCGGCGTGCGTCGCCCTGGTCGCCCACCCCGACGACGAGCGCTACCAGCCGCTGTTCGGGACGACGGTCCGGACGCCGCTGTTCGACGTCGAGGTGCCGGTGGTCGCCCACCGCCTCGCCGAGCCGGACAAGGGCTCGGGCATCGCGATGATCTGCACCTTCGGCGACCTCAACGACGTCACCTGGTGGCGCGAGCTGCAGCTGCCGACCCGGGCGATCGTGGGCTGGGACGGCCGGCTGCTGGCCGACCCGCCGGCCGACGTCCCCGCCGGGCCGTACGCGGAGCTCGCCGGGAAGACCGTCTTCAGCGCCCAGCAGCGGATCGTGGAGATGCTGCGCGAGTCCGGCGACCTCGAGGGCGACCCCCGGCCGATCACCCACCCGGTGAAGTTCTTCGAGAAGGGCGAGCGCCCGCTGGAGATCGTCACCACCCGCCAGTGGTACATCCGCAACGGCGGCCGGGACGCCGACCTGCGCGACGCCCTGGTCGCCCGCGGCCGCGAGATCCAGTGGGTGCCCGAGCACATGCGGCACCGCTACGACAACTGGGTGGAGGGCCTCAACGGCGACTGGCTGATCAGCCGCCAGCGGTTCTTCGGCGTCCCCTTCCCGGTCTGGTACCGCCTCGACGAGGCCGGCGAGCCGGACTTCGAGAACCCGATCCTGGCCGCCGAGGAGTCGCTGCCGGTCGACCCGTCGTCCGACGTGCCGCCGGGCTTCGACGAGTCGCAGCGCGGCAAGCCCGGCGGGTTCATGGCCGACCCCGACGTCATGGACACCTGGGCGACGTCGTCGCTGTCGCCGCAGGTGGCCTCGGGCTGGGACACCGACCCGGAACTGTTCGCCAAGGTCTTCCCGATGGACCAGCGGCCGCAGGCGCACGACATCATCCGGACCTGGCTGTTCTCCACCGTCGTCCGGGCGCACTTCGAGCACGGCACCGTGCCCTGGACGCACGCCACCATCTCCGGCTTCGTGGTCGACCCCGACCGCAAGAAGATGTCGAAGTCCAAGGGCAACGCGACGACGCCGATCGACGTCCTGGAGCGGTACGGCACCGACGCGGTGCGCTGGCGGGCCGCCGGGGCGCGGCCGGGTGCGGACTCGCCGTTCGACGAGGCGCAGATGAAGGTGGGCCGGCGCCTGGCGATGAAGATCCTCAACGTCGGCAAGTTCGTGCTGGGCCTGGGCGCCTCGGCCTCGCTGACCGCCGACCAGGTGACCCAGCCGATCGACCGCGCGCTGCTCACCGGGCTGGCCGCCGTGGTGGAGGACGCCACGGCGGCGCTCGAGTCCTACAACTACACGCGCGCGCTCGAGGTCACCGAGGCGTTCTTCTGGTCGTTCTGCGACGACTACGTGGAGCTGGTGAAGTCGCGCGCCTACGGCTCGGGCGACGCCGCCATCTCCGCCCAGGCGGCGCTGGCGGTCGCGCTCGACGTCCAGCTGCGGCTGTTCGCACCGGTGCTGCCGTTCGCCACCGAGGAGGTCTGGTCCTGGTGGCAGACCGGTTCGGTGCACCGCGCGGCGTGGCCGGCCGCGTCCGAGCTGCCGGCCGACGGCGATCCGGCAGTCGTCGCGGTGACGGCGGCGGCGCTGGCCGCGGTGCGCAAGGCGAAGTCCGACGCCAAGCAGTCGATGCGGGCCGAGGTGGAGACGGCGACGGTCACGGTGGCGGCCGACCGGCTGCCCCTGGTCGAGGCCGGGCAGTCGGACCTCGTCGACGCCGGGCGCATCCGCACGCTGACCGTGCGTCCGGGCGAGGGCGAGCTCACCGTCGACGTCGTCCTGGCCGAGGTCGCCGAGAGCTGATTCCCTGCACGCGGGGCCTGCCGCCCCGAGTGATGTGCGCCGAGGGCGCGTTCTCCCGCTGGGAACGCGCCCTCGGCGCACATCGCCTCGGATCGTTCAGCGGGTGAGCTCGACGAGCTTGCGCACCGTGTTCCAGTTGCGGTTGGTGCCCGCGGTGCCGAGCAGCTGGGCCCAGGTTCGCTCGGTCCTGCGATCGCTCTCCACGCCATCGGGCCGCCAGACGTACACCTCGCGGCCTCGTGGCACGTACTGCCAGCCTTCGGTCGGCGGAAGTGCCGCCACGCGCTCAGGGTCGAGCGGCTGGGCGTAGAAGGTGACCGAGTAGCGCGCCGGGTCGGTGGCGACGTGGCCCAGCGGATCGGCGGCGAGCACCCCGGCCAGCTCCTCCGCCGTCCGGACGACGACCGGGACGTCGAGCGCGAATCGCTCCGCGATCGCCGCGGTCAGATCGGCGGCGAGCTCGGCCTCGGGCAGCGAGCTCTCGAGCAGCACGTTCCCGCTGGCCATGTGGGTGCGGACGGCGCCGTACCCGCGCTCGGCCAGGACCTCGCGCAGCCTGGGCATGGAGACGCGGCGGGTGGCGCCCAGGTTCACCGCCCGCAGCAGGGCCACGTACCGCGTCACCCCGTGGACGCTAGCGCCGCGTCGCGCCGATCCCCACCCGTCGCCACCTCCGCCCCCGCGAACCTCCGCCACCCGCGCCACCAGCGCCACCCGCGCCACCGGCACCACCGGCACCACCGGGGCGTTGTCCCTCAGCGCGACATCCGGCCCGCCGGAATGTCCGCTCTCAGGGCAACGCCCGTGGGGTTGTCCACAGCTCAGGCCGCTCGACCCCGGCGTGGGCCGGCTGCCCCTCACGCTGTGGCCGTGCACGACGTCCTCGAGCTGCTCGGTCCCGGCCGCGTGTCGTCGACGGCCGCCCTGTCGCGGTCCGTGGCACCACGCACCATCGGGCGGTGGCTCGCCGCCGGCCGCCTCGTGCAGCTGCACCCCGGGTGGGTCACCGTGCCGGACCTGGTCGACGACTGGACCGTGCGTGCCCACGCAGCCGCGTCCTACTGCGGAGGGCCGCTCAGCCACTGGAGCGCACTGGCCGTCCACGGCCTCGTGGAGGAGTACACCCGGTTGCACGTCACGGTGCCGCCGGGCTCGAGGGTGCGCTCGGCACCGTGGCTGCGCGTGCACCGGAGCCGGTTGCCGTGCGGGCTGACCACCGCACGAGGGCTGGTGACGACACTGGTGAGCCGGGCCCTGGTGGACACCTGGGGCGACGCTTGTCGCGCGACGGCGATGCGGGCCTCCCCCGGCCTGGCCCGGGCAGCGGTGCTGCGTGCGGTGCAGCGACGGAGCGTGCAACCGACCCAGGTGGCGGCCGAGCTGGACCGCCGTCCCAACCTGCCCGGTCGGGCGGCGCTGCACGAGTTGCTTCGGCTCGTCGCCGGCGGAAGCCGCAGCGAGCTGGAGATCTTCGGCCTCCAGCACATCCTCGCTGTCCCCGGGCTGCCGGAGTGCCGGCGTCAGCACCGGGTGCACCTACCCGACGGGCCCGTCCTCCTCGATGCCGCCTGGCCCGAGGTCCTGCTGGCGGTCGAACTGGACGGCGCTGCCTTCCACGGCTCCGAGGATGCGCGGGAACGAGACCTGCGCCGGGACGCCGCCCTGGCCGTCCTCGGATGGCAGACCCTGCGTTTCAGCTACCGACGGGCCACCTCGGACCCGGCAGGTTGCCGCGCCCAGATCGCCCAGATCTACCGCCATCGCCTGGGCAATGCCCCTCAGACAGACACTCGATGAGCGCGAATGTCGCGTCCGGGGTCATCGCTCCACCGGCAGCCACGGCCTGGGCCGCGCTGCTGGCACTCGGGAGACCGCAGCCGGGGCGAGAACGCGGCGATCCCGCGACCGGGCCGGGAACGCGGGATGCCGGCGACCGGGCCGGGAACGCGGGATGCCGGCGACCGGGCCGGGAATGCGGGACACCGGCGACCGGGCCGGCAACGCCGCGAGCCCGCCCCCCGGGGCCGGGGCCGGGCTCGCCGTCGTCCGGCGCCGGCTGGTGGAGCGCTGAACGCCAGAGGCCCAGAACCCGGTGGGTTCTGGGCCTCTGGCGTTCACTCAGCCGCGGATCAGGCCGACTTCTCGCGGGGGGCGCGGGTGGGCTTGCGCGGCACGATCGTCGGGTTGACGTGCTCCAGCACGACCTCCTTGGTGATCACCACGGAGGCGACGTCCTCGCGGCTGGGGATGTCGTACATCACCGACTGGAGCACCTCCTCCATGATCGCGCGAAGCCCGCGGGCGCCGGTGCCGCGGAGGATCGCCTGGTCGGCGACGGCCTCGAGCGCGTCGTCGGTGAACTCCAGCTCCACGCCGTCGAGCTCGAAGAGCTTCCGGTACTGGCGCACCAGGGCGTTCTTCGGCTGGGTCAGAATGTTGATCAGCGCCTGGCGGTCCAGCTTGCGAACGCTGGTGATCACCGGGAGCCGGCCGATGAACTCGGGGATCATGCCGAACTTCAGCAGGTCCTCGGGCATGACCTCGGCGAAGGCGTTGGCGTCCTCGATCTCCTGCTTGCCGCGGATCTCCCCGGCGAAGCCGATGCCCTGCTTGCCCGCGCGGGCCTCGATGACCTGCTCCAGGCCGGCGAACGCGCCACCCACGATGAACAGCACGTTGGTGGTGTCGATCTGGATGAACTCCTGGTGCGGGTGCTTGCGGCCACCCTGCGGCGGCACCGACGCCGTCGTCCCCTCGAGGATCTTCAGCAGCGCCTGCTGCACGCCCTCGCCGGAGACGTCGCGGGTGATCGACGGGTTCTCGCTCTTGCGGGCGATCTTGTCGACCTCGTCGATGTAGATGATGCCGGTCTCGGCGCGCTTGACGTCGTAGTCGGCGGCCTGGATCAGCTTGAGGAGGATGTTCTCGACGTCCTCACCCACGTAGCCGGCCTCGGTGAGGGCCGTGGCGTCGGCGATGGCGAACGGGACGTTGAGCATCCGCGCCAGGGTCTGCGCGAGGTGGGTCTTCCCGCAGCCGGTGGGGCCGATCAGCAGGATGTTGGACTTCGCCAGCTCGACGGCGTCCTCGCGGGAGGCGCGGTCACCACCGGCCTGGATCCGCTTGTAGTGGTTGTAGACCGCGACCGAGAGCGTCTTCTTAGCCTTGTCCTGGCCGATGACGTACTGGTCGAGGAAGTCGTGGATCTCCTTGGGCTTGGGCAGCTCGTCGAACTTCAGGTCCGACGACTCCGAGAGCTCTTCCTCGATGATCTCGTTGCAGAGGTCGATGCACTCGTCGCAGATGTAGACCCCGGGGCCAGCGATGAGCTTCTTGACCTGCTTCTGGCTCTTGCCGCAGAACGAGCACTTGAGCAGGTCACCGCTCTCACCGATTCGTGCCACCTGCTGACCTCCACCTCGACAGTCGCCGGTCCTGGTGCCAGGTACCCGCGGGTTGGACCCTGCTTGGTTGTCTTGCGCCCCTGCTCGGCTTCGCTGACAGGCTGCCCCGCGAAGCTCTCCTCCCGGCGCTTCCGGCCGGGGATCGGGCGTTCGCCGAACGTACCCGCCACCTCCGGTGCGGTCGGGCAATGACTCACCCGGAACGCCGGAGGCCGTTCCCCTTCTGTCCCGTCGTGCCCTCGGACCCCCGACGGTACGGGCCGAACACGCGTCCCGCGCGTCCCCGGCCCGTACCGGTCACGGGGTGGGCAGGGCGTTGAGCTTGCGGCTCTGGATGACCTGGTCGACGATCCCGTACTCCTTGGCCTCCGGAGCGGTCAGGATCTTGTCGCGGTCGATGTCGGCGCGGACCTGGTCGGCGGTCCGGCCGGTGTGCCGCGCCAGGATCTCCTCCATCTGCGTGCGGACCCGCTGGATCTCGGCGGCGTGGATCTCCAGGTCGGAGACCTGACCGCCGGCCTCGCCCGAGGGCTGGTGGATCAGCACGCGGGAGTACGGCAGCGCGAGCCGCTTGCCCGGCGTCCCGGCCGCGAGCAGGACGGCGGCGGCCGAGGCGGCCTGGCCCATGCAGACGGTCTGGATGTCGGGCCGCACGAACATCATCGTGTCGTAGATGGCCATCAGCGAGGTGAAGGAGCCACCGGGCGAGTTGATGTAGATGGTGATGTCGCGGTCCGGGTCGGCCGACTCGAGCGTGATCAGCTGCGCCATCACGTCGTTGGCCGACGCGTCGTCGATCTGCACCCCGAGGAAGATGATGCGCTCCTCGAAGAGCTTGTTGTAGGGGTTGGACTCCTTCATGCCGTAGCTCGTGCGCTCCACGAAGGAGGGCAGGATGTACCGGCTGGAGGGCATCTGGAAGCTCATCTGTCTGTGTCCTCGGGCGCTCAGTTGTCGGAGACCGGGTTGGCGCTGTCGGTCATCGCGGCACGGCTGACGACGTGGTCGACGAAGCCGTACTCGAGCGCCTCCTGCGCGGTGAACCAGCGGTCGCGGTCGGCGTCCTTCTCGATCTGCTCGACGCTCTGACCGGTGTGGAATGACTGCAGCTCGTTGAGCTCCCGCTTGGTGCGGCGGAACAGGTCGGCCTGGATGGCGATGTCGGCCGCGGTGCCGCCGACGCCGGCCGAGGGCTGGTGCATCATGATCCGCGCGTGCGGCAGGGCGTAGCGCTTGCCCTTGGTGCCGGCGGTGAGCAGGAACTGGCCCATCGAGGCGGCCAGGCCCATGCCATAGGTGGCGACGTCGCAGTCGATGAACTGCATCGTGTCGTAGATGGCCATGCCGGCGCTCACCGAGCCGCCGGGCGAGTTGATGTAGAGGTGGATGTCCCGCTTCGGGTCCTCCGCGGACAGCAGGAGCATCTGGGCGGCCAGCTGGTTGGCGATGACGTCGTCGACCTGGGTGCCCAGGAAGATGATGCGCTCGCGCAGCAGGCGCTCGTAGACCGAGTCGCCGAGGTTCATCCCCCCGCCGTTGGCGCGCAGCAGCGGCGCACTGGCCAGGTTCGGGTCGGTGGTGCTCACGGGTGCGGTGACCTCCGTAGGACGCGTGTCGTGGCAGTCGGTCTCGGTGTGGTGCAGGCCCGGAACGGCCCGCCGGGGAGCGGTACCCCCCGGCGATCGCCTGAGTCCTGTCGACCCTAACGCGCACCTGCGACGGGACAGTCCCCGTGACGGCGGTGTTCGCCGTCGGCGCAGCGGCCGCCCCGGAACGGCGACGACGCCGCCCCACCTGCGGAAGGTGGGACGGCGTCGTCGGTGTCGCGCGGGCCTGACGGCTCAGGCCTTGTTGACGTCCTCGGTGTCCTCGGTCGCCCCTTCGGCGGCCTCGGTGGCGACGGCCTGGACGCCGATCTCCTCGGCCTCGGCGGGGGCCTCCTCGGTCTCCTCGGCGGAGGTCTCCTCGGCGGGGGTCTCCTCGGCGGCCGCCTGGACGGTCTTCGGCCGCAGGGCCTCGAGGTCGACGGTCCGGCCCGACTCGTCGGTGATCGTCGTCTGCTCGAGCAGCTGGGCGAGCGTCTTGGTGCGGCGGACGTCGGCGACGAACTCGGCGATGTTGCCGCTCTGCTGCAACTGCTGGGCGAACTGCTCCGGGCTCATCCGGTTGCGCTGGGCCTGCGCCATGATCTGCGCCGAGAGGTCGTCGTTGGCGACGGTGACCTCACGGGCGTCGGCGATGGCGTCCAGGATGAACTGCGTCTTGACCGCCTGCTCGACGTTCTTGCGCTGGTCGGCCTCGTAGTCCTCGCGGCTGTCCACGCCCGACATCTGCAGGAACGCGTCCCAGTCCATGCCCGCCTGGGCGAGCTCGCGCTCGAAGGCCTGGTTGCGCCACTGCACCTCGCGCTCGACCAGGTTCTCGGGGATGGGCACCTCGATGGTCTCGATGAGGTGCTCGACCAGCTTGTCGCGGGCCTGGGCGCCCTGCTGGATCACCTTGGTGCGGGCCAGCCGGGTGCGGGCGTCCTCCCGCAGCTCCTCGAGGGTGTCGAACTCGCTGGCGGTCTGCGCGAAGTCGTCGTCCAACTCCGGCAGCTCCTTCTCCTTCACCGAGCGGACGGTGACGGTGACGTCGGCCAGCTGGCCGGCGTCGGGGCCCGAGAGGAGCGCGGTCTGGAAGGTCTTCGACTCGTCGGCGGACAGCCCGCGGACGGCGTCGTCGAGGCCCTCCATGAGGTTGCCCGAGCCGACCTCGTAGGACATGCCCGTGGTCGAGCCGTCCTCCAGGACCTCGCCGTCGAGCGTGGCCTCGAGGTCGATGGAGACGAAGTCGCCGTCCTGCGCGGCGCGCTCGACGCCGGTGAGCATGCCGAAGCGCTCGCGCATGACGGAGATCTGCTGGTCGACCTCCTCGTCGGTGACCTCGACGTCGTCGACGGTCACGGCCAGGGAGTCGAGGGCCGGCAGCTCGAGCTGCGGGGCGACGTCGACCTCGGCGGTGAAGGCGAGGGTGTCGTTGTCGTCGAGGCGGGTCACCTCGATGTCGGGCTGGCCCAGGACGCGGACCTGGTTCTCGCGGATGACCTCGGAGTAGATCTCCGGGACGGCGTGCTGCACGACCTGCTCCAGGACCACGGGGCGGCCGAGGCGCTGGTCGAGCACGCGGTTGGGCACCTTGCCGGGGCGGAACCCGGGGACGCGGACCTGCTTGCCCAGCTCCTTGTAGACCTCACCGAAGGCGTGGTCCAGGTCCCCCCACGGCACCTCGATCGCCATCCGGACCCGCGTGGGGCCCAGTTCCTCGATGGTGCTTTTCACAGCGGCAGTGCTCCTCGGTGAGACAGTGGTGTGCAGGCGTCCGCACGAACTCGTGACGCCGGGTCGACCCCCGAGTCTAGAGACGTCGGGGGCAAGCGCGCGGTGGCGGGATGCGGGCCTCGCGCTCGCCCGGTCGGGGTGACAGGATTTGAACCTGCGGCCCCCTGCTCCCAAAGCAGGTGCGCTACCAAGCTGCGCCACACCCCGTGGCCGCACGAGTCTAGGCGGACCGGCGGCCGGCCGGGCGGGCGCGGTACAGCGGCCGGCCGGGCGGGCGCGGTACAGCGGCCGGCCGGGCGGGCGCGGTGCGGCGGCCGGCCGGGCGGGCGTGGTACAGCGGCCGGGCGGGCGCGGTCGGGCGGCCCCGGCCGGTCACCCGTCGTCGACGACCAGGTCGGGGTCCACCAGCCGCAGGTCCACGCCGACGAGGTCCCAGGGCGTCACGACCGCGGCGCAGGCGCCGGAGGTCACCAGCGGGTCCGCCGCGGCGACGTCGCGCGCCTCGGCCAGGGAGCCGCAGCGGAGGACGTAGGCGGCGTCGCCCTCCCCCAGCGGGCCGCCCAGCAGCACCAGCTGCCGGTCGACGAGCGAGTCGACGAAGGTCTCGTGGTCGGGGCGGCGGGGTCCCGCGCCTGGTGCCGCGGTGAGCAGCACCAGGAAGTACGAGCCCCCGTTCACGCCGACACCGGCGGTCGGTGGTCGGCCCACGGCGCCGCCTGCTCCAGCGCGGCCGCCACGCGGACCAGCAGGTCCTCCCGCCCGACGGCGGCGACGAGCTGGACGCCGACGGGCAGCCCCTGCCCGGTCCGGTGCAGCGGAAGGCTGACCGCCGGCTGGCCGGTGACGTTGAACTGGGAGGTGTAGGGCATGAGGCTGTTGATCCGCCGCCCCTCCTCCTTCTCGCCGGCCGCGGTGAACCAGCCGAGCTCCGGCGGCGGCGCGGCGATGGTCGGCGTGACCAGCAGGTCGAAGCCCTCGCCGCCCAGCTCCCGCGGTGCCCACCACTGCGCCATCCGGCGGCTCCAGGTGCCGAGCCACGTGCGGGCGCCCAGGTAGCGCTCGGCGGAGAGCTTGCGGCCCACGGCCCGGTACATCTGGTTGCGCGGCTCCAGCTCCGCGTCCTCGATCGGCCGGCCGAGCGACCGCTCGAACGCGGAGAGGGTCAGCGCGACGTCCGCCGCGATGGTGCTGGTGAACCAGCGGGGGAACTCGGGGTCGAACATCGCGCCCGGCGTCCCGGGCTCCACGTCGCACCCGAGGTCGGCGAGCAGCCGGCCGGTGCGCTCCACCGCGGCGCGGCAGGCGGGGTCCCGGAGGTACTGCTCCCCCGGCTCGGCGTCCAGCAGCCCGACGCGGAGCCGGCCCACCGGGGCCCCGACCTCCTCGACGAGCGGCCGCGGCAGCGGCGGGGCGGCGTACGGATCACCGGGCATGGGGCCGCTGATGGCGTCGAGGACGGCGGCGGTGTCGCGCACCGTGCGGGTGACGACGCCGTCGATGGTGGCGCCGGCCCAGCTCTCCCCCACCTCCGGCCCCTGGCTGACCCGGGCCCGTGTGGGCTTGAGCCCGACCAGGCCGCACTCCGCCGCCGGGATGCGGATCGAGCCGCCGCCGTCGTTGGCGTGCGCCACCGGCACCAGCCCGGCGGCGACCGCGGCCGCCGACCCGCCGCTGGAGCCGCCGGTGGAGCGGTCGGTGTCGTACGGGTTGCGCGCCGGCGGGTTGGCGGCCGGCTCCGTGGTGATCGTCGTCCCGAACTCCGGCACGTTGGTGCGGCCGAGGACGACGAAGCCCGCGGCGCGGAAGCGGGCGGCGAGGTGGCTGTCGACGGACCAGCGGACGTCGGCGTCGCGCAGGAACGACGTGCCGTAGTGCGTCGCCTCCCCCGCCACGTGGCAGCCGAGGTCCTTGAGCAGGATCGGCACGCCGCGGAACGGCCCGTCGGGCAGGTCGCCCGCGGCCTCCGCGCGGGCGGCGGCGAACCGCTCGCGGATCACCGCGTCCAGCCGCGGGTTCACCCGCTCGATCCGCTCGATCGCGGCGTCGACGAGCTCCGCGGGCGCGGCCCGGCCGGTGCGGACCAGCTCGGCTTGCGCAGTGGCGTCCATCCAGGTGGTCTCGATCACACCGGCACCGTAGCGGCGGTCCGGGACGGACTCCGGTCGGCCACCGCTCAGCCCACCCGCTCGGCCGCCGGCCGCAGCCCTGCGGTGGGGGACGGTCGCCGACGTCCGGGCGGTTTCCGCCGGATCAGCCACTCGGCGACGGCGAGGTTGACCGCCCAGCCGGCGCCCATGAGCAGCGCCTCGGCGGTGGGGCCCGGCTCGCCGAGCAGCGCCATCCCCAGGCCGGCGGTGAACACCTGCGTGCCCGCGCCGATCCCGATCGCGTAACCGCGCAGCATCCAGGCCCGGTACCGGCGGACGTCCCGGCGCAGGATCGCCGCGACGCCGAGCGCCAGCGCCACGGCCATCCCGGCCCCGGCCGCGGCGCGGAAGGCGGTGAGCAGCCCGCCGTCGGCCCCGGTGATCACGAAGGTCAGCCACAGCCCGCTGAGCGCGGCGACGAGGCCGGCCGGCGCGGCGATCCGCCCGGTGACCCGGTGCCAGCGGGGCCGCCGGCCGCGGGTGCCCGGCACGAACTGGAAGGCGCCGACGACCGTGAACGCCAGCGCGCTGACGATGTGCACCGCCAGCGGCACCGGTGCACCGGCGGAATGCGGGGGTTCGAGCACCGCCGCGCCGCCGGAGAGCTCGACCAGGCGGACGGCGCCGGCGAGCACCGGCACGAGGGCCAGGGCGACGAGCCCGGCGGGCACCAGCCACTGCCGGCGGGACGTCGTCGGTGCTCCTGCGGTCATGCACCTGATCGTGGCGGCGGCGCAGCCGCAGGTCATCGCCTGGAAGTCCGGTTCCGGCCTCCTCCTTTGGTCGGAGGGACCGGCTACCGGCGGGGCGGCAGGCGGCGCGTCTCGTGGGCCCAGATCGCGATCTCCACGCGGTTCCGGACGCCGAGCTTGGCCATGAGGCTGCCGACGTGCGTCTTCACCGTGCTGAGCGTGATGTGCAGCTCGCGGGCGATCTCGTCGTTGGAGCGACCCCGGGCGACGGCGGCGAGGACGTCCTCCTCCCGGTCGGTCAGCGGGTCGACCGGCTGGGCGGGCGGGGCGACGGGGGCGGCGCCGGCGAAGGCGTCGAGCAGGCGGGCGGTCACGCTGGGCGCGATGAGGGCGTCCCCGCGGGCGGCGGCGTGCACGGCCTGGGCCAGCAGGTCGGGGCCGGCGTCCTTCAGCAGGAAACCGCGGGCACCGGCGCGCAGTGCGGCGTAGACGTGCTCGTCGAGGTCGAAGGTCGTGATGACGACGACCGGGATCGGGTCGGCGACGTCCGGACCGGCGAGCCGCCGGGTCGCCTCGAGGCCGTCGGTGCCGGGCATGCGGATGTCGAGGAGGCAGACGTCGGGGCGGAGCCGGCGGGCGAGCTCGACGGCCGCCGCGCCGTCGGCGGCCTCGCCGACCACCTCGATGCCGGGCTGGGCGTCGAGGATCATCCGCAGCCCGGTGCGCACGATCTCCTGGTCGTCGGCGACGAGCACCCGCACGCTCACGCCGGTCCCCGCCGGGGCAGCACGGCGGTGACGATCCACCCGCGCTCGCGGCCGGGGCCGGCGGAGAACGTGCCGCCGAGCAGGTGCACCCGCTCGGCCATGCCGCGCAAGCCGTAGCCCAGGTCGCCTGGGTGGGCGCCGCCGTCGCCGTCGTCGCTGACCTGCAGGTCCACCCGCGCATCGTCGACGACCACCCGCACGTCGACGCGGGTGGCGCGCCGGGCGTGCCGGCGGGCGTTGGTGACGGCTTCCTGGGCCACGCGGTAGACGGCGGTCGCCACCGGGGCCGGAACGCCGGCCGCGTCGCCGAGGACCCGGACGTCGACGTCGAGCCCGTCGTCCCCGGCCAGCCCGCGCAGGTCGGAGAGCCCGGGGGTGGGGGTCAGCTCGGCGGGCTCGTCCCGGCGGAGCGAGCGGACCATGCTGCGCATCTCGGCGAGGGTCCGGGACGCCTCGGCCTCGATGAGGCGCAGCGCCTCGGTGGCGGCCTCGGGTCGCGCGGCCGACGTGGCGAGGCCCGCCTGGGCGCGGACGGCGATCGCCGAGACGTGGTGGGCGACGGTGTCGTGCAGGTCGCGCGCCAGGTGCTCACGCTCCCGCGAGGCCACCTGGTCGAGCTCCCGCGCCCGGGCCCGCGCCCGGTAGCGGGCGGCCGCGCCGGTGGCCAGGGTGGCCAGCAGGACGGCGGCGCCGCCGATGACGTCCCCTGCCGAGGTCGGGCCCACGACCACCGACGAGGCGGCGCTGACCAGCATGAGCACCGCGCCGGCGAGCGCCTCGCGGCCCGAGCCCCACCGGACGACGGCGTAGGGCAGCAGCAGGCCGATCGCGGCGGAGTACATGCCGTCGTCGTCACCGGTGACGACGGCGAGCGCGGCGAGGGCGCCGAACCAGAGGACGAGGACGAGCAGCGGGCGGTTGCGGCGCCACAGGAGCAGCGGGGCCAGCACGCAGAGGACGGCGACCTGCAGCCAGCGCGCGGGCAGGTCCGGCCGGAGGGCGCCCTCGAGCACGGCGACGAGCGGGGTCAGGCCGACGAGCACCCGGTCCCACCAGACCCGCGCGGGCGGGTCGGTTGGTCGCGGTTCGCTCCAGAGTGAGCGCAGCAGCCCCTGCACGCGGCTCACCGTACGAGCCGGGACCGCGGAGTTGATCAGCCGGAAGTACGAGTCCGCCCGCGGGTGGTCAGGCGTCCACCGGCTCCCAGTCGACGACGCGGGACGCCACGGCGTCGAGCAGCGGCCGGTCGTGCGAGATCGCCAGCAGCCCGATGCCGGCCGCGCGGCAGTGCTGCAGCAGCAGGTCCCAGATCGCGGCCTGGGTGACGGCGTCGACGCTCGCAGTGATCTCGTCGGCGACGAGGTGGCGCGGCCGGGCCAGCAGCGCCCGCGCCAGGTTGACCCGCTGCAGCTCCCCGCCGCTGATCTCGTGCGGGTGGCGGTCCAGCCAGGTGGGGTCGACCAGCCGCCGGTCCAGCGCGGCGACGTCGCCGCCCGGGGCACCGGTGGCGGCGAGCACCCGCCGCACGGTCCAGCGCGGGTCCATCGCGCGCTCGGGGTGCTGGAGCACGAGCTGGACCGGGTGCGGAGCACGCCGGGTCCGCGGGACGGCGCCGTCGACGGTCACCCGGCCCCGGACGGGGGCGGCGAACCCGGCCAGCACCCGGCCGAGCGTGCTCTTGCCCCCGCCGCTCGGGCCGCACAGCCCGACCACCTCCCCTGCCTCGACACGCAGGTCGACCCCGGCGAGGACCCAGGGGTGCGCGGCGCCGTAGCGGAACCAGACGTCGTCGGCGTGCAGCATCAGGCCTCCGCCGTCGTCGGCACCCGGAACCCGTTGGCGGGCAGCGCCTGCCAGAGGGACCGCGTGTACGGGTGCCGCAGGGACGACCCGTCGCCGGTGAAGGCGCGCGGATCGGCGACGTCGACGGTGCGGCCGTCGCGGCAGATGACCACCCGGTCGGCGACCGCCAGCGCCGCCACCAGCTCGTGGGTGATCAGCACGACCGCGCACCCCTCGTCGGCCATCGCGCGGAACTCGGCGAGCGTGGTCGCGACGGTCGCGGCCGGCAGGCCGGTGGTCGGCTCGTCGGCGACGAGGACCCGCGTCCGGCTCATCGTCGCCATCGCGACCAGCACCCGCCGCGCCATGCCGCCGGAGAGCTCGTGCGGGTGGAGCCGCAGCACCTCGGGTCCCAGCCCCCGCCGGGCCAGCGCCTCCTCGGCGGCCCGCCGCGGATCGGGGTGCCCGGCCAGCCGCGCCGAGCGCCGCACCTGCCGGCCCACCCGGCTCAGCGGGTCGAGGAAGCCCACCGACTGCGGCAGCAGCGCGATGCCGCGGCCGGCCAGCCGACGGCGACCTTCCGGGTCGAGGTGCACTCCGTCGTAGGCCACCGTCCCGCGCTCCACCGCGTTCGGCGGCAGCAGCCCGAGGACGGCGTGGGCGAGCAGCGACTTGCCGGCCCCGCTGGCGCCGACGAGGGCGACCACCTCCCCTGCCGCCGCGGTGAGGTCCATGCCGGCCAGCGCCGTCACCGTGCGGCGGCGCAGCCCGCGCTCGTACTGCACGAAGTCCACCTCGAGGCCGCGCACCTCCAGCAGCGCGCTCACAGGTGGGCGCTCCGCGGGTCCAGCAGCGCCCGGGTGTTCTCGCCGATGGTGTCGACCAGCTTCACCACGACCAGCAGGCACAGCCCGGGCAGCACCGCGAGCCACCACGCGCCGGCGCTGAGGTAGCGCATCGACTCGGCGAGCAGCACCCCGATCGAGGGCTCGCCGGGGTCGACGCCCAGGCCGAGGAAGGAGAGCGCCGCCTCGTGCAGGATCGCGTGCGGGAAGAGCAGGACGGCGCCGACGAGGAAGTGGCCGGTCAGGTGCCCGGCGAGGTGGTGGCGGGCGATCCAGCCGCGGCCGTGCCCGAGCTGCCGGGAGACGGCGACGTGGTCGGAGGTGACGATCTCCCGCGCCCGGCCGCGCAGCACCCGGGTGAGCGTCGGCCAGTGCGTGAGGGCGACGGCGAGCACCGCCGCCTGCGTGCCCCCGCCGAACACGAACGCCAGCAGGATGAGCAGCACCAGGTGGGGCAGCGCGAGGAAGAGGTCGACCAGCCAGCTCACGACCCGGTCGACGACGCCGCCGAACACCGCCGCGGCGGAGGCGAGCACCAGCGCGATGACGGCGGAGACCAGCGCCGCCGTCGTCCCGACCACGAGGCTGAGCCGCAGCCCCGCCAGCACCCGGGCCAGCAGGTCGCGGCCGAGCGGATCGGTGCCGAAGGGGTGCTCGGCCGACGGGCCGAGGTTGCGGTCGGCCAGCGCCGTGGTCGACGCGGCGTCGCCCGCGACCCCGCCGGCGACGAAGACGCCGAGCACCACCAGCAGCGAGAACCCGACCCAGGCGAGGGTCCGGCGGCGCCGGTCCCCCAGGAACCGGGTACGGACGGCGGGGCGGGCGGCGGCGGTGCTCATCGCACCCCCTGCCCCGCGGGGGAAGGCGCGACCGGCTCGCCCGCGGGCAGCGAGTCGGGTGCCGGCGGGGGTGCGCCGAGCGGTCCGCGCAGACCACGCCGCGCCCGGCGGGCCGCGGCCAGGTCGGCCGACACCCTGGGGTCGAGCCGGGCGTGCACGAGGTCGCCGACCTGGTTGCCGACGAAGACGAAGACGGTGGTGAACAGGACGATCCCCAGCAGCAGCGGGACGTCCTGACCGAGGGCGGCGGCGGTCGTCGCGGCGCCGAGGCCCGGGTAGGAGAAGACCTGCTCGGCGAGGACCGCGCCGCCGAAGAGCTCCCCGAGCGAGCTGAACTGCAGCAGCACGGCCGGGGCGGCGGCGTTGCGCAGCACCCGGTGGAGCACGACCCCGGTCGCCGACTCCCCCTGCGCGCGGGCGAAGGCGACGTAGTCGCTGGCCAGCGCCTCGACCACGGCGTGCCGGGTGTGCAGCACGACCGGGGCGACGCCGACGATCGACAGGGTCAGCGCCGGCAGCACCAGGTGGTGCAGCCGGTCGAGCAGGGTGACGTCCTCGGCCAAGGTGCCGACCGGGGCCGCGCAGCACACCGGCGTCCAGCCCAGCTGCACCGAGAAGACGTAGAGCAGCAGGAGCCCGACCCAGAACGTCGGTGCGGAGGCCAGCGTGTAGGCCCACCAGCAGATCGCCCGGTCGGTGACGCGTCCCTGCCGGGCGCCGGCGAGCACCCCGAGCGCGAACCCGAACAGCCCGGAGAGCAGCCACGCGGTGGCCATGAGCGCCAGGCTGGCGAGGAAGCGCTCGCCGATGACCTCGGCGACCGGCTGGTTGAACGTCAGCGACCGGCCCAGGTCACCCTGCGCGAGCTGCCCCGCCCAGGCGAGGAAGCGTTGCACCGGCGGCTCGTCGAGCCCCCAGCGCTCGGCGATGAGCGCCCGCTGCTCGGGCCCGACGGCGGCGATGTCCCCGCCGACGTAGGCGTCGACCGGGTCGACCGGCGAGCTGACCACCAGCGCGAAGGAGGCGGTGGCGACCGCGGCGAGCAGCAGGGCCAGCCGGACCAGCCGGCCGGCCACCCAGCGCGCGGCCGGGCTCAGCAGCTCCACTGCCAGTCCGCGATCCCGGCGGTGATCGGCCAGCCGTGGCCGTGCGGCTCGATCCGCGGCGCGCCGAGGTCGAGGCACTCGTCGACGAAGTAGGTGTGCTCCAGGTTGACCAGCCAGGCCCAGGCGGCGTCGCCGGAGGGCCCGAAGCCGGCGCCCTCGCCGTCGTGCTGGGCGGCCTGCCAGTGCGGGATCGCCGTCTCCTGGTCGGGCGCGGTCATCGCCGACTCGAGGTGCTCGTCGACCTCGGCATCCGCGTAGTAGCCGGGGTTCCAGTACTCGACGCCGGCCTGCGTGGACGAGTAGAGGTTGTACATCTCGGTCGGGTCGAGGCTGCCCCAGCCGAAGAGCACGGCGTCGGCGTGCAGCCGCTCGTCGAGCACGTCCCAGCTCGCGCCGTCCGGGGTCACCTCGATGCCCACGGGGGCGAGCATGTCGGTGACCGCGAGGGCGAGCGCCTGCCGCAGCGAGTCGTCGGCCGGGTAGAGCAGGGTGAACGCGGCCGGGACGCCGTCGCGCTCGCGCACGCCGTCGCCGTCCGCGTCGACCCAGCCGGCGTCCTCCAGCAGCCGCTCGGCCTCGGCGGTGTCGGCGTCGGGAACCGCCGCCGCGGGCTCGTCCCAGGGCAGCCCGTCGACCGGCCCGGTCGCCGGCGTGCCGTAGCCCTCCAGGATGCCGTCGACGAGGGCGGCGCGGTCCACCGCGACGTTGACCGCCTGGCGCACGGCGCGGTCCGAGGTGACGTCGTTGCCGATCGGCTGCCCGTCGTCGGTGGTCCGCCCCTCGTCGGGCAGGTAGGGGAACATGATCCCGCGGTTGTCGACCGACGGGACGGCGACCAGCCGCATGCCCGGCACCGGCGTCGTGGCCAGCTGCGCGGGGACGGCGGCCATGTCGACCTGGCCCGCCGTCGCGGCGGCCAGCGAGGTGTCCTCGCCGGTGAACTGGAAGACGAGCCGTTCGAAGGCCGGCTGCTCGCCGTAGTAGTCGTCGTTGCGCTCGACGATGAGCTGCTGCCCCTCGTCCCACTGCACGAAGGTGTACGGCCCCGAGCCCACCGGGTTGCGCGCGTAGTCGGGGCCGTGCGCGTGCTCGGGCACGATGCCGAGGGACGCCAGCCGGTTGACGAAGGTGCTCTGCGGCCGCTCCAGCCGGAGCTCGACGGTGTCCTCGTCGACGGCGACGGCCTCGGCCAGCGCGGTGACGTCGGTCAGGCCGCCGCTCTCGCTCGCCGTCGTGAAGGTGTAGGCGACGTCGTCGGCGGTGACGGGCTCGCCGTCGGTGAACCGGGCGTCGGTGCGGAGATCGACGGTCCACACCAGGCCGTCGTCGCTGACCGACCAGCCGGTGGCCAGGTCGGGGACGACGTCGAGGTCCGCGTCGCGGGTGAGCAGCGTCGACTGGAACAGCGGCGAGCCGTAGCGACCCCAGCCGAGCGTGGGGTCGTAGCCGTCGTCCGGCTCGCCGCCGATCGCCAACCGCAGCTCGGTCGGCGCGGTCGGGCCGGCCACCGCCCCCGGCCCGGCGGCGGCACCGCCGCAGCCGGCGACCAGCACCGCCGACGCGCCGATGACCACCGCGTTCCGGATCGCTCCTCGCCGTGCGCGCACGCGACGTCCTCCCGCTCCGACGGCGTGCCGCACCGGGTGCGCGCCATGCCGCCGCCGAGGTTATTGCAAAGTAGTCGCAACAGGCCATCCGGGGTTGCGCGCCGCAACCGGAACCCCGACCGCGCCTGCCTCGTTGGGTCGCAGGGCAGCCGTGTCCCGATCCCTCCTCCGAAGAGAGCCATGCGCCCCTATCACAGTCCCCAGGCCGCGACCCCCCGCCTCGGGAAGGGGGTGCGCGGCCGGTGACCGAAGTGCTCTCGCTACTGCTCGGAGTGCTCGTCGTGCTGGCGATCACGGTCGTCACCGGGTACTTCGTGGCCCAGGAGTTCGCCTACATGGCGGTCGACCGGGCGACCCTCGCCGCGCGGGCGGAGGCCGGTGACGCCGCTGCGAGACGCGCCCTGAGCGTGACCCGGCGGACGTCTTTCATGCTGTCGGGCGCACAGCTGGGCATCACCGTCACCGGGTTGCTCGTCGGCTACGTCGCCGAGCCGCTGATCGGCGACTCGCTGGGTGCGCTGCTCGGCGGCGTCGGGGTGCCGGCGGCGGTCGGCGTCGGCATCGGCGCGGTGCTCGCGCTGCTGTTCTCCACGGTCGTGCAGATGCTGTTCGGGGAGCTGTTCCCGAAGAACCTCGCCATCGCCCGCCCGGAGCCGGTCGCCCTCCGGCTCGGCGCCTCCACCGCCGTCTACCTGACCGTCTTCGGCTGGTTGATCCGGGTGTTCGACCAGGCGTCGAACCTGCTGCTGCGGGCGCTGTGGATCGAGCCCGTCCACGACGTGGAGCACGCCGCCACCGCCCGGGACCTGGAGCACATCGTCGAGGAGTCCCGCGACCGCGGGGATCTGCCGGCGGAGCTCTCGATGCTGGTCGACCGCATCCTCGACTTCCCCGACCGCGACGTCGAGCACGCGATGATCCCGCGCCCGCGGGTGGACACCGTGCAGGACACCGACACCCTCGGCCACCTGCGCGCACTCATGACCCACGGCCACTCGCGCTACCCGGTGCTCGATGCCGGGACCGGCGACGTCGTCGGCGCGGTGCACCTGGCCGACCTGCTGGCCACTCCTGAGCCGGACACCGCCGGGGTGACGACGATCGCGCGGGAGTGCCCCGTCGTCTCCACGTTCACGCCGCTGCCCGAGGCGCTGCGCCAGCTCGCGGAGGCCGGCGAGAAGATGGCCTGCGCCATCGACGAGTACGGCGGCTTCGCCGGCATCGTCACTGTGGAGGACCTCGCCGAGGAACTGGTCGGCGAGATCACCGACGAGCACGACGAGGAGCGCCCGGAGTACGTGCCGGTCGTGGGCGACGGCGTGTGGGAGATGGCCGGTGACGTGCACGTCGACGAGGTCGAGCGGGCCCTCGGCGTGGACCTGCCGCGCGGGCACCACGAGACGATCGCCGGGCTGGTCATCGCCGCGGCCGGCGCCCTGCCCGGGCCCGGCGACCGGCTGACCATCGAGCTGCCACCGGACCCGGCCGACCTGGTGCACGCCGACGAACCCGCCCCGCGGCACCTGCACGTCGAGGTGCTCGACGTCGAGCGGCACGTGCCCGCGCGCGTCCGCCTGGAGCTGCCCGACCGGGCCGGTGCGACCAACGGACGGGAGAGGACCCGATGAGCGAGAACCCGTGGGTGGTGCTCGCCGCCACCGTGGTCATCGTGGCGCTGTCGGCGTTCTTCGTCGCGGTGGAGTTCGCCGCGCTGGCGGCCAAGCGCCACCGGCTGGAGGAGGCGGCGCCCGGCAGCCGCTCGGCCCGCGCGGCGCTGCGCAACTCCTCGGAGCTGACCCTGCTGCTGGCCGGCTCGCAGCTGGGCATCACCGCGGCCACCCTGGCGCTGGGTGCGGTCAGCAAGCCGGCGGTGCACCACTGGCTCACCCCGCTGTTCGAGTCGTGGGGGCTGCCGCTGGTCGCCGCCGACGTCGCCGGGTTCGTGCTGGCGCTGCTGGTGATCACGTTCATCCACCTCGTGGTCGGCGAGATGGCCCCCAAGTCGTGGGCGATCGCCCACCCGGAGCGCTCCGCGACCCTGCTGGCGGCGCCGATGCGGGTCTTCATGGCGGTGTTCCGGCCGCTGCTGCGCGTGCTGAACACCGCCGCCAACCGGCTCGTCCGCGCGGTCGGGGTGGAGCCGGCCGACGAACTCGCCGTCGGGCACAGCCCCGACGCGCTGCGCCACCTGGTCGAGCACTCCGCCAACGTCGGGGCGCTGGACGCGGGCTTCTCCGCGCAGATCTCCGGCGCGCTGGAACTGGAGCGCATGACCGTCCGGGACCTCGTCACCGCGGACGCGCCGCTGGTTGCGGTGCCGGGTGATGCGACGGTGGAGGCGGTGCGGGAGGCCACGCGCCGGAGCGGGCACCTGCGCATCCTGCTCGGGACCCGGGCGGAGCTGACCGGTGTGGTGCACGTCCGCGACACCCTGGGCTCGGCTGCCGGGGTGGCGGCGGCCGGGTTCGCGCGCCCGGTGTTCAGCCTGGACGCCGGCACCACGGTGTGGGCGGCGCTGGCGGCGATGCGCGAGACGCGGAACCACCTGGCCGTCGTCAGCGAGGGCGGTTCGGTGCTCGGGGTGGTCACCATGGCCGACGTGCTGCACCGGCTGCTCCCCCAGCCGGCGGCCGCCGAGCCGGCCGGCTGACCCGCGGTCACCGGATGCTCTGCCTCTGATCACCATCGGGAGCAGAGGCAGAGCGTCGCCGACTTGGCCCTCGGCGGGCGGCCTCGTGTCGTGAACTAACCCCGCCGACCGGGCCACCGCCACGCCCTCGGGTGGCGGCGCGCTACGCTCGTCGCGGCTCGGCAGCCCGGCGGATCTCGGTCCCCGGGCAACTCCGATGTCGAGGGAGTTCGCTCCCTCGCGCCGCCACGCGGGTGGACTGTGTGAGAGAACTCCGGACGCCCTGGTCACGGCGGTGTTCTCTCACGCCTTCAGCACCCGTAGGCCCATGATCCCGAACGCGTAGCGGCTCGGACGCCGAACGCGTAAGACGGGCCGGGGCCGCGCCGACCCCTCAGCTGGCTTGATGTGAGCACCTGCTCCGCCTCGCACCCTGCACCAGCGGGACAGCAGGCCGCTCGGTCGGTCCGACTGGTGCCCTGGGTTCGCAGCTGTGGCCCAGAACCGTCGGTGGACCCAGATACCGTCGCCTGCGGAGCACCACTGACCGCGCGCGCCAGGGAGAGGAGGACCTACTCATGAACCCTGAGTACGCCAATCTGACCGACCTGGAGCACTGGGCGGACAGCGTCGCAGCCAGACCAGAACTCCCGACACTTCTGCGACGGCTCATCCTTTCGACCGTCGGCGTCGACGTGATGCGCGCGCCGAGCGGTGACGCCGTGGGCGAGCACGGCTGGGACATCGTGCTCGACGCCCCGACCGCGCGGGGGCCGTGGATCCCCGCCGGCGCATCCCGCTGGGAGGGCGGCGTCGGGGCCGACCCACAGAAGAAGGCGCAGTCCGACTTCGCGAAGCGCACGAAGGAGACGCTGCCGAACGTGCAGGCGACGCAGACGTTCATCTTCTTCACCCCTCGCCGCTGGGACGGCGACGAGTCGCAGGCATGGATCGACCGGAAGTTCACCGAGAAGATTACCCACTGGGCGGGCATCCGTGTCGTCGACGGTGTGCAACTCGTGAGCTGGCTGGAGACCCAGCCGGGCGTCCACATCTTCGCCTCCGAGCTCGTCGGTAAGAAGCCGACCGAGGTCGAGCTGCTCAGCCGTCGGTGGGCACGATGGAGTGCGGAGACCGCACCAGCCCTTCCACTGGAGGTCCTGCTGGCCGGCCGAGCCGACAAGGCCGCGGCCCTGACCGACGCCCTCCTCGGGCCCGCGACCGAGTTCCGGATCGGCAGCGACACCGTCGCCGAGTCGCTGGCCTTCTTCGCCGCGGCGATCCCCGAGGCGCTGCTCACGCGCGCCGTCGTCGTGACCGGCGCGGGCGGGTGGCTCCGGCTCGCCACCCACAGCGAGCCGCTCATCCTCGTGCCCACCTTCGATGACCCGGATGTGCCGCGAGCTCTCGCGGCAGGCCATCACGTCCTGATCCCGGAGGGGCCGCGCTCGCGAGAACGGCTGCCGCGCATCGAGATCCCGGCGGCGGCGGCCGCCTTCGAGGCGGTCGGCGTCGAGCGGCAAGCCGCCTCCGACTACGCCCACGCCGCTCGCCGAAGCCTGAGCGGACTACGTCGGCGCCTGGGGCGAAGCGGCCCTCTGCGCGCACCGGACTGGGCGGACGGCTCCGCTACCGCCGTCCTCGCGCCGCTCCTGCTCGCAGGCGCCTGGGTCGACAGGCAGCCGGCCGGCCTCGCGGAGGCCTCCGCCAACACGTCCCCGGCTGACCTCGCTGTCCTGCATGAGCTCACCGACACCGGTTGGCGTGGCCTGAGCCGTTCGCTGCAGCCGTTCGTGAACCGCGCGGATCCTCCGTTGCGGGTCCAGGCCGGGCGGTGGGAGTTCCTTGACCTCGTCGACGCGTGGGAGCTGCTCTTCCCCGCCGTGACGGGAGTCGACCTGGCCACGTTCCACGAGCTGCTGGTCAAGGTCATCACCGAACCGGACCCCGTGCTCGACCTGCCTGCCGAAGAACGCATGTACGCCGGCATCAGGGGGGTACGGCGTACTCACTCCCCCACTCTGCGAGCGGCGATGACGCGCACGGTCGCGGCGCTGGGCGCGGTCGTGGGCGAACGGGTGATGCAGGACGGCAACTCGGGCCAGGACCACGCCAACGTCGCGGTACGTGCGCTGCTCGCTGACGACGATCCGCGGGCATGGACCTCGATCGCGGACCTGCTGCCGGATCTGGCGGAGGCGGCGCCGACCGAGTTCCTGGCCGCCGTGGAGCGCGCGCTCGACGCCCCCGGCGATCCACTGGCCGCACTGTTCGCCGCAGACGCCGGTGACCCTGGCCTCTCGGGGTCCGGTGCCCGGCACCACCACCTCCTCTGGGCACTGGAGCGCCTGGCTTTGAATCCCCGGTACGTCGGGCGCGCTCTCATCGCGACCGCCCGGCTCGTAGAACTGGACGACGACCGCAGCAAGGGCAACACCCCGATGGGCAGCCTGCTCGAGTCGCTGCATCTTCTGCGCCCCCAGGCCGCGGTCACCCGCGCCACGCGCCGGGACACCCTGGACCTGCTCCGCGGGAAGCACCCCGATGTCACCTGGCGCCTGCTGGTCCGCCTTGTGCCCTGGACCGTCGGCGGGGGCATCCTGATCCGGGGCAAGGCCCGATGGCGGGACTGGGAGGCGGTGAGTGAGCCCACCCCGAGCGCGATGTTCGAAGGTCTTGAGGATGTCGCCGGTCTTCTCGCCGAGGAGGTCGGCAACGACCCGATGCGGCTGCGGGAACTCGTCGACGTCGTCCCCCGCGTCCCGCCGCAGGCCCGGACGAAGCTGCTCGGCGCCATCCGCGACGGCCTCTCCTCGGCCGAGGGCGACATCCACCAGGACATCGCACGACTCCTCGCCGACCAGGTGACCCAGCATCGCCGGTACGCCGACGCGGAATGGTCCCTTCCCGAGGAAGAGGTGGCCGACCTCGAGGCCCTCGCGCTCGAACTCGATCCGGCCGCGATGACAGTGCCCGATGTCGACTGGTTCGCGTACTGGCCGCGGCGCGCGATGGACGACGACAGCCTGACGCCGCAGGAGGCGCAGAACATCGTCGAACGCGAGCGACGAGCGGCGATCGAGCGACTGCTCGGGACCGGCGGCCTCGACGCCGTGATCCGCCTTGCGGGCGAGAGCCAGGCGACTTTCGCCATCGGCTCCCACCTGGCGGCGTTCGAGCTGGGCGACGACGAGCCGACCCTGGTGGCGCTCATCGCCGGACCGGAGCCTGTCGCGCAGGCGGTCAGGGGCTACGTCGCCCAGAGGTTTCGGACAGGCGAGCTCGCCTGGCTCGAACACGCCCTCGGGGGGGCGCCGTCCGAGGAAGTGGCCGCAGAGATCCTGCGCAGCTGCTCCCCGTCGCCGGACATCCTCGCGCTCGTCGACGGCTCGTCGTCCGAGGCTCAGGCCACCTACTGGGAGCACCCACCCATCCACGGTGTCGCGGACCAGTATCTGCCTGCCTACGTCGAGCGACTCCTTGCGCGAGACAGGCCGTGGACGGCTCTCGCAACCATCACCCTTCACCGACACACCGAGACGCTCACGCCGGCGTTGACGGAGCTCGCGCTGCGCGTGCTCGAGTCGCTCCCTTCGACGGAGCAGGACGCCAGCGAGATTGCGCCGAAGCTCCAGTACCACTTCGGCCACCTCCTCGACGAACTGGACGCCACCGGCGCCGACGCCGACCGGCTCGCCGCCATCGAGTGGTGGTTCCAGCCGGCGCTCAGGCACGTTCGCCAGCCGCGGGCTCTGTACCGTCAGCTGGCCGAGAGCCCGGAGCTGTTCGTGCAGCTGGTCGTCGCCGCCTTCCGTTCCGCGAGCGCAGCTGACGATGACGAGAACGCCGACGACGAGACCGCCGGGTCGGACGCATCCGACCGCAACCCACAGGTTGGCCAAGCTGCGTTCGACCTGCTCCGGTCGTGGCACGTGCTGCCGGCGACGAGCACCGGAGCGATCCTCGACGGCAGCACCCTGGAGATCTGGGTCGCCCGTGCCGAGGCGCTCCTGACCGAAGCAGACCGAGGGAAGATCGGCCGGTACTGCATCGGCGAGGCGCTGGCCGGGCCGGTCACCGACGACGACGGCACCTGGCCCAGTGCGCCGGTGCGACACGTCCTCGAGGCCCGCGCTGACCCCACGCTCGAGGAAGGCCTGTACGTCGCGCGGAAGAACCAGCGGGGAGCCACCACCCGGGGCTTCCACCACGGTGGACAGCAGGAGCGCGACCTCGCCGAGCAGCACCAAGCGTGGGCCGACCGAGTTCGCTCGAAGTGTCCACGGACGGCGACGCTCCTGGATGCCCTCGCCGAGGGGTACAGGGGGGAAGGACGATGGCAGGACGGGCGTCAGGACGGCCGCCTCACATAGGCGTCGCGGACCACGGGGGTCGAAGCCAGCAGGCACGCCACGTAGGCACGCTGGCCAGCGCTCCCGCCGTTGGCACGTCACGGACGGTCCGGGTCCGCATGGGGACTTCTAGCTGGTGCGGCGTCCAGCCCCACAGCCTCCCGTCGGTCACGCGGCGGCTCCTGTCCGTGCATGGGGCTACAACTGTCTGCGTCGTCGGCGATCTTCATGGCGCGGGCGCGTCCGGGCGGAACACGGCCGCTCGACCGGGACGGAGGTAGGCGATGGGGCTGCGACCGACACACCTCGGCTACGCCTACCAGGACCTGCTCACCGCACTTCGTCTCGTCGACCTCATGCTGGGCCGGGCGACGACCGTCATCGTGGACACGAAGGCGTTCAAGGGCGACCGGTTCGACGACGTCACGTCCGCATGGGCGGCTGGAGGCCGCCAGCGGCTCCAGATCAAGCACACTGCACACGAGCGGGACCTGACGTCGTCAACCTTCACGGGTGACCGCCGAGGCCTGCAACTGGACGAGATCGTCACCTCGATCGACCAGGACTTGCGCGACCACCCCGGCACGTCCTACCGGATCGTGCTGCGCGACAGAGAACCGCAGGAGCCGGACCTGGGCACGGTGCTCATGCCGGTCGCCCCAAGCACAGATCCGGGCCCGGTTCTGCACGGCCTCACCAGCACCCGCATGCGGTTCGATCCAGAGGCGCTGCTGGCGGCGGACCCGTGGCGATCGACCCTGGCCAGCATCGACGCAGACGTACTCCGCCGCGTGTGCGACGTGCTGGTCATCGACGTCGGCTTGCCCCCCTTCTCCCTCGACATCCGCAACCCAGGGCCGGCGGAACAGGCACTGCTCCGACGGGTCGCCGACGAGCTTGGGGCAGGTCGCCCGCCCAACCAACACCGGACGCCGGAGGACGTGGCGCTCTCTCTCATCGAGGCGGCGAAGGCGGCGCGCAGCATCAACGGCACGGTCATCGCGCGCGACCTAGCCCCGCGGCTTGATCTGGCAGTGGACTTCGGCGCCGTCCACGAAGGCCACCCGGTGGACCCGACCGTCGCCATCGCCCGGCCGTCGGTACTCGACATGTTCGGCACGGCCGTCGACGAGGTGGCGAAGGAGGGTGGGGTCCTCGTCCTCACCGGCGCCCCCGGTGCCGGGAAGTCGTGGCTGTGCGAGCAGCTCGCCGACCGGCTCGGCGACGAGGAGTGGCTCGTCGCCCGCCACCACTGCTGGCTCGGCGCGGCCGACGCGCAGCGGGGCGAACGAGTCCTGACCGAGGTCGTGATCGGCAGCCTGATCCGCCAGCTCGAGACAATGGCACCGGCCGCAGTCGCAGAGGTGCGCCCCCGCTTCGCCGCGACTCGGGAGACGCTGGCCGCGGCGGTCGCCGCGGTACGACATGCTTCTCCGGAACGCCCAGTCATCCTGATGGTCGACGGGCTGGACCACGTCACGCGTGTCCTCGGCCGCACCGAGGGGGCAGCCTTCCGAACCCCAGAGGATCCGGCGCGCCGGCTGGTGGACGAACTGGCGCAGCTCGAACTCCCGGTCGGTGTCGTGCTGCTGCTCGCCAGCCAACCGGGTGAGCACCTCACCCCGATCAACGGCACACCCCTGACCGTCCCCCCGCTGAACCACAGCGAGACGCGACACCTAGCGGAGCGGCTCGGCCTCCTGGCGGCGTTCGGCCCGGCCCCGGCTGGACGGGAGGACATCGGTCGCAGGGACGCTGCCGTCGACCTGGTCTACGCCCGATCCCGGGGAAACGCCCTGTACGCCACCTACCTGTGCCGCCAGGCCATCGGGCCAACCCCGGGCCTCGACGGCGGCCGGCCGCAGGCGGCCTCGACCGTCGACCCCCTGGACCGGCTGCGGGAGGTGCCAGCCACCGCGGACCACCTCGACGACTACTACCGGTATCTCGTGCGTGGGCTCACCGATGGTCAGCGCGCCGCGGTCAGCCTGCTAGCCGTCTGCGACTTCGCTGTCACGCCGGACGAAATGCGGGAGATTTTCCCTCAGTTCGCGCTGGTCCCGTCGGCTCTGTCGACCGTTGCGCCCATCGTCTCCCAGCAGCCCGGCGTCGGCGGTCTGCGCATCCACCACGAGAGCTTCAGCCGCTTTCTCCGAGCGGAGGCCGATGCGGCCGGTGTCGCCGAGGTCCGCGCGGCGGCTGCCGCCTGGCTCATGGGCCGCGGGTTCTTCGTGGACGCCCGGGCGTTCCGCCATCTACCCGAGCTCCTCGTAGAACTCGACCGCGACGACGACCTGATGGCCCTGATCGGACCGGACTTTCTGTCCCGCGCGATCGCCGGACTGCAGCCGCCCACGGCCATCACGCATGTCCTCGACCTCGCGGCGCGGCGCAGCGCAGCCCGCCGCGACTGGCCGGCCCTGGTCCGTCTCGTGGAGCTCCGAGGCGCCGCCGACACCTACGAGGCCGACGGGATCCCCGACACCATCGTCGACTACGCCGATGTACTCGTCGCGCTCCTGGGCCCCGAGACCGTGGCCGCCAGGCTTCTCTACGAGGGTGTCCCGACCGTGCCTGCTCGGTGGGGCCTGCAGCTGTGCGCCGCGGTTGACGCCGCCGGCGCCGCTGCCCCGTGGGACACATACCTGACCGCCTGGGAGGAGACCCAGGACCACGACAACGTCCACTACGGCCGCGACAGCGACGATGACCTGCACCTGGCGGTGCAGCGGGGCCGACTGCGGCTCCCCGGACGCACGGACGACGAGGAAGACACCGACGATGCCGACGAGGTCAGGCCGGAGGGCATCGCGGGGCGCCTCGCGAACCACCTGGCCGAGGACAACCTCCCGCCCCTGCCGCGCCTGCTCGACGTCCTCATCGACGGCCTCGGTACGGCAGCGCTGTTGGACGCCGCCCGGCTCATCGACGACTCGACGCGACGCGCCGAGGTACTTCTCCACCTCGCCGACGTCGCAGCCGCTGGCCAGCACGACCTCCCGTCTCCACGGGCACTCGCCACCGAGGCATGGGACTGCTCCCCCGACACGGACCCTCTCCGGATGCTGCGGCACGGCGTGCCCGCCCCCGACCTCGCCCCAACCATCCTGGGCACCGACATCAACGCGACGCTGCGTGACACCACGGCCGAAGTGCTGCGCGAAAGCAGCGTTGACCGGCCGGCCGTCGTCCGACGATGGCTCACCCAGGTCACCCTCGCCCGCGAGATCGACCCGCAGGCGCCCACGCAGCTGCTTCCGGACCTGGAAGGTGTCGGGTTCTACCGTGCGTGGCTGCGCTTCACCGTGACCACCGTTGGCCTCCGGCGCGATCGGGACGCCGGCACGATCCGTCCGGACGCCGCGTCCGCGGCCGTGCGGGTCGCCCTCGACCGGCTCTCCGAGTCAGCACAACCATTCACAGGTCGCCCCCGCGCCTCCGACCTGTGGTCCATCCACGGGCCGATGCACGAGGTCCTCGAGGAGGCCGTCGCGCTCCTGACTGACGCGGACCTGGAGCCGGCACTCGTGTCGCTGACCGCAATCAGCGACGGCACCACCACCACCACGAACCTGGGAACCAACCCCTCCGGGCCGCTCATCACCACCGACCTGCTCGCGATGCTCAGCCGCACGGTCGACCGGACGGGCGCCGCCGTCGTCCACCGGCTCACAGACCAGATGCGCCGCACCGAGGTAGCAGGAGGCACCTACTACCCGCAGCTCGCCGCGTTCGAGCTGGAGATGGCCCGCATCAGTCTGACCGCGGGCGACCGCGACGAAGCACTCCAGTGCTGGCAGCGGGCCTCGCACTACATGGCCTGCTACGGCAGTCACAAGGACGCCACGATCTACGAGCTGCTGAATCCGTTGTCCGACCTCACCGCCGCCGACCCTGAACAGGGGCGCCGCAGGCTGGCCCGCGTACGCCGCCTCACCTACCTGGTCCGGCACCACACCAATGGGCGCGGCACCTCACAGACGCCCATCGACTGGTGGCGTCAGCTGGCCGACCTCGATCCCGAGGCCGCGGCGCTGCTCGCCGCGGAGGCTCTCCTCTCCGAACCGGGCCTGGAGGATGCCCGAGCCGACGCCGCACATCGGCAACTGGTGGACAGCCAGGCTGCTGACGCCGACCCGGTCATCCTGGCCGCTCTCCGAGTTGCCGCCGGCCCCGGCGGTCGTGACGTCGACGGCGATGTAGCGCTTCTCGACCGACTCCATGCGCTGCCCGCCGACGACCCGGCCCGGGCCGTCGGCGTTCTCCCGCTCTTGGCGAACGCGATCACCGCTACGTACGACGACCAGCCGCTGATGCACGCCTCCGAGGCAGAAGGTCCCGAACCCACAGCAGCCCTCCGCGACGCGGCACACCGGCTGGGCGGTGACGGGCCGTCGCCGGAACCCCGCCCGGCCGGGACTACGCGCCGCTCCCCCTGGGACAGCCCTGTCCGACCCAGCCTCTCCCAGGTCCTGCAGGCCGCCCAACGCCCGTTGCTACCGCCGGGTGCTAGGGGCGCGGTTGACGCCGTCCGTGATCGCGCGACGAAGCCGTACAACGACGATCCCGCGGCTCCACGCTGGGCGGCCGACGCAGTGGTCAACGCGGTGGGCTGGCGGCTGCTGGAAGTGGCCGCCGACGACGGCCAGGAGGCCGCCATCCGGCTGCTCCACAGGATCACGGAGGAGTTCGGCCCTCTGGCTGACACCAGCGTGCTCGCCGAGATCGCTGCTGGGCTCGAACTGCGGCGCGACCTCACGTCAGATCCCCTCGACCGCCTGGCCAGCGCCGCCTACGCGCTGGCCTTCACCAAGATCCGGGGTGGCGGCGGTTGGCTCACGTTCGCCGGCCGCGACCGTCCGGATCTCTGGCGGCGCGCCGTCGAGTTGGACGCCGACATGGCGGCCACCATCCTGGCCGGCCAGGTCCTCTCCGCCATCGAGGGCAGTCGTTATGGAACCCGAGGCATCACCCAGGCACTCGTCGCGGCGTTCACCGCCCAGTCCCCCGATCCAGCCAGCCCCGGCCCGCGCAGCGCTTTCGCCTGCTGGGACACCGCCTTCCAGGTCATCGCCCACCGGCTCCCAGGCAGCACCCCCTACGACGACGCCGAGACGTATGAGCCCGCGACGGCTCCTGTCTCCCGATCGACCACGGACGTTGCGCTGGCCCGCCTCGCCCTAGCGATCGTCGCCATGCCAACCCGCGCCGACCGTCGCCGGGCCCTGGTAGCCGCGACCGTGCTGCTCGCCGCCCGCCCGGCCGAGGCACAGGCCGCGACTGCACGCGTCCTCGGCGCTGACCTCGGGGCCGGTCCCCTCACATGGCTGCTCGCCGTCGTCCCCGAGGGCCTTCGAGACGCACCCCTGACCCACGACCTCGCCGCGCAACTGACCGTCCTTGCCCGCGGCGACCAGCTGTCCGTACGGGCACTGGCCGCTGAGATCTTGGCGCGGGCAGGTCGGCCGGTCCCCGCCCCTCCGGCCACGGAGGCTCACCCGACTCTTCAACGGGCGATCGCCGAGTCCCTCACCGACAGGCCCCGATGATCGACCACGCGAAGGCCATCGCCGAACAACTCCTGGACGAAATCCTCAGTGACCGGCTCAGTACGGCCGGTGCTGCCCCTGGACTGCGTGAGGCTGCCATTGCCTTGGCGGTGGCGGCGCTCGAGACCGACGACTTCGAGCAGTTGATCCGCGAGCAGCTCCAGCAACTTCGCCATCCGAGCAGCACGGCCATCCCAGACGCGTACCTGGCGGACGAGGCCGTCGTCGAGAATGCACTGCAGCGCGCTGCCGCGGGGATCCGGCTGGCCATGGCACAGGGCGGGCGGATTGTCGATGCCCCGGCGTTCGAGCGCCGCGCCGCCCGCCGCCTAGGGCATGTCTCCTAACCGCTTGAGCCAGAGGGTGACCGCGCGCAGGACTGCTGCGGCCCGGTAGACGACGGCGAGCTTGTCGTAGCGGGTGGCCAGGGAGCGCCACTGCTTGTCCTCGTTGAAGGCGCGTTCGACGACGTTGCGTCCGCGGTAGCGCTCTGCGTCGAAGGCCGGTGGTCGTCCTCCGCGGCTGCCCCGACGTATGCGGTGGCCCTTCTGGTCATCCCGTTCGGGGATGCAGGCGCCGATGCCACGCTCGCGCAGCTGGGTGCGGATCGCGCGTGAGGAGTAGGCCTT
>NZ_FOAO01000012.1:0-20015 GCF_900109665.1 Blastococcus sp. DSM 46786
CCGTCGGGGCCGATGACGATGCGGCTGATGCCGCCGTCGCAGGCCAGCCAGCGGGCGCGGGCGGCGGAGATGATCGTGCCGAAGCCGGTCTGGGCGGCGCCGGGGCCGGCCGCGGCGGGGTCGATGAGGTCTTCGAGGTCCACCCGGACCACCACGTGTGGTTTCTGGGTGCGCAGGACCGGCAGGGTGCCGGCGGCGAGCTGGTTGTCGCACAGCTGGACGAGGGCGTCGGCGGACTGCTGGGCGCGGGTACGCAGGTCCCCGGCGGGCCGGTTGGCCTGCACGATCGACTCGACCGCGGTCTGCAGCTTCTCCCCGCCCACGGCGTCGAGTTCGCCGCGGAGGGAGATTGACCCGTCGGCGTGCTTGACGAAGCTCAGCGACCGGCCTTCGGTGGGGTCGGGCTCAGCGCCGTCGGGGTCCAGCCGGTCCAGGTAGTGGGCGACGACCTGCCGCAGCTCGGCGTGCGGGCGGGTGGCGGCCACCCGCGCGAGGGCCGCATCGATCCCGGCGAGGTCGACGTCCTGGGCTGCGGCGGCGGCCAGGTTGGCCGGGGTGGTCACCGGGGCGATCACCGCCAGCGCCTCCGGGGGCAGCGCCCCGGTCGCGGCTGCGGCGGCGACCGCGGGCAGGGCCTCGATCGCCCGCCCGGAGGCCACCAGCCGGAAGGCGGCGGCCGGGGAGACCCGGGCGTGGCCGCACAGCCAGGAGGCCATGGTCTTCTGCCCGTCGTGCTCGGCGGCGCCGGTCAGCTCGCCCTGGCGGACGGTGCGGGCGATCTCGGCGGACAGGCGGTTCCCGGCGGCCAGCAGCGGGCCCAGGCGGTCGATCAGCTGCGGCCCGAACGCAGCCGTCAGGTCCTGGGCGGCCAGGTCGTCCAGCGCGGCGACCAACCGGTCGATCGCATCGGACGTACCTGTCGAACACATGTGCGAATACTACCGCCGGTCGACGAGACCCGCAGCACGAATCCGCAGGTCACCGGCTTGTCCACAGACGTAGGCGTCGCCTTGACAGTGGCCTCTTTCATGGGCTGGCGATCGCCTGTCGACAGCTCGGACGATGCTCCTGTACGCGGATGCCGACGTGGTCATCGGGGCGACCGACGTGTCGGTGCGAGTAGTACTGCTCGGGCTTCGCCCGCCGAGCGCCCGACCACCTTCGGCCCCGAACAGCGATGGGGCAGCCAAGTGAGGGCGGCGGACGGCCAGCGCGCGTCGCCCGTGTGACGGTGCACGCACGGGAACACCCCGGGGGCCTCCGGCGCTGATCGGTAGCGTGGCAGGCGTGAAGAAGGTGGCGGTCCTCGACTACGGCTCGGGCAACCTGCGCTCCGCGGAGCGTGCGCTGCAGCGGGTCGGTGCCGAGGTGACGGTGACCTCCGACGCGCGGACGGCGCTGGACGCCGACGGCCTCGTCGTCCCCGGGGTGGGCGCGTTCGCCGCCTGCATGAAGGGCCTCGACGCCGTCGACGGGCGGCGGATCATCGGCCGCCGGCTCGCCGGTGGCCGGCCGGTGCTCGGCATCTGCGTCGGCATGCAGATCCTGTTCGAGCGCGGCGTCGAGCACGGCGTGGACGCCGAGGGCTGCGGCGAGTGGCCCGGCGTCGTCGAGCCGCTCGAGGCGCCGGTGCTGCCGCACATGGGCTGGAACACCGTCCAGGCGCCGCGGGACAGCGTGCTGTTCGACGGGCTGGCCGACCAGCGCTTCTACTTCGTGCACTCCTACGGCGTGCGGAACTTCCCGCTCGGTCAGGACGGCGCCTCCTCGCCGCTGGCCCCACCGAAGGTGACGTGGGCCGAGCACGGCGACCGGTTCGTCGCCGGCGTGGAGAACGCCGCCCTCTCGGCGACCCAGTTCCACCCCGAGAAGAGCGGGGACGCCGGGGCGCAGCTGCTCACCAACTGGCTGCACACGCTGCGCTGAGCTCGTTCAGCTGCGCAGGTAGCTGGCCCCGTTGACATCGATGATCGTGCCGGTCGAGAACCGGGCCTCCGGCGACGCCAGCCACAGCACCGCCGCGGCGACCTCCTCCGGGCGCGCCACCCGGCCGTAGGGGGACTGCGCCCGGACCGCGTCGCCGCCCGGGCCGTCGAGGATCTCGCGCGCCATCTCGGTCTGCACGAACCCCGGGGCGACGCTGCCCACGCTGATGCCGTGCGGGGCGAGCGCCTGGGCCATCGACTGCCCGAACGCGTTGAGCCCGGCCTTCGCGGCGCCGTAGGCCGGCGTGGCCGGTTCGCCGCGGAAGGCGCCGCGGCTGGTCACGTTGACGACCGCGCCGCCGCCGGCGGCGACCAGGTGCGGCACCGCCCGGAAGGTGGCGTGCATCGCGCCGACCAGGTTCACCTGCAGCGTGCGGGCCACGACCGCCTGCCACTCCTCCCAGGACGTCTCCATGGGCGGGTGCGGTGTGAAGACGCCGGCGTTGTTCACCAGCACCTGCAACCCGCCGAGGGCGGCCGCGGCCTCGTCGACCGCCGCCCCGACGGCGTCGGCGTCGGCGACGTCGGCCTGCACGACGGCGTGCCCGCTGCCGGGCAGCTCCGCGGCGACCCGCTCGGCGGCTTCCCGCGAGCTGCCGGAGTGCACGGCCACCCGGTCGCCCCGGGCGGCGAAGGCGTGCGCGACCGCCCGTCCGATGCCGCGGGAGGCGCCGGTGACCAGGACGGCGCGGGAGGCTGGGGTGCTGCTCATGGCGGCAGTCAACCAGCCGCTGTCGGCCGCGCCTGCCCGGCCCGGGTGCGCCGGCGCCCTAGGGTGCGCGGGTTGCCGTCCAAGGAGGTCGCGTGCCCGCCGAGCGCCCGTCCCGCCCCGGCCGCCTCGTCGGGCTGGCCGTCGTCGCGCTGCTGCTGGCGCTCAGCGCCTGGAGCGTCGTGGGGCTCCAGCCGCCGGACCCGCGCCCGGCCGACGCCCCGGCCCCGGAGTTCAGCGCGACCCGCGCCTTCGCGCACGTCGAGCGCATCGCGACCCAGCCGCACGTGGCGGGCAGCCCCGCGAACGGCGCGGTGGTGGAGGACCTGGTCGCCACCCTCACCGGCCTCGGCCTGGACACCCGCGTGCAGAACGCCGTCGGCGCCCGGGCCGGCGGCGTGGGGGAGACCCGCATGGCGCGGGTGCGCAACGTCGTCGCCGTCCTCCCGGGAACCGAGCCCACCGGCCGGCTGTACCTGGTGGCGCACCACGACTCGGTGGAGGGCGGCCCGGGGGCGGCCGACGACGCGGCGGGGGTCGCCACGCTGCTGGAGTCGGTCCGCGCGCTGACCGAGGGCCCGCGGCTGCGCAACGACGTCGTCGTCGTCCTCACCGACGCCGAGGAGGCCTGCCTCTGCGGGGCCGAGGCGTTCACCGCCTCGCACCCGCTGGCCGGCGGCGGGGTGGTGCTCAACGTCGAGGCCCGCGGCACCGGCGGACCGCCGATCATGTTCGAGACGTCGCTGGGCAACGCCGGCCTCGCCGCGGCGTTCGCCGACGCCGCGCCGCACCCGGTCGCGAGCAGCTTCGCCGTCGAGGTCTACCGGGCGCTGCCCAACGACACCGACTTCAGCGTGCTGCTCGAGGACGGCGGCTTCACCGGCATGAACACCGCCTTCATCGACGGTGCGGCCGCCTACCACTCGCCGCAGGACACCCCGGAACGGCTCGACCGCGGCACCCTGCAGGCCCTCGGCGACAACACCCTCGCGCTCGCCCGGGAGCTGGGCGGGCGCGACCTGGCCGCCCTCGCCGCGCCGGCGGCCGAGGATGCGACATACTTCCCGCTCCCGGGCTTGCTCGTGCGCTACCCGGGCTGGCTGGTGTGGCCGCTGGCCGGGGCGGCGCTCGCCGCGGTCGCCGGGCTGGCGTGGACCCTGCGCGCCCGCGGGATCAGCTCGCTGCGGCGCACGGCGGGGGCGGCAGCGCTGGCCCTGGTCCCGCTCGTGACCGGGCCGCTCGCCGCGCAGGGGCTGTGGTGGGCGCTGGTCGCCACGCGCCCCGGGTACGCCACGATGCTCGACCCCTGGCGGCCGGGCTGGTTCCGGCTGGCCGCGGTCGCGGTGGTGCTCGCCGCGGTGCTGGTCTGGTACGCGCTGCTGCGCCGCCGGGTGGGAGCTGCACCGCTGGTCACGGGTGCGCTGCTGTGGCTCGCCGTGCTGTCGGCGGTGCTCGCCGCGGTGGCGCCGGGCGGCTCCTACCTGGCGGCGTGGCCGGCGCTGGTCGGCGCGCTCACCGGCGTCGTCGCCGTCCTGGTGCGCAGGCGTGCCGTCCGCGCCGTCGCCGCGCTGCTCACCGGGGCGACCGCGGTGCTGGTCCTCGCACCGACGGCCGCGCTCTTCTTCCCCGCCCTCGGCCTGTCGCAGGCGCTGGCGCCGTCGGTGGTCGTCGTCCTCGCCGGGCTGGCCCTGCTCCCGGCGTTCGAACTGCTCTTCCCCGGCCCGGGGACGGCGACCGGGGCGCGCGACCGGCTCGCCGCGGCGGCCGTCCCGGTGGTGGCGCTGGGCACGGCGTGGGCCTGCGTCGCCGCGGGGCTGGCGGTCGACCGCTTCGACGCCGAGCACCCCGTGCCCAGCCGGCTGGCGTACGTGCTCGACACCGACCAGGAGCAGGCCCGGTGGGTGACCACCGAGACGACGCCGGGGGAGTGGACCGGCCGCTTCGTCGACGGCCGCGGCGCCCTGGGGGTGGAGCTGCCCTACCTCGCCGGCCGCGATCTGCAGACCGGGCCGGCCGAGGTCGCCGACCTCCCCGCGCCGGAGGTCACCGTCGTCTCCGACGAGGTGCTCGGCGGGCGGCGCGAGATCGCCGTGCGGGTCACGCCGCAGCGGGCGGGCGTGCGCCTGGTCGACCTCGGGCTGACCGTCGACGGTGGCAGCGTCGTCCGCGGCCGGCTCGCCGGGCGGGACGTGCCCGAGGAGTCGCTGGGCGGCAGCGCGCTGCGCATCACGTTCCACGCGCCGCCCGCCGACGGGCTGCAGGCGGCCTTCACGGTGGAGGGCGACGGCCCGGTGCGGCTGCGCGCCACCGACGGCAGCGACGGGCTCGCCGGCCTTCCCGGGTTCGAGCCACGGCCCGAGAGGGTCGACGTCGCCGGCACGCACGGGGCGGACCTGGTGCTGGTCACGGGGGTCACCGAGCTCGGCTGAGCATCACCACCGCCCCCGGTGCACCACCTCGTCGACGCCCCGCCGGCCGCGGCGCAGCGACGGCGACCGGCGGTCCCCGTCCCCGGGGTAGCCGACCGAGACGCACCCGACCGGGCGGTACTCCGCCGGCACCCCGAAGGCCGACCGGAAGGCGTCCACGCGCCCGGCCGGGACGCCGAAGAAGCAGGCGCCGAGCCCCTCGTCGACCGCGGTGAGCAGCATCAGCAGCGAGGCCATGCCCGCGTCGACGTCCCAGTACGGCACCGGCCAACGCGCTTCGTCGCGGTCGGTCCAGCCCTTGTCCGGCTCGGCGTAGCGGTCGAGGTAGGCGCTCTTGTTCGCCAGCGGCACGACCAGCAGCGGCGCCCGCCGCATGCGGGTGAGCCAGCCGTCGGGGGCGGCGTCGTCGGTGGTGGCCGACCAGAAGCGGTGGCGTTCCTCGGCGGTCTCCAGGACGAGGAACGCCCAGCCCTGGCTGAAGCCGGCCGAGGGCGCCCGGATGGCGTGCTCGAGCAGCTTCTCCCGCACCTCGGGGGGCACCGGGCGGTCGGGGTCGTAGTCGCGCACCATGCGGCGGCGGCGGACGACGTCGGCGAACTCCACGCCGTCAGCCTGCCGCACCGGCACGCGGGCCCGTCAGGCGCTCCGGCCGAGACGGGCGAGCACGCGGGTGGCGCGGTCGGCGTCCCCGGGCACGTCCAGGGCCGGGCGGCAGATGCCGTCCATGTGCAGGGCGGGGCCGAAGGCGTCCGCACCCGCCTCGATCCGGCCCAGCTCCTCGTCGGTGAGGGCGGGGTCGGTGCCGACGGCGCGGGCGACGTCCCAGCGGTGCACGACCAGGTCCCACACGTAGAACTGCACGAAGGCCGCCCCGACGGTGGTCGGGCCGAAGTGGCCGTCGAACTCCCGGGCGGCGACGGCCTCGTCGGACACCGCCTCGGCGACCCGCTTGGCGTGCTCCCGCCAGGCGGTCGCAGGGTCGGCGGCGACGTCCGGCGCCTCACCCAGGTCGACGCCGTGGGTGGTGAGGAAGTCCCGCTGGGTGCCGACCACGTGGCCGACGACGTCGGCGGCGGTCCAGCCCTCGCAGGGCGACGGGCGGGCCCAGCCGGCCGGGGGGACGGCGTCGAGCAGGGCGGTGAAGGGTCGTTCGGCGGCCTGGAAGCTCGCGGCGGTGGAGGTCATGCCCCGCAACGTAGGAGCGTGCGGCAGGCTCGGTCTTGATGAAACCCGACAGCTCCCGGTCGATGGACCACATCGAGCGCGCGCACCTGGTGGAGCCCGGCGACGCCTCGCACGTCATCCACCGCTATGCCGCGGCGCCGGAGTTCGAGGGCCTGCTGCAGCGGTTCTGGATCCCGGTCTGGTCGGTGCCGCCCGGGCGGGAGGCGCCGCAGCGGGTGCTGCAGTACCCGGTCGCGCTGCTGGTCGTCTCCAGCGGCTACGCCCGGTTCTACGGCGTCGTCTCCGGATTGTCGGAGACGACGCTGACCGGCGAGGGCTGGGCGGTCGGCGTCATGTGCGCCCCGGCCGCCGGCGCGCTCGTCGCGGGCGGGCCGATGAGCGGCTACACCGACCGGTTCGTCGACGTCGCCGAGGTCCTCGGGGCCGCGGGGGAGGAGCTCACCGCACGGGTCCGGGCGGCGATGGCACCGGACCCGCGCTCCCCGGACGCCCACGGCGCGGCGATGGCCGCGTTCGGCGACGCGCTGCGGCGCTACCTGCCGGTCGACGACGAGGGCCGCCTGGTCAACGAGGTGGTCGCGTTCGTGGAGGGTGACCGCGAGGTCGTTCGGGTCGCGCAGGTGTGCGACCGCTTCGGGCTCTCCGAGCGGGCGCTGCAGCGGCTGGTGCACCGCCGGCTCGGGCTCACCCCGAAGTGGCTGGTCCAGCGCCGGCGGCTGCAGGAGGCCGCCGAACGGCTGCGAGGGCAGCCGGCGAGCATGGGCGAGGTGGCCGCGGTGCTCGGCTACGCCGACCAGGCGCACTTCACCCGCGACTTCGCCCGGGTGACCGGCACGACCCCCGGCCGGTTCGCCGCCCGGCACGCCCCCGGGAGCTGACGCAGGCCGCCGGGGCACCGGTCCCTAGGCTGCACACCGTGCCGAAGCTGCAGCTGCTCCCCGCCGTCGACGTCGCCGACGGCCAGGCCGTCCGTCTCGTGCAGGGGGAGGCCGGGAGCGAGACCTCCTACGGCGACCCCCTCGACGCCGCGCTGCAGTGGCAGCGCGACGGCGCCGAGTGGGTGCACCTCGTCGACCTCGACGCCGCCTTCGGCCGCGGCTCCAACCGCGAGCTGCTCGCCCGGGTGGTCGGTGAGCTCGACGTCGACGTCGAGCTCTCCGGCGGCATCCGGGACGACGCGTCGCTCGAGGCGGCGCTGGCCACCGGCTGCCGGCGGGTGAACCTGGGCACCGCCGCCCTGGAGTCGCCCGAGTGGTGCGCCCGGGCCATCGCCGAGCACGGCGACCGCATCGCCGTCGGCCTCGACGTGCGCGGCACCCGGCTGGCCGCCCGCGGCTGGACCCAGGAGGGCGGCGAGCTCTACGAGACCCTCGCCCGCCTCGACGCCGAGGGCTGCGCCCGCTACGTCGTCACCGACATCACCAAGGACGGCACCCTCAAGGGCCCGAACCTCGACCTGCTCCGCGAGGTCTGCGCCGCCACCCCGCGGCCGGTCATCGCCTCCGGCGGGGTCAGCTCGCTCGACGACATCCGGGCGCTGGCCGGCCTGACCGCGATCGGCGTCGAGGGCGCCATCGTCGGCAAGGCGCTGTACGCCGGCGCGTTCACGCTGCCGGAGGCCCTGCGGATCGCCTCCGGGGACGGCGACGGAGCCCTGTCGTGACGGTCCTCAACCTCGGCTCGGCCAACCCCTGGGAGCCGGTGGTCGGCTACAGCCGGATCGTCGTCCGCGGCGACACCGCCTGGGTGAGCGGCACGACGGCGATCGTCGACGGTGCGGTCGCCCACCCCGGCGACGCCGCCGCGCAGACCCGCCAGGTGCTGGCCACCATCGAGCGGTCGCTGGAGCGGGCCGGCTTCACCCTCGCCGACGTCGTCCGCACCCGGATGTACGTCACCGACATCACCCGCTGGGAAGAGGTCGGCCGGGCGCACGGCGAGGTGTTCGGTGACATCCGGCCGGCGTCGACGATGGTGGAGGTCTCGGCGCTCATCGACCCCGACCTGCTGGTGGAGATCGAGGCCGACGCCGTGCGGGAGCCCGCGGCATGACGCTCGCCGTGCGGGTCGTCCCGTGCCTCGACGTCGACGCCGGGCGGGTGGTGAAGGGCGTCAACTTCGTCGACCTCCGCGACGCCGGTGACCCGGTGGAGATGGCCCGGGTCTACGACGCCGAGGGCGCCGACGAGCTCACCTTCCTCGATATCACCGCGAGCTCCGGCAACCGGGAGACGACCTACGACGTCGTCCGCCGCACCGCCGAGAGCGTCTTCATCCCGCTCACCGTCGGCGGCGGGGTGCGCGGCGTCGAGGACGTCGACAAGCTGCTGCGCGCCGGAGCGGACAAGGTCGCGGTGAACACCGCCGCCGTCGCCCGGCCGGAGCTGATCGCCGAGATCGCGCAGCGCTTCGGCAACCAGGTGCTCGTGCTGTCGCTGGACGCGCGGCGGGTGCGCGACGGCGCGGTCACCGACTCCGGCTGGGAGATCACCACGCACGGCGGCCGCCGGGGCACCGGCCGCGACGCCGTGGAGTGGTGCGTGCAGGCCGCGGAGCTCGGCGTCGGGGAGATCCTGCTCAACTCCATGGACGCCGACGGCACCCGCGCCGGCTTCGACACCGACCTCATCGCCCAGGTGCGCCGGGAGGTCGCCGTCCCGCTGATCGCCAGCGGGGGAGCGGGCGCGGTCGAGCACTTCCCGCCCGCTGTCTCGGCGGGCGCCGATGCGGTGCTGGCCGCGAGCGTCTTCCACTTCGGCCAGCTCCGCGTCGGCGACGTCAAGGCCGGGCTCGCCGCCGCCGGCGTCCCGGTGCGCCGCGAGGGCGACACCCCGCTGTGACACGGTCGTCCTCCGGACGACACCGCGACCAGGAGCCGTCCCCCGAGCGCTGAGCCGCTGCGTCGTGCCTGCGCGGACCCTCCGTGACACTCCGGGCCCACTCGGCGCGACAGGGGCAGCTCACTCCACGTCGACGCGGGCGACGTCCCGCCGGCCGGAGACCCACAGCATCAGCTCCAGCGGCTCCCCGGTGACGGTGCGCCCCGCGTCGCCCAGCCGCTTCTCGGCGCCGGGCACGTCGCTGCGGCGGAGCAGGAGGCCGCGGCGGCCGGCGGCGCGCCGGGCGTGGAGGCCCAGCCCGGCCCACAGCTGGTCCTGCTCCTCCCGCGGCAGCGACCGCGGCTCCCACCCGGGCCGGGCACGGCGGACGTCCTCGTGGTGGATCGCGAACTCAACCGTGTTGATCGCCCGGGCCACGGCCGGCCAGGCCGTGGGCGCCCAGGACGGCGGGCCGGAGCGGACCTGGCCCACCACCTCGGCGTAGGGGGTGGACTCGCGCAGCCGGTCCTCCAGGCGGTGCGACCACCAGGCCAGCCGCGCGCCCCCGGGCACCAGCTCCAGCCCGTACCCCGGCAGGGCGTCGGGCCGCCGGTCGCGGACGGCGAGGTGCGCGGCCAGGTGCGCCGTCGTCCACCCCTCGCAGCACGTCGGCGCCTCCGGCCCCAGCTCGTCGAGGAGGTCGGCCAGCGCGGCGCGCTCACGGTCCGGCAGGGACGGGGCAGAGGCGCTCATCGCTCCTGCATACCGGGCGGGTGCATCCGGCGACACCCGGACCCGGGAAGAAGTCGGGTGCGCGCTCGGTTGGAGCCGCTTAGCGTCCCTAACGACCGTCCGGCATCCTGGACCGGTCGCCCGACCCCCGAGGAGCACCGTGTCCCGCCGCAGAGACGCCGTCGTGCGACGCGGGCTCCGCCACATCCGCCGGGCCGTCCGCGAGCAGCCGCGCATGTTCACCCTGGCGCTCCTGGCCAGCAGCCTCTACGGCGGGATGACGGTCGCCAGCGCGTACGTCATCGGGGAGGTCACCGACCGGGTGCTGCTGCCCTCCTTCGAGGACGGCGCCACCACCGGCACGGCGCTGGCGCTGGCCTCCGTCGCCATCCTCGGTGTCGCGCTGCTGAAGATCCTGGGCATCGTGGGCCGCCGGTTGTTCGCCGGGATCATGAGCTACCGGCTGCAGGCCGAGTACCGCCGCCGGGTCACCGGCCAGTACCTCCGGCTGCCGCTCTCCTGGCATCAGCGCCACCCCACCGGGCAGCTCCTCTCCAACGCCAACTCCGACGTCGAGTCCGCCTGGTTCTTCGTCGCGCCGCTGCCGTTCGCCTGCGGTGCCCTGGTGATGATCGCGATCACCAGCGTGGCGCTCGTGCTCACCGACCCGCTGCTCGCGCTGGTCGGCCTGGTGGTCTTCCCGCTGGTGTTCGCCGCCAACGTCGTCTACTCGCAGGTGATGAGCCCCCGGATGCAGCGGGCCCAGCAGCTGCGCGCCGAGGTCAGCGAGATCGCGCACGAGAGCTTCGACGCCGCGCTGGTCGTGAAGACCCTCGGCCGCGAGGACACCGAGACCGGGCGCTTCGCCGACCGGGCCCAGGAGCTGCGCGACGGGCTGATCGCCGTCGGCCGGGTGCGCGGGGTGTTCGACCCGCTGATGGAGGCGCTGCCGAACCTGGGCACCCTCGCCGTCCTGCTCATCGGTGCCGGCCGGGTCGCCGACGGCGCCATCGACGCCGGCGGGCTCGTGTCGATCGCCTACCTGTTCACCCTGCTCGCGCTGCCCATCCGCGCCATCGGCTGGGTTCTGGCCGACCTGCCCCGCGCGCTGGCCGGCTTCGACCGGGTCACCCCCGTCCTGGAGGCGACCGGCGAGACCCCGTACGGGCCGGACGCCGCGGTCGCCGGCGCCGGTGGGGCGGCTGTGGCCCTGCGCGGCGTCGGGTTCCGCTTCGACGGCGGCAGCCGCCCCACGCTCGAGGGGGTGACCTTCGACGTGCCCGCCGGGCGGACGGTGGCGGTCGTCGGGCCCACCGGATCGGGCAAGTCCACGCTCGCCGGCCTGCTGGTGCGCCTGGTCGACCCGGCCGACGGCGGCGTGCTCCTCGACGGCGTCGACCTGCGCCGGCTGCGGGAGGGCGAGGTGAGCACCCAGGCCGCGTTCGTCGCGCAGGGCGCCTTCCTCTTCGACGACACCGTGCGCGGCAACGTCACCCTCGGCGCCCCGATGTCCGACGACGACGTGCGGGCGGCGCTGCGCGTGGCGGCCGCCGACGAGTTCGTGGCCGCGCTCCCCGAGGGGCTCGACACCCGGGTGGGTGAGCGGGGCGCATCCCTCTCCGGCGGCCAGCGGCAGCGCCTGGCGCTCGCCCGCGCCGTCGTCCGCCGCCCCCGGCTGCTGGTCCTCGACGACGCCACCAGCGCCGTCGACCCGGCCGTGGAGGCACGCATCCTCGACGCGCTGCGCGCCGGCGGGACGCCGACGACCGTGGTGGTGGTCGCCTACCGGCAGGCGACGATCGCGCTGGCCGACGAGGTGGTGTGGCTGGAGGACGGCCGCGCCGTCGCGCGCGGCACCCACGAGCAGCTGCTGGCCGACGTCCCCGGCTACGCGGCGCTGGTCCGGGCCTATGCGCAGGCGGAGGTGCCGGCGTGACCGCCGCGACGCAGCTCGAGGACCGCGAGCACGAGGGCGCCCTGGCCACGCTGCGGCGGGGCCTGCGCATGATGCCGGAGTTCCGGCGCGGCCTGCCGGTCACCTTCGCGCTGGCGCTGGTCGCCACGGCCGGCCGGGTGGTCGTCCCGATCGCCGTGCAGCAGGTCATCGACCGCGGCCTGGGCTCGCCGGAAGGGCCCGACCTCGGCGTGGTCTCCTGGCTGGTCGGGGCCTGTGCCGTGGTCGTCGTCCTCACCGCCGTCGCGGTCTACCGCATGAACGTGCGCCTGTTCCGCACGACCGAGACCGCGCTGGCCGGCCTGCGGGAGCGGGCGTTCCGGCACGTGCACGACCTCTCGGTGCTGCACCAGCAGGGGCAGCGGCGCGGCTCCCTGGTCTCCCGGGTCACCAGCGACGTCGACCAGCTGTCGGTGTTCATGCAGTGGGGCGGTGTGCTGGGGCTGGTCAGCGTGGGCCAGCTCGTCGTCGCCACCGTCGTCATGTTCGTCTACTCCTGGCAGCTCACGCTGCTGGTGCTGGTCTGCTTCGTCCCGCTGGTGTTCGCCGTCCGCTGGTTCGCCCGCCGGCTGGTGCAGGTCTACGGCGTGGTCCGGGAGCGGGTCGGCGACGTGCTGGCCGCCGTCTCCGAGTCGGTCGTCGGGGCTCCCACGGTGCGCGCCTACGGCGTGCGCGCCCGCACCGCCGAGCGGCTCGACGCCGCCATCGACCGGCACTACCGCGCCCAGGTCGACGCCCAGAAGGTGACCGCCGCGGTCTTCGTCAGCGGTGAGTTCGTCGCGGCCGTCGCCAACGCCGCGGTCGTCGTCGTCGGCGTCCTCCTCGGCCTGGCCGGTGACATCACCCCGGGCACGTTGGTGGCGTTCCTCTTCCTGGTCACCCTGTTCGTCGCCCCGGTGCAGACCGCCAGCGAGGTGCTCAACGAGGCGCAGAACGCCGTCGCCGGCTTCCGGCGAGTGCTCGACGTGCTCGACACCGAGCCCGACGTGCGCGACCCGGCCGTGGCCGCGCCCGACCGGGTGCGCGAGCTGCCCGCCGGACCGCTCGGCGTGCGCTTCGAGCACGTCACCTTCCGGTACGCACCGGGTGCCCGGGCGGCGCTCGACGACGTCGACCTGACCATCGCCCCGCGCACCCGGGTGGCGATCGTCGGCGAGACCGGCTCGGGCAAGACCACCTTCGCCAAGCTCGTCACCCGGCTCATGGACCCCGTCGAGGGGCGGGTGCTCCTCGGCTCGGGCGACGGCGGGTGGGTGCCGCTGGCCGACGTCGCCGTCTCCTCGCTGCGCGCGCGGGTGGTGATGGTGCCGCAGGACGGGTTCCTGTTCGACGCCACCGTCGCCGGCAACGTGCGCTACGGCCGGCCCGGTATGACCGACGACGACGTCGTCGACGCGTTCGGCGACCTCGGCCTCGGTCCGTGGGTCGCCGGCCTGCCCGCAGGGGTCGGGACGCCGGTCGGGCAGCGCGGGGAGTCGCTGTCGGCGGGCGAGCGGCAGCTGGTCGCCGTCGCCCGCGCCTACGTGGCCGACCCCGACCTGCTGGTGCTCGACGAGGCGACCAGCGCGGTGGACCCGGCCACCGAGCAGCGGCTCACCCGGGCGCTGGACACCCTCACCGAGGGCCGGACGACGCTCACCATCGCGCACCGGCTCTCCACCGCCGAGCGCGCCGAGGAGGTGCTCGTCGTCGACGCGGGCCACGTCGTCCAGCGCGGCACGCACGCCGAGCTGGTCGACGCCGAGGGGCCCTACGCCCGCTTGCATGCCTCGTGGCGGCGGTCCTCGGCGGGAGAGCCCGAGCCGGTCACCTGACCGGGGGCGGGCCGGCAACATGCCCACCCGGGGGGACGCGCGCGAGCGGGCGCGCCCGCTAGCGTCGCGGCGTGAGCACCGATACGCACAGCACCGAGGCGGACGTCGTCGTGGTGGGCGCGGGCCTGGCCGGCCTGGTCGCCACCGCCGAACTCGCCGACGCCGGCAAGCGGGTGGTCCTGGTCGACCAGGAGCCCGAGGTGTCGCTGGGCGGGCAGGCGTGGTGGTCCTTCGGCGGGCTGTTCCTCGTCGACTCCCCGGAGCAGCGCCGGCTGCGGGTGCGCGACTCGCTGGAGCTCGCCCGCCAGGACTGGTTCGGCACGGCCGGGTTCGACCGCGACAGCGACCACTGGCCGCGGCAGTGGGCCGAGGCCTACCTGCAGTTCGCCGCGGGGGAGAAGCGCGCCTGGCTCAAGGAGCAGGGCATCGGCTTCTTCCCGGTCGTCGGGTGGGCCGAGCGCGGCGGCTACACGGCCACCGGGCACGGCAACTCGGTCCCGCGCTTCCACATCGTCTGGGGCACCGGGCCCGGCGTCGTCGCTCCCTTCGAGCGCCGGGTGCGTGCGGCGGTCGCCGAGGGCCGGGTCGAGCTGCGGTTCCGCCACCGGGTCTCCGAGCTCGTCGTCCGCGACGGCGCCGTGACCGGTGTGCGCGGCGCCGTGCTCGAGCCCAGCCCCGTGGCCCGCGGGGAGGCCAGCTCCCGCACCGAGGTCGGCGAGTTCGAGCTGACCGCCCAGGCCGTCGTCGTCACCTCCGGGGGCATCGGCGGCAACCACGAGCTGGTCCGCCGGTACTGGCCGGCCCGGCTCGGCCCCGCCCCGCAGCGGCTCCTCTCCGGCGTGCCCGCCCACGTGGACGGGCAGATGCAGGAGACCGCCGTCGCCGCCGGGGCGAGCCTGGTCAACGGCGACCGGATGTGGCACTACACCGAGGGCGTCGCCAACCACTCGCCGGTCTGGGACAAGCACGGCATCCGCATCCTGCCCGGGCCCTCGTCGCTGTGGCTCGACGCCACCGGCCGCCGGCTCCCGGTGCCGCTGTTCCCCGGCTTCGACACGCTGGGCACGCTCGCGCACATCGGGCAGACCGGCCACGAGCACACCTGGTTCGTCGCCACGCACAAGATCGTGGAGAAGGAGTTCGCGCTCTCGGGCTCCGAGCAGAACCCAGACCTCACGGGCAAGGACCTCCGGCTCCTGATGACCCGCGTCAAGGCCGGTGTCTCCGGCCCGGTCCAGGCCTTCCTGGACAAGGGGGAGGACTTCGTCGTCGCCCGCACGCTGCCCGAACTGGTCGCCGGCATGAACCGGGTCACCGGGGGCACCCCGGAGCTCGACCTCGCGCAGGTCGAGCGGGAGGTCGTGGCGCGCGACCGCGAGGTCGGCAACGCGTTCACCAAGGACCTGCAGGTCACCGCGATCCGCGGCGCGCGCAACTACCTCGGCGACAAGCTCATCCGGGTGGCGCCGCCGCACCGCATCCTCGACCCGGCGGCCGGGCCGCTGGTCGCCGTCCGGCTCAACGTCATCACCCGCAAGAGCCTCGGCGGGCTGGAGACCGACCTCTCCGGTCGCGTGCTCCGCCCCGGCGGCGAGATATTCCCCGGGCTGTACGCGGCCGGCGAGGTGGCCGGGTTCGGCGGGGGCGGCGTGCACGGCTACCGCTCGCTCGAGGGCACCTTCCTCGGCGGCTGCCTGTTCTCCGGCCGGGTCGCGGGTCGTGCGCTCGCGGCCGCGCTGTGACGGGGACGCGGTGAGCGCACCCCGCGACCCGTGGTCGGACCCGGCGACGCCGACCGAGCCGGGGCCGGGCTACACCGGTCCGCCGCCCACGCTGCCGCCGCCCACCCCCTACGGCGCACCGCCGTACGGTGTGCCGCCGTACGGGTACGGGCCCCCGCCGTACGGCCCGTCCGGCCCGTACGGCTGGTCCGGCCCCTGGGGGACGGCGCCGTTCCCGGGGGGGCCGGTCCCGCCCCGGGCCGGGCGGCGGCCGGGGCAGGTGGTCGGCGCCGCGGTGCTCAGCTTCGTCCAGGCGGTGCTGGTGCTGATCGCCTCGCTGTACGTGTGGTTCTTCGCCTCGCTGGCGCAGATGGCGATCGAGGAGAGCCCGACGGCCGCCCCCACCCAGGCGTACGAGTTCGCCCGCGAGGGCGGCGTGCTGTCGATCGTCCAGGTGGTGTCGGTGGTGCTTCTGGTGGCCGCCGGCATCCTGGCCCTCAGCCGGCGCACCCGGGTGGCGTGGCTGGCGCTGCTGGCCGCGCACGGCGTCCAGTTGGTGCTCACCGCCTACTGGTGGGCGCAGCTGACCGACCTGCTCGGCCCGGCCGCGGCCACCGAGGACGTCGGGGGCGTGATCGCGGTGTTCAGCCTGTTCTTCGCCGCCGCCCCGCTGGTGGCCCTCGGGCTGGTGCTCTTCGGCGGTGGGCGCCACTGGTTCACCGCCCCGCAGGGCTGACCGGGGCGCACGGCACACTGGCGGCATGCCCGCGACCGACCCCTCCGCACCCGCGCCGGCCCCCGAGGTGGCCGCTCTGCTGCGCCGCGACCCGGCCGGCCTGGTCGCCGCCGTCGTCCAGCAGCACGACACCCGCGAGGTGCTCATGGTGGCCTGGATGGACGACGAGGCGGTGCGCCGCACGCTGACCACCGGCCGGGCCACCTACTGGTCGCGCAGCCGGCAGGAGCACTGGGTCAAGGGGGAGACCTCCGGGCACCGCCAGTGGGTGCGCGAGGTGCGGCTCGACTGCGACGGCGACGCGCTGCTGCTGCTGGTCGACCAGGAGGGCCCCGCCTGCCACACCGGCGAGCTCAGCTGCTTCCACCGGGTGCTCCCCGCCGTGCAGGGGGTCGCGCCGTGAGGTTCGGGGTCACCGCGCCCTCGCGCGAGGAGTTCACGGCATCGGACGCAGCGGTCGTGCCGGTGACCCGCCGGCTGCTCGCCGACGGCGAGACGGCCGTCGGCGTCTACCGCAAGCTGGCCGGCAACCGGCCGGGCACGGTGCTGCTGGAGTCGGCCGAGCAGGGCAAGCGGTGGGCCCGCTACAGCTTCGTCGGGGTCCGCAGCGCCGGCGTCCTGACCGAGCGCGACGGCCGCACCCTGTGGCTCGGCGACGACGTCCCGGGGGTCACCGACGACCTCCCCGAGGACCCCCTGGAGGCGGTGCGGGTGGTGGCGCGGCGGCTGCGCTCGCCCCGCACCCCGGGCCTGCCCCCGCTCAGCGGTGGGCTCGTGGGCTACCTCGGGTACGACGTCGTCCGCCGGCTGGAGCGGCTGCCGAGCACCAGCGACGACGACCTCGGCATGCCGGAGCTGGCGATGATGCTGGTCACCGACCTGGCCGTGCTGGACCACAGCGACGGGTCGGTGCTGCTCATCGCCAACGCGCTGCGCGGCGGCGGCGCGGGGCCCGACGCGGCCGCCTACGACGACGCGGCCGCCTACGACGACGCGGTCGCCCGGCTCGACGCCATGGCCGCCGCGCTGGTCCACCCCGCGCCGTCGGCCGTCGCCGTGTTCGAGCCCGCCGACGTGCCGGCGTCGGTGCGCAGCAACCTCGCGCCGGGCGTGTTCCAGGACGGCGTCGAGGAGGTGCGCGAGCACATCCGGGCCGGCGACGCGTTCCAGGTGGTGCTGTCCCAGCGGTTCGAGCTCGTGACCGACGTCCCGGCGCTGGACCTGTACCGCGTGCTGCGGGCGACCAACCCGTCGCCGTACATGTACCTGCTCCGGTTCGCCGGCCGGGAGACGCCCTTCGACGTCGTGGGCTCCTCGCCCGAGGCGCTGGTGACGGTCGCCGGCACCTCCGCCGTCGTGCACCCGCCGGCCGGCACCCGCCCGCGCGGGGCCACCCCCGAGGAGGACGTCCGCCTCGCCGAGGGGCTGCTGGCCGACCCGAAGGAGCGGGCCGAGCACGTCATGCTCGTCGACCTCGCCCGCAACGACCTGGGGAGGGTCTGCGTGCCGGGCAGCGTCGAGGTGCCCGACTTCATGCGGATCGAGCACTACAGCCACGTGATGCACCTGGTGTCGACCGTCGCCGGCGAGGTGCGGTCCGGCTGCGACGCCCTCGACGTCTTCGACGCGACGTTCCCCGCGGGCACCGTGTCCGGCGCCCCGAAGCCCAGCGCCATGACGATCATCGAGACGCTCGAGCCCACCCGGCGTGCGCTGTACGCGGGCACCGTCGGCTACGTCGACGCGAGCGGCGACATGGACATGGCGATCGCGATCCGCACCGCCGTCCTGCACCAGGGTCGCGCCTACGTGCAGGCCGGCGCGGGCATCGTGGCCGACAGCGACGCCGCCTCCGAGGAGGCCGAGACCCGGCACAAGGCGCGCGCGGTGCTCTCGGCGATCGCGACGGCCGAGAGGCTGCGGGAGCTGACGTGAGCGGGTCCCCGGACGAGGGCCGGTCCGGTGGAGCGCGGCGCGAGCTGACCGCCGCCGTGGTCGGCGCCGCGCTGGCCGGGGCCCTGGCGCTGTCGGCCGCGAGCCAGCGCTGGGCGGCCGTCACCGCCGAGCGGCGGCCGCCGCTGCCGCCGGTGTCCGGCACGCTCACCGGCGGTGCGGCGGCGCCGCTGGTCACCGCCGCCGGGCTGGTGCTGCTGGCCGCCGCCGTCGCGCTGCTGGCCGTGCGGGGTGCCGGGCGGCTGGTCGTGGGGCTGCTGGTGGCGGTCTGCGGTGGCGCCCTGGTCTGGTCGGGCGCGCGGGTGCTCGCCGGGGGAGTGGCCGACGCCGCCGCCGACCTGCCGGGCGTCAGCGGCACCAGCGTCACCGCGACGACGGTGGAGGTCGCCGCGGTCTGGCCGGGCCTCGCCGTCGCCGCCGGGGTGCTGGCGGTCCTCGCCGGGCTGCTCGTCGTCCTCCGCGGTGCCGCCTGGCCGGCGATGGGACGGCGCTACGAGCGCGACGCCGGACCGGCACCACCGAGGTCGGCCGAGGACCGCACGGACGACGCGTGGAAGGCGCTGGACCGCGGGGAGGACCCGACCGAGCCCCCACCGGCGCCGCGGTCCGGCCGCTCCGCATAGCGGAGCGGGCCCCGCCCGCCGGGACCGCCCCCGGGCCGGAGGGCGCGGGACCCGCCTCTAGAGTGGGCACCCCACCCGCCGGGATCGACGTACGAGGAGCAGTGGCGACGATGAACGACCACGGGACCTCGGCCGAAGCTGCGGCCACGCCGTGAACGTGCTCGACGAGATCATCGAGGGCGTCCGCGCCGACCTCGCCGTCCGCGAGGCCGCGACGCCGCTGGCCGAGGTGAAGGCCGCCGCGCAGGCGGCCCGGCCCGCCCGCGACGCGCTGGCCGCGCTGCGCGCCCCCGGCGTCGGCGTGATCGCCGAGGTCAAGCGGCGCAGCCCCTCCAAGGGCGACCTCGCCGACATCGCCGACCCCGCCTCGCTGGCGCAGCAGTACGCCGCCGGCGGCGCCCGCGTCATCTCCGTGCTGACCGAGGGGCGCCGCTTCGGGGGCTCGCACGCCGACCTCGCCGCCGTCCGCGCCGTCGTCGACGTCCCGGTGCTGTGCAAGGACTTCGTCGTCAGCAGCTACCAGGTGCACGAGGCGCGGGCCCACGGTGCCGACGTCGTCCTGCTCATCGTCGCCGCCCTGGAGCAGAACGTGCTCGTCGGCCTGCTCGAGCGGGTCGAGTCCCTGGGCATGACCGCGCTGGTCGAGGTGCACACCGAGGCCGAGGCCGACCGGGCGATGGCGGCGGGAGCCTCGGTGATCGGGGTCAACGCCCGCGACCTGACCACCCTGCAGGTCGACCGGTCCACCTTCGAGCGGATCGCGCCCGGGCTGCCGTCGGAGGTCGTGAAGGTCGCCGAGTCCGGCGTCCGCGGCCCGCACGACCTGATCGGCTACGCCGCCGCCGGGGCCGATGCCGTGCTCGTGGGCGAGGGGCTGGTCACCGCCGGCGACGCCCGGCAGGCCGTCGCGGACCTGGTCACGGCGGGCAGCCACCCCGCCACCCCGCGCACCACCCGCTGATCGGTCCCGTCCCGGTCCACCGGACCCGCCTCCCGGAGCCTTGGACCTCTGCGCGAACCCTGGACCGCCGCGCGGAGCCCGGACCGCCGCGCTGTCCTTCTGCGGTAGGGCGGACCCGCCCCCCGGAGCGGTCCGCCCGACGGCGGTGTGTTCGTCTGCGTCGACGTACGCCCTCTGTGCGTCGCTCCCCCGGCGCTGAGGCGCGGGAAATGTCGTAGCCCCTGTCTAGCCTGCGGTCATGTCGGTGGTGGGCGGGTTCGCGGTCGGGGTGACGGTGTCCCCGGTCGACCCGTTCCCTTCGCCGTGGGAGCTGGCCGACCCGGATCCGCAGCGGTGGGACGAGCCGTTGTCCGCGTGGCTGCCGGCCCGGCGCGGCGCGGTGGAGGCCGCCGAC
>NZ_FOAO01000012.1:21705-161110 GCF_900109665.1 Blastococcus sp. DSM 46786
CCCGGCTGGACCCACACCCTCGACCCCGACGGCGTGCTCACCGTCATCACCCCCACCGGCGTCACCCGCACCAGCCGACCACCGGGCTTCCGCGTTCTCACCGCACCACCACAACCACCACCGGACCCGGAACCGAACCAGGCACCGGACCCGGACGACGACCCGCCACCCTTCTGACCCGATCGTCAGGCCGGGAGCGGCCGCGTCGGTCAGCGGGTGCGGCGGAGCAGCGCCATGAACATCGCGTCGGTGCCGTGCCGGTGCGGCCACAGCTGCCCGTGGTCCCCGCGTGCGATGCCCGGCACCTCCGGGAACAGCGGTGCCACCGGCAGCACCTCGACGTCGTCCCGGGCGGCGGCGGTGTCGACGACGGCCGCCGTCTCCTCGGTGTGCGGCGAGCACGTGACGTAGGCCAGCACCCCGCCCGGGCGCACCGAGGCCAGCGCGGCGGCGAGCAGCTCGGTCTGCAGCTCCACCAGCGCGGGAACGTCCTCCGGCGTACGCCGCCAGCGCACCTCCGGGCGGCGGCGCAGCGCTCCCAGCCCCGTGCACGGCGCGTCCAGGAGCACCCGGTCGAACGTCCCGGGCGCCCACGGCGGCTCGCGGCCGTCGGCGGCCAGCACCTCGACGTCGGCCTCCCCGCCCAGCGCCTGGCGCACCAGTTCGGCGCGGTGCGGCGCGCGGTCGGCGGCGGTGAGCCGGACCCCCTCGGGGCGGAGCGCGGCGAGCAGCCCCGCCTTGCCGCCGGGGCCGGCGCACACGTCCAGCCACGCCTCGTCCCGCCCCTCCAGCGGAGCGCGGGTGAGCAGCAGCGCGGCGAGCTGGCTGCCCTCGTCCTGCACCGCCGCGCGTCCCGCGCGCACCGAGGCCAGCCGGCCGGGGTCTCCCCCGCCGAGCCGCACCGCGTACGGCGACCAGGGGCCGGGCTCGCCGCCGGACTCCTCGGCGAGGGCGTCGCGCTCCATCCGGCGGGCGACCAGGTGCACCTCCGGGGCTGCGTCGTCGGCGAGCAGCGCCGGCTCCAGCTCGGCCTCATCCCCGAGCGCGTCGCGCCAGGCCTCGACGATCCAGCGCGGGTGGTCGCTGGCCAGCGCCAGCCGCTCGTCGCCCTCGGCACCCAGCGTCGCCAGCCAGGAGGCCCGGTCACCACCCGCCGCGACCTTGCGCAGCACGGCGTTGACCAGACCGGAGGCCCCGGTGCCGACGATCGCGCGGGTCAGGGCGACGGTGGTGTCCACGGCCGCGTGCGAGGGCACCCGCAGGTCCACGATCTGGTAGGCGCCCAGCCGCAGCAGGTCCAGCACCCGCGGGTCCAGCTCGGGCAGCGGGCGGGACACGAGGCCGGTGAGGATCGCGTCGAGGGTGCCCCGGGCGCGCAGCGCGCCGTAGGCGAGCTGGGTGGCGAAGGCGGCGTCGCGGGGCTCGAGGCCGCGTTCGCGCAGCAGCTGCGGGAGGAGCAGGTTGGCGTAGGCGTCGCGCGCCGAGACGCCGTCGAGGACGTCGTAGGCGGTCAGCCGGGCGCCGTCGAGCGGACGTCGTCGCGCGGCCGGGTGCGGGCGGCCACCGCGGCGCGGGCCGCCCCCCTGGCGCTTCGGCGGGCGGGTCACTCGCCGCCCAGCCGCTCGCCCGGTCCGGGTCGCGCCCCGCGGGCCCAGTCCGCGGCCGGCAGCATCCGCTTGCCCGCGGGCTGCACCCGGTCCAGCTGCACCGCGCCGTTACCGGTGCCCACGAGCACGCCTCCGCTCCCGACCTGCAGCTCGCCGGGCCCGAGGGCGGGCCCCTCCGGCGCGGGCACGACGGGGCCGAGCCGCAGCCGCTCCCCGCGCCACGTCGTCCACGCGCCCGGAGCCGGGGAGCCCCCGCGGATCCGCCGGTCCACCACGTGCGCCGGCAGCGCCCAGTCGACGCGGGCGTCCGCCGTCTCGACCTTCGGGGCGAGGCTGATGCCCTCGGCCGGCTGCGGCTGCGGCTCCAGCGCGCCCGCGGCGATGCCGTCCAGCGTGGCCAGCAGCAGCTGCGCACCGCTGACGGCGAGCCGCTCGAGCAGGTCGCCGGCGGTGTCCCGCGGCCGGATCGCCTCGGTGAGCGTGCCGTAGACCGGGCCGGTGTCGAGGCCGGCCTCCAGGAGGAAGGTGGACGCCCCGGTCACCTCGTCGCCGGCCATGATCGCGTGCTGCACCGGCGCGGCCCCCCGCCACGCGGGCAGCAGGGAGAAGTGCAGGTTCACCCAGCCGCGCGCCGGCACGTCCAGCGCCGCCTGGGGCACCAGCGCGCCGTAGGCGACCACGGGCACGCAGTCGACGCCGAGCCCCGCGAGCTGCTCGAGGAACGCGGGCTCGCGGGGTGACCGCGGCTGGAGCGCCGGGAGCCCGGCCGCGTCGGCCCGCTCCGCGACCGGGGAACGGCTGACCTTCCGGCCGCGCCCCGAACGGGCGTCCGGCCGGGTGAGCACGGCGACGACCTCGTGGTCGGAGGCGAGCAGCGCATCCAGGGAGGGGACGGCGGGCGCCGGGGTGCCGGCGAACAGGAGCTTCAGTGCGGGCTCACCTTCACGACGGGGAGGTAGCTGCCGTGGCCCTGCCATTCGGCGGCCTGGATCTCGGCGAGCGCGGCGGCGCGGTCGGCGTCGGCGAGCCGCTCGACGAACAGCACGCCGTCGAGGTGGTCGGTCTCGTGCTGGATCGCGCGGGCCAGCAGCTCGGAGCCCTCGACCCGCACCGGGTCGCCGTGCACGTTCCAGCCGGAGGCGACCACGTGCAGGTGGCGGCGGCAGTCGTAGCGCAGGTCGGGGATGGAGAGGCAGCCCTCGGGGCCGTCCTGCACCTCCTCCCCCACCGCGGCGACGTCGGGGTTGACCAGGTGGCCGACCTCGCCGTCGACGTACCAGGTGAAGACCCGGAGGCCGACGCCGATCTGCGGCGCCGCCAGGCCAGCGCCCCCGGCGGCCTGCATGGTGTCGGTCAGGTCGTCGACGAGCCGCCGGAGCTCGGCGTCGAAGTCCACGACCGGGGCCGCGGGCCGGTGCAGCACCGGGTCGCCGAACAGCCGGATGGGGGTGACGCTCACCGGTCGATCGTATGCGGGGGTGCCGCGCCCTCCTCGGCCAGCGCGGCCCGGACGGCGGCGGCGACGTGCAGCGCCGTCGTCGGGAAGGTCGCGACGGGCACGTCACCCGGCCCGATCAGCAGCTCGATCTCGGTGCAGCCGAGCACGACGCCCTGCGCGCCGCGGGCCACCAGCCGGTCGACCACCTCCTGGTAGGCCCGCCGCGACTCCCCGCGGACGACGCCGAGCACGAGCTCCTCGTAGATGACCCGGTGCACCAGGTCGCGGTCGGCCTGCTCGGGAACCAGCACCTCCAGCCCCGCGGCCGCCAGCCGGTCGGCCAGGAAGGGCTGCTCCATCGTGTAGCGGGTGCCCAGCAGGCCGATGCGGGACAGCCCTGCGGCGCTGATCGCCTCGGCGGTGCTGTCGCCGATGTGCAGGAACGGGACGTCGATCCCGCTCGTCACCGCGTCGGCGACGGTGTGCATCGTGTTGGTGCACAGGAGCACGAAGTCGGCGCCGGCGGCCTGCAGCGCGCGGGCGTCAGCCGCCAGCAGCTCGCCGGCCGCGGCCCAGTCGCCGGCGGCCTGCAGCCGCTCGATGACGGCGAAGTCCACCGACAGCAGGATGCAGCGCGCCGAGTGGAACCCGCCGAGCCGGTCGCGCACCTGCTCGTTGAGCAGCCGGTAGTAGAGCGTGCTGCTCTCCCAGCTCATCCCGCCCAGCAACCCGATCGTCTCCACCCGCGGCATCGTCGCAGCTCGCCGGTGTCCGGCCGAGGAGGGCAAGGCACCAGGCTTCCCCGGAGACAGTCGTCCTCTGCCCACCCGGGCGGGGCAGAGAGTGACTCCCCCTGAGACAGCACTGCTGGGGAGAGCGCTGCCGGGGGAAGCGCTGCCGGGAAGACGCGGCTAGACCAGGTCGAGCGGGTCGAGCTGCACGCGCACGTGCTCGGGCACCTTCTTCGCGCTCCGCACCCCCTGCACCTCGGCCAGCGCGTGCGCCAGGGCAGCGCCCTCGGTGCGCGGCACGCGCACCAAGTACCGCTCGCGCTCCCCCTCCTGCCCGGGCCGGGGCCGCTCCGGGACCGGCCCCAGGAGATCGGCGCCGGCCGGCAGCCGCGCCGCGGCCAGGAACTCGCCCAGCGCCGACGGCGACGCCACCAGCGATGCCATGCGCGTCACCGGCGGGAAACCGAGCTCCCGGCGGTCGGCGAGCTCCCGCTCGGCCAGCCAGGCCGGGTCCCAGCGCACCAGGGCCTGCACGACCGGGTGGGCGGCGTCGGCGGCGACGACCACCTGGCCGCCGGCCGAGGCCGGCCGCACGAGCGCGGCGGCGTTGGCCCACCGGCGCAGCGTCTCCTCCCCGGCGCGCAGGTCGGCCCGGCCCAGCAGCGCCCAGGAGTCCAGCAGCAGCGCGGCGCCGTACCCGCCGTCGGCCACCGGCTCCGCGCCCGGCGTCGCGACGACCAGCGCCGGCCCCGCGGGCACGGTGGCGAGGACCCCGGACGTGCTGCCGGAGGTGCGCACGGTCGTGCCCGGGAAGGCGCGCGCGAGCTCCTCGGCGGTGCGCGACTCCCCCACCACCGCGGCCCGCAGCTTCGTCGCGTGGCAGTGCGGGCAGTCGAAGGTGGCGGCCGGACGGGCGCACCAGCGGCAGGCCGGGATGCGGGCTCCCCCGGGACCGGGGCGCGCGGAGATGCCGAGCGGGCCGGAGCAGTGAGCGCACCGGGCGGGTGCCCGGCAGCGGGCGCACGCCAGCGACGGGACGTAGCCGCGCCGCGGTACCTGCACCAGCACCGGTGCGCCGGCGGCCAGCGCCCGGCGGGCCGTCTCGTAGGCCAGCGAGGGCAGGCGGGCGGTGCGGGCCGCGGGGTCGCGGGCCAGCTCGAAGTCGTCGCCCAGCGCCTGCACCCGGGGAGCGGACGCGCGCAGCGCGGCGCGGTCGGCGACCAGCTCGTTCGCCCAGCCGGACTCCACCAGCAGTGCGGCCTCGGCGGTGCGCGACGTTCCCGCGACGACCGCGGCGCAGGAGTCCAGCCAGGCCCGCTGCACGAGCACGTCGCGGGCGTGCGGGTAGGGCGCGCGCTCGTCGGAGTGCAGGTCGTCGCCGTCGTCCCAGACGACCACCAGGCCGAGGTCGCGGACCGGCGCGAACATCGCCGCCCGGGTGCCGAGCACCACCTGGGCGGCGCCCCGGGAGGCGGCGAGGAACCGGCGGTAGCGCTTCTCCGGGGAGTCGTCGGCCCGCAGCACCGTGAACGAGCGCTCGGGCAGCAGGCGCTGCGCCGCCGCCGTCAGCCGGTCCAGGTCCCGGCCGTCGGGGACGACGACCAGCGAGCCGCGCCGCCCCGACAGCGCGGCGCGGCACAGCTCGACGAGCCGGGTGGGCCAGTCCTCACCGGGCAGCGCCGTCCAGACCGCGCGCGCCGGCCGCCCCTCGGCCAGGGCGGTGAGGAGCGCCGGACCGGCCTGGTACCGGGCGAACCCGGCGGGGTCCGGCGGCTCGGGCAGCGCCTCGGGCGTCGGCGACTCGCGCTTCTCCGCCGCGCCGCGGCGCGGGGGCAGGGCCAGCCGCAGCACGTCGCCGGCGGTGCCCGCGTAGCGGTCCGCCACCGCCCGGACCAGCCGCGCCACCTGGGGAGTGAGAACCGGCTCCCCGGAGGGCACGTGGGAGAGCGGCTGCAGCGTGCCGGTGAAGTCCGTGGTGTCCGCGAGCTCCCAGACCACGCCGTCGACCAGCCGGCCGTGGAACCGGACCCGCACCCGGCACCCGGCCTGCACCGTTTCGGCGAACTTCTCCGGGACGGCGTAGTCGAAGGGCCGGTCCAGGTGCGCCAGGGGGACGTCCACGACGACCCGGGCGACCTGCACCCGATCAGTCTCCCCGCCGCTACTGACTGGAACGGCCCCCTCCCCGGGGCCCGGCCTGAGCGTGCGAAGGCTGGGGAGGGAGGGGGTCCTTCATCAGCCGATCGCGGCCTTGAGCGCCTCGACGCGGTCCAGCCGCTCCCAGGGCAGGTCGAGGTCGGCGCGACCGAAGTGTCCGTAGGCGGCGGTGGGGCCGTAGATCGGCCGCAGCAGGTCCAGGTCGCGGACGATGGCGCCCGGCCGCAGGTCGAACACCGAGGTGATCGCCTTCTCCAGCACCTCGTCGGCGACCGTGCCGGTGCCCTGCGTGTCGACGAACAGCCCGACCGGGTGCGCCGCGCCGATGGCGTAGGCCACCTGAACCTCGCAGCGGCGGGCGAGACCCGCGGCGACGACGTTCTTGGCCACCCAGCGCATCGCGTAGGCGCCCGAGCGGTCCACCTTCGACGGGTCCTTGCCGGAGAAGGCGCCGCCGCCGTGCCGGGCCATGCCGCCGTAGGTGTCGACGATGATCTTGCGGCCGGTGAGCCCGGCGTCGCCCATCGGGCCGCCGATGACGAACTTCCCGGTCGGGTTCACCAGCAGCCGGTGCCCCGTGGTGGGGAGGCCGAGGGCGGCCAGCTCCGGCTCGACGACGAGCTCCTCGATGTCGGGGGTCAGCAGCGTCTCGATGGAGATGTCCTCCGCGTGCTGCGAGGAGACGACGACGGTGTCGACGGCGACCGGGCGGTCGTCCTCGTAGACCACGGTGACCTGGGTCTTGCCGTCGGGGCGCAGGTAGGGCACCGAGCCGTCCTTGCGCACCGCGGAGAGCCGGCGGGAGAGGCGGTGCGCCAGCGCGATCGGCAGCGGCATCAGCTCGGGGGTCTCGTCGGTCGCGTAACCGAACATCAGGCCCTGGTCGCCGGCGCCCTGGCGCTCGATCGCGTCCTCGACGGCCTGCTCCTGGTCGCGGACCTGGGCCTGGGTGCGCGACTCGTACCCGATGTCGACGCCCTGGGCGATGTCGGGGGACTGCGCGCCGATGGAGACGCTGACACCACAGGAGGCGCCGTCGAAGCCCTTCCGGGAGGAGTCGTAGCCGATCCGCAGGACCGTCTCGCGGACGATCGCCGGGATGTCGACGTATCCGGCCGTGGTGACCTCGCCGGCGATGTGCACCTGGCCGGTGGTGATCAGCGTCTCGACGGCGACGCGGCTGCGCGGGTCCTGGCCGAGCATCGCGTCCAGGATCGAGTCGCTGATCTGGTCGGCGATCTTGTCCGGGTGGCCCTCGGTCACCGACTCGGACGTGAAGAGGCGGCGTGGCACTCGGACTCCCTGGGGACGTGGCTCGACGGGTCGTTCGGTGCGGAGCACCGGGGAGGAACGTTACCGGCGCGCTCCGCAGGCGGGCACGACGGCGTGCGTCAGGCCCGCCCGGGCGGGGTCAGCCGGGCTGCGACCGCGGTCCAGATCCCGGCGGCCACGGCGTCCTTGCTGCCCCGCGGGACCTCGGTGGCGGGGCCGTCGGCGGCGAGCACGACGACGGCGTTGTCCGGCCGGCCGAAGACCTGCCCCGCCGAGACGTCGTTGACCACCAGGAGGTCGCACCCCTTGCGGGCGAGCTTCGCCCGGGCGTGGGTGAGCACGTCGGCGTCGGCGTCCCCGGTCTCGGCGGCGAAGCCGACCACCAGCTGGCCGGGTGCCCGCTCGCCGACGAGCTCGGTGAGCACGTCGGGGTTGCGGACGAGCTCGACCGCGGTCGGCTCACCGGCCGAGCCCTTCTTGAGCTTGGTCGCGGCGACGCCGGCCGGGCGGAAGTCGGCCACCGCCGCGCTCATGACCACCACGTCGGCTGTCGCCCCCCCAGCCGCCCCGGCCTCGGCGAGCATCGCGGTGCGCAGCTGCTCGGCCGTCTCCACGGCCACGACCCGGACGCCGAAGGGCACGGGGGCCTCCACGTTGGCTGCGACGAGCACCACGTCGGCGCCCCGGGCGGCGGCGACGCGAGCCAGCGCCCAGCCCTGCTTGCCCGACGATCGGTTGCCCAGGTAGCGCACCGGGTCCAGCGGCTCACGGGTGCCGCCGGCGCTGATGACGACCTTCCGGCCGGCGAGGTCGCGGGGCAGCGCGGCGGCCCCGCCCTCGAGCACGACCGCGGCCAGCGCGGCGACGTCGGCGGGCTCGGGCAGCCGGCCGGGTCCGGAGTCGGGCCCGGTGAGCCGGCCGACCGCCGGCGGGAGGACGATCGCGCCCCGGCGGCGCAGCGTGGCGACGTTGTCCTGCGTCGCGGGGTGCAGCCACATCTCGGTGTGCATGGCCGGCACGAAGACCACCGGGCAGTGCGCGGTGAGCAGGGTGGCGGTCAGCAGGTCGTCCGCCCGGCCCGCGGCGGCGCGCGCCAGCAGGTCGGCGGTGGCGGGGGCGACGACGACGAGGTCGGCGTTCTGCCCGATGCGCACGTGCGCGACCTCGGGGACGTCGGACCACACGTCGGTGGTCACCGGGTTGCCGGACAGCGCCTCGAAGGTCGCGGCCCCGACGAAGTGCAGCGCCCCGGGCGTGGGGACGACGCGGACGTCGTGCCCCGCCTCGGTGAAGGCCCGCAGCAGCAGCGCGGCCTTGTACGCGGCCACTCCCCCGCTGACGCCCAGCACGATCCGGCTCATGCGCTCATCCTCCCGATCGCACCTCCGGTGTGTGACCGGAGCCTGCGGCACTGCTCTCGAAGAACGACGCACCCGGCAGCAGCTGCCGGGTGCGTCGTCATCACTTGGGGTGCTGGAACGGCCCCCTCGCAGGGCCCCGCCGCGAGCTCGCGAGCGGTGGGGGGCGAGGGGGTCCTTCTTCAGTTCTCGCCGGCGGTGTGCGCCAGGAGGCCCTCGTTGATCTCGCGGAGCGCGATCGACAGCGGCTTCTCCTGGGGCGCGGTGTCGACCAGCGGGCCGACGTACTCCAGCAGGCCCTCGGAGAGCTGGCTGTAGTAGGCGTTGATCTGGCGCGCGCGCTTGGCGGCGAAGATCACCAGGCCGTACTTGCTGCTGGTGCGCTCGAGCAGCTCGTCGATCGGCGGGTTGGTGATGCCCTCGGGGGCGGGTGCGACTCCGGACACGGTCGGACGGGTCTCCTCGATCGTTTTCGTGGGAGCGGGCGGGCCGGCGGACCGGCGGGCTCACTCGTGGGCGCTGCCCCCCGCAGACGGACCGGGTGACGGCGCAGTCAGCAAGCCTACCAACTCGTCCGCGGCGCGGGCGACGTCGTCGTTGACGACCACCACGTCGAACTCGCCCGAGGAGTCAAGCTCGGCCTGCGCGATCGCCAGCCGGCGCTCCTGGACGGCGGCCGGCTCGGACCCCCGGCCGGCCAGCCGGCTCACCAGCTCGGCCCACGAGGGCGGGGCCAGGAAGACCAGTTGGGCCTCCGGCGCCCGCGCCCGGACCTGCCGGGCGCCCTGCAGCTCGATCTCCAGCAGCGCGGGCCGGCCGCTGGCCAGCTGCGCCTGCACCGGCGCGAGCGGGGTGCCGTAGCGGTTGCCCGCGTACTCGGCCCACTCCAGCAGCCCCTCGGTGGCGATCAGGCGGTCGAACTCGGCGGCGGAGACGAAGTGGTAGTGCACGCCGTCGACCTCACCGGGCCGGGGACGACGAGTGGTGGCCGACACCGACACCCAGACCTCGGGGTGCCGCCGCCGGACCTCGGCGACCACGGTGCCCTTGCCGACCCCGGAGGGTCCCGAGAGCACGGTCAGCCGTGCCGGTGTCGCTACAGCCACTCGTCGTCCTCGCCCGGGGTCGTCGGCGGTTGCCGACGACCCTCCTCAGACGGAGCCGTCGGCGGGGACCTGATCGGCGTCGACCTTGTCGCCGCCGAACTCGGCCTCCAGCGCCCGCCGCTGGTTGGCGCCCAGCCCCCGCACGCGCCGCGTGGGGGAGATCTCCAGGCGCTCCATGATCTTCGCAGCCCGCGCCTTGCCCACACCGGGCAGGGATTCCAGCACGGCGGAGACCCGCATCTTGCCGATCACTTCGTCGGTCTCGCCCTGCTTGAGGACGTCGCCGACCGTGGCGCCCTTGCTCTTGAGTCGCTCGCGCAGCTCGGCGCGCGCCTTGCGGGCCGCGGCCGCCTTCTCGAGGGCGGCGGCCCGCTGTTCCGGGGACAGTTCAGGCAGGGGCATCGTGCAACCCAATCGTGTGTCGTCGTCGGCCGATCTCCGACCGGCGGTCGTTCGGTTTGCGGAGACGCACCGCGTCTCCGCCGCGAGCCTCTCGGTCGCCGTGGTTCCCGGCAAATCCGCAGGTCACGCGCGGGCACGGAGACCGGCCGCGCGACCCGGGAACCCCACGTTCACACGATCGCTGCCTGTCCGGTGACCGTGCGTAATCATCCCAGGTCGGGGCCTCTATCCGGACGGTCCGGTTTCGCCGCGTCGGCGCCCCGCGCAGGCGGGGGTCGGGAACCCGACACGCCGACGAGACGACACGCCCGACGGCCGTTCCGGCCCGGTCAGCGGCTCGGCGCACGGCTCGGGGAGCGGCTCTCGGGTGCCGCGTCCCGTGCGTGAGGGGCGTCGACCTCGCGGTGCGGTCGCCGTCCTCGCGGTGTGCGGCGAGGACGGCGGCGGTATCGCGCGGCTGATCAAGCGGCGTCGGCGAGCCCCGACCCGGCACCCGGGCGGTTGGCCGCGGCGAAGGCGAGCACCCCGGCGACGAGCAGCGCGGCGCCGAGCGCCCCGGCCAGCCACGGCAGCGCCCGCCTCATGCCGCCAGGGCCTCCGCCCAGCGCTCGGCCGCGACCCGCAGCGCCGTCGCGTCCGGGCCCGCGCCCAGCACGTCGCGGGACACCGTGGGCACGACCGCCGCGCGGTCGCCGAACAGCCTGCGCAGGTCGGCGACCGTCCCGCCCTGCGCGCCGAGCCCGGGCGCGAGGACCGGACCCCCCAGGCCGGAGAGGTCGACGTCGAGGTCGCGCAGGGTCGCCCCGACCACCACGCCGAAGGAGCCGGTGCTGGGGCCGAACCCGGTGGCGAGGTCCCGCAGGGCCCCCGGGTCGGGCAGCGGGTCACCCACGACCCAGCCGGGGGTGTTCCAGCCGCGCACCGTGTCGACGACGACCTGTGCGGCCGACCGCTCCCCCACGAGCGCGTGCTGGAGGGTGCCGGCGTCGGGGTTGGAGGTGCGGGCCAGCACGAACAGGCCCCCGCCGTGCTGCCGGGCGGTGTCCACCGCGGGCTGCAGCGAGCCCGGCCCGAGGTAGGGGCTGACCGTCATCGCGTCCACCGCCAGCGGGTGGTCCGGCCGGAGCTGGTCGGCGTAGGCGGCCATGGTGGAGCCGATGTCGCCGCGCTTGGCGTCCAGCAGCACCAGCGCCCCGGCGGCGCGCGCCCGGGCCACCCCCTCCTCGAGCACGGCGAGGCCGCGGGAGCCGAACCGCTCGTAGAAGGCGATCTGCGGCTTGAGGACGGCGACCGACCCCGCCAGCGCGTCGACGACGGCGTCGGTGAACCGGGCCACCCCGGCGGCGCTGTCGGGCAGCCCCCAGGCGTCGAGGAGGGCGGCGTGCGGGTCGATGCCGACGCAGAGCGGCCCGCGGGAGGCCACCGCATCGGCCAGCCGCTGCCCGAAGGGTGCAGTCACGAGTCCTCCTCGCTGTCGCTCGTCGGACTCGCGCCCGGCAGTGCTGTGCCCATGCGTGACCTCGCGAGCTCGGTCACTCGACCTCCACGGATCGGGACAGGGTCTCCCCCAGCTCGTCGACGCAGCGCCGGGCGAGCAGGGGGTCGGCGAACGCGCCGGCGGCGGACTGCACGGCGTCGGCCCCGGCGGCGAAGAGGGCCTCGAAGGACGCCGGGTCGGTCACCCCGCCCATCGCCAGGACGTCGAAGGGCACCCCGCCGGCCTCGCGCAGCGCCACCAGGCGGCGGGTGAAGTCCAGCGCCGATCCGCGCACCGCGATGCCCGAGAGCCCGGCCAGCTCCCGCCCGGGGAAGGTCGGGGTGCCGTCGCTGCGCCGCACCCGGCTCTGCACGGTGTTGATCCCGGCGATCCCGTCGACCAGCGGGGCCAGCCGCGGGACCAGGGCGGCGAGCCGCTCCCGGTCGAGCCAGGAGAGCTTGGCCACCAGACCGGTGCGGTCGTCCAGCTGCCGGCGCACCGCCTCGACGACCGCGACCGTCGCGTCGGCGTCCAGGCACAGCGGCGGCTTCACCCCGGCCGCCGACCGGTCGAGGGTGTTCGGGCAGGAGAGGTTCAGCTCGACCACCGTCGCGCCCGCCTCCTCGGCCAGCCGCGCCGTGCGGGCGAAGTCGGCGGCCAGCGCGGCCGCCTCGCCGGCGCCCTCGGGGTCCTCGCCCATGACACTCACCAGGAGGAGCTGCTCGTCCCCCACCGCGGCGACGGCGCGCGCGAGGTCGGCCATCCACTCCTCCGGCTCCGGCGACGGGACGCCGAAGGAGTTCACGCTGCTCACCGCCGGTGAGCCCGGCGGCACCCAGTCCCACGGGTCGGCGACGACGTCCGCACCGGCTCCCGGGGGGAGGCTCGCCGTCAGCCCCGGTGCGACGGTCCAGTTCGGGGCCTCGTTGGGCGGGTGGGCACGGCCGCGGACGGTCTTGTACGTCAGCACGTTCCAGCCGTCGGCCACGTTGCGCCGCACCCACGCCGCGCTGCCGTTGAGCACGCAGGAGGGCACCCCGATCGGGAACCCCACCGTGCGGCCGAGCAGCGGCCAGCGCCGGCCGCCCGCCGTCGGCCGCTCGGGCAGCCGCGGGCCCAGCGGGCGCTCCAGGTTCTCCCGGAAGGAGCCCAGCACGTCGTACGCCGGGCTCGGCACCCCGTGCCGGGCCAGCAGGTCGGCCTGCCGGGCGGTGTAGAGCGCCCGGGTCAGCAGCGGCAGGTCGTCCTCGCCGACGGCGCCGGTCGCGAGCCGGGCCGCCAGGTCGGTGGCTGCGCCGGTCAGCGCGTCGAGCTCCGCCTGCGGGGGCCGCCCGAACCGGGTGACCCCCGCGGCGAACGCCGCGGGCAGCCCGTCGACCAGCCCGCGGGCGACGAGGTCGTCCCGCAGCCGGGTCACGGCGCCGGGTGGCACCGAGGTCACTCCCCCGTCCCGGCGAAGGTGCTCGGCCCGCCGTGCGTGCCGCCGGCCAGCGCAGCGTGCACCTCCTGCAGGCTGCGCACCCCGATGCCGCCGTGGCGGAGCGCCTCGATGCCCTGCACCGCGGCGGCCATGCCCTGCACCGTCGTGATGCACGGGATGCCGGCGCTCACCGCGGCCGTGCGGATCTCGTAGCCGTCCAGCCGCGGCCCGCTGTTGCCGGGCGCCCCGAACGGCGTGTTGACGACCAGGTCGACCTCGCCGGCCTGGATCCGCTCCACGACGTTGCCCGGCCCCTCGCTGAACTTCCCGACCACCTCGGCCGCGACCCCGTGCCGCCGCAGCACCTGCGCGGTGCCGGTGGTGGCCAGCAGGCGGAAGCCCAGGTCGGCCAGCCGCTTGATCGGGAAGACCGCCGAGCGCTTGTCCCGGTTGGCCAGCGACACGAACACCGTGCCCTCGGTCGGCAGCGACCCGTAGGCGGCGGCCTGCGACTTGGCGAACGCCGTGCCGAACTGCGCGTCCAGGCCCATGACCTCGCCGGTGGACTTCATCTCCGGGGAGAGCACGGTGTCGACGCCGTGGCCCTCGACCGTGCGGAAGCGGTGGAAGGGCAGGACCGCCTCCTTGACCGCGATCGGGGCGTCGTCGGGCAGGTCGGTGCCGTCACCGGTGGCCGGCAGCACGCCGGCGGCGCGCAGGTCGGCGATCGACTCCCCGACGGCGATCCGCGCCGCAGCCTTGGCCAGCTGCACCGCCGTCGCCTTGGACACGAACGGCACCGTGCGGCTGGCCCGCGGGTTGGCCTCGATCACGTAGAGGATGTCGTCCTTGATCGCGTACTGGACGTTCATCAGCCCGCGGACACCGATCCGGGCGGCGAGCTTCTCGGTGGCCGCGCGGATCTTCAGCAGGTCCGCCGAGCCGAGGGTGATCGGCGGCAGCGCGCAGGCCGAGTCGCCGGAGTGGATGCCGGCCTCCTCGATGTGCTCCATGACCCCGCCCAGGTAGAGGTCGGTGCCGTCGTAGAGGGCGTCGACGTCGATCTCGACGGCGTCCTCCAGGAAGCGGTCGACCAGCACCGGGTGGTCCGCGCTGACCTCGGTCGCCTTGGCGATGTACGCCTCGAGCGTGGCGTCGTCGTAGACGATCTCCATGCCGCGCCCGCCCAGCACGTAGGAGGGGCGCACCAGCACCGGGTAGCCGATCCCCGTGGCGATGGCGTGGGCCTCGGCGAACGTCGTCGCCGTGCCGTGCTTGGGCGCCAGCAGGCCGGTGTCGGCGAGCACGCGGGAGAACGCCCCGCGGTGCTCGGCGGCGTCGATCGCCTCGGGCGAGGTGCCGAGCACCGGCACGCCGGCGTCCTTCAGCCGCTGCGCCAGGCCCAGCGGCGTCTGGCCACCGAGGGTGCAGATCACCCCGGCCACCGGCCCGGCCGCGCGCTCGGCCTCCACGACCTCGAGGACGTCCTCGAAGGTCAGCGGCTCGAAGTAGAGCCGGTCGGCGGTGTCGTAGTCGGTGGAGACGGTCTCGGGGTTGCAGTTGACCATCACCGCCTCGTAGCCGGCGTCCTGCAGCGCCATGACCGCGTGCACGCAGGAGTAGTCGAACTCGATGCCCTGCCCGATCCGGTTGGGCCCGGAGCCCAGGATCAGCACCGCGGGCTTCTCCCGCGGCTGGACCTCGGTCTCCTCGTCGTAGGAGGAGTAGTGGTACGGGGTGCGGGCGGCGAACTCGGCGGCGCAGGTGTCCACGGTCTTGTAGACCGGCCGCACGCCCAGCCGCCAGCGCAGCGCGCGGACGCCGTCCTCACCGGCGAGCTCGGGCCGCAGCGCCGCGATCTGCCGGTCCGAGAGCCCGTGCCGCTTGGCCCGCCGGAGCAGCTCCGGGGTCAGGGACGGCGTCTCGCGGACGGCGGCGGCCACCTCGCGGACCAGCAGGAGCTGGTCGACGAACCACGGGTCGAAGCCGCTGGCCTCGGCCACCTGCTCGACCGTCGCGCCCGCCGCCAGCGCCGCCTCGGCGGTGTAGAGCCGGCCGTCGACCGGGGTGCGCAGTGCGTCGAGGAGCTCCTCGGCCGAGCGCGGGTCGGCCGCGCCCGTCCAGAAACCGGCCACCTTCGTCTCGGTGGAGCGCATCGCCTTGCCCAGCGCCTCGGCGAAGTTGCGGCCCATCGCCATGACCTCGCCGACGCTCTTCATCGTCGTGGTCAGCCGGGGGTCGGCGCCGGGGAACTTCTCGAACGCGAACCGCGGGATCTTCACCACGACGTAGTCCAGCGTCGGCTCGAAGGCGGCCGGGGTGACACCGGTGATGTCGTTGGTGATCTCGTCGAGGGTGTAGCCGATGGCGAGCTTCGCGGCGATCTTGGCGATCGGGAAGCCGGTCGCCTTGGACGCCAGCGCGCTGGAGCGGGACACGCGGGGGTTCATCTCGATGACGACCAGGCGGCCGTCGGCCGGGTTGACGGCGAACTGGATGTTGCAGCCACCGGTGTCGACGCCGACCTCGCGCAGGACGGCGATGCCGACGTCACGCATGCGCTGGTACTCGACGTCGGTGAGGGTCATCGCCGGCGCCACGGTCACCGAGTCGCCGGTGTGCACGCCCATCGCGTCGATGTTCTCGATGGAGCAGATGACGACGACGTTGTCGCTGCGGTCGCGCATGAGCTCGAGCTCGTACTCCTTCCAGCCGAGCACCGACTCCTCGATCAGCACCGTCCCCACCGGGGAGTCGGCCAGCCCGTGGGCGGCCATGCGGCGCAGCATCGGCTCGTCGGTGGCGAAGCCGGAGCCCAGACCGCCCATGGTGAAGCTCGGCCGGATGACCACCGGGTAGCCGACCTCCTCGGCGGTCTCCAGCGCCTCCTCCACCGTCGAGCAGACCCGCGAGCGCGGGGCGTCGGCGCCGATGGACCGGACGATGTCCTTGAACATCTGCCGGTCCTCGCCGCGGTTGATCGCGTCGACGTCGGCGCCGATGAGCTGCACGCCGTACTTCTCGAGCACCCCGTTCTCGTACAGGCCGATCGCGATGTTCAGCGCCGTCTGCCCGCCGAGGGTCGCCAGCAGCGCGTCGGGGCGTTCCTTGGCGATGACCTTCTCCACGAACTCCGGGGTCAGCGGCTCCACGTAGGTGGCGTCGGCGATCTCGGGGTCGGTCATGATCGTCGCCGGGTTGCTGTTGACCAGGCTGACCCGCAGCCCCTCGGCCCTGAGCACGCGGCAGGCCTGGGTGCCGGAGTAGTCGAACTCGGCGGCCTGGCCGATGAGGATCGGCCCGGAGCCGATCACCATCACGTGCTCGATGTCGGTGCGCTTGGGCATCAGTTGGTCTCCCCCGTGCTCGACTGCACCGTGGTGGGCGGGCTGACGGCCGGGCGGTCCCCGCTGCGGGCTGCCTCCATCAGGTCGACGAAGCGCTGGAACAGCGGCGCCGCGTCGTGCGGTCCGGCCGCGGACTCCGGGTGGAACTGCACGCTGAAGGCCGGGGCGTCGACCAACCGCAGCCCCTCCACGACGTCGTCGTTGAGCCCGACGTGGCTGACCTCGACCGGGCCGTACGGGGTGTCGGTGGGCCGGTCCAGCGCCGCGTCGACGGCGAAGCCGTGGTTGTGGCTGGTCACCCGCACCGTGCCGCTGACCCGGTCGAGCACCGGCTGGTTCAGGCCACGGTGGCCGAAGCGCAGCTTGTAGGTGCCCAGGCCGAGCGCCCGCCCGAGGATCTGGTTGCCGAAACAGATGCCGAACAGCGGGCGGCGGGCGTCGAGCACCCCCCGCACCGCCTCGACCGCGTAGTCGGCCGCGGCGGGGTCGCCGGGTCCGTTGGAGAGGAACACCCCGTCGGGCCCGGCCGCCAGCAGCTCCTCGGCGGTGGCCGTCGAGGGCAGCACGTGGGTCTCGACGCCGAGCGCGGCCAGGTGGCGCGGGGTGGCCGTCTTGATGCCCAGGTCGAGCGCGGCGATCGTGAACCGCTTCTCGCCCACCGCCGGGACGACGTAGGGCTCGCCGGTGCTCACCGTCGGGGCGAGGTCGGCGCCGGTCATGCCCTCGGCCGCGGTGACGCGGGCGAGCAGCTCGTCGGCGGAGAGGTCGGTGCTGATGCCGGCCCGCATCGCCCCCCGGTCGCGCAGGTGGCGGGTCAGCGCACGGGTGTCGACGCCGCTGATCCCGACCACGCCCTGGGCGACGAGCTCGTCGTCCAGGCTGCCGGTGGCGCGCCAGCTCGCCGGGCGGCGGGCGGGGTCGCGCACGACGAAGCCCGCGACCCACATGCGGCTGCTCTCGTCGTCCTCGCCGTTGACGCCGGTGTTGCCGATGTGCGGCGCCGTCATGGCCACGATCTGGCCGGCGTAGCTGGGGTCGGTCAGCGTCTCCTGGTAGCCGGTCATGCCGGTGGCGAACACCGCCTCGCCGACCGTCGTCCCGACCGCGCCGTAGGCCTCGCCCCGGAACGTCCTGCCGTCCTCGAGCACGAGGATCGCGTCACTCACTCTGCTACTCCCGTTCGGCTGCGCGCTCGCTCCGCTCCTCGCTCGTTCCTCGCTGCGATGCTCACTCGCTGTCGCCGTCACCGCGTTGCCTTTCCGTCCAGAACCGTCGGGACGCCCCGCAGGAACGTCGCGACCACCCGGCCGGGGAGCTCCCGGCCGGCATAGGGGCTGTTGCGGCTGCGGCTGGCCAGCGCCGCGGGGTCCACCGTCGCGCGGGCGGCCGGGTCGACGAGCACGAGGTTGGCCGGCTCGCCCGGTGCGATGGGGCGGCCGTGGCCGTCGAGGCGGCCGATGGCGGCGGGGCGCACCGACATCCGGTCGGCGACGCCGGCCCAGTCGAGCCGGCCCGGCTCGACCATCGTCTCGATGACGACCGAGAGCGCCTGCTCCAGCCCGAGCATGCCGGGCCGGGCCTGCGCCCACTCGCTCTCCTTGTCCTCCACCGCGTGGGGGGCGTGGTCGGTGCCGACGGCGTCGATCGTGCCGTCGGCCAGCCCGGCCCGTAGCGCCTCGACGTCGCGGTCGGTGCGCAGCGGCGGATTCACCTTGAACACCGGGTCGTAGGACTCCGCGCAGGCGTCGGTGAGCAGCAGGTGGTGGGGGGTGACCTCGGCGGTGACCTGCACCCCGCGGGACTTCGCCCAGCGCAGGATCTCCACCGAGCCCGCCGTCGAGACGTGGCAGACGTGCAGCCGCGCGCCGACGTGCTCGGCCAGCAGCACGTCGCGGGCGATGATCCCCTCCTCCGCGGCGGCCGGCCAGCCGGTGAGACCGAGCTTCGCGGAGCGGTCGCCCTCGTGCATCTGCGCGCCGGCGGTCAGCCGCGGCTCCTCGGCGTGCTGGGCGACGACGCCGTCGAAGGCCTTCACGTACTCCAGCGCGCGGCGCATGAGCGCGGGGTCGGCGACGCAGTGCCCGTCGTCGGAGAAGATCCGCACGCGGGCGGCGGAGTCGGCCATCGCGCCGAGCTCGGCCAGCCGCTCGCCCCCGAGCCCGACGGTCACCGCCCCCACCGGGACGACGTCGACCAGCCCGGCCTCCTGGCCCAGCCGCCACACCTGCTCGACCACGCCTGCGGTGTCGGCGACCGGGTCGGTGTTGGCCATGGCGTGCACCGCGGTGAACCCGCCGAGGGCGGCGGCCCGGCTGCCGGTCTCAACCGTCTCGGCGTCCTCGCGGCCCGGCTCGCGCAGGTGGGTGTGCAGGTCGACCAGGCCGGGGAGGGCGATGAGGCCGGTGGCCTCGACCACCTCGGCGCCGGTGGCGTCCAGCGAGTCGCCGACCGCGGCGATCCGGCCGTCCTCCACCAGGATGTCGGCGGGCTCGCCGCCGAGCGGCCGCGCCCCCTTGATCAGGTAGTTCATCACTGGGGCGAGCCTCCGAGCAGCAGGTAGAGCACGGCCATGCGGGTCGAGACCCCGTTGGCGACCTGCTCGACGATCGTGGAACGGACGGAGTCGGCCACCTCGGCCGCGATCTCCATGCCGCGGTTCATCGGGCCGGGGTGCATGACGATCGCGTCGTCGGGCAGCGCGGCCATGCGGCGGGCGTCCAGGCCGTAGCGGCGGCTGTACTCGCGGGCGCTGGGGAAGAACGAGGCGTTCATCCGCTCCGCCTGGACCCGCAGCATCATCACCACGTCGCTCTTGGGCAGCACCGCGTCCAGGTCGTAGCCGACCTGGGCCGGCCAGCTGCCCACGCCGACGGGCAGCAGCGTGGGCGGGGCCACCAGCGTCACCTCGGCACCGAGGGTGTGCAGCAGCCCGACGTTGGACCGGGCGACCCGGCTGTGCAGGACGTCGCCGACGATCGTCACGCGGACCCCGTCGAGCCGGCCCAGCCGCTGCCGGATCGTGTAGGCGTCCAGCAGCGCCTGCGTCGGGTGCTCGTGGGTGCCGTCGCCGGCGTTGACCACGCTGCCGCGCACCCAGTTCGCCAGCCGGTGCGGTGCCCCGGAGGCGGAGTGCCGGACGACGACGGCGTCGGCGCCCATCGCCTCCAGGGTGAGCGCGGTGTCCTTGAGGCTCTCGCCCTTGGAGACGCTACTGCCCTTGGCGGAGAAGTTGATGACGTCGGCCGACAGTCGCTTGGCCGCGAGCTCGAAGCTGATCCGCGTGCGGGTGGAGTCCTCGTAGAAGAGGTTCACCACCGTGCGCCCGCGCAGGGTGGGCAGTTTCTTCACCTCGCGGCCGGCGAGCGCCTGGTCGATCTGCGCGGCGGTGTCGAGGACCAGCGTCGCGTCGTCCCGGTCGAGGTCGGCTGCCTCCAGCAGGTGCCGCTTCACCGGTCCCCCTCCTCGGTCACGAGCACCTCGTCGATCCCGTCGACCTCCTGCAGGTGCACGCGCACCTGCTGCGTCCGCGACGTCGGCACGTTCTTGCCGACGAAGTCGGCGCGGATGGGCAGCTCGCGGTGGCCGCGGTCGACCAGCACCGCCAGCTGGACGCTGCGCGGGCGGCCCAGGTCACGCAGGGCGTCCAGCGCCGCGCGCACCGACCGGCCGGAGAAGAGGACGTCGTCGACGAGGACGACCAGCCGGTCGTCGATCCCGTCGTCGGGCAGGACCGTGGGCTCCAGCGCCCGGACCCCGCGCAGCCGCAGGTCGTCGCGGTAGAGCGTGATGTCGGCGGTGCCGACGTCGACCGCGACGCCGGTGAACGCCTCGATGCGCCCGGCGAGCCGGCGGGCCAGCGGCGCGCCCCGGGTCGGGATGCCCACGAGGACCAGGTCGGAGAGCCCCCCGTCGGCCTGGTCGGAGCCGTCGTCGGGACGCATGCTGGCCGCCCGCTCGATGAGCTGGTGGGCCATGCGGTCGACGACGCGGGCGACGTCGGCGGAGGAGAGCAGGGTGCCGGGGGTGCTGCCGGGAGACGTGCTCCGGGCAGGGTCGGGCGAGCGGGCCATGAGGCCTCCTTCCCCGCCTCACTGGACGGGTCGTTAAAGGAGTGGTCGGACCGGCGTCGACGGTACTGCACGCCCACGTCCGGCTCGCCGCCGCCCGGGCGGCCCCGCCGGCGCGGCGTCCGCCTGCGGTTTCGCGCCGACCCGGCTGTTGTGATTCCCGCTTCGCACGTACGCTGCGTGACGAACAGCCCCGATCCGAGACGACGGACAGTGAGCAGACAGCGATGAGCACCGACTACTCACGGGCCCTCGGCGCCCGGCTCCGCGCGATCCGCAACCAGCAGGGCCTCTCCCTGCAGGGCGTGGAGGACAAGTCGCACGGCCGCTGGAAGGCGGTCGTCGTCGGCTCCTACGAACGCGGCGACCGCGCCGTGACCGTGCAGCGCCTCTCCGAGCTGGCGGTCTTCTACGGCGTCCCGGTGTCCGAGCTGCTGCCCGATCCGCGGCCCAGCTCCGCCGTCACCTCGACCAACAAGATCGTGCTGAACCTGGAGTCGCTGGGGTCGTTGCCGGCCGACGAGGCCGGCCCGCTGGCCCGCTACGCCTCGACCATCCAGGCGCAGCGGCACGACTACAACGGCAAGGTGCTGTCGATCCGCGCCGAGGACCTGAAGTCGCTGGCGATCATCTACGACATGAGCCCCGACGAGCTCACCTCCCGGCTGATCGAGTGGGGTGTGCTCTCCCCCGGGATGGAGGGGATCGTCAGCTCCGGTGGCGACGAGGAGCTCGAGGAGGACGTCGACGACGCCTGGGGTGACCGCCGGCGCTCCCCGCGCTGAGAAAACACCCCCTGCCCCCCGGCGCTCGCGAGCTCGCGCCGGGCCCCTGCAGGGAGCGGTCGTTCCATCCGCTCACCAGCGGACCGGCTGGTTCCGGACACGCGCCGCGGGTGCTGTCGCCGGAGCAGCGGATGTGCCAGGGTGCGGCGACCCGGGCACCCGACCGGGAGGCGGGAGACCGGCGTGCCGGCGGTGCAGATGACGGGGGTCGCCAAGACCTACCGCGGACGGGGCGGTCAGGTGCTCCGCGCGCTCGACGGCCTGGACATGACGGTCGACACCGGCGGCGTGCACGGGCTGCTCGGGCCCAACGGATCCGGGAAGACCACCTCGATCCGGGTCCTCCTGGGGCTGGTCCGCCCCTCGGCCGGCGAGATGCGGCTGCTGGACCGCCCCGTGCCGACCGATCTCCCCCAGGTGATCGGTGAGGTCGGCGCCCTCGTGGAGACGCCGCTGTTCTTCCCCGGCTTCTCCGGCCGGCGCAACCTCCGGCTGCTCGCCGAGACCGCCGGGGTCCCCGCCGCCCGCGTCGAGGAGTGCCTGGAACTGGTCGACCTCCGCGACCGCGCCGACGACCGGTTCAAGGGCTACTCCCTCGGCATGAAGCAGCGCCTCGGCATCGCGGCGGCGCTGCTCAAGGCGCCCCGCCTGCTGATCCTCGACGAGCCCAGCAACGGCCTGGACCCGGCCGGCATCCGCGACGTCCGCGAGCTCATCCGGCGGCTGGGCCGCGACGGCCGCACGACGGTCCTGCTCTCCTCCCACCTGCTCGCCGAGATCCAGCAGGTGTGCGACTCGGTGACCATCCTCGCCCGGGGGCGCCAGGTGGCCGCCGGCCCCGTCTCCTCCGTGCTGGACCGCGCCGGCACCGGCGACGTCCGCGTGGCGGTGCCCGACCCGGCTGCCGCCGCCGCCGTGCTGGGCGGCGCCGGGTTCTCCGTCTCCCCCGCGCCCGACGGGCAGATCCTCGTGCACGGCGCCCCGGCACCGGGCGAGATCACCCGCGTGCTCGCCGGGCACGGCCACTACGTCGAGGAGCTGGTCCGCGTGACCCCCGACCTGGAGAGCGCCTTCCTCGCGATCACCGGGGAGCAGGCGTGAGCGCGGTGACCGAGCAGCCGACGACGTCCCCCGAGCCGGCGGCCACCCGGCCGCGGGGCAGCCTCTTCCGCGCCGAGGTGCACCGGTTCACCTCCCGCCGCTTCATCCAGGTCCTGCTGGCCCTGGCCACACTCGGCTGGCTCGGGGCCGTCGTCATCGGGCTGCTCAACTTCGGCGAGCCGACCGACGCCGACCTCGCCGCCGCGACCCAGCAGCGCGACGAGTTCCTCGCCGGCGAGCGGGAGTTCCGGCAGGTCTGCGAGCAGGACGCCGAACAGGCCGGTCAGCCCGTCGACCAGTTCTGCGGCCCGCCCCTGACCGAGTCGGACGTCCCCGTCGAGGACTTCCTCACGACGGCGCCCTTCGACCTCGCCTCGGCCGGCGAGGCCGGGGCGGTGGGCTTCGCCGTCGCCGCGGCGGTGCTCGCCTTCCTGATCGGGGCCACCTGGATCGGGGCCGAGTGGTCCACCCGCACCATCGTCGCTTTGCTCTTCTGGGTGCCGAACCGGCTCAAGGTCATCGGCACGAAGACCGGCGTCCTCGCCCTCGCGGCGTTGACCCTCGGTGTCGCCGCGCAGCTCGCGTGGCTGGCCATGGCGTGGCTGCTGGACGCCCTCGTGGGCAGCGACCGTGGGGTCCCGGACGGCTTCTGGTCCGGGCTGCTGGCCGCGCAGGGACGCGGCATCGTGCTCACGGTGCTGGTCGGCCTCATCGGCTTCGGCCTGGCGAACCTGGTGCGCAACACCGGGGCGGCCCTGGGTGTGGGCTTCGTCTACTTCGCGGTCGCGGAGAACGCGCTGCGCATCCTCGAGCCCACGACGGACCGGTGGCTGCTGTCGACCAACTCCATCGCGCTCGTCCTCCCGGGCGGCCTGGAGCTGTTCGACCTCGGGGGCGGTGGACCCTCGGCGGCCGAACCGACCACCTACCTGGTCAGCAACCTGCAGGGCGGCCTCGTCGTCGGGGTCTTCGCCGCGGTGCTCATCGGCGTCGGCACCTGGCTGTTCGTGCGGCGCGACCTGCACTGAGTGATCTGTCGTCCTCCGGACGACACCGCGACCAACGGCAGTCACCCTGCTGCGACGAGCGCGTCCGCACACTCCTCGCCGGACCCTCCGGGCCCACCTCGTCGGTGCCGTGCAGCTGTGCTTCGTCGTCCTCCGGACGACACCGCGGCCAACGGCCGTCCCACCCCTGCCGCTCCGGACCGCTGTTGTCGTAGGCCCGTGGTGGAGTGATTCGTGATCTCGACGTTCCAGGCCTTGGTGGTCGCTCTGCTGTTCATCCTCCCGGGAGCGGCATACACCTTCGCCCTCGAGCGGGTCGGCGGCTCGTTCGGCGTGAAGCTCGTGGATCGCATCTTTCGGTTCCTTGCTGCATCGGCCGTCTTCCAGGCTCTCTTCTCCGGGCCGGAACTGTGGGCATACCGTGAATGGGTCGCCAGCGGACGTCTGGAGCGGGGCGAGGTCCCTTGGTGGCTGGTGCAGGCAGTTGCCCTGGCATACGTCCTGGTCCCCATCGGCGTGGGGAGCCTGGTCGGTAGGGGGCAGAAGGCACGCTGGCGCTGGGTCACCGCTTTCACAGGGGATTCTCCGGAGCCGCGAGCGTGGGACTACCTCTGGCGGCGCAACGCACGCGGGCTGGTGCGTGTCCGGCTGAAGTCGGGCAGCTGGCTGGCCGGCATCTATGGAGTCAGCGCCACAGGCGTCCGCTCCTATGCCTCGGGCTACGACGAGGAAGGAGACGTCTACCTGGCCGAAGCCCTGAGCGTGGATCCGGAGTCAGGCGCGTACGAAGTGGACGACGACAGTCGGCCCGTGCGCATGGAGGGTGCCCCGGGACTCCTCATACGATGGTCGGAAGTCGAGTACCTGGAGTTCGAGGAGATCGCATGACCCACGAGGACAAGAGGACTCCGACCCCCGTCCGCCGGGATCCTCGCTCGTCGGACTTCGAGAAGCGCGGGGGGTACCCGAGTTCCGGTGAGCCGGTGGCCCAACTACCCCGGGTGCGCCCCGGACCTGGTCCTGGCGGCAAGCGCCCGACCGAAGGTCCCCCACAAGCGCGCGCGAAGGGCTGATCCGCCAGCGTCGACCCGCTGGACGACTCAGGCGGTGGGGACCTCGGCGGCGAGGATGGCGCCGAGCACGCCGTTGACGTACCGGGGCGACTCGTCGGTGGAGATGGCGCGGGCCAGCTCCACCGCCTCGTCGATGACGACCGCGTCGGGCACGTCGTCCACCCAGAGCAGCTCGAAGGTCGCCATGCGCAGGATCGCCCGGTCGACGTCGGGCAGCCGCTCCAGCGACCAGCCGGAGGTGTGCGCCTCGATCAGCTCGTCGATGCGCGCACCGTGCTCGGCGACGCCCTCGACCAGGCGGATGGCGTGGTCGGGGATCGGCGGGTTGCCGTCGGCGACCCGTTCGCGGAGCAGCTCCACGCGCTCCCGGCCACGCACGTCGGCCTCGTACAGGACGTCGACGGCGCGCTTGCGCGCCTTGGTCCGTGCGGCCATGAGGGTTACCGCGCTGTCAGTTGACGCGGCCGAGGTAGCGGCCGTCGCGGGTGTCTACCTTCAGCTTCTCGCCGGTGCTGATGAACAGCGGCACCTGGATCTGCGCGCCGGTCTCCAGCGTGGCGGGCTTGGTGCCACCGGTGGAGCGGTCGCCCTGCAGGCCCGGGTCGGTGTGCTCGACGACGAGCTCCATGGTCACCGGCAGCTCGACGTACAGGGGGTTGCCCTCGTGCACCGCGACGACGACCTCGGTGTTGTCCAGCAGGTAGTTCGCGCCGTCGCCGACGGTCTCGGTCGGCACGTAGATCTGCTCGAACGTGTCCCCGTCCATGAAGACGAAGTCGGTGCCCTCCTTGTACAGGTAGGTCATCGACCGCTTGTTCACGGTGGCCGTCTCGACCTTGGTGCCGGCGTTGAAGGTCTTGTCGACGACCTTGCCCGACAGCACGTTCTTCAGCGTCGTGCGCACGAAGGCCCCGCCCTTGCCGGGCTTGACGTGCTGGAAGTCGGTGACGGTCCAGAGCTGGCCGTCCAGGTTGAGGACGATGCCGTTCTTCAGGTCGTTGGTGGTAGCCATCTAGAGGACCAGCAGTTCCTTGCTCGTGAGGGTCAACAACTCGGGCGCGTCGCCGGTGACGATCAGGGTGTCCTCGATCCGGACACCGCCGTGGCCGGGCAGGTACACGCCCGGCTCCACGGTGACGGCCATACCGGCGGCAAGAGTACCCGCGCCCTGCTGGCCGATGCCCGGCGCCTCGTGGATCTCCAGGCCCACGCCGTGCCCGAGGCCGTGGGTGAAGTGGTCGCCGTGCCCGGCCGCCACGATCACGTCGCGCGCCGCGGCGTCGACGGCGACGACGTCCGCCCCGACCGCGAGCGCCGCCCGGCCGGCCGCCTGCGACTCCGCCACCAGGGCGTAGACCTCCCGCTGCCAGTCCGCCGCCTGGCCCAGCACCAGGGTGCGGGTCATGTCGGAGTGGTAGCCCTCGACGGTGGCGCCGAAGTCGAGCTTGAGGAAGTCGCCCGAGCGCAGCTCGGTCTGGTCGGGCCGGTGGTGCGGGATGGCCGAGTTCGCCCCGGTGGCGACGATCGTCTCGAACGACGGCGCCTCGGCGCCCAGCGCCAGCATCCGCGCATCCAGCTCGCGGCCGACCTCCAGCTCGGTGCGGCCGGGACGGAGCGCGCCCTCGGCGGCCAGCTCGGCCAGCGCCTGGTCGGCGACGGCGCACGCGCGGCGCAGCGACTCGATCTCGTCGGGGTCCTTGACCGCACGCTGGGCCTCGACGGCCCGGCGCACCGACGCCAGCTCCGGGACGGTCCCGCCCGCGGCGGCGTCGGCGAGCACGCGCTCCAGCCCGTGCAGCCCGTCGACGGTGAGGTCGTGGGACTCGTAGCCGATCCGCCGGGCGGGCAGTGCTCCCGAGCCGGAGCGCACGGCCTCCCGGGCCAGGGCGGGCACCGTGGCCCGGTCGACGAGCAGCTCCACGTCGGGCACCTGCACGCCGGCCTGGGTCGTGTACCGGCCGTCGGTGCCGAAGAGGTCGCGGCCGTCCACCCGCAGCAGCAGCGCGCCGTTGGAGCCGGTGAAGCCGGTGAGGTACCGGACGTTGAGCAGGTTGGTGACCAGCACGGCGTCCAGCCCGCGCTCCGCGGCGGTGGCCCGGAGCACCTCGCGCCGCTGGGAAGCGCGGCTCACGAGACGCCCCGCAGCGTCATCCACTGCAGCGCCAGCACGTAGCCGTGCACCCCCAGCCCGGCGATGACGCCGTCAGCCACCCGCGAGACGTAGGAGTGGTGCCGGAACTCCTCGCGCCGGTGGATGTTGCTGATGTGCACCTCCACCACCGGGGCGGTCACCGCGGCCAGGGCGTCGTGCAGCACGACCGAGGTGTGCGACCAGCCGCCGGGGTTGACCACGATCGGGTCGCCGGCGTCGGTCGCCTCGTGGATCCAGCGGAGCAGCTGGCCCTCGTCGTCGGTCTGGCGCACGGCCACCTCGACGCCCAGCTCCCGGGCGGCGGTCTCCACCAGCTCGACCAGCTGGGCGTAGGTGGTGGTCCCGTAGACCTCGGGCTCGCGGGTGCCGAGCCGGCCGAGGTTCGCGCCGTTGAGCACGTGGATCGTCATGTGTCATCTCCGGAGACGGCGGCCCAGGCCGCGTCGAGCCAGGCCTGGTCGGGGTCGTTCAGGATGCGGGGATCGCCCAGCCCGTCGAGGACGACGAAGCGCAGCGAGGCGCCGCGGGCCTTCTTGTCCACGCGCATGACCTCCTGCAGCCGCGGCCAGTCTCCGGCGTAGGTGGTGGGCAAGCCCATGGCGGTGAGGAGCTCGCGGTGCCGGTCGACCTCCGCGCGGGTCAGCAGCCCGGCCTGCCCGGCCAGCTCGGCGGCGAACACCAGCCCGACCGCGACCGCCTCGCCGTGCCGCCAGCCGAAGTCCTCGACCCGCTCGACCGCGTGGCCGAGGGTGTGGCCGTAGTTGAGGAACTCCCGGACGCCGGTGTCGAGCAGGTCCTCCCCCACCGCGGCGGCCTTCACCCGTACCGCGCGCTCGATGAGCTCCTCGGTGTCGCGGCGCCCCGTCGGGTCGGCGGCCAGCAGCTCGAGGATCCGGCCGTCGGCGATGAAGCCGCACTTGACCACCTCGGCCAGCCCGGCGCGGAACTCGTCCTGGGGCAGGCCGGCCAGCAGGTCGGTGTCGGCGAGCACGCCCGCGGGCGGGTGGAACGCGCCGACCAGGTTCTTGCCGGCGGCGGTGTTGATGCCCGTCTTGCCGCCCACGGCGGCGTCGACCATGCCGAGCAGGCTGGTGGGCACCTGGACGACGCGGATGCCGCGGGTCCAGGTGGCCGCGAGGAAGCCGGCCAGGTCGGTGACCGCTCCCCCACCGAGCCCGACGACGGCGTCGGACCGGGTCAGCCCCAGCCGGCCGAACTCGTCCCACATCGCGGCCGCGACCTGCGCGGTCTTGGCCGCCTCACCGTCGGGGACGACGAGCGCCTCGGCCGCGACGCCGGTGGTCTGCAGGGTCTCCACGGCGGCGCCGGCCGCGGCGGCGAGCGGCGGGGCGTGGACGACGGCCACCTTCGGCGTGCCGGCCAGCACGAGCGCCAGCTCCGCCTGGGCGCCGGCGCCGATGACGACCTCGTAGGGCTGCTCCCCCGCGACCGGGACGCGGCGGGTCACCGGGCTCCCTCCGGGGTCAGGACGGCGAGCACCTCGGCGATGACCTCCTCCGGCGCGCGCCCCGCGGTGGCGACGCGGTGCGTGGCCACCTCCGTGTAGAGCGGGGCGCGCTGTTCGAGCATGGTGCGCAGCATCGCGCGCGGGTTCACGGCCAGCAGCGGCCGGTCGCGGGAGAGCCCCACGCGGCGGGCGGCGGAGGCGACGTCGACGTCGAGCCAGACCACGGCCTCGCCGGCCCGGCCGTGGGCGACCAGCAGCTCGCGGGTGGCGGCGCTGGTCACCGCTCCGCCGCCGAGGGCCAGCACCCCGGTGTGCTCGGTGAGCGCGCGGGCGACCGCCTGCTCCTCCAGCGCGCGGAACTGCGGCTCGCCGTGCTGGACGAACAGGTCGGCGACCGTCGACCCGGTGGCCTCCTCGACGTCGCGGTCGGTGTCCCGGAACGCCAGCCCCCGGGCGGCGGCGACAGCCGTGCCGACCGTCGTCTTCCCCGAGGCGGGCGGACCGACGAGGACCAGGGCCGGCCGGTTCACCGGTAGGGCAGGGCGTCGAGGTAGGCCTGCGCGTTGCGCCGGGTCTCGGCGACCGAGTCGCCGCCGAACTTCTCCAGCGCGGCGTCGGCCAGCACGAGGGCGACCATCGCCTCCATCACGACGCTGCCGCGCGGCACGGCGCACGCGTCGCTGCGCTGGTTGATCGCGACCGCGGCCTCCCCGGTGGCGACGTCCACGGTCTGCAGCGCCCGGGGCACGGTGCTGATCGGCTTCATCGCGGCGCGGACGCGCAGCACCTCGCCGTTGGTCATGCCGCCCTCGATGCCCCCGGCCCGGTCGGTGAGCCGCTGCACCCGGGTGCCGCCGTCGGCGAGCACGATCTCGTCGTGGGCCACCGAGCCGCGGCGGCGGGCGGTCTCCAGCCCGTCGCCGACCTCCACGGCCTTGACCGACTGCACGCCCATGAGGGCGGCGGCCAGCCGGGCGTCCAGGCGCCGGTCCCAGTGCACGTGGCTGCCCAGGCCCGGCGGCAGCCCGTGGACGACGACCTCGATGACGCCGCCGAGCGTGTCACCGCATCTGCGGGCGTCGTCGATTTCGGCGGTCATCCGCTCGCTGGTGGCCGGATCGGCGCAGCGCACCGGGTCCTCGTCGAGCCGCGGGTTGTCCTCGGGCCCGGGCACGAGGCCGTCGGGCGCGACCACCGGGCCGATGCCCACGACGTGGCTGACCACCGAGACCCCGAGCGCCTGGCGCAGGAAGGCCTGCGCGATCGCGCCGAGGGCCACCCGCGCGGCGGTCTCCCGCGCGCTCGCCCGCTCGAGCACCGGCCGGGCGTCGTCGAAGCCGTACTTCTGCATGCCCGCCAGATCGGCGTGACCGGGCCGCGGGCGGGTCAGCGGCGCGTTGCGGGCCTGCCCCGCCAGGATCTCGGCGTCGACCGGGTCGGCGGACATGACCGTCTGCCACTTCGGCCACTCGGTGTTGCCGACCTGCACCGCGATCGGCCCGCCCTGGCTGCGGCCGTGGCGCACACCGCCGGTGAGGGTGACGACGTCCTGCTCGAAGGACATCCGGGCACCCCGCCCGTGCCCGAGCCGGCGACGGGCGAGCTGCAGGTCGAGGTCGGCCGTCTGCACCTCGACCCCGGCCGGGAGGCCCTCGAGGATGGCGGTGAGCTGCTGGCCGTGCGACTCACCGGCGGTCAGCCAGCGCAACATGCCGGGGATTCTAAGGGGACCACCCTTCCCCCCTTCCCTCGCGGGCTCGGGCGGGACCCCGAGGGGTGGCCCTCAGGTGGGTGGGACACCGCCGAGCGCCAGCGCCAGGACGGCGCCGGCCAGCAGCGGCGGGCCGAAGGGCACGGTGCTGCGCCAGCCCGCCCGCCGCGTCGCCACGAGGGCCAGCGAGACCAGGCCCCCGGTGAGCAGACCGAGGAACACGCCGGCCAGCAGCACGCCCCAGCCGGACCAGCCGAGCACCAGTCCCAGCAGCCCGAGCAGCTTGACGTCGCCGAACCCCAGGGCCGCGGGGCCGGCCAGGCGCGCCGCACCCGAGAGGACGAGGGCTGCGGCGCCCGCCACGAGGGCCCGGACCAGCGCCGGCCAGGTGCCCAGCAGCGCGGCGTCGACCAGCAGGGCGGCACCGCAGACGGCCGCGGCCGGGAGGAGCACGCGGTCGGGCAGCCGGTGCGCGGCGAGGTCCACGCCGGCCAGCACGACCGCGGCCCCCGCGGCCCAGGCCAGCGCCGCGGTGGCGGGGCGCGGCCCGCCGAGCAGCACCGCCGCGGCCAGCAGACCGGCGGTGAGCACCGCCGTCAAGGCCACCCGGGCCCGCGACGGGGTGGCGGCGTCGTCCCGGGCGGCGAGCCGGACGGTGCTGCGGGCCAGGAGGGGCCCGAGGAGCAGTCCGGCCAGCACGGCGACGCCGGTGAGGACGGCGTGGGACACGTCCACGGCGGGCGGCTCAGCGGGCGTCGAGCGCGGCGCGCATCGCACCGATGGGGGCCGGCTCCCCGGTCATGAGCTCGACCTGCACGGTGGCCTGCCAGAAGAGGACCTCCAGCCCGCTGATCACCGCGCCGCCGGCGGCGGAGACCGTCTCGGCCAGCGGGGTGGGCCAGGGGGCGTAGAGGACGTCCAGCACGGTCTGCCCGCCGTGCCAGTCCAGGGCCGCCACGGCCGGCTGCCCCGCGACCGGCACGGTGCTGACGACGACGGGGGCCTCGACCCGCGCCCCCTCCAGCGGCAGCACCCGCGCCTGCACGCCGAGGGTTTCCAGGACCCGCACCACGTCACCGGCCCGGGCCGGTTCCCGCACGACCACGTCGACCCGCTCAGCCCCCAGGGAGGCCAGCGCCACGGCGGCGGCCGCCGCGGTGCCCCCGGCGCCGAGCACTGCCGCGTGCCCCACCTCGTCCACGCCGGCCACCTGCAGGGCCGTGCCGATACCGGCGACGTCGGTGTTCTCGGCCCGCCAGCCGGCGTCGGTGCGGACGAGGGTGTTGGCCGCGCCCAGCAGCCGCGGCAGCGGCTCCACGACGTCGGCGACCGCGACCGCGGCCTGCTTGCACGGCATCGTCACCGAGAAGCCGCGCCACTCCTCACCGAGGCCGGCGAGCAGCACCACCACCTCGTCGGCCCCGATGTCGAGGGCGTCGTAGGTCCAGCCGTCCAGCCCCAGCGCCGCGTAGGCGGCGCGGTGCAGCAGCGGCGAGAGCGAGTGGCTCACCGGCCGCCCGAGGACCGCCGCCCGCTGCGGCCGGTCAGCCACCGCACCCGAGGCCGGCGTCGGCGCACCGCTGGCGGGCCTGCTGGAACTCGGCGTAGTCGCTGGTGAAGAAGTGCGCCCCGTCCTCCGACTCGAGCACGTAGTACAGGAGGTCCCCGGTCGTCGGGGCCAGCGCCGCCTCGAGGCTCCGCTCACCCGGGGAGCTGATGGGGGTCGGCGGCAGGCCGCGCCGGTTCCGCGTGTTGTACGGGTTGTCGCTCTGCAGGTCCGTGACCGTCAGCTCGTTGCCGCTCTTGTCCAGCCCGTAGGCCAGCGTCGCGTCGATGCCGAGCGCGATGCCCGCGTTCAGCCGGTTGTAGATCACCTGGGCGACGTCGGCGCGCTCCTCGTCCAGCCGGGTCTCCGACTGGATCATCGAGGCGATCGTGACCACCTCGCCGGGGGTGCGCCCGAGGGCGGCGGCCCGCTCCTCGAGCCGCAGGCGGGCGGCCACCTCGTTGAAGGTCTCGACCATCCGCTGCAGCATCTGCTGCGGCGTGGTGCCCGGCTCGAAGTCGTACGTCGCCGGGAAGAGGTAGCCCTCCAGCTGCCCGCCGGCGTACGGGGGCAGCGGCAGCGCCGCGGGATCGGCCGCCGCCTCCAGCTCCGCGAGCGGCGTGCCGGTCTCCTCCGCGAGCCGGGTGAGGATCTGCTCCACGGTGAAGCCCTCGGGCACGGTCACCCGCGTCACCTGGCGGGACGCCGGGTCCAGCAGCAGGTCCAGGGCGCCCTGCCCGCTCATCTGCAGCCGCAGCGAGTAGACGCCGGGCTGGATGCCGGTGGCCGCGGGCTCGCCCTGCGCGGCGTCCACGAACGGCCCGGTGGAGGCGATGACGTCGGCGTCGGCCAGCGTGCGGGCGATGTCGGTGAGCGTGTCGCCCTGCTGCACCCGCACGTCGACGCTGCCGGTGCCCGGACCCGCGTAGTCACGGGCGGCCGGGTCGAGCATGCCGAGGAGTTGCTGCCCGGCGAGCACGATGCCCACGACCATGCCGCCGAGGACCAGCAGCGCCAGCCCGATCGCCAGCGGGCGACGGCGCCGCCGCCGGCGCTGCGGGTCCGTGCGCGGGTCGTAGGGGGCGATCGGGATCTCGTCGTCGTGCAGCAGGCCGCCGTCGTCGGGGTCCCCGTGCAGGTCCAGGTCGTCCTGCGGGTGGAGCGCGGCCGTGTCGTCCGCCGGGGTGGCGCCGGGGGCGGGCTGCGGCGCGTCGCCCTCGTCCCGGCGCCGGCGCAGGACGCGGCGCCGGGGCCGGGGCCGGTCGTCGTCCACGTTCGCGCCGATGACGTCCAGGCCACCGGTCGGGTCGTCCGCGGCCGGCTCGGCCGGCGGCTCCTCGGGGGTGTCGTCGGGCCCGGCGGAGAGCCGGGGCGCGGCGACGGTCGCGTCGTCGTCCACGGCGTCCTCGCGCGGTCGCAGCCGGTCCCACGCGCCGGCCGGCAGCGGCGGCAGCGGGGCCGAGGGGTGCTGGCGGTCGAAGCCGTGGTCGTCGCGGTCGCCGTGCCGGGACGTCAGGGGGCTGTCGGCGGACGACCACCCGCCCGGCGCGCCCATCGGCCCCGTCTCGTCACCGGACCGGTCGACCAGCCCGGCACCCGGGCGCGGGAACACCGGCGGGTGGCCGGAGGTGCCCGGCGGGAAGCCACCGGCAGGGGCACCGAAGCCGGTCGGGAACGGTGCCGGCATGCCACCGGTCCCGTCGTCGAACGCGTGCCTCCCCCGCCGCTGCGGCCCGCCGGGCGCGCTCACGAGGGCGCCTGCCGGCTGTCGAGGTACTGCTGCAGGATCACCACGGCGGCCGCCTGGTCGATCACCGCGCGCTGGCGACGGCTGTCGATGCCGCCGTCGCGGAGGTGGCTGGCTGCGGTCACGGTCGAGAGCCTCTCGTCGATCAGGTTCACCGGCACGTCCGGGATCCGGTCGGCCAGTTCCTGTGCGTAATCGGCAGCATCCTGCGCGGAGGCACCGGCGGCGCCCGACAGGTGCACCGGCTCTCCCACCACCACCTCTGACACCTCGTGTTCCGCGACCAGGGCGGCGAGCCGGTCCAGGTCGGCACCGTCCTTGGCCCGGCGCAGCGTCTCCAGGGGGCTGGCGAGGGTGCCCGTCGGGTCCGACAGCGCCAGCCCGACCCGCACGGTGCCGACGTCGACGCCGAGGACCCGGCCCCGGGCACGGCCGGCGCCGGCGCGGCGCGGAGGCACCTGGAGGTGCTGCGGCCAGCCGCCGGACAGGTCGATCTCCGTGGTCTCGTGCTTGACCGGCGGGAAGCCCTGGCTCAGGTCGATCTCCGTGGTCGGGTGGTACGTCGGCTGCTCCCCCGTGCTCGGGCGCGGACGCGCCGGCGGCACCGCCGGCAGCTTCCGCCGGCGGCCACCGACCGGGCCGGTGTCCTCGGGGTCGTACTCGGTGTCGGGCACGTTCGTCACCTTCCCGTGGCGGTCGCGACCGCCTGCTCGCCGGCCTGCAGTGCCGCGGGGATACCCGCGGGATCGGTTCCGCCCCCCTGGGCGACGTCGGACTTGCCGCCACCGCGGCCGCCGACGGGTGCCGAGGCCGCCTTGAGGACGTCGTTGGCCGACAGCCCCCGGGTGACCGCGGCCGGGTTCAGTGCCGCCACCAACGCCACCTTGCCACCGGACTCCGATGCCAGCAGCACGACCGCCGGCCGGTCGGCCCCGATGCGGCCGCGGACGTCGAGCGCCAGCGTGCGCAGTTCCCCGCCGCCGAGACCGGCCGGGGAGCCGGTGACGACGGCGACGCCGCCCACGTCGCGGGCCGACGCGGCCAGCTCGCCGGCGGCCGCCAGCGTCTGCTGCGCCCGCAGGTCGGCCAGCTCGCGGTCCAGGTCGCGCAGCCGGGAGACCATGCCGCCCACCCGCTCGACCAGGCCGTCCTGCGGCGACTTGAGGATCTCGGCCAGCTGGCGCACCAGGTCGCGCTCGCGCGCCAGGTACCGGAAGCCCTCCAGCCCCACCACGGCCTCGACCCGCCGCGAGCCCGAGCCCACGGAGGATTCACCGGTCAGCGCCAGCGTGCCGATCTGCGCACTGCCGCGCACGTGGGTGCCACCGCAGAGCTCGCGCGACCACGGGCCGCCGATCTCCACGACCCGCACCTGCTCGCCGTAGGTCTCGCCGAACAGCGCCAGGGCGCCGAACGCCTGCGCCTCGGGCAGCGTCATCCAGCTGGCGGAGACCCTGTGGTCGGCGCGGACGGCGGCGTTGGCGACGTCCTCGATGTCGGTGCGCTGCTGCTGGCTGAGCGCGCCCTGCCAGGCGAAGTCCAGCCGCAGGTAGCCCGGCCGGTTGTAGGAGCCCGACTGGAGGGCCTGGGGGCCGAGCACCTGGCGCAGCGCGGCGTGCACCACGTGCGTGCCCGAGTGCGCCTGGCACGCCGACAGCCGCCACTCGCGGTCGACCTCGGCGGTGAGCTCGGCACCGGCGCGCAGCTCGCCCTCGAGCACCCGCACCTGGTGGGCCACGAGCCCCTTGACCGGGCGCTGGACGTCGATGACCTCGGCGCGGCCGCCGTCCCAGGTGAGGAGGCCGGCGTCGGCCACCTGTCCGCCGGACTCGGCGTAGAACGGCGTGCGGTCCAGCACCACGCGGGTGATCTCGCCGGGCCCGGCCGGCCGGTCGCCCTCGTCCTCGCCCTCGGCGACGACGCCCAGCACGCGGGAGTCGGTGCGCAGGGTCTCGTAGGCCCGCCAGTCCGTGGGACCGTGCTCGGCGAGCAGCCGCCGGTAGGCCAGGACGTCGACCGAGCCGGTGCGCTTGGCCCGCGCGTCGGCGCGGGCGCGGTCGCGCTGCTCCGTCATCAGGGCCCGGAAGCCCTCCTCGTCGACGGTGACGCCCTGCTCGGCGGCCATCTCGAGGGTGACGTCGATCGGGAAGCCGTAGGTGTCGTGCAGGGAGAACGCCTGCTCCCCCGAGAGCTTCGGGGCACCGGCCTGGTTGGCCTGCTGCACCGCGGTGTCGAACAGCGCCGTCCCCGAGGCGAGGGTGCGCCGGAACGCCTCCTCCTCGGCGTAGGCCACCGACGAGATCCGGGCGAAGTCGGTCTCCAGCCCGGGGTAGCTGGCCTTCATGGCCTCCTTGGAGACCGGCAGCAGCTCGGGCAGGGTCGCCTCGTCGACCCCGAGCAGCTTCATCGAGCGGACGGCGCGGCGCAGCAGCCGGCGCAGGATGTAGCCGCGCCCTTCGTTGCCCGGGGTAACGCCATCGCCGATGAGCATCAGCCCGCTGCGCACGTGGTCGGCGACGACCCGCAGCCGCACGTCGGCGTCGACGTCCTTGCCGTAGGTGACGCCGGCGAGGTCGGCGGCCCGGCGCAGCACCGGCGCCACCTCGTCGATCTCGTACATGTTGTCGACGCCCTGCAGCAGGAAGGCCACCCGCTCCAGGCCCATGCCGGTGTCGATGTTCTTCTTCGGCAGCTCGCCGAGGACCGTGAACTCCTCCTTGCTGCGGACGTCGGCGAGCTCGTACTGCATGAAGACGAGGTTCCAGATCTCCAGGAACCGGTCGCCGGCGGTGTCCACCAGCGGGCCGCCGTCGGGGCCGAACTGCGGGCCGCGGTCGAAGTAGATCTCCGAGCAGGGGCCGCCCGGGCCGGCCGCCCCGGTGTGCCAGTAGTTGTCCTTCTTGCCCAGCCGCTGGATCCGCTCGACCGGCAGCCCGGCGATGCGGCGCCAGGCGTCGGCGGCCTCGTCGTCGTCGAGGTAGACCGTCACCCAGATGCGGTCGGGGTCGAAGCCGAGACCGCCGTCCTCCAGCCGCCCGGTGATCAGCTCCCAGGCGTGCTGGATCGCCCCCTCCTTGAAGTAGTCGCCGAAGGAGAAGTTGCCGTTCATCTGGAAGAACGTGCCGTGCCGGGTGGTCTTGCCCACCTCCTCGATGTCGAGGGTGCGCACGCACTTCTGCACGCTGGTGGCCCGGGCGAAGGGGGCGGGCTCGCGGCCGGTCAGGTAGGGGATGAAGGGCACCATGCCGGCGACGGTGAACAGCAGCGACGGGTCCGGGGAGACCAGCGAGGCGCTGGGGACGACGGTGTGGCCGCGCTGGGCGAAGTGCTCCAGGAAGCGGCGGCGGATCTCGGCGGTCTGCATCTCAACTCAGTTCTGCGGGGCCCGGTGCGCGTGCGGCGCGGGCCGGTGGGTCAGAGGTCGGCGGCGTGCGCGCCGCCGCGGCGGGCAGGGAGCTCGACCTGGGACGGGTCCGGCAGGGGCGCGTCGAGCCCGGTGCCGGCGCGCAGCTCCTGCTCCCGCTCGCTCATGGCCTCGCGGACGTCCGCGCCGAAGTCGCCGATCGCGTCGGCGAGGTCGCGCAGCCCCTCGGCGATCGAGGCCCCGATGCCGGCCGGTGTCATCTTCTCGGCGGCGGCCGAGAGCTTGCGGACGACGAGCGCCCCGATGGTGATCCCCATCGCGAGCCAGAACAGCCGGCGCATCAGGCGGCCCGCCGGGCGGACCGGCGCGTGCGGCGCGCCTCCTTGTCGCGGCGGGCGGCGTCGGCGATCGCCTGGCCCTCCCGCTTCTTCTTCGTGGCGCTGCGGACGCCGTAGCTGAACGCGGCCACCTTGATCAGCGGGCTGCCCAGGGTGGCGGCGACGACGCTGGTGAGCGCCGCGACGTTGCTGGAGACGTTGGCGGCGTTGCCGGTGATGTCGTCGACCCGCTCCAGGTTGCTGTTCACGTGCGCGACCGTGGTGCCGGCCTGGCTCAGGATCGGCGCGCTCTGCTCGCGGACCTGCCGGATGGTCAGGGTCGTCTCGTCGAGCGTCCGGCCGAGCTTGAGCAGCGGGACGGCCACGAGCACCACCAGCAGCACCAGGGCCCCGGCTGCGATCAGCCCGGCGATCTCTCCTACGGACACGCGTGCTCCTGTTCTGAGGGGATTCGGCGCCCGGGGGCGACGTTCCGGCCTCGTCACAGTAGTCGCGGGCCCGCCGGGCCGTCCGTGCCCCGCCGCCGGGTCAGCGCGTCCGGCGGAGGATCGCCCGCAGCTTCGCCAGCCGTTCGCCCAGCCGCGCCTCGACGCCGCGGTTGGTGGGGCGGTAGTAGTCCCTGCCCACCAGCGCATCCGGCGGGTACTGCTGGGCCACGATGCCGTCGGGGTGGGCGTGGGGGTAGGAGTAGGTCTTCCCGTGGCCGAGCTTCTTCGCCCCGGCGTAGTGCGCGTCGCGCAGGCCGGGTGGCACCGGGCCGGCCAGCCCCGCGCGGACGTCGGCCACCGACTCCCCCATCGCCACCGTGACCGCGTTCGACTTCGGCGCCGTGGCCAGGTGGACGACGGCCTGGGCCAGCGGGAAGTGGCCCTCGGGCATGCCGATGAACTGCACCGCCTGCATCGCCGCGACGGCCGTGGTCAGCGCGGTGGGGTCGGCCATGCCGATGTCCTCGCTGGCGCTGACCACCAGCCGCCGGGCGATGAAGCGCGGGTCCTCCCCCGCCTCGACCATGCGGGCCAGGTAGTGCAGCGCGGCGTCGACGTCGCTGCCGCGGATGCTCTTGATCAGGGCGCTCGCGACGTCGTAGTGCTGGTCGCCCTGCCGGTCGTAGCGGACCGCCGCCTGCGCGACCGCCGTCTCCAGCGTGGCGAGGTCGATCTCGGTCGCGCCGACCGCGCGCGCCGCGCCGGCGCCGGACTCCAGGGCGGTGAGCGCCTTGCGCCCGTCGCCGCCGGCGATGCGGACCAGGTGCTCCTCCGCCTCCGCGGCGAGCGTGACCGCGCCGTCGAGCCCGCGGTCGCTGGCGAGGGCCCGGTGCAGCAGCAGGCGGACGTCGCCGTCGGTGAGGGGCTGGAGCGCGAGCACCAGGCTGCGGGACAGCAACGGGCTGACCACGGAGAAGAACGGGTTCTCGGTGGTGGCGGCGATCAGGCTGACGATCCGGTCCTCCACCGCCGACAGCAGGCTGTCCTGCTGGGTCTTGGAGAAGCGGTGCACCTCGTCGATGAACAGCACGGTGCGACGGCCGGCGTAGGTGAGCTCGCGCTTGGCGCTCTGGATGACCGCCCGCACCTCCTTCACCCCGGAGTCCAGCGCCGACAGCTGCACGAACTGCCGCTTGGTGGCCAGCGAGATGACGTGCGCGAGGGTGGTCTTGCCGGTGCCGGGCGGGCCGTAGAGCACCAGCGACATCGGCTCGTCGGACTCGACCAGCCGGCGCAGCGGTGCGCGGTCGCCCAGGAGGTGCTGCTGCCCGACGACCTCGTCCAGCGAGCGCGGGCGCATCCGCACCGCCAGCGGGGCGCCCGGGTCGACGACCGGCGCACCCTCCTCGCCCGGCGCGGGGTCGAACAGCGAACTCACGGGTGGGAACGCTACCCGCGGGGCACGACAGCCCCCATGCAGCAGCGACGCATCGGGACCGTGACCGTGGGCGCCATCGGGCTGGGCGCCATGCCCCTGTCCACCAAGGGCGAGCGCCCCTCGGGGGAGGACGCCGTCGCCGTGGTGCACGCCGCGCTGGACGCGGGCGTCACCCTGATCGACACCGCCGACGCCTACGCCCGCGACGAGGCGGAGTTCGGGCACAACGAGGAGCTGGTGGCGCGGGCGCTGGCCGGCTACGGGGGTGACACCTCCTCGGTGCTGGTCGCGACCAAGGGCGGCCACACCCGCCGCGGCACCGACTGGGAGCTCGACGGGTCACCGGCCTACCTGCGGCGCGCCTGCGAGGACTCGCTGCGGCGGCTGGGCGGGGACGCCATCGGGCTCTACCAGTTCCACCGGCCCGACCCGGCGACGCCGTGGGAGGAGTCGATGGGGGCGCTGCGGCAGCTCGCCGACGACGGGCTGGTGCGCATGGTCGGCATCTCGAACGCCGACATCGCGCAGATCGACGTCGCCCGCTCGATCGTGGGCGAGGCACTGGTGAGCGTGCAGAACCAGTTCTCCCCCGGCTGGCGCCACTCGGCCGACGAACTGGCGCACTGCGCGGGCCACGGCCTGGCCTTCCTGCCGTGGAGCCCTTTCGGCGGGGTGACCTCCGCCGGGTCGCTGGGCTCGACCGCGCCGGCGTTCGCCGAGGTGGCCGAGGAGCGCGGGGTCTCGGTGTACCAGGTCACCCTCGCCTGGCACCTGGCGCAGAGCGACACGGTCGTCCCCATCCCGGGTGCCTCGCGCATCGCCTCGATCCAGGACTCGGTGGCCGCTGCCGACGTCGAGCTCTCCGCGGACCAACTGGCCCGCCTCACGGGCTGACGGGGACACACCGTCACCCCGCCGCCACGCCGGTGTCCTGATCGGCCTCTTGCCCGCCCCGGCGTCCGTGCCAGAGTCCCGCGCAGACGTGACCAGCGGGAACACCTGATGGCGGAGGCGGCATCGATGTCGGGACGGCTGCGGGGACCGGGCGCCGAGGTCGCCGGCGGGGACGCGTCCGGCACGGGCGTCGATCCGGCGCGGGTGGTGGCGCTGACCGAGCGGGAGGAGGCGGTCTTCGCCGCTCGTCACCAGCGCTGCGCCGCCCTGCACGAACGGGCCCGGGCGAGCATGCCCGGCGGCGTGCCGATGAGCTGGATGGCCAAGTGGGCGGGCCCCTTCCCGCTGTCGGTCGCCACCGCGTCCGGCTCCCGCTTCACCTGCGCCGACGGCGTGGAGTTCGTCGACCTCTGCCTCGGTGACACCGGCGCGATGACCGGCCACTCCCCGCCCGCGGCGGTCGCCGCCGTCGCCCGGCAGGCGGCCCGGGGCATCACCCTCATGCTCCCCACCGAGGACGCGGCCGTGGTGGCCGAGGAGCTGACGTCCCGGTTCGGCCTGCCGCAGTGGCAGTTCACGCTGTCGGCGACCGACGCCAACCGGCACGTCGTCCGCTACGCCCGGCACCTCACCGGCCGGCCCCGCGTCCTGGTCGCCGACGCCTGCTACCACGGCAGCGTCGACGAGACCTTCGCGACGCTCGACCGGGAGGGGCGGGTCGTCCCGCGCCGGGGGAACATCGGCCCGCCGGTGCCGCCCTCGGCGACCACCTCGGTGGTGCAGTTCAACGACGTGGCCGCCCTGGAGCGGGAGCTGGCCACCGGCGAGATCGCCTGCGTGCTCATGGAGCCGGCGATGACCAACGTCGGCATCGTGCTCCCGGAGCCCGGCTACCACGAGGCCCTGCGGTCGCTGACCGAGCAGCACGGCACCCTGCTCGTCCTCGACGAGACGCACACCCTCTGCGCCGGGCCCGGCGGGATGACCGCGGCCGGCAGGTTGCGGCCCGACGTCGTGACGCTCGGCAAGGCCCTCGGCAGCGGGGTCCCGTGCGGGGCGTTCGGGATGACCGCCGAGGTCGCCGACCGGGTGCGCCGGTCGGTCGAGCTGGAGGACGTCGACGTCGGCGGCATCGGCGGCACGCTGGCCGGCAACGCGCTCTCCCTCGCGGCGATGCGCGCCACCCTGCAGCAGGTCCTGACCCCCGACGCGTTCGCCGGCATGCTCCCGCTGGGCGCCCGGTGGGCCGAGGGCGTCGCCGGCGTGCTCGCCGACCAGCAGGTCCCGTGGCACGTCACCCGGCTCGGGGCGCGCGCCGAGTACGCGTTCGCGCCGGTCCCGCCGCGGACCGGCCGCGAGGCCGCCGCGGCCGACGACTTCCCGCTGCAGACCCTGCTGCACCTGTCGGCGCTCAACGCCGGGATCCTGCTCACGCCGTTCCACAACATGGCGTTGATGGCGCCCACGACCACGGCCGAGGACGTCGACCGGCACACCACGGCGTTCGCCGCCGTCCTCGGGGAGCTGGTGGCGTGAGCGGCGGGACAGCCGACCTCGTCCTCACCGGAGCCGCCGTGTGGTGCGGCGGCCCGGAGTCCCGCCGCGCCGGGGCCCTGGCCGTGCGCGGGAACCGGATCGTGGCGGTCGGCACCGAGGACGAGGTGCGGCAGCACGCCGGCAGCCGCACCGAGCACCTCCACCTCCCGGGTCGGCTGGTCGTCCCCGGGTTCCAGGACGCGCACGTCCACCCCCCGCAGGCCGGCCGCAACCGGCTCAGCGTGGACCTCGACGGCCTGCCCGACCGGGCCGCCTACCTGGAGGCCGTCGCCCGCTACGCGGCGCAGCACCCGGAGCGGTCCTGGATCTTCGGCGGCGGCTGGTCGATGGAGCACTTCCCCGGTGGCGCGCCCGTCAAGGAGGACCTCGACCGCGTCGTCCCCGACCGGCCGGTCTTCCTCTTCAACCGCGACGTGCACGGCGCGTGGGTCAACTCCCGCGCTCTCGAACTCGCCGGGATCACCCGGCACACCCCCGACCCGCCCGACGGGCGCATCGAGCGCGATGCGCACGGCGAGCCGACGGGAACCCTGCACGAGGGGGCCGCCTACACGCTGAACGACACGGTGGTGCCGGCGCCCGACCCGGCGGAGCTGGAGGCCGCGATCCTGTCCGCCCAGGAGCACCTGCACCGGCTGGGGATCACCGGGTGGCAGGACGCGTGGGTGACACCGGAGACGCAGCGGGCCTACGAGTCGCTGGCCGCCGGAGGGCGGTTGACCGCCCGGGTGGTCGGCGCCCTGTGGTGGGACCGGCACCGCGACCTCGGTCAGGTGCCCGACCTGCTCGCCCGCCGGCAACGGGGGCGGGCCACCGGGCACGGCCGGTTCTTCCCGACCACCGTGAAGATCATGGCCGACGGCGTCCTGGAGAACGGCACCGGCGCGCTCCTGGAGCCCTACTGCGACGGCTGCGGCGGCGAGTCCGGGAACAGCGGTCTCAGCTATCTCGACCGGGACGAGCTCGCCGCCGCCGTCACCGCCCTGGACGCCGAGGGTTTCCAGGTGCACGTGCACACCATCGGCGACCGCGCGGTGCGCGACGCGCTGGACGCCGTCGCCGCGGCCCGGGCCGCGAACGGCCCGGCCGACCGGCGCCACCACCTCGCCCACGTCCAGCTCATCCACCCCGACGACCTGCCGCGCTTCGCCGAGCTGGGCGTGGTGGCCAACTGCCAGGCGTACTGGGCGCAGCACGAGCCGCAGATGGACGACCTGACCCTGCCCGTCCTCGGCGACGAGCGGAGCGGGTGGCAGTACCCCTTCGCCGACCTGCTGCGCGCCGGTGCCCGCCTCGCGATGGGCAGCGACTGGCCGGTGACCACACCCGATCCGCTGCAGCAGATCGAGGTCGCCGTGACCCGCGTCGACCCCGCCGACCGCAGCGCACCGCCGTTCCTGCCCGAGCAGCGGCTCTCCCTGACCGAGGCCCTCACCGCCTTCACCTCCGGTAGCGCCTACGTCAACCACGACGACGGGGAGTCCGGGCGCCTGGCGCCGGGCATGCGCGCGGACCTGGCCGTCCTCGACACCGACCTGTTCGCCGACGGCGCCCCGCCGGTGGCCGACGCGCGGGTCGAGTTCACCGTGGCCGCCGGCCGCGTGGTGCACCAACCCCGTTGAACCCTGCCCGTCCGGGCCCGTCCAGGAGGAGCGGTCGATGACCGAACTGCGCAACTTCGTCGACGGCGGGTACGTCGACGGCTCCGGCGACCGCCGCTCCGACCTGGTCGACCCCACGACCGGAGAGGTCTTCGCGACGGCACCGGTGTCCGGTGCGACCGACGTCGACCGCGCCTACCGGTCGGCCGCGCGGGCGTTCGAGGGCTGGCGGGAGGCGACTCCCTCGACCCGGCAGAAGGCGCTGCTGGACTTCGCCGACGCGGTGGAGGCCCGCGGCGAGGAGATCCTGGCGCTGGAGAGCCGCAACACCGGCAAGCCCTTGGCGGTCGCCGCGCGCGAGGAGCTGCCCCCGATGGTCGACCAGATCCGCTTCTTCGCCGGCGCCGCCCGCGTGCTGGAGGGGCGGTCGGCCGGCGAGTACCTGGCCGGGCACACCTCCTGGGTCCGGCGGGAGCCGGTCGGCGTCGTCGGCGCGGTCACCCCCTGGAACTACCCGATGATGATGGCGGTCTGGAAGATCGCCCCCGCGCTCGCGGCGGGCAACGCGGTGGTCCTCAAGCCCAGCGACACCACCCCGGCCACGACCCTGCTGCTCGCGGAGATCGCGGCGGAGTTCCTGCCGCCCGGGGTGCTGAACGTGGTCTGCGGCGACCGGGACACGGGGCGGGCCGTGGTGGAGCACCCGGTTCCCCAGATGGTCTGCATCACCGGATCGGTGCGGGCCGGCATGGAGGTCGCCGACGCGGCGGGGGCCGACGTCAAGCGCACCCACCTGGAGCTCGGCGGCAAGGCGCCGGTCGTCGTCTTCGACGACGCCGACGTCGCGGCGGCCGCCGAGGCGATCGCTGCCGCCGGCTACTTCAACGCCGGTCAGGACTGCACGGCGGCGACCCGGGTCCTCGCGGGGCCGCGGATCCACGACGACTTCGTCGCCGCGCTGTCCGAGCAGGCGGCGAGCACCACGACCACGGCGCAGCACGGCCCCGGCGACGAGGACGCGCTCGTCCCGCCGCTGAACAACGCCGCCCAGCTGGACCGGGTGCTGGGGTTCCTCGACCGGGTCCCCGGCCACGCGACCGTCTCCGCCGGCGGCGGGCGGCAGGAGGGCCCCGGCTTCTTCGTCGAGCCCACTGTCGTCGCGGGGCTGCGCCAGGACGACGAGATGGTGCAGGACGAGGTCTTCGGCCCGGTGATCACCGTGCAACGGTTCACCGACGAGGGCGAGGCACTGCGCTGGGCCAACGGCGTGCGGTACGGGCTGGCCTCGAGCGTGTGGACGACGGACGTCGGCCGGGCCATGCGGATGACCCGGCGGCTGGACTTCGGCTGCGTCTGGGTCAACTGCCACATCCCCGTGGTGGCCGAGATGCCGCACGGCGGCTTCAAGCACTCCGGCTACGGCAAGGACCTGTCGATGTACAGCCTGGAGGACTACACCCGGATCAAGCACGTGATGGCGAACATCGAGGCGTGAGGGTCCGGCGGCCGGGCCGGGCCCCGGCCGCCGGGCGTCAGCCCCGCCCGTCCAGCAGCGGGCGGGCGGGGTCCCAGGTCGTGCCGTCCCGGGCGTCGGCCCGCCGGCGGGCCAGCGCCGACAGCGCCTCGAGCACCACCCGGTTGCCCAGGTAGGCGGTCACCTCCGCGACGTCGTACGGCGGGGACACCTCCACGACGTCGACGCCCACCACGGGCAGTTCCAGGCAGATCCGCCGCACCGCGTCGAGCAGTTGCCGGGAGGTGAGGCCGCCCGGCTCGGGGGTGCCCGTGCCCGGCGCCATGCCCGGGTCGACCACGTCGACGTCGACGGACAGGAAGACGCCGTCGCAGTCGTCGACCGCCAGGGCCATCGCCTCGTCGAGGCAGGCGTCCAGGCCCCGGGTGACGATCTCGGTCATCTCGTAGGAGCGCAGGCCCCGGGCGGCCATCCAGTCCAGCGTCTCCGGCCCGGGCCAGTAGCCGCGCAGCCCGATCTGCAGGAACCGGTCGCCCCGCGCCGCACCCGACTCGATCAGCCGGCGCATCGGCTGGCCGTGCCCGTAGAGGGAGCCGAACTCGATGTCCCCGGTGTCGGCGTGGGCGTCGAAGTGCAGCACCGACACCCGCCCGTGGCCGTGGTGGTTGGCCACCCCGGTGACGTCCGGAAGCGCGATCGAGTGGTCCCCGCCGAGGACCACCGGGATCGCCCCGGCGGCGGCGACCGCGGTCACCGCCCGCTCGACGGCGGCGAGGGCGCGCTCGATCTCCCCCGGCGGCATCTCGACGTCCCCCGCGTCGAGGACCCGCAGGTCGGTCAGGCCGTCCACGCGCAGCGCCAGCGACGGCCGGGAGCCGTCGTGGGCGAGGTAGCACGCCTGGCGGATCGCCGACGGGCCGAACCGGGTGCCCGGCCGGTGGGAGGTCCCGCCGTCGAACGGGGCGCCGACGATGACGACGTCGGCGCCGGCGAAGGAGGCGGGGTCGTCGAGGTCGCAGCGCGGCACACCGAGAAAGGTGATGTCGGGGCCGAACTGGCTGCCGTACCGGCTCATGCCGGCTGCGGCCCGGACGCCGCCGGCAACGAGGCCCGCAGGATGTCCAGCCCCTCGTCGGCCTCGTCGGCGCCGAGGGTCAGCGGCGGGGCGACGCGCAGGACGTTCCCGTGCAGCCCGCCCTTGCCGATCAGCAGGCCACGGTGCCGGGTCTCCTCCATCACGCGGGCAGCGGCGGCGGGGTCGGGCACCCGGGAGCCGGGCTCCACCAGCTCGATGCCGATCATCAACCCCGCGCCGCGGACCTCGCCGACGAGCGGGACCGTCCGGGCGATCTCCCGGAGCCCGTCGAGCAGCCGCCGCCCGACGGTCCGGGCGTTGGCCTGCAGGTCGTGGTCGAGCAGGTAGTCGAGGGTCGCCAGCGCGCCGCGGGTGGACAGCGGGTTGCCGCCGAAGGTGGAGATCGAGTTGGCCGTCAGCCCGTCCATGAGGTCGGCCCGGGCGACGACGCCGCCGATGGACAGCCCGTTGCCCAGCCCCTTGGCGAACGTCATCGCGTCCGGGACGACCCCGTGGGCGGAGATCCCCCAGAAGGTGTCCCCGGTGCGGCCCCAGCCGGTCTGCACCTCGTCGGAGACGAACGGGATCCCGTGCTCGTCCAGGACGTCCTTGAGCGCCCGGAAGAAGCCGACCGGCGGGACCACGAACCCGCCGACGCCCTGGACCGGCTCGGCGATCATGCAGGCCACGTCGCCGGAGGTGGTGGTGAGGAGCACGTCGCGCAGGTCGTCGGCGGCCGCCCGGCAGAAGTCGGCGTCGGAGAGGTGACCGAACGGGCTGCGGTAGCGGTAGCCGTTCATCACGTAGCTCACGTCGACCGGCGAGAACGACGACGGCGACCAGCCGCGGTTGCCGGTCACGCCCATCGCGGCGTAGGAGCGGCCGTGGTAGCTGTTGCGCAGCGCCAGCACCTGGTTGGACCGCCGGGCGGAGGTGGTGAGCAGCAGGGCGGCCTCGTTGGCCTCCGTACCGCTGCTGGTGAAGAAGACCTTGGCGTCGGGGATCCCGGAGAGCTCGGCGATCCGCTCGGCGAGCTCCACCTGCGACCGGATCAGGTAGAGGGTCGAGGTGTGCAGGACTCCGGTGTCCGCCTGGGCCGAGATCGCCTCGGTGACCTCGGGGACGCCGTAGCCGAGCATGTTCGTGAGGATCCCGGCGAAGAAGTCCAGGTACTCCCGCCCCTCGCCGTCGATCACCCGGCAGCCCTTGCCGGCGGCGATCTCCAGCGGCTGCTCGTAGTTCAGCGTGAGCCAGGACGGCAGGACGGCGCGGTGCCGGGCCAGCAGCTCGGCGGCGCTCCCCCCGCCGGTCACGCCGCGCCCCCGCTCGACGCCAGGGCCTCGGCCACCGCGGGGTGCACCACGTCGCCGCCGGCCACGTTGAGCGAGCCCGCCAGCCGCTCGTCGGCCGGGTCGGTGACCAGCAGCCGCAGGTACGGGGCGACGGCGGCCGAGAGCGCCCGGCTCGCCGTCCGGGGGTACTGGCCGGGCACGTTCGTGACGCAGTAGTGCAGCACCCCGTGCGCCAGGTAGGTCGGGTCGCTGTGGCTGGTCGGCCGCGCCGTCTCGATGCACCCGCCCTGGTCGATGGCCAGGTCGACGACGACCGACCCCGGGCGCATGGCGGCGACCATCTCCTCGGTGACCACGATCGGGGCACGGGCGCCGGGCACCAGGGCCGCACCCACCACGAGATCGGCGTCGGCCACGGCGTCCGCGACCGACTGCGGGGAAGAGGCGAGGGTGCCGGTGACGGTGCCGGCCTGGTGCGCGGTCCACAGCCGGTGCAGGTCGACGTCGACCCCCAGGACCTCGGCGTCCATGCCGCGGGCCCCGCGGGCGGCCATGGTGCCCGCGACGCCGAGCCCCAGCACGACGACCCGGGCGGGTGGGACACCCGCGGCCCCGCCCAGCAGGGTGCCGTTGCCCTTCGCCAGTGCCGCGGCCCCCATGATCGCGGCCGCGCGACCGGCGATCTCGCTCATCGGGGCCAGCAGGGGCAGGCCGTGGCGGTCGCTGACGGTCTCGAAGGCGTGCGCCTCCACACCCGCGTCCTGCAGGGCGCGGGTCAGGGCAGGCTCGGCGGCCAGGTGCAGGTAGCAGAACAACCGCAGCCCGGGGCGGAAGTGGGTCCACTCCGGCGGCTGCGGCTCCTTCACCTTGACCACCACGTCCGCGGCCCAGGCGTCGGCCGCCTCCGGGACGACGTGCGCCCCGGACTCCTTGTAGTCCGCGTCGTCGAACCCGGCCCCCAGGCCGGCGCCGGCCTGCACCAGGACGCGGGCGCCCCCGCGGGTCAGGAGCGCCACGGCGCTGGGGTCCAGGGCCACCCGCCGCTCGCCGTCCTTGGTCTCGGCCACCAGCCCGATGCTCGTCTCCACCGATCTCCTCCAGCCCGCGCGGTGTCCCCCGGATGAGACGCCGGTCACCTCCAGCCTGGTCAGCGCGGCGGCGCGACGGCAAGATACGGATCGTCAGGGCATCCCGGCCCGACCTGACGATCCGGAAACCCGATGCTGCCGACCGTCGCCGAGGTGCTCGACCTGCCGTCCGTGGCGGCCGGGCGCCCCCTGACCACCGCATCCCGCGCCGCCCTCGCCCGGCCGGTGCGCTGGGTCCACGTCAGCGAGGTCCCGGACATCAGCAGCCTGCTCAGCGGTGGGGAGCTGCTGCTCACGACCGGCATCGCGCTGCCCGACGACCCGGCAGGGCTCGCCCGGTACGTCGACGAGCTCGCCGACGTCGGGGCCTCCGCGCTGGTCGTCGAGCTCGGCCGTCGCTACACCGAGCTGCCGGCCACGCTGCTCCGGGCCGCGCGCCGCCGGGACCTCCCCCTGGTCGCGCTGCAGCGGCCGGTCCGCTTCGTCGACGTCACCCAGGCCGTGCACTCCCACATCGTCGAGGCGCAGTTCGCGCAGCTGCAGCGGTCGGACACCGTGCACGCCGCCTTCACCGCGCTCACCGTGGCGGGTGCCTCCCCGGCGGACGTGCTCGCCCGCGTCGCCGAGCTGGCCGGCTGCCCGGTCGTGCTGGAGAACCGGGCCCACCGGGTGATCCTGGACGAGCCCGCCGGGGTGCCCCGGACCGTCCTGCTCGACGGATGGGAGGCCCGGTCCCGCCGGGCTGCCTGGACCGGAGCGACCGGCACCGGGCCCGAGGGCTGGCTCGTCACCCCGGTCATGGCCCGGGGCGAGACCTGGGGCCGGCTGGTCGCGGTCACCGACGGCACCGACATGGCGTACCGGACGGTGGTCCTCGAACGCGGCGCCACCGCCCTGGCGGTCGGCCGCCTCCTCGAACGAGACCGGGAGACGCTGGAGCGGCACGCCCACCGCTCGCTGCTCTCCGACATCGTCGAGCAGCGCTGGGCCTTCCCCGCCGAGATCGCCTCGCGCGTGACCGCAGCCGGGCTGCCCGTCGCCGGCCGTTCCCTGGTGGCCGCCGTCGTCCACTGGCCGGACGCCCCCGCCCGCGGCACCGTCGCCGGCGAGAGCCCGGCGGCACGGGCGCTGGAGCGCGACCGGGCCGAAGGCGTCGGGCTGGCCGCCCGGCTGTGCCGCCTCCCCGCGCTGGTCGGCACCGTCGGGCACGGGGAGGTCGGTGTCCTGGCGGCGCTCGACGGCGTCACGGGGGCGAACCTGGAGCAGACGCTGCACCGCCTGGCCGACGCGCTCCGCGCCCAGCCGCTGGCCGGCGCCCGCCCCCTGATCGGCGTGGGCAGCGTCGTCCCCGGCCTGGCGGAGGCGCGGCGGTCGTTCCAGGAGGCGTCGCAGGCCGCGCAGGCGGCGGTCGGCGACCCGCGGGGCCTGCCGTTCTACCGGCTGGTCGACGTCCGGCTGCGGGGTCTGCTGCACCTGCTGCGCGAGGACCCCCGGCTGCAGGCGTTCGTCGAACGCGAGCTCGCCCCGCTGCTGACCGCCCACGACGCCGATGCCCTGCTGGCGGCGCTGCAGGCGCTGCTGGCCCGCGGGGGCAACAAGACCGCCGCCGCGGCGGCGGCGCACCTGTCGCGGCCGGCGTTCTACGCGCGGCTGGCCCGGGCCGAGCGGCTGCTGGGGCTGGACCTGGACGCGCCGGAGTCGCGGCTGTCCCTGCACGTGGCGCTGCTGGCCCGCAGCGCCCAGCAGCCGGTCTGACGGGTCCTGCGGGCCGGTGGGCTCAGGAGTCGAAGCCGAGCCCGGCCCGGTCCAGCCCGCGCAGCCACAGGTTGCGGCGTCCCCCGTGCCGGTCGGCCCGGGCCAGCGACCACTGGGTCAGCGCGATGCCGGCCGACCGCAGGGGTTCGGGCGGGAACGGCGTCGGCCGGCGTCGCACCATGGACAGCCGGGTGCGCTCGGTGTCGGCGCCCGACAGCAGGTCCAGGACGACGTCGGCCGCGAAGCGGGTCGCCCCCACCCCCAGCCCGGTGAAGCCCAGCGCGTAACCGACCCGGCCGCCGCGGGCGCGCCCGTAGAACGCGCAGAAGCGGGTGCTCGTGTCGATCACCCCGCCCCACCGGTGGGTGAAGCGCACGTCGGCCAACTGGGGGAAGGTCTCGGCGAAGTGCCGGGCCAGCCTGGCGAACGTCTCCGGACGCTGGTCGAGCCGCGGCTCGATGCGGCTGCCGTAGTGGTAGACGGCGTCGTACCCGCCCCAGAGGACCCGGTTGTCGCGGGTCAGCCGGTAGTAGTGGAACCGGTTCGCGGAGTCGCCGACCCCCTGCCGGTTCCGCCACCCCACAGTCGCCAGCTGGGCGGCCGACAGGGGCTCGGTCACGAGCACGTAGTCGTACACCGGCACGGTGTACGGGCGCAGCCGCCGCAGCAACGACGGGAAGGCGTTGGTGGCCAGCACCACGCGGGCGGCCCGCACCGTGGCGAACGGCGTCCGCAGCACCACCCGGCCACCCTCGGTGCCCATCGCGGTCACCGGCGTGTGCTCGTGCAGCCGGACGCCGTGCGACTCCGCGGCGGCGCGCAGGCCCCAGGCGAGCCGGGCGGGCTCCACCAGCGCGGTCGTGTGCCGCTCCCAGAGCCCGGCGAGGTAGGTGGGGCTGTCCAGCTCGGCGCGGACGGCGTCGGCGTCGAGCAGCAGCGGGGGCGGTGCGTCCGTGGTCACCGGCAGCCGCGCCCGCTCGGCCAGCTCCTCGGCCTGCCACGGCTCGGTGGCCACGTCCAGCGCGCCGGTGCGGCGGAAGTCGCAGTCGATGCCGTAGCGGTGCACCGCCTGCTCGATCCCGTCGAGGTTGGCCTCCCCCAGCCGGTCGAGGACGGCCATCTCCCCCGGCCACCGGGCGTACCCGTTCGCCGCACCGTGGGTGAGGCTCGCCGCGCAGAACCCGCCGTTGCGCCCGCTGGCCTGGGTGCCGGTGCGGCCGGCCTCCAGCACGACGACGTCGTCGGCTCCCCCGTCCCCGAGGGTGGCCCGCTCGCGGGCGCGCAGCGCCGTCCAGAGCCCCGTGTACCCCCCGCCGACGACCGCGAGCTCGCAGTCGACGTCCGCCACCAGCGCCGGCGCCGGCGGCGGTGCGGCGCGGTCGTCGAGCCAGAACACCGCCGGCTCGGCGTCCGCCAGGGCCGACAGCGCCGGCTCAGCCACGGCGGGCGCGCTTGACGAGCTCCCCGATGCCGACCGCGAGCAGCGCGGCGAGCAGCATCGCGGTCCCGATGACGTTCACCTGCGGCGGCACGCCGCGCTGCGCGGCGCCCCAGACGTACATGGGGAAGGTGATCGTGTTCCCGGAGTTGAAGTTCGTGATGATGAAGTCGTCGAAGGAGAGGGCGAACGCCAGCAGCGCGGCCGCCAGGATGCCGGGCGCGGCCAGCGGCAGGGTGATCCGGCGGAAGGTCTGCCACTCGTTGGCGTAGAGGTCCATCGCCGCCTCCTCCAGGCGGCTGTCCAGGCCCGCGAGCCGGGCCTTCACCGTGACGACGACGAAGCTGACGTTGAACATGATGTGCGCCAGCACGATCGTCGTGAAGCCGGTCCCGACCCCCAGGTTGACGAACAGGGTCAGCAGCGAGGCCCCCATGACGACCTCGGGGGTGGCCATCGGGAGGAACACCAGCAGGCTGGTGCCCGTCCGGCCGCGGAACCGGTGCCGCACCAGGCCGAACGCCAGCAGGGTGCCGAGCACGGTCGAGACCAGCGTGGCCAGGGCGCCGATCTCCAGGCTGCGCACGACCGCGTCGCACATGCCCGCCGGGGCGCACGGGTTCAGCCAGGCCTCGGTGGAGAACCCCTGCCAGGTGAAGTTGAAGCGTCCCGCCGGGTCGTTGAAGGAGAAGAGCAGCACGACGGCGATCGGCACGAACAGGTAGACCAGCACCAGGACGGCGAAGGCCATCACCAGGTGCCTGCGGACCCACCCGGACAGGCGGGCGAGGGCCGAGGTGCGCCGGGGCCCACCCGGGGCCGGGGCGGCGCCGGAGCGGGTGGGGCGGTCGAGGGTGGTGGTCACGTCGCCCTCCGGCTCACAACAGGTCCCGCGCGCCGACGCGGCGCACGTAGACGAGGACGATGACCAGCACCGAGACCATCAGCGCGAAGGACAGCGCGGCGGCGGTCGGGTAGTCGAGCACGGTGAGGAACCGGCTCTGGATCACCGTGCCGACCATCGCGGAGTTCGGGGTGCCGAGGAACTGCACGTTGACGTAGTCGCCCGCTGCCGGGATGAACGTCAGCAGGGTGCCGGCCACCACGCCGGGCAGCGACAACCGCCAGGTCACCTTGCGGAAGGCCGTGAAGGCGTTGGCGTAGAGGTCGGCGGCCGCCTCGAGCAGCCGCTCGTCCATCTTCTCCAGGCTGGCGTAGAGCGGCAGGACCATGAACGGCAGGAAGTTGTAGGTGAGACCGAGGATCACCGCGGCCGGCGTGGCCAGGAGGCGGCCGCCGTCGTCCAGCAGGGCCACCGCCCGGAGCGTGTCCACGACCCAGCCGTCGTCGCTGAGGATGATCTTCCAGGCCAGGGTGCGGATCAGGAAGCTGGTGAAGAACGGGGCGATCACGAGGATCAGCAGCAGGTTGCGCCAGCGGCCGGCCTTGAACGCGATCGCATAGGCCAGCGGGTAGCCGATCAGGAGGCACAGCAGCGTCGCCGCCCCGGCGTACAGGAAAGAGCGCCCGAACTGCGCGCCGAAGGTCGACAGGGCCTCGCTGTAGTTCGCCCACTCCCAGGTCAGCCGGTACCCCTGGCCCAGGGATCCGGTCTGCAGGGACATGGAGGCCAGGGCGACCATCGGGACGAGGAAGAACACCGCCAGCCAGGCCAGGCCCGGCAGGAGCAGCAGATAGGGGGTGTACCACCGCCGCGGACGCGGCGGCTCCTCGTCGGTCGCGTCGGTGGCCGGCCCGGCGTGGCCGGTGAGGGCCGCCGTCACCGGCGCTCCCCGACGCCCGCCGCTCGTCGCCCGGAGACGCGGGCAGGGACCGGCCGGGTCACGACCGGGCCTCCGCGAGCACCGACGCCCCGGACTGCTCGGCCACCTCGGTCGGCGCGGCGTCGAGCGGGAAGGTGTGCTCCGGCCGCCAGGCCACGGTGACCTGCTCCCCCGCGGCGACCCGTCGTTCGCCGCCCGCGTTCTGGGCGAACACGCTGATCTCCTGCCCCCACGGGGTCCGCACGAGGTACTGGGTGGACAGGCCCGTGAACGACACGTCGGTGACCGTGCCCGGGACCTGGTTGCCCAGCGCCGCCCCGGGGGCCTCCCCGGCCGGGACCGCGACCGTCTTCTCCGGCCGCACACCGAGCGACAGCCGGGCCCCCGGGGAGCCGTGGCGGCCGGGGATGCGCAGCCGGCAGCCCTGGACGGTGACCAGTGTGCCGTCCCCGCCGACCTCGTCGACGACGCCGTCGAGGCAGTTGGACTGGCCGAGGAAGTTGGCCACGTAGCGGCTGGCCGGACGCTCGTAGAGCTGCTCGGGGCCGCCGAGCTGCTCCACCCGGCCGGCGTTCATGACGGCGATCGTGTCGGCCATGGTCATGGCCTCTTCCTGGTCGTGCGTGACGTGCACGAAGGTGATGCCGACCTCCGTCTGGATGCGCTTGAGCTCCAGCTGCATCTGCCGGCGCAGCTTGAGGTCGAGGGCACCCAGGGGCTCGTCGAGCAGCAGGACCCGCGGCCGGTTGATCAGCGCGCGGGCCAGGGCGACGCGCTGCTGCTGGCCGCCGGACAGCTGCCCCGGCCTGCGCCGGCCGAAGCCGCCGAGCTCGACCAGCTCCAGCATCTCGTCCACCTGCCGGCTCACGTCCTTGACCCCGCGACGGCGCAGCCCGAACGCGACGTTCTCGGCGATCGAGAGGTGCGGGAAGAGAGCGTAGCTCTGGAACACGGTGTTGACGGGGCGCTTGTAGGGCCGGAGGTCGGTGACGTCGTCCTCGCCCAGCAGGATCCGGCCCCCGGTCGGCTGCTCGAGGCCGGCCACCATCCGCAGCGTGGTGGTCTTGCCGCACCCCGAGGGCCCCAGCAGCGCGAAGAAGGATCCGGCCGGGATGGTCAGCGTGAGGTCGTCCACGGCGGTGAACCCGCCGAAGCGCTTGGTGACCCCCTCGATGCGCACGTCGCTGCTGGTGCGGTCCCCCTCCGCCGGGCTGCGCCGGTCAGGCACCGATCACCGCCTGGAAGAGGTCCTGGTACTCCCGCTCCTCCTCCTCGGTGAGGGCCTTGAAGCCGTGCAGGTTCGCCAGGATCTCCGGCGTCGGGAAGATCAACGGGTTGTTCGCGACGTCGGGCGCGGTCTCCAGCGCGGCCTCCCGGGCGCCGGCGACCGGGGTGACGTAGTTGACCCAGGCCGCGACCTGGGCCGCCACCTCGGGGTCGTAGTAGTGGTTGATCAGCTGCTCGGCGCCCTCCTTGTTGGCGGCCCCGGCCGGCACCATCAGGTTGTCCGACCAGAGGATCGCCCCCTCGGCGGGCAGCACGAGCTGGAGCGCGGGGTCGTCGGCCTGGAGCTGCACCACGTCGCCGGACCAGGCGAACGCCGCCCCGATGTTGCCCGCGGCCAGGTCGGCCGCGTACTCGTTGCCGGTGAACTGCCGCACGTAGCCCTCGTCGACGATCTCCTGCAGCTTGGCGATCGCCGCCTCGTAGTCGGACTGGCTGTGGTCCTCGGGCGTCTTGCCCATCGACAGCAGGATCAGCCCCATGGTGTCGCGCATCTCGCTCAGCATCGTGATGCGGCCACGGAGGTCGGGCTGGAACAGGTCGTCGACCCGCGTGATCTCCCGTCCCAGCTCCTCGGGGTTGTACGCGATCCCGGTCATGCCGCTCTGCCAGGGCAGGCTGTACCGGCGGCCGGGGTCGAAGGGGACGTCCTGGTAGGCGGGCTGCAGGTTGCTCGCGTTCGGGATGTTGGACGTGTCGAGCTCCTGGACGTACCCCAGCTGGATCATCCGGCCGGCCATCCAGTCGGTCAGCACGATCAGGTCCCGGCCGGTGCTGCGCCCCGCCTCGAGCTGCGGGGCGATCTTGCCGAAGAACTCGTCGTTGGAGTTGATGTCCTCGGTGTAGGCCACCGACAGGCCCGTCTGCTGCTCGAACGCCTGCAGCGTCGGGTGCACGCTCGCGTCGTCCTCGGCGGTGTCGAGGTACAGCGGCCAGTTCGACCAGTTGACCGTGGTGGCGTCCTGGGCGCTCCCCGCACCGGGGGCGCCGGCAGCGTTGTCGGTGCCCTCCGTGCCGCACGCGGACAGCAGGGGGCCGGCGGCCAGGGCGGCTCCGCCCAGGCCGATGACCCGCAGGAAACCACGGCGGTCGAGCGCTGCAGACGTGATCCGCATCAGCTCCGGTCGTAGATCGCTCAACGGCGTGTCCTTCCGCGACGGCGACCCTGCCGGGCCGCCGGGTGGGGTCAGCGAGTGACGAGGTGCGAGAAATTTCACATCAGTGCTTGCGCAGTGCGCAGATTGGCAGACAACATCCCCGCCGGACAAGGGTTCGGTCGTCACGGATCGATACCGCTACGGATTCCTTCGCCGACGGGAGTCGCCATGACCACCGATCCGACCGTGCCCGGTCCACCCGGGCTCTGGTTCGACACGCTCCCGGGGGCGGTCGTCCCCCGCCCGTCCCTGAGCCGCGACATCGATGCCGACGTCGCCGTCGTCGGCGCCGGGTTCACCGGCCTGTGGACGGCGTACTACCTCGCCCGGGCCGACCCGACCCTGCGGATCGTCGTGCTCGAGGCCGAGGTCGCCGGGTTCGGGGCCAGCGGCCGCAACGGCGGGTGGTGCTCGGCGCTGTTCGCGGCCAGCCGCGAACGCATCGCCCGGACCGCCGGGCGGCAGGCCGCCGTCGACCTGCACCGGGAGCTCCGGCGGACCGTCGACGAGGTCGGCCGGGTCGCCGCAGAGGAGGGCATCGACGCCCAGTACGTGAAGGGCGGCACCCTGGCGATCGCCACGCGGCCCGAGCACGTCGCCGCGCTGCAGGCGGAGGTGGAGCACGAGCACGCGTGGGGGGCCGGCGCCGAGGACGTCGCCTGGCTGGACGCGGCCGAGACGGCCGGGCGGGTCCGGACGTCGACCTGCCTGGGCGGGGTCTTCACCCCGCACTGCGCCCGGGTCCACCCCGCCCGCCTCGTGCGCGGGCTCGCCGACGTCGTCGAACGCGCCGGCGTTACCGTGCACGAGCGGACCCGGGTCACCCGCATCGGCCCCGGCGTGGCGGAGACCGCGCACGGCCGCGTCCGCGCCGACTCCGTCATCCGGGCGACGGAGGGGTACACGGCCACGCTCGCCGGCCACCGCCGGGCCCTCGCACCCGTCTACTCGCTGATGATCGCCACCGAACCGCTCCCGCCCGGCTTCTGGGACGAGGTCGGCTGGGCCGGCCGCGAGACGGTGACCGACGGCCGCAACCTGATCATCTACGCGCAGCGCACCGCCGACGACCGCATCGCCCTCGGCGGCCGCGGCGCGCCCTACCACTACGCGTCGTCGGTCCTCCCCGGCCACGACGGCTCCGAACGCGTCTTCGCCGCGCTGCGGCGGACGCTGGTCGACCTGTTCCCCGCTGCCGCCGACGCCCGGACCACCCACCGCTGGGGCGGGCCGCTGGGGGTGCCCCGCGACTGGATGAGCTCGGTGGGGCTGGACCGGCGGACCGGTCTGGCCTGGGCGGGTGGCTACGTCGGTGACGGCGTGGGGACGTCGAACCTCGCCGGCCGGACCCTGGCCGACCTGGTGCTGCAGCGCGACAGCGACCTCGTGCACCTGCCGTGGGTCGGGCACCGCTCCCCGCACTGGGAGCCGGAGCCGCTGCGGTGGCTCGGCATCAACGGCGGGCTGCAGCTGGCCGGGCTGACCGACGCGATCGCCGCCCGGACCGGACGGCCGGCGCGCCGCACCGGGCAGCTCCTGGCCCGGCTGACCGGCGGCTGATCAGCCGGTCGGACAGCGGATATCGCCGTATCCGTGCGGTGCAACACAGGAATGAGTGGGATGGACGAGATCGAACGACGGAATCTCTTGCCACGGGGTGCCGCCGGACGACACCATGCCGGGGTGACCACACGCCCCCGGCAGGACCGGGGCCATCAGCTCGACGACACCTCGAAGGCGATCATCGAGCAGCTCCAGCAGAACGGCCGGCGCGCCTACGCGACCATCGGCCGCGAGGTCGGGCTGTCCGAGGCCGCCGTGCGGCAGCGGGTCCAGCGCCTCCTCGACGCGGGGGTCATGCAGATCGTGGCCGTGACCGATCCGGTCCAGCTGGGCTTCGCACTGCAGGCCATGATCGGCATCCGCGCCGACGGGGACCTCACCGAGATCGCCGACAAGATCGGGAAGCTCCCCGAGGTGGACTACGTGATCATCACGGCCGGCTCGTTCGACATCCTCGTCGAGATCGTCTGCGAGGACGAGGCCCACCTCCTGTCCGTCGTCACCAACGGCATCCGCGCGCTGCCCGGAGTCCGCACCACCGAGACCTTCGTCTACCTCAAGCTCGCCAAGCAGACCTACACCTGGGGAACCCGATGACCGCCACCTCGCAGTTCGTGACGACGCCCGGCACCACGGCGGCGGCGGACCGGCTCTCCGCCGCGGCCCGCGACCACCTGTGGATGCACTTCACCCGGCACTCGACCTACGACGACGGCGGCGAGGTGCCGGTGATCGTGCGCGGCGAGGGCCCCTACATCTGGGACGCCCAGGGCCGCCGCTACCTCGACGGGCTCTCCGGGCTGTTCGTCGTCCAGGCCGGCCACGGGCGCGCCGAGCTCGCCGAGGCCGCCGCCCGGCAGGCCACCGAGCTCGCCTTCTTCCCGCTGTGGAGCTACGCGCACCCGACCGCGATCACCCTGGCCGAGCGGCTGGCCGCCGCGGCGCCCGGGGACCTCAACCGGGTCTTCTTCACCACCGGCGGCGGCGAGGCGGTCGAGACGGCGTGGAAGCTGGCCAAGCAGTACTTCAAGCTCGTGGGCAAGCCCATGAAGCACAAGGTCATCAGCCGGGCCGTCGCCTACCACGGGACCCCCCAGGGCGCCCTGTCCATCACCGGCATCCCGGCGGCGAAGATGCCCTTCGAGCCACTGGTCCCCGGGGCGCACAAGGCTCCCAACACCAACTTCTACCGGGCTCCCGAGCACGGGGACGACCCCGAGGCCTTCGGCCGGTGGGCGGCCGACCAGATCGAGATCGCCATCGAGATGGAAGGGGCCGACTCCGTCGCGGCCGTGTTCCTGGAGCCGGTGCAGAACTCCGGCGGCTGCTTCCCGCCGCCTCCCGGGTACTTCGCCCGGGTCCGCGAGATCTGCGACCGGCACGACGTCCTGCTCGTCTCCGACGAGGTGATCTGCGCCTTCGGCCGGCTCGGTGAGACCTTCGCCTGCGACCGGTACGGCTACGTGCCCGACATGATCACCTGCGCCAAGGGGCTCACCTCGGGCTACTCCCCCATCGGCGCCATGATCGCCAGCGACCGGCTGTTCGGGCCGTTCCGCCGGGGCGACAACTCCTTCGCCCACGGCTACACCTTCGGCGGGCACCCCGTCTCGGCCGCCGTGGCCATGGCCAACCTCGACCTCTTCGAGCGGGAGGACCTCAACGGCAACGTGCGCCGCAACGAGGGCGCCTTCCGCCGGACCCTGGAGGGGCTGCTCGACCTGCCGATCGTCGGCGACGTCCGCGGGGACGGGTACTTCTACGGGATCGAGCTGGTCAAGGACAAGGCCACGAAGGCGACCTTCGACGACGACGAGGCCGAGCGGCTGCTGCGCGGGTTCCTCTCCAAGGCGCTGTTCGACAACGGCCTGTACTGCCGCGCCGACGACCGGGGCGACCCGGTGGTGCAGCTGGCGCCGCCGCTGACCTGCGACCAGAGCCACTTCGACGAGATCGAGCAGATCCTCCGTTCGGTCCTCACCGAGGCCTGGCAGCAGCTCTGAGCCCGGGGCGGCCGGCGCGCTCCGCACCGGCCGCCCCGTCCGACCCGATCCCCCCGGAGGTGGGCATGCGCATCCTGCTGGTCGGCGCCGGAGGTGTGGGCGCGGCGGTGACCGCGATCGCCGCACGCCGGGAGTTCGTCGAGCGTCTCGTCGTGGCGGACGTCCAGCTCGCCCGGGCCGAGAAGGCCGTGGCCGCGACCGGCGACCCCCGGTTCGTCGCCGCCCGGGTGGACGCGTCCGACGAGGCGGCCGTCGGGGCGCTGCTGGCCGAGCACGGGTGCACCGTGCTGCTCAACGCGACGGATCCGCGGTTCGTCATGCCGCTGTTCCGGGCCGCCCTGTCCGCGGGCGTCGACTACCTCGACATGGCGATGTCGCTGTCCCGCCCGCACCCGGAGGAGCCCCACCGCCGGACCGGGGTCAAGCTCGGCGACGAGCAGTTCGCGCTCGCCGGGCACTGGGAGGCGGCCGGGCGGCTCGCCCTGGTCGGGATGGGCGTGGAGCCGGGGCTGTCCGACGTGTTCGCCCGCTACGCCGCCGACCACCTCTTCGCGGAGATCGACGAGCTCGGCGTCCGCGACGGAGCGAACCTGGCGGTGCGCGGCCACGACTTCGCGCCGTCCTTCTCCATCTGGACCACGATCGAGGAGTGCCTCAACCCGCCGGTGATCTGGGAGCGGGATCGCGGCTGGTTCACCACCGAACCGTTCAGCGAGCCGGAGGTCTTCGACTTCCCCGAGGGGATCGGCCCGGTCGAGTGCGTCAACGTGGAGCACGAGGAGGTCGTCCTCATGCCGCGGTGGGTCGACGCGCGGCGGGTGACGTTCAAGTACGGGCTCGGGACGGAGTTCATCGACGTCCTCAAGGCGCTGCACAAGACGGGCCTGGACTCGACCACCCCGGTGCGGGTCGGTGATGTGGAGGTCGCGCCACGTGACGTCGTCGCCGCCACCCTGCCCGACCCCGCCGGACTCGGCGGGCTGATGACCGGCAAGACGTGCGCGGGCCTGTGGGTGCGCGGCACCGGCCGCGACGGCAACCCGCGTGAGGTCTACCTGTACCACGTCGTGGACAACGCCTGGTCCATGACGGAGTACGGGACCCAGGCCGTCGTCTGGCAGACCGCGGTCAACCCGGTGGTGGCCCTCGAGCTCCTCGCCACCGGCCGGTGGCAGGGCGCCGGCGTCCTGGGCCCGGAGGCCTTCGACGCCGTCCCCTTCCTCGACCTGCTCACCGCCTACGGCTCCCCCTGGGGGATGCGCGAGGGCGGCTGAACGCCCTCCCGTCCCGGCGCTCAGGCCGGCGGCGCGGCGTACAGCTCGGGACGGCGGTCGCGGAGGTAGGGGTTCAGCGCGCGGGAGGGCGCCAGGGCAGCCGGGTCGACGTCGGCGACCAGCAGCTCCTCCCCCAGCCCGGCCCGGGCCAACTCGGTGCCGTCCGGGCCGATCACGCAGCTGGAGCCGCAGTAGGTGTAGCCGCCCTCGCGGCCGATCCGGTTGACGTAGGCGACGAAGAGCTGGCTCTCCAGCGCCCGCGCCGGCACGAGCAGCGAGCTCACGGCGCCGTAGGGATCCATCAGTCCGGTCGGGACCACCAGCAGCTCGGTTCCCGCCACCGCGTGCGCCCGGACCGCCTCGGGGAACTCCACGTCGTAGCAGATGAGCAGGCCGACGACGACGCCGTCGAGGGAGAACTGGACGACCCCCACGTCGCCGGCGACGAAGCATTCGCGATCGAGGTCGCCGAAGAGGTGCGCCTTCCGGTAGCCGGCGAGCAGCGTGCCGTCCCGGTCGACGACCTGCACCGAGTTGGCGATGCCGGAGGCCGTCCGCTCGGGCTGTCCGAACGCGATCGCCACGCCCGTCTCCACGGCGACGGCGGCCATCCGCTCGGTGTAGGCGCCGGGCACGGGCTCGGCCAGCGCGGTCACCCGCTCGGCACCGATCGCGTAGCCGGTCACCGACATCTCCGGCGCGACCAGCAGCCGGGCGCCGGCCTCGGCCGCGCGCCGGGCGGCGTCGGCGATCGCGGCCAGCCCCGCCTCGGCATCCGGCGTCTCCGCCGGCCCCTGGAACAGCGCGACGCGCATGGGTCTCCTCCTGCTGTCGGTGCCGGCCCTCGACCGGCCAGAGGGCTGCCTCCCGTGCGGCGTCCGCAGGGGCGCCGCACGGGACGGCCTCACCGGGCCGCGACCTGCTCGGCGAAGGCGGCGTCGAGGACGTCGAGCGCGTCGGCGAGCAGCTCCTGCCCGATGACCAGCGGGGGCAGGAAGCGCAGCACGTTGCCGAACGTGCCGGCGGTCAGCACGATCACCCCCTGCGCGTGGCAGGCCTTCGCGATCCGGCCGGCCAGCTCGGCGTCCGGCTCGGTGGTGCCGGGACGGACCAGCTCGACGGCGAGCATGGCCCCTCGCCCGCGGACGTCGCCGATGACCCCGGTGCGGTCGGCCAGCGCCCGCAGCCGCGGCACCATGGTCGCCTCGATGGCGCGCGCGGCGCCGGCGAGGTCCTGCTCGCGCATGGTGCGGATGGTCGCCAGCGCGGCGGCGCAGGCGACCGGGTTGCCGCCGTAGGTGCCGCCGAGACCCCCGGTGTGGACGGCGTCCATGATCTCCGCGCGCCCGGTCACCGCCGACAGCGGCAGGCCGGCGGCGATGCCCTTCGCCGTCGTGATCAGGTCCGGGACGACGCCCTCGGCCTCGCAGGCGAACCAGCTGCCGGTCCGGCAGAAGCCGGTCTGGATCTCGTCGGCCACGAACAGCGCGCCCGACTGCCGGCACCAGTCGGCGATCGCGGGGAGGAACCCGTCGGCGGGGACGACGAAGCCACCCTCGCCCTGGATCGGCTCGATCAGCACGGCCGCGACCTCGTCCGCGCCGACCTGGGCCTCGATGACCGCGATCGCGCGGGCCGCGGCCTGCGCGCCGGTGATCCCCGGTTCGTCGCGGTACGGGTAGGACATCGGCACCCGGTAGATGTCGGAGGCGAACGGCCCGAAGCCGTGCTTGTACGGCATGTTCTTCGCCGTCAGCGCCATCGTGAGGTTCGTGCGGCCGTGGTAGGCGTGGTCGAACACGACGATCGCCGAACGCCCGGTGGCGTGCCGAGCGATCTTGACCGCGTTCTCGACCGCCTCGGCGCCGGAGTTGAACAGCGCCGACTTCTTGGCGTGGTCGCCCGGGGTGATCCGCGCCAGCTCCTCGCACACGGCGACGTAGCCCTCGTAGGGGTTCACCATGAAGCAGGTGTGGGAGAACGCGGCGACCTGGTCGGACACCGCGGCCACCACCTCGGGTGCGGCGTGGCCGACGTTGACCACGGCGATGCCCGCGCCGAGGTCGATCAGCGCGTTGCCGTCGACGTCGACGACCACGGCTCCTTCGGCGCGCTCGACGTAGCAGGGCACGGTGCCGCCCACGGCGGCGGACACCGCGGCCGCGCGACGAGCAGCCAGTTCCCGCGAGCGGGGGCCGGGCAGCTCGGTGACCAGCCGGCGCTCCTGGGGAACGCTCCGGGGTCCGGCCAGCACGTCGGTCATCGGTCCTCCTCGGGAATGGGTCGCGCGCCCCCCGGGAGGGGGACGAGCGGTGTCCAGGGTCCGCCGCCCCGCCCCGCGGCGGTACTGTCCACTCCGGCGCCCGGGAGGCGTCGGAGTGTCCGCTTCGTCGAAGGTCTGCCCGTGCCGGTCACCGTCGCCACCCTGCTGGGCCACCCCGCTCTCGGTCTCACCCTGCACACCCGCTCGGCCCCGGTGGACCGGCGGCTGTCCTGGGTGCACGTCAGCGAGCTCGCCGACCCGGCCCCGTTCCTCGAGGGCGGTGAGCTCCTGCTGACCACCGGCCTCCCGCTGACCCCCGACGGCGACCGCTGCCTCGAGTACGTCGACCGGCTGGCCGGAGCCGGGGTGGCCGCCCTCGGCCTGGGCACCGGGCTCAGCCACCCGCACGTGCCCCGGGAACTGGTCCGCGCGGCCGACGAGCGCGGCCTCGCCGTGCTCGAGGTCCCCCGCCGGACGCCGTTCATCGCACTGTCCCGAACCGTCTCGGCAGCCCTGGCCGCCGACGAGTACGCCGCGGTGGCGAAGGCAGCCGCGGTCCAGCAGGAGCTGACCCGCGCGACGCTGGGCACGGGGGCGCCGGCGGCGGTGGTGGAGCGGCTGGCGCGCCACCTGGGGGGTTGGGCGCTGCTCGTGGACGCCGCCGGGACGCCGCTGCAGGCCGCGCCCCGGTCCGCCCTGCAGCGGGCGGGCGACCTGGTCCCGGCGATCGACCGGCTGCGCGCCGCGCGGCCGCCGGCCGGTGCGGCGCTCACCCGGCCCGAGGACGTGGTCCTCCTCCAGTCGCTGGGCACCGGCGCACGCGCCCGCGGCTTCCTGGCCGTCGGCCGGCGGGGCCCCTTCCCCGCGGCGGACCGCTCGGTGGTCAACGCCGCCGCCCTGCTGCTGACCCTGCGGCTGGAGCAGTCCCGCGCCCTCGACGGCGCCACGGCGCTCCTGCGCGCCGCGCTGCTGCGGCTGCTGCTCGAGGGTCAGGATGCCCTGGTCGGCTCGGTCCTCGGCGAGCTGGGCGAACGGCTGCCCGATGCGCCGGTCCGACCGCTGGTGGTGCTGGGCGGTGCGGACCAGCGCGCCGCCGCCGTGGACTCCGCCGGGGACGCCGCCGCCCATGCCGGGGAGACGCTCTTCGCCGCGGACCTCGACGGCGCCCTGGTGATCCTGGTGGCCGGCGGCGGGAAGCTCGCGGATCGGTCGACGGGCCTGACCGGCGGCGTCGCCGGCGCCGTCCTGGGCACCGCCGAGCCGGTGCCGTGGCCGCGGCTGGCCGACGGCGTGCGGCAGGCCCGCCAGGCCGCCGAGCACGGCCGGGCGGGCGGGCACGCGGCCACCGCCTTCGCCGACCTGGCCGGTCGCGGGCTGGGTGCCCTGCTGGACCCGGCTGCCACGTCGGCGTTCGCCGAGGCGACGCTGGCGCCGCTCGTGGCCGCGGACCGGGCCGGGCCCGGGGACCTGGTCGACTCCCTGCGGATCTGGCTGTCCTGCCACGGCCAGTGGGAGCCCGCGGCCGCCCGGCTCGGCGTGCACCGCCACACCATGCGCAAGCGCATCCGGCGGGCGGCGGAGCTGCTCGGCCGCGATCTGGACGACCCCGCCGTCCGCGCCGAGCTCTGGCTGGCCCTGCACCCGCCCACGGCTTGATCCGAGCGTGGTGACGGGATGGAACGGCCACCCTTCAGGGGCCCGCGCCGAGCGTGGTGACGGGATGGAACGGCCACCCTTCAGGGGCCCGCGCCGAGCGGAGCGAGGTGTGGGGGGAAGGGTGGTCCTTCTACTCGGGCAGGCGCACCGGCGCCAGATCCTGGAACAGGTCCCCGGGCCCCGGGTTGCCCGGGTGCGTCCGGCCACCGAGGTGGTGGAGCACGCCCCACACCGCGTTGAGCGCCGTCTGCACCGCCCCCTCCGCCCAGCCCGCCGTCCAGGAGATGTCGTCGCCGGCGAGGAACAGCCCCCGGAAGCGCTCCGGCAGCTCGTCCTGCATGAAGTGCGTGAACAGCCGCCGCTGGTAGCGGTAGTGGCCGGGCAGGTTGGCCTTGAACGCGCCCATGAAATCGGGCTCGGACTCCCACGAGACGGTGACCGGTGAGGCTATGACGTGCCGGCGCAGGTCCACGTCGGGGTAGATCTGGCGCAGCGAGGCCAGCATGACCTCCATCCGGTCCTGCGCGGACAGGGGCAGCCACTTGAGCGAGTCGTCGGCCCACGTGTACGACAGGCAGATCAGCCCGGGGCGGCCCTTCCCCTGGTCGAGCAGGTAGGTGCCGCGGGTCATGCGGTCGGTGAGCGTCATGCTCATGCGGTCCCGGCCGGTGGCCGGGTCGACGTCCTGCCAGAACGGGCGGTCCACGAGGCAGAACAGCTTGGTGGACCCCATGTAGTGGGTCCGTTCGATCGCCGTCCAGTGGTCGATCGGGAACAGGTCCTCGTCGCAGGAGATCCGGGAGAGCAGCATCCAGCTCTGCGCCGTGAAGACCGCGGCCGGGTAGGTCCGGATCGAGCCGTCGCCGGCGGTGACCGTGAGGTGGTGCGGCGCGGTGCGGTGCAGCCGGGTCACCCGCGGCAGCGGTCGCCCGCCGGGGTGGAGGGAGGCCAGGGTCGTGCCGGCCGGCCAGTGCGCGGGATCGGCGGGCGCCGCGTGCCACAGGCCCACGGGCAGCTGCTGGCTGCCGCCCACGATGCTCAGGTGGTCGTCGTCGGCGGCGGTGTAGACCACGCGCAGGATCTCGAGGATCGAGTTGGGGTAGTCGGTGTCCCAGCCGCCGGTACCGAAGCCGACCTGGCCGAAGATCTCACGGTGCCGGAACGAGCGGAACGCCGGCGAGGCGGCCAGGAACCCGTAGAAGGTGGTGTCGTCGAGCCGCTCGACCAGCTCGTCCCACAGCTTCTTGATCGTGACGACGTCCCGCGTGCGGATCGCGTCCTGCATCTCCGCCAGCCGCGCCCCCTCGACGAGGGTCTGGTGCCAGGCGTCGGCGACCTCGCGGTAGACCGGCGGCAGGTCGTCCAGGGTGCGGGCGTAGTGGGTCTCCCCCTTCAGATCGACGACCGTGCTCGGCGTCGCGACGTCGAGCGGGTTGGGGAACCGCTCGGTCGCCAGGCCCAGGGCGCGCACGTAGTGGAACAGGGCGGTCGACGTCGGCGGGAAGCGCATGGCGCCCATCTCGGCGACGACGCCGGGGTGGCCGTCGAAGCCCACCGAGCGCAGCCGGCCACCGATCTCGTGCGCCTCGTAGACGACCGGGCGCAGGCCCAGTCGCATCAGCTCGTACGCGGTCACGATCCCCGAGAGCCCGCCGCCGATGACCGCCACCTCGGTGCCCAGTGCGGCCTCCGGCAGCCGGCCCAGGCCCGCCGGGTGCGCCAGCCAGTCGTCGTAGGCGAACGGGAAGTCCGGCCCGAACATGGTCAGCGACCGCGCCGGCCGCTCCTGGCCCGGCTCGTAGGCGTTGACGGGGATCGCGGACGTCATGACGGGGGTCCTCCGGCCGGGACGGGGTGCTGGGCGCAGCGCGGACGTGCAGGGGCCCGGTCCACCCCGTGCTGGGTGGGCCGGGCCCCGGACGCCGCGGCAGAGGCTACGCGAACGCGGGCATGACCTCGTCGTGCAGCAGCTGCAGCTGCTCCTCCACGGTGGCGACCCCGGGCAGCTCGCGGCCGGTGAACGCCTTGACCAGGGATGCGTCGGTGAGGGCGGCGACGACGTGGTTGACGCCGGCGGGCTCGATCTCCTTGATCTTCGCCGTCACCTCCTCCGGCGTGCCGGCGAAGGACAGTTTGTCGGCGAGCTCCGGGCTGGTCAGCTCGATGCCCCGGGCGAGGTCGCCGCCGGCGATCGCGTCGATGATCGGCTTGAGGCTGTCCGGGTCCACGCCGTTGCGCTGCAGTTGCTCGGCCGGCATCGAGGAGGCGTAGATGCCGACCATGCTCCGGGCCGCGTCCTTGGCCGCCGCCGAGTCCCGGCCGACGGCGACCACGACCCAGGCTCCGAAGTCCAGCGTCGTCCAGTCCTTGCCGGCCCGCTCGGCACCGATGCGCAGGTGCTCGGCGGCGTACTCGTAGGCCTCGCGCGTGTAGCTCAGCGCGTGGTGGCAGCCGTCGGAGTGCTCGGCCGCGGCCTCGAAGGACTTCGGACCCCGCATCGCCCCCATCTTCACCGGCAGCCGCTCCTGCACCGGCCGGGCGAAGGTGAACAGGCCCTCGTAGGAGAAGAACTCCCCGTCGAAGGTGATCGCGCCGTCGTCGAGGAACGTGCGCATCACCTTGACGCCCTCGATGACCCGCGACAGCGGCTTGGTCTTCGTCCAGTCCGTCTTGTACTGGGCGAGCAGGCCGAAGTTGCCGCTGGAGAGCACGACCTCCGCACGGCCACCGGTCAGCTCGTCGAGCGTTGCGGCGGCCTGCGCGATCAACGTCGGCTCGCGCAGGGTCACCGCCGAGACGCTGGGCCCCATCCGCACCCGCGAGGTCTGGGCGGCCGCGGCGGCGAAGATCAGCCAGAGGTCCTTGTGCCAGGTCTCGTCGGCCGCGTAGACGGCGTGGAAGCCGAGCTCGTCGGCCAGCCTGATCGCCCGGAGCGACTCCTCGAGGGGGTAGTCGGGCAGCATCGCGTAACTGAACTTCATCGGATCTCCTCGGTCACCTGGGCGCGGCTCTCGCGCCGGATCTGCTGGAGCTGTGCGGCCACCTCCCGGGCATCACCTTCCGGGATGTGCGAAGAATGCCGGTCCGGCCGGGCCAGGAACAGGTACAGCAGCCCGCTGCCTGCGACGACGGCCAGCCCGATGGCGACGATCCAGCGGTCGAGGAAGGTCTCCGTGCCGGGTGCGGGCTTGATCAGCAGGACGATGGCGAAGATCCCGTAGGCCAGCGCGAGGACGTTGACCACGAGTCCGGCGGTCCCCAGGTTCCAGAGACCGGCCGGCCGCCAGCCCTTGAGCCGCTGCCGCAGCGCGGCCAGCACCACGGCCTGGAAGGAGACGTAGATGCCGAGGACGGCGAAGGCGGTGACGCGGGCCAGGATGTCCTCCTGGAAGTAGACGAACACCGCGATCAGCACCGGCACGACGCAGACGACCAGCAGCGCGTTGATGGGGACGGCGTGCGTCGGTGAGACGCGGGCCAGCCACCCGCTCGCCGGCAGCATGCGGTCGCGGGCGAACGCGTAGAGCAGCCGGCTGCCGGCGGCCTGCAGGGACAGCACGCAGGACAGGAACGCGATCACGATGACGACCAGGAAGACCTTCGACCCGGCCGTTCCCAGGGAGCTCTCGAGGATCGACGGGATCGGGTCGGCGTCCTCCCCGTTCACGATCGCCTGCAGATCCGGCGCGGCGAGCACGTAGCCGGCGTAGGACAGCAGGCCGGAGACCCCGCCGACCAGGATGGTCAGGATCATCGCGCGCGGGATCTGCCGGGTCGGGTCGGCGACCTCCTCGGCGACGTCGCCGCAGGCCTCGAAGCCGTAGAACAGGAACAGCCCGGACAGCGACGCGGCGAGGAACACCCCGAGGTACCCGTCGCCCCCACCGGCACCGAGCGTGTCGAAGAAGACCGAGAACGGCTGCTCGCGGCGGAACAGCAGCAGGAACAGGCCGAGCGCGATGACGCCGATGAGCTCCGCGGCCAGGCCGATCTGCGCGATCCGCGCCAGCGTGCGGGTGCCGCTGTAGTTGACGGCGAAGGCCACCACGAGCAGGGCGACCGCGGTGAGCAGCACGACGCCCGAGGTCGCCTCCAGGTCGAACAGCGCGGCCACGAAGCCGCCGCCGAACTCGGCCACCGCCGTGACGGTCACGATGATCGCCCAGATGTAGATCCACGAGACGATCCACGCGTAGCGCCGGCCCCACAGCCGCCGGGTCCACGGGTAGATGCCGCCGGCGAGCGGGTACTGGGACACGACCTCGCCGAACACCAGGGACACCATCAGCTGGCCGGCGCCGACGATGACGATCCACCAGATGGCGGGCGGCCCGCCGATGGAGAGGCTGTAGGCGAACAGCGAGTACACGCCGACCAGCGGCGACAGGTACGTGAACCCGAGCGCCATGTTGGCCCACAGGCCCATGCTGCGATGGAACTCGCCGGTGTAGCCGAGCGCGGCGAGCTGCGCGTCGTCGTCGCTGGTACCGGTGGGTGCACCGGGTCGGGTCACGGGGTTCTCCTCGGGTGCGGGCGACGGGCCGTCCACGGACACGGCTGTGTCCGAGGTCACGATGTCGAGGAAACCTATAGAGCCAGAGTTCAGAGGACAAGAGCACGCGAGCGCGGGCTCGTCCCGCCACGCCGCTCAGGCGGTGAGGACGCTGCCGCCGTCCGCCGGGACCACGCGCCACGGCGTACCGGGGACCTCGACGACCGGGCCGGCCGCCGCGGCACCGGCCGGCAGCAGCCCGCCCACCAGCCAGCGGGCGGCCGTCGAGAGGACGATGCGACCCTCTTCGTCGACCAGGACGAACGGTGCCGGGAGCCGGCCGAGGACGCGCAGCAGGTGCGCCTCGAAGCTGCGCACGGGGACGTCGGCGCCGGCCACGCCGGCGAACTCGCCGTCGACCACCACCGGCTCGGTCAGGGTCAGGAGGTAGCGGCCGGTGCCGTGCACGTCGACGTAGGGGCCGACCACGTGCCGGCGCCCGGTCCGGCGCGGCACGTCGAACCACTCGGCCGCGGTGTAGTCGTAGTACCCCAGGCTGGTCGGTTTCAGGTCCGGCTCGAGCGAACGCAACCGGCCGCCATCGGGGTCGACCTGCCACCACTCCAGACGCAGCGGGAGCCCGCGCTCGGGGCGGGGCGCGACGACCAGGCCGAGACCGACGGCGAGCTGGTCCGACTCCCGGAGGAGCTCGCGGACGTCGTCGGCGAGCACCGGCCCCCGGGTCAGGAAGCCCTCCCGCGCGCCGGGCCGCAGCGCCTCGGCGCGCACGGTGCCGACGGTGCCGAAGACCCGCTCCACCACCTCCGCGACGGCCGCGGCCACCCGCGGGGCCTCCGCCGCAGGCGCGGGGGTCACGAGACCTCCCGCGGGCGGTCGGCCGCTGCGTCCGCACCGGGCAGCCGCAGGCGCAGCTCGATCGACCAGAGCGTCCGCGTCTCGATGTGCTGCTCCGCCCGCGCCCGTGCGCCGGCCGGGTCGCGCGCCTCGACGGCGTCCACGACGGCCCGGTGCCCGGCGACGATGACCCCCAGCAGCTCCGGGGCGTGCGCCGGGGGCCACGGCAGCTGGCCGAGCTCGAGGTGCAGGTCCATCTCCTGCATCGTCAGCCGCACCGACTGCGCGCAGGCGGCCAGCTCGACGTAGAAGCGCCCCTCCGCCCGCCGCTGCCCGGTGACGGAGTCCGCCTCGGCCAGCCGGTCGACGATGTCCCGGAGGCGGGCGATCTCGGTGCGGGAGGCACGCGCGGCGGCCAGCCGGGCGGCGGTCGCCGCGACGGCCCCGTGGACGTCCCCGAGCTCCCGCAGGTCCGCGGTGCCGAGCTCGGCCAGCCGGGCCTCGGCCAGCCCCGCCAGCACGTCCTCGCGCGCCCGCACGAAGCTGCCACCGCCGCGGCCGCGGCGGGTCTCGACCAGCCCGAGCTTCCGCAGCTCGGCCAGCGCCTCCCGCAGGGTCACCGTGGAGACGTTGAGCATCGTCGCCAGGTCGGTCTCGGTCGGGAGCTGCTCGCCGTCACCCAGGAGCCCGAGCGCGATCGCACTCCCGACGCGCCGCACCACGGCCTCGCTGCGCAGGGCGCCGTCGTCGAGCGGGGCGAAGACCGCGCGCCGCGCGTCACCGCTGAGCAACTGCACGTCCGCCTCCTCGGTCCGGGATGACCGGAAGTCTCCCACCCACCGCCCGCGGGCTTAACCGTTGATTCCATAGGTTTTGGTGGCTACTGTGACGCACGCCCCAGCCTTCCTGTGACGAGGAGCACCGCAGTGACACAGGTCCAGCCCGAACGGGCACCCGGGCAGGCCCCCCGGGTCGACGCCCTCTCCGAACCGTTCACCCCCGGGGCCCCCTCCAACTCGCCCGAACTGGCGGAGTTCCCCGAGACGCTCGCCGGACCGGTCCCACCGCCGGTGCAGGACCCGAGGACGGCCGCGTTCGTCGAGCAGTGGCGCAACACCTCGTACAACTGCTTCTCCTCGGGCCACAAGTTCTGCCGCGAGGTCTGCCCGGTCACCCAGGTCGAGCGCAACGAGTCGTGGACCCCCACGGCCTTCCACGCCAACGTCGTGGCGATGGAGCGCGGCGAGCTGTCCATCGAGGACATCGCCGCCGACTACGTCAACTGCACCCAGTGCGGCGCCTGCGAGCTGCGGTGCCCCAACACGCTCTTCACCGGCGACTTCTACCGCTTCCGCACGCGGACGGTGGACGTGGTGAAGGCGGTGCGCTCGCTCGCCGTCGAGAGCGGTGTGCACCAGCCGGGCTGGCAGAGCTGGAACGAGCGCACCGACCTGCGCACCCACGAGCCGGTGCTGGGCGAGACGCCGGTCAGCCAGGAGAAGGTCCGGGACTGGGCCGAGGGGCTCGACATCCCGATCGGCGGCGAGACCGTCCTGTTCGTCGACTGCGAGGCGGCCTTCTACCGCACCTCGGTGCCGCGCGCGGTGGCACAGATGCTGCAGCTGGCGGGCTACGAGTTCGGCCTCATGGGCGAGCAGTGGTGCTGCGGCGGGCCGGCCGCCGAGATGGGCTACGCCGAGCAGGCGCAGCGCTTCGCCCGGCACAACCTGGACAACTGGCGGGCCACCGGCACCACGCGCGTGCTCGTGCTCGACCCGCACGACTACATCAGCTTCACCGAGGACTACCCGAAGTACTTCGGCGAGGAGTTCGACATCGAGGTCGTCCTCGTGATCGAGGTGCTGGCCCAGCTCCTGCGCGAAGGGAAGCTGACCCCGTCGTTCCCGGTCGACCGGGCGATCACCTACCACGACCCGTGCCGGCTCAACAAGCGCAAGGGCATCTGGGCCGAGCCGCGGGAGCTGCTGCGGGCGATCCCCGGGCTGCGGTTCGAGGACGTCGACCGGGTGACCCAGTGGTCCTACTGCTCCGGTGGCGGTGGCGGCCTGCCGATCGAGAAGCCGGAGCTGACGCGGAAGATCAGCGCGCTGCGCCTGGAGCGGGCCGCGGAGCTCGACGTCGACACCGTGGTCAGCGCCTGCCCGTGGTCGGAGCGACCGCTGTCGGAGGCCGGCGACGCCGAGGACATCGACGTCGTCGACCTGCACGAGCTGTTCGCCCAGTCGCTCGGGATCACGGTCGGCGGTTCCCGCGGGGACGTCGGCGACCGCCGGCTGGCGCAGGAACGCACCGGCGTGCCCGGGCGGGCGCGGCGGACCCGCGGCAGCTCCGGTGGCTGCGGTGGGGGTGGCTGCGGCGGCGGCTGCGGTTCCGGGGGATCGGGCAACGGCGGCTGCGGGTGCGGAGGGCACTGACCATGACGATCACCGAACCGGCGCCGTTCACCACCGAGCCGCTCAGCGACGACCGGCTGCACCAGCTCGTCTCCGCCCTGCGGCCGGTCCTGGACGACGACCAGATCCTGCTGGCGAAGACCGACCGCTACAACCGGGCCCGCGTCCCCGCACCGTTCCCGGTGCACCGCTGGTCGGAGCGGGTGCCCGACGTCGTGGTGATGCCGCGGACGACGGAGCAGGTCGCCGCCGTCGTGCGGATCGCCAACGACCTCCGCATCCCGGTCGTCCCCCGGGACGGCGGCACCGGGCTGACCGACGGCGCGGTGCCCATGCGGCGCGGCATCGTCGTCGACGTCAAGAAGATGAACCAGATCCACGAGCTGGACCTGGTCAACCGCACGGTGACGGTGGGCACCGGGATCAGCATGCTCAAGCTGAACGAGCGGCTCGCGCAGCACGGGCTGTTCTACCCCGACGACCCGGCGTCCTACCCGTGCTCGCTGGTCGGCGGGCGGATCGGCACCAGCGGCTGGTCGCTGATCGGCTCGCGCTACGGCCACACCCGGGACCTGGTGCTCAGCTTCGACCACGTGCTCCCCACCGGCGAGGTCCTGCACGTCGGTGACGGCATCGGGGGGAAGATCAGCAAGAGCTCGAGCGGCTACCAGCTCAAGCACCTGTTCATGGGCCACCAGGGCACGCTGGGCATCGCGACCAAGGCCACGCTCAAGCTGTTCCCCAAGCCGGAGGCCGAGCTCTCCCCGTTCTGGGCGTTCGACAACTACGAGAACGCGCACGCCTGCACGGGTGCCCTGGCCCGCGCCGGGGTGGCGACCTTCGCCGGCGCCGTCCTGTTCGACGAGCACAAGGTCGCCTACCTGCGGCGCGACGACGAGGCCTACATCCCGCAGCCGGCGGACGTCCGGGCGCTGGTCTGCTCGGTGATGTACGGCTACGAGGACGAGGTCCGCGCCGGGGGGAAGCGGCTGTTCCGCATCGCGAAGGAGCACGGGGCCCGCTACCTCGGCGACGAGATCTCCGAGGGCGACTGGGCGGCCCGGCACGACCGGTACGCCACGCCCCTGCACGGCCGCACCAAGGACGGCCAGGTCATCCCCATGTCCTGGCACTGCGAGGACGCCGCGGTCAACTTCTCGAACGTGCCCGCGGTCAGCCGTGCCTGGCACAAGATCCTGGCCGACCTGCGGCGCAAGACCGACGTCTTCGACGACTGGGGCATGTTCGCCTACACCTCGGCGGCCACCGGGGTGGACTACCTCACCGAGATCGACGTCGGTATCTGGGAGCAGCGCCTCGACGACGCGGCCTGGGCGGCCTGGGTGCAGGCCAAGCGGGAGATCGCGGCGGTGGCGCTCGCGCACGGCGGGTCGATGAGCGCCTGCCACGGGTCCTGCCGGGAGGGCGAGGTCGATCTGCTCCCCCAGGAACTCGGCAAGGGGTTCGACGTGATGCTCGACGTCAAGCGCGCGCTCGACCCGAACAACATCATGAACCCCGGCAAGTACCTGCTGGACCGCGCGTACGGGAGGGACACGACCGATGAGGGACGTTGACCAGGAGCAGGACCCGGGCCCGGCCGCGACCGCGCCGTACCGCTTCGCCGACCAGCACACGCCGCCCGCGGCGCAGCGGGTCAGCGAGGTCGCCCGGACGACGTTCGAGCACGTCTACGAGGTCGACCCCCGGCTGATGGAGGTGCACGTCCTCCAGCAGGTGTTCCCCAACTGGGACACGTTGCGCATCATGCGCAGCCGGCAGGACCACCTCGAGTGGATGCACCACCACTTCGCCGAGAAGGTGGTGACCGGCTCGGAGCTCCTGGCCGAGGTGGAGCGCGAGAGCGCACCGACGCCGCCACCCCTGTAGGACGGCGCCGCCCCCCGGCCCGCGCGTCCCGGACGGCCAGCGACCTACGGATCCCGTTCACATCCCGGCTGCGCGCCGCGAAGACTAGCGCGCAGGCACTTCCGACCGATAGGAATCAGTCGTGACCGAGAAGCTGGAACTGAAGAACTTCGTCGGTGGGCAGCAGACCGACACCACCGACGGCCGACGCATGGACCTGGTCGACCCGAGCACCGGCGAGGTCTTCGCCTCCGCGCCGGTCTCCGGGCCCGAGGACGTCGACCGGGCCTACCGCACCGCCGCCGATGCGTTCGAGACCTGGCGCGACACCACGCCCTCGGAGCGGCAGCGGGCATTGCTGCGGCTGGCCGACGCGGTGGAGGAGCACGCCGAGGAACTCATCGCACTGGAGAGCCGCAACACCGGCAAGCCGATCGGGCTGACCGCGTCGGAGGAGATCCCCCCGATGGTCGACCAGATCCGGTTCTTCGCCGGTGCCGCCCGGACCCTGGAGGGCAAGGCCGCAGCCGAGTACATGGCCGGGCACACCAGCTGGATCCGCCGCGAGCCGATCGGCGTCGTCGGTCAGGTGACGCCCTGGAACTACCCGATGATGATGGCGGTCTGGAAGATCGCCCCGGCGCTCGCGGCGGGCAACACCGTCGTCCTCAAGCCGTCGGACACCACGCCGGTGACCACGCTCCGGCTGGCTGAGCTCGCCGCCGACATCCTCCCGCCGGGCGTCCTGAACGTCGTCTGCGGGGACCGGGACACCGGCCGGGCGCTGGTGGAGCACCCGACGCCCCAGCTGGTGGCGATCACCGGCTCGGTCCGCGCGGGCATGGAGGTGGCCGGAGCCGCTGCGCGGGACGTCAAGCGGGTGCACCTGGAGCTCGGCGGCAAGGCGCCGGTCGTCGTCTTCGACGACGCCGACCTCGAGGCCGCCGCCGAGGCGATCGCCGTGGCCGGCTACTTCAACGCCGGGCAGGACTGCACCGCCGCGTCCCGGGTGCTGGCCGGCCCCGGCATCCACGACGACTTCGTGGCGGCGCTGACCGAGCAGGCCCGGAGCACGGCCACCACGTACGAGAAGGGCGCCGAGGACGAGGACGCCATGGTGCCGCCGGTGAACAACGCCAACCAGCTGGCCCACGTCACCGGGTTCCTGGACCGGGCGCCCGGCCACGCGGAGGTCACCGCGGGTGGCCGCCGGCAGGGCGACCGGGGTTTCTTCGTCGAGCCCACCGTCGTCGCCGGGCTGCGGCAGGACGACGAGATGGTGCAGCGGGAGATCTTCGGCCCGGTCATCACCGTGCAGCGGTTCACCGACGAGGACGAGGCGGTGCGCTGGGCGAACGGTGTGGAGCTCGGCCTGGCCTCCAGCGTGTGGACCAGGGACTTCGGCCGCGCGATGCGGATGAGCAAGCGGCTGGACTTCGGCTGCGTGTGGATCAACGCGCACATCCCGCTGGTCGCCGAGATGCCGCACGGCGGGTTCAAGCACTCCGGCTACGGCAAGGACCTCTCCCTCTACGGGCTCGAGGACTACACCCGGGTCAAGCACGTCATGGCCAACATCGAGTCCTGACCGCCCCGACGCAGCGAGGCCCCGGTCCGAGAGGACCGGGGCCTCGCCGTCTCCAGCGGGTTCAGAGATCGATGCCGGTGAGCACGAGGACGCGCTCCTCCGTGAGGTCCTCCATCGCGGCGCGCACACCCTCGCGGCCGGTGCCGGAGTCCTTCACGCCGCCGTAGGGCATCTGGTCGGCGCGGAAGCTGGGCACGTCACCGATCACCACTCCCCCGACCTCGAGCACCTGGGCCGCGCGGAAGGCCACCTGCAGATCCCGGGTGAAGACGCCGGCCTGCAGGCCGAAGCGGCTGTCGTTCACCCGCGCGAAGGCCTCGTCCAGGGAGTCGACGGTGTCGAGGACGACGACCGGGCCGAAGACCTCCTCGCAGGACACCTTCACGTCCACCGGGACGTCGGCGAGCACGGTCGGGGCGTACGACGCCCCGTCGCGGGTCCCACCGGCGAGGAGGCGGCCGCCCGCGGCCACGGCCTCGTCGACCCAGCTCTCCACCCGGCGGGCGGCCTGCTCGTCGATCAGCGGGCCGACGTCGGTCGCGCTGTCGGTCGGGTCTCCGGTGACCAGCTTCCCCACCGCCTCGACCACCCGGTCGGTGAGCCCGGCGGCGACGTCGCGGTGGGCGAGCACCCGCTGCACCGACACGCAGGACTGCCCGGCCTGGTACATCGCGAAGGTGGCGATGCGGGTGGCCGCCCAGTCCAGCGCCGCGTCGTCCTGGTCGGGGGCGACCACCGCCGCCGCGTTGCCGCCGAGCTCCAGGGTGACGTGCTTGCGCGGGGCGGACTCGCGGATCGACCAGCCCACCGGCACCGAGCCGGTGAACGAGACGACCGGCAGGCGCGGATCGCCTACCAGCTGCGCAGCCACCTCGTTCGGCACCGGGAGCACCGACCACGAGCCGGCCGGCAGGTCGGTCTCGGCCAGGATCTCGCCGAGCAGCAGGGCGCTCAGCGGCGTCGCCGGGGCGGGCTTGAGCACGATCGGGGCGCCGACCGCGATCGCCGGGGCGACCTTGTGGGCGACCAGGTTCAAGGGGAAGTTGAACGGCGCGATGCCCAGGACCGGGCCGCGCGGGGCGCGGCGCACGAGCGCCATCCGGCCGCTGGCGGCCGGGTCGGTGTCCAGCCGCTGCAGCGTGCCCGACCACCGGCGGGCCTCCTCGGCACCCCACCGGAAGGTGGAGACCGCCCGGGTGGCCTCCGAGCGGGCCCACTTCAGGGGCTTGCCCGACTCCGCGGTGATCAGCGCGGCGACCTCCTCGGCGCGCTCGGCGAGCCGGCGGGACACGTGGTCCAGCGCAGCCGCCCGCACGTGCGCCGGGGTCGCCGCGCAGGCGGCCCGGGCGTCGTGGGCGGCGGAGACCGCGGCCTCGACGTCCTCCGCGGTCGCGTTCGTCGTGCGGCCGGCGAGCGCGCCGTCGAAGGGCGACCGCACCTCCAGCACATCGGTTCCGGTCGCCGGCCGGCCCGCGATCCAGTACGGGGTCGTCGTCATGGCTCCTCCTCGGGTTCCGGACGGAGCCTGCCCGAGTCCCGCGATCCCGCGGGATGTCCGGTCCGGCCACTCCGCGCCGGCCGGTACGCCATCCCGGCACTAGCGGCCCAGGACGTCCTCCAGCGCGGCCAGCACGAGGCCGACCCTGGCGGGCGACGCGTTCGGGCCCATCAGCCCGATCCGCCAGACGGTGGCGGCGTACGCTCCGGCACCCGCGCCGATCTCCAGGTCGTACCGCTCGAGCAGCTCCGCGCGGACGGCGGCCGGGTCGACGCCCTCGGGCACCTTCACCGTCGTGAGCTCCGGTAGCCGGTGGCCTTCCGCGGCGAAGAGCTCCAGCCCGAGCTCGGCCAGCCCCTCGTGCAGCAGCCGTCCGGCCTCGGCGTGCCGGGCGTGCACGGCGTCCAGCCCCTCGTCGAGGATCCGCCCGAGCCCGGCGTGCAGCGACACGACCATCCCGGTGGGTGCGGTGTGGTGGTAGGTGCGGCCTCCCGAGCCGGCGGCCTCGCCCGCGTACCCGCCGAGCATGCCGAGGTCGAGGTACCAGCTCTGCGGCTTCTCGATCCGCCGCTCCCAGGCGCGGTCGGAGATGGTGAACGGCGCGAGCCCCGGCGGGACGCCCAGGCACTTCTGCGAGCCGGAGTACGCCAGATCCACGCCCCACTCGTCCAGCCGCACCGGGATCCCGCCGAGCGAGGTGACGCAGTCGGCGAGCAGCAGGGCGTCGCCCTTGCCGGCGGCGAGCGGCTCGAGGTCCGAGCGCACGCCGGTGGAGGTCTCGGCGTGCACGGCGGCGATCAGCTTCGGCGACGGGTGCGCGGCCAGCACCCGCTCGGCGTCGACCGGCTGCCCCCAGTCGTGCTCGACGGCGACGACCTCGGCGCCGCACCGGGCGGCGACGTCGGTCATCCGCTGCCCGAACAGGCCGTTCACCGCGACGACGACGACGTCGCCCGGCCCCACGGTGTTGACGAACGCCGCCTCCATGCCCGCCGACCCGGTGGCCGACAGCGGGAGCGTGCGCCGGTTCTCCGTCCCGAACACCTGACGCAGCCGGTCGGAGGTCTCGTCCAGCACCTGCAGGAACAGCGGGTCGAGGTGCCCCAGCAGCGGCAGGCCGAGCGCGGCGGTCGCCTCCGGGTAGGGGTTGGACGGACCGGGACCGAGCAGGGTGCGGGCGCGCAGCGGCATGTCCAGCAAACTACCGGCGTGGCCACCGACCAGCCGGACGACCTCGACCGCACGGCCGCGATCGCGATGTACCGCGAGTACGCCGCCACGCTGCCCGCTCCGCCGCTCGAGGAGCCCGCGGTCGAGAAGTTCGGCGACAGCGCGTCGCTGGCCGACGAGCTCATCGGCCTGGTGCTCGCCGGGACCAAACGTGCGACGGCCGCACTGGTCGTCGACTTCCTCGACGACGACCAGCCGCTGCCGCGCATCGGCGGGCACTGGATCGCCTGCGACGGCAGCGGCGCGCCCCGCTGCGTCCTCGAGACGACGGAGCTGCGGCTCGGCCCGCTGCACAGCGTCGACGACGCCTTCGCCTGGGACGAGGGAGAGGACGACCGGACGCGGGACAGCTGGCTGCGCGAGCACGAGCGCTACTTCCGGCGCACCCTGCCCCCGCGCGGCCGGACCTGGGCCGACGATCTCGAGGTGGTCTTCGAGCGCTTCCGCGTCGTGTGGCCCCCCGAGGTCACCGACTGAGGACCTCTCGGCCGGCGGCGCACCCGCCCCGGGCCGCACCACTGCGCCCGGGGCAGTCGCGCTCTGCCCAGCCCACCTGGGACAGAGAGGTACTGCCGCCACGAGACCTCCCGGGGACAGTCGCTCTCTGCCCACCCCACGTGGGCAGAGACCTACTGTCCCGGCAGCACCTCGCCCTGGCCGGCCGACGACCGTGGGAAGGGCGAACGGCTACTTCGTCGGGTCCGAAGGCCCCGGCGCGCCGGGCTCGCCGGGCAACGCCGGCTCCTCGGGCCTCGCGTCGATGCCGGCCTCCTTGCGCTGCGCCTCGGTGATCGGCGTCGGCGCGCCGGTCAGCGGGTCGAACCCCGCGCCGGTCTTCGGGAAGGCGATGACCTCGCGGATCGACTCCACGCCCGAGAGCAGCGCCGAGAGCCGGTCCCAGCCGAGCGCGGCGCCGGCGTGCGGCGGCGGACCGTAGGCGAAGGCCTCGAGGAAGAAGCCGAACCGCTCGCGGGCCTCCTCGCGGGACATCCCGAGGGTCTCGAACACCCGCTCCTGCAGCTCGGCGTCGTGGATGCGGACCGAGCCGCTCATCACCTCGTTGCCGTTGATCACCATGTCGTAGGCGTCGGACAGCGCCGCGCCCCTGTCCTCGGCGAACCGGTCCCGCCACTCGGGGGTGGGCGAGGTGAAGGGGTGGTGCATGAAGGTCCAGTCACCGTCCTCGGTCTCCTCGAACATCGGGAAGTCGACGACGAAGAGGAACGACCAGGAGCCAGTCTCGATGAGCTCCAGCCGCTTGGCGATCTCGTTGCGGGCCGCGCCGAGCAGTTCCTGCGAGGTGCGGCGGGCACCGGCGGCGAAGAAGACGCAGTCGCCCGGCGCAGCACCCACGGCCTCGACCAGCCCGTCGCGCTCGGCGTCGGAGATGTTCTTGGCGACCGGGCCGCCGAGCGTGCCGTCCTCGGCGATCGTGACGTAGGCCAGACCGCGCGCGCCCCGGGACTTGGCCCAGTCCTGCCACGCATCGAACGCCCGCCGCGGCTGCGAGCCGCCGCCGGGCATCACGACGGCACCGACGTAGGGCGCCTGGAAGACCCGGAACGGGGTGCCGGAGAAGTACGACGTGAGCTCGGTCAGCTCGATGCCGAAGCGCAAGTCGGGCTTGTCCGAGCCGAACCGGTCCATGGCCTCGCGGTAGGTCATCTGGGGGATCTCGGGGATCTCGTAGGACGCCAGCTCCCGCCACAGCGCCCGGACGACGTCCTCGGCGATCGCGAGCACGTCGTCGCGCTCGACGAAGCTCATCTCGAAGTCCAGCTGGGTGAACTCCGGCTGCCGGTCGGCGCGGAAGTCCTCGTCCCGGAAGCAGCGGGCGATCTGGTAGTACCGCTCCAGGCCGCCGATCATCAGCAGCTGCTTGAACAGCTGGGGCGACTGCGGCAACGCATACCACTTGCCCTGCTGCAGGCGCACCGGCACCAGGAAGTCCCGCGCGCCCTCGGGGGTGGAGCGGGTGAGGTTCGGCGTCTCCACCTCGGTGAACCCGTGCCCGGCCATCACCCCGCGGGCGATGCGGCTGATCTCCGAGCGCAGCCGCATCGCCTTCGCCGGGCCCTGCCGGCGCAGGTCGAGGTAGCGGTACCGGTAGCGGACGTCGTCGGACGCCGCCTGGTCGGTCTCGATGGGGAACGGCAGCGGCGCCGCGGTGGACAGCACCCGCAGCTCCGTCGTCGCCACCTCGATCTCGCCGGTGGGCAACTCGGGGTTCTCGTTGCCCTCCGGACGACGCCGCACCTCGCCGGTGACGAGCACGCAGTACTCGTTGCGCAGGTGGTGGGCCTCCTCCTCGCGGACGACGACCTGCACGTACCCGGAGGCGTCGCGCAGGTCGAGGAAGACCACCCCGCCGTGGTCGCGGCGGCGGGCCACCCAACCGGCGAGGGTGACGGTGGTGCCGGCGTCGGACGCGCGCAGCGTTCCGGCGTCGTGGGTGCGGAGCACGGAGGTGCCTTTCGAGAGAGACAGGGAGGGGGTTACCAGCGGTCGTGCACGTGGGCGCGGATGCGCTCGTCGTACACGCGCTCGAGGTCGGCGAGCTGGCTGCCCGACAGCGGCGCCATGGTGGCGGCCGCGACGTTGCCGCGCACCTGGGTGACGTTGCGCGCCCCCGGAATGACGGTGGTGACGCCGGGCTGGTCGATGACCCAGCGCAGCGCGAACGCCGCGGTGGGCACCGCGTCGCCGGCGATCTCGGCGACCTCGCGGGCCGCGGCGACGCCGACGTCGAACGGCACGCCGGCGAAGGTCTCGCCGACGTCGAAGGCCTCGCCGTTGCGGTTGAAGTTCCGGTGGTCGTCGGCCGGGAAGGTCGTCGACTCGTCGTACTTGCCGGTGAGCAGCCCGCTGGCCAGGGGGACGCGGGCGAGCACGCCCACGCCGGCGGCGGCAGCGGCGGGCAGCAGCTCCTCCAGCGGCTTGCGCCGGAAGATGTTGAGGATGACCTGGATGGTGGCCACGCCCTCGTGCTGCAGGGCCGTCAGCCCCTCGGCCACGGTCTCGACCGAGACGCCGTAGGCGGCGATCGAGCCGTCGGCGACGAACCCGTCGAGGGTGTCGAACACGTGCTGGTCGGAATAGACGGCGGTCGGCGGGCAGTGCAGCTGCACCAGGTCGAGGGTGTCGACGCCGAGGTTGCGGCGCGACCGGTCGACCCAGGCGCGCAGGTTCTCCGGCGTGTACTGCGCGGCCTCGAACGGGTCGGCGCGCCGGCCGGCCTTGGTCGCCACGAACGGCCGGTCGGCCCGGGGCGCGAGCGCCTTGCGGATCCGCTCCTCGGAGCGGCCGTCGCCGTAGACGTCGGCGGTGTCCAGCAGGGTCACCCCGGCGTCGAGCGCGGCGTCGAGCACCTCGGCGGCGGTGTCCTCGTCGACGTCGCCCCAGTCACCGCCGAGCTGCCACGTGCCCAGCCCGATCACGCCGACCTCGGCCCCGGTCTTCCCGAGCGGTCGCTGCTCCATGCTCATCCCTCCACACTCGCACGCACCCGGTCGAACAGCTCGCCCACGGGGACGGCCACCTGCTCGCCGGTGCGCATGTCCTTGAGCTGGCCGACGCCCTCGGCCAGGTCCCGGTCCCCCACGACGACGACGTGCGTGGCGCCGGACCGGTCGGCGGCCTTCATCGCGCCCTTGAGCCCGCGGTCGCCGTAGACGGTGTCGGCGGCCACCCCGGCCTGCCGGAGCTGCCCGACCAGCCGGACCGCCACCCGCTTGGCCTCGGCCCCCAGCGGGACGACGAACGCCTGCACCGTGGCGGCCACGCCGACGTCCAGCCCCTCGGCCTGGACGGCGAGCAGCGTGCGGTCGACGCCCACGGCGTACCCGATGCCCGAGACGTCAGGGCCACCCAGGGCCGCCGACAGCCCGTCGTAGCGCCCGCCGCCGCCGATGGCCGACTGCGCGCCCAGGCCGTGGTGCACGAACTCGAACGTCGTCTTCGTGTAGTAGTCCAGCCCGCGCACGAGCTTCGGCGCCTCGGTCCACGTCACGCCGAGGTCGGTGAGGTGCTGGCGGACGGCGTCGTAGTGGGCTTTCGTGGAGTCCGAGAGGTGGTCGACCATCAGCGGGGCGTCGTCGAGCTGCGCCTGCACCTCGGGCCGCTTGTCGTCGAGCACCCGCAGCGGGTTGATCGCCGCCCGGCGCCGGGTCTCCTCGTCGAGGTCCAGCCTGTCGAGGTAGGCGACGAGCAGCTCGCGGTACTGCGGCCGGCAGGTGGCGTCGCCCAGCGAGGTGAGCAGCAGCTCGAAGTCGGTGAGGCCGAGGTCGCGGAACCCCTGCACGCCCAGCGCCACCACCTCGGCGTCCAGCGCCGGGTCGTCGACGCCGAGCGCCTCCATGTCCACCTGGGTGAAGTGGCGGTACCGGCCGGCCTGCGGCCGCTCGTAGCGGAACGCCGTGCCGACCGTCCACAGCTTCACCGGCAGCGCGCCGCCGTGCAGGCGGTGCTCGATGAAGGCGCGCATCAGCCCGGCGGTGAGCTCGGGGCGCAGGGTCAGCGAGCGACCGCCGCGGTCGGTGAAGGTGTACATCTCCTTCGTGACGACGTCGGTGGACTCACCGACGCCGCGCGAGAAGACGGCGGTCTCCTCGAACACCGGCGTCTCGACGTAGCCGTAGCCGGCCCGGCGCAGCGGCGCGGTCAGCGTGTCGCGGACGGCGAGGAAGCGGGCGGAGTCCGGCGGCAGCGTGTCGAAGGTGCCCTTCGGCGCGGTCAGCCCGCTCACGTGTCCTCCTCGCTGTCCCCCGCAAGCGGGAGGTGCCCCCAGCTCGTCAGCCGCGTTCGCGGAGCTGCTGTGTCCTCTGGTGAGCTCGCAAGCTCGCTCACAACCCCCGCCCCTTCGGCGCGGCCGCGGCCTCGGCCAGGTAAGGGTTGGTCGCCCGCTCGCGGCCGATCGTCGTCGCCGGGCCGTGGCCGGGCAGCACGACCGTCTCGTCGGCGAGCGGCAGGACGACGTCGCGCAGCGACGAGAGCATCGCGTCCCACGAACCGCCGGGCAGGTCCACGCGGCCGACCGAGCCGGCGAACAGCACGTCGCCGGCGAGCAGCCCGGGCGCCTCCCCGAGGTCCAGCTCGAAGACCACCGAGCCCTGGGTGTGCCCGGGCGCGTGCCGCACGGTGAGGTCCACCCCGGCCAGCGACAGCACCGCGCCGTCGTCGAGCGACTTCACGTCCGACGGGTCCGGCAGCCGGACGCCGGTGATCAGCGGGGCCAGCGCGGGCCCGTGCCAGCGGGCCGGGTCGCTGAGCATCCCGGAGTCGTCGGGGTGCAGGTAGGCGGGGATGTCGTAGCCGTCGCAGACCGGCAGCACCGAGAAGGTGTGGTCGAGGTGCCCGTGGGTGAGCACCACGGCGACGGGCTTGAGACCGTCCTCGGCGAGCAACCGGGCGAGGGGCTCGACGGCGTCCATGCCCGGGTCGACGACGACGCACTCCTGCCCCGGTCCCGACGCCACGGCGTAGCAGTTGGTGCCGAATGCGCCGGCGGGGAACGAACGGATGAGCACCCGTGCAGGTTACGCGGGGGCGCACGCGGGTTCCGGCGCTGCCAGGGAACGTCCAGTCCCGCCACCTAGACTTCCACCCCGACCAGCGCCGCCGCCCGCCGTCGCGGCCGCCCACGAAGCCCCGTCCGCCCGAGGAGTCCGCCCCCGTGCCCACGAACAAGCAGCGTCGGGAAGCCGCGCAGCGCCACCTGCAGCGCCAGCTGGAGCGCCGCGCCGACCAGGCGAAGAAGCGCCGCCGCAACCTCGGGCTGCTGCTCACCGCGCTCGCCGTCGTCGTGGTCGTCGGGGCCGCCCTGCTCATCACGAACGTGTTCGGTGGCGACGACGCGACCGACGACCTGGCGGCCGAGCCGACCACGCCGGCGGCCACCTCGTCGGCGGCGCGCACCACCAACGCCGACGGCACGGTCACCTGCGAGTACCTGCCCGACGAGTCGGGCAACACCAACCTCACCGACGTGGGCACCCCGCCCAACCCGGAGGCCACGCCCACGCAGGGCACCGCCACCGTGCTGATGAGCACCGACCAGGGCGACCTCACGCTCACCCTGGACCGGGCGCAGGCCCCCTGCGCGGCGGCCAGCTTCACGTACCTCACCGAGCAGGGCTTCTACGACGGCACTCCCTGCCACCGGCTGGTCGACGCCGAGACCTTCGGGGTGCTGCAGTGCGGCGACCCGACCGGCACCGGCTCCGGCGGGCCCAGCTACAAGTACGCCGAAGAGGTCACCCCGGACACGACCTACCCCCGCGGGACCGTCGCCATGGCCAAGACCGCGGCCCCGAACAGCACGGGCGGCCAGTTCTTCCTGACCTTCGTCGACACCGAGCTGCCCCCGGAGTACACGGTGGTCGGCACGATCGACGAGGCCGGCCTGGGTGTGCTCGACGCGGTCGCCGCCGGCGGGGTCCAGGGAGCCGAGGGCCCGGGCGACGGCGCCCCGAACATCCCGGTCACCATCGAGGACATGGCCGTCGTCTAGCACGCGCCCAGCCCACGACGAGAGCGCCGGTCCCCGAAGGGATCGGCGCTCTCGTCGTTCCTCGCCAGATCAGGGAGCACGTGGGCAGAGGCAGAGCGACCGCGCAGGGTCGGTAGGGTGTCGCGCTCGTGGCCACCATCACCGTCTACCGGGAGTACGGCGCCCCGCTCGTCGGCCGGATGCAGGTGTTCGTCGACGGGAACCGGGTGGCCGCCCTGCGCAGTGAGGGCAGCGTTGACATCACGATCGATGGCGGGCAGCACACGGTCCGTGTCGCCCTGTGGCCGCAAGCCAGTGCACCCGTCGAGCTCGACCTCCCTGCCGATGGCCGGGTGACGCTCCGCGCCCGCGTCGGCCTGCGCGCGAACACGTTCGCCGCCCTGTTCCGCCAGCGCGGCAAGGCCCTCGACCTCGACGTGGTGGCCGGGCGCCCGCGGATCCCGGCGGCGCGCACGGCGCATGTCGACATCAGGCACGTCTGAGTCAGCACCGGGGCGGTGCCCACAGCACAGAGCACGGTCCCCAAGCCGGCGTCGGCGGTGGCTTGGGGGCTCCGGGCCGACTAGGCGGTGACGCGCTCGACGTCGAAGACGCCCTCGACGTTGCGCACCGTCTGCAGCACCGCGCCCAGGTGCGCGGGGTCGGCCAGCTCGAAGGTGAACCGGCTGATCGCGACGCGGTCGCGGCTGGTCTGCACCGATGCGGAGAGGATGTTCACCCGCTCGTCGGCCAGCGCCTTGGTCACGTCCGAGAGCAGGCGGTGCCGGTCGAGGGCCTCCACCTGGATGGCCACGAGGAACACCGACCCCGGCGAGGAGGCCCACTCGACCTCCACCAGACGTTCAGGCTTGCTGCGCAGGTCCCCGGCGTTGGTGCAGTCGGTGCGGTGCACGCTGACACCCCCGCCGCGGGTCACGAAGCCGAGCACCTCGTCGCCGGGCACCGGGGTGCAGCACTTGGCGAGCTTGGCCCAGACGTCGGTCATGCCGTGGACGATGATCCCCGGGTCGCCGCGGGCCGTGCGCCGCGTCGAGGGCCGACGGGTCGGGATGGCGGTCTCGGCGATGTCCTCCGCCGCGCCCTCGCTGCCGCCCAGGGCGGCCATGAGCTTCTCGACCACGGAGGCGGCCGAGAGCTGGTGCTCCCCCACCGCCGCGTAGAGGGCGGTGACGTCGGCGAACCGCAGGTCCTTGGCCAGCGTCGACAGCGCCTCGCCGCCGAGCAGCCGCTGCAGCGGCAGGCCCGCCTTGCGCATGGCCCGGGTCAGCGCCTCCTTGCCGGCGTCGACCGCGTCCTCACGGCGCTCCTTGGTGAACCACTGGCGGATCTTCGTCCGGGCGCGCGAGGAGCCGACGAAGGTCAGCCAGTCCTTCGAGGGGCCGGCCGTGGGCGACTTCGAGGTGAAGATCTCGACGACGTCGCCGTTGGAGAGCTTGCTGTCCAGCGAGACCAGCGAGCCGTTCACCCGGGCTCCGATGGTGCGGTAGCCGACCTCGGTGTGCACCGCGAAGGCGAAGTCGACCGGCGTGGACTCGCCCGGCAGGCTGACGACGTCGCCCTTGGGCGTGAAGACGAAGACCTCCTGAGGCCCCAGGTCGTAGCGCAGGGTCTCGAGGAACTCCCCGGGCTCCTGGGCCTCGCGCTGCCAGTCCAGCAGCTGGCGGAGCCACAGCATGTCGTCGGCCGAGCCGGCCTTGGGCGGCGCGCCGCTCTCCCCCGCCGCGGGCTTGCCGCCGGCGCGGGCCTTCTCCTTGTACTTCCAGTGCGCCGCGATGCCGTACTCGGCGGTGCGGTGCATGTCGTGGGTGCGGATCTGCAGCTCGACCGGCTTGCCCTGCGGCCCGATGACCGTGGTGTGCAGCGACTGGTACATGTTGAACTTCGGCATCGCCACGAAGTCCTTGAACCGGCCGGGCACCGGCTGCCAGTGGGCGTGCATGATGCCCAGCGCCGCGTAGGTGTCGCGCACCGAGTCGACCAGGATCCGGATGCCAACGAGGTCCCAGATGTCGGTGAAGTCCCGGCCCCGGACGATCATCTTCTGGTAGATCGAGTAGTAGTGCTTCGGGCGGCCGGTGACGACGGCCTCGATCTTGGCCGCCCGCAGCTGCTCGGTGACCGACGCGGTGACCTCGGCCAGGTAGGTGTCGCGGGAGGGCGCCCGCTCGGCGACCAGCCGCACGATCTCGTCGTAGCGCTTGGGGTAGAGCGTGGCGAACGCGAGGTCCTCGAGCTCCCACTTGATCGTGTTCATGCCCAGCCGGTGGGCCAGCGGGGCGAGGATCTCCAGCGTCTCGCGCGCCTTCTTCTCCTGCTTCTCGGGCGGGAGGAAGCGCAGCGTGCGCATGTTGTGCAGCCGGTCGGCGAGCTTGATGACCAGCACCCGCGGGTCGCGGGACATCGCCACGATCATCTTGCGGATCGTCTCGGCCTGGGCCGCGTCGCCCAGCTTCACCTTGTCGATCTTGGTGACGCCGTCGACGAGGTGGGCGACCTCCGAGCCGAAGTCGGTGGTGATCGTCTCCAGGGTGACGCCGGTGTCCTCGACGGTGTCGTGAAGCAACGCCGCGATCAGCGTCGTGGTGTCCATGCCGAGGCCGGCGAGGATGGTGGCGACGGCGAGCGGGTGGGTGATGTAGGGGTCGCCGCTCTTGCGCTTCTGGCTGCTGTGCGCGCTCTCCGCGACGTCGTAGGCCCGCTGCAGCAGCACCAGGTCGGCCTTGGGGTGGCTCTGCCGGTGCAGGGCGGCGAGCGGTTCCAGGACCGGCCGGACCAGGCCGCTGCGCTGGCCGGCGACGATCCGGCGGGCGAGCCGGTCGCGGACGCGCCGGCGCGGGATGCCGGGCTCGGCGTCCGGCTCCGCGCCGACGTCGTCGGGACGGCGGACCGCCGGGCGCTCGGGCAGCGGGCTGCGCACGGGCGCCTCGGCCACGGGCTCGGCGACGACCCCACCGGTGGCTGCCCCGGCCCGCGCGGCAGCCGCGTCGGCGGCTACTTCGGAGGCCACGGCGACTCCTGCGGCTGGCAGAGGGGGGACCCGCACCATGCTAGCGGGACCGCGCCCGCCGCCGCCGGGCTCGCGACCGGGATCTCCCTCGGTCAGGTGGCCCAGAGGGCGTGCACGGTGTGCGGGGCCAGCAACTGCCGGCCACCGAGCGCGGCCAGCTCCACGACCACCGAGATCCCCGCCACGACCCCGCCGAGCTGCTCCACCAGCGCGACGGCGGCGCCGAGCGTGCCACCGGTGGCGAGCACGTCGTCCACGAGCAGCACCCGCTGCCCGGGCCGGACGGAGTCGGCGTGCAGCTCCAGCGTCGCGGTGCCGTACTCCAGGGTGTACTCGGCCGAGACCCGTTCGCGCGGCAGCTTGCCCGCTTTGCGGACCGGCACCACCCCGACGCCGGCGTCGAGGGCGACGGCCGCGGCGAGCAGGAACCCGCGCGCCTCCACCCCGGCGACGACGTCGAACGGCCGCCCACCGGGGTACCGGGCGGCCAGCGCGGCCGTCCGGGGGTCCGACGCGCCCGGGGTGGCCAGCCCGTCGACCATCCGCCGGAAGGCGTCGCCGTCGGCGAAGACCGGCGTCAGGTCCCGGAATACGATCCCGGGCTCGGGGTGGTCCGGGACGTCGACGGTGAGCGAGGCGATGAGCTGATCGAGCGGGAGCTCGGCGGGCACCGCGCTCACCGGCGCCGCTTGCCCGACGGCCGGCCGGCGCCCGGGCGCTGCGGCCGGGCGCCAGGCCGCGGCGCGGCGGTCGCGCCCCGCGCCCCGTCCGGGCGCACCGACGCGGGTGACTCCACGACGACGTCCGCGGGCACGCTCTCGGGCAGGTCGGCCACGGCCACCCCGCCGGCCGGCCGGCGCCGCCGGGCGCTGGCGACCGGGCCGGCCGGGGCGGCAGCACCGCCCGTGCGGGCGGCCGAGGAACGCCGGGCCAGCACCCGCCGGCGGAGCGCCTGGACCTCGGGCTCCCGCTCCTTGAGGTCGGCGACGATCGGCGTGGCGAGCACGATCGAGGAGTAGGTGCCGGCGGCCAGGCCCACGAAGAGCACGAGGGCGAGGTCCTTGAGGGTGCCGACGCCGAGCAGCCCGGCCCCGACGAAGAGCAGGCCCGCGACCGGGAGCAGCGCGATGACCGAGGTGTTGATCGACCGCATCAGTGTCTGGTTGACGGCCAGGTTGGCCGCCTCGCCCCAGGTCATCCGGGCGCTGCGCTCGAGGTCGCGGGTGTTCTCGTCGACCTTGTCGAACACCACCACGGTGTCGTAGAGCGAGAACCCGAGGATGGTCAGGAAGCCGATGACCGTCGACGGCGTCACCTCGAACCCGACCAGCGAGTACACCCCGGCGGTGATCACGATGTCGTGCACCAGCGCGGCCATGGCGCCGACCGCCATCTTCGGCTGGAAGCGCACGGCCAGGAAGAGGACGACCGCGACGAGGAAGACGGCCAGCGCGACGAGCGCCTGGTCGGTGATGTCCTGGCCCCACTCGGCGCTGACCGACTCCGGGCTGACCGACTCGGGCGCGATGCCGACGGTCTCGGCCAGCTCCTCCACCACGGCGCGCTCGGTCTCGTTGTCCAGCTGGGCCGTGCGGATGAGCAGTGTGTCCCCGCCGACGATCTGCGCCGTCGCGACCTCTGCCCCGGCGTCCTCGGCCGCGGCCCGGGCGTCCTGCAGCTGCTCCTGGGTGCCGGGCAGCCGGAAGCTGTTGCCACCGGCGAAGTCGATGCCGAAGTTGAAGCCGCGGAAGACCATGGAGGCGATGCACAGCAGCACCACCACAGCGGTGATCTTGTAGATCAGCCGGCTCCGGCCGACGACGTCGAGGCCCGCCTCGCCGTTGTAGAGCCGGTGCGCGAGGCCCGCGCGGCCGGTCCGCCGGACCGGGGGCGCGGCGACGTCCTCGCCGGCCTCGTCCTGGGGCAGCCCGGCGTCGGCGAGCGCGTCCTCGCCGGTGCCCACCGGCTCGTCCGCGGGCGTCGGCTCCGCCGGGTCCGTCGGGCGGGTCATGAGGTGCTCCTGTCCTGGCGGCCGCCCGCGGCGGCGCCGACGAGTTCCCCGGCCGGCGCGTCCGTGCCCGGCCGGCGGGTGTGCTCCACCCGTCCCAGCCCGGAGAAGCGGTTCCGGCCGAAGCCCTTGAACCGCGACAGCACGGCCATGAGCGGGTGGGTGAAGAGGAAGACGACGACGAGGTCCAGGACGGTGGACATGCCGAGGGTGAAGGCGAAGCCCTTCACGTCCCCGATCGCCAGCAGGTAGAGGATCGCCGCGGCCAGGAAGCTCACCGCGTCCGCGGACAGGATCGTGCGCCGCGCGCGGACCCAGGCCCGCGGGACGGCGGAGCGCAGCGACCGGCCCTCACGGATCTCGTCCTTGAGTCGCTCGAAGTACACGACGAAGGAGTCGGCGGTGATGCCGATCGAAACGATGAACCCGGCGATGCCGGCGAGGCTGAGGGTGAACCCGATCTCGCGGCCCAGCAGGATCAGGCAGGCGTAGACCACCACGGCCGAGAGCACGAGGCTGGCGATCATCACCAGGCCGAGCAGCCGGTAGTAGAACAGCGCGTAGACGAACACCAGGGCGATGCCGATGGCTCCGGCGATCAACCCGGCCTCGAGCTGCTCCTCGCCGAGCTCGGTGGAGATCGACTGCGCCGTCGCCTGGGTGAAGGTCAGCGGCAGGGCGCCGTAGCGCAGCTGGTTGGCCAGCTCGGTGGCCGACTCCTGGTCGAACTGACCGGTGATCGTCGTCGGGTTGGTCGTGATCGGGCTGTTGACGGTCGGCGCCGAGATGACCCGCCCGTCCAGCGTGAAGGCGACGGGCGAGCCGACGTTGGCGGTGGTGTAGGCCGCCCACGTGGCCAGGCCGTCGGACTGGAAGTCCAGCAGCACGATCCACTCACCGGTCCCGGGCTCGGTGCCCGGGTTGGCGTCGTCGATCTCGGTGCCCTCGATGATCGTGGGGCCGAGCAGGTACTTGGCGGTGCCGTCCTCGCTGCACGCGGCCACGAAGTCCTCGGGCCGGGTCACCTCGCCGAGCAGCTCCTCCGCCTCGCAGGTCAGGGTCGCGAAGGCGGCGGCGGCCTCCTCCTGGGTGACCGCGGGGGCGTCGGGGTCGGGCAGGGTCGGGTCCTCGACGGCGCCGTCGCCGACCTCGGGGTCCGCGCCCTCCTCGGCCCCCTCCTCCGTGGCGGGGTCCTCCTCGGCCGGGACGGCCGGGACGGGGCCCTGGACCACCGGCCGGAACCGCAGCTGCGCGGTGGCGCCGAGCTCGCGCGCCTGCTCGCCGTCGTCCCCGGGGACGGAGATGATGATGTTGCTGTCGCCCTCGGTGACCACCTCGGCCTCGGCGACGCCGAGCCCGTTCACCCGCTGCTCGATGATCTGGCGGGCCAGCTCCAGGTCCTCCTGGGCCGGCGCCTGGCCGTCGGGGGTCCGGGCGGCGAGGGTCACCGTGGTACCGCCGCGCAGGTCGAGGCCGAGCTGCGGGGTACGGGTGTCCCCGGTGAAGAACACCAGCCCGTAGAGCAGGGCGACGATCAGCGCGAACGCGCCGAAGTAGCGCCCCGCCGGGAGCGTGCGGTTGGCCACGGAGCTCCTCCGGGTCAGACGGTGCCGTCGGCCGGGCGCGCGGTGTCCCCGTCGGACTGCGCGGCGCCTGCCGGGCGGCGCACCTCGAGGATCGCCTGCCGGGCGAAGGTGACGACGACGCCCGGGGCGATCTCCAGGTCCAGCGTCGTGTCCCCCAGGGCGGCGACGGTGCCGTGCATGCCGCTGGTGGTCATGACCGGGGTGCCGATCACGAGGGAGGCCTGCAACGCGGCCTGCTGCTCCTGCATGCGCTTGCGCTGCCGCGCGGGCAGGACGAACAGCACGACGGCCAGCAGGGCCAGCATGATCAGCGGGAAGTACTCCACGACAGGTGTGCCTCTCTTCCGCGACAGGTGCCTCGCGGTGGTGCGGCCCGGGACGGGACCGCTCGGGTGCGTCGGTTGCCGTGCACGCGGCGACCAGGCGGGACGCGCACGGCCCGGCCTGCGAGTTGCGCGCCAGCGTCCGGGAGTCTAGGCGTCGAACAGCGTCTCTGACGACGACCCCGGTACCGGTGGGTCTGCTGTGACCCGCCCGAGGGGGACGCCGCCCCGCGGCACCGGCCGGCCCAGGTGCTCCCAGGCGGCCTCGGTGGCGACCCGCCCGCGCGGCGTCCGCGCCAGCAACCCGGCCCGCACGAGGAACGGCTCGCACACCTCCTCGACGGTGTGCGGCTCCTCCCCCACGGCCACCGCGAGGGTGGCGACCCCCACCGGCCCGCCGCCGAACTTGCCCACGAGCGCCTCGAGGACGGCACGGTCGAGGCGGTCCAGCCCGAGGTGGTCGACGTCGTAGAGGGCCAGCGCGGCCTCGGCGACCTGACGGGTGACGCGGCCGTCGGCCTCCACCTCGGCGTAGTCGCGCACCCGGCGCAGCAGCCGGTTGGCGATGCGGGGGGTCCCGCGCGAACGGCCGGCGATCTCCGCCGACCCCTCGTCGGTCAGCTCGACGCCGAGCAGCGCGGCGCTGCGGGCGAGCACCCGCTGCAGGTCGGCCGGCTCGTAGAACTCCATCTGCCCGACGAAGCCGAACCGGTCGCGGAGCGGGCCGGTCAGCAGCCCGGCCCGGGTGGTGGCCCCGACGAGGGTGAAGGGGTTGATCTCCAGCGGGATCGCCGTCGCCCCCGGCCCCTTGCCGACGACGACGTCGACGCGGAAGTCCTCCATCGCCATGTAGAGCAGTTCCTCGGCGGGGCGCGCGATGCGGTGGATCTCGTCGATGAACAGGACGTCGCCGGGCGCCAGGTTCGACAGCATCGCCGCGAGGTCGCCGGAGCGCTCGATCGCCGGGCCGCTGGTGATCTTCACCGAGGTGCCGAGCTCGGAACCGATGATCAGCGCCAGGCTCGTCTTGCCGAGCCCCGGCGGCCCGGACAGGAGCACGTGGTCGGGCGTGCGACCCCGCCGCTTGGCCCCCTCGAGGACCAGGGCGAGCTGGCGGGCGACCTTGGGCTGGCCGATGAAGTCCTCGAGCGAGTGCGGCCGCAGCGCCGACTCGACGACCCGCTCCTCATCGCCGGCCTGCGGCGACACCGTCCACTCCGGCGTGGCGTCGGCCAGCTCACCGGTCAGCGACCGGTCGAACGGCGCGCTCACGACCTACCCAGCTGCTGCAGCGCCCGCCGCAGCAGCACGGCGACCTCCACGCTCCCGGTCGCGGCGATCTGCTCGTCGGCCACCGGGGCGAGCTGGGTCACCGCGCTCTCGGCCTCCTTGCCGCTCCACCCCAGGCCGACGAGCGCGCTGGTGAGCTGATCGCGCCACGGCGCCACCGGCGTCACCGAGGGCAGCCCCGCGGGCACGGGCGCGTCGAGGGAAGTGTCGGTGGAGGTGGAGCCCAGCCGGTCGCGCAGCTCCAGGATCAGCCGCTCGGCGCCCTTCTTGCCGATGCCCGGCACCTGCATCAGCGCCTTGACGTCGGCCATCGACACCGCCCGGCGGACCTCGCGCGGCGGGTGGATGGCCAGCACCGCCTGCGCCAGGCGCGGGCCGACGCCGTTGGCGGTCTGCAGCAGCTCGAACAGCTGGCGCTCGTCGTCGTCGGCGAAGCCGTAGAGGGTGAGCGAGTCCTCGCGCACCACCAGGCTGGTGGCCAGCCGGGCGGCCTCCCCCACCTGCAGGCGGGCGATGGTGCCGGGGGTGCACTGCACCGCCAGGCCGATCCCGCCGACCTCGACGACGGCGCCGTCCGGGGAGACCGCGGCGACCCGGCCGCTCACGCTGGCGATCATCGCGCCGCCACCCCCGTCCACCGCGGCAGCGTGGTGGACCGCACCGGCGCACCGATGCCGCCGGCGAGCGCCGCCGTGCGCAGCCGCTGCTGCGCCGGACCGCGCCAGGCGTGGCAGACGGCCAGCGCGAGCGCGTCGGCGGCGTCGGCCGGCTTGGGGGCGGCGGCGAGCCCGAGGACCCGGGTGATCATGAGGGTGACCTGCTCCTTGTCCGCGCGGCCGTTGCCGGAGATGGCCGCCTTGACCTCGCTGGGCGTGTGCCAGGCGACCGGCCGGTCGGCCTGGGCCGCGGCGAGCGCGGCGACCCCGGCCGCCTGCGCCGTCCCCGTGGCGGTGCCCTTGTTGTTCTGGGTGAACACCCGCTCGATGGCGACCACGTCGGGGCGGTGCTCGCGCAGCAGCGCCGTGACCGCGGTGTGCAGCTCCAGCAGCCGCAGCTCCAGGTCCAGCTCCGCCAGGGTCCGGACCACCCCGACCCCGATCGCCGTCGGCCGCGCCCCCGGGCGCCCGTCGACCACTCCCCACCCGCACCGGGTGAGGCCCGGGTCGATGCCGAGCACCCGCATGGTCACGCTCCCGTCAGCCGAACTGGTGTTCGACCGAGGCTAACCCCGCCCCCCGACCGACCCCCGCCAACACGCCCGGTGACGTGATGGAACGGCCCCGGTGCAGGGCCCCGCCACGAGCGGAGCGAGTGGTGGGGGGCACCGGGGTCCTTCTGGGCCCCGGTGCAGGGCCCCACCCCGAGCGGAGCGAGGGGAAGGGGGGCACCGGGGTCCTTTCAGGCGTCGGCCGCGACCTGCTCCATGACCTCGTCGGGCACGTCGTAGTTGGCGTAGACGTTCTGCACGTCGTCGCAGTCCTCGAGCGCGTCGATCAGCCGGAAGACCTTGGCCGCGCCCTCGGCGTCGAGCTCCACCTGGACGCTGGGCTGGAAGCCGGCCTCGGCGGAGTCGTAGTCGATGCCCGCGTCCTGCAGCGCGGTGCGGACGGCGACCAGGTCGGTGGGCTCGCAGAGCACCTCGAGGGTGTCGCCGAGGTCGCGCACCTCCTCGGCGCCGGCGTCCAGCACCGCCATGAGCACGCTGTCCTCGTCGACCTCGCCGGACGTCGGGACCACGACCACGCCCTTGCGGGAGAAGAGGTAGGAGACCGAGCCGGGGTCGGCCATCGACCCGCCGTTGCGCGTCATGGCGGTGCGGACCTCCATGGCGGAGCGGTTCTTGTTGTCGGTGAGGCACTCGATGAGCACCGCGACGCCGCCGCTGGCGTAGCCCTCGTAGGTGATGCCCTGGTAGTCGACGCCGCCGGCCTCGAGGCCGGCACCGCGCTTGACCGCACGGTCGATGTTGTCGTTGGGCACCGAGCTCTTCTTGGCCTTCTGGATGGCGTCGTAGAGCGTCGGGTTGCCGGCGGGGTCACCGCCGCCGGTGCGGGCCGCGACCTCGATGTTCTTGATGAGCTTGGCGAAGAGCTTGCCGCGCTTGGCGTCGATCCCGGCCTTCTTGTGCTTGGTCGTCGCCCACTTGGAGTGGCCGCTCACGGCTCTCCCCTCTCTGCGTCGGCCAGGTGACGGCGCACGATGTCGACGAACAGCGCGTGCACCCGGCGGTCCCCGGTCAGCTCGGGGTGGAAGCTGGTGGCCACCACGTCCCCCTGGCGGACCGCGACGATCCTACCGTCGGCCGGTCCGCCGACGACCCGGCCGAGGACCTGCACCCCCGGCCCGGCCTCCTCCACCCACGGCGCGCGGATGAACACGGCGTGCACCGGCCCCCCGGTCAGCCCGTCGAGCTCGACCCGGGTCTCGAAGGAATCGACCTGGCGGCCGAAGGCGTTGCGGCGGACCGTCACGTCCAGCCCGCCGACGGTCTCCTGGCCCGGCGGCGCGTCCAGCAGCCGGTCGGCGAGCAGGATCATCCCGGCGCAGCTGCCGTAGGCGGGCAGCCCGGCGCGGACGGCGTCCCGCAGCGGCTCCAGCAGGCCCCACCGCGCGGCCAGCTTCGCCATGGTGGTCGACTCCCCGCCGGGGACGACGATGCCGTCGAGGCCGGCGAGCTCCTCCGTGCGGCGCACCGGCCGGGCGTCGGCGCCCTCGGCGTGCAGCGCGGCGAGGTGCTCGCGCACGTCGCCCTGGAGGGCCAGCACCCCGATGACGGGCGGGTTGGTCGAACTGCGCACGGTGCCGACGGTACGGCTGGCTCAGAGCGCCGGCGCCGACGGGGCGAGCCCGGCCGCGCGGCTCGACGTCCAGGTGAGCAGCGACTCCAGCGGCCCGCGGCCGACGGTGCGCCGCCACCCCCACGCACCGGCCAGCGCGGCTCCGGCGAACCACAGCCACAGGACGGGGCCCTGCACCCGGCCGGGGGCGACCTCCACCAGCACCCGGATCGCCACGAGGTGGGTGGCGTAGACGGTGAGCGCCAGCGCTCCCACGGCGGCCACCGGGGCGGTCAGCCGCGGCAGCCGCTCGGTGACGGCCAGGCAGCCGACCACCACGAGGACGGCGAAGCCGGTGGAGCCGAGGACATCGAAGGTGGTCCCGCTGTGCGGCTCGGCGCCGGTCAGCCAGTCGACGTCGAAGACCCCCGGGACGGTGAAGCCGGTCTCCGGGCCCGCGGAGGGCGCGCCGCCGGCGAGCAGCCGCGTGCTCACCCAGCCCCCGCCGTAGCCGAGGACCGCGGCCGCCGCCCCCGCCGCGGCCAGCCGCAGGCGCACCGCACCGGAGGCCAGGTCCAGCCGGCCCACCGCGAGGCCCACCAGCACGAAGGCGATCCAGAGCAGCGCCGGGTAGTAGCCGGTGACCAGCAGCGAGGCGAGCAGCCCCTGCGCCGCCCCCGTCGTGGTGAGCACCTGGCCGGCGATCACGAGCAGCGGCGGGACGACGACGGCGACGACGCCCGCGGTCACGAGCAGCCGGCGCACCGGCCACCGCAGGAACGGCAGCACGAGCAGGAACAGCACCCCGTACACGCCCAGGATGACCGCGACGAAGGTGCCCAGCGCCTCCAGGACCAGCCCGAAGGCGAAGACCCACAGCGCGCGGACGACGATCCGCACCCGCACCCGGCCGAGTTCCGATCCCTCGGGCGGCCGGTCGCGCCCGGAGAGGAGCGCCACCGAGATGCCGGCCAGGGTGGCGAACAGGACCGACGAGCGGCCGTCGACGACCGCGGTCCAGGTTCGCGGGTCCGGGTGCAGCTCGCCGCCCACCCGCAGGTGGGCGGCGAACATGCCGAGCACGGCGAGCCCGCGCGCGACGTCCAGCCCGCCGATGCGTCGCCGGACGTCCACGGTCACCAGCCGCGGGTGGCGTACCGCTCGCTCTCCGGGAGCGTCGCGACGTTGATCCCCACCATCGGCTCCCCCAGCCCGCGCGAGACCTTGGCGATCACGTCGGGGTCGTCGTGGAAGGTGGTGGCCTGCACGATGGCGGCCGCGCGCTGCGCCGGGTCACCCGACTTGAAGATGCCCGAGCCGACGAAGACGCCCTCGGCACCGAGCTGCATCATCATCGCGGCGTCGGCGGGGGTGGCGATGCCGCCGGCGGTGAAGAGCACCACGGGGAGCTTCCCCAGCCGCGCCACCTCGGCGACCAGGTCGTGCGGGGCCCGCAGCTCCTTGGCGGCGACGAAGAGTTCGGTCTCGTCCAGGGTCGCCAGCCGGCGGATGCCGGCGCGCAGGGCCCGCATGTGGCGGGTCGCCTCGACGACGTTGCCGGTGCCCGCCTCACCCTTGGAGCGGATCATCGCCGCCCCCTCGGAGATGCGCCGCAGCGCCTCACCGAGGTCGGTGGCGCCGCAGACGAAGGGCACGGTGAACGCGTGCTTCTCGATGTGGTGCGCCTCGTCCGCGGGCGTGAGCACCTCGGACTCGTCGATGTAGTCGACGCCCAGGGACTGGAGCACCTGCGCCTCGACGAAGTGCCCGATGCGGGCCTTGGCCATCACCGGGATCGAGACCGCGTCGATGATGCCCTGGACCATGTCGGGGTCGCTCATCCGCGCGATCCCGCCCTGGGCGCGGATGTCGGCCGGCACCCGCTCCAGCGCCATGACGGCGACCGCGCCGGCGTCCTCGGCGATCCTGGCCTGCTCCGGGGTGACGACGTCCATGATGACGCCGCCCTTGAGCTGCTCGGCCATGCCGCGCTTCACGCGCTCGGTCCCGGTCCCGTCGTCCGTCCGGTCGAGGTGCCCTGCCACTGTTGTCCGCCTTCGCTAGCCCAGCTGAGTTGCGAGCAACCTTACGGCCGTCAGGACGCGAGGCGGCCGGCGACGTCGGCACCCGCCCCCACGTCGCCCAGCCGGTCGTCGTCGCCCAGCCGGTCGTCGTCGCCCAGCCGGTCGTCGTCGCCCAGCCGGTCGTCGATGTCGAAGTAGCGCGGCAGCGGGCGCCTGCGGTGCAGCCCCGCCCAGCGGGAGGCGCGACGGCCGCGGAGCTCCCGGGTGTCGCGGACGGCGTCGTTGTAGAAGCGGCGGGCCAGCGCGACCCGCGTCTGCGTGCCCGCCAGGTCGGTGCGCAGCGCGGCCGGGACGCCGGGCAGGTCCGGCGGCAGCTCCCGCAGCTCGTGGCCCAGCGCGTTCTCCGCCAGCTCCCGGTCCCCCGTGTCCCGGGCGGCCCGCGCCCCGGCGGCACCGCTGGCCAGCCGGGAGCGGACGTCGTCGCCGAGCGCGGCGGGGTGGTGCCGGGCCAGCTCCTCGGCCAGGCCGGCGCGGCGCTGCAGCTGGGCGTCCAGCGCGGCCCAGGCCCGGTCCACGCGTGCGGCCAGCCGGCGCAGCCGGGTGAGCGTCCACCCGGTCCAGACCACCAGGAGCAGGAGCACTCCGGCGGCGAGCAGCAACCAGGCCTCGGGCGTCACGGTCCCCGAGGCTAGCGGCGCGGCCGCCGGATGCGGGGAGGTCCGGCCGCGGTGCCGGTCGGCGGCACTCCGGGGAAGTCGTGCTCGGGCGCGGCGGTGACGACGCCGCCACCGGGCGGGAGCACGGTCTCGTAGACGGCCAGGATGCGCCGGGCGAGCACCTGCCAGTCGTAGCGCGCGGCCGCCCGGGATCCGCGCGCGGCCAGCTCGGCGCGCCGGCCGGGGTCGGCGAGCAGGTCGGACAGCGCCTGCCCGAGCGCGGCGGGGTCGTCCCGGCGCACCACCACGCCCGCCGCGCCGTCGTCCAGCACCCGGACGAAGGCGTCCAGGTCGCTGGCGACGACCGGCGCTCCGGCGGCCATCGCCTCGATCAGGATCACGCCGAAGGACTCGCCGAGCAGGTTGGGCGCGCAGTACACGTCCACGCTGCGCAGCAGCGCCGCCTTGTCCGCCTCCGACACCTCGCCGAGGAGCGTCACGTGCGGCCGGAGCTCGGCGCCCACCATGGACCACAGCTGCTCGGCGTCGCCGCGGCCGGCGATGAGCAGCCGCGTGCCCGGGTGCTCCCGGACGACGCTGCGCATGGCCTCGAGCAGCACCGGCAGGCCCTTGCGGGGCTCGTCGAACCGGCCGACGAACCCGATGGTCGGCGGGCCGCCGCGGCCGCGCCCGAGGCCCGGCAGCGCGGGGCCGTCGGCGAAGAACGGCACGTGCACCCCGTTGGGCAGGATGACCGCGTCCCCCCCGAGGTGCTCCACCTGCACGCGCCGGGCGAAGTCGGAGACGGCGATCCGGCCGCTGATCTTCTCCAGCCACGGCCGGGCCATCGGGCCGACGGCCGCCAGCCACTTGGAGCGCGTGGTCGCCGCGTGGAACGTCGCCACGATCGGCCCGGTCGCGATCATGCAGACCAGCAGCGACACCGACGGCGTGGCCGGCTCGTGCACGTGGACGACGTCGAAACGACCGTCCCGCAGCCAGCGGCGCACCCGCGCGGCCGACACCGGCCCGAACTGCAGGCTGGCCATCGAGCCGTTGTACGGGACCGGGACGGTGCGCCCGGCGAAGGTGAGCCAGGGGTCGGTGACCGACTCCTCGTGCTGGGCGGGGGTCAGCACCTCGACGTGGTGACCCATGCCGCGCAGCGTCCCGGCGAGGTCGCGCACGTGGTACTGGACGCCGCCGGGGACGTCCCACCGGTAGGGGCAGACCAGGCCGATGCGCATCAGGACGCCGCCTCCGCGCGGGGCGGGTCGGGCGGGACGTCGGGCCAGATCCGGCCCAGCACGTGCCAGTCCTCGGGGCGCTCGGCGATGCCGGCGGCGAACGCGTCGGCGACCTGCTGCATCGCCGTCGGCACCCGGTCCTTCAGCCGGCCGGGCCCGTGCACCGGCACCTCGGGGTGCACGCACATCCGCCAGCCGGCCCCGCTGAACTGGCAGACGGCCGGGATCAGGGCGGCGCCGGTGCGATCGGCGAGCAACGCCGCGCCGCCGGGCATCGTGGCCGTCCGCCCGAAGAAGGTGACCGGCACCCCGCCCGCGCCCAGGTTGCGGTCGACGAGCAGGCAGGCCACGCCACCGTCGGCGAGCCACTCCCGCAGCACCTCCGAGCTGGGGCGCTCCCCGCCGGTGAGCGGCACCACCCGGAAGCCCAGCGACTCGCGGTAGTCGAGGAAGCGGCGGTAGAGCGACTCGGGGCGCAGCCGCTCGGCGACGGTCATGAACGGCCCGTCCAGCCAGTCGGTGAACCAGGCGCCGGCGGCGTCCCAGTTCCCGCTGTGCGGCAGCGCGACGACCACCCCGCGCCCCTCCGCGCGGGCGCGGGCGATGTGCTCGATCCCGGGGACGTCGCTGTCGTCGCGGATCCGCTCCGCGGTCAGCGTCGGCAGCCGGAAGGCCTCCTGCCAGTAGCGGGCGTAGGAGCGCATCGCGCGGCGGGTCAGCTCGGCGAGCTCCGGCTCGGTCAGCCGCCCGCCGGTGACCACGCGCAGGTTGGCCCGCAGCTGGCGCACGCCCCTGCCGTCGCGGCCGGCGGCCCGCTCCCCCGCCCGGTCGAACAGCGCCCGCGCAGCCGGCTCCGGCAGCATGCGCACCGCCCGCCAGCCGGCCGCGTACCCGGCGTCGGACAGCCGGCCGGCGAGCCGCTCCCGGGCACCGCTCACGACGCGATCCGCCGGCCGTCGGCGGCGCGCTTCACCGCCAGGACCCGCTGGGCCACCGTCACCGCGCTGCCGGCCAGCAGCACCCAGAGCGCCACGTGCACGGCGTACGGGATGCCCAGCCCGGTGAACCCGGTGCCGGTCAGCACGAGGATCAGCCGCTCGGTCCGCTCGACGACCCCGACGTCGCACGTCAGGCCCATGCCCTCCGCCCGCGCCTTGATGTAGGAGGTGAGCACGCCGAGCACGAGGCAGAGCAGGGCGAGCAGCACCAGCAGGCGGTTGTCGCCGCTGCCGGAGAACCACCAGACCAGCGCACCGAAGATCGCGGCGTCGGCCGCACGGTCACCGGTGGAGTCCAGCACCGCACCGAACACCGAGCCGCCGCCGCGCAGGCGGGCGAGCGCGCCGTCCAGCATGTCCAGCAGGACGAACACCGTGACGGTGAACGCGCCCCAGAAGAGGTGCCCGGTGGCGATCAGCCCCGCGGCCCCGGCGATCGCGCCGACCGTGCCGGTGATGGTCACCATGTCCGGCGAGATCCCCATACGGGCCAGCCGGACCGCCAGCGGGTTGACCACCTTGGCCACCACGGGCCGGGCGTTGACGCCGAGCACTCAGGCCTCCGGTACCGCGACGGCGTGGTCGGCCCACGCGCCGGCGAGCAGCGCCCGGGTCTCGCCCAGCACCTGCGGCAGCACCCGGGTGAGCCCGACCACCGGCATGAAGTTGGTGTCCCCGCCCCAGCGCGGCACGGCGTGCTGGTGCAGGTGGTCGGCGATGCCCGCCCCGGCCACGGCCCCCTGGTTCATGCCGATGTTGAACCCGTGGGCCCCGGTCACCGCGCGCACGACCCGCATCGCCGTCTGGGTGAACGCGCCGAGCTCGGCGACCTCCTCGGGCGTCAGGTCGGTGTAGTCGGGCACGTGCCGGTAGGGCACGAGCATCAGGTGGCCGGCGTTGTACGGGTAGAGGTTGAGCACGGCGAACACCGACAAGCCGCGCGCCACCACCAGCCCCTCCTCGTCGCCGAGCGTGGGGATCACGCAGAACGGGCAGTCGTGCGCCCCGGTGGGCTTGCCCTCACCCCGGATGTAGGCCATCCGGTAGGGCGTCCACAGGTGCTCGAACACCGTCGCCGGGCCGCCGTCGTCGGAGGAGACCGGCACCCGGTAGGGGGCGTTGTCCTCGCTCATCCGGGGACCGCCCCGGTCTCCGCCGTCGGGTCGGCGTTGCTGCGGGCCGCGATCCAGCCGGCGATCCGCTCGACGGCGGCGTCCACCGCCACGCCGTTGTCCTGGCTGCCGTCGCGGAACCGGAAGGAGACCGCGCCGGCCTCGGCGTCGGTGGCGCCGGCGATGAGGACGAACGGGATCTTCTGCTTGCTCGCCGTCCGGATCTTCTTCTGCATCCGGTCGTCGGAGTCGTCGATCTCCACGCGGATGCCCCGGGCGCGCAGCTTCAGGGCGACGTCGGCCAGGTAGGGCACCTGCTCGTCGGTGACCGGGATGCCCACCACCTGAACCGGGGCCAGCCAGGCCGGGAACGCGCCGGCGTAGTGCTCGGTGAGCACGCCGAAGAACCGCTCGATCGAGCCGAACAGCGCCCGGTGCAGCATCACCGGCCGCTGTCGGCTCCCGTCGGCTGCCGTGTACTCCAGACCGAAGCGCTCGGGCAGGTTGAAGTCGACCTGGATGGTCGACATCTGCCAGGTCCGCCCGATCGCGTCCTTGGCCTGGACGGAGATCTTCGGCCCGTAGAACGCGGCGCCGCCCGGGTCCGGGAACAGCTCGAGCCCGGAGTCCAGCGCCGCCTGCCGGAGCGCCTCGGTGGCCCGTTCCCAGCCCTCGTCCGTGCCCACCGACTTCTCCGGGTTCCGGGTGGACAGCTCCAGGTAGAAGTCGCTCAGCCCGTAGTCGGCCAGCAGTCCCAGCACGAAGTCGAGCAGCCCGCGGAGCTCGCCGGCCATCTGCTCCGGGGTGCAGTAGATGTGCGCGTCGTCCTGGGTGAACCCGCGGGCACGGGTGAGCCCGTGGACGACGCCGGACTTCTCGTAGCGGTAGACGGTGCCGAACTCGAACAGCCGGAGCGGCAGCTCCCGGTACGAGCGGCCGCGGGAGTCGAAGACCAGGTTGTGCATCGGGCAGTTCATCGGCTTGAGGTAGTAGTCCTGCCCCTGGCGCCGGACGTTGCCCTCGCTGTCGCGCTCCTCGTCCAGCTGCATCGCCGGGTACATGCCCTCGGCGTACCAGTCCAGGTGCCCGGAGGTCTCGAACAGCTGCCCCTTGGTGATGTGCGGGGTGTTGACGAAGGAGTAGCCGGCCTCCTCGTGCCGTCGCTGGCTGTACTTCTCCAGCTCCCGCCGGATGATCCCGCCCTTGGGGTGGAACACCGCCAGCCCGGAGCCGACCTCGTCCGGGAAGCTGAACAGGTCCAGCTCGGCGCCGAGCCGCCGGTGGTCGCGGCGCTCTGCCTCGACCAGGTGCTCCAGGTAGGCCTTGTGCGCGTCCTTGCTCTCCCAGGCGGTGCCGTAGACGCGCTGCAGCTGCGGGTTCTTCTCGCTGCCGCGCCAGTAGGCGGCGGCCGACCGGGTGAGGCTGAAGGCCGGGATGTTGTTCGTGCGTGGCAGGTGCGGGCCGCGGCACAGGTCGGTCCAGACCCGCTCGCCGGTGCGGGCGTCGAGGTTGTCGTACATGGTGAGCTGCGCGCCGCCTCCCTCGACGGAGGCGCCATCATCCGAGGACGCAGCCTCGCCGCCCTTGAGCCCGATCAGCTCCAGCTTGTAGGGCTCGTGCGCCAGCTCGGCCTGGGCGTCGGCGTCGCTGATCTCGCGGCGGGCGAACCGCTGCCCGGCCCGGACGATCTCGGTCATCTTCTTCTCGAGGGCGGTGAGGTCCTCGGGAGTGAAGGGCCGCTCCGGGTCGAAGTCGTAGTAGAAGCCGTTCTCGACCGGCGGGCCGATGCCCAGCCGGGTGCCCGGGAAGAGTTCCTGCACGGCCTGGGCCAGCACGTGGGCGGCCGAGTGGCGGATGACCGCGCGGCCGTCGGCGCTGGACGCCGCCACGGCCTCCACCTCGGCGTCGGCGTCCGGCGCCCAGGCGAGGTCCCTGAGGTCGCCGGTGGCCACCTCGCGGACGACGACGGCGCCGTCGGCGCCCTTCAGCGGGATCCCGGCCGCCTTGAGCGCGTCCTGCGCCGTCGTCCCGGCCGGCACCCGGATCGGTCCGACGGCGGTGGGCGAGGGCTGGGTGGACACGAGCATGCTCCAGGGATCGAGGCGGCGGGCGTCGCGCGACGCCCGTTCTGCGGGCCCCGAGCCTAGTGCGCGCCGGGCTCAGTCCCGGACGACCTCCAGCCCGGCCGCCACCGCGCCGCGCCGGTCGAGGACGTCGAAGATCCGCGCGGAGCTCACCGGGTCGGCCGGCACCACCCGCACGCCGGCGCCGAACTCGATGCGCAGGGGCACCGCCTCGGCCGCCGAGACGGTGAACCGGCCGTCGGCCCCGCGGGTGAAGGTGAACCGCGCGGCCACCGAGTCCTCGGTCGCGTACCCCCGCGTGGCGTGCTCGGCGACGTGGTTGCCCAGGCCGTAGGCGACCCACTCGCCGCCGATCCGCTCGAAGGGCTGCACCACGTGCGCGTGGTGCCCCAGCACGAGATCGACGTCGGGCGAGGCCAGCAGGGCGCGCGCCGCGGCCTCCTGGGCCGCCGTCGGGTCGTGGTCGTACTCCTGGCAGCAGTGCAGGCTCGCGACGACGACCTCGGCACCGGCGGCCCGCGCCCGCGCCGCCCCCGCCAGCATCCCGGTGACGTCGGGCACGGCGACGACGTCGACCGACCACTCCCGCCCGGCCGGCAGCGGCACCCCGTTGAGGCCGAACGTCGCGGCGACGTGGCCGACCCGCACGCCGTCCACGTCGACGACCGTCGGCTGCGCGCTCTCCGCCTCGCTGCGGTACGTGCCGGTGACCGCGATGCCGGCGTCCTCCAGGGCGTCGACGGTGCGGGCGAGCCCGTCGAAGCCGGCGTCCAGCGAGTGGTTGGACGCCGTCGAGCACACGTCGTACCCCGCGCCCGCGAGCGCGTCGACGATCTCGGGCTGGACGCTGAAGCCCGGGTAGCCGCGGTAGGGACCACCCTCGGGCGCCACCGGCGTCTCCAGGTGGCAGATCGCCAGGTCGGCCCCGCCGATGATCCCGGAGACCGGGGCGAACACCCCGCTGAAGTCGTACGAACCATCGGGCCGCGACGCCCCGGAGGTCAGCGCCCGCCCCTGGTGCACCAGCACGTCGCCGGTCGCCACCAGCGTGAAGCTCTCCGGCTCCGCGGGCGGCTCGGCAGCCGGGGCCGTGGTCGCCGGGGCGGGCTCGCCCGCCGGTCCCGGGCTCTCCGGCCCGCTCCCGCAGCCGGTCAGCAGCAGCACGGCCGCCCCCGCGGCCCACCAGCGACGCACGGACGACGACGCTAGAGCCGGACGGGGTCGCCGACGGCGATCTCGCCGGGCTGCCGCACCTCGGCGTACACGCCCAGGCAGTGCTTCGGCGTCCGGACGACGGCCAGCCGCGCGGTGCCGATGCGCAGCTCCCGGCCCACCCAGGTCCGCTCGTCGTCGTCGGGCAGGTCCAGCAGCACGTTGGCGCGCGGGTCCTCGGCCGAGCAGCCCTCGGGGACGTCGCCCGCCGCGGCCCGGTCGATCGCCTGCCGGGAGACCAGGTGCACGGGCGCGGCATCGGCCGCGGAGCCGCCCGGCGCCGGCTCGACCCGCACCGGCCGGCCCAGCGCGCCGGCGACCGCTCCGGCGTCGGCACCCGGGTCGCCGGTCGGCGTGAGCGCCGCCAGGCCGGGGGCGTGCTTGCCGCGCACGACCTCCCCGCTCGCCGCGTCGACGACCGTCCAGGCGCGGTCGCCCTCAGGTCCCGCCGCGTGCAGGTGGACCCGCTCGCGGGCCGTGCCGCCGAGGGACTTGACGGGGTAGACCCAGATCCGCGTCACGCGCCCGCTCGTCGTCACGGCACCGACCCTAGGCCGCCGGGCGGGACCGGCGCAGGCGGCGCAGCTGGGCGCCCAGGTAGGGCCGGGCCCGCCGCTGCCCACCGCTGCGGGCGATCGCCGCGGCGAGGTCGTCCAGGGCCCGCGCCAACCGTTCCGCGTCGGCCGGCCACCCGCGGCGCCGGCACTCCTCGAGCCACTCGACCGGGCTGCGGTGCCCCCGCTCCCCGTTGCACCGACCGCATGCCGCCAGCTCGTTCTCCAGCCACGACGGCCCGCCCTTGACCCGGGGGACGACGTGCTCGGTGGTGGGGCGGACCAGCGGTGAGAAGCAGCGCCCGCACCACACGCAGGTCGGGCCGTCGCGGTCCAGGACCAGCTGGAGCCGGGCGGCACGGTCGGGCTGGGCGGTCATCACGGCCATGGTCCCGCGATCCGTCTGCCGGCGCCGCAGGGGCGGGACGGGCGGGAACGACGGAGGGCCAGGTTCCCCGTCTCCGGGTTTCCCTGGCCCTGCGTGCCGGTGGGCGATACTGGGTTCGAACCAGTGACCTCTTCGGTGTGAACGAAGCGCTCTACCACTGAGCCAATCGCCCGTTGCGCTTCCGATTGTGCCAGACGCTCATCGCCAGAGCGGCACCCACCCCGGCACCCAGTCCGGCACGCCCATCAGGTGCAGGCTGACGACCAGGATGCCGTAGACGGAGGCCGCCGTCGCGAGCCCGAGGAGCAGCCGCACCCACATCCGCTGGGCGCCGACCCAGTCGGTCCAGCGGGCGACGTGCCGCCTGGTGAATGCGAGCAGCCGCTCCGCCCAGGTGAACTCGGTGGCCAGGATGAAGAGGCCGGCGATCACGGTGAGCCACCCCGGGCCGGGCAGCGGGATGGTGGCCAGGCCCAGGGCGACGACCAGGCTGCCGACGATCCCCACGGCCACGCGGTAGCCGTGGTCGATGCTGCGGCGCACCGCCAGCCGCCGGCGCCAGCGGGCCTCGGCGACCCGCTCGCGCAGGCTGTGCACCTCGTCGGTGTCGTACCGCGCGCGCCGGTCCTCCGGGCTCCCCGGCTGCCGCGGCCCCGCCACGGGTGCCGTCGTCGTCTCTCGCGCGCTCAGCTGGTCACCTGCCCGGTCGCGACTACCTCCGTCGGTGCCGACGGAGCCTGCCGACCGGGCTCGATGCTGATGCCGTACTCCGGGAAGCCGTCGAGACCGGTCTCCCCGGAGCCTACGGTCTGCACCTCGATCTGCGAACGCTCGACGTCGAACGCGCCGAGCGCCACGGGGTCGCCCGCGCCGAGCCCCCACAGGACGTAGGTCGAGGACGACGTGTCGTTGCGCGCCAGCCCGTCGGTGACCACCTGGACCGCCTCGTCCCGGACCACCACGGTCGCCACCTGCCGCTCGTCGGCGGTCAGCGGTGCGATCGTGGCCCGCCCCGGGCGCAGCAGCTCGGCCACCGCCTGCTCCTGGGCGGCGAGGGTGGAGCGCAGGTCGTCGCGGGCGCGGTCGAGCGCGGCCACCCACACGCCCAGCCCGACGACGGCGGCAACGGCCGCGGCGACCAGCGCGCGCGGCAGCAGCGTCCGCCGCGCCGGTGCCGGGTGGGGCACCGGACGCGCCTCCTCACGGGAGGGAGCGGGAGCCGGCGGCGCGGAAGCTGCCCGCGGCGGCAGCTGCTCGGTGGCCTCGACGGCGGCCCGGAGGCGGTCCCGGAGCTGGGGTGACGGCTCGGCGGCCGGCAGGTCGTGCGCCATGGCCGCCATGACCTCCGACGTCTCGGCCACGGTGCGGGCGCAGCGCTCGCAGGTGGGCAGGTGCCGCGCGAAGCGCGCGTCGTCCTCGGGTTCGAGGGCGTGCAGGGCCCAGCCGACCGCGAGCTCGTCGTACGCGTGCTCGCCGCTCATCGCGTCGTCCCGTCCACCGACGAGCCACCCTCCAGCGCGCTGCCGCCCGGCGGGCCGCCCAGCCCACCGAGTTCCGACCTCAGCCTGCGCATGCCGGCCAGCATCCTCGTCTTCACCGTGCCCAGCGGCGTCCCCGTCAGCGCGGCCACCTCCCGCTGCGTGTAGCCCCCGTAGTACGCCAGCGTCAGCGCCTCCTTCTGGGCCGCGGGGAGCTCGCCCAGCGCGGAGCGCACCTGCTGGGAGACCACGCGGGACCAGGCGTCGTCCTCGACGTCGCGGGCGGCCACCGGGCCCTCGAGCACCGCCTGGTCCTCGGCCCGGTTCTGCCGCCGGCGCTGGGACTCCTCGCGGCGCACTGCGTCGACCGCCTTGTGGTGCACGACGGCCAGCAACCAGGAGGAGAAGCTCCCCCGCGCCCGGTCGTAGGCGTCGGGATCACGCCAGACGCCGAGGAACACCTCCTGCAGCACGTCCTCGGCCAGGCCGTCGTCGGCCAGGATCCGCCGGGCCAGCGCGAAGGCCGGCCGGCGGAAGCGCTCGTACAGCTCGTCGACGGCGGTCCGGTCCCCGGCACGGATGCGCCGGAGGATCTCGACGTCGCCGACGCCGTCCTCCGGCCGGAGGACCGGTCGGCTCACGGCTCCCATGGTCACACGGGGCATTCGGTAGGACGCGCCCAGATGGTTCAGAACACCCGTCTGTGACGCATGATGCTGGAGTGACTCGACGACACGAAGCACGTCACTTCTGCCAACCGCGGTCGTTGGAACTGTCATGACGAGCCGATGGACTCCCGGCCACATCTCCCCCATCACTCTTCACCTGGTCGGCCCGCGGTCGTGGACCGAGGTCCCGGCCCTGCTGTGCTACGACCCCACCGACCCCTATGCCGTGCGCATCGCCTTCGGTGACGCCGACGACCAGGACGGCGGGGCCGACGGCGAGGAGGGCATCGCCTGGCTGGTGAGCCGGGAACTGCTCCAGGCCGGGCTCGAGCACCCGGCGGGCGACGGCGATGTCCGCGTCTGGCCGGCTCGCGCGACGGCCGACCTGCTGTACCTGCACCTGCGCGCCCCGTCGGGCGAGGCGCTCTTCGAGCTCTCCCGCGCGACGGTCGCCGCCTTCCTGCGGCACACCGAGGCCCTGGTGCCCCCCGGGTCGGAGGGGGAGCTGCTGCAGCTGGACCAGGAGCTCGACGCCCTGCTGTCCAACGGCGGACCCGACTCGCCGGGGCGCTGACCTGCGAGGACGCTCCGGCGGAGCCCCCCTGGGAGGGGGCGGGGGGACCCCCCTGCACACCCCCTCAGGACGTCCGCTAGAGTTCTCCCCGTAACGCGGACGTGGCTCAGCTGGTAGAGCATCACCTTGCCAAGGTGAGGGTCGCGGGTTCGAATCCCGTCGTCCGCTCGGGACCTCGGGCACCGGTCGAGAGACTGGTGCCCGCGTGCGGTGGAGTGGCCGAGAGGCGAGGCAACGGCCTGCAAAGCCGTCTACACGGGTTCAAATCCCGTCTCCACCTCGTCGCTTCCTCGCGGGGCACGAGCGCGGAGGAGGGAGCCGGTCAGCTGACCGGATCGGGCGATTGGCGCAGTGGTAGCGCGCTTCCTTGACACGGAAGAGGTCACTGGTTCGAACCCAGTATCGCCCACCGGACGAACCCCGGGACGCCGGCCGGGCGCCTGGGGTTCTGCCGTTCCCGGGAGTTCACGCCCGGTCGTGCAGCACCCGCTCCGCGACGACGAGTCTCCCGTCGGTGACCGTGGTGAGCCCCAAGTCGCCCAGCAGCGGGGCAGGCCGGCGGCGGTCGGCCCGACCCGCACCGTCGAGGCACCGGCCTCCCGTGCGCGCTGCAGCAGCAGCTCCGCCGCGGCCCGCCCGATCTCCCGGCCCCGGGCCTCGGTGACCAGCCAGAGCCCCGCCTCCAGGACGCCGGACTCGCCGGTCCGCCGCAGCCGGCCGGAGCCGACGACCCGCTCGTCGTCCCCGGCAGCCTCGACCACGATCCAGGTCGCCTCCCGCGCCGGCCCGTCGAGCCCCACGCGCCGCTCGCGGTGGAACGCGCGCAGCCACTCCACGCGCTCGGGCGACCACCGCTCCCCCGGCGTGACCCGCGGTGTCACCTCGTCTGCGGCCACCCCGCGCAGGGCCGAGGCGACCAATCGCGACAGGGCCGCCTCGGTGACGGGTGCCAGGTCGACCGCGGGGAGCTCGGCCAACCTCGCGTTCGCGCGCCCGAGCCTGCGCCACGAGGCGAGCACGAGGCCGAGGTAGCCCACCGCCAGGATCACCCACCCCCACCGCAGCCACGACGACGTGTCCTCGTCCGCCCAGGAGAGACCGGCCAGCCCGCCGTAGACCCCGCCCAGGCCGGCCTGCAGGCGCAGCTGCCTCCGCGCGCCGATGACCTCCTGCTGCGCCTCCCGCCGACCCCGGACGAGCGACCCGGCGTCAGCCACGCGCCGGCTCGACCCGCTCCGCCCAGAACCGGTCGACCTGCTCGGCCAGCTGCTCCGGCGTCCCGCTGTTGTCCAGGACGACGTCCGCGACAGCCCGCCGCTGCTCGTCCGTGGCCTGGGCGGCGATCCGGGCCCGGGCGTCGGCCTCGCCGAGCCCCCGCCCGACCAGCCGGGCCACCCGCGTCTCCCGCTCGGCCGCCACGACGACGACGAGGTCGTAGCTCCCCGCCTGACCGGTCTCCACGAGCAGCGGGACGTCGTTGACCAGCACGGCGTCGTCCGGGGCCGCGGCGACGAGCGCTGCCGAGCGCTGCCGCACGAGCGGGTGGACGAGCGCATCGAGCCGCCGTCGCGCGCCCTCGTCGGAGAAGACGATCGCCGCCAGGGCGGCGCGGTCCAGGGAGCCGTCGGCGGAGAGCACCCCGTCACCGAACTCCGCGACGACGGCGGCGAGCCCGGGGGTGCCGGGTTCGAGCACCTCGCGGGCGATCCGGTCGGCGTCCACGAGCACGGCTCCGAGTTCGACCAGCAGCCTGGACACGGTGCTCTTGCCCGACCCGATCCCGCCCGTCAGTCCGATCCTCAGCACGCACGGACAGTAGCGACCACCCGGCTCGAGATCACGGAGAGGTAACACGCGGCCGAAGCGCCCGGCGCGTCGCTCCAGTCACACGCGCACCACCGCTAACGTCTGCCCCGGCGATCTTCCCCGCCGAGAGAGGCAGACCGAGAACATGTCCCGTCACACGCCCGCTGCGTCCCCGTCGTCCCACGCCGCCGGCCGGCACCGGCTCGGCTCCGCCTCGGGCGTGCGCTGCGCCGACATCCCGGCCGTCCGCGAGCGGATGGAGTTCCAGCGCCCGGCCGTCGCCCACCGCAGCTCGTTGCTGCGCTGGATGTTCTCGACGCCGACCACCGGCCGGCACACCTGGAGCTTCCTCGCGGGCTCCGGCGGGCGGCCCCGCACGGCGTTCGCCATCATCCTGAGCCTGTAAGGCCCCGTCCCGCGGCTCGCCCCGAGCCTGCGAGGGGTGCGGAGGACGGGGTCCTCCTGCTCCCCCGCACCGCCGCACGCCGCGGCGACGCGCACCCGGAGTGCGACCGAAGGCCCGTGGACACCGTCCGCGGGCCTTCAGCGTGCCCGGATCCGGTGGTGGCAGGCCTCAGGCACCTCGGAAGACGACGGAGGCCCAGGACCGAACGGTCCTGGGCCTCCGTCGTGCGGTGCTGGTGGGTCAGACCCTCAGGTCACTCGCCGCCGGCCAGCTTGGCGCGGAGCGCGGCGAGCGCCTCGTCGCTGGCGAGCGTGCCACCGGTGCTGGGAACGTCCGGCGTCGCGTCGGCGCTGGAGTAGCTGCCGCCGGCCGCAGCCTCGGCGTCGGCCTCCTTGGCCGCCGCGATCTGCTTGCGGTGCGCCTCGAAGCGGGTCTGGGCCTCGGCGTACTGGCGCTCCCACGTCTCGCGGGCCTCGTCGTAGCCCTCGAGCCACTCGCCGGTCTCGGCGTCGAAGCCCTCGGGGTAGATGTAGTTGCCCTGCTCGTCGTAGGAGGCGGCCATGCCGTAGGCGGCCGGGTCGAAGGTCTCCTCGTCGCCGACGACGCCCTCGTTGGCCTGCTTGAGCGACAACGAGATCCGGCGGCGGTCCAGGTCGATGTCGATGACCTTGACCAGGATCTCGTCGCCGACCTGCACGACCTGCTCGGGGATCTCCACGTGGCGCTCGGCCAGCTCGGAGATGTGCACCAGGCCCTCGATGCCCTCGTCGACGCGCACGAACGCACCGAAGGGGACGAGCTTGGTGACCTTGCCCGGCACGACCTGACCGATCTGGTGCGTGCGGGCGAACTGGCGCCACGGGTCCTCCTGCGTCGCCTTCAGCGACAAGGACACGCGCTCGCGGTCGAGGTCGACGTCGAGGACCTCGACGGTGACCTCCTGGCCCACCTCGACGACCTCGGACGGGTGGTCGATGTGCTTCCAGGACAGCTCGGAGACGTGCACCAGGCCGTCGACGCCGCCCAGGTCCACGAAGGCACCGAAGTTGACGATCGAGGAGACGACGCCGCTGCGGACCTGGCCCTTGGCGAGCTTGTTGAGGAACTCGCTGCGCACCTCGGACTGGGTCTGCTCCAGCCACTGGCGGCGGGACAGCACGACGTTGTTGCGGTTCTTGTCCAGCTCGATGATCTTCGCCTCGAGCTCGCGGCCCACGTAGGGCTGCAGGTCGCGGACGCGGCGCATCTCGACCAGCGACGCCGGGAGGAACCCGCGCAGGCCGATGTCCAGGATGAGACCACCCTTGACGACCTCGATGACGGTGCCGGTGACGACCTCGTCGGCTTCCTTCTTGGCCTCGATCGTGCCCCAGGCGCGCTCGTACTGCGCGCGCTTCTTGGAGAGGATCAGCCGCCCTTCCTTGTCCTCCTTCTGGAGGACCAGGGCTTCCACCTCGTCGCCGACCTTGACGACCTCGTTCGGGTCGACGTCGTGCTTGATGGAGAGCTCGCGCGAGGGGATGACGCCCTCGGTCTTGTAGCCGATGTCCAGCAGCACCTCGTCCCGGTCCACCTTGACGATGACGCCCTCGACGATGTCGCCATCGTTGAAGTACTTGATCGTCAGGTCGATGGCGGCGAGGAAGTCCTCGGCGGAACCGATGTCGTTGATGGCGACCTGGGGGGTGCTGGAAGGACGGACCTGAGTGGAGGTCATGTGGTTGGTTGCTCCGGACGGTTTATGCGTAGGGACAGGACGACCCGCGGCCGTCGGACCGCGGGGAGGTACAGCGGGGAGAACCGGCGCGGGCATTCCCGGGAGGGAAGGGCACGGCAGACCTCTGGCGCCCCTCCATGGTACGGACGCCGGGAGCCTCCGGTCCACCTGGGTGGGACCGCTCCTGCCCGGCCGGCGGCGTGTCACGATCGGCGTGTCATGACCGCACCCCCTCCTCGCCCCGGCCTCCCCCTCGGCAGCGACGGCTACCCCGTCGCGGGCGGGGTCGCCCGCCGCGCGGCCGGCACCGAGGAGTCGGCTCGCGCGAACCGCCGCTGGTGGGACGCCGCGGCCCCGGCCTACCTGGCCGAGCACGGCACCGACCTCGGCGATGTCGACTTCCTGTGGTGCCCCGAGGGCCTCCGCGAGGCCGACGCCCACCTGCTCGGCGATGTCGCCGGCCGGCGGGTGCTGGAGATCGGCTGCGGCTCGGCGCCCTGCGCCCGCTGGTTGCGGGCCGCCGGGGCCGACGTCGTGGCCCTCGACCTCTCCGGCGGCATGCTCGCCCGCGCCGCCGGGCTCAACCGGACGACGGGGATCGCCGTCCCGCTGCTCCAGGCCGACGCCGGTGCGCTGCCCCTGGCCGACGCCGGCCTGGACGCCGTCTGCTCGGCGTTCGGCGGGCTGCCCTTCGTGGCCGACGTGGGGGCCGCGCTGCGGGAGGTCGCACGGGTGCTGCGTCCCGGCGGGCGCTTCGTGGCGTCGGTCAACCACCCGATGCGCTGGCCGTTCCCCGACTCCCCCGACCCCGCGGACCTGCGGATCGCCTCCTCCTACTTCGACCGGACGCCCTACGTGGAGACCGACGACGCGGGCCGCGCCGTGTACGTGGAGCACCACCGCACGGTCGGCGACTGGGTGCGCGCCGTGGTCGGGGCCGGCCTCGTGCTCGAGGACCTCGTGGAACCGGAATGGACGCCCGGGCGCACGGAGAACTGGGGCCAGTGGTCGCCCGAGCGCGGCGCGCTGGTCCCGGGCACGCTGATCCTGGTCGCCACCCGACCCTGAACCTCTGGTCGAGGCTCAGCCTCCGGCGATGGGCCGGGACCCGTGCCGCACCCACAGCTCGTGGCCGGCGGCCGAGATCGCCGCGGCGAGCGGCACGAACAGCAGCGCCCCGGCGATCCCCCACAGCACGCCGCCGACGGTGACCGCGATCAGCACCGTCACGGCGTTGAGGGGCAGCCGGTTGCGCATGACGTACGGCTCCACGAACGAGTTGCCCAGCTGCTGCACGACCACCACCAGCCCCAGGACCAGGGCGGCCGTGACGAGCCCGCCGGACGCGTAGGCGACCACCACCGCGACGAGCCCCGCGACGAACGCACCGATCGTGGGGATGTAGGACGCCAGGAACTGCAGCGCCGCGAGGGTCAGCGCCAGCGGGACGCCGAGCAGGAGCAGACCGACGCCGATGCCCACGGCGTCGAACACCGCCACGATCGTCAGGCCGCGGACGTAGCCGCCGACGGTCGTCCAGGCCGCGCGGCCGGCGGCGTCGACGTCCTCGCGCACCCGGCCGCCGAACTTCCCCAGCAGCCAGCGCCAGATACCCGGCCCGCCGTGCAGGAAGAGGTAGGCGAGCGCCACGACGAGGAACGCGGCGATCACGACCTCGACCACCGTCCGCGCCGGGCCGAGCAGGTCACCGGCGCTGGTCCCGCCGCCGGAGCCTCCTCCGCCGCCCCCGGACGAGCCGAAGCTCGGCAGCTCGACGCCGAAGCGCTGCGACAGGTCGGAGGAGACCTGCTGGAACTGCTCCCGCAACCGGGGCAGCTGGCCGGCGATGCGCGCACCCAGGGCCAGGAGCCCGCCGCCGAGGACGCCGACCAGGAGCAGCACCGCCCCGCCCGCAGCCAGCCAGCGGGGCGCCCCGCGGCCGTGCGCCCACTCCACGAGCGGCGCCAGGATGCCCGCGACGAGCAGCGCGATCAGGACGGCCACCAGCGGCAGAGTCACCTTGACCGCGAAGCCGGCGAGCAGCCAGAGCAGGACCGCGAGGACGAGCAGCCGGCCGCCCACGGCCGACGACCGCGCCAGCCAGGCGGGGACCGGTGGACCGTTCGGACCGGAGGGTGCAGGGGAGCCCATGGACCCGGTGTGGACCGGGGAGCGGCCTATGACACATCCACCGGGTCCACCGGCCCGGATCGACAACAGCCTGTAACGCGAGGCGCGCTGGCCGGGGCGCCGCCGTCAGTGGGCCGCGGCGTCCCAGCTCGACCCGACGCCCACCGAGACCTCCAGCGGCACCGACAGCTGCGCGGCGCCCGCCATCTCGCGACGGACGAGCTCCTCCAAGGCGTCCTTCTCCCCCGGCGCGACCTCGAGCACCAGCTCGTCGTGGACCTGCAGCAGCATCCGCGACGCCAGCCCTTCGGCCGCGATGGCCTGCTCCACGTTGAGCATCGCCACCTTGATGACGTCGGCGGCCGAGCCCTGGATGGGGGCGTTGAGCGCCATGCGCTCGGCCATCTGCCGCCGCTGCCCGTTGTCGCTGGTCAGGTCGGGGAGGAAGCGCCGCCGGCCCAGGGTGGTCTCGGTGTAGCCGGTCTGCCGGGCGTCGTCCACGACGCCGTCGAGGTAGTCGCGGATGCCGCCGAAGCGCTCGAAGTAGGCGTGCATCTGCTCGCGCGCCTCCTCGACGGAGATGCGCAGCTGCCCGGACAGCCCGTAGGCGGAGAGCCCGTAGGCCAGCCCGTAGCTCATCGCCTTGATCCGGCGGCGCATCTCCGGGTCGACCTCCTCGATCGGGATGTCGAAGGCTCGCGAGGCGACGAAGGAGTGCAGGTCCTCCCCCGACGTGAACGCCTCGATGAGCCCCTCATCGCCCGAGAGGTGCGCCATGATCCGCATCTCGATCTGGCTGTAGTCGGCCGTCATCAGCGACTCGTAGCCCTGGCCCACGACGAACGCCTGCCGGATCCGCCGCCCCTCGGCGGTGCGGATCGGGATGTTCTGCAGGTTGGGGTCGGTCGAGGAGAGCCGGCCGGTCGCCGCGATCGTCTGCTGGAAGGTGGTGTGGATGCGCCCGGCGTCGTCGACCATCGGGATCAGCCCGTCGATGACCGTCCGCAGCCGGGTGACGTCGCGGTGGCGCATCAGGTGCTCGAGGAACGGGTGCCCGGTCTGCGCGAGCAGGTTGGTCAGCGCATCGGCGTCGGTGGTGTAGCCGGTCTTGTTCTTCTTCGTCTTGGGCAGCCCCAGCTCGTCGAAGAGCACGATCTGCAACTGCTTGGGCGAGCCCAGGTTCACCTCGCGGCCGATGACGGCGTAGCACTCGGCCGCCGCGGCGGCGACCCCCTCGGCGAACTCGCGCTGCAGGTCGTGCAGGAAGTCGAGGTCAGCGGCGATGCCCCGGTGCTCCATGCGGCCCAGCACGAACGTCAGGGGCAGCTCGATCTCGCCGAGCAGGTGACCGCCGCCCCGCTGGCCGAGCACCTGCTCGAGGGCGTCGGAGAGGTCGTTGACCGCCACCGCCTTGAGGACGTCGGCCTTCGCGGCCTCGGCGGCGACGTCGTCCTCGCTCGGCCCCAGGCCGTCGAGGGTCAGCTGCCCCTCGGGCTCGGCGGCGTCCTTGAGCTCGCGGCGCAGGTAGCGGACCGCCAGGTCGCCGAGGTCGAAGGAGCGCTGCCCCGGCAGCGCGAGGTAGGCGGCCAGCGCGGTGTCGCTGACCACCCCGGCGAGGTCCCAGCCGCGGGCCCAGATGGCCAGCAGCGGGCCCTTGACCTCGTGCACCACCTTCGGCCGGTCGGCGTCGGCCAGCCAGGTGGCCAGCGCCTGCTCGTCGGCGACGTCGAGCGCGGGGCCGAGGTCGACGAAGGCCGTGTGGTCGTCGGCGGCGGCGAGCGCGAGACCGGTGAGCTCCCCGGCGCCCCGGCCCCAGCTGCCCCGGAAGATCACGCCGGTGCGGCCGGTGCGCGCGTGCGCGTCCAGCCAGGCGCCGAGCTCGCCGGGCGCAACCTCGTCGACGGTGACCTCGAAGCCGCCCTCCACCTCCGGCTCGGCGCTGGTGAGGGTGGCGAAGAGCCGGTCCCGCAGCACCCGGAACTGCAGGTTGTCGAAGAGCGTGTGCACCTCGTTGCGGTCCCACGGCTGGACGGCGAGGTCAACGGGCCCCACCTCCAGGGGCACCTGCCGGTCGAGCTCGGTGAGCCGCCGGTTCTGGAGCACCGACGAGAGGTGCTCGCGCAGCTTCTCCCCGACCTTGCCCTTGACCGTGTCCACCTGGTCGACCAGCGCGTCCAGCGACCCGTACTCCCGGACCCACTTGGCGGCGGTCTTCTCCCCCACGCTCGGGATGCTGGGCAGGTTGTCGCTCGGGTCGCCCCGCAGCGCCGCGAAGTCGGGGTACTGCGCGGGCGACAGGCCGTACTTGGTCTCGACCTCCCCCGGCGTGAAGCGCGTCATGTCCGAGACGCCCTTGCGCGGGTAGAGGACGGTGACGTGCTCGTTGACGAGCTGGAGGGCGTCGCGGTCGCCGGTCGCGATCAGCACGTCCATGCCCTGCTCGACGGCCTGCACGGCGAGCGTGGCGATGACGTCGTCGGCCTCGTAGCCCTCGGCGGTGATCACCGGGATGCGCAGTGCGCCGAGCACCTCCTGCACCAGGCTGACCTGCCCGCGGAAGTCGGTCGGGCTCTCGGCGCGGTTGGCCTTGTACTCGGCGTAGATCTCGCTGCGGAAGGTCTTGCGCCCGACGTCGAAGGCGACGGCGAGGTGCGTGGGCTGCTCGTCGCGCAGGATGTTGATCAGCATCGACGTGAAGCCGTAGACGGCGTTCGTCGGCTGCCCCGTCGTGGTCGAGAAGTTCTCCACCGGCAGCGCGAAGAACGCGCGGTAGGCCAGCGAGTGCCCGTCGAGGAGCAGCAGCCGCGGGCGCGTGCCCTGGCTCGAGGGGACGGCGGGTGCGGAGGTGGAGACCGGAGCGGACATCGCCGCCGATCGTAGGGCCAGCCACCGACACCGGGGACGCGCCGGACCGGTCGTTACGGTGCCGGGGTGAGCACCCCTCCCCCGGGCTGGCTGCCCGACGGCATCAGCAGCCCCCTCGACGACAAGCTCGGCGTGCGGATCACCGACTGGAACCCCGACCGGCTGGTGGCGACGATGCCGGTCGCGGGCAACGAGCAGCCCTTCGGCCTGCTGCACGGCGGGGCCACCTGCACGCTCGCCGAGACGATCGGGTCGATGGCCGCAGCCGTGGCCGCCGGACCGGACAAGCAGGTCGTCGGCATCGAGCTCAACGTGAGCTACCTGCGCGCCGCGACCGCCGGCACGGTCACCGCCGTCTGCACACCGGTGCGCCGGGGCCGCACGCTGTCGACGTTCGTCATCGAGATCAGCGACGACCGGGGCCGGCAGACCGCCACCGCCAGGCTCACCTGCATGACGCTGAAGGCGCCGCGCGACCTCTGAGCCGGCGTCCTGCTCCACCACGAACGGGTGCCCGGCGTGTCGCGGAAAGGTCACAGGTCGGTGCGCGATGGGGGGCAGATCACACAACTGCGTTAGGTTCCCTCCTCAACGAAACCGCCGAGGAGGTCGAGTGACGCACCCGACGGACCGTGTCCGCCGGCACGGTCGACGAAGCAGTACCGCGAGAGCGGGGGCTCGGATACCGGCCGGTGGACCACCGCACCCAGGTCTCACCGCTGTACGCCTGGTGCTGGTCGGCCTGTTCGTCGCCGGGCTCACCGCCCTGGTGCCGGGCGCCGCCCACGCCGCCGAGGATGCCGGTGAACGGATCTTCGGCACCCTGCAGACCAGCGTGAGCGGGCCGATCGAAGGCATCTCCGTCGAGGTCGCCGAGATGTCCGGCGCCGAGGTCGACACGGTGGAGACCGACGAGCAGGGCCGCTGGTCGGTCGACCTGCCCGGCCCCGGCCAGTACACGGTCACGGTCGACGCGGGCGATCTCCCCGAAGGCGTCACCCTCAACGGCGAGCCGAGCCGGACCGTCACCGTGGACGAGGGCCGGCAGCAGGGCGTCATCATCGGGCTCAACGACGGGAGCCGGAACTCCGGCGGCGGTTCCATCCGCTGGGTGGAGCTGCTGGTCTCGGGGCTCCGATTCGGCCTGCTGATCGCCATGGCCGCCATCGGCCTCTCGCTGATCTTCGGCACCACCGGCCTGGTCAACTTCGCCCACGGAGAACTGGTGACCATCGGGGCGATCGCCGCATGGTTCATCAACGTGGGGGCCGGCGTACCGCTGATCCCCGCGGCCATCCTCGCGATGGTCGTCGGCGCGGGCATCGGTGCGCTCAACGAGGTCGCCCTGTGGCGACCGCTGCGCCGGCGGGGCACCGGCCTGGTGGCCGCGCTCGTCATCTCGATCGGCCTGTCCCTCCTGCTCCGCTACCTGTACCAGGTCTTCTACGGCGGGCGGTCCAACGCCTTCGCCGACTACCGCGGCCAGCGCAGTGTCGACTACGGCGCGTTCTCGATGACCAACAAGGACCTCACGTCGATGGTCGTGGCGCTGGTGGTCCTCGTCCTCGTCGCCCTGATGCTGCAGCGGACCACGATGGGCAAGGCCATGCGGGCCGTCTCCGACAACCGCGACCTCGCCGCCTCCTCGGGCATCGACGTCAACCGGGTGATCCTGGTCGTCTGGATGGTCGGTGGCGCACTCGCCGCGCTGGGCGGCGTCCTCCTGGGCCTCTCGGACGAGGTCCAGTGGGACATGGGCTTCCGGCTGCTGCTGCTCATGTTCGCCGGCGTCACGCTCGGCGGTCTCGGTACCGCCTACGGCGCCCTCATCGGCAGCATCGTCGTCGGCGTCTTCGTCCAGATGTCGACGCTGGTGATCCCCAACGACATGAAGTACGTCGGTGGGCTCCTCCTCCTCATCGTCATCCTCATCGTGCGGCCGCAGGGCATCCTCGGCAGCCGGGCCCGGATTGGTTGAGCCATGGCTGAACTCATCGACGCACTCGCCGTCGCACTCAAGGCCGGGCTCGGCTTCCAGGCCGCCTTCTTCGCCCTGCTGGCGATCGGGCTCAACATCCAGTTCGGGTACACGGGGCTGCTGAACTTCGGGCAGATCGCCTTCGCCATGCTGGGCGGGTACGGCATCGCGATCTCCGTCTCCCAGTGGGGGCTGCCCTTCTGGGTCGGCGTGGTCATCGGCATCGCCGCCGCCGTCGTCCTCGCGCTGCTGCTGGGCATCCCGACGCTGCGGTTGCGCGCCGACTACCTCGCGATCGCCACCATCGCCGCCGCCGAGGGGCTCCGGCTCACGTTCCGGTCGGTCTCGGCGACGCCGATCACCGCAGGTACCCGGGGTCTGTCCGGCTTCAGCGATCCCTTCGTCGAGCTCGCACCGTGGGACACCGCCCAGCGCTACAGCATCCTGGGCACCCGCTGGAGCGGAGCGGACCTCTGGGTGACGTTTGTCGGCTGGGTGCTAGTCGCGCTGGCCTGCCTGCTGGTGTGGCTGCTGGTCCGCAGCCCCTGGGGCCGGGTCGTGAAGTCCATCCGCGAGGACGAGGACGCCGTCCGGGCGCTCGGCAAGAACGTCTACGTCTACAAGATGCAGGCGCTCGTGCTGGGCGGCGTCCTGGGTGCACTGGGCGGCATGGTCTACGCGCTCGGCACCGCCTCGGCCACTCCGGACCAGTACCAGAACGCCAACACGTTCCTGGCCTACGCGGCGCTGATCCTGGGTGGAGCGGCCCGCGTCCTCGGGCCCGTGATCGGCGCCATGATCCTGTACTTCATCATCCAGTTCGCCGACACCGGGCTGCGTACGCTGATCAGCAACGGGATCATCCCGGAGAACGTGCTGTCGGCCACCGACGTGGCCCAGATCCGGTTCGTCCTGATCGGTCTCGGCCTGATCCTGCTGCTGATCTTCCGGCCGCAGGGCATCTTCGGCGACCGACGAGAGGTGATGCTCGATGCCCGCTGAGCCGACGCCCACCGGGGCGCACGCCCTGTCCACGACCGGCGGTGCCGGCAGCGCCCCGCAACGGCTGGCCCAGGCCGCGCTGCGGGATCTGCCCTGGGAGGTCGGGATCGCCAAGCCCGACCCCGCGATCGTGGTCGACGGCGTGGTCCGGACCTTCGGCGGCCTCACGGCCGTCTCGGTCGACCACCTGGAGATCCAGCGCGGCGGCATCACCGGGCTGATCGGGCCGAACGGAGCCGGCAAGACCACGCTGTTCAACCTGCTCACCGGGTTCGACCAGCCAGACGGCGGTACCTGGTCGTTCGACGGCCGGCCGCTCGGGAAGCTCGCCCCGCACCAGGTGGCGCGGCTCGGCGTGGTCCGCACCTTCCAGCTCACCAAGGCGCTGTCCCGGCTCACCGTGCTGCAGAACATGCTGCTGGGCGCGCAGGGGCAGAAGGGTGAGAGCTTCCTCCGCGCTCTCGTCCCCGGTACGTGGCGGGCACAGGAGAAGGCCAACACGGAGAAGGCCATGGAGCTGCTCCGCCGCTTCAAGCTCGACGCCAAGAAGGACGACTTCGCCGGCACCCTCTCCGGGGGCCAGCGCAAGCTGCTCGAGATGGCCCGCGCGCTGATGAGCGACCCCCAGGTCGTCATGCTCGACGAGCCGATGGCCGGGGTGAACCCGGCGCTGACGCAGAGCCTGCTCGGACACGTCAAGGACCTGCGCGAGCAGGGCATGACGGTGGTCTTCGTCGAGCACGACATGGACGTCGTCCGTGACATCAGCGACTGGGTGGTCGTGATGGCCGCGGGCAAGGTCATCGCCGAAGGCCCGCCGGAGTCCATCAGCCAGAACCAAGCGGTGGTCGACGCCTACCTCGGTGCACACCACGACGCCGCACTCACCATCGAGGAGGAGGACCGCGTCCTCGCCGAGGCGGAGGAGAGCATCTCCCGCGAGGAGCACCCCGACGACCTCCGGCGCCCCGGACGCCCCGACGAGAAGGGCACGGACCGATGAGCATCGACCCCGGCCAGGGCAAGGACCCGCGCGAGAGCACCGACCCGGAGTACGAGTTCGACCGGCCGGTCGACCAGGGGGACGCATCAGCGGCCGCCGACCGGGGACCGACCCGGGCCGAGTCCTCCGGCGACCTCTCGCCCGCCGAGCAGGCGGCCACGCGCGGGGAGCACGTCCGCCTCGCCGCGGACGCGCTCATCCGGGCCGACGAACTCGTCGCCGGCTACCTGCCGGGGGTGAACATCCTCAACGAGTGCGACTTCTACCTGAACGACGGCGAGCTGGTGGGGATCATCGGTCCGAACGGTGCCGGCAAGTCCACGTTGCTGAAGGCGCTGTTCGGCCTCATCCCGGTGCGGTCCGGGTCGGTGACGCTGCGCGGCGAGGACATCACGTCGGCGCCGGCACACCGGCTGGTCTCCCTGGGCGTGGGCTACGTCCCGCAGAACAACAACGTGTTCCCCTCCCTCACCATCGAGGAGAACATGGAGATGGGTGCCTACCTGCGCCCGAAGGTGGTCAAGGAGCGGTTCGACTACGTCGCCGAGCTGTTCCCCATGCTCGGGGAGCGCCGCAAGATCAAGGCCGGCTCGCTGTCCGGCGGTGAGCGGCAGATGGTGGCGATGGGCCGGGCGCTGATGATGGAGCCGTCGGTGCTGCTGCTCGACGAGCCGTCTGCCGGCCTGTCCCCCGCCTACCAGGACGAGGTGTTCATCCGCTGCCGTCGGATCAACGCCACCGGGGTCTCGATCATCATGGTGGAGCAGAACGCCCGGCGCTGCCTGCAGATCTGCGACCGCGGCTACGTGCTCGACCAGGGCCGCAACGCCTACACCGCGACCGGCGAGTCGCTGATGCACGACCCCAAGGTCATCGAGCTGTACCTCGGCACGCTGGCCAAGGCGCACTGACCGGTCCCAGCCCCCTCCCCCTCAGCGCCCGGCGCCGTCCCCCCTCCCGGGGGACGGCGCCGGAGCCGTCTACCGGCCCGCAGGACCCGCACAGGGCACCTGAGGCCCCTACCCGGTCGTCCACGATTCCGGACGCCGTCCAGCCCACGACGGGCCGGTGCAGATCCGGAGGCGGACCGGCAGCCGCGTCGGACGCCGCCGGTGAGCTCGTCTTGGACGGGGTCGCTCGCACCTGCCGTCGGCCACGGACGCGCCGTCGCACACTCCTGGCTGCCCACCGGCGATGGCCCGCGGCCCACGGTGGGGCCACATACCGCGGTCGCTCGGCGTGCAGCACGGCCACCGCAGGGGCGTGCCCCGGTCTGCACCGTCGGGTCGTGCCCGCCGGGTCCCGGACGGCACAGTGGCCCGGCACCCCGTGGGGTGTCGGGCCACTGTGACCGGCGGTCAGCCGTGCCGCGTCACCGTGACGACGCGGCGCGGCCGGGTGACCTCAGCTGCGCGCGGGACCGATGCCCTCGGCGTTGAGCGCCTCGATGATCCGCGCCGACTCCTCGAAGCCGATGACCACGATGGCGTCGGGGTTGAACTCCACCATCTGCTGGACCTCGGCGTCGAAGTTCGCCGCCTGCGGGTCGTAGGTCAGCGTCTCGATGCTGTCCGCGGAGAGCCCGGCCGCCTCCAGGTTCGCGACGGTGTTCTCCATGAGACCGGTGCCGTACGGGTCGTTCAGCGCCATGATCCCGACGGTGTTGTTGCCGTCGTTGATGATCAGGTCCGACAGCGCCCGGGCCTGCAGGGTGTCCGGCGGAGCCGTCCGGAAGTACAGCCCGTTGTCGTTGTAGGTCGTGAACTGGTCCGACGTGTTGGCCGGCGAGAACTGGACCACACCGGCGCGGGTGATGGCGTCGATGACGGTCAGGCTCACCCCGGACGACGCGGCACCGACGATGACGTCGACGTTCTGCTGCAGCAGCCGGTCCACCGTCTGCGAGGCGGTGTCGGTCGAGGCGTCGCCCGAGTCACCCTCGACCAGCTGCACCTCCTGGCCGAGCACGCCGCCGGCCTCGTTGATCTCCTGGACGGCCAGGCGCGCACCGGCGACCTCGGGCGGGCCGAGGAAGGCCAGGTTGCCGGTCAGCGGCAGCAGCGTGCCGATCACCAGCGGGTCCGTGGAGGTCGTGCCGGGCGCGGCCGGCGCCGGGCCCTCGTCGGTGGCTGCGTTGCCCTCGTCACCGGAGATCTCGAAGGTGGTCTGGCCCTCGTCGAGCGCGTTGTCCGCACCGAACTCCAGGATGCCGAAGCTCGCCTGAGCCGGCTCACCCGGCTCGGTGAAGCTCAGCGGCCCGGAGACGCCGTCGTAGTCGGGATTCCCCCCGCCGCTGATGATCTCCGAGCAGGAGCTGAAGCTGTCGCACGCCTCGCCCCCGAAGGTGACGCCGTTGATGTACGGGGCGAACTCCGTGGGCACCGTGCTACCCGCCAGCTGCGAGGCCAGCGCGCTGATGATGATCGCGTCGTAGGTCTCGGCCGAGTAGTTGAAGTCCTGCAGATTCGGGTCGACCGCCAGCAGCCTCTCCTGGAACTCCGTGCCCAGGTCGGTGAGCGGGGTGGTCCCCCTCATGCCGGCAAGGGCGCCCTCCGTCGTGAACGACTCACCGAGGGCGTTGCCCATGTTGCCGTCGGTGCCGTAGACGTTGACCTGCTTCTCGCCGCCGCCATCGCCGCCGCCGCCGCCACCTTCGGCCGACGTGCCGCCCTCGTCGCCGCCACCGCAGGCGGTCAGCGCCAGCAGGGCAGCACCGGTGACGGCGATGCTGCGGGCAGTAGTGCCAGTGCGCATCAAGCAACTCCCAGTGTCATCAGTGCGCCCGGACGCCGGCGCGTACGCGACGACGATCGACCGGGCGCCGATCGGTGCGCAGAACCTAGCCTCCGTCCGGGGGGTTGCACCCTGCTGCGGAACGACCGTGATGAGGTCGTGACCTGCGTCTCCTCACCGTGCGACCGGCAGCACGGTGCGTTGAGGGCGGATGACGCTGCCGCGCGGCACGCGCGATCGGGGCACGACCCGGGGGTCAGGCGGAGCCTTCGCCGGCCGTCGTCGCCGCCAGGATGGACTCCGCCAGGGCCTTCATGCTGGTCCGCTGGTTCATCGCGGTGCGCTGGATCCAGCGGAAGGCCTCGGCCTCGGTCATGCCCTGATCGGCCATCAGCCGGCCCTTCGCCCGCTCGACGACCTTGCGGGTCTCCAGCCGCTCCCCGAGGTCCTTGACCTCCCCGTCCAGCGCCGTCATCTCGGCGAAACGACCGCGCGCCACCTCGATGGCCGGCACGAGGTCGTTCTTGGAGAACGGCTTGACCAGGTAGGCCATCGCGCCCGCGTCGCGGGCGCGCTCGACCAGCTCGCGCTGGCTGAAGGCGGTGAGCACGATGACCGGCGCGATCCGTGCCGAGGCGATCCGCTCCGCGGCGGAGAGACCGTCGAGCACCGGCATCTGGATGTCCAGGATGACCAGGTCGGGACGCAGCTCCTCCGCACGCTCCACGGCCTGCTGGCCGTCGCCGACCTCGGCGACGACGCGGTACCCCTCCTCCTCGAGCATCTCCTTGAGGTCGAGACGGATCAGCGCCTCGTCCTCGGCGATCAGGACCCGGATCGGCTCGCTGCTCACGGGACGGCAGCCTATCGGCGTCGGTCGCCGGGCACCGCCCCGCTACTCTTCTCGGGCGCCGGTCGCACCCGGCACGCCCCCGTACCCCAATCGGCAGAGGGAGCGGATTCAAAACCCGCGCAGTGTGCGTTCGAGTCGCACCGGGGGCACTGGACTGGATTGCCGATCCTCCGGATCGGCGACCGCGGCCAGGTGCCGTCCCCTGCGCCGTTGAGCCGTTGCCGGCGCTCCTCGAGGACCCTCCGGGCCCACTCGTCGCGCCGTCTCGCGGAGCGGCTCGCGTCCCAGCGTCTTCGGCTCACGTCTCGACATGCCTCGGGGACCCTCCGGGCCCCGCTCGGCATGCCGAATAGTCTCGGCTGGTGACCGAGCCCGCGCCGCACATGACGCCCGAGCAGTTCCGGCAGCACGGCCACGAGGTCGTCGACTGGATCGCCGACTACTGGACGCGCATCGGCTCCTTCCCGGTGCGCTCCCAGGTCTCCCCCGGCGACGTCCGGGCCGCGCTGCCCGAGCGGGCGCCCGAGCAGGGCGAGCCGTTCGCCGCGGTCCTCGCCGACCTCGACCGGGTGGTCCTGCCCGGCGTCACCCACTGGCAGCACCCCGGCTTCTTCGGCTACTTCCCCGCGAACACCTCGGGTCCCTCGGTGCTGGGCGATCTGGTGTCCGCCGGTCTGGGGGTGCAGGGGATGTCGTGGGTGACCAGCCCTGCCGCGACCGAGCTCGAGCAGCACGTCATGGACTGGTTCGCCGACCTCCTGGGGCTCCCCGGGTCGTTCCGCTCCACGGGCAGCGGCGGCGGCGTCGTCCAGGACTCCAGCTCCGGGGCCAACCTCGTGGCCCTGCTCGCCGCGCTGCACCGGGCCAGCGGCGGCGCGACCGTCCGCCAGGGCGTGCAGCCCGAACGCGCCACGGTGTACGTCTCCAGCGAGACCCACTCCTCGATGGAGAAGGCCGTCCGCATCGCCGGCCTGGGCACCGAGGCGGTCCGGATCGTCGAGGTCGACGGCGACCTCGCCATGAACCCCGCCGCGCTCGCCGCCCGGCTCGAGCGGGACGTCGCCCGCGGGTACCGGCCCGTGCTGGTCTGCGCCACCGTGGGCAGCACCTCCACCACGGCGGTCGACCCCCTCGCCGCCATCGGGCCGATCTGCCAGCGCCACGGCGTGTGGCTGCACGTGGACGCCGCCTACGCCGGGGTCAGCGCGGTCGCCCCCGAGCTGCGCGAGCTGCAGGCCGGCGTCGAGTGGGCGGACAGCTACACCACCGACGCGCACAAGTGGCTGCTCACCGGCTTCGACGCCACCCTGTTCTGGGTCGGCGACCGCGCGGCCCTCACCGGCGCGCTGGCGATCCTCCCCGACTACCTGCGCAACGCCGCCACCGACGCCGGCGCCGTCGTCGACTACCGCGACTGGCAGATCGAGCTCGGCCGGCGCTTCCGCGCCCTCAAGCTCTGGTTCGTCGTCCGCTGGTACGGGGCCGAGGGGCTGCGCGCGCACGTGCGCGGGCACGTCGCCCTCGCCCAGGAGCTCGCCGGGTGGGCCGAGGCCGACGAGCGGTTCGACGTCGTCGCCCCGCACCCGCTGTCGCTGGTCTGCCTGAAACCGCGCTGGCCGGACGCGGTGGACGGCGACGTCGCGACCATGACGCTGCTCGACCGGCTCAACGACGGCGGCGAGGTCTTCCTGACCCACACGACCGTCCGCGGGCAGGCCGTCCTGCGCGTGGCGATCGGCTCGCCCGCGACCACGCGCGCCCACGTCGAGCGGGTGTGGGCCCTGCTGGTCGAGGGGCACGACTGGCTGGCCGCCGACTTCGCCGCCCAGGCCGCCGAGCAGGCGGCCGCACGGGCCGCGGAGCGCGAGCGGGCCGGGCAAGAGCAGACCGGGCGCGAGCAGACCGAGGCGACGCACACCGACGACGACGGCGCCGAGGAGCCGGTTCAGCAGGACCCGACGGCCGAGCCGGTCGGCGAGGACGCCGGGACCACCACCTGAGCCCCGGCGCGCCGGCGACGGTCCCCGGGAGCGGCGCTCAGCGCTCCGGGGACCGGATCAGCCCCTCCTGGGCCACCGTCGCGACGTGGGTGCCGTCGGCGGACCAGATCTGCCCGAAGCACAACGCCCGCCCCGCCGACGCCGCGGGGCTGTCGGTCTCGTAGAGCAGCCAGTCGTCCGCGCGCACGGGGCGGTGGAACCACACGGCGTGGTCCAGGCTCGCACCGATGAAGTCCGGCCAGCCGCCGCCGAGGCGGGCGAACCCGGCCGAGAGCAGCGTCAGGTCGCTCACGAAGGTCAGCGCGGCCGCCTGCACCACCGGGTCGTCGTGGAGCTCGCCGGCGACCCGGAACCAGGTCCACGACTGCGTGTGCGGTGGTGACTTGGGCGGCGCCGCGAACGGGTCGTGCAGGAACCGCTGCTCGACGACCCGCCCCATGGCCGCCATGACGGCCGCCCGCTCACCGTGCCGGGCGACGATCTCGTCGGTGCCGACCATCTCCGAGGGACCGGGCACCCCGGGCATCGGGAGGGAGTGCTCAGCCACGGCCGGCTCGCCGATGTGGAAGTCGGCGGTCAGCGCGAAGATGGCGACGTCCTCGCCCTTGCGCCGCTGGCAGGCGATCACCCGCCGCGTGGTGAAGGACCGCCCGTCCCGGATGCGATCGACGGAATAGCGGATCTCCTCCGACGGGTCACCGGGCCGGAGGAAGTACGAGTGCAGCGAGTGCACTCCCCGCCCGGCCGGCACGGTCCGCCCCGCGGCCACGAGCGCCTGGCCGGCCACCTGCCCGCCGAAGATGCGCTGCCGCTCGCTGCTGGGCGTCTTGCCCACGAAGACGTCGGGCTCCCGTTCGCTGAGGTCGAGCACCGACAGCAGCGCCGCCGCCTGGGTGCCCTCCGGCCCGCCGCTCACGAGTCGGTACCCACCTCATGCACACGGATGAGGTTGGTGGACCCGACGGTGTTCGGCGGGCTCCCGGCGACGACGACGACCCGGTCCCCCACCTCCAAGCGACCGATGGACAGCAGGGAGAAGTCCACCTGCTCGACCATGTCGTCGGTGTGCTCGACAGCGGGCACCAGGAACGTCTCGACGCCCCACGAGAGCGCGAGCAGACTGCGGACGCGGGCGTCGACGGTGAACGCCAACAGCGGCTGGCGGGGGTGCAGGGCGGCCAGCCGGCGCGCCGTCTCACCGGTCTGCGTGAAGGTGGCCAGCGCCTTCGCGTCGAGGGACTCCCCGATGTCCCGGGCCGCGCGCACGATGGCGCCGGACCGGGAGCGCGACCGGCGCGCCAGCTCCGGCACCCACAGGTGATCGCCCTCGACGGCGCTGATGATCCGGTCCATCGTCCGGACCGCGCCGATCGGGTACTGCCCCACCGAGGTCTCCCCCGACAGCATCACCGCGTCGGCGCCGTCGAGGACGGCGTTGGCCACGTCCGACGCCTCGGCGCGGGTCGGCCGCGAGTTGGTGATCATCGACTCGAGCATCTGGGTGGCCACGATGACCGGCTTGTTCCGCTCGCGGGCGGCCTGGATCGCGCGCTTCTGCACCAGCGGCACCTGCTCGAGGGCCAGCTCCACGCCGAGGTCGCCGCGGGCGACCATGATCCCGTCGAAGGCCTCGACGATCGCGTCGAGGTTGCGGACCGCCTCGGGCTTCTCCAGCTTCGCGATGACGGGGACGTGGATGTCCTCCTGGCGCATGATGTCGCGGACCAGCGCGACGTCGGTGGGCGAGCGCACGAAGGACAGCGCGATGAAATCCACGCCCAGGTGCAGCGCGAAGCGCAGGTCCCGCTCGTCCTTGTCCGACAGCGCCGGCACGCTCACGGCGACGCCGGGCAGCGAGAGCCCCTTGTTGTTCGACACCTTGCCGCCCTCGACGACCAGGCAGAAGACGTCGGGCCCCTCCACCCGGACGACGCTCAGCGACAGGTTGCCGTCGTCGACCAGGAGCCGGTCGCCGACGCGGACGTCGTTGGCGAGGTTCTTGTAGGTGGTGGAGACGCGCTCGGCGGTGCCCTCGACGTCCTCGACGGTGATGCAGACCTGGCTGCCGGTGGCCCAGGTGACCGGCCCGTCGGCGAAGGTGCCCAGCCGGATCTTGGGGCCCTGGAGGTCGGCCAGGATGGCGACGGCGCGCCCGGTGCTGTCGGAGGCCTTCCGCACCAGGTGGTAGGCGGTGGCGTGGTCCTCGTGCGCTCCGTGGCTGAAGTTCAGCCGGGCGACATCCATGCCCGACTCGACGAGGGCGGTGACCTGCTCGGCGGAACTGGTGGCCGGACCGAGGGTGCAGACGATCTTCGCGCGGCGGGACATGGCGATAACGCTAGTGCCACGACGAACTGCGTGACGGGGCGGGACCGGCGTGTCGGCTACCGGCCTGGTCACGCCGAGTGGGGCCCGGAGGGTTCCGCGCAGGCTCGACGGACGCGCTCCTCCGGACCGGGGGACGGCACGTGGCCGCGGTGCGGTCCGGAGGAGCGCAATGTCATCGCAGGGCGACCGCCGTGGGGGTCACCGGCCGGGGCAGCATGGACTCCCCGGTCAGCCAGGTGTCGACGCCGGCGGCCGCGGCCCGGCCCTCGGCGATGGCCCACACGATCAGCGACTGGCCGCGGCCCGCGTCGCCGGCCACGAAGACGCCGGGGACGGTGGACATGAACTCGTCGTCGCGGACGACGTTGCCGCGCCCGTCGACCTCCACGCCGAGGGCGTCGACCAGGCCCTCCCGCTGGGCACCGGTGAAGCCCATGGCGAGGAAGACCAGGTCCGCGGGGAGCTCGCGCTCGGTGCCCTCGACCTTCTGGAAGCGGCCGTCGACACGCTCGACCTCGTGCAGCAGCAGGGCCCGCACGTTGCCCGAGTCGTCGCCGAGGAACTTCTCGGTGTTGACCGAGTAGAGCCGTTCGCCGCCCTCCTCGTGTGCGCTCGAGACGCGCATGACCATCGGGTAGGTGGGCCACGGGTTGCTCCCCTGGTCCCGCAGGTCCGGGGGCGCCGGCATGATCTCGAGCTGGGTGACCGAGGCCGCGCCCTGCCGGTGCGCGGTGCCCAGGCAGTCGGCGCCCGTGTCACCGCCGCCGATGATCACCACGTGCTTGCCGTGGGCGTCGATCGGCGGGTCGTCCAGCTCGCCCAGGGCCTGCCGGTTGCCGAACGGCAGGTACTCCATGGCCAGGTGGATGCCGGCCAGCTCGCGGCCGGGAGCCGGCAGGTCGCGGCCGATGGTGGCGCCGACGGCGAGCACCACGGCGTCGTGGTCGGCGTGCAGCTGCTCGACGGTCGGGTCGCCGTCCCGGCCGCTGCCCACCTCGACCCCGGTGACGAAGCGGGTGCCCTCGGCGCGCATCTGGTCCAGCCGCCGGTCCAGGACGGACTTCTCCATCTTGAACTCGGGGATGCCGTAGCGGAGCAGGCCGCCGATCCGGTCGGCGCGCTCGTACACGGTGGCCTCGTGCCCGGCGCGGGTGAGCTGCTGGGCGGCCGCGAGCCCGGCGGGGCCGGACCCGACCACGGCGACCTTCTTGCCCGAGCGCTCGGCCGGGGTCTGCGGCTGCACCCAGCCCTCGTCCCAGGCACGGTCGATGATCTCCCACTCGATCTGCTTGATCGTGACCGGCGACTCCTGCAGGTTCAGCACGCAGGAGCCCTCGCACGGCGCGGGGCAGAGCTTCCCGGTGAACTCCGGGAAGTTGTTCGTCGCGTGCAGCCGCTCGATCGCGTCCTGCCAGTCGTCGCGGCGGGCGAGGTCGTTCCACTCCGGGATCAGGTTCGCCACCGGGCACGCGTGGTGGCAGAACGGGATACCGCAGTCCATGCAGCGGGCCGCCTGGGTGCGCACCTCGGCCGTCGGGAACAGCGGGTCCTCGCCGTTCTCCCGCCGGGTGTAGACGTCCTTCCAGTCCAGGAGGCGGACCTCGACGGGCCGGCGCGGCGGCAGCGAGCGCTCGTACTTCAGGAAACCGGTCTGGTCAGCCACGTGCTGCCTCCTTCTGCGCGATGTGCGTGAGACCGTCGGTGCCGTAGCGCGTGTCACCCACGTGCCGCCTCCATCACTGCTCGATCCACGTCGGTGCCGGCGGCCTCGGCGGCCCGCCGGGCCTCCAGCGCCCGCCGGTAGTCGCGCGGCATGATCACGCTGAACCGCTCCGACCAGCGGCCCCAGTCGGCCAGCAGGGCGGCGGCCACGCTGGACTCCGTGTCGGCCGCGTAGCGCACGAGCACGTCGCGCAGCCACTGCGCGGACTCGACGTCCAGCGGCTCGACGTCCACCATCTCCGGGTTCACCCGGTGCCGGGCGAGGTCGAGCACGTAGCCGATACCACCGGACATGCCGGCCGCGATGTTGCGGCCGGTCGCCCCGAGGATCACGGCGCGGCCGCCGGTCATGTACTCCAGCGCGTGGTCGCCGACGCCCTCGACGACGGCCAGCGCACCGGAGTTGCGCACGCAGAACCGCTCGCCGACGCGGCCGCGCAGGAAGATCTCCCCGCCGGTCGCGCCGTAGCCGATGACGTTGCCGGCGATGACGTTGTCCTCGGCGAGGAACGGCGCCTCCCGGGAGGGCCGCACGACGATCCGCCCACCCGACAGGCCCTTGCCGACGTAGTCGTTGGCGTCGCCGAAGAGCCGCATGGTGATGCCGCGCGGCACGAAGGCACCGAAGGACTGGCCGGCCGACCCGCCGAAGGTCAGGTCGATGGTGCCGTCGGGCAGCCCCTCGCCGCCGAAGCGGCGGGTGACCATGGAGCCCAGCATCGTGCCGACGGTGCGGTTGACGTTGCGCACCGGCAGCTCGAGGCTCACCGGGCGCGCGTCGAGCAGCGCCCCCTCGCACAGCTGGATCAGCGTCTGGTCGAGGGCGACGTCCAGGCCGTGGTCCTGGGTGCGGACCGCGCGCCGCGGGGTGCCCTCGGGCAGCTCCGGGACGACGAGGACCGGCGAGAGGTCCAGGCCCGCGGCCTTCCAGTGGTCGACGGCCTGGCGGGTGTCGAGCAGCTCGGCGTGGCCGACGGCCTCGTCGATGGAGCGGAAGCCCAGCTCGGCCAGGTAGTGGCGCACCTGCTCGGCGAGGAACTCGAAGAAGGTGACGACGAACTCCGGCCGGCCGGTGAACCGCTTGCGCAGCTCCGGGTTCTGCGTGGCCACGCCCACCGGGCAGGTGTCGAGGTGGCAGACCCGCATCATCACGCAGCCGGAGACCACCAGGGGTGCGGTCGCGAAGCCGAACTCCTCGGCCCCGAGCAGCGCCGCCACGATCACGTCGCGGCCGGTCTTCATCTGCCCGTCGACCTGCACCACGATGCGGTCGCGCAACCCGTTGGCCAGCAGGGTCTGCTGGGTCTCGGCCAGGCCCAGCTCCCACGGGGAGCCGGCGTGCTTGAGCGAGGTGAGCGGCGCGGCGCCGGTGCCGCCGTCGAACCCGGAGATGAGGACGACGTCGGCGTGCGCCTTGCTGACGCCCGCCGCGACCGTCCCGACGCCGACCTCGGCGACCAGCTTGACGTGGACCCGCGCTGCGTCGTTGGCGTTCTTCAGGTCGTGGATGAGCTGCTTGAGGTCCTCGATCGAGTAGATGTCGTGGTGCGGCGGCGGGCTGATCAGCCCCACGCCCGGCGTCGAGTGCCGGGTGCGGGCCACCCACGGGTACACCTTGCCGCCGGGCAGCTGGCCGCCCTCGCCTGGCTTGGCGCCCTGCGCCATCTTGATCTGGATGTCGTCGGCGTTGACCAGGTACTCGCTGGTGACGCCGAACCGGCCGGACGCCACCTGCTTGATCGCCGAGCGGCGCAGGTCGCCGTTCGGGTCGGGGGTGAACCGGTCGGGGTCCTCACCGCCCTCGCCGGTGTTGGACCGCCCGCCGAGGCGGTTCATCGCGATGGCGAGGGTCTCGTGCGCCTCCTGCGAGATGGAGCCGTAGCTCATCGCGCCGGTGTTGAAGCGCTTCACGATCTCGCTCGCGGGCTCGACCTCCTCGAGCGGCACGGGCGGCCGCACGCCGGTCTTCAGCGAGAACAGGCCGCGGAGCGTGGCGGCCTCCTCCGACAGCTTGTCGACGCTCTCGGTGTACTTCTCGAAGACCTCGTACTGCCGGGACCGCGTGGCGTGCTGGAGCAGGAACACCGTCTCGGGGTTGAACAGGTGCACCTCGCCCTCGCGACGCCACTGGTACTCCCCGCCGGTCTCCAGCCGGCGGTGCGCCCGCTCGGTGGGGTTGGCCGGGTAGGCCCGGCGGTGGCGCATGGCCACCTCCTCGGCGAGCACGTCGATGCCGACGCCGCCGAGGGGGCAGGAGGTGCCGGTGAAGTACTCCTCGACGACCTCCTGGGAGAGCCCGACGGCCTCGAAGATCTGCGCCATCGTGTAGGAGCCGACGGTCGAGATGCCCATCTTGCTCATGACCTTCAGGACGCCCTTGCCCAGCGCCTTGACCACGTTGCGCACCGCCTGGGCGGGCTCGACGCCGGTGAGGACGCCGTCGCGGATCAGGTCCTCGATCGACTCGAAGGCCAGGTAGGGGTTGACCGCGGCCGCGCCGTACCCCAGCAGCAGCGCGACGTGGTGCACCTCGCGGCAGTCGCCGGACTCGACGACGAGCCCCACCTCCATGCGGGTCTTCTCCCGCACCAGGTGGTGGTGCACCGCGGCGGTCATCAGCAGCGACGGGATGGGGGCGCGCTGCTCGTCGCAGTCGCGGTCGGACAGCACGATGATCCGGGCGCCGGCCGAGATGGCCTTGGAGACCTTGGTGCGCAGCTGCTCGACGGCCTCGGCCAGGGCGGCGCCGCCGCCGTTCACGTCGAAGTGACCGGTGATCCGGACGGCGGCGTAGCCGGGCAGGTCGCCGTCGTCGTCGATGTGCAGGATCTTGGCGAGCTCGTCGTTGTCGATGACCGGGAACGGCAGGTGCACCTGCCGGCAGGACGCCGGCGTGGCGTTCAGCAGGTTCTGCTCCGGGCCGAAGGTGCGGCCGAGGCTGGTCACCAGCTCCTCGCGGATGGCGTCCAGCGGCGGGTTGGTCACCTGGGCGAACAGCTGCCCGAAGTAGTCGTAGAGCAGCCGCGACCGATCCGACAAGGCTGCGATCGGGGTGTCGGTACCCATGGAGCCGATCGGCTCGGCGCCGCTGGCGGCCATCGGGGTGACCAGCATGCGCAGGTCCTCCTCGGTGTACCCGAAGAGCATCTGCCGGCGGACGACCGACTCGTGGCTGGGACGGGAGCGGCGGCGCTCGGGCAGCTGCGGCAGGTGCACCAGGCCGGCGTGCAGCCAGTCCTCGTACGGCTGCTCCGCGGCCAGGGCGCCCTTGACGTCCTCGTCGGACACGATCCGCCCGGAGGCGGTGTCGACGAGGAACATCCGGCCCGGCTGCAGCCGGCCCTTGGCGACGACGTCGGCGGCCGGGATGTCGAGCACGCCGACCTCGCTGGCCATGACCACCAGGTCGTCCCGGGTGTGCCACCAGCGGCCCGGGCGCAGGCCGTTGCGGTCCAGGACCGCGCCGATGAGCGTGCCGTCGGTGAAGCAGACGGCGGCGGGCCCGTCCCAGGGCTCCATGATCGAGGAGTGGAACCGGTAGAAGGCCCGGCGGGCCGGGTCCATCTCGTCGTGGTTCTCCCACGCCTCCGGGATCATCATCAGCACCGCGTGCGGCAGCGAGCGGCCCGACAGGTGCAGCAGCTCCAGCACCTCGTCGAAGGTGGCCGAGTCGCTGAAGTCGCTCGCGGTGACCGGGAAGATCCGGTCAAGCCCGAGCTCCGCGGCCGTGCCGGCCGGGCCGTCGAACAGCTCGGTGGCCAGCTTCGCCTCGCGGGCGCGCATGCGGTTGCGGTTGCCCTTGATGGTGTTGATCTCGCCGTTGTGCGCGATGAAGCGGAACGGGTGGGCCAGCGGCCAGCTCGGGAAGGTGTTGGTCGAGAAGCGGCTGTGCACGAGCGCGATCGCCGACTCGTAGCGCTCGTCGCGCAGGTCGGGGAAGAACAGCGGCAGCTGGTCGGTGGTCAGCATGCCCTTGTAGGTGATCGTCCGCGACGACAGCGAGGTGATGTACAGCGAGCTGCCCGCGTCGACCGCGGCGCGCTCGGCCCGCTTGCGCAGCACGAACGACCGGCGCTCCAGCCGGGTCACGCCGTTGCAGATGACGTTCCCGCCGAAGGCCTTCTCGTCGGCGCGGCCACCCATGGTCTCGGCGACGAACACCTGGGCGAAGTGCGGCATGACCGCCCGCGCCGTGGGGCCGAGGTCGGCGCCGTCCGGGTCGACCGGGACGTCGCGCCAGCCGAGGACGGTGAGCCCCTCCTCCTCGGCGAGGCGGGCGACGTCCTCGTACCGGGCGGCGCGCTCGGCCGCGTCGGTGGGCAGGAAGGCGATGCCGACCGAGTACTCGCCCAGGGGCGGCAGGTCGAAGTCCACGCCGGCGCGCAGCAGGGCGTCGGGGACCTGGGTGAGGATGCCGGCGCCGTCACCGGAGTTCGGCTCGGACCCGGCGGCCCCGCGGTGGTCGAGGTTGTGGAGGGCGGTGAGGCCGGCCTGCACGATGCGCCGGCTCTTGCGCCCGCGGGCGTCGGCCACGAAGGCGACACCGCAGGCGTCCTTGTCGTTGGCCGGGTCGTAGAGACCGGTCGGGGCGGGGACGGCGGAGAAGGGCACAGCCGGGGGCACGGCCGAGAGCGGCACGGCCGGCGGCACGGCGCCGGTGGTGGCTGCCGCGGTGGCGGGGGCGGGAAGGTCGGTCATGTCACTCCCGTCGTCGGCGCACCGTCGTCCCTCGGGGGCGAGGGGCGGACGGGGGCAGGGCCCGGGCCGGAGGTCAAGGGCGGCGGAGATGGCGGCACGTGCGGATCGCGGGACTCCGGGGAGGCTCAGGTGGCCCTGACCGGCTGACGCGCGAGCTCACCGGTGGGTGCCGGCGAGCCGTCGTCCGCGGGGCAGCACTGGCCCGGTCCGACACTACGACCTCGCCAGGATCTCTGGCGGGTCAGGCGGAAGCGTACACAGCCGTAACACCGTCCTGGCACGGCTGACCCCGATCCGTGACCGTCCCCACGCCCGGCGCCGGCGGGCTCGTCGAGCGCTGCGCCGCCCGACCGCTCAGGTCGCCGACGGCGGTCGGTGATCGTCCTCACGCGCCCCGGCCGCCGTCGCCCCGGACGCCTGCTCGGACGACGTCCCGGACGACGCCGGGGACCCCGGCTCGGTCGGCCGGCCGTCCGCCGCCGGGGCACCGCGGTCGATGACCTCGCGCGGGCGGCCGCGCTGCCACACGAAGTAGGCCACGGCCAGCAGCCCGACGACGATCGAGGTGAAGACGTTGATCCGCACGCCGAAGAAGGTCTCCGCCGGGTCGGTGCGGAGCAGCTCGATCCACAGCCGGCCGGCGCAGTAGGAGGCCACGTAGAGCGCGAACGCCCGGCCGTGCCCGAGGCGGAAGCGGCGGTCGGCCCAGATGACCAGCGCCGCCGCGGCGAGGTTCCACAGCAGCTCGTAGAGGAACGTCGGGTGGAACGTGCCGAGCACCACCGGCTCCCCGTCCGCCCCGGTGACCGCCTGCCCGCCGCTCCACTCGTAGATCGTCAGCGCCCACGGCAGGTCGGTGGGACCGCCGTACAGCTCGTTGTTGAACCAGTTGCCCAGCCGGCCGATCGCCTGCGCGACCAGCAGCCCCGGTGCGAGAGCGTCGGCGAACGCCGGCAGCGGGATGCCGCGGCGGCGGCAGGCGATCCACGCCCCCACGCCGCCGAGCGCGATGGCGCCCCAGATGCCCAGGCCGCCCTCCCATATCGCGAAGGCGCGCAGCGGGTCGCCGTCCTCACCGAAGTACGGCCGCGGGCTGGAGACGACGTGGTAGAGGCGGCCGCCGATGATGCCGAACGGCACCGCCCAGACGGCGATGTCCAGCACGTCGCCGGGCGCCCCGCCGCGGGCGACCCAGCGCCGTTCGGTGAGGACGACGGCGGCGACGATGCCGGCCACGATGCAGAGCGCGTAGGCGCGGATGGGCAGCGGGCCCAGCTCCCACACGCCTTGCGTCGGGCTGGGGATGGCGGCGAGGACGCTCACGCGCGCACCCCCGCCCGGCGGACCCCGGCGGCGAGGTCCCGGGTGAGCGCCCGGACCCCCTCCACCCCCCGGCCTTCCAGCAGCTCGCGCACGTAGGCCGAGCCCACGATCACGCCGTCGGCGAAGGCGGCGACCTCGGCGGCCTGGTCGCCGTCCGAGACGCCGAGGCCGACGCAGACGGCGAGGTCGGGTGCGGCCTCGCGGGTGCGGGCGACCAGCTTCTCGGCGGCGTCACCGACCGTCGCGCGCGTGCCGGTGACCCCCATGGTGGAGGCCGCGTAGACGAACCCCCGGCAGGCGGCGGTGGTCGAGCGGAGGCGGGCGTCGGTGGACGACGGCGCGACGAGGAAGACGCGGTCGAGGTCGTGCTCCTGGGCCGCGACGATCCACGCCCCGGCCTCGTCGGGGATGAGGTCGGGGGTGATGGCGCCGCCTCCGCCGGCCGCGGCGAGGTCGGCGGCGAACCGGTCGGTGCCGTAGCGCTCGATCGGGTTCCAGTAGCTCATCACCACCGGGACGGCGCCGGCCGCGGTCACCGCCTCGACCGCGCGCAGCACGTCGCGCATGCCGACCCCGGCGCGCACGGCGACGTCCACGGCTTCCTGGATCACCGGCCCGTCCATGCCCGGGTCGCTGTACGGGACGCCGACCTCGATGACGTCCGCCCCGGCCCCGACCGCGGCCACCATGGCCTCGATCGAGCCCTCGACGTCCGGGTAGCCGACGGGCAGGTAGGCGATCAGCGCGGAGCGCCCCTCCGCCTTCGCGGCCCCGATGCGTTCCTGCAGCGCACTCACGCCGTCTCCCCCGCTCCTGAGCCGGCGTTCGTCCGACCACCAGTGGCGACGTCACCGACCGCATCGACGCCGACCTGGTCCGGTGGGATCGCCTCGGCGTTGCTGACCGCGCCCTCGGTGGGTCGCTGGTCGGTGTCCAGGCCCGGGCCCGGGTCGACCTCCTGGCGGTCGCCGAGCCCGAACCACCGGGACGCCGTCTCGACGTCCTTGTCCCCGCGGCCGGAGAGGTTCACCAGGAGCAGCGGAGGCTCGTCCCCCCGCCCACCGGCCCCGCGCGACCCGAGCTCGCGCCCGAGGACCAGCGCCCCGGCCAGGGCGTGCGCCGACTCGATCGCCGGGATGATGCCCTCGGTGCGGCAGAGCAGCGCGAACGCCTCCATCGCCTCGGCGTCGGTGACCGGCCGGTACTCGGCCCGCCCGATGTCGTGGAGGTAGGAGTGCTCGGGGCCGACGCCGGGGTAGTCCAGGCCGGCGCTGATGGAGTGGGACTCGATCGTCTGGCCGTTCTCGTCCTGGAGCAGGAACGAGCGGGCGCCGTGCAGCACGCCCGGCGTCCCGCCGGTGATCGTCGCCGCGTGCCGCGGGGTGTCCACGCCGTCGCCGCCGGCCTCCAGGCCGACCAGCCGCACACCCTCGTCGGGGACGAAGGCGGTGAAGATCCCGATGGCGTTGGAGCCACCGCCGACGCAGGCGAGCACGGCGTCGGGAAGCCGCCCCTCGCGCTCGAGCACCTGGGCGCGGGCTTCGTCGCCGATGACCCGCTGGAAGTCGCGGACCATCGCCGGGAAAGGGTGCGGGCCGGCGACGGTGCCGAAGACGTAGTTCGTCGTCTCCACGTTGGTCACCCAGTCGCGGAACGCCTCGTTGATCGCGTCCTTGAGGGTGCGGGAGCCGGTGGTGACCGGGACGACCTCGGCGCCGAGCAGTCGCATGCGGGCGACGTTGAGCGCCTGCCGGCGGGTGTCCTCCTCGCCCATGTAGACGGTGCACGACAGGCCCATGAGCGCCGCCGCGGTCGCGGTGGCGACGCCGTGCTGTCCGGCGCCGGTCTCCGCGATCACGCGGGTCTTGCCGATCCGCTTGGTGAGCAGCGCCTGGCCCAGCACGTTGTTGATCTTGTGCGAGCCGGTGTGGTTGAGGTCCTCCCGCTTGAGCAGGATCCGCGCACCGCCGGCGTGGGCGGCGAACTTGGGCACCTCGGTCACCGGGCTCGGCCGGCCGGTGTAGTCGCGCTGCAGAGCGGCGAACTCGGCGAGGAACGCCGGGTCGACGCGCATGGCCTCGTAGGCCTCGGTGAGCTCGTCGAGTGCGGCGATCAGCGCCTCGGGCACGAACCGGCCACCGAAGACCCCGAAGTGCCCCGTGGCGTCGGGCCAGCCCGGCCGCGCCGGGAGCGAGAGGTCTCCGGTCTGCGGTGGGCTGGTCGTCGTCATGCGCACAGTGTCCCGCGCCGGGCGCCACGATCGCCGCAGGGGTGCGCGCGACATCACCGGATCGGACCAGCGCACCCGGCACGCGTTCAGAACGGATCCGATCGGCGGACCGGCCGCGCGGTCAGAAGGGTGGCGGGTCGTCCGCCGGGTCCGGTGCCTGGTCCGGGTCCGGGTCCGGTGGTGGTTGTGGTGGTGCGGTGAGGACGCGGAAGCCCGGTGGTCGGCTGGTGCGGGTGACGCCGGTGGGGGTGATGACGGTGAGCACGCCGTCGGGGTCGAGGGTGTGGGTCCAGCCGGGGGCGAAGGTCTTGAGCCGGTGGTGGCGGCGGCACCGGCAGCAGAGGTTCTCGCAGGCGGTCTGGCCGCCGTCGGCGTGGGCGATGACGTGGTCCAGGTCGGCCCAGCCGGCGGGCACGGTGCAGCCGGGGTGGCGGCAGGTGCGGTCGCGCAGGCGGAGGAACTGCTGCTGGCCG
>NZ_FOAO01000011.1:0-47113 GCF_900109665.1 Blastococcus sp. DSM 46786
AGCAGACCCTGGGGTGGACGGCCCCGAAGATCCGCTCTCCCCAGGCGGCCGACCGCTGGACCTGGCTGGTCCTCGCCTCCCACACCCAACTGCGCCTGGCCCGCCACCTCGCAGCGGATCTGCGCCGGCCCTGGGAGAGACCCCTGCCTCCCGAGCGATTAACCCCCGCCCGGGTCCGACGAGGGTTTCGCCACCTCCGCGTGAAGATCCCCCAGCCGGCCAGCGCGCCGAAACCCACCCGCCCGGGCCCGGGACGCCCTCCCGGTGCCAAAAACCGACAACGCGCCACCCGCCACGGCATCGGCAAGATCACCACACGGGACCATCCCGACACCCACAACCAACAGGTCAGGGGTTAAACGGCAAGCTGAGCCGGAGCGCTCAGCCGACGGTGGCCCGCAGCTCCACCGAGTCGTCGGTGACGCTGGAGCAGGCGAGCTCCAGGGGGCCGGCCGCCACGCTCTCGCCCTGCGCGCAGGAGACCGTGGTCCCGCCGACGCTCAGCGAGGCCCGGCCGTCCTCGACGCTGCCGACCGACACCGTGGTGCCGAGGATCTCGGCCTCCGCGCCGGCGCCGGAGAGGGTCACCGTGCAGGTGCCCCCGCTGCAGGAGACGTTCTGGGACGAGAAGCTGCACCCGGTGAGGGCGGCGAGGGACAGGCCACCGGCCAGGGCTCCTGCGGCGAACCGGGCGGCTCGGGTCGTCGACGTCATGAGCCGAGCGTAGGACCCGGTGCTCAGCCGGGCGGGGACGTCGGCACGAGCGGCTCGTCGGCCGGGAGGAGCGGGCCGGCCGTGCCGCCGTCGGCCGGGAGCTCCACCCCGCCGGCGGGGGATCCCGCCCCGCTCGCCGAGGGGTCCGCGGCGACGAGCGTCCGCTCCACGGTCACCTGGGTGGCGCCCAGCCCGCCGAGCGTGATGTCGTCGTAGGCCTGCAGCGCACCGGTCTCCGGGTCGAGGTAGAGCACGGTGCAGGTGAGCGGCTCGGGGTACTCGCCCTCGAGCGCCCGCAGGCCGGCACCGCCGGTCGAGCCCTGCACCATCAGCAGGGTGCCGTCCTCGAGCTCCTCGACCTGCCGGTCGTGCGTGTGCCCGGCCAGCACCAGCGGCACCAGCCCGTCGAGCGGCGGGGCCTGCTCCGGGTCGTGGACCAGCGCGATGGCCGGGTCCTCGGCGAGCGTGCGGGTGTAGTCGGCCAGCTCCTCGCCGGAGCGCTCCAGGACGTCGGCGCCCGCGTCGTCGTCACCGGTGCTCTTGTCGGGGGTGAAGCGCGGGTCGGGCGTGCCGACGACGCGGATGCCGGCGACGGTCACGGCCGAGTCGTCCAGGACCGTGACGTTGGGCTGGGCGGCCAGGATGCCCGCCGTGGTGGCCGAGTCGTGGTTGCCGCGGATGTAGACGTAGGGGACGTCGAGGTCGCCGACGGAGGTGATCAGCCGGTTCTCGGGCTCGGAGCCCCAGTCGGTGATGTCACCGGTGTCCAGGATGCCGTCGACGTCGAACTTCTCCGCCACCTGCCGGACCAGGTCGAAGCCGGCCGGGTTGAGGTGGATGTCGGAGACGTGCAGCAGGACCACCGAGTCCCCCGTGTTGCTCGGGGTGGGCAGGGCGGACAGCGTGGCGTAGAGGGTGCCCACGTTGGCCACCAGGTCCTCCAGCGACGCGCGGTAGGCGTCGAACCGGGCGACGAGGTCCTGTGCGCTGCCGATGAGGCTGTTGGCGTTGACCAGCAGGCCGGTGTAGGTCGGCTGGGACAGTGCCTCCGGTCGCCACGTCGCGGCGCCGAGGCCGCCCGTGCCGGCCAGCAGCGCCGCGGTGATGCCGACGGCGATCAGGGGTTCGCGACGCCGGCGCAGGACCGCCCAGGAGGTGAGCGCCGCGCCGGCGAGCGCCACCAGCACGGTGACCCAGACCAGCCGGACCACAGCCGATTGAAGGTTCTCCGTCACCCGGTCGACGACGCCGGCCAGCCGCACCGGGTCGTTGGCCAGCGCCTGCGCGCGGGCCTGGTCCACCGACTCCAGCGAGATGTCCAGCCGGAGCGGGCCGTCGTAGGCGTCGACCGCGAGGGAGCCCAGCGGGGGGACGGCGACCTCGGCCCCGCCGGACGCGGGGCGGAAGGACAACGTGGCGTCGAAGGGGCCGATGGGGGCCGAGACCTTGGCGAACAGCAGGACGGCGACGAGCGCCCCGACGAGCGCGAGCGCGACCCGCGCCGACCAGAGCGCGGCCACGCGGGCGCGGCCCGGCCACGGGGACGTCGACGCGGTGGGCTCGCTCACCGGGCACACGCTAAGCGATGTCCGGACCGTGGTTCAGGTCCCGGCGGCGCGTGTCAGGCCCGCGCCGGCGCCGGGCGGAAGATCCAGCGCAGCGCGATGAATCGCAGGAGACCGATGAAGGCGGTCACGCCGACGACCGTCGCGATCTGCAGGACGGGGTGGTTGTCCCCGGTGAGGGCGTCCAGCAGGCCGAGGGCGGTGCTGGTGGCCAGCAGGCCCAGGACGGTGACGCCGCCGGCCTCCCACTGCGCGGTGAACCAGTGCACCCGCTCGTCGGCGTGGAAGGTCAGCCGGCGGTGCAGTTCGTTGGCGAGCACCGTCGACGCCGCCGTCCCCACGAGGTGCGCCGTCAGGTAGCCCCAGCCGTGCCCGGCGACGAAGAGCAGCGCGTAGACGACGGTGCTCGCCCCGCCGACCAGCACGAAGCGCAGGAACTGGGCCGGGATCGAGTCCCCGCGCAGGCAGGCGGTCAGGCGGTCGGAGACCGGGCGCTCTCCGGGCACCGGCGCGTCCGGCAGGTCACCGACGGCGTCGGCGGCCTGGCCGCGGCGGAGCAGGGACGCGCAGGTCACGGGGGTCCTTCAGCAGGTGGGCGGGACGGTGGGACAAGGATTCACCTCGGCAGAACCGCTGTCACCTGTGAACATGCCTGGTCGAGCTGAGATCCACCCGTGTCCTTGCTCACGGTCACCTGTGCGTGCCCCGGCGCAGTCGTCGTCGTCCCGTGCGTCGGGCCGGGGTCGTGCGGGTAGGAGGCGCCCATGAGTCTCATGGGCTTCCTGGACCGCATCGCGGACGTGACGGCGTTCGACAAGGCCATCGAGCCGGCCCGGCGTGCCGTCCAGGGCATGCCGAGCGCGGTCAAGGACGTCCTGCACGGCACCTGGCTGGGGCACCCGCTGCACCCGGTGCTGGTGCAGGTGCCGGTGGGCAGCTGGGTCTCGGCCGCCCTGCTGGACGCCGTGCCGCCGCTGCGACCCGCCGCCACCGTGCTGATCGGCACCGGCGTCGCCGTCTCCGTCCCCGCCGCGCTGTCCGGTGCCGCGGACTGGTCGGAGCAGGGCGCCGGGGTCCGACGGCTGGGTGCGCTGCACGCGGTGATGAACACCGCGGCGGTGGGGCTCTACGGCGGATCGCTCGTGGCCCGCGCGCGCGGGCGGGGGACGCTGGGCCGTGCGCTGGCCTACGCGGGTCTGGGCCTGGCCGGGGGATCGGCGGCGATCGGCGGGCACATGTCCTACGCGCAGTCCTCCGGCGCGTCGCACGCGGCGACCGCCGTCCGCGCGCTGACCACCGACTGGGTCGACCTGGGGCCGCTCGACGACCTGCCCGAGGGCCGGCCGACGATGCGCACCGGCAAGGGCGGCAGCATGTCGGTGCCGCTGGCGGTCGTGCGCCGCGGCGCGCGGGTCGACGTCTTCGTCGGCGCCTGCTCGCACCTGTCGGGCCCGCTCGACGAGGGCACCGTGGAGACGGTGCGGGGTAGCGAGTGCCTGGTCTGCCCGTGGCACGGCTCCGCGTTCGACCTCGACGACGGCGAGCCGCGGCGCGGCCCGGCGGCCAACCCGCAGGAGAAGCTCGAGGTGCGCATGGACGCCGGCCGGGTCAAGGCCCGGGTGCCGAGCCGCCACCGCTGACGCGGCCGCCGCCCTACGCTGCGGCGCCATGGGGCGGAGGGCCGTGCTGCTGGCGGGGGCGCTGCTCCTCGCCGCGTGCGGCGCCGAGCCCGTCGAGCCGCGGTCGGCACCCGCGCCGACGAGCGCCGCGCCCACCGCCCAGCCACGGGTGCCGGGGATCGCCGTCCAGGCGGTCCGCCTGCGCACCGACGAAGCCGTCGGCGGACGGGTCCAGGTGCGGGTCACCCACACCGGGGGTGCGCCGTACACGGTGACCGGGGTGGCGCTGGACGCGCCAGGGTTCGTGCCGCTCCCGCCGTCCGGGGTGACCGCCGCGTTCGCACCCGGACGGGTCATCGACCTACCGACCCCCTACGGCGAGGCGGTGTGCCCCGCCGGCAGCGGGGCCCCGGCGGCGCGGTTGACGCTCGCCCGGCCGGACGGCTCGGTGGAGGAGGTGCGGGTGCCGCTGGAGGGCGACGCGCTCACCCGGGTGCACGCGGAGGAGTGCAGGGCCCGCGCGGTGGCCGAGGCGGTCGAGCTCCGGGTGGACGGGCTGCAGGCGGGCCCCGAGCGGCTCACCGGCCGTCTGGCCCTGGCCCGGCTGGGAGCCGACGACGAGGTCGTCGTCGGCCGCGTCGGGGGCAACGTCCAGTTCGACGTCGCGGCGGAGCTGCCCCTCGAGCTGCCCGCGGGCGCGGCGACGACGGCCGGCAGCGTGACGTTCACCCCGGCCACCTGCGACGCGCACGTCCTGGCCGAGGCGAAGCAGCCGCACCTGTTCCCCGTGGGGGTGCGGATCGGCGAGCGGCCGGAGGTGGTGGTCGACCTCCCGGTCGACGACGGCCTGCGGGACGCGCTCACCGAGCTCGTGCGGCAGGTGTGCCGGCGCGCCTGAGGCCCCGGGGAAGAAGCCGGCCCGGCCGCCCCGGGGGGAACGGGTCAGCCGGGCCGGGGTCGTACCCGCCCGGCGCCGGGGCGCGGGAGCGGACGATGCGGCGGACGGGGCGCGGTGTCGCGCTCCCGACCGAACGACGATGACGGTACGTAATCGTCCGGGTCGGCCGCGATCCCCTGATCGGGTGGTCCGGCCCCTACCGGGGTGACGCCCTGCACATGAGGTGTGGGCCCCCGGGGTCGGCGGGCACCGGTGGAGGGTGTTCTTCCTCTTCTCCAGCCGTCTGGGCTGCCTCGGGTCGCTGCTCGTGTCGGCGCTGCTGACCCTCGTGCTGCTGCTGGCGTTCGACGTGCTGTGACGACGACGCCCGGGGAACCCGTCCCGTGAGGGACCGGTCACTCGGGCGCGGGGCCGTGCGGTGGATCAGCCGTTGAGCTCCAGCGTCTGCGTGGTGTCGGCGCGCACCTGCGCCAGCAGCGCGGGCTCGGCGTTGAGCGGGCGGCCGTAGGAGGGGATCGCCTCCTGCAGGCGCGGCCGCCAGGCGTCGAGGCGCTGGGGGAAGCACCGCTCGAGCAGCGTCAGCATCGCCGAGACGGCGGTCGAGGCGCCGGGCGAGGCACCGAGCAGGCCGGCGATGCTGCCGTCCCCGCCGACGATGAGCTCGGTGCCGAACTGCAGGACGCCCTTACCGCTCTTCGGGTCCTGCTTGATGACCTGGACCCGCTGCCCGGCGGTGACCATGTCCCAGTCGCGCTTCTCGGCGGTGGGCACGAAGGCCTGCAGGGTGCGGTGCCGGGCCGAGCGGGACTGCAGCAGCTCGCCGATCAGGTACTTGGTCAGCGCCAGTTCCTTGCGGGCGACACCGAGCATGGAGCCCAGGTTGTTGGGCTTGACGCTCTTGGGCAGGTCGAACATCGAGCCGGCCTTGAGGAACTTGGGCGAGAAGCCGGCGTAGGGCCCGAACAGCAGCGAGTACTCACCGTCGATCAGCCGCAGGTCCAGGTGCGGCACCGACATCGGCGGGGCGCCGACGGCGGCCTGGCCGTAGACCTTGGCCTGGTGGCGGCTGACCAGCTCGGGGGACCGGGTGCGCAGGAACATGCCGCTGACCGGGAAGCCGCCGAAGCCGCGGATCTCGGGGATGCCGGCCTGCTGCAGCAGCGGGAGCGCACCGCCGCCGGCGCCGACGAAGACGAAGCGGGTGCGCATCGTGACGCGGTCGCCGGAGCGGGTGTCGCGGACGGTCACCTTCCAGCGGCCGTCGCTCTCCTTATCGAGCGCGTCCACCCGCTGGTTGACGTGGACGTTCACGCCGCGGGTGGCGGCGTCGTCGAGCATGAGGCGGGTGAGGGCGCCGAAGTTGACGTCGGTGCCGGCGACCGAGCGGGTGGCGGCGACGATCTGCTCGGGGTCGCGGCCCGCCATCATCAGCGGCAGCCACTCGGCCATCTCGGCCTGGCTCTCGGTGTACTCCATGCCCTCGAACAGGGGCTGGGCGCTGAGGGCGGCGTACCGGTTGCGCATGTAGGTGCGCCCCTGCTCGCCGCTGACGAAGCTCAGGTGGGGGACCGGCGAGATGAAGTCCTTGGGCGAGCCCGTCATGCCGGCGCGGACCAGGTGCGACCAGAACTGGCGCGAGACCTGGAACTGCTCGTTGATCGTGACGGCCTTGCTGGGGTCGACCTGCCCGTCGGGGCCGGCCGGCGTGTAGTTCAACTCGCAGAGGGCGGCGTGCCCGGTGCCGGCGTTGTTCCAGGGGCCCGAGCTCTCACCGGCGACGGCGCTGCCCGACTCGAAGACCGCCACGCTCCACTCAGGGGCGACGAGGTGCAGCAGCTGCGCCAGCGTGGCGCTCATGATGCCGCCGCCGACGAGTACGACGTCGGGGTTCGCGCTGTCGGGAACGCTGCGCTCGGAAGTCACGTCTGCCTCTCTGGCTGTGTGCTCGGCCCGGCGCCGCGGCGCCTCCTCTTCGATCGTCGGCCGGATTCGGCCGTTGCATGCGATCGCGGGCGTATGAGGTATGTCACCGCGCCTCGTGGGCGCAGCCCCTCAAGGTTAGGACCGCCTCTGCCGGGGCTGCTGCGCGGGCCGATCCAGCACGTCCGCCATCCGGCCCACCGGCCCTCGTCCGCGACCGCCGCCTGGCCGTCTCCGTCCTGGCGCCAGGATGCGTCGGGCCACCGGCGGTAGCCTTCCGCCGGGTGCCGCCGACCCGTCGGTCGCGCACTCCCGGGCCTCTAGCTCAACTGGCAGAGCAGCGGACTTTTAATCCGCGGGTTGAGGGTTCGATCCCCTCGGGGCCCACCGTGTGTCGTCGCAGGACAGGTCAAGCCCCGGGCCGGAGAAGGGGCTGCAGTCTCCTGCTTCGTTCAGACCTCTTCGGGCAACTCGAGGCCGAGCTCCTCAGCGACCCTCGAGGCGACCTCGGACAGGGGCACCCCGAGGTGGTCGGCGGCAGCTCGGCTGTACAGGACGACGGCCGAGACGGCGTACGTCCACAGCTTCGGCTCCCAGCTGCCGGCTTCCATCAGCAGGTCGGGATGCAGTCCGCCGCGCATGCAGGCGGCCGCGTAGATGGCGTACTGCGTCCGCCGGCGCACGGTGCGGCCGTCGAGCACGAGGTCGGCCAGGTAGCGATCCGTCAGCCCGTCGTACTCCAGCCGCTCGCTTCCGGGCGGGCAGGCCAGCCCGAGCGCCGCCGCTGCCACCTCGAGCAGTGCGACGTCCGGCGTGAAGTGGCTGCGGATGTCATACGGCTGGACCGACAGCATGAGCTCGGAGGCATCGTCGATCCCGCCGGCGAGGCCGGTCAGGATCGCGGTCTGCGCTGCCCGGTGGAGGACGTCCGGGTGCTCACCGTGTCGTTTGGCCATGGGCTGGATCGTCGCCCACGACGCCGCATGACATCCACGGTCAGCGCCGCCTGCTCGTGACGACGAGTAGCTGAGATCGCCGGTGCACGAGGTGTGCCGCCTCGTGATCTTGCTCGCCTCCAGTGTTGGTCGTCGGGCGCCCCGGGGGCCGACAGCCGACGAGGATGAGCGTGCCTCAGGTGTCGGGCGTACGTCTTCCGGTGTCCCGACGGCGGCTGCGAGACGGTCGGCCTGGTGCAACCAAGGGCCATGGCGGGCGCGCCGAGCAGCCGGGCAGCCGCCCCTGCAGGGCGATGGCGTCAGCCCGCCGCTGACGCCAACGAGGACGGCGTCCAACTCACCGTGCTACGTACCTCGGCTGGGGCTCGCGGTGCGACCTCCCCAGCGGATCCCCGGGTGGACGTGGCTCGTCTGGCTGGCGGGACCGTTCCTGATCGTCGTCGCGTCGGGGAAGCTGGCCGAGACCGACGGTGGCATGGTGGGCCTCGGCGCCCTCGGCGTTGCTCTCTCCTGGGTCGGTCAGGCGCTCGTGGTCCGGCAGCACAACCGCCGGGTGTCGTCCGAGGTCACGCGTCCCTGAGTGTTCGTTCAGCAACCCCGCGGCAGCGGCTACGCACCTGATCGGGAAGGCTGCAGGCCGCTCGCTCACCGGGCGAGTCGACGGAGGGAGCCGTGCTCATGGAGACGATGCTGGCGATCGGCCTGGGCGTCCTGGTCGTCGTCCTGATCGTCGGCCGGTACGTGCTGCTCGCACGGTTGACCGGCAGGAGGAAGAAGCGCCGCGATACCCGGGGCGGGTGAGCTCGCGGCGCGTTCGGCCGCCCGCGCGGCCACCCCGGCCCGCTAGCGTCCGTTCATGGCCGAGATGGTGCTGTTCCACCACGCGCAGGGGCTGACCTCCGGGGTCCGCGCGTTCGCCGACGACCTGCGGGCGGACGGGCACGTCGTCCACACGCCCGACCTGTACGAGGGGCGCACCTTCGCCACCCTCGACGACGGCGTCGCCCACGCGCAGGAGATCGGCTTCGGCACCGTGCTCGCGCGCGGCCGCGCGGCGGCGGAGGAGCTGCCCGACCGGCTGGTCTACGCGGGCTTCTCCCTCGGCGTGATGCCGGCGCAGCTGCTGGCGCAGACCCGCCCGGGAGCCGCCGCAGCGGTGCTGATGCACGCCGCCGTCCCGCTCGGGGAGCTCGCCGACGAGTGGCCCGCCGGGGTGCCGGTGCAGTTCCACGTCATGGACGCCGATGACTGGGGGGACGTCGACGTCGCGCGCGAGCTCGCCTCGGCGGTCGACGGCGCCGAGCTGTTCCTCTACCCGGGGGACCGGCACTTGTTCACCGACCGGAGCCTCGCCGACCACGACGCGGCCGCCGCGGCGCAGGTGCTCCAGCGGGTGCGGACCTTCCTCGCCGCCCTGGGCTGATCCACGACACGCCGGCGCGCCGGGGCGGCCGCGGGATGACCGACCTCTCCCCGAGCCCCCGCCACGCTCGCGGACGGGCGGTTTGTCGACAGGTCGGCGGCCCGGAGGAGGGGTCACCGCCCGCCCGGGAGGGGCTGCGCAACGAATAGGACACGGGCCTGGTCCGGAACCCGTCGCAGGGGCCGCCACGGGGCCTTCCCGTCCCTAGCCTTCGGGACGTCCGCGGTGCTTCCCAGCCGCGGAGATCCACCTGCGAGGAGCCTCCTGTGCACGCCACCGCATCACCGGTCCGCAAGCCGTCCTCCCACGCCCCGGAGGGCGCCGACGACGGCCTGGCCCTGCTGAGCGAGCTGATGGTGGACGAGCCGGCCGCCGCGCCGCCGGCACCCCGCCCGCCCCATCCCGGGTGGACCGCCCGGGTGCAGGAGTGGACCCACCGCGCGTCGGCCTGGGGCGAGGGGCCGCAGGGGGCCTGGCGTGCCTGGTGAGCTGCTGGCGGTCCTCGCACCGGTGCTGGGCTGCGGCGCGCTGATCGCGGTCGTCGTCGTGCTGGGCGCCAGCTCCACCGCCCGCTACGAGTTCGAGCGCAACGCGGTGCAGGCGCAGCAGCGGGCGGCGGTCCGGGCCGCTCAGCCGACGGGGCCGCCTCGTGCCTCCGGTGACGTCCCGGCCGCCGAGGCGGGCAGGAGCGACGTCGAGCGGCCCGTGGTGGAGCGGTCGGCCGTCGGGCTCGCCACCCACCCGCGGGGGCCGCGCCTCCCCGCCGGCCCGTCGGCGACCGGTTGGTGGCTCGTAGCCGAGCACGACGGCGCCGCGGTGGCCGGCCCCTTCGCCGACGCGATCGACGCCGGGTGGGCGCGGCTCTCGGCGGACCTGACCGACACCACGCGCGTCGTGCACGGCGGCCGGCGCCCCGACGGCGGGGTGGTGCGCCGGCAGGCACCGGAGGAGCGGGAGTGGCTGGCCGACCTCGGCGACCAGCTCGACCGGCTTCCGGAGGACTGGGACCCGTTCATGGTCGACGACGAGGACGTGCTCACCACGCTCGCCGTGGACGTCACGGCCGCGCTGCTCGAGGCCGGGCTGCCCCTGCACCACTGCGAGGGCCGGGAGGGGGCCGGGCACGCCGCGGGCGGGGTCTGCCTGACGCCGCACCCGGACGGGGCGGGCGTCCTCGTGACGTGGCGCCAGCACGACCGGATGAGCGTGTACCAAGCGCGCGGCGGTGCGCTGGAGATCGCCGTGCAGCGGACCATGACCGCCGCCGTGGCCACCGTGCTGGGGCAGATGGGCTTCGGGGTCGTCGAGTTCGGCTCGCCCGGCTGCCACCTGGTGACCGCAGCCGGCCGCTGACCGGGTCGGCGCCGGAGCGGTCAGTGCCGGCGCTCGGCCTCGGGCGCGGGCGGCACGACCAGCACGGGCCGCTTGCGCAGCCGGGCCGGCAGGCGGCGGCCGGCCGACGGCAGACGCACGGCGTCGGGGTGGGCGGAGCGGACGGGCAGGTCGATCACGGATCTCCTCGGGGCTGCGGTGTGCCGCCAGCCTCCCCGGTGGGTCTGACGGTTTTCCCCACACCGGCTGCGAAGTGCCTGGCATTCCCGATCCGTGACGCGTCTCACCTGCACGGGTGGGGGTCCTCTCAAGCGTTCCGCACGACCGCCGATAGGAGCAGCGTGCGCACATCCCCGGACGCGGACCACCGACGGCGGCGCGGGGTGCCGCTGTGGCGGTACCTGGCCGCTCTCGTGCTGCTGCCGCTCGTCGGTGTCGTCGTCCTCACCGTCGCGGCGGCCCAGGCGCGGGCGGCCGAGGTCGCCGGCGCCGAGCGCGCCGAGGGGGCGGTGCGCGCGCTCGCCCTGCTCGACGCCGCACGCAGCGGCGTGGAGCAGGAGATGATCCCCGCCCTGTCCCTGGCGGTCATCAGCGCCCCGGCGGCCGCGGCGGCCCTCGGGCTGCCCACGTTCTTCCTGCGTGCCCAGGAGCAGGCCGCACTCGACGAGGCGGTCCGGGCGCGCGCCGTCACCGACCGGGCGCTGGACCGCATCACCGACGGCCCGGTCGGCGCGGAGGCGGCGGCGCGCGCCGCGGAGGACCTGGTGAAGCTGCGCCGCGCCTACGAGGCCCAGCGGCTGGACATCGAGGAACTGCACCTGCGGTTCCTCGCCGTCTCCAACGACCTGATGACCGCGCAGGCGGACGCGGCGGCGACGGCGGCCTCCGCGGGCGTGCCCGGCGCCACGCTGCGGGCCGTCCGCGACGTCCAGACCGTGGCGCAGCTGGCGCAGGCGGCCGCCCGGCAGATGCCCCTGTTCCTCGGTTCCCTGCTGGTCGACGGCCCGGAGCAGCTGATCGGCTCCCGGACCGCCTGGGAGACCTCCTGGATGGACTACCGGGACGCCCAGCGCCGGATGGAGACCCTGTCGGGGCAGCCCTTGCGGGACGCCTGGCAGCAGGTGCGCACCTCCGACGTCGTCGCGGACCTGGACGGGCTGCTCACCCGCGGCCGCGCCGGCGAGGTCAGGGACCTGCCGCTCCCCGACCTGGTCGCCGCGCTCTTCCAGAGCCAGGAACGCAGCGCCCTGCTGGCCGGGCTGGTGGGCACGGCGGTCGAGCAGGCGCAGCTGCTCGTCGCCGCCGACCGCGAGCGCGCCGACGACCGGTTCCAGGCCGTCCTCGTCATGGGCGCCGGCCTGCTCGCCGGCTCGGTGCTGGGCGCCGTCCTGCTCGGCCGCAGCGTCACCCGGGCGCTCCGGCTGCTGGCCGCCCAGGCGACCGAGATCAGCGAGGGCTCGCTGGTCGAGGTCGAGGTGGCCGGCCCGCGGGAGGTCCGGACCGTCTCGGCCGCCCTGGGGTCGGCCGTCGCGGGGCTGCGGCGGATCCAGGACCAGGCCCAGGCCGTGGCGCGCGGGGACCTCGACGACGCGCTCCTCGACGAGCCCCTGCCCGGACCGCTGGGCGAGGTCGTGCACGCCTCGGTCAAGGCGATCGTCACCTCGGTCCGCCAGCGCGAGGAGCTGCAGTTCGCCCTCGCGCACCAGGCCACCCACGACCCGCTCACCGAGCTGCCCAACCGCGCCCAGGCGGTCACGCTGGTGACCTCCGCCCTGCACCGCGGCCGGCGGTCCGGCGAGATGACCGGGCTGCTCTACGTCGACCTGGACGGCTTCAAGGCGGTCAACGACGCGCACGGCCACGCGGCCGGCGACCAGGTGCTGCGCGAGGTGGCGGCCCGGCTGCGCGCCGCGGTGCGGCCGGGCGACGTCGTCTGCCGCCTCGGCGGGGACGAGTTCGTCGTCCTCGTGGAGCCGGTGCACGCCGAGCACGACCTGATCGACCTGGCCGAACGGTTGATCGCGTCGATCAGCCGGCCGGTCCCCGTCGGGACGGCGACCGCCGGCATCGGCGCGAGCATCGGCGTGGCGGTCAGCCGCGACGGCGGCACCGACGCCGACGTGCTCTTCGCCGAGGCCGACACCGCCGCCTCCCGGGCCAAGGCCCACGGCCGGGGCCGGGCCGAGATCTTCGACGAGACCCTCCGGCTCCAGCTCGCCCGGCAGGCCGAGCTCGAGGCCGCCATCTCCCGCGGCCTGGCCGGCGGCGAGATGCACCTGGTCTACCAGCCGGTCGTCGACGTGGCCTCGGAACGGCTCACCGGGTACGAGGCGCTGGTGCGCTGGGAACGTCCGGGTGTGGGCCTGGTCCCGCCCGACCGGTTCGTCCCGGTGGCCGAGCGCTCCGACCTCATCGGGGACGTCGACCGCTTCGTCCTGGGGGAGGCCACCCGGCAGCTGGCCGAGTGGCTGGCCACCGCCCCGGCGGCCCCGGGCCGGCCGGAGCCGACCGTCGCGGTCAACATCTCCGGCCGGCACCTCGCCGACCGGCGGGTGGTCGCCGACGTGGCCGAGGCGCTCGCCGCCTCGGGGCTCCCGGCACGGCTGCTGGTCCTCGAGGTCACCGAGACCGTCCTGGTGGACGACCCGGCCGCCTACGACCACCTGACCGAGCTGCGGGACATGGGCGTCGGCATCGCCATCGACGACTTCGGCACCGGGTACACCTCGATCGGGCAGCTCCGCAGCATGCCCGTCGACACGCTGAAGATCGACCGCAGCTTCGTGGCGTCGGCGGAGCCCGCCCACCTCGAGCTGGTGGCGCTGATGATCCGCGCGGCGCACACGTTCGGCCTGACCGTCGTCGCCGAGGGGGTGGAGGAGCCGGCGCAGCTGGCGCGGCTCCGGGCCGAGGCGTGCGACCGGGCGCAGGGCTACCTGCTCTCCCGGCCGCTGCCCGCGGCCGAGGCCGGCGCGCTCCTGCACCGGGGCGGCGCGGTCCACCACCCCGCCTGAGAGGCCGGGCGGCCCCTCGTGCCGCTGCCTCCCGCGGTGGGGTGTGCCACGATGCGCCCGGTGAGCGCTACAACGGAGTCGGCAGCGCCCCCCGCGGCAACGGGGCGGGGTGAGCGGAGGTGAGCGACACCGACGTCCGGCCCGACGAGGCCGGGAACGGGCTGAAGCGCCGCGTCTTCTACGGGTCGGTCGCCGGGGTCCTCGCCATCGCGCTCTGGGCGACGGCGAGCCCGACGTCGGCCGCGAGCACCATCGGCTCCCTGGTCGGCTGGACCTCCGAGTGGTTCGGCTGGTTCTACATCGCCTTCGCGACCGCGGTGCTGGTCTTCGTGCTGGCCATCGCCTTCTCGCGGTACGGGAAGGTGAAGCTCGGGCCCGAGCACTCCACCCCGCGGTTCAGCACCTTCGCCTGGGCGTCGATGCTGTTCGCCGCCGGTATCGGCACCGACCTGATGTTCTTCGCCGTCGCCGAGCCGGTGGCGCAGTTCCTCGCCCCGCCGGTGGGGGAGGGCGGGACCGCGGAGGCCGCCGCCGACGCGACCGTGTGGACGCTGTTCCACTACGGCATCAACGGGTGGGGCATGTACGCCCTGATGGGCATGGCCCTGGCCTACTTCGCCTACCGCATGAACATGCCGCTGGCGATCCGCTCGGTGCTCTACCCCATCTTCGGCAAGCGGGTGCACGGGACGCTGGGCGACGCCGTCGACATCGCGGCGGTCCTCGGCACGATCTTCGGCGTCGCGACCTCGCTCGGCATCGGCGTCGTCCAGCTGAACTACGGGCTGTCGGTGCTGTTCGGCATCCCCGAGGGCCGCGCCGCCCAGCTCGGCCTGATCGCCCTGGCCGTGGGCGTGGCGACGGTGTCGGCGGTGAGCGGCGTCGACCGGGGGATCAAGCGGCTCTCCCAGCTCAACGTCGTCCTCGCCCTGGGCCTGGCCGGCTTCGTGCTGGTCACCGGCAACACCGCGTTCCTGCTCAACGGGCTGGTCCAGAACGTCGGCGACTTCGTGAGCAGCTTCCCCGGCCTGACGACGGAGACCTTCGCCTACGACCGGCCCGACGAGTGGCTGAGCGCCTGGACGCTGTTCTTCTGGGCCTGGTGGATCGCCTGGGCGTCCTTCGTCGGGCTCTTCCTGGCCCGGATCTCGCGCGGTCGGACGATCCGCCAGTTCGTGGCCGGCACGCTGCTGCTCCCGTTCAGCTACATCCTCATGTGGGTGTCGATCTTCGGGAACAGCGCGATCGACCGCATCCGGCAGGGCGACGCGGCGTTCGGGGAGACCGCGATGAACCTCCCCGAGCGGGGCTTCTACACGCTGCTGGCCGACTACCCGGCCTTCCCGTTCATCGCCTCGATCGCGACCTTCATCGGGCTGCTCTTCTACGTGACGTCGGCCGACTCCGGCGCGCTGGTGATGGCCAACCTCTCCTCGCGCCTCCGCCGTCCCCAGGACGACGCGGCACCGGGCGTGCGCATCGTCTGGGCCGTCGCCACCGGCGTCCTCACGGCCGCGATGCTGCTGGTCGGCGGCGTGCCGGCGCTGCAGAACGCGACCATCATCATGGGCCTGCCGTTCGGCTTCGTCATGGTGCTGGTGATGGTCGGGCTCTACCGCGCGCTGCGCAGCGAGGCCGACCGCGCCGTGTACCGGCACCGCATCGCCCCGTCGGGCCGGCCGGCCGCACGACGCCGGGCCCGGCTGCGCCGTCGCCGCACCCCGGGTCCCACGGGCCGTGAGCGGGTCGACCAGTACCTGCACGAGACGGCGCGGCCGGCCCTCGCGGAGGCGGCGGCCGAACTGCGCGCGCGGCACCTCGCGTCGGACACGCGGTGGGTGGTCGACGACGCCGGGACGCCCTGCGTCGAGCTCACCGCGCAGACCGACGACGGTTCGCCGTTCCGCTACCGCATCCGGCCCGGGCGCGTCCCGCACCGCGGCGGCGCCCGGCCGTCGTCGGACCCGGGGGCCTCGCGGCTCGACGTCCAGGTCGAGCCGGGCGGCCGGGACGGTGCCGTCGGCTACGACGTCATGAACTTCACCCACGCGCAGCTGATCGACGACGTGATGGACCGCTTCGAGCAGCACGTCGACGGCCGGGTCGCGCGCGGCTGACCCGGCCCGGTCAGCGGTCGAGGAACGACTCGACCACGGGGGCCAGCTCGTCGGCCTCGGTGACCAGCGCGATGTGCCCGCCGCGGTACACGTGCAACTGCGCCCGGGGGATCAACCGGGCCATCACCCGCGCGTTCACCACCGGGATGATCGGGTCGTCGTCCCCGGCGACGACCAGCGTCGGCTGCCGGATGAGCCGCAGGAACGGCAGGCTGCTCCAGCCGGTGCTCGAGGCGAGCTGGTAGTAGTAGCCGCGCTGCGGGCCGACCCGGGTGTGGGCGTGCAGCGCCGCCGCGGCCCGCTCGGGCTCGGTGCGCACCGAGCCGCCGTAGATCTGCCCGGCGATGCGGCGGGCGTACTCGGGGTCGCGGTGCCGCCGAGGGGTGAGCATGTGGGCCAGCACGCGGGGGCTGGCGGGCACCATGAGCGAGCCGGTCGCCGTCGCGGCCAGCACGAGCCGCCGGCACCGGCGCCGGTGCTGCACCGCGAAGTGCTGGGCCAGCCCACCACCCCAGGACAGACCCAGGACGTCGACCGGGCGGTGGTGGCCCAGCCGGTCCAGCAGCCCGGCGACGACCGGGCTCAGCGTGGAGAGCAGGTACGGGACGACGGGCGGGGGCGAGCCGCCCACCCCGGGCACGTCGAACCGGATGACGGTGCGCCGGGGGTCCAGCGCGTCGACGAAGGGCTGCAGCACCTCCAGGCTGGCGCCGATGCCGTTCATCAGCAGCAGCGGTGGCACGGCGTCGTCGGTGCCCGGCCGCACGGCGGTGCGGAGCGTCCGCCCGCCGATGGTCAGGCTGCGGACGACCTCCCGGCTGCTACTTGTCGAAGACATAGGTGCCCGGTGCATCGGCCAGCGGCTCGAGGCCGTCGCCGCCCAGCTGCCGGGGGGCGGGGATCTCCTCGCCCGACCGCTCGCCGAGCCAGGCCACGTAGTCCGGCCACCAGGAGCCCTTGACCGTCTCCGCCTGCCGGAACCACTCCTGGGGGTCCGGCGGGGTGGACGGCGCCACCTGGAAGGTCGACTTCGGGTTGCCCGGCGGGTTGACCAGCGAGGCGATGTGGCCGCTGGTCGAGAGCACGAACCGGCTCTCGCCGCCGAGCAGCTGGGTGGTCCGGTAGCAGGCCTGCCACGGGCAGAGGTGGTCGGCGACACCCGCGGTGACGTAGGAGTCGACGGTGACCGCCGACAGGTCCACCGGTGAGCCGAGCATGGTCGCCCGGCCCGGTTCGGTGAGCGCGTTCCCCAGCGCCACCTCGATGAAGTCGCGGTGCAGCGCGGCGCTCATCCGGGTGGTGTCGGCGTTCCAGAAGAGGATGTCGAAGTTCGGCGGCGGCTTGCCCTGCAGGTAGTTGTTGACCCAGTAGTTCCAGATCAGGTCGTTCGGGCGCAGCCAGGCGAACACCTCGGCGAGCTGGGCACCGTCGAGGTAGCCCTTCTTGCGCGAGCGCTCGATGGCGGCCTGCACCGCCTCGGGGTCCATGAGCGCGGACAGGGTGCCGGCGCGTTCCCAGTCCAGGACGGTGACGGCGAAGCTGGCCGAGCGGACGCGGTCCTGCCGCCCGGTCGCGGCCAGGTGCGCCAGCACCATCGCGGTGATGATCCCGCCGGAGCAGAAGGCCTGGACGCTCGCCTGCTCCTGACCGGTGATCCGCTCGACGGCGTCCAGGGCGTCCAGGACCGCCTGGCCGTAGGTGTCCAGGCCCCAGCCGGCGTGCCGCTCGTCGGGGTTGCGCCACACGACCATGAACACCTGCTGGCCACCGGACAGGTAGTGCTCCACGATGCTGCGGCCGGGCGCGAGATCGGTGATGTAGTACTTGTTGATCGTCGGCGGCACGATGACCAGCGGCACCGACCGGACGGTCTCCGTCGTGGGCCGGTACTGGACGAGCTCGAAGACGTCGGTGCGGAAGACCACGGCCCCCGGGGTGACGGCGAGGTCCTCGCCCACGGTGAAGGCGTCCGGCTCGACCATCGAGGGCACGCGCGGCGGGCTCGCCAGGTCGTGGACCATGCGCCGCACGCCCTCGACGGCGTTCTTCCCGCCGGTGTCGATGACCGCCTTGAGGGCCAGCGGGTTGAGCACCGGCACGTTGCTGGGTGCCAGCGCGTCGACCAGGTTCGTCGCGGTGAAGCGGATGCGCTCGTCGTCCTGCCAGCCCAGGTCGGCGTCCTCGATCAGCTCCCAGGCGACCCGCGCCGTCGCCAGGTGGGCCTGCATCGTCCGCCGGAGCAGCGGGTTGCCGCTCCACGCGGGGTCGGCGAACCGCTTGTCCTTCTTGCCCGGTGCCAGCTCGGAGCGGCCGAGCGCGACCTTGCCCAGTTCCCGGGCCAGCTCTCCGCCCCGCCGGGCGAGCGCGTCGGGCCGGCGGGCCAGGGCGGCCCCGAACCGCAGCACGGTCCCGGCCGGCGGGATCAGGCGGCGCAGCGGCCCGGAGGCGGCGTCCACGAGCACCATGTCCAGGCCCGTGGCCGCCTCGACCGCCTGCTCGGGGCCCGCGTCGGCCGGGGCGCCCTCGGTGACGGCGCGCGGCTTCGCGGCGCTGCGGGGCGGGTCGGTCGCGGGCTGGGCCATCGCGGTCTCCTTACGACGCGCTGCCCCGGGTAGACGACGGTGCCGCCCCCGGGACGCGGTTGTGACCTCGAACACTCAACCACAGCCCGGGAGGTCCGGCAGCGCGCTCCTGACGGCCGGCCCGCGCCGCGAGCCGGGGAGCACCGGTGGTCACGCCGCCTCCGGCACCAGGTCGGTGCGGGGGGCGGCGCCGGGCTCCCGCCGCCAGGAGCGGTTGTGCCGCCAGAACAGGTAGCAGCCCAGGCCGAGCGGGATCGGCAGGACGTAGCTCAGCGCCCGGAACAGCAGCACCGCCGCGGCCACCGGCGCCCGCGGCCCCCCGGCGGCCGCCAGGCCGGCGATCAGCGCCACCTCCACCACTCCGAGCCCGCCGGGCGTGAGGGGGACGGCCGTGAGCAGCCGGGCGGAGGAGAAGACGACCAGCGCCTCGGCCACGCCGACCTGGTCGGCGCTCACGCCGGTGAACCGCAGCGAGAGCAGCAGCAGGAGGAACAGCGACAGGTGGCTCACCAGCGTGGCGAGGGTGATCCAGTGCCAGCGTGCCCGGAGCAGCAGGACGGTGCGCTCGCGGAACTTCGTCGTCGCCCGGTCCCAGCCCTCCACCGGGCCGCGGCCGAACGGGCGGCGCGCGGCCGTCGCCGCCCGGGCGGCCGCATGGCCGAACCGGGCCGCCCCGGTGGCGCTGCGCAGCACGCCCCCCAGCAGCGCGACGGTGGCCCCGAGGGCGCCGAGCGCCACGAGACCCGCGACCCACCGCCCGGCCGACGGCGGGGCGGAGAACGCCAGGAGCGCCAGCGCGAGGACCGGCAGGCCGAGCTTGGCGAAGTTGTTCCACAGCCCGGCCACGAGCAGGGCCACGGAGGTGCGCGAGCGGGAGAAGCCCCACGAGCTGTTCATCGCGTACGTGAGGCCGACGGCGACCGCCGCCCCGCCGACCACGGTGTTGGAGACGGCGGTCGCGGCCTCGGTGGCCACCGTGGCCTGCCGCAGGGTCAGGCCGGGGGTCGTGGCGACGACGACGAACTGGTAGGTCGCCAGGTTCCAGCCGGCAGCCAGCAGCAGGGCCACGACCTCCACCCACGTCATGCCCGCGATCGCCGCCCAGACCTGCGACAGGCTGGTGAACTGCGGCAGGAACCAGGCGAAGACGGCGACGACGAGGCCCGCCGACAGCAGCGGGCCGAGGGCGCGGGACCACGGGCGAGGAGCCCGGCCGCCCGCCGGGGCGGTGGCGCCGCTCACCGGCCACCGGCCGGGGGGTCGAGCTGGAGCTCCCCGTCGGTCTGGTCGAGGACGGCGGCCCGCACCTGGTCACGGGTCACCGCGCCGATCCCCTGCGTCGCCACGGCCAGCGGCTCGGAGCGGTTCTCGCCGGACAGCCGGAAGAGCACGCTCACGCACCCGCCGGCGAAGACGTAGTACCGGGTGCCGACGTACCGCGGGCTCACCTGGCCGACCCGCTCCCACCGGCGCATCCCCTCCCGCTCGCTGGGGATCTCCGTCGCCGCGGTCGTGTCGCAGGACGCGGTCAGCGCCACCTCCAGCGCGCGCACCCCGTCGCGGTCGGAGTCCAGCCAGAAGCGCGCGGAGGTCTCGTCGGCCTCCAGCCCGGCCAGGTCCCAGCCCAGGGGCATGGCCTCCAGGCAGGGCACCCAGCCGGCGCTGGGCACCGACTGGGCCATGAGGACGACGCCGTTGGCGGGGTGTCCCTCGTCGCCCCGCTCGCAGGCCAGCGTCTCCTCGCCCAGCACCACCGGCTGCCCGCACCCGGCCAGCAGGGCCGTCCCGAGCAGCAGCAGCGCGGCCCGGTGCGCCCCCGCGGTCACAGCGGCGATCCGAGCAGGCCGGCCGACACGTAGACGGCGATCCCGGCGGCGGCGAGGGTGACCACGGTGAGCCCGGCCCGCCGCCAGGTCCAGCGCTGGATGCGCACCGGGGGCAGCCGGAACGGCAGCAGGGCCAGGAACTCCTCCTGCAGGTCCCGCCCCTGCTGGCGGAGCATGCGCCGCAGCTGCGACGGCATGGTCAGCCCGCGGGTGGCGGCGAAGGCCTCGGCGATCTCCTCGTCGGAGAAGTGCAGCCGCGCCCGCCGGTACACCCGTTCCGCATCGGTGCGCAGCGCCAGGACCAGCATCATGTTGGCCAGGTCCACGGCCTGCCGCCAGGGGCTCGGGCGCACCTCGGCGAACGCGGAGTCGATGAGGTACAGCGTGCCGTCGCGCACCAGCAGGTTGGCCGGCTTGATGTCCCGGTGGGCCATGCCGATCTCCCACATGCGCCGCACGGCCGCGAGCCCCTGGTCGATGACCGCGTCGTCGATCTCGGCGTCGCCGGCCTCCTTCGCCCCGGCGATGAACTCGGTGACGAGCAGGTACTCCCGCTCGGGCGTGATCTCGACGATGCCGAGCGGCTGCGGGACCGGCAGCCCGCCGTCGCAAAGCACCCGGAGCACGTAGTCCTCGTACTGGACCAGCCGCCGGACGCTGGTGAACGGCTTCTCGTCCTCCAGCCGGCCGTACAGCAGCGTCCGGCCGAGCTTGTACCAGCGGTCGGAGCGCACGTGGGTGGCCGCGTAGAGCTTCCCGAACACGCTGCTCTCGCCGTCCCCCTGCGGGTCGTGGGCCTTGACGGTGATCCGCAGTGGTGTGGAGCCGCCCGAGCCGGCCAGGCCGAACGGCGTGACGGCGGTGGCCACCAGCCCCAGCTGGTCCTGCAGCGCCCGGACGATGGCCGTGCCCCGCTCGCCGGAGACGTCGAGGTGGGCCGGCCGCGCGCGGGTGTAGCGCACCGGGTGCACGGAGTTGGGCGTGAGCAGCCGGAAGGCGGCCAGCGGCGTGGCGACGCCGAGGACGACGCCGGCCAGGACGCCGGTCGGGTGGTCCTGGACCAGGTAGAGCCGGGAGGCGGCGGTGACCACCAGCAGCCCGCAGACCACCCACTTGCCGATCGCCCGCCTCCGGCCGGGCGGGACCAGCGAGTAGAGGGTGCTGACCAGCAGGGCGGCCAGCAGGGTCACCGGGAGGGACGGCATCGCGAAGCCCGACCAGTCGCCGAGCACCTCCACCTCGAACGGCCGGGGCCGCTGGAGGGTGGTCGCCATCGCGGTGCCGACGTTGATGACGAGCAGGCCGACGCCCAGCCACACCAGCAGGTGCCGCCAGCGGCGGAAGGCGGCGAGCAGGACCAGGTCCGCCAGCCAGAGGGCGTGCAGCGCCCCCGCGCTGGCCAGCATGCCGGCCAGATCGGCCACCGTGGTCAGCGCGGGCGAGCGGACGCTCGCGATCGCCTGCAGGATCCGGGTGTCGGCGACGTCGACGTACCGGATGGTGCCGGTGACCACGACGGTGAGGCAGGCGAGCAGGACGAGGGCGCTGAGCGCCAGCCACCACCGGCCCGAGGCGCGGAGCTGGCGGGGGAGCGGCGGCGGTTCGCCCGAGGGGCGGCGACGGCGGCGGACGCGGGCGATCGGGGGCGGGGCGGGGTGCTCGACCGGCCCCGTCGCCCGTGGCTCCGGCAGCGCCTGCGGGAGCGACGCCATGCGGAGATGCTCCACCTCCGCGCGGGTGCGGACCATCCCTTTTCCCCCGGTCCGGCGTTACGGTGGCGGCCGCGCGCGGTCGTCCCCGGACCGGGGGCGGCACGTGGCCGGGAGCGGCGAGAGGTGGCTGCCGTGCGCGCTGGCCGGGCCGTGGGAGCGGTGCTGCTGGCGCTCGCCGTCCTGACCGGCTGCACCCGCGCGGAGACTCCGCCGCCCGACCCGGACGTGATCCGGTTCGCCTCCTACGACTTCCCCGAGAACCAGATCCTCGTGGAGGTCTACGCCGAGGCCGCCCGCCGCCGCGGCCTGCCGGTCTCGGTGCAGCACGGCATCGGCACCCGGGAGGTGGTGTCCCCGGCGCTGCAGCAGGGCGTGGTCGACGTCGTCGTCGACTACCTCGGGACGGCGCTCTCCTTCGCCCGCCCGCGGTTCCCCCGCCCCCCGGAGGAGCCCGCGCAGATGCACGCCGTCCTCTCCCGCACGATGGGCGGGCGCGGGGTGGACGTCCTGACCCCCGCCGCGGCGGAGGATCAGAACGGGTTCGTCGTCACCGGGGAGTTCGCCGCCGCGCACGGGATCAGCCGGCTGTCCGACCTCGCACCGCTCGCCGGCGACCTGGCCTTCGGCGGGCCGCCGGAGTGCCCCGACCGGCCGTTCTGCCTGCTCGGCCTCGAGCACGTCTACGGGCTGCGGTTCGGGACCGTCACCAGCATGCCGTCGCGGGCGGCGACGCTCGAGGCGCTGCTGTCGGGCCAGGTGCAGGTGGGCATGCTGGAGACGACGGATGCGCGGCTGGCCGTGGCGCCGGTCGTCCTGCTGGCGGACGACCGCGGGTTGCAGCCCCGGGAGAACGTGGTGCCGATGGTCCGGGCGCAGGTGCTCGACCGGTGGGGCGAGCCGTTGCGGGATGCCCTCGACGGCGCGAGCGCGCGGCTGACCACCGGCGACCTGGTCGAGCTGAACCGGGCGGTCGAGTTCGACGGTCGCACACCGGCCGAGGCCGCGCGCGCCTGGTGGGACGCCCAGTAGCAGCATTCAGACGATGGCGCTCGCCCCGGTCACCCCGCGCCCGACGATGAGGGTGTTGACCTCGCGGGTGCCCTCGTAGGAGTAGATCGCCTCGGCATCGGCGACGTACCGGCCCACGTGGTTCTCCAGCAGGATGCCGTTCCCGCCCATGAGCTCGCGGGCCCAGCCGACGGTCTCCCGCATGCGCATGGTGCAGAACGCCTTGGCCAGCGACGCGTGCTCGTCGGTCATGGTGCCGGCCATCTGCAGCTGGGACAGGCGGGCGCACATCGCCGCCGAGGCGGTGATGTTGCCGAGCATCCGCACGAGCAGGTCCTGCACGAGCTGGAACCCGGTGATGCGCTGCCCGAACTGCTCGCGCTGCAGGGCGTAGCGCAGCGCGTGCTCGTAGGCCCCGCGCGAGCACCCGACGGCCGACCACGCCACCCCGGCGCGGGTCGCCCGCAGCACGTTCGCCGTCTCCCGGAAGCTGTGCGCCTCCTGCAGCCGGTTCTCCTCCGGCACCCGCACGCCCTCCAGCGTGATGTGCGCGTTCTGCACCGCCCGCAGCGCGATCTTGTCCTGCAGGTCGACGGCGGTGAAACCCGGCGTCCCCTGCTCGACGACGAAGCCGAGCACGCGGTCGGTCTCCACGTCGCGCGCCCAGATGATGACCAGGTCGGCGAAGCTGGCGTTGCCGATCCACTTCTTCTCGCCGTCGAGCACCCACCAGTCGCCGTCCCGGCGCGCGGCGGTGCGCAACCCGCGGGCGACGTCCGAGCCGTGGTCGGGCTCGGTCAGGCCGAAGGCGCCGATCAGCTCCATGCGGGCCATCGCCGGCAGCCAGCGCTCCTTCTGCTCCTCGGAGCCGCAGAGGTCGATCGACCCCATCGCCAGGCCGCCGTGCACGCCCATGAACGTGGAGATCGACGGGTCGCCCTTGGACAGCTCCATCGCGATCATCCCGTCGACCAGGGAGGATCGGCCGGGGCAGCCGTGGCCCTGGATCGCGGTGCCGGCGATGCCGAGCTCGGCCATGGCGGGGATCAGCTGGCGGGGGAATTCTGCGCGCGTCCAGTACTCGTTGATGATCGGGGTGACCTGCTCGTCCATGAAGGAGCGCACCCGGTGCAGCAGCGCCCGGTCGTCCTCGTCGAGCAGCGCCTCGAGGTCGTAGAAGTCCGACGTGATCGTCGACGGGTCGCTCATCGCGGTGCGGCCTCCTGGGTGGGGATCGGTGGCCTGCACCTACCCGGGGGAGGTGGGAGCAACCGAGGCATGCCCCGGGTGCACCGGGCCCGAGCCCGGACCCACCGACCGGCGGGGCGCCGTGACCAGATCCATCGCCGACCAGACCACCGAGGAGCTGGGCGGGCCGGGCAGCGAGCTCACCCGCCGGCGCCGCGACCACGTGCGGCGCCCTGCCTCACCGAGTACGACGAACTCGTGGTCATCAGCCCTCGATGACCACGAGTTCGTCGCACTCGGCCGCGACGGCCCCTCCCGGAACGGGAGGAGGCCGTCGGTGGGCGGTGCCGCGTCTACGTCGTCTGCTTGTCCTTGGGCTCGTCGCGGGCGTCGAGCTGGATCTCCTTCTCGGCCCGCGGCACGCCCTCCTTCAGCTCCTTGGTGCGCTCCACCTCGGCGTCGAGCTCGATGCCGAACAGCAGCGACAGGTTGATCAGCCAGAACCAGATGAGGAAGATCACCACGCCGGCGAGCGCCCCGTAGGTGGCGTTGTAGCTGCCGAAGTTCGCCACGTAGAAGGCGAAGGCGGCCGAGGCGACGACCGCCACCAGGATGGCGACTCCGGCACCGGGGCTCACGAACTTGAAGCCGCGCAGCTTGGCGTTCGGCGTCGAGTAGTAGAGCACCGCGATCATCAGCGCGAGGACCACGAGGATGACCGGCCACTTGGCCCACGTCCAGATGGTCAGCACGGTGCTGCCCAGGCCGATCGCCTGCCCGATCGCGTCGACCACCGGGCCGCTCAGCACCAGCATGGCCACGATGAGCGCGGCGAACAGGATGCCGACCAGGGTGATCAGGATCTGCAGCGGCTTGAGCTTCCAGATCTTACGGCCCTCGCGCGTCTCGTAGACGATGTTCGCGGCCCGGGTGAAGGCGCCGACGTAGCCCGACGCGGTCCACAGCGCACCGACGAGACCGAGGACGAGGGCGAAGCCGGCGGTGCTGTTGTTCCCCGCGACCTGCTGGATCACCGGGTTGAGGGTCTCCGCCGCGGACTGGGGCACCACCGCGGTGAGGGCGTCGGTGAGCTGCTGGGGAGTCGCGAAGAGGCCGACGACGGCGGCCAGGGCGGTCAGCGCGGGGAACAGCGCGAGCACGCCGTAGTAGGTCAGCGCGGCCGCCCAGTCGGTGAGGTCGTCCTCGCTGAACTCCTTGAGCGTGCGCTTGAGCGTGCCGCCCGTCGTGGGCTTGGGGTCGGCGCCGGTGGGCGCGTAGTCGGCCCGCGTGCCGCTGACGTTGTCGTCCTGCGGTGCGGGATCGCCGCCTGCGCGGTTGTCGGTGAAGCGCGTGTCAGCCTTCGAGCGGCTGGACGAGCCGGTGGATCGAGCCATGGGAGGTCCTCCGGGGACGAGGGCGGTCGCGCCTCTCGATGCCCCGGACGGAGCCGTTCCATGCCGGACGCGCCCGTAGCGGTTCGATCACGCCGGTGCGCGACGCCCTCAGCGCACCCCGGAGACCGGCGACCACTCACCGGCGCCCGCGGTGGCCTCCTCCACGTCGGCGAGCGGGTCGCGGCGCCGGTGCGGCGCCCCGCGCCGGTCGCCGCGCATGCCGATCAGGGCCACGAGCACGACGACGAGGGAGGCGCCGACCCCGATGAGCGCGACCAGCGTGAAGGCCAGGGCCCGCGGCAGGCCCGTGGCCGGGTCGAGGGTGCCCGCGATCAGCGTGACGGCGAGCGTGCTGCCCAGCGCCTGGCCCACCGAACGGGCGATCGAGTTCACCGCGTTCGCCACGCCCGTCTCGTCCTCCCGGACGGCGTCGACGACGAGCGCGGGCAGGGCCGCGTAGGCCACGGTCACCGACACCTGGGTGAGCAGGCCGGCGACGATGACCAGCCACGGCTCACCGCGCGCCCCGGCGAGCAGCCCGAAGCCCGCCACCCCGAACACCGCCCCTGCAGTCAGCGTGGGCAGGCCCCCCACGCGGCCGACGACGCGGCCCGCGAACGGCGCGAGCAGGATGCCCACCACCCCGCCGGGGAGCAGGTACACGACCGCCGCCTCCAGGACGCTCGCGTCGAACCCGTACCCGGTGACCGCGGGGTCGGCCTGCACGTACTGCAGGACGGCGAGGAAGGAGGCGAACAGCGCGATACCGCTCATGACGCCGGCCACGTTGGGCACGACGGTGCGCCGGTCGGTGAGCATGGCCGGCCGCACCAGCGGCTCCGCGGTCCGCCGCTGCAGCACCACCCACCCCGCGAGGACGGCGACCGCCCCGATCCCGCAGCCGATCGTGCCCGGCGACACCCAGCCCCAGGTGGGGCCCTGGGAGAGTGGCAGCAGCAGGAGCACCAGGCCCATGCCCAGCACCAGCGCACCCCACCAGTCGATCCGCCCGCGGGCGGAGGCCGGGCGACGGGGGAGCAGCCAGGCGGCGAGCACGAGGGCGAGCAGGGTGATGCCCAGCCCGAGCCAGAAGGCGTGCCGGTAGTCGCCGCCGTCCCCGGTGAGCAGCCCGGTGGCGACCAGGCCGGCGACGCCGCCGACGGCCAGCGTGCTGCTCACCACCGACATCGCCACGCTGAGCCGGGCTTCGGGGAGCTCGCGGCGCAGCACGCTGATCGACAGCGGGAAGAGGCCGTAGGACGCGCCCTGGAGGACGCGGCCGACCAGCAGCAGCGGCAGCGACTCCGTCAGGACGATCAGCAGGGTGCCCAGCGCGACCGCGACCAGGATGCCCAGGATGACCGGGCGCGCGCCCCTCAGGTCACCGAGCCGCCCCAGCACCGGGGTCAGGACGGCGGCGGCCAGCAGGTTGGCCGTGAGCACCCAGCCGGCCGCGCTCGGCGAGACGCCGAGCTGCTCCTCGATCCGCCCGAGCGCCGGGACGACCAGGCTCTGCAGCAGCGAGAGCGTGGTGACGCCGAGGGAGAGCGCCAGGACCAGCGCCACCGGACGGGTGCCGCGACCTGCACCGATCCCGGGGGCTGCTGTGGGTTCGGGCACGTCCTGATGCAACCACGCCGGGCATACCCGCTCGGCGCGGGTGACGGCTGTGCAACGTGTCACACCCCCTCAGGTGAACTCTCGGAACCGACGATTGAGACGGCGTCGATCGGGGGACAGTGAGCCCCGACGACGTGCCGCTTCCCGTGACCCGGTGGCGGCATCCGCGAGTTCTGCGAGGAGAGCGATCTGATGATGTTGTGGCCGGCCGTGACCCTGCTGGGGTTCCTGGTCCTGACGGCCCTGGTCATCGCGATGGGCACCCAGTCCACCGCCCGGTACGAGAAGGAGCAGCGCGCGGCGACCCGCGCCGCGAAGGCGCGCCACGCCGGCTCCGAGTCCGTGGGGGCCGTGCGCGCCTGAGAGAAGGAGTTCGACCGCCCCGCCGTCCTGCTGGACGGCGGGGCGTCGTCGTCTCAGAGCCAGGCGTCGCGGGCGTCGAGCACCGTGCGGTCCAGCGACTCCAGCAGATCGAACCAGGCCCGCGTGCGGGGCAGCTCCCAGCGCCAGAAGTACCGGGCCGCGGCGCGCTTGCCCTCGTGGAAGTCGGTGCTGCCCGCCTCGGCGGCCAGCGCCTGCTCGAGCCACAGCCAGGCGACGACGACGTGCCCGGCGGCCTCCAGGTAGACGTGCGAGTTCGCCAGGGCCAGGTCGGGGTCGCCGGTGCCCCACAGGGTCGCCGTCACCGAACCCATCCGGGCCACCGCGGCGTCGAGGTCGGCGGCGAAGCCCGCCCACTGCGTCCCGGCGGCGCGGGCGGTCGTCGCGCTGATCGTCTCGCCCAGCAGTGCGAGCCCGGCGCCGCCCTGCATGACGACCTTGCGGCCGAGCAGGTCGAGCGACTGGATGCCCTGGGTGCCCTCGTGGATCGGGTTGAGCCGGTTGTCCCGGTAGAACTGCTCGACCGGGTAGTCGCGGGTGTAGCCGTAGCCGCCGTGCACCTGGATGGCGAGGTCGTTGGCGGCCAGGCCCCACTGCGAGGGCCACGCCTTGGCGACCGGTGTGAGCATGTCCAGCAGCAGGTGGGCGCGGTCCCGCTCCTCCTGGGTCTCCGCCGTCTGCTCCTCGTCGACCAGCTTCGCGCAGTAGAGCCCCAGCGCCAGCCCGCCCTCGGCGTAGCTCTTGGCGGCCAGCAGCATCCGGCGCACGTCCGGGTGTTCGACGATCGGCACCATCGGGGAGGCGACGTCCGTGGATGCCGTGGTCTTGGCGCCGGCCGGGCGGCCCTGCGTGCGGGAGCGCGCGTACTCCAGCGCGTGCAGGTAGCCGGTGTAGCCCAGCACCGTGGCGCCCATCCCGACGCCGATCCGGGCCTCGTTCATCATGTGGAACATGTAGGTGAGGCCCTTGTGCTGTTCGCCCACCAGGTAGCCGACGGCGCCGGGCCGGCCGCCCGGGGTGTGCACGCCCTCGCCGAAGTTGAGCAGCGTGTTCGTCGTCCCCCGGTAGCCCATCTTGTGGTTGAGCCCGGCCAGGACCACGTCGTTGCGCTCGCCCAGCGAGCCGTCGTCGTCCACCAGGAACTTGGGGACGATGAACAGCGAGATGCCCTTCACCCCGGGCGGGCCACCCGGGATCTTCGCCAGCACCAGGTGCACGATGTTCTCGGTCAGCTCGTGGTCGCCGCCGGAGATCCACATCTTGTTGCCGCTGAGCCGGTAGGTGCCGTCGTCCTGGGGAACGGCCCTGGTGGTGATGTCGGCGAGCGAGGAGCCGGCCTGCGGCTCGGAGAGCGCCATGGTGCCGAACCAGCGGCCCTCGATCTCGGGCGCCACGAAGGTGTCGATCTGCTCGCGGCTGCCGTGCGCCAGCAGCAGGCGGGCGTTGCCCATCGTCAGGAACGGGTAGGCCGAGGTGCCCACGTTGGCCGCCTTGAACCAGGCGAAGACGGCCTGCCCGACCACGTGCGGCAGCTGCATGCCGCCGAACTCCTCGTCGAACTCGCCGGCCATCAGCCCGGCGTCGGCGAAGACCCGCAGCGCCTCGGCGACCTCCGGGATCAGCTCGACCTTGCCGTCGACGAACCGCGGCTCGTTCTCGTCGGCCCTGCGGTTGTGCGGGGCGAAGTGCTCGGTGGCGATCTGCTCGGCCAGGTCCAGCACCGCGTCGAAGGTCTCCCGCGAGTGCTCGGTGAACCGGGCCCGCTTGGTCAGGGACTCGACGTCGAGCCACTCGTTGAGCAGGAAGTCCAGGTCACGGCGGGACAGGATCAGCGACGACGACGGCACGGGATCTCCAGGCGCGGGTACGGCGGCGAGGTGCGAACCACTTCACACTAGGCCGGTTGCCCGGCGGCCCGGCGGGGGCAAGGCGGGGAGCGCCCGCAGCCGATCCGAGGAGCACGGACCGGCCCGGACGTGATGCCGCGCGCCGAGCGGTCGCAGCTGTTCGAGGACGAGGACGACAGCTGCGTGCGGGCGGTCTTCCAGCCCTGACGGGAGGGCTGCCCCGGCGGTGGCCCTGGGGCGGACATCCGGCCGGCCGGGATGTCCCGCTCGGGGTCACCGCCCCGGGGTGCCGTCCCATGGCGCGCGACGACCCCCTCCCGCGGTGCGGGAAGGGGTCGTCGGCTGCCGGGGTCAGCGGGGAGCGCGGGGGGTGCCGCCCGGCTGCCCCACCGGCGGCGGGACCGAGGTGGGTGCGGCCGCGCCCACGGCCTCGGTCGCCTCCTCGGCCGGGTCACCGGGGTCGCTGGTCGCCGTCCCGGCCGCCTGGCCCTGCCGGGCCTGGATGCCCGACTGGGTGCTCAGCGCGAGCTGGGGGAGGAACAGGAAGACGAGGAACCCGACCGCCACGACGCCGGCGGCGATGAGGAACACCAGGTCGATCGAGTTCGAGAAACCGACCTTGAACGGCTCGGCCAGCGCGGCCGGCAGCTCCTGGATGAAGGAGGTGTCGTCGAGGGCACCCCCGCTGCCGGCGCCGAGCTGCTGGAACTGCGGGGCCAGCTCCGGGTTGGCCCGCACGGTGTCCTGGACGGCGGCGTCGATGTCCTGCGGCAGCCGGGTGAACAGGATGGACAGGAACGCCGCCGTCCCGATGGTGCCGCCCATCTGCCGGAAGAACGTGACCGAGGAGGTGGCCACGCCCATCTCCCGCGGGGAGACGGCGTTCTGCACGGCGAGGATGACCGGCTGGAAGTTGAAGCCCAGCCCCAGGCCCAGCAGCACCATGAACGGCACCAGCGTCCACACCGAGGTGTCGGCGCCGACCAGGAAGGACATGGACAGCAGCGCGGTGACCATGAGGGCGATGCCCACCAGCGGGAAGACCTTGTACTTCCCCGTCCTCGAGATCGCGATGCCCGAGCTCATCGCGCCGACCATGATGCCGGCGACCAGCGGGATCATCTGCAGCCCGGCCACGGTCGCGCTGGAGCCCTGCACGATCTGCAGGTACTGCGGGAGCAGCAGCAGCCCGCCGAACATCCCGGCGCCCATGACGATCGAGCCGATGCCGCTGACGGCGAAGCTGCGGTTGCGGAACAGCCGCAGGGGCAGCAGCGCGTCGTCCCGGTAGGCCCGCTCGGCCAGCACGAAGAGCGCGAAACCGACGGCGCCGATGGCGTAGCAGGTGACCGCACCGGAGGAGGTCCAGCCCCAGACGCGACCCTGCTCGGCGACGACGAGCAGCGGCACCAGGAAGGTCATCAGCGCGAGGGCGCCCGGCCAGTCGATCCGGTGCGGGCGGCTCTCGTGCGGCAGGTGCAGCACCCGCCAGACCGCGGCGAAGGCGAGCAGCCCGAGGGGCACGTTGATCCAGAAGATCCAGCGCCAGCCGTCGACGCCGAGCAGCGAGCCCTGGCCGGCGAAGAAGCCGCCGATGACCGGGCCCAGCACGCTGGAGGTGCCGAAGACGGCCATGAAGTAGCCCTGGTACCGCGAGCGCTCCCGCGGCGGCACGATGTCGCCGATGATCGCCAGGGCGAGCGACATCAGGCCACCGGCGCCGATGCCCTGCACCGCGCGGAACGCGGCCAGCTGGTACATCGTGTCGGCGAGGCCGCACAGCGCGGAGCCGACCACGAAGATCACGATCGCGAAGAGGTAGAACGGCCGTCGGCCGTAGATGTCGGAGAGCTTGCCGTACAGCGGTGTCGCGATCGTCGACGTGATCAGGAAGGCCGTGGTCGCCCAGGCCTGGAGGTCGTAGCCCTGCAGGTCGTCCGCGATCGTGCGGATCGCGGTGGCGACCACGGTCTGGTCCAGGGCGGCCAGGAACATCGCGACCATCAGACCGGCCAGGATCGTGACGATCTGCCGGTGGCTGAAGACGCCGCTCGCGTCGGGTGCGGCGGCCGCTGCACGGGCGCCCCTGCGCTCGGCTGCGGTGCTGCGGGTGGAGGTCATGCGGACACCGTCCGGGAGGAAGCGGGGTTCTGGTCGTTCGGGAGGGTGGCGGCGATGCCGTCGAGCAGCCGGTCGAAGAGCCCGGTGAAGGTCGCCAGCTCGTCGTCGGTCCAGTCGGCGACGACGGTGCGCAGGAAGGCCACCCGCTCGGCGCGGAGCTCGTCCAGCTCGCTGTGACCGGCGTCGGTGAGCACCAGCCGGCTGGCCCGGCCGTCGGACTCGTCCGCGACGCGGACCACCAGTCCGCGCTCGACCAGGAGGGTGATGTGCCGGCTGATGGTGGACGGGTCGGCGTGCACGAGTTCGGCCAGCGCGCTCTGCCGCAACGGCCCCAGTCGCTGGAGCGGGAAGAGCAGGACCGACGCAGCCCGGTCACGGCCACCTTCGGCCGTGTGCTGGGCCTTGATGCCGTGGATGAGCCGCATGAACCGGGGCATCTGCTCGCTGAGCGCCAGCAGCCCGGAATCGCGGCGCCCCTCGGACGGGGACGTCGACATGGGGAACCTCGCGTGCCTTAAGGAAACTGCATGCAACCTACACCTTGTTGCTAGGCGCATGCATCGATCTGGTCGTGTGTCCCCGGCCACGGCGCCGGAGGTGGGATCCTGGGCGGGTTGCCCGCCGTCCGGTCAGGGCCGCGGGGCCATCGCACGGAGAGGACGCCGGGACAAACCGTGAGCGCACCGCACGACGACCTCCGGTCGCGGCTGTCCGGGTTGACGCTGGCCGACGAGCACCGGCTGCGCCGCCGGCTCGACGGGTTGCGCCGCACCAGGGACGCGCGTGCCCGCGAGCGGCAGCGCGAGCGCATCGCGGCCGACGTCGCCGCTGCCGAGGAGCGGATCGCCCGGCGCCGGGCGGCCGTGCCGGCGATCTCCTACCCCGAGGACCTGCCGGTCAGCGCGCGGCGCGAGGACATCGCCGCCGCCCTCAGGGACGCGCAGGTCGTCGTCGTCGCCGGCGAGACCGGGTCGGGCAAGACCACCCAGCTCCCCAAGATCGCCCTCGAGCTCGGCCGGGGCGTGCGGGGGCGGATCGGGCACACCCAGCCCCGGCGGATCGCCGCGCGCAGCGTGGCCGAGCGGATCGCCGAGGAGCTGGGGACGCCGCTGGGCGAGACCGTCGGCTACAAGATGCGCTTCAACGACCAGGTGTCGGACGCGACCCTGGTCAAGCTGATGACCGACGGCGTCCTGCTGGCCGAGATCGCGCACGACCGGCTGCTGCGCCAGTACGACACGATCATCATCGACGAGGCCCACGAGCGGAGCCTCAACATCGACTTCCTGCTGGGGTACCTGGCCCAGCTGCTGCCTCGGCGTCCCGACCTCAAGCTGGTGATCACGTCGGCGACGATCGACGTCGAACGCGTGGCTGCGCACTTCGCGGGCGCGCCGATCATCGAGGTCAGCGGCCGCACGTACCCCGTCGAGGTGCGCTACCGCCCGGTCGTCGACCCGGACGACCCGGACTCCGACGAGGACCGCGACCAGGTGACGGCGATCCTGGACGCCGTCGACGAGCTGGTGGCCGAGGGGCCCGGTGACATCCTGGTGTTCCTCGCCGGCGAGCGGGAGATCCGCGACACCCAGGACGCGCTCGCCGACCGCGCGCTGCCGGGCACCGAGATCGTGCCCCTCTACTCGCGGCTGTCGGCGGCCGACCAGCACAAGGTCTTCGCCCCGCACACCGGCCGGCGCATCGTGCTGGCCACCAACGTCGCCGAGACCTCGCTGACGGTGCCGGGCATCCGCTACGTCATCGACCCCGGCACGGCGCGCATCTCCCGGTACAGCCATCGCACGAAGGTGCAGCGGCTGCCGATCGAGCCGGTCAGCCAGGCCTCGGCCCGGCAGCGCTCCGGTCGCTGCGGGCGGCTCGGGCCGGGCATCGCCATCCGGCTCTACCCCGAGGCCGACTACGAGTCCCGCCCCGAGTTCACCGACCCGGAGATCCTGCGCACCAACCTGGCGTCGGTGCTGCTGCAGATGGCCGCGCTCGACCTCGGCGCGGTGGAGGACTTCCCCTTCGTCGACCCCCCGGACCGGCGGGCGGTCGCCGACGGGCTGGCCCTGCTCGAGGAGCTGCACGCGCTCGACGAGCACGGCCGGCTCACCCCGACCGGCCGGGCGCTGGCCGCACTGCCGCTGGACCCGCGGATGGCCCGCATGGTGGTCGAGGCCGACCGGCGCGGTGTGCTGGAGGAGGTGCTGGTCATCGCGGCCGGGCTGACCATCCAGGACCCACGCGAGCGGCCGACCGAGCACCAGCAGGCGGCCGACCAGATGCACGCCCGGTTCGCCGACGAGAACTCCGACTTCCTCGCCCTGCTGAACCTGTGGCGCTACCTCGGTGAGCAGCAGGAGGCGTTGTCCGGCAACCAGTTCCGCCGCACGGTGAAGCGGGAGTTCCTGCACTACCTGCGCATCCGCGAGTGGCAGGACCTGCACGGCCAGCTGCGCGGCACCGCCCGCCGGCTCGGCATGACGCTGAACGGCGCCGCCACCGAGCCTGACGAGCGCGGCATCACCGCCGCCCTGCTCGCCGGCCTCCTCAGCCACGTCGGCATGCAGGCGGAGGCGGTGAAGACGCGGGACGGGAAGCCCGGTCGGCCCGGCCGCGAGTACCTGGGCACGCGGAACACCCGCTTCGTGCTCGCCCCCGGCACGCCGCTGGCGAAGAAGCCGCCGCGCTGGGTGGTGGCCGCGGAGCTGATCGAGACCAGCCGGCTGTTCGCCCGCACGGTCGCCCGCATCGACCCCGAGACGGTGGAGAAGCTCGCCGACCACCTGGTCAAGCGCCAGTACTCCGAGCCGCGGTGGGACGCCAAGCGGGGCTCCGTCGTCGCCACCGAGCGGGTCACCCTGTACGGGCTGCCGCTGGTGGTCGGCCGTCGCGTGCAGTACGGCTCCATCGACCCGGTCGTCTCCCGGGAGCTGTTCATCCGGCATGCGCTGGTGCAGGGGGAGTGGACCACCCACCACCGTTTCTGGGCGGAGAACCAGCGGGCGATCGAGCGGGTCGCGGAGCTGGAGGAGCGCGCCCGCCGGCGCGACATCGGCGTCGACGACGAGACGCTGTTCGAGCTCTACGACGCGCGGGTCCCCGCCGACGTCGTCTCCACCCGGCACTTCGACACGTGGTGGAAGCGGGCCCGGCACGAGCAGCCCGACCCGCTCACCTTCACGCCGGAGATGCTCACCAACGCGGCCGCTGCGGCGCAGGTCCGCCCGGAGGACTTCCCCGACGAGGTGCGGCTGTCCCAGGCGCTCACGCTGCCCCTGTCGTACGCGTTCGCCCCCGGCAGCGCCGAGGACGGCGTGACGGTCGACGTGCCGCTGGGCGTGCTGGACTCGGTGGCCCAGCGGACGTCGGGGGAGTCGCTGGCCTTCACCGTGCCCGGCCTGCGCGAGGAGCTGGTGACGGCGCTGCTGCGCACCCTGCCCAAGGGCCTGCGCCGGGCGCTGGTGCCCATCCCCGACCGGGTGCGGGCGGTGCTGCCCGGGATCGACCCGGGGGAGCCGCTGCTGCCGGCGCTGGAGCGCGAGCTGCGCCGGGCCGCGGGCGTGGTGGTCCCGCCCGACGCGTGGCAGCCCGGTCAGGTGCCCGACCACCTGCGCGCCACCTTCCGGGTGCTCGACGACCAGCACCGGCCCCTGGCCACCGGCAAGGACCTCGCCGCGCTCAGGGCGCAGGTGGCCCCGCAGGCCCGGGCCGGTCTGGCGCGGGCGGCCTCGGACCTCGAGCGCACCGGGTGCACGTCCTGGGAGTTCGGCGAGCTGCCCCGCACCGTGGAGGTGCGTCGCGGCGCCCACGTCGTCACGGCGTACCCCGCGCTGGTGGACGAGGGGACGACGGTGGGGATCCGCGTCGTCCCGACCGAGGCCGAGGCGACCCGGCTGACCTGGCGCGGCGCCCGCCGGCTGCTGGTCCTGGTCGCGGGCTCGCCGGTCAAGCAGGTGGTCAAGGGGCTGGGCCCGGCCACCCGGCTGGCCCTGCAGTTCAACCCGGACGGCGAGATCCCCGACCTGGTCGCCGACTGCGTGGACGCCGCCGCCGACGAGCTGATCGCCGCCGCCGGGGGGCCGCCCCGCGACGCGGCCTCCTTCGACGCCCTGGTCGCCGCGGCGAAGGGGCAGCTGCACCGGCTCACCGTCGACACGGTCGGGCGCGTCGAGGCGGTGCTGACCCGGGCGCGCGAGGTGGCGGTCGCGATCGGCGGCGCGCCCGCCCGCCGGGTGCCCGAGGCGGCCGTGGCCGACCTGCGGCGGCAGATGACCGGGCTGCTGCACCGGGGTTTCGTCGCCGCGACCGGCCGCCGCCGGCTGCCCGACGTCGTCCGGTACCTGACGGCGATGGCGCACCGGCTGGAGAAGCTGCCGGCCAACGCGGTGCGCGACGAGCTGTGGATGCAGCAGGTCGCGGCCGTGACCGCGGAGTACGAGCAGCTGCGGAGGCAGGTGCCCCCGACCGGGGCGCCGGACGACCCGGTGACCCGGGTGCGCTGGATGCTCGAGGAGCTGCGGGTGGGGCTGTTCGCCCAGAACGTGGGCACGCCCCGCCCGGTGTCCGAGCAGCGGATCTACAAGGCGATCGACGCGATCGGCGTCTAGGACCCCGGCCCGGCCCCGTTCTCCTTCAGCAACGCCGAGATGCGCTGCCGGGTGACCCCGAAGAGGGCGGCGATCCGGTTGATGCTCACCTGCTCGCGCTGCAGGGCCGCCGCCTCCTCGCGGCGCCACTGGGAACCGGCGGTCGCCAGGCAGGACAGCACCGTGGAGATGCTCTCCACGACGAGCGGGCGGGACTCCTCGGTGACCAGCTCCAGCCACGGCCGGCCGGCCCGGCGGGCGGCCAGCAGCGCCTCGGCGCGCGCCCGCGCCCTGGCCAGCTCGTCCACCGACTCGTCGATGCGCCGGACGAGCTCCTCGAGCGCATCGAGTGCCGTGTCGTCTCCGGATGGCCGGGGGGCACTCATGCGCGCTCCTCGAGGTGTAGGCGACAAGGACGTGCGCAGTCTAGATGTAACGCGTGTTGCATGCAGCGGCGGTTGCATGCAATGGGGGTTGCGCATTCTGGTGGCGCTGGGGATAGTCGTGGGCAACGTATTGAGTTCCTGGGCCGCCCTGCCGATGTCGTCAGCGATGGGCCTTCCCGCTGCTCCCTCGCCCACTGCCAGAACGGAACGCCGCATGTCCACGCTCAGCGCCAGCCTCGACCTCCCCCCGGTCGCCGCCAGCGTGCCGGTGGCCCGGCGGCTGGTCCGCGAGCTGCTGCGGTCCTGGGGCGCCCGCCAGGACCACGAGGACGCCGCCCTGCTGGTCACCGAGCTGGTGGCGAACGTGGTGGACCACGTGGGCGGCACCGCCTGCCTCACCGTGGAGGCGACCCTGTCCGAGGACTGGCTGCGCCTCGCCGTCGTCGACTGCTCGCCCGCCCGCCCAGCGGTGCAGCCGTTCTCCCCGGACCGCTCCCGGGGCCGGGGGATGCTCATGGTGGAGGTGCTCGCCGACCGGTGGGGCTGCGAGGACCACCGCGACGGCAAGCGCGTGTGGTTCGAGCTGCGCCCGCCCCGGCTGTGACGCACCGGCTGGTTTGCCGCGCTCGCCGATCGGGGACCGGCGAGGAGGAAGCCAGCCGAAGGAAGGGACCGCGCGATGAGCGAGCCGAACACCCACGCCGCCGGTGAGGACGTCTCCGACGAGGAGATGATCGAGACCGTGGCGGGCCAGACCGACAGCGCGTCGGAGAACGCCGACGTCGCGGGCAAGGACTGGGACGGCGACCCGGGGTCCGCACCGGCCCCCGGCGACCAGGCCTGAGCGCCCCGCACCGACCCCGCACCGCCCCCGTCCCGTTCCCCGGCCGGGGGCGGTGCCGCGTCCGGGCCCGGCGTTGGCACACTGCGGTGATGAGCGCCACAGCGGAGCAGCTGAGCCGGCCCTCCCGCACCGCGGCCCGTTGGGCGGTCCGGCACGGCCTGCCGGCGGTGTACCTCTCCCGCAGCGCCCGCCGGGGTGACGCCGTCGGCCGGCTGATGCGCGACCCGGCCCTCCGCGAGCAGCCCTACGGGCTGTACGAGGAGCTGCGCGCCCGCGGACCGCTCACCGGCAGCAGCCTGGGGCTCGTCACGACGTCCCACCCCGTGGCCCAGGAGGTGCTGCGCAGCGACCGCTTCGGCGTGGGCTGGGACCGCTCGACGGCCCCGCGGGTCGTCCGCTGGGCGCTGGAGTTCGGCGACGACCCTGCCGCCGCCGGGGTGGCCGAACCGCCGTCCATGCTCGTCGTCGACCCACCCGACCACACCCGGTTCCGCCGGCTGGTCAGCCGCGCCTTCACCCCGCGGGCGACGGCGGCCTTCGAGCCGGCCGTCCGGCGCACCGCCGAGCGACTGCTCGACGACCTCGAGCGCCGGGACGGCGTCGTCGACCTCGTCGAGGCCTACGCGGCGCAGCTGCCCGTGCTCGTCATCACCGAGCTCCTGGGCGTCCCCGTCGCGCGCCGCGAGGACTTCCTCCGCTGGGGCGCGGCGGCGGCCGCCACCCTCGACCCGGGCCTGCCGCTGGGCCGCTTCCTGGCCGCGGAGCGGGCGCTGCGGGCGATGCACCGCTTCCTCGGCGAGCACTTCACGCGGCTCCGCCGGGAGCCCGGCGACGACCTGGTCAGCCGGCTGGTCACCCTGCCGCCCGACGAGGCGCTCGACGACCGGGAGCTGCACGCCACGGTGCTGCTGCTCCTGGGCGCGGGCTTCGAGACCACGGTCAACCTGCTGGGCAACGCCGTGGTGCTGCTGGACGCGCACCGCGACCAGTGGGACGCCCTGCGCTGCGGCGAGGCGAGCTGGGACGATGCCGTCGAGGAGGTGCTGCGGCTGGACAGCCCGGTGCAGCTGACCGGCCGGACGGCGCGCGCGGACGTCGAGCTCGCCGGCCGGCGGGTGGGCGCCGGCATGCGGGTGACCCTCCTGCTGGGCGCGGCGAACCGCGATCCCGACGTCTTCCCCGACCCGGCGCGGTTCGACGTCACCCGGGCCAACGCGCGGGAGCACCTGGCGTTCTCCGGGGGCATCCACTACTGCCTGGGCGCGGGGCTGGCCCGGCTGGAGGGCGCCGTGGGCTTGCAGGCGCTGGGCGAGCGCTTCCCGGGCCTGCGCGTGGCCGGCCGCCCGGTGCGCCGCAACCTGCAGACCCTGCGCGGCTTCGAGGTGCTCCCGGTCGCGCTCCGCTGACCCCTTGTTGATCAGGTCACCTGGTCGTTCGGGGTCCTGGCTCACGGTCGGCGGTGAGCCAGGACCCTGTCAGGTGAGCCAGGACGCCACCGGCCGGGCCGGGAGGGGTCAGCTGCCGGGGACCAGCATGCCCGCGCCGACGGTGGCGTTGGTCGCCTCGTCGACGAGGATGAAGCGCCCGGTCACCCGGTTGCGCGAGTACTGGTCCACGAACAGCGGCTGGGTGGTGCGCAGCAGCACCCGGCCGATGTCGTTCAGGCCGAGCTCGGTCGCGTCCTGCTCGCGGTGCAGCGTGTTCACGTCCAGCCGGTACTGCAGCTCCTTGACCACCGCCCGCACCGACCGGGTGGTGTGCTTGACGGCCAGCCGTTGCCGGGGACGCAGCGTTTCGTCGGTCATCCAGCAGACCAGCGCGTCGAGGTCCTGCGTCACGTGCGGGGCGTTGGCGGGCCGGCAGATCAGGTCGCCGCGGGAGACGTCCAGGTCGTCGGCCAGTCGCACGGTCACCGACATCGGGGCGAACGCCTCCTCGACCGGGCCGCGGGGCCCGTCGATGCCGGCGATCGTCGTCGTCAGGCCGCTGGGCAGCACCTGGACCTCGTCGCCGGGGCGCAGCACGCCGCTGGCGACCGTCCCGGCGTAGCCGCGGTAGTCGTGGTGCGCGTCGGACTGCGGGCGGATCACGTACTGCACCGGGAACCGGACGTCGACCAGGTTGCGGTCGCTGGCGACGTGCACGTGCTCGAGGTGGTGCAGCAGCGACGAGCCCTGGTACCAGGGCGTGTTCTCGGACCGGCGGACGACGTTGTCGCCGTGCAGCGCCGAGATCGGCACCACGGTGAGGTCGGGCACGTCGAGCTTGGCGGCGAACGCGGTGAACTCGTCGCGGATCGCCTCGTAGGTCTCCTCCGACCAGTCGACGAGGTCCATCTTGTTGACGGCGACGACCAGGTGCGGCACCCGCAGCAGCGAGGCGAGGAAGGCATGCCGCCGGCTCTGCTCGAGCATGCCCTTGCGGGCGTCGACCAGCACGATCGCGAGGTCCGCCGTGGAGGCGCCGGTGACCATGTTCCGCGTGTACTGCACGTGGCCGGGGGTGTCGGCGAGGATGAACGTGCGCCGTGGGGTGGCGAAGTACCGGTAGGCGACGTCGATGGTGATGCCCTGCTCGCGCTCGGCGCGCAGGCCGTCGGTGAGCAGCGCCAGGTCGACGTAATCGCCCTTGCTGGCCCGCTCGACCGCCTCGTACTGGTCCTCGAAGACGGCCTTGCTGTCGTACAGCAGGCGGCCGATCAGCGTGCTCTTGCCGTCGTCCACCGAACCGGCGGTCGCGATGCGCAGGATGTCCTTGCGCGCGGTGGCGATCTCGGCGGCCGCCTCGGCGGCGGCCGAGTGGACGTCGACGGGGGCGTCGGGCTGGGCGGCGGTCATCGGGCGGTCTCCTGGCGCAGGGCGGCGGCGTGGCGGACGCTGGTCTCCGTCGACCGGGGAGGCAGCGGGTGTTCGTGTTCCTCGCCGTCCCGGGACTGCTCGTCGTGGTCGCGGGCTACGTCGTCGGCTTCGCCGTGGCGGACTGGGTGTGCGGGCTGCTGGGCGCGCGGCCGGGCGGGACGCCGGAGCTCGCCGGCTGGCTGACGGGGCTGCTGCTGCTCGCCGTCGTGCTGCGGCTGCTGCTGGTGCTGCACCGCCGCCGGAGCAAGGACGGCGGGCATCAGAAGTAGCCCTCCTTCTTGCGGTCCTCCATCGCGGCGTCGCTGACCTTGTCGTCCCCGCGGGTGGCCCCGCGCTCGGTCATGCGGGTCACCGCGATCTCGGCGATGACCTCCTCGACCGTGGCGGCGGTGGAGGGGACGGCGGCGGTCAGGTTGGCGTCGCCGACCGTGCGGTAGCGGACGCTCCGGCGCTGGACCTGCTCGCCCTCGCGCGGGCGGATGAACTCGTTGACCGCGTAGAGCATCCCCTGGCGCTCGACGACGTCCCGCTCTTGGGCGAGGTAGAGCGGGGGGATGGCGATCTCCTCGCGCAGGACGTACTGCCAGATGTCCAGCTCGGTCCAGTTCGACAGCGGGAAGACCCGGATCGACTCGCCGAGGTGGATGCGGCCGTTGTAGAGGTCCCAGAGCTCGGGGCGCTGGTTCTTGGGGTCCCACTGGCCGAACTCGTCGCGGAAGGAGAAGACGCGCTCCTTGGCCCGCGCCTTGTCCTCGTCCCGGCGGGCGCCCCCGAACAGCGCGGTGAAGCCGTGCTCCTCGACCGCGTCCAGCAGCACCGGCGTCTGGATGCGGTTGCGCGAGCCGTTGGGCTCCTCCTTGACGGTGCCCGCGGCGATGGCGTCGGGCACGGAGGCGACCACGAGCTGGACGTCCAGCTCCGCGACCCGCTTGTCGCGGAAGGCCAGCACCTCGGGGAAGTTCAGCCCGGTGTCCACGTGCATGACCGGGAAGGGGATGCGGGCCGGCGCGAACGCCTTGCGGGCCAGCTCCAGCATCACGATGGAGTCCTTGCCGCCGGAGAACAGCAGCACCGGCCGCTCGAGCTCGGCGACCACCTCACGGATGACGTGGATGGACTCGGCCTCCAGCGTCTCCAGCTGGCTGAGCCGGTAGTCGGGCGTCGTCACGCGCGCATGCTCCACGGGGTAGGGATCGGGTCGGCGACCGGCGCAACCCGATCGGATCGGTGCGGATTCCCGACCAGTCTCCGCTATCGGGCCGGGGCGACCGCAGCCAGCACCTCGGGCGCCAGCTCGGGACGGGCCACGACCAGGTCCGGCAGCGAGGGATCGGGGGCGTTGTAGACCAGCGGCGACCCGTCCAGCCGGCAGGTCACCAGCCCCGCCGCGCGGGCCACGGCGACCGGTGCGGCGGAGTCCCACTGGTACATGCCGCCGCCGTGCACGTAGGCGTCGACCTCCCCGCGCACGACCGCGAGCGTCTTGTAGCCCGCCGAGCCCATCGGCACCAGCTCGCCCCCGAGCGCGTCGGCCACGGCCTGCGCCTCGGCCGGGGGCCGGGTGCGGCTGACGGCGATGCGGACCGGTCCGTCCGGGCGCGGCGGCAGTGCGGGAGCCGGGTCGGTGACGTGCACCTCGTCCAGCGCCGGCAGGGCCACCGCAGCGGCCACGAGCTCGCCCCCGGACCAGAGGGCGACGTGCACGGCCCAGTCGCCACGGGCCGGGTCGGAGTACTCGCGGGTGCCGTCGAGCGGGTCGACGATCCACACGCGGTCGGCGGTCAGCCGGCGGGCGTCGTCCACCGCCTCCTCGCTGAACACGGCGTCCCCGGGGCGGGCGCCGGTGAGCACCCCGAGGATCGCCCGCTGCGCGGCGGCGTCCCCGGCGTCGCCCAGCGCGCGCCCCGCCGGTCCGCCGGTCCGTAGCGGCAGCAGCGCATCCGCCGCGGCCCGGGCCGCCGCCTGGGCGACCTCGACGTCCCGGCCGACGCCGGTCACACCTGCTCCACGACGGTGGCGTCCCCGGGGTTGCCCGGCGGGCGGTGCGCTCCGGAGACGTCGGTGACCGAGCCGAAGTAGCTCTCCAGCTTCTCCGGTCGTGGCATGACGAAGATCCCGCGCGCCTCGACCAGCGGCCGGTCGGGTGCGTCGGCCAGCGCGATCGATCCGGCGATGACCGACTTGCGGCCCGAGGTCTCCTCCACCCAGCCGCGGAAGGCCAGCGGGCGGCCGAGGGGGACCGGCCCCCGGTAGTCCAGCTCGAGGTGCGCGGTCATGCCCCACAGCCCGTTGACGGCTGCGGTGTCACCCAGCACCTGGTCCATGAAGAGCGCGCTCATCCCGCCGTGCAGGAACGTGGGCGGGCCCTCGTAGGCCGCGCCGAGCGTGGCCTCGGCGCTGACCACGCCGTCGGTCACCCGGAACCGCAGCGGCGGGGCCATGCCGTTGGCCACACCGCTGACCGGGTTGAACGTCCGCCGCCGGGCGGCGGGATCGTCCAGGCGCGGCAGCTGGGACAGCGGCCGGCGGGGGCCCTCGAGCTGCCCGGTGGCCGCCCGCACCAGCTCGGCGGCCGAGCGGACCGCGGTCGCATCCGCCGTGGTGGTCGCCGAGAGCTCGATCAGCTCGCGCAGCGCCGCGGCCAGGTCGATCGAGGCGGTCATCAGGTCGGCGTCGGCCGGAGCGCCGGGATCGGGAGCGCCGTCGTTCGTCGTCACCGGGCGATGGTCGCAAGCGGCCTCAGGCGGCGGGTGCGCCACCCCCGGAAGGCCCGCTCCGCGGCAGCCGCACGGTCACCGCGAGGCCCTCGCCGGGCGCGGTCTCCAACGACGCCGACCCGCCGTGGGCGGCGGCCAGCGACGCGACGATCGACAGCCCGAGGCCGGTGCCGCCGGCGGCGCGGGTGCGGGAGGCGTCCGCCCGGTAGAACCGCTCGAACGCGCGCTCGGCGTCGGCCCGGTCCATCCCCGGGCCCTCGTCGGCGACCCGCAGCAGCAGCGCATCCGGGTCGTCGGGGGCCTCGGCCACGGAGACCAGCACCCGGGTGGACGGCGGGGTGTGGGTGAGCGCATTGGTGACGAGGTTGCCGACCACCTGGCGCAGCCGGCTCTCGTCGCCGAGCACGACCGGCACGTCGGTGAGCGACTCGTCCAGGTGCAGGCTGATCGGCCGGTCGGGCTGGACGGCGCGGGCGTCGTGCACCGCGTCGCCGGCGACCGCGGCGAGGTCGACCGGCGCCACGGACAGCGGCCGCTGCTGGTCCACGCGGGCCAGCAGCAGCAGGTCCTCGACGAGGAGCCCCATGCGCCCGCCCTCGGCCTCGATGCGCTGCATCAGCCGGGCGACGTCCTCCTCCGAGCGCACGGCGCCCTGGCGGTACAGCTCGGCGAAGCCGCGGATCGAGGTCAGCGGGGTGCGCAGCTCGTGGCTGGCGTCGGCGACGAACCGGCGCATCCGGTGCTCGGACCCGCGCGCCTGCTCCTCCGACGCCTGCTGGGCGCGGAAGGCGGCCTCGATGCGGGCGAGCATGCCGTTGAGCGCCGTCGAGAGCCGGCCCACCTCGGTGCGCCCGTCGCCGACGGGGACGCGCCGGGAGAGGTCGCCCGCGGCGATGGCGGCGGCGGTGCGCTCGACGTCGACCAGCGGGCGGAGGCTGTTGCGCACCAGCACGTACCCGGCGGCACCCAGCAGCACCAGGAGGGAGAGCCCCACGACCAGCTCGATGCGGACCAGGCGGGAGATGGCCCGTTCCACGCCCGCGTTGTCGTCGCCGACGACCAGGGTGTACCCGCCGGGCAGCTGGCCCGAGGTCATCCGCCACCGCTCGCCGTCGACCCAGACGGTGAAGGGGCGGTTGTCCGCCCGGAGCCGCTCCACCGCCTTGCCGCTCAGCTCGGGCACGTCGTCCCCGCGCGGCCCCTGGGGCTCCCCGAGGACCACCGGCTCGTCGCTGTCGGGCGCGAGGCACGCGACGTACAAGGGGTTGGGCGCGGGGTCGCCGGGCTGGCGGCAGGCGGCGGCCACGTCGGGGCGCAGGTTGTAGTCGACGAAGAGCCCCAGCTCGGCGTCCCGCTGGTCCTGCAGGTAGTCGCGCAGCAGCGAGGTGGTGGCCAGCCCGGTCGCCAGCAGGGCGACGCTCAGCAGCGCCACCGTCAGCGCGACGAGGGTGACCCGGAGCGGGACCCGTGGGCCCCGCACCGGTGCGGGAGGAACGGTCATGCGCCCCGCGGCAGCCGCAGCGTGTACCCGACCCCCCGGATGGTGTGCAGCAGCCGCGGCTCGGTCGTGTCGATCTTGCGGCGCAGGTAGGAGATGTAGGACTCGACGACGTTGGCCTCGCCGTTGAAGTCGTAGTTCCACACGTGGTCGAGGATCTGCGCCTTGGAGAGCACCCGCCCGGCGTTGGCCATCAGGTAGCGCAGCAGCTTGAACTCGGTGGGGGAGAGGCTGATGACCTCGCCGGCCTTGATGACCTCGTGGCTCTCCTCGTCCAGCTCGATGTCGGCGAACGTCAGCCGTGGGGCCTCGGCGGCCCGCTGCGCGCCGGCGGTGCGCCGCAGCACGGCGCGGATGCGCGCCACGACCTCGTCCAGGCTGAACGGCTTGGTGACGTAGTCGTCGCCGCCGAGCGTCAGGCCGGAGACCTTGTCCTCCGCGGCGTCCCGGGCGGTGAGGAAGAGCACCGGGGTGTGGCGGCCGCTCTCACGGAGACGCCGGACGACGCCGAAGCCGTCCAGCCCGGGCATCATCACGTCGAGCACCAGCAGGTCCGGCCGGAACGAGGCGGCCAGGGCGAGGGCCTGCTGGCCGTCCGCGGCGGTGGCCACCTCGAAGCCCGCGTAGCGGAGGCTCGCCGAGAGCAGCTCGCGGATGTTCGGCTCGTCGTCCACCACGAGCAGGCGGGCCTCGGGGGCGGTGCGCCCGGTGGGCTGGGTGCCGGACATCGTTCCTCCGGGGGCGTGCGCCGGTGCCGTCGACATGCACCCAGGGTGGGCGCGCCGGCTGCAGTGGGTCTGGACGCTACCTGTGAACTCCCTGGACGACTCGGGCATAGGAAGCTTTCCCTACGTCCGGAGCCCTCGGAACGCAGGTATTGCTTCCTATGCCCGGGTCAGCCGGCAGGCGCCATGGCGCGCCCGCGCCGCCAGTAGCCGATCGCGTGGTGCTGGGCCCGGCCCAGCCCCCAGCGCCCGCGCAGGTCGGCGCGGATGGCGCGCACGGCGGCCGACTCCGCGCCCACCCAGGCGAACACGTCGTCGCCCGGGGGCCGCTCCAGCGAGGCCACGGCGGTGACGAGCAGCGTGCTCTCCCCGGGCGGGGTGGCGCCCCGGTGCAGCCAGCGAAGCTCCACCCCCGGCGGGCCGGCCAGCTGCTGCTCCTCCTCGGGGCCGGCGACCTCGAGGTACGCGATCCCGGTGGTGCCGGTCGGAGCGGCGGCGAGGATGCGGCTCACCGCGGGCAGCGCCGTCTCGTCCGCCACCAGGAGCAGCCACCGGGCCGGGCGCTCGGCGAGCGAGGCGGCGCCGGCGACGCCGAGCAGGGCGCCGGGGCGTGCCGCGGCGGCCCAGGACGCGGCCGGGCCGTCGCCGTGCAGCACGAAGTCGATGTCCACCTCGCCCACGGCCGGGTCCTGCCGGCGGGCGGTGTAGCTGCGCAGCGCCACGCCGTGGCTGCCGTCGGGCCACACCACGCGGCCGTCGCGCTGGAGGAGCGGCCAGCGGGGAGCGGCATCGTCCACCCGCGGCACCAGCAGGTTCACCGTGGGCCCGGCGGCGGCCACGGCGTCCGGCGTCCCCGACAGCGTCACCCGGCGGACCGAGGGGGTCACGTCGGTGACCGCGACGACGGTGAGGACGTCGACCGGGCGCAGACCGTCCACGAGGGCGGCGTCGTTCGCGGTGGTCACGTCGTCCGAGCGTAGGCGGGCAGGCGATCGGGCCTCCGATGTGTGTGCGCACCGCGCTGCGGGCACCGGCAGGGGCAGCACCGTCCGACGAAGGAGAAGACGATGGCCGACGACTTCGAGAAGGGCGACCACGTCGCCTGGAAGAGCCACGGGTCGAAGACCGAGGGCACGGTGGAGAAGAAGATCACGTCCGACACCGAGGCCTCTGGTCGCACCGTGCGCGCCAGCAAGGACGACCCGCAGTACGAGGTCCGCAGCGACAAGTCCGGGCGCACCGCGGTGCACAAGCCCGGCGCTCTCGACGAGGCCTGATCCTTCGCGGACGGACCCACGGCCCGGCGCTGCCGGGCCCGATCAACAGGAGGCACACGTGACCGAGTCCGCAGGCGCGTCCTCGCGCAGCACCAAGCACAACCCCCGGCTCGACGAGGAGCTCGAGCACGAGGTCCAGGGCATGCTCAAGGCCGAGCGGGCCACCCGGGCGCACGAGTGGCGCGAGGTGGAGCCGGTCGCCGAGGGGCAGCCGGACATCGACGCGGACCCGGCGGGCACGCTCGTCGGCGGGACGCCGGTGGGCATGGACGAGGACGCCGTGGTGGCCCGCGCCGAGCTGTCGCGCTGGCTGGACCGGGCCGACTTCCCGAGCAGCGGACCCGACCTGGTCGAGGCCGCGCGCGACCACCGGGCGCCCGACGTCGTCGTCGCCGAGCTGGAGCGGTTGCCGCAGGGCGAGACGTTCGAGCGGATCGGCGACGTCGTCCGGGCCCTGGGGTACCCGACCGAGACCGGCCCGGGTCCCGGGGCGTCGGAGCCCGCGCAGGACTCCTGACCCACGGGCGGCGAGGGCGCCGGCTCAGCCGCCGGCGCCTTCGCGCGCCTCGTCCTCCGCGATCTCCTCGGCGCCGCGGCGGCGGAACAACCTCGAGCCGGGGAAGCCCTTCACGATCTGCCGCATGTCCTGCACGGTGTCGACCAGGTCGTGGACGTCGGTGCCCACGTTCTCGAGTCCCTTGAGAGCGGGCAGCACCTGGTCGTCCAGGTGGCCGAGCACCTGCGGCAGCCGGTCGATCAGCGTGATGAGCGCGTCGACCTCCGTCGCGTCGAACTCGGCCGCCAGCCGCCGCAGCGACGGCGCCAGCGCGACGAGGGCCGGCTCGTAGTCGGCGAGCAGCGGCTCCGCCCGGCCGACCATCCCCTCGGCCCGGCCGACGAGCTCGTCCGCCCGCCCGACCGTGCTGCCGACGTCGGTCACGGCCTGCTCGGCCCGCTGGCGGGTGGCGTCCATGTCGGT
>NZ_FOAO01000011.1:47268-165683 GCF_900109665.1 Blastococcus sp. DSM 46786
CATGTCGGTGACGGCCTGCTCGGCCCGCTGGCGGGTGGTGCCCATGTCTGTGATGGCGTCGTCGGCGCGCTGGCGGGTGGCGCCCATGTCGGTGATCGCCTGCTCGGCGCGCTGGCGGGTGGCGCCGATCCCAGCGATCGCCTCGTCGGCGTTCCGCCGGGTCTCACCGATCCCAGCGATCGCCTCGTCGGCGGTGGCACGCGTGGCGTCCAGCCGGGTGATCGCCCCGTCCGCGCGGTCCAGCAACGCCTCCACGCGGTCGACGGCGCCGGACACCCGGCCGAGCAGCCCTTCCAGCTCGCCGAGCACGGCCGCGGCGCGGGGCACGAGCGCGAGCGCGTCACCGAGGCCGTCCCGCACGCCTCCTACCAGCGCGACGACGTCGGCGGGGCCGGGCACGGAGGGCATGCGCACCGTGCGAACGCTACGCAGTGCGCCCGTGGCCCACCATCCGATCGTGCCCGGTCCACCCGACGGAGGTGGTGCCGGCTCGGGAGCGCCCCGCGCGTCGGCGTGGTCATCGCAGATCCGCCCGTATCGTGGGACGACGGGCACGGACATGCAGACGACGAGAAGGTGTCGACACCTGTGGGGGATCAGCCGACGTGGGACGACGCGGGTGACCGCGACCTCCCCGGTCGCAAGCGCCGCGGGCGCACCCCGGAGGGCGGCGCCGCCGAGCCGGTGACGGTGGAGCAGCTGCTCGCCCGGCAGGGCAACGACGTCGGTGGCCGACGGGCCGCCCGGCGCAGCGCCGCACAGCCGGCCTCCCGCCGCGGCGGCGCGGCGCCCGACGCCCGCCGGACGGGGGCGGACGGCCGCCGGGGCGGTGCCGCGGACGATCCCGCCGTCCGGTCGGGGCTCCCACCGGTTCCCGGCGCCGCGCGAGCCGGCCACGTCCCGCGTGCCCAGCCCGGCCTCCCGCCCGTGCCCGGTTCCGGGTCCGGGCGCCCCACCGGCCCCGGTGCCCAGCCGGGTCTGCCTCCCGTCCCCGCTGCCCAGCCCGGGTTCCCGCCCGTCCCCGCTGCCCAGCCGCGACCGCCTGCAGGGACCGGTCCGGCCGGGACACCGGCAGCGTGGGCGCCAGACGAACGGCCCTCCCGGCGCAGCGGCCCCATCCCCCCGCTCCCCGGCCTGGCTGCGCCGCCCCCGTCGGGCGCCACCCGCCGTCGGGTGCCGGCCGACCGCCCGCCGCGCAGCCCGGGACGCAGGCGGCTGGTGCGTGCCGTCACGGCGCTGGCCGCCGTCGTGGGCGTCGTCGTCCTGTACCACCTGGCCCTGTACTTCTACGTCGACCAGCGCATCGACCGGGTCGACGCGCTGGCCCTCGACGGTCCGGAGATCCTCGCCCCCGACCTCCAGGACGCCGCAGAGACCTACCTGGTCGTCGGCACCGGGGTCCCCGGGCAGACCGGGGCGGACTCCGTGGCCACCCTCCTCGTCTCCGTCTCGGCCGAGGGCGACCGTGCGGCGCTGGTCAGCGTGCCCCCCACGGCCCTCGTGGACACCCCGATGTGCCGCACCCCCGAGGGCACCCTGCGCAACCCGGTCACCGAGGCGTTCGCGAGCTCGCTGCTCGAGGGCGGGCCGGCCTGCATGGTGCGAGTGGTCCAGCAGCTGTCCGGGCTCCGGGTCGACCACTACCTGGGCGTGGACCTCACCCGACTCCCGGGGATGGTCGACGCCCTGGGCGGCGTCCCCGTCTGCATCGTCCCCACCGCAGCGACCGCGGCCGCGGCGACGCCGCCCGTGGCCGGGCCCTCGGAGCTCTCCGGCGACGCGGCGTCGGGCTTCCTGCAGCCGGACGACAGCGGCGTCGACGTCACCGGGGCGGCCGTCGCCGAGCGGGCGCAGCGCCTGCTCACCTCGACCCTGCGGGCGGCGATGTCCGCGGACACGCTGCTCGACCCCGTCACGCTGGCGCGCTTCCTGTCCCGCGCGTCGGACGCGCTGACCGTCGACGACCAGACGACGCTGGGTGACTTGCGCGCGCTCGCCGGGACACTCGGCGACCTCTCCGGCGACGCGGTGCAGCGCGCCGGGCTGCCGGTCGCGCAGGTGGGGTACGTACCGGCCGGAACCGAGCGGGCGTACGTCGTCCTCGATGCGCCGGCCACCCGGTCGCTGTTCGACGAGGTCATCGACGGCGCCGGGGTACCCGCCGAGCTCCTGGCCGTCCCGGACGCGGCGCCGGGCGTGGCCGAGCCGGAGCCGGCGCCCGAGCCGGTGGCGCCGTCCGTGCCCGAGCCGCTCACCGCGGCCCCCGGGGAGATCACCGTCGACGTGCTGAACGGCACCGCCACCACCGGCCTGGCCGCGACGGTGGCCGACGCCCTCCGCGGGCAGGGCTTCGGCATCGGCACGGTGGGGAACGAGCCCGGCGCCGTGGACGAGAGCGTCGTCCGGTACGGGCCGGCCGCGCTGGACCGGGCGCGCACCGTGGCCGCCGCCGTCCCCGGTGCGGTGCTGCAGCCCAGCGACGCGCTCAGCGACGCGGTGCAGCTGGTCATCGGCCCGGGCTACTCCACGGTCGTCCCGGTCGAGATCGGTGCTCCGGAACCCGTCCAGGTGGCGCCGGACACGGCAGCGGCCGCCCCCGAACCGGAGGCGACCGCAGTCCGCTGCTAGGCCCCGTCCGCCGACGTCCGCCCTCAGCGGTCCTGGCTCAGTTGATGGGGTCCTGGCTCACGGTCGACGGTGAGCCAGGACCCCTGATGACCAGGTCACCTGATCGTCAGCCGAAGCGGCCGGAGATGTAGTCCTCGGTCGCCTTCTGGTCGGGGTTGCTGAAGATCTTCTCGGTCGGGTTGAACTCGATCAGCCGGCCCGGCTGCCCGACTCCGTTGAGGTTGAAGAAGCCGGTCTGCTCGCTGACGCGGGCCGCCTGCTGCATGTTGTGCGTGACGATGACGATGGTGAACCGCTCCTTGAGCTCGGTCATCAGGTCCTCGATGGCGAGCGTGGAGATCGGGTCGAGCGCCGAGCAGGGCTCGTCCATGAGCAGCACGTCGGGCTCCACGGCGATGGCGCGGGCGATGCAGAGCCGCTGCTGCTGACCGCCGGAGAGCCCCGACCCCGGCCGGTCGAGGCGGTCCTTGACCTCTTCCCACAGGTTGGCGCCCTTCAGCGAGCGCTCCACGAGGTCGTCCATGTCGGACTTCTTCATCTTGACGCTGTTGAGCCGGAGCCCCGCGGCGACGTTCTCGTAGATCGACATCGTCGGGAACGGGTTCGGCCGCTGGAAGACCATGCCGATCTGACGGCGCACGGTGACCGGGTCGGTGTCGGCGCCGTAGAGGTCCTGGCCGTCCATGACGACCTTGCCCTCCACGCGGGCGCCGGGGATCACCTCGTGCATCCGGTTGAGCGTGCGCAGGAAGGTGGACTTGCCGCAGCCGGACGGGCCGATCAGTGCGGTGATGCTCCGGGGCTCGATCGAGACGTTGACGCCCTCGACCGCTCGGAAGCTGCCGTAGTAGATGTTGAGGTCGGAGACGTCGATGCGCTTGGCCACGGGGGTTTCCTCCGGGTCGGTCCGGTCAGCGACCGGTCTTGGGGGCGAAGAAGCGGCTGATCAGGCGGGCGACGACGTTCAGCCCCATGACCAGCATGATGAGCAGGAGCGCCGCCGTCCAGGCCCGGTCGATCGCGAACTCGGGCGGCACACCTGGCTGGGTGAGCTGGTAGTAGGCGTAGACGGGCAGCGTCGCCATGCGGCCGTCGAAGGGATCGAAGTTGGTCGCGTTGGTGATGCCGACGGTGATCAGCAGCGGCGCGGTCTCGCCGATGACACGGGCGATGGCGAGCGTGACGCCGGTGCCGATGCCGGCGATCGCGGTCGGGATGACGACCTTCGTGATCGTCCGCCACTTGGGCACCCCGAGGGCGTAGGAGGCCTCGCGCAGCTCGAGCGGGACGAGCTTGAGCACCTCCTCGGCCGACCGGACGACCACCGGGATCATCAGCACCGAGAGGGCGACCGCACCCATGATCCCCAGGCGGATGCCCGGGCCGAAGATCAGCACGAAGAGCGCGTAGGCGAACAGGCCGGCGACGATCGAGGGGATGCCCGTCATCACGTCGACGAAGAAGGTGATGGCCCGCTTGAGCCGCCCCTGCGCGTACTCGACCAGGTAGATGGCGGTCATCAGGCCGATCGGCACCGAGATGAGCGTGGTGAGGCCGGTGATGATCAAGGTGCCCATCAGGGCGTGGTAGGCGCCCCCGCCCTCGCCGATGATGCCGTACAGCGACGCGGTGAAGAACTCGGCGTCCAGCCGCTCGGCGCCGCGGCTGACGACCTCCCAGATCAGCGCCACGAGGGGCACCATCGCGATGCCGAAGGCCGAGGTGACGATCGAGGTGACCGTCCGGTCGGCGGCCCGGCGCCGGCCTTCGCGCACCCGGGAGACGACGTAGACGGCGAGCGTGCCCAGCACCACGGTGTAGATGACGAACAGGGCGATGTTGAAGCCGCTCAGCAGGGCTGCGGCCACGGCTGCGCCGGCGAACACGGCCGTCGGCGCCCAGCGCGGCAGCGTGCCCTCCACCCGCTGCTGCATGGGCGTGGCGGCGCCGGCGCCGGACAGGGGGGTGGGCGGCGTCTGGACGCTCATCAGTTGGCTCCGGAGAAGTCGGCCCGGCGGTTGACGATCCAGCGCGCCAGCATGTTCACGCCGAGGGTGATGAGGAACAGGGCGAGGCCGCTGGCGATCAGCGTGTTGACGTCGATGCCCGTCGACTCCGGGAACTCGAGCGCGACGTTGGCCGCGATGGTCGACGGGTTACCGCTGCTGATCAGGTTGAAGGTGATGCCGCCGGAGACCGAGAGGATGATCGCCACGGCCATCGTCTCACCGAGGGCGCGCCCCAGGCCCAGCATCGAGCCGCCGATGATGCCGCTCTTGCCGTAGGGGATCACCGCCATCTTGATCATCTCCCAGCGGGTGGCGCCCAGGGCGAGCGCGGCCTCCTTGTGCAGCGTCGGCACCTGGAGGAACACCTCGCGGGAGATCGCGCTGATGATCGGCAGGATCATGATCGCCAGCACCAGGCCGACGGTGAACATCGTCCGGCCGGTCGCGGAGGTCGGGCCGGCGAAGAGCGGGATGAACCCGAGGTTCTCCTCGAGCCAGCGGTAGAACGGGACCAGCTTGGGGGCGAGCCAGGTGATGCCCCAGAAGCCGTACACGATGCTCGGGATCGCGGCCAGCAGGTCGACGACGTAGCCCAGCCACAGGGCCATCCGCCGCGGCGCGTAGTGCGTGATGAACAGCGCGATCGCCACGGCCAGCGGGGTGGCGACGACCAGCGCGATGGTGGCGGAGAGCAGCGTGCCGAACAGCAGCGGGGCGATGTAGGAGACCAGGCCCTCGTCGCCGGGGATCTCCTCGGCGGGAGCGGTGAGCGCCGGCAGCGCCTCGTACAGCAGGAAGGCGGTGACGCCGGCCAGGATGACGAGGATCAGGATGCCCGCGCCCCGGGCGGTGCTCGCGAAGATGCGGTCGCCGGGCCGTCGGGGCGGCTTGCTGGTGCTCTGGTCGGACGGGGTCCGGGTGGCTGTCACCGCTGCTCCGGGAGGTCGGTGGGGGGAACTGCTGGGAACTTCCTACCCGTCGCCGGGCGGCGCAGCGGCCCGGGACGTCGGATGACGCTCCGGGCCGCTGCCGTGTCGTGCGGTGTCACCGTGGGTCAGGTCACCCCGCGGAGATGGCGTCGATCGCCGACTGGGCCTGCTCGCGCAGCCCGTCGGAGATCGGCGCCGAGCCGGCGGCCTCGGCGGCCGCCTGCTGGCCCTCCTCGCTGACGACGAAGGACATGAAGTCCGCCACCAGGTCGGCGGTCTCCTGGTCGTCGTACTGGACGCAGCCCACGTGGTAGCTGACCTGGACGATCGGGTAGTTGCCCGACTCGGTGGTGTCGCGGCGGATGTCGATGGCGTAGTTGTACTCGCCCCCGCCCTCCACGCGCTCCGAGTTCTCCACCACAGCGGAGGCGGCGTCGGGAGACGGGGCGACGAAGTCGCCGCCGACACCGATGTTGGCGACGCCGAGGTCACCGGCCTGGCTGGGGTCGGCGTAGCCGATCGCACCGTTGCCGGCGCCGACCGCGCTCACCACGCCCGAGGTGCCCTGGGCCGCCTCGCCGCCGGAGACGGGCCAGTCGCCGCTGACCTCGTAGGTCCAGACGTCGGGGGCGACCGCGGACAGGTACTCCGCGAAGTTCTCGGTGGTGCCCGACTCGTCGGACCGGTTCACGGGGGTGATCGGCAGGTCCGGCAGCGTGACGTCGGGGTTGGCCTCGGCGATGGCCGGGTCGTTCCAGTTGGTGATCTGCTGGGCGAAGATCCCGGCGACGACCTCCGGCGGGAGGTTGAGCTCCTCGACGCCCTCGAGGTTGTAGACGACGGCGATCGGGGCGATGTAGTTGGGCAGCTGGAAGATCTCGCCCCCGGCGCAGCGCTCCTGGGCCCCGGCGAGCTCCTCCTCGTCCAGGTAGGCGTCCGTACCGGCGAAGTCGGTGGCGCCCTCGATGAACTGCTCGCGGCCACCGCCCGAACCGACCGGGTCGTAGTTGACGGTCACCTCGGGCTGGACGCTCGAGTAGGCGGCGGTCCAGCCCTGCATCGCGGCCTGCTGGCTGCTGGCGCCCGCCCCGACGAGCGTGCCGCTCAGCTGGGTGCCGGAGGCGGTGTCGCTGCCGCTGCCCGTGTTCGCGGTCTCGTTGGAGGCAGCGCAGGCGGTGAGTGCGAGGGTGCTGGCGAGCGCAACGGACAGCGTGGTGGCGCGCGTCTTGGTGCTGAGCTTCAACTCAGGGCCTCTCAGGTTCGCCCGGACCGTTTCCGGGCAGCGTGGGACCGACGAGGACGACGGTAGGGAGCCCAGGTGGCGGCCGACCCGTGTGCGGGTGAACGGATGGTGAACGACCTCTGAGGTCTTCGATGATCATGGGTGGTGCGGGTCACCCCGGATGACGGCATCCGGGTGCCCGGCCTGGGCTGGGTCCGCAGCGTGGGGCGGGCATCCGCGACTGCCCCTACGACCAGGTCCTGGTGGGTCGACGGGCGCCTTCCTCGGGTGCCGGCATGCTCCGTCGAGGAGGCGGCACCGGGTCGGGCAGCGGCGCTACGGATGCTCCGGGGCTGGTAGGCCTCAGCGACGGGGACGTCCCGGCCCCGGAGGGAACCCGATCAGCGCTTCCACGCCCGTTCGGACTGCTGCTCGTAGTCCTCGTATGCCTTGTGCAGGCCGAGCAGCACCTCGGCGGTCGTCTCCATCAGGGCCCGGGCCTGCGCGTCGTCGACCTTGGCGACGTCCTCGCGAGCGTGGTCGGCGGTGTCGCGCAGCATGCGCTTGATCTTGATCGTGTGATGCCGTGGGTCGCTCTCGGGGAACTGCTGACGATCGGTCATCGATCTCTCCGCCCGGTAGCCGTCTCGGTTCCCGTCACCGTATGCCGATACCGGACGCCGACGCAGGGCCAGGCACCGACTCCGAGGACGGGCGATCCGACGTCCCGGCATCAGGCCGTGGTGCGCCGCCAGGAGACGTCGACGGCGTAGCGGCGGAACCCCCGGCCCTCGTACAGCCGCACGGCCGCCGCGTTGTCCGCCTCGACGTAGAGCAGCACCTCGTCGAGGCCCTGCGCGCGCAGGTGCGCCAACCCGAGGTCGGTCAGCGCGCGCCCCAGCCGCAGCCCCTGGGCGGCCGGGTCGATCCCCAGCACGTACACCTCCCCGACCGGGGCGGGTCCGGCGTCCCCGGCGGGGTGGACCTTGGTCCAGTGGAAGCCGAGCAGGTCGCCCGAGCCGGGTTCGCCCCGCCAGGCCAGGAGGAACCCCTCGGGGTCGAACCACGGCTCGGCCTCGCGGCGCTCGAGGTCGGCGCGGGTCATCCGGCCCTGCTCGGGGTGCCAGTCGAAGGCGCGCGCGTTGACCCGCAGCCACGCCTCCTCGTCCCGGCCCGGCACGAAGGGCACCACCCGGACGTCGCCCGGCAGCTCGGGCCGCGGGTCGGCGTCGAGACCGGCCAGGTCGCACCGCATCTGCAGGAGGACCCGCGCCCGCCGGAACCCGTGGGGGGCCAGCAGCTCGGCCGACCCGGGCAGGTCCCCGTGCGCCCAGATGCTCAGGGGCCGCTCACCGGCGGCAGCCAGCAGGCGGAGCAGCAGCGCGGTCCCGTGACCACGGCGGCGCCGTCCGGGGTGCACCACCAGCTCGGCGGTCTCACCGTCGAGCCGGGCGTAGCCGGCCAGCGCGCCCTCCGCGTCCCGGACCGTGAGGTCCTGCCCGTCGGGCGAGCCGTGCCGGAGGCGCAGCTCGCCCTCCTCGGAGACCGGGCGCACGCCGTCGGCGGTGGCGGCGGCGTGGAGCAGGGCGAGGACGCCGGCGATGTCGCGTTCGTCGATCACCGGGCCATCAGACCAGCTCGGCGCCCGCCCCGGCGTCGGCGGCGCCCGCCCCGGCGTCGGCGGTGGCCGCACGGTCCTCGGCGGCGGCCTGCGCGGTCGCGTCGGCCACCTGCTGGTCGAGCTTGTAGCCGACGTTGCGCACGGTGCCGATGAGCGCCTCGTGCTCCGTGCCGAGCTTGGCCCGCAGCCGGCGCACGTGGACGTCGACGGTGCGGGTGCCGCCGAAGTAGTCGTAGCCCCAGATCTCCTGCAGGAGCTGGGCGCGGGAGAAGACCCGGCCCGGGTGCTGCGCGAGGTACTTCAGCAGCTCGAACTCCTTGTAGGTGAGGTCGAGCGGCCGGCCGCGCAGCTTGGCCGAGTAGCTGTGCTCGTCGATCACCAGCTCGCCGGCCCGGGTGAGCCCGCCGTCGCCGCCGTCGGCCCGGGGCGCGGCGGCCAACCGGCGGGAGGTCGCCCACTTCAGGCGGGCGTCCACCTCCGCGGGGCCCGCGGTGTCCAGCAGCACGTCGTCGACGCCCCAGTCCGCGGACAGGGCGACCAGGCCGCCCTCGGAGAGGACGGCGACCAGCGCGGCGGCCACCCCGGTCGAGGAGAGCAGCCCGCACAGGGTGCGCGCCTGGATGAGGTCGTGACGGGCGTCGACGAGGACGACCTCCCCGGAGTCGCCGTCCAGGAGGCTCGAGAGCTCGGGGGCCACGACGCGGACCTGGTGGCCGAGCAACCCCAGGGCGGGCAGCACCTCGGTCGTCGCCTGGCGGGCGGCGGTCATGAGCACGAGTCGCATGTCGTCTCCTCAGGGGTCCGGGGCCGGCGGGTGCCGACCGGACCTGCGACGCCGCTGTCGAGGTGAGAGGGCAGGATAGCGGAGCGGCCGGCTCCGGGCCGGGCGCGTCCTGCATCGCGCGCGCCCCGGCGCCGGACACGCCGTGCCCGGAGCGGACGATCCGCTCGTCGAGCGGATCGGACGCCGGGCTTCTGAGACGATCGGGCGGTGAGCTCCACCGCGGTCCCGTCGACGACGCCGGCCCGCCCGCACCACGTCCCGGCCGCGGGCCTCGCCGTCGTCGCCGCGGGCCTGGTCGCCGGCCTGCCGCCGCTGGTCGGCGAGGTCGGGGCGCTCGCCGCCGTGCTGGTGCTCCAGCTGGCGCTGGTGCTCTCCTGGGTCCTCGCCACCGGGATGCAGGGCTTCGCGGCCTCGCTGGCCGTGGGCACGGCCGCCGCCGTGGCGGCCGATCTCGCGCTCGTGCTGCCCGAGGACCCGGCGCTGGGCGGCCTGCTGGCCGTGCTCGGCGTCGGCTTCCTCGCCGCCGTGCTCCAGCAGATGCTGCGCACCCCCCGGGACGCCCTGGTCGACTCGCTGGCCGGGTCCGCCGTCCTGCTCACCGCCGTCGGCGCGCTCGCGGCGCTGCTCCTGCTGGGCCGGGCCGACGACGGCGGCCTGGCCGCCACCGCCCTGGTCGCCGGCGTCGCCCTGGTCGTCGGTCACCTGGTCGACCAGGTGCTGCCGCGGCCCCAGCTGGCCCCCGGTGTCCCGCGCGGGCTGCTCGGCGTCGTGCTCGCCGTGCTGGCGGGCGCCGCGACGGCGTGGGCGGTCCGGGACCTGGCCGAGCTGGGTGCGCTGCGCGCGGCCGCGGTCGGTGCCGTCGTCGCCGGGGTGGTGGCGCTGGTGGCCGTGGCCGGCAGCTTCCTCGCCGTCGGGACGACGGCCGACGGCGAGGCGGAGGCGCTGTCCCCGTGGGCGCCCACCGTCGTGCAGGTCGTGCTGCCCTTCGCCGCCTGCGCCCCGGTGGCCCTCGCGCTGGTGACCGCCCTGTGAAGGTCGTCGCGGTCCTGCTCCTGCTCCTCGTCGTCACCGGCGTCGTCCTCGACCGGGTGGCGGTGGGCTTCGCCGAGCGGGAAGTGGCCGAGCAGCTGGCGAGCCAGGAGGCGCTGACCGGCACACCCGACGTCGACGTCCGCGGGTTCCCGTTCCTCACGCAGGCGGTCGCCGGGCGCTACGAGGAGATCCGCATCTCCCTCACCGCCGACGAGCTGGGGCAGCCCGAGGGCACCCGCGCCGACGTGACGCTCCGGGGCGTGCACCTGCCCCTGTCGGCGCTCCGGGCGGGCACCGTCGAGGAGGTGCCGGTGGAGCGCATCGACGCGACGGCGACGCTCTCCTACGAGCTGCTGGCCGGGGAGCTCGGCGGGGACACCACCCTGGAGCTGGAGGGCGAGGGGCTGCGGATCACCCGCACGGTCGAGGCGCTCGGGCGCACGCTGCCGCTCACCGCCGCCGGCACCGTCTCGCTGGACGGGGACGAGCTCGTCATCGACGTCGACCGGGCGTCCGGGGTGGGCGTCGACGTGCCCCGCGTCCTGGTCGAGCGCGCCACCGACCTGCTCGACCTGCGGTACCCGGTCGAGCTGCCCTACGGGCTGCGACTCACCGACGTGACCCCCCGGGAGGACGGCGTCGCGGTGCGCGCGGTGGCCGAGGACGCCGTTCTCGCCGCGGAATAGCGCCGCGGCCGGGCCCCGTTGTGCGCACCGGGGCCGGGGGAGCGGAGGAGGACGTGGTGGACGCTGCGGCGGTGTTCGACCGGCTGGGCGTGCGCCCGGCCGAGGCCGACCTGACCGTCGTCCAGTTCTCGACCGCCTTCTGCGGTCCGTGCCGCGCCACCCGGGCCAGGCTCGAGCAGCTGCGGGTGAGCCGGCCGGGGCTCGTCGCCGTCCACGTCGACGCGGAGAGCCACCTGGACGAGGTCCGCGAGCTCGGGATCCGGCGGACGCCGACGCTCTTCTACCTGGACCGGGCCGGGCGGGTGGTCGGCCGCAGCAGCGGGGCGCCGCGGCCGGCGGAGCTGACCGCCCTGGTGGATGCCCACGTGGGTGGCCGGGCGGGCGGCGCGGCGTGATCGGCTACCCTCGCGCCGTGGGCATCCTGCTGACCTCGCGCCGCACAGTCGACCTGTGCCGCGTCGGCAGCTGCCTCTGTCCCGCCCTCTGAGGGCGGCACCGCGCCGTCCAGACGCGCTCTCCGCGCCGTCGGGATGCCCCTCTCTCCCGTGAGTTCCGCACTGCGAGCGATCCGCGTCGTCCCGCACCACCCGAACGACCGACCGCACACACCGATAACCCGGAGGACCACCACCATGAGCCGCAACGACGTGCTCGTCACCGTCGACTGGGTCCAGGAGCACCTGGGCCGGCCCGGCATCGTCCTCGTCGAGGTCGACGAGGACACCACCGCCTACGACGGCGGCCACATCGAGGGCGCCGTCAAGCTGGACTGGAAGAAGGACCTGCAGGACCCGCTGCGCCGCGACTACCTCGACAAGAGCGCCTTCGAGGAGCTGCTGTCGAGCCGCGGCATCGGCAACGACGACTCCGTCGTCCTCTACGGCGGCAACAACAACTGGTTCGCCGCCTACGCCTACTGGTACTTCAAGATCTACGGCCACTCGGACGTCAAGCTGATGGACGGCGGCCGCAAGAAGTGGGAGCTGGACGGCCGCCCGCTGTCCAAGGACGCCGTCGAGCGGCCCGCGACGCAGTACGTGGCGAGCGAGCCCGACCTGTCCATCCGCGCGTTCCGCGACGAGGTCGTGGCCGCGATCGGCAGCAAGAACCTGGTCGACGTGCGCTCGCCCGACGAGTTCTCCGGCAAGATCCTCGCCCCCGCCCACCTGCCCCAGGAGCAGTCGCAGCGGGCCGGCCACGTTCCCACCGCGATCAACATCCCGTGGAGCAAGGCGGCCAACGAGGACGGCACGTTCAAGTCCGACGAGGAGCTGGCCAAGCTCTACGCCGAGCAGGGCTACGACGAGAGCAGGCCGACCATCGCCTACTGCCGGATCGGCGAGCGCTCGAGCCACACCTGGTTCGTCCTGCGCGAGCTCCTCGGCCGGACCGACGTCAAGAACTACGACGGCAGCTGGGTCGAGTACGGCTCGCTCGTCGGCGTCCCGATCGAGAAGTGAGCTGACATGTGCGGAGCGCCGAAGCAGGGCGGTGTCCTCGACGGCATCGACCTGAGCACGCAGACGGTCATCCAGGGCTCGGTGTGGCACGACGGTGCGCCGGTGGCCGGGGCCTACGTCCGGCTGCTGGACTCCACCGACGAGTTCACCGCCGAGGTCGTGACCAGCCCCGAGGGCGAGTTTCGGTTCTTCGCCGCGCCCGGGCCGTGGAAGGTGCGCGCCCTCGCCGCGGTCGGCAAGGGCGAGCGCACCCTCTCGGCCGAGGTCGGGCTGAACGAGACCACGGTCGCGATCGACTGATGATCAGGTGACCTGATCATCAGGGGTCCTGGCTCACGGTGGACCGTGAGCCAGGACCCCATCAGCTGAGCCAGGACGTCCGCCTGGCGCCACAGGCGTCCGGGCGGCGTCTCAGCTCAGGCCAGGTCCGGCGGCAGCCGGTTGGGGCCGGCCTCGGCCGGCCGGGGGCGGTCCTCGGGGAAGGTGCGCACCGCCACGAGGGCGACGTCGTCGGCGCCGGGCTCGGGCACCAGCCGGGCCAGCACGGTGTCCAGCAGCTCCTCCAGCGGCGTGGCACCGAGGTCGCGCAGGGCCTCGCGGAGCCGCTCGATCCCCTCGTCGAGGTCGATGTCGCGGCGCTCGACCAGCCCGTCGGTGACCAGCAGCAGGGTGTGCCCGTCGGGCAGGTCGACGGACTGGTCGCTGCGGGGCGCGTCCGGGTCGATGCCGAGCATGAGCTCCGGCGTGCTGGTGAGCATCGTGACGGAGCCGTCGGGGGCCAGCAGGACCGGCGGCAGGTGCCCGGCGTTGCTCCACCGCAGCAGCCGGCGCCCCGCCACCGGCACGTCGGGGTGCCGCTCGATGCGTGCGAGGACCGCCGTGGCCAGGGTGGAGACCGCCAGCCCGCGGGCGGCGTGCTCGACCCGGGTGAGGGTCGCCGCCGGACCGTCCTCGTCGGCGTAGGCGAGCGCCCGCAGCAGGCCGCGGACCTGCCCCATCGCCGCGGCGGCGCTGCTGTCGTGGCCGACGACGTCGCCGATCACGAGCATCGTGGCGCCGTCCGGCTGGAGGAAGGCGTCGTACCAGTCGCCGCCGACCTGGGCCTCGTGTGCCGCGGGGCTGTACCGGACGGCGATCTGCAGGTGGTCGGGCTCGGGCGGGGGCGTGAGCAGGGACTGCTGCAGCCGGTCGGACAAGGCGCGGTCGGCGGCCGTCCGGGCGGCCAGCGCCTCCAGCTCGGCGGCCTGGCGCTGGGCCGCCAGCCGGTCGGTGAGGTCGCGGAAGGAGACGACCACGCCGGTCTGCGCGCCCTCCTCCACGGTGGGGACGACGACCATCTCGACCGGGATCGCGGTGCCGTCCTTGCGCCAGAACGTCTCCTGGTCGGCGACGACGGTGCGGCCCGTGCGCAGCGCCTGCCAGACCGGGCACTCCTCGCGGGGGTAGGGGGATCCGTCCGGGCGCCGGTCGTGGAGGAGCGCGTGCTGGTCCTGGCCGAGCTGCTCGCCGGGCCGGTACCCGGTCAGCCGGGCCGCGGCCGGGTTGAGGAACTCCACCCGGCCCTCGTCGTCGAGGCCGTAGATGCCGTCGGCGACGTTGGCCAGCACCCGCTCGGTGATGGCGAGGGCCCGGGTGAGCTTGGCCTCGGTCTCGCGCAGCACCTCCAGGTCCCGGGCGCGCGCGGTGGCCACCTGGCGCAGCGTGGTCGCCTCGGCTCCGGCGGCCCGGGCCTCGGCGGTGAGCCGCTCGGCGTGCAGCCGGTCGGTGATGTCCATCCCGGTCGCCAGCAGGAACTGCTCCTGGTCGCCGCCGCGGACGAGCTGCATGGTGAGGTCGGCGGTGCGTCGCCTCCCGTCGGCGAGGAAGAAGCTGGTGACCGCGCGGACCGGTGCCCCGCCGGCCGCGACCTCCAGGCACCAGCCGCGCACCGTCGCGCCGACGTGCGGGTCGCCGGCCCACCAGCCGGCTTCCCAGAACGGACGGCCCAGCTGCTCGCGGCGGTCGAAACCGCGGCCTTCCACGGCCAGGCGGTTGGCGGTGAGCAGCGTCCCGTCGAGGTCGCAGACGGCGGCGAACATGAACGTGGACTCGTGGAGGACCGAGTACCAGGACGGCGTGCCCGGCAGTGCCTCGACGTCCGGGGGCGGGGCGATGCCGCGGCCGGCCTCGGCCATCTCGATGACTGCTCCTCCCACCGTGCCCCGCCGTCCGGGGTGCGTCCAGCCTGCCGTACGACCCCCCGGCGGCACCAGCGACGCCGCCTGTCGCGTCGGCCTCACTGCGGGCACGCACGGCGGCGCCCGACCCGGCGGGATGCCGGAGCGGGCGCCTGGGGTGTGCGTGGGCTCAGTCGCAGAGCCCCTCGGGGATCGAGGTCAGGCACCGGTTCCTGTCGAAGTCGACGTCCCCGGTCGTGTCCCAGACGAGGTCGGCCGGCTCGTTGCCCTTGGCCTTGTTCCGCTCGACCTCACCACTCGGGTCGAACGGCGCGAGCCCCGGCACGGAGCCGCTGGAGAGGACGACGATGCCGCCCTGGAGCGCGCTGTCCGCCGCCGCCGGGACGTTGTCGTAGACCTTGTTCTGCCTGACCCGGAAGTCCTGGGCGCCGACGAGCGCGATCCCGGCGCCGCTGATGGTGGGCGCACCTTCTTCGCCGCCCTCGCCCGGGCACAGCTTGTTGTTCGCGGGCATCTCGTTCTTCCGCAGCTCCCAGTCGGTGACCGGCCCGGGGGCCGGCGAGCAGCAGGGTGCCGACGCAGTTGCCGACGCCGACGTCGGCCTGCATCTTGCCGACGCTGGCGTTCCGGTAGAAGAAGCCGATCTCGTTCTTCGCCGAGTAGTTGCCGTGGACGTGGGCGTCGGCGTGCGGGCCGTCGCCGATGTAGAAGCCCGCCTCGGCGTTCCCGGTGGCCTTGTCGCCGTGGAAGGTGGTGCCCTCGGTGGCGAAGCTGGCGGCGCCGTACCCGCCGTTGTCGGTGAACTTGCTGTCGTTCACCTTCAGGTCCTCGGTGGCGACGGCGATCAGCCCGTCGCCGGCCGCGCCGGTGACGGTGACGCCGCGGACGCTGACCCCGCTCACCCGGTCGCCGGCCTCGAAGGTCTCGAGGTCGATCTCGCCGAGGATGCAGATGCCGGACACGCGGTCGGTCTCGGGGCCCTCCAGGGTGTCGCAGCCGGTCGGTGCGGCCCCGGCGGGCGCGATGACCGCGCGGTGGCCGAGCAGCGTGATGCCGTCCTCCTGGATGGTGACCGACTCGTGGACGTGCCGGGTGGGATGCGGATCGTGTCACCCGGTTTCGCGGCGTCCACCGCGGCCTGGATGCTGAAGCCGTCGTGCGGGCCGCGCTTCTTGCCGTCGTCCGCGGCGGCCGGTCCGGCCACCCCGACGGCGACGAGGGCGGCGGTGGATGCCACCGCCAGGAGACGTGCTCTGCGCATGTGCATGGGTGCTCCCCGGATGTGGGCGCCCGGCCCCCCGGTCGGCGGACGTCGGTGTCCGCCGCCGCGTCGCCCCTGAGAAGGGCAGCCTGCTCCCGGGCCACGGTGGAACGGAATCCCCCGATTTCGGGGGGTCGGCGCCGCCCGTGGCCGGTCAGAGGCCGAGGCCGGCGGCGAGCTCCCCCATGGCGCGGTCGAACCAGCGGTCGGTGTCCAGCACCGACCCCACCAGGTGGCCGAACAGCTCGAAGCTGATCGTGCCGAACATCGCGCTCCAGGCGAGCAGCGCCCGCACGCGCACCGCCTCGTCGAGAGCCGGGTGCTCGCCGCCCAGGATCGCGACCGCCTCCTCGCTGATCAGGGCCGGGTCGCGCTCGCCGGCCGCCTCGGGAAGGGCGCCGGAGCGGGCTGCGTCGCCGAGGATGCGCCCGAGGACGACGCCGGCGCGGGCTGCGGCGGGCACGGTTTCGGCGGGTGCCCGGTAGCCCGGCACGGGGAAGCCGTACAGCAGCGCGTACTCGTGCGGGTGCTCCCGCGCCCAGCCGCGCACCGCCCGGCAGACGGCCAGCCAGCGCTGCCGCGGGGGATCCCCCGGCGCGTCGGCCGCCTCGGCGGCGGTGCCCAGGTCGTCGTAGGCGTCGATGATCAGCCGCGTCAGCAGGTCGTCGCGGCTCGGGACGTAGCGGTAGACGGCCGAGGAGGCCATGCCCACCTCGCGCGCGACGGCCCGCAGGGACAGGGCGGCGGCCCCCACCTCGGCCAGCTGCCGGCGCGCGGCATCGGCGATCTCGGCGGTGATCTCGGCGCGGACGCGCTCGCGGGCGGTGGGCATCCGATCAGCGTGCCGCACGAGAGCGGCGCACGCAAGTGTGAGCACCGCTCTTGACAACGGTCGATCGCGAGCGCGAGCATTGGTCTACGACGAGAGCACCGCTCTCACTTCAACCACTGGAGCAGCCATGGCACTGCACGTCGTCGTCGGCAAGGGGCCGGTCGGCCTGACCACCGCCCGCGAGCTGCGGGACCGCGGGCACGAGGTGCGCGTGCTCTCCCGCTCCGGCGGGGTCTCCGCGGACGGGATCGAGCACCGGCGGGTGGATGCCGCCGACACCGCCGCGCTCGCCGGTGCCGCGCTGGGGGCCGCCGCCCTCTACAACGCGGTCAACCCGGCGTACCACCGGTGGGCCACCGACTGGCCGCCGGTCGCCGATGCGCTGCTCGCGGCCGCCGAGCGCACCGGCGCCGTCCTGGTCACCATGTCCAACCTCTACCCGTACGGCCGCCCGCGCGGCCCCATGACGCCGCGGTCGCCCCTCTCCGCCACCGACACCAAGGGCGTGGTGCGGAGGCGCATGTGGGAGCAGGCGCTGGCCGCCCACGAGGCCGGGCGGGTGCGCACCACCGAGGCGCGTGCCGCGGACTTCGTCGGGCCGCAGGTGCCTGCCGCCCAGTCCCACCTGGTGCGCCAGCTGCCGGCCCTCCGGCGGGGCCGCACCGCCTGGGTGGTCGGCGACCCCGACGCGCCGCGCAGCTGGGCCTACCTCCCCGACGTGGCGGCCACCGTGGCGACCCTGGGCACCGACGAGCGCGCGCTCGGCCGGGCGTGGCACGTGCCGAGCGGGCCCCCGCGCTCGCAGCGGGCCGCCCTCACCGACCTCGCCGCGGCCATGTCCGCCCCGGCGCCCACCGTGCGCGGGATCCCCTGGGGGGTCCTGCGGGCGGCGGGGCTGCTGTCGCCGGTCATGCGGGAGGTGCTGGACGTGCGGCACCAGTTCGACCAGGAGTACGTCATCGACGCGGCGGAGACGACGGCGACGTTCGGCATCCCGGCGACCCCGTGGGCCGAGGTCGTCGCCGCAACCACCGGCCGCGCACCGGCGGCCGCCTGAGGCCGGGCGGCGGCGCCGTCACTACGGTGGTCGGCATGGTCTCTGCCTGGCTCCTGGTCACCCTGACGGCGTCGTGCGCCGTGGCGCTGGGCTACGGCGCCGTCCGGCTCTCCCGCGCCCCGAAGGCGGGCCGGCGGTGAGCGCACCCACCGAGCTCCCGGTGCCCGACACCGCCGACGTCCGCAGCGGCCCGGAGGTCTCCCCGGAGCTCCTCTCCGTGCTGCCCCTGCTGGGGGAGTGGCACGGCGAGGGGCAGGCGGCCGGCACCGGTGGCGACCACCGGTTCGGCCAGTGGGTCCGGTTCGCCCACGACGGCCGGGGGTTCCTGGCGTACGAGTCGCGCACCTGGCGGCTCACCGACGACGGGCAGATCGTGGGGCCCGACGTCCGGGAGTCCGGCTTCTGGCGGCCCCGCGGTGAGGACGACGTCGAGCTGCTCGTGGCGACCCCCGACGGGCTGGTGGAGATCTACGTCGGCACCGCCCGCACGACCACCAGCTGGGAGCTCAGCAGCGACGTGCTGGCCCGCACGCCGGACGCCCCGGAGGTCACCCGCTCGGTGCGGCTCTACGGCATCGTCGAGGGTGCCTTGATGTACGCGATCGACCGGGCGGTGGGGGAGCAGCCGCCGCGCCCGGTGATGTCGGCCCGGCTGGAGCGGCTGCGGTGACCGCACCGTCGTCCGCCCGCCCCGCCACCCCCCGGCAGGTCGCCGACCGCTACGTCGACGCCGTCTGCGACCTGGACCCGATCGTCGCGACCTCACTGGGCGCCCGCCCGGGCGACGACAGGCTCCCCGACGTGAGCCCGGCGGGGCTGGCGGCCGAGGCCGACCTGGCCCGCGCCACCCTGGCCGAGCTGGACCGGGTGCAGGCGGCCGACCCCGCGCTCGACGACGACCCGGTCGAGCGCCGCTGCGCCCGCCTCCTGCGGGAACGGCTGGGTGCCGAGCTCGCCGTGCACGAGGCGGGTGAGGGCTTCCGCTCCCTCAACAACCTGTTCAGCCCGCTGCACTCGGTCCGCCAGGTCTTCATGCTCATGCCGGCGGCGACGGAGGAGGACTGGTCCGTCCTCGCCCGCCGGCTCGCCCGCGTGCCGGAGGCCTACCGGGGCTACCGGGCGACGCTGGCGGAGGGGGCGCGCCGCGGCCTGCTCGTGGCGCCGCGGCAGGTGCGGACCGTCCTGGCCCAGCTCGACGAGTGGTCGAGCGGTCCGTTCTTCGGCTCGTTCGTCGCCACCGGGCCGGAGCCGCTGCGGAGCGAGCTCGCCGCGGCCGCCCGCGCCGCCGACGAAGCGGTCGCCGAGGTGCGCGACTTCCTCCGGGTCGAGTACGCCCCCCGCACCGAGGGGACGCCGGACGCCGTCGGCCGCGACCGCTACGCCGTCGCCGCGCGCCGCTGGACCGGCTCCGACCTCGGCGCCGGTCGGGGGCTCGAGGAGGCCTACGCCTGGGGCTGGGCCGAGCACCGGCGGATACTGGCCGAGCAGCGCGTCGAGGCCGAGCGGGTGCACCCGGGCGCGACGCCGCTGGAGGCCATGCGCCGGCTTTCCCTCGAGGGTCCCGCGGTCGAGGGCGTCGAGGCGGTCCGCGAACGGCTGCAGCAGATGATGGACGCGGCGATCGAGGCGCTGGACGGCACCCACTTCGACCTCGCCGGACCGGTCAAGCGGGTGGAGGCGATGATCGCCCCGCCCGGGAGCGCCGCCGCGCCGTACTACACCCGCCCGGCCCAGGACTTCTCCCGGCCGGGCCGCACCTGGCTGCCCACGCTCGGGCGCACCCGCTTCCCGCTGTGGGACCTGGTGTCGATCTGGTACCACGAGGGCGTCCCGGGCCACCACCTGCAGCTCGCGCAGTGGGTGCACGTGTCCGGGCAGCTGTCGACCTACCAGACGTCGCTGGGCTCGGTGGGCGCGAACGTGGAGGGCTGGGCCCTCTACGCCGAGCGGCTGATGGACGAGCTCGGCTACTTCGCCGACCCCGGGGAGCGGCTGGGCTTCCTGGACGCCCAGCAGCTGCGATCGGTGCGCGTGGTGATCGACATCGGCATGCACCTGGGGCTCCCCGTGCCCGACGACGCCGAGGGCGTGCTGGCCGAGCACCGCGGCCGGCCGTGGACGCCCGAGCTGGCGCGCACCTTCCTGGGCGAGCACTCGGGTGCGGAGGTCGCCTTCCTCGACAGCGAGCTGGTGCGCTACCTCGGCCTGCCGGGGCAGGCGATCAGCTACAAGCTCGGCGAGCGGGCGTGGCGGGACGGCCGGGCCGCCGCCCAGCGGGCCCGAGGCGCGGGCTTCGACCTCAAGGCGTGGCACATGGCGGCGCTCTCGCAGGGCTCGCTGGGGCTGGACGACCTCGCCGGGGAGCTGGCGCTGCTGTAGCGGCTCAGCCGCGTGGCGGCAGGGGGTTGACCGGGTCGTCGGCGTGGCCGACCCGGTCCTCCGCCGCGCTGGGCAGGACCTCCAGCCCGGGGGCGGTCAGGAGCGCGGCGACGCAGGCAGTGCTGCCCCCGACGTAGGTGCTCATCAGGTCGATGTCGGTGGCCACCACCCACGCGCGGTCCTCGGGCCACCACAGGTTGGCGCTCTGCTCGGACGGCTCGGGCGCCAGGTTCCGCGCCGCGTCGGCGACGGCGCCCCGCACCAGCACGGCGTCGCGGCCGCGGGGCAGCGGCAGGGGGGCCAGCCCGCGCAGCGCCGCGGCGTCGAAGCCGAAACCCGTCCACCGAGCCAGCAGGCAGGCGCCGGGGGTGCCCGTGTGGCGGGCCAGCACCGCTGCCATGCGCGCGGCGACGGTGGTGGGCAGGTGCCCCTCCGCGGGCCCGCCGTCCCAGTCGGGGGGCTGGCTGTCCTCGTTCAGGTACTCCCAGCCGCCGGTGATCGCGGGCCACTGCATGAGCGGGTGGGCCGCGGTGCCGTTGACCGCGGCGACGGCGGCCCAGGGGACCTCCACGTCGTCGTCGCCCTCGTAGCGGTAGGCCGGGTGCAGCACGCGGGCGTAGGCGGGGAACAGCGGCGGCACCAGCGAGGCGACCGTTCCCCAGTGGGCGCGGGCGACGGCCTCGGCGACCCAGGTGCCGGCGGAGACGTCGGTCTCGACGGGCAGACCGCCGAGCTGCACGCGCGCCTCCTGGGAACGGACAACCCCCGGGCTGCTCCGCGGCGCTCCGCTGGGGAGCAGCACGCGGGCCGACTGGACAAACGTCGGCGGCCCGGGGGTCGGGTGACTGTCCGGTTCTCGCTCGCCGCCGTGCGACGGACGGGCGATCGTGCCGTCGCTCAGACTGTCGTCTGAACGGGCGGCCCATCTGGACGGCGGCTAGCGGACAGCCACCTCACGAGTCCTGTAGCTCAGCAAAGTTACGGACCACCTCCTCTCTCGTGTGCCACGACGGTACGACCGCGCGCGCGGGAGCGGCAACAGATTTCCTCCGCTCTGGGCGAACACGCTGGTGGGTGTGCCCGGACCGGCGTGTCCCGGCGGGCCGTCAGACCCCGTCGCCGGGACCGAGCGTGCGCCCGGGCGGGCGGGTGCCCTCCCAGTGCGGGTCGTGCTCGGCCTCGTCGTCGACCGTCTCGTAGCCCGGGTGCACGGCCTCCTCGCCGAGCTCGGCGGTGGCGGCGGTGGCGCCGGGGCCGGGCGGCGGCGCCACCGCCCGGTCGGTGGCGTGGTCGGCCCGGTCGTCGACGGTGTCCCAGGCATCGGGGATGCCGTCGCGGTCGACGTCGCTGATCTCGTGCAGGTAGATCTGCTTGTAGCGGCGGTTGCGCAGCCGCAGGATCACGCTGGCCAGCAGCGCCGCGGCCACCGTGCCGGCCAGGATGCCGACCTTGGCGTGGTCGTAGCTCTCGCTCTCCGCACCGTAGGCGAGCTCGGTGATCAGCAGCGAGACGGTGAACCCCATCCCGCCGAGGAGGGCCAGCCCCACCACGTCCGGCCAGCCGAGGTTCTCGTCCAGCTGCGCCCGGGTGAAGCGGGAGACCAGCCACGTGGCGCCGGTGATGCCGATCGCCTTGCCGGCGACCAGCCCGACCACGATGCCGATCGCGATGCTGTCGCCGAGCGACTCGCCCAGACCCGACAGCCCCCCGACCGCCACACCGGCGGAGAAGAAGGCGAAGACCGGGACGGCGACACCCGCCGAGAGCGGGCGGATCCGGTGCTCGAAGTGCTCGGCCATGCCGGGTCCGCCGTCCGGCCCCCCGGCGGCGTGGCTGCGGACGACCGGGACGGTGAAGGCCAGCAGGACGCCCGCGACGGTGGCGTGCACGCCGGACTCGTGGACCAGCACCCAGGTGACGGCGGCCAGCGGCAGCAGCAGCCACCAGGACCGGATCCCCTTCTGCACCAGGAAGCCGAACAGCGCCAGCGGGACCAGGGCCAGCAGCAGCGGCGTGACGGCCAGCGACGCCGTGTAGAAGATCGCGATGATCGTGATGGCCAGCAGGTCGTCGACGACGGCGAGCGTCAGCAGGAAGGTCCGCAGCGAGCTGGGCAGGTGGGTGCTGATGACGGCCAGGACGGCGAGCGCGAAGGCGATGTCGGTGGCCGAGGGGATGGCCCAGCCCTGCAGCGCCCCCTCGGGCCCGCCCAGGTTGAACAGCACGAAGAACAGCGCCGGGACGACCATGCCGCCGGCGGCGGCGGCGATGGGCAGCGCCGCGCGGCGGGGTTCGCGCAGGTCGCCGGCGACGAACTCCCGCTTGAGCTCCAGTCCGGCGACGAAGAAGAAGATCGCCAGCAGGCCGTCGGCGGCCCAGGTGCCGAGGCTGAGGTCCAGGTGCAGCGACGCGGGCCCCACCCGGGTGTCGCGCAGCGCCTCGTAGCTCTCCGCCCAGGGGGAGTTGGCCCAGATCAGGGCGATCGCCGCGCCGATCAGCAGCAGGGCGCCGCCGACGGTCTCCTTGCGGAGCACCGAGGCGACGCGCTGCGCCTCGGTCCAGGACCCGCGTCCGAAGAGGCGGGCGGGGGCGGGCGTCGTCACGGGGCGGCTCCGGGGGTGCGGGGTCGGGTCGGGTCGGGACGCGCCCTCGACGGACACGCTGCCGACCAGACTTCCCGGCGCACCTGGGTTTCACGCTACCCGGCGAGCAGCTCCCCGACCCGCGGGGAGAGCCCGGCGTCGCCCCGCCGGACGCCGTCGAGGGTGTGCACGGCGACGGCGCCGCGCACACCGGAGACCAGCCACACGGCGTCGGCCGCGTGCAGGTCCTCGACCGTCCCCGGGGTCGAGGCGGTGGGCCAGCCGGCCGCCCGCGCGGCGGCGAACAGCCGTGCCTGGGTGGTGCCGGCGAGGATCCCGGTCTCCACCGGCGGCGTGTGCAGCGTGCCCGCGGCGGCCCAGACCACGGTCGAGGTCGGCCCCTCCAGCACCCGGCCCTCCAGGCTGGTGAGGACGACGTCGTCGGCGCCCAGGGCGTGCGCGTGCCGTTGGGCGGCCATGTTGACCGCGTAGGAGAGCGTCTTGGCGCCGCCGAGCAGCCAGGGGGCGCCCGCGCGGAAGTCGGCGGGCACCCCGAGCCCGAGCGTCACCACTGCGATGCCCTCCGTGCGCTGCCGGACCGTCTCCGCCGGCACGGGTGCCAGCAGGGCCAGCGCCGTGGGCGGTGTGCCCTCGCCGAGCCCGCGGGTGAGCACGAGGCGGCACACGCCCTCGACGTCGGCCGGCCAGCCGGCCACCGCCGTCGCCACCAGCGCCCGCCAGGCGGTGGCGCCGGGATCGGCCAGCCCGAGCAGCTCCGCGGAGCGGACCAGCCGGGCCAGGTGCGCGTCCAGGTGCGGCGTGCGCCCGCCGAGGACGGCCACGGACTCGAAGACGCCGTCCCCGCGGGCGAGCCCGAGGTCGAAGGCGGTCACGACCGGCTGGTCCGCGGGCACCGGCACCGCCGCGCCGTCCCGCCAGACCGCCACCCTGCGCTGCTCGATCACGCGGCCAGCCTGCCGTACGCGGGGCATAGGCTCTCGCCATGGGGACCGACGACGTCGCCGCTCCGCTCGCGGAGCAGCTGCGCGCGCGGGGGCTGCGCCTGACCGCGCAGCGCGCCCGGGTGCTGGCCGCGGTCGCGGCCCTGGCGCACGCCACCCCGGAGGCGATCGGTGCCCGCTTGCGCGAGGAGGCCGGCCCCGGCGGCAGCGCGGCCGACACCTCGACGGTCTACCGCACCCTGGAGCTGCTCGAGCGGCTCGGGCTCGTCTGGCACACCCACCTGGGGCGCGGCGCGCCGGTCTACCACGCCGCCGAGCGCCCCCACCTGCACGTCGTCTGCTCCTCCTGCGGCGAGATCTCCTCCGCCGCGCCGGACCTGCTCGACGAAGCGGCGGAACGTCTGGCGGTCGAGCTGGGTTTCACCGTGGACGTCGGCCACGTCGCCCTGTCGGGCACGTGCCGCGCTTGCCGAGACCGCGCCGGAACGGAGTCCCCATGACCACGCCCTCGCCCCTCCTCGCCCGCCCCGGGGCGGTCGCCGTCGAGCCGGGGCCGGAGGTTCCCCGCACCGTCGCGGCGCACTACGGCGACCCGTTGCGCGAGCAGCGGCTGCTCGCCGAGGGCGCCGGCCTGGTCGACCGCAGCGACCGGGACGTCCTCTCGGTCCCCGGCGCCGACCGCCTCTCGTGGTTGCACAGCATCACCAGCCAGCACGTCGCGCAGCTGGCGGACGGCGTCGGCAGCGAGGCCCTGGTGCTCAGCCCCCACGGGCACGTCGAGCACCACCTGGTCGTCGCCGAGCTCGCCGGCACGACCTGGGCCGACGTCGAGCCGGGCGCCGGCCCCGCCCTGCTGGCCTTCCTCGAGCGGATGCGGTTCATGCTCCGGGTGGAGCCGCGCCTGGTCACCGACGACCGGGCGCTGCTGTCGCTCGTCGGTCCCGGGGCCGACGCGGCCCTGGCAGCGGCCGGGTTGCCGGTACCCGCCGAGCCGTACGCGGTGGAGTCCCTCGGCGAGGGCTGGGTGCGCCGCATGCCGGCGATCGGGAACGGGACGGCCGTCGTCCACGACCTGCTGGTGCCGCGGGCGGAGGTCGACGCCCTCGCCGACCGGCTGGGCGTCCCCCTCGCGGGCGCCGCGGCGCACGAGGCGCTGCGCGTGGAGGCCCGGCGGCCCCGGTTCGGCGTCGACAACGACCACCGCACCATCCCGAACGAGCTGGAGTGGCTGCGCACCGCCGTCCACCTGGACAAGGGGTGCTACCGCGGGCAGGAGACGGTCGCCCGGGTGCACAACCTGGGCCGCCCGCCGCGCCGGCTGGTGCTGCTGCACCTCGACGGCGTCAGCGAGGACCTGCCCGCTCCCGGCGAGCCGGTGCTGGCGGGTACGCGGACGGTCGGCCGGGTGGGCAGCGTCGTGCGGCACCACGAACTGGGCGTCGTCGCCCTGGCGCTGGTGAAGCAGTCGGTCGCCCAGGGCACCGCGCTGACCGTGGCCGGTTCGACCGCCGCGATCGACCCCGACGACGCCGCGCCGGCGCTCGACGACACCCAGGTGGCGGCGCGCAACCGGGTCCGGGCCGTCCGGTCTGGGACGATCGGCTGAGCGCGCCGCTGCCGCCCGCTCCCGGGTGGGCAGGCCGGGGTCGCTGACCTACGCTTCGCCCAGCGCCCGCCGCTGACCACCGCCGATGCCCGCGTGCCGGGCGTCCCGCACCTGGAGGCCACCCGTGAGCCCGAAGCCGTCCCCCGCCGGGGGTGCCGCCGTCGACGCGCTGCTGGACCCCGCGTTCCTCGAGAGCGCCGTGCGCCGGCCGATGGGTGACGTGCGGCGGCTGCGCCGCGAGGCCGAGCAGCAGGAGGTCAACCTCTCCTACACCCGCCGGCTGCTGCAGGGGCGCCTGGACATCGTGCGGCGCGAGCTGCAGCGGCGCGCCGAGCACGACGGGCGCTCGCTGGTCGACCTGCTGCCGGAGATCCTCGCCGAGAAGGGTCGCGGCCCCGCGCACGGCCTGGGCCGGCACCAGACGGTGCAGCCGGCGAATCCGCAGGAGTACGAGTCCTGGGTGCACTCGCTGACCCCGGGGGCCGACCTCTCCGCGATCACCGAGCTCTCCGACGCCGCGCTCGAGGCGGCGGCCCGGTCGCTCGCCGACGCCGAGAAGGGGCTGTCGGAGCGCCGCCGCGGCGTGCAGCAGGTCATGGACGGGCTGGCTGCGGAGCTCGGCCGCCGGTACCGCGACGGCGAGGCCGATGTCGCCGCCCTCCTCGCCGACGAGGGCCGGTGAAGCAGAAGGACCCCGTCCTCCTCACCGCTCGCGAGCTCGCGGTGAGCCTCTGGACGGGGCCGGTCGCACGGTGACGGAGTCGCCGTGGCCTGACAATCCCGTGCTGGTCGAGGTGTGGCGGTCGGGGTTCCTCGAGTCGGTGCACCGCGGGTCGGTGGTGGTCCTCGGTGCGGACGGGGAGGTGCTCGCCGGCGCCGGGAACGTCGCGCGGCCGGTGCTGCCCCGCTCGGCGAACAAGCCGGTGCAGGCGACGGCGCTGCTCGCGGCCGGCTGGGCGCCGCGCTCGGGTGAGGAGCTGGCGATCGGCGCCGGCTCCCACCTCGGCGAGGACGGGCACCGGGAGCTGGCCGCGGGGATGCTCGCCGCCGTCGGTCTCGGCCCCGACGACCTGGGCTGCCCCCCGGCGCTGCCCTCGCACGAGGCGACGAAGGCGGCCTGGCTGGTCGCCGGGCGCGCCCCGGAACACCTGGCCATGAACTGCTCGGGCAAGCACGCCGCGATGCTCTCGGCGTGCGTGGCGGCCGGCTGGCCGACGGCGGGCTACCTGGAGCGGGGCCACCCCCTGCAGCAGGCGATCGAGGCGCGGCTGGGCGAGGCGGCCGGCGAGCCGGTGGCGGCGGTCGTCGTCGACGGCTGCGGTGCGCCGCAGCACGCCCTCTCGCTCACCGGGCTGGCCCGCGGCGTGCTCTCGCTCGTCCAGGCGCCCGAGGGTTCGCGCGACCGGGCGGTGGCCGACGCGATGCGGGCCCACCCGTGGTTCGTCGCCGGCACGGGCCGGGAGGACACCGACCTGATGCGCGCGGTCCCCGGCCTGCTGGTGAAGGGCGGTGCCGACGGCGTGCACGTCGCGGCGCTGCCCGGGGCGGGCGCCGTGGCGCTCAAGCTCGACGACGGCGGCGACCGCGGGCGCACGCCGGCGCTCGCGGCCGGGCTGCGCCGGCTCGGCCTCCCCGCGGAGGCGCTTGCTCCGTGGGCACGCACGCCCGTCCCCGGTGGCGACGGCGTCGTCGGCGAGGTCCGGGAGTCAGCGGCGCTGGACGCCTGACCTGCGCTCCCCGGTGTGGGCGCGATCACGCCCGGGTGCTAGCCGCTCCGCTTGCAGGAGCTAGCACCCGGGGTTACCGTCGAAGGCGTGCAGACCCCCGGTGAGTTCGTCCGCGAGCAGGTGACCACGGTCCGTTCCACGGTGGACCGGGTCGCCGGCAGCGTCGCGGACTCCGTCGCGGACGCCCCCGGCGTCTCGGCGGTCGGCTCGTCGGTGGGCGATTTCATCCGCGAGCAGCGCAACGCCGCGCGCGTCTCGCTGCGCGAGCTGGCCCGCACCGCGGGTGTCAGCAACCCCTACCTGTCCCAGGTGGAGCGGGGCCTCCGCAAGCCGTCGGCGGAGATCCTCGCGTCGATCGCCCGGGGCCTGAAGATCTCGGCCGAGACGCTCTACGAGCAGGCGGGGATCCTCGACCGGCGTTCCGGCAACCCGGACACCGTGGCGGCGATCCGCTCCGACGACGCGCTCTCCGAGCGGCACAAGGCCGTCCTGCTCGAGCTCTACGAGACCTACGTCCGCGAGCACCGGGCCTCGTCCCCGGCCGCCAGCTGACCATCCCCCCATCTCCCACTCCCGAGGAGTCCGGCATGACCCCCACCCAGACCGTGAAGCAGTACGGCGAGTTCGCCGCCACCCTGACGAAGACCAACCTCCTGGCCGCCATCGGCGCCGGTGACCTGGCCGTCGAGCGCGCCCGCACCGTCGTCGCGCAGTTCCGCAGCACCGCCGAGGCGCTGCCGGGCGAGGCGCAGGTGCAGGCCGACCTCGCCGTCAAGGAGGCCCGCACCCGGGCTGCCGAGGCTGCCGGCACCGCCCGCACCACGGCGCACCAGCTGGCCGTCGCGGCCCGTCCCGAGGTGCTGCGCAGCACCGTCGCCGGCCTGGTCGAGACCGCCCGCACCCAGGCGATCGCCACGGTGGAGACGCTGGCCGAGCGCGGCGCCGTCGTCGTCGAGGACCTGCGCCGCCAGCCCGGCGCCCGCCGCATCGTGCGCCGCGCCGAGGAGGCCGTCGACACCGTCGAGGAGCGCCTCGAGGACGTTCTCGAGGAGGGTGCCGAGGCCGTCGTCGAGGCCTCGAACGAGGTGACCTCGGTCGCGCAGAAGACCGCCGCGAAGGCGACCAAGGCCGCCGCGAAGGCCGAGGCCGAGGTCGAGGACGCCGCCGGGGCGGCCAAGGCCACCGCGGAAGAGGCCGTCGCGGCCCCCAAGCGCCGGACGACGGCCAAGAAGAGCACCCCCGCCGCCCGCAAGTCGCCGGCCCGGTCCACCTCGGCCCGTGTGACCCGCGCCCGCACGGCCAAGCCGGCCGACCCGACCGCCGTGCCCGCCAAGAAGAACTGACGCCACGGCACCACCGACCAGGGCCCCGGAGCTGCGACCAGCGCTCCGGGGCCCTGTCGCGTCCGCCGCCCTTCCGGGCGAGTCGGCCGCTCGCCCGGCCCGGGAGGATGCGGGTCCCGAGTAGGCTCGCGGGCATGGGTCTGTTCGACGGGTGGCTGCTGCTCGGCCTCTACTGGGCCTCCCTGGGGCTGACCGCGTGGGCGTTCGTCGACGCCCTCATCCGGCCCGCCGCGGGGTACGTGGCCGCCGGCAAGCTCACCAAGCCCGGTTGGGCGGCGATCACCGGCCTGGCCCTGCTCATCATCTTCTGGCAGAAGACCCCGCTGTCACTGCTCGGCCTGCCCGCCGTCATCGCAGCGATCGTCTACCTGGTCGACGTGCGTCCCGCCGTCGGCGGGATGCGCCGCGACAACACCTGGTAGCGCCCGCCCCGGCTCAGCGCCGGTCGTCGGCCGGCATGACCACCCAGAGCAGCAGGTAGGCCACGAACTGCGGGCCGGGGAGCACGCAGGAGATCAGGAAGGCCACGCGCAGGCCGCTGCGCGAGAGCCCGTAGCGCCGGGCGATCCCGGCGCAGACGCCGGCGACCATCTTGTGGCGGGTGTCCCGGCGCAGCCGGTGCGTCGAAGGCGTCGTCATGAGGGCAGCCTAGGGGGGTGGGCCGGGTCCGACCGGTCGGTGCGGCGGTCGGGCGCCGCAGCCGGCCGGGTGGTCAGCGGCCGAACACGCCGGCGGGCGGCTCGGGCGAGGGTTCGGCGTCGGCGTCCAGGACCGGCGGGGCGTTGCCGGTGAAACGGTCCAGCTCGTCGCCGTCGACCACGCGCGACGGCATCGGGTCGCGGGCGCACGCGCGGCTGAGCTCCGCCAGCGGCAGCTCCGCATCGGACGCGACGGCGACCAGGTTGCCGAACCGCCGGCCCCGGAGGACGCCCGGTTCGGCCAGCAGGCAGACGTGCCGGAATGCGGTGCGCAGCGTGGCGACCTGGCCCCGCGCGAAGCGCAGCGGCGGCCCGTCGGCGACGTTCGCGGCGTAGACGCCGCCGGGCCGCAGCGCCCGCGCGACCTCCGCCGCGAACTCGGCGGTCGTGAGGTGGGCCGGCGTGCGGGCGCCGGCGAACACGTCGGTGACGACGACGTCGGCGCTGGCCGGTTGCAGCGCGGCGAGCGCTTCCCGTGCGTCGGCGGCCCGCACCCGCACCCGGGCCGACCGCGGCAGCGGCAGGTGCGCGCGCACCAGATCGGTGAGCGGCTGGTCGATCTCGGCCACCCGCTGGCGGGACCCGGGGCGCGAGGCCGCCACGTAGCGGGGGAGCGTCAGCGCCCCGCCGCCGAGGTGCACCACGTCGAGCGGGGCGCCGGGCTCGGCCGCGGTGTCCAGCACGTGGCCGATCCGCCGCACGTACTCGAACTCCAGGTGCGCCGGGTCGGTGAGGTCGACGTGCGACTGCGGCGTGCCGTTGAGCATCAGCACCCAGGAGCCGTCGCGGTCGGCGTCGGCGAGCAGCTCGGCGGCGCCGCCGTCGACGGGGACCGGCCCCGGCGGTGTCCTCACCGGCCCGCCGTCCCCACCCGGCGCTCGGCCGTCCCCGCTGTCATCCGGATCATGGTCGCACCCGCTGCCGTGGGCAGACCTGGGTGGCTACCGTCCCGGGCGTGCGCCGAGTCCGCCTCTCCCCGCGGGAGATCACCGCCTTCGGCAGCCGTGGCGTGTCCATGGTCTCGCTGGCCCGGGTGCCCGAACCGGTGCCCGGCTTCGCCGTGCACCTGGCGACCTTCGCGGCCGGTGCGGTCGTGGGCCGGCACGAGACCCGCCTCTGGCAGCTGTTCGCGGTGATCTCCGGCGAGGGGTGGGCGGCCGGCGCCGACGACGTCCGGGTGCCGCTGGCCGCCGGGGACGCCGTCCTGTGGCAGCCCGGTGAGCTGCACGAGAGCGGATCGGGCACCGGGATGGTCGCCCTGGTGGTCGAGTCCCCGGTCTCGCCGGTGCCCGACGAGGGCTGAGGCCCGGTCAGACGGGCGCGACCGCCGACCACCGCACGGTGACCTCGCCCTGCCGCCAGCGCCGGCTGGAGCCCACCAGCGGCCAGCCCTGCTCGCTCAGGCCCCCGACCGCCGCCGTCCAGCGCTGGCGCGGGCCGAAGGTGCCCATGCCGGCGGCGCCGGCCCAGGCGGCGTCGAAGGCGCGCAGGAACTCGTGGACGGGCTGGCCCGGCACGTTGTGGTGGATGAGCGCCTTGGGCAGCCGCTCGGCGAGGTCGGACGGCGTCGCGATGTCGGAGACGCGGGCCGCGAGGGTGAGGGTGAGCGGCACGTCGGCGTCCAGCGCCACCCACGCCGAGCGGCGTCCCCACTCGTCGCAGGTGCCCTCGACGACCAGGCCGCCTGGCGCCAGCGCCCCGCACATCGTGTCCCAGGCGCGGGCGGCGGACTCCTCGTCGTACTGGCGCAGCACGTTGAAGGCGCGCACGAGGACCGGGCGCAGCCCCGCGAGCTCGAACCCGCCCACCCGGAAGTCCACCCGCGGGGGGTCGCGCTCGGCGGCCACGGCGGCCACCCGGTCGGGGTCGATCTCCAGCCCCACGACCTCCAGGCCGTCGACCTCCGGGCCGAGGCGCTCGACCAGCTCCAGCGTGGTGACGGCGGAGGAGCCGTAGCCGAGGTCGACCACGAGCGGGCGGGCGGCGTCCCGCAGCCGGGGGACCTGCGTGGCCAGCAGCCAGCGGTCGACCCGGCGCAGCCGGTTGGCGTTGGTGGTCCCGCGCGTGGGCAGACCCAGCGCGCGTGCCCGCCCGGCGGCCAGCCGGGATGCCCGGCGCTGCGGCTGGGGGGACAGCGAGGCCCGGCGCTTGTGCTCGTTCCCCGGCTCGGTCACCGGGCAGGAGCCTAGCCCCGGCTACCGTCGGGCCGTGCAGGTGCGATCCGACGTCCCCCTCGCGGAGCTGACCACCCTCGCCGTGGGCGGCCCCGCCCACCGGTTGATCGAGGTGGAGACGGCCGCCGAGCTGGTGGCCGCCGTCCGCGACGCCGACGAGGCCGGCCGCCCGCTGCTGCTCCTCGGCGGCGGCTCCAACCTCATCGCCCCCGACGAGGGGTGGCCGGGCGACGTCGTCGCCGTCCGGTCCCGGGGCATCGAGCGCACCGGCGACGCCCTCACCGTGCAGGCGGGCGAGGACTGGGACGCGCTCGTCGCGTACACGGTCGAGCAGCGGCTGGCGGGCGTGGAAGCGCTGTCGGGCATCCCCGGCTCCACGGGGGCGACCCCGGTGCAGAACGTCGGTGCGTACGGCCAGGAGGTCGCGCAGACCATCACCGCCGTCCGCGTGTACGACCGCGCCGAGAAGGCTGAGCGCACCCTCGCGCCGGCCGAGTGCGGCTTCGCCTACCGCGACAGCCGGCTCAAGCGCGAGCTCGGCCGCTTCGTCGTCCTCGAGGTGGGGTTCGCCCTGCACGCGGGCGAGCTGTCCGGGCCGGTCGGGTATGCGGAGCTGGCCCGAAGCCTCGGCATCGAGGTGGGGGAGTCCGCGCCGCTGGCCGCCGTCCGTGACGCCGTCCTGGCGCTGCGCCGCGGCAAGGGGATGGTCTGGGACCCGGCCGACCCCGACTCCCGCAGCGCCGGCTCGTTCTTCACGAACCCGATCGTGTCCGCCGATCACGCGGTCGAGGGGTGCCCGAGCTGGCCGGCCGGGAACGGGTCGGTCAAGCTCAGCGCCGCCTGGCTGGTGCAGCACGCCGGCTTCGGCCGCGGCACCCGCGACGGGCGGGTGGGCACGTCGTCGCGGCACAGCCTGGCGCTGACGACCGAGGACGGCGCGACGGCGGGGGAGCTCCTCGCCTTCGCCGACCGCGTGGTGGGTGCCGTGCGGGAGCGGTTCGGGGTCACCCTGGAGCGCGAGCCCACCGCCGTCCGCCCCTGACCGGCCCAGTCGCCCGACGGTGTGCGCAGATGCGCAGGGATCCACGCCAGAGCTGAGCAGGTGCGCTCACCGTCGGCGCAGCCTGGTCGCGCCGAGTGGGCCCCGGAGGTGCCCCGGAGGGGTCCGCGTAGGCGCGACGAAGCGGCTCAGTGGCGGACGGGGACGCTACCTGGCCGCGGTGTCGTCCGGAGGACGACGATCGACTTTGTGCTGGGCGGCCTGGGCGCGCGGCCGCACCACGAGCAGGTCGACGTTCACGTGGTGCGGGCGGGTGAGCGCCCACGCGATGCAGTCGGCGACGTCCTCGGCCACCAGCGGCTCGCGCACCCCGCGGTAGACGGCGTCGGCCCGCTCCTGCGAGCCGGTGCGGTTCAGCGAGAACTCCTCGGTCCGCACCATCCCGGGGGCGATCTCGATCACCCGCACCGGTTCCCCGCAGAGCTCCAGCCGCAGTGTCTCGGCCAGCGTGTGCACGCCGTGCTTGGCGGCGGTGTAGGAGGCACCGCCCTCGTAGGAGACCAGGCCGGCGGTGGACCCCACGAACAGGACGTCCCCCGCGCCGGACGCGCGCAGCTTCGGCAGCAGGGCCTTGGTCAGGCGCACGGTGCCGAGCACGTTCACCTCGTAGGTGCGCGCCCAGGAGTCGAGGTCGGCCTCGGCCACGGGCGCGGCGTCGAACGCCCCGCCGGCGTTGTTGACCAGCACGTCGACCCGGTCGAGCGCGGCGGTGAACGCCGCCACGGAGGCGGGGTCGGTGACGTCCAGGGGGAGGGCACGGCTCCCGATGGACGCGGCGAGCGCCTCGAGCCGGTCCAGCCGGCGGGCGCCGACGACGACGTCGAAGCCCTCGGCCGCCAGCCGCCGGGCCGTCGCCGCCCCGATCCCGCTCGAGGCACCGGTGACGACGGCGGTGCGGCCGGTACCGGGCAGGGGGCCGGCCCCCGCGGCCACCGAGGGTGAGGTACCTGACATGCCCCCATCCTGGCGCTGTTGCAAGATGGAGGACCGACAGGGGTGCTGGTCGGGGGCCCTCGCAGAGCAGAGCGGAGGTCCGTGGTGCCCGCTCGCCGCTTTCCCGCACCCGGCCGCCCGGCGCGCGTCGCGACGCTGTCGGTGCACACCAGCCCGCTGGACCAGCCCGGGGCGGGCGACGCCGGGGGCATGAACGTCTACATCGTCGAGGTGTCCCGCCGGCTGGCCGCCCGCGGCATCGAGGTCGACGTCTTCACCCGGGCCACCTCCAGCGAGCTGCCCCCGGTGGTGGAGATGAGCCCGGGCGTCACGGTGCGGCACGTCAGCGCCGGGCCGTTCGAGGGCCTGGGCAAGGAGGAGCTCCCCGCCCAGCTCTGCGCCTTCACCGCGGCGGTCCTGCGCGCGGAGGCGCAGCACGAACCGGGCTACTACGACGTCGTCCACTCGCACTACTGGCTCTCCGGGCAGGTCGGCTGGCTGGCGCGCGACCGGTGGGGCGTGCCGCTGGTGCACACCGCGCACACCCTGGCCAAGGTCAAGAACGAGGCGCTGGCCGACGGCGACCGGCCCGAGCCGCGCGCCCGGGTCATCGGCGAGGAGCAGGTCGTGGCCGAGGCCGACCGGCTGATCGCCAACACCGACGAGGAGGCCCGCCAGCTCGTGCGCCTCTACGGCGCCGACCCCGCGCGCACCCTCGTCGTCCCGCCCGGGGTCGACCTCGACCGGTTCGCCCCCGGCGGCCGGGCCGCCGCCCGCCGCGCCATCGGCGTCCACGACGACGCCGTCGTCCTGCTCTTCGTCGGGCGCATCCAGCCGCTGAAGGCCCCCGACGTGCTGCTGCACACCGCTGCCCGCATGCTGGCCGACGATCCGGCGCTGCGGGCCCGCCTGCAGGTGCACGTGGTGGGTGCGCCGAGCGGCACCGGCCTGGACGCCCCCCGCCAGCTGGAGGAGCTCGCCCGGTCCCTCGGCATCGGGGACGTGGTGCGGTTCCACCCGCCCCAGCCGCCCGCCCGGCTGGCCGAGTTCTACCGCGCCGCGGACGCGACGGTCGTGCCCAGCCACAACGAGTCGTTCGGGCTGGTCGCCCTCGAGTCGCAGGCCTGCGGGACCCCGGTCGTCGCGGCGGCCGTGGGCGGCCTGCCGACGGCGGTGCGCGACGGCGTCTCCGGGGTGCTCGTCGACGGCCACCGCGCCGACGACTACGCCGGTGCGGTGCGCGCGGTCCTCGCCCGCCGCGAGCTCCTCGCCGCCGGCGCCGGCCGGCACGCGGCCGCGTTCTCCTGGGACCGCACCGCCGATGCGCTCGTCGCGGCCTACACCTCCGCGGCGGCCGAGATGGCCGCACCGCAGGCCCGCCCGCTGCGGGACCGCCGGCCCGGGCGGCTCCGGGCCCTGCCCGGGATGGGGGTGGCCCGGTGAGCCGGACCGTCGAGGAGCTCGACGCCGTCATCGACCGGACGCTGCGCGACACCGAGCTGGTGCACGAGCACCCGCGGCCGGGCACCTGGCTGGTCGACCTACCGGGGACCAAGAAGCTGAAGACGGTGTGCGGCCTGATCGTGGGCGACCACGCGCTGCGGGTGGAGGCGTTCGTCTGCCGCCAGCCCGACGAGAACCGCGAGCAGCTGTGGACCTACCTGCTCCAGCACAACGCGCGCATGTACGGGGTCGCGTACTCGATCGACTCCGTGGGCGACGTCTACCTGACCGGCCGGCTGCCGCACACCGCCGTCACGCCCGAGGAGCTCGACCGGCTGCTCGGGTCGGTCCTCAGCTACGCCGACGACCACTTCAACACGATGCTGGAGATCGGGTTCGGCACGTCGATCCGCCGGGAGTGGGACTGGCGGGTCAAGCGCGGGGAGTCCCTGCGCAACCTGGAGGCCTTCGCCGCCTTCGCCGATCCCGGCCGCCGCCCCGGTGCCGACCCCGACAGCAGGGCGTGACGGCGACCGACAGGTCCCGGCCGGGCGCGGAGGCGCCCGGCGACGAGCTGCCCCCCGGGTACGCCCGCCGCTGGTGGGTGCTGGCCACCATGACGGTCTGCCTGCTCGTGGTGATCATGGGCAACACGATCCTCAACGTCGCCCTCCCGACGCTGCAGCGGGAGCTGGACGCCAGCCAGGGCGAGCTGCAGTGGGTCGTCGACGCCTACATCCTCGTGTTCGCCGGCCTGCTGTTCACCTGGGGCGTCATCGGCGACCGGATCGGCCGCCGGCGGGTGCTGCTCATCGGGTTGGGCATCTTCGCCGTGGGGTCGGTGCTCGCCGCACTGAGCGACAGCCCCCTGGAGCTGATCGCCTGGCGGGCGGTGATGGGCATCGGCGGGGCAGCGGTCCAGCCCACGACGCTCGCCGTCATCACCAACGTCTTCCCGCCCCGCGAGCGCGGGCGCGCCATCGGCGTCTGGGCGGGGACGGCGGGGATCGCGGTCGCGGGTGGCCCGCTGGCCGGCGGTGCGGTCCTGGAGCAGTTCTGGTGGGGCGCGGTCTTCCTCGTCGGCGTCCCCGTGGCGGTGCTCGGCATCGTCGCCGTGCTCGCCTTCGTCCCGGAGTCGAAGGACCCCTCCCCGGGACGGCTGGACCTGCCCGGCGTGCTGCTGTCGATCGCCGCGCTCGCCGGCCTCGTCTACGGCATCATCCACGGCGGTGGCGGCGCGGGGTGGACCACGCCGGGCGTCCTCGTGCCGCTGCTGGGCGGCCTGGTCCTGCTGGCGCTCTTCGTCTGGCTGCAGCGCCGGTCGGCCCACCCGGCGCTCGACGTCTCGCTGTTCCGCAACCCGGCCTTCTCCGCCGCCGCAGCGGCCCTGGGCCTGAACTTCTTCGCGCTCCTCGGCGCCACGTTCTACCTGGTGTTCTACCTGCAGGGCGTACGCGGCTACTCGCCGCTGCAGAGCGGCGCGGCGCTGATCCCCGTGGCGCTCGGCATGGCGCTCATGGCGCCCCGGAGCTCCGGGCTGGCCGAGCGGTTCGGGGCCAAGGTCGTCTGCGCGACCGGCTTCCTGCTCATCACCCTGTCGTTCCTCGGCGTGCAGCTGCTCGACCTCACCTCGCCGGTCTGGCTGCTGCTGCTGGTCCTCTCGGTGCAGGGGCTCGGCATGGGCGCGGTGATGGCTCCCGCGACCGAGTCGATCATGTCCGTCGTGCCCCGGGAGAAGGCCGGCGCCGGGGCCGCGGTCAACAACTCCGTGCGGCAGGTGGGTGGCGCCCTCGGCGTCGCGATCCTGGGCTCGTTGCTGGCCGCCACCTACTCCGCGCAGCTGGGCTCCGCGGCGGACGGGTTGCCGGCCGGAGCGCGTGACGACGCCCGGCAGTCGGTCGTCGCGACGCTGGACGCCGTGCGGCGCGCGCAGACCGAAGGGACGCCGGAGGTGGCCCGCGCCGCCGCCGCGGTGGTCGACCCGGCCCGCGACGCCTTCGTCACCGCGATGCACCTGACGGCGATCGGCACCGCCACGGCCACCCTCGTCGCGGCGGTGGTGGTGCTGATCTGGCTGCCCGGCCGGCCGAAGCGGGTGTCGTCGGTCACGCACTGACCCGATGGGGCAACGCAGAGTTGACGACGGCGGGTCCGCCGCCCAGGCTGGCGCGCGACGCGAGCGGGACTCCCCGCGCCGAACCGGAGGGAGTCCCCCGTGCCCGACCACGCCCACCACCCGGGCACGGGGCGACGCGACCCCTTCGCCCCGCTGCTGCAGAACCCGCTGGCCGCCCTCTTCCGCGAGCACACCCGCACGGGCGTGGCCACCCACGCCGTCCCCACCGGCGGCGCCCCCCTGCCGGTGACCACCTACGCCGACGGCCGGGCGCGCATCAACCTGGGCACCGGCAACTACCTCGGGCTCGCGGGCGACCCGCGCGTCGTGGAGGCGGCCGGCGCCGCCCTGCGCCGCTACGGCACGAGCGCGTCGGGCAGCCGGGTGCTCAACGGGACCACCGCTCTCCACCTGGAGCTCGAGGCCGAGCTCGCCGACCTCTACGGCACCGAGGCGGCGGTGCTCACCTCCTCGGGCGTCAACGCCAACCTGGCGCTGCTGTCGACGGTCTGCGGCCCCGACGACGTGCTGCTCGTCGACGCCCACGTGCACGCCAGCCTGCACGCCGCGGCGGCGGCCAGCCGGGGCACGGTCGTGCGCTGGCGGCACAACGACCTGGACTCCCTCGCGGGCCGGCTGGAGCGCCTCGACCCGCGGGCGGGGGCCGTCGTCGTCGTCGACGGTGTCTACTCGATGACCGGTGAGCTCGCGCCGCTCGCCGGGATCACCGAGCTGTGCCGGCGGTACGGCGCCCGCCTCGTGGTCGACGAGGCGCACGGGCTCGGCGTCCTGGGCGCCCGTGGGCGCGGCGCCGCCGAGCAGGTGGGCGTGCTCGACCGCGTCGACGCGGTGACGGTCGCCCTCAGCAAGTCGCTGGCCAGCGTCGGCGGCGCGGTGATGACCTCGCGGGCCGCCGCCGACGGCATCCGCGCCGGCGCCGTGCCCTACGTCTTCAGCGCCGCGAACGACCCGGCGTCGGTGGCCGCCGCCCTCGCCGCGCTGCGCATCCTCCGCACCGAGCCCGAGCGGCTGGCCCGGCTGCAGCACAACGGGGAGCTGCTGCGGCGGGCCCTGGCCGAGGCGGGAGCGGCGCCGGTGCCCGGCCGCGGCGCCGTCCTGGCGGTGCCGACCGGCAGCGAGGCGGTCACCGCCGCGGCGTGGGGGGCGAGCTTCGACGCCGGCGTCTACACCAACGCGGTGGCCTACCCGGCCGTGCCCCGCGGCAAGGGCGTGCTGCGGCTGACCGTCATGGCGACGCACACCGACGCGCAGCTGCGCGAGGCCGCCGAGGTGGTCGCCGGGGCGGTGCGCTGGGCGCGGGACGGCGAGCGGGAGATGGTGCTCGCCTGACGCTCCGCTGCCCGCCGGGACGCCGTCGGGCAGGATGATCGCCGTGACGACCTCCACGGGAACCCTGGTGCTGCTCCGCCACGGCGAGAGCGAGTGGAACAAGGCCAACCTCTTCACCGGCTGGGTGGACGTCCCGCTCACCGGGGAGGGGCGCGAGGAGGCCGCCCGCGGCGGACGCCTGATGGCCGAGCACGGGCTGCTGCCCGACGTCTCGCACACCTCGCTGCTGCGCCGGGCGATCATGACCGCCGAGCTGGCGCTGCACGAGGCCGACCGGCAGTGGATCCCGGTGAAGCGGTCGTGGCGGCTCAACGAGCGGCACTACGGCGCGCTGCAGGGCAAGGACAAGGCCGCCACGCTCGCCGAGTACGGCGAGGAGCAGTTCATGACCTGGCGGCGGTCCTACGACACCCCGCCGCCGCCCATCGAGCCGGGCAGCGAGTTCGCCCAGGACGGCGACGCCCGCTACTCGTTCCTGCCGCCGGAGGCGCGCCCGGCGACCGAGTGCCTCGCCGACGTCGTCGTGCGGATGCTGCCGTACTGGTACGACGCGATCGTCCCCGACCTGCGGCTCGGGCAGACCGTGCTGGTCGCCGCCCACGGCAACAGCCTGCGGGCGCTGGTGAAGCACCTCGACGGCATGGGTGACGACGAGGTGGTCGGGCTCAACATCCCGACCGGTGTGCCGCTGCGCTACGACCTCGACGACGACCTGCGGCCGGTGAAGGCCGGGGGCGAGTACCTCGACCCCGACGCCGCGGCGGCCGCCATCGAGGCGGTCAAGAACCAGGGCAAGCGCTGACGAGGGGTCCCCGAGGAAGCGCTGGACCCGCCGGGCGGATGCGAGCCGACGGCGGACGGCTGGACCTCTCCGCCGGCTGAGGCGAGCCGGGTCGAGCCGGGCCACCGGACGTCCAGCCGCGCCGTGACGCGGCTGGACGTCCGGTGGTGCGGTCAGACGTGTCCTCTCCGCGCACCACCGGGGTCGCGCAGCACCGCTGCCGCCCGCTCCGCCGGCTGAGGCGTCCTCGCCCTCCCCGCGAGGCGCATCGGCGAGCGGGGGCGCGGAGCGTCCCCCGAGAGGGCGCACGGAGCCGCCCTGCGAGGCGCCGCGACGAGCGGGGCCCGCAGGGTTCCCGAGGATCGGCGGGAAGGGCTCAGCCCACCCGGGGGACGGCTCCTGGCCGCGGTGTCATCCGACGGATGACGAGGTCGTCGTGTCGTAGCGCTCGCCGGTGACCAGGTAGCAGACCCGGCGGGCGACGCTGACCGCGTGGTCGGCGAAGCGCTCGTAGTAGCGGCCCAGCAGCGTGATGTCGATGGCCGACTCGATGCCGTGCGGCCAGTCCTCGCTCAGCAGCTGGCGGAACAGCCCGCGGTGGATCTGGTCCATCGCGTCGTCGTCGGTCTCGAGCTCCTGGGCGGCCTCGACGTCGCGCTTGGCGATGACCGTCGCGGTCTTCGTGATGAGCAGCTCCGCCACGTTGCCCGCCTCGAGGAAGGCCGGCCGCACCTCCTGCGGCACCGCGTGGTCGGGGAACCGCATGCGCGCCACCTTGGCGATGTGCGCGGCCAGGTCGCCCATCCGCTCGAGGTCGGCGACGATCCGCATGGCGGTCGTGATGGTGCGCAGGTCGCCGGCCACCGGCTGCTGCCGGGCGAGCAGCGTGAAGGTGCGCTGCTCGATGTTCTCGCGGGTGGCGTCGATCTGGTCGTCGCCGGCGATCACCAGGTCGGCCAGGGCGACATCGGCGTCCAGGAGCGCCGTCGTGGCCGTGCTCATCTGCGAGCCCACGGAGTTGGCCATCTCCACCAGGCAGGCGTTGATGTCGTCGAGTTCCTCGTGGTAGCTGTCCCGCACGGTCGTCCTCTCGTCGTGATTACCCGGCGACAGTAGGCGCGGCCGGGACCGATCCGGCCGCTGCGGGGTGAACTCCGGCCCACCCGCCGGTGAACAGTGACCCGTCCGAGCGGTGAACCTCTCGCCGGATCATGGTGCCTCGCCGCCGCGCACCTAGCATCTGGGCCGTGAGTCCACTGGTCGCCCTGGTGGTCGGCCTCCTCCTGGGTGGGGTGGTGGCCGCCACCGTCATCATCCGCTCCCGCCCCGACCTGGGGCGCCATCCCCTCGACGGCGGGTCCGTCCCGCTGCCCGAGGCAGCGCTGGCGCGTCGGCTCGTGGACCTGATGGACCCCGCCCTGGTCGTGGTGGGCATCGACGACGCCGTGCTGCTGGCCAACCCCGCGGCCCGCGCGCTGGGCATCGTCCGGGGCACCCGGCTGCTGGTGCCCGAGCTGCTCACGCTGGCCCGGGCGGTGCGCAGCGGTGGCACCCGGCGGGCCGACGTCCGGCTGCCCGGCGACCTGGTCGGCGCGGGGCCGCGGCTGGTCGGCGTGCACGGCGTGCGGCTCGACACCGGCGCGGGCACGCCCGCGGGGCCGGTCGCGCTGGTGCTGCAGGACGTCACGGAGGCGCGGCGGGTCGAGGCCGTGCGCCGCGACTTCGTGGCGAACGTCGGTCACGAGCTGAAGACGCCGGTGGGGGCGCTCGCCCTGCTCGCCGAGGCGATCGAGGGCGCCGCCGACGACCCGGAGGCGGTGCAGCGCTTCGCGGCGCGGATCGCCCACGAGGCCGACCGGCTGGGCCGGCTCGTGCGCGAGCTGATCGACCTCTCCCGGCTGCAGGGCGGCGAGCCGCTGCCCGAGCTGGTGCCCGTGGACGTGGACCGGGTGCTCGGCGAGGCGGTCGACCGCACGCGCACCGCTGCCCGCGCCAAGGAGCTGGAGATCGTGGTCGGCGGGCAACCGGGCCTCGTGGTGCGCGGGGTGGAGGGCCAGCTGGTCACCGCGGTGACCAACCTGCTGGCCAACGCGGTCGCCTACAGCACGGGGAAGAGCCGGGTCGCGGTCGCGGCCCGCGCGCGGTCGGGGTTCGCGGAGATCGCCGTGACCGACAGCGGCATCGGCATCCCGCGGGCCGACCGGCACCGGGTGTTCGAGCGCTTCTACCGGGTGGACCAGTCCCGCGCCAGCAGCACCGGGGGGACCGGGCTGGGGCTCGCCATCGTCAAGCACGTCGCCAGCAACCACGGTGGTTCCGTGACGGTCTGGAGCGAGGAGGGGCTGGGGTCGACCTTCACCCTGCGCATCCCGCTCGCCGGTCCCGCCGAGAACCCGGCGGCGGAGTCGTCCGCCTCCGCAACGCAGAATCGGGAGAACGAGCACACATGAGCCGAGTCCTGGTCGTCGAGGACGAGGAGTCCTTCTCCGACGCACTGTCCTACATGCTGCGGCGGGAGGGGTTCGAGACCGTCGTGGCCGCCACCGGGCCCGACGCGCTGGCGGAGTTCGACCGCGGCGGGGCCGACATCGTGCTGCTCGACCTCATGCTCCCCGGCCTGCCCGGGACGGAGGTCTGCCGCATGCTCCGCGCCCGCAGCAACGTGCCGATCATCATGCTGACGGCCAAGGACGCCGAGATCGACAAGGTCGTCGGCCTCGAGCTGGGCGCCGACGACTACGTGACCAAGCCGTACTCGGCGAGGGAGCTCGTCGCCCGCATCCGGGCGGTCCTGCGCCGCCGGGGCGAGGCGGCCGACGCCGCCCCCGCCGAGGGCGGCGTGCTGGTCGCCGGGCCGGTCCGCATGGACGTCGAGCGGCACGTGGTCGCGGTCGACGGCGATCAGGTCGCCCTGCCGCTCAAGGAGTTCGATCTGCTGGAGTTCCTGCTCCGCAACGCCGGCCGCGTGCTCACCCGGGCCCAGCTGATCGACCGCGTGTGGGGGTCGGACTACGTGGGCGACACCAAGACCCTCGACGTCCACGTCAAGCGGCTGCGGGCAAAGCTGGAGCCCGACCCCGCGAACCCGAAGTACCTGCTCACGGTGCGGGGCCTGGGCTACAAGCTGGAGGCCTAGCTAGGCGGGACCCGCCCCGGTCAGTCGTCCTTGAGGTCGTCGATCCTCTTGGACGCGTCGGCCTTCGAGATGTCGTCGGGGATCTCCTCGTCGGTACCCCGGGCCAGCGTCTCGAGGTAGCTCTTCTGGGCGCCGGTGGCGGGCTCGTCGCCGGTCACCCAGTCGTCCGGGTCCTTCTCGGTCGTCTGGTCGGCAGAGTTCGGTTCGCTCATGTGTTCGATGCTAGGCCGGGTGCAGCTCGGGCGCCTGCCGGACGGGAGCGGCGGCGCGGGCGGCCCGCGTCGCCTCCCACCGGCGGCCGGTCGGGTAGACGTGGACCGCACCGCAGGCGGGGCACTCCACGTGCAGCGCGATGTGCGTCGGGTGGTTGGTGACCGACCGGATGCGCCGGTCGGCGACGAACTCGTCGGTCCTGGTGACGGGGCAGGTGATCAGCAACATGGGAGAAGCGTCGCGCCGGCCGCCCGTCCGCACGAGTGGCAGGAGTGACCGCTACCGCAGCTTTTCTGCCATAGTGTGCCCATGGCAGAGGGACGCCCGCTCGTGGTCAGCCTCGTCGTCGGCGAGGGCCTCGTCGCCAGCTTCGGGCTGGGGGTGAGCAACGAGGTGTTCGGCTACGAGCGCCCGGAGATCGGCCTGCCCCGCTTCGACTTCGCGCTGGTCGCCGAGCACCCGGGCGTCCTGCGCACGGACACCGGCATCGGCATCCTCGTCGAGCACGGCCTCGACCGGCTGGACCGGTCCGACATCGTGCTGGTGACCGCCTGGGAGGTGGTCGACCGATTGCCGTCACCGGCGCTGCTGGACGCGCTCCGGCGCGCCCACGCCCGGGGCGCGATCCTGGTGAGCCACTGCACGGGCGTCTTCGCCCTGGCCGCCACCGGTCTGCTCGACGGGATGCGCGTGACCACGCACTGGCGCTACGCCGGCGAGCTCGCCGCCCGCTATCCGCAGCTCGACGTCGACCCGGCGGTGCTCTACGTCGACAACGGGCGCATCCTCACCGGAGCGGGCACGGCGGCCGGCGTCGACGCGCTGCTGCACCTGGTCCGCCGGGAGTGGGGCGCCGCCGCGGCGAACGCGCTGGCCCGGGAGATGGTCGTCCCGCCGCACCGCGACGGCGGGCAGGCGCAGTTCATCGACGCCCCGGTCCCCGCCTGCTCCGACGACCTGCTCGGCCTGGTGCTGGAGTGGGCCGGCCACCACCTCGCCGAGGACCTCTCCGTCGACGTCCTCGCCCGGCGGGCGCTCATGAGCCCGCGCAGCTTCGCCCGGCGGTTCAAGGCCACCACCGGCACGACGCCGCACGCCTGGCTGCTCGCGCAGCGGCTGGCGGCGGCCGAGGAGCTCCTGGAGAACAGCGACGCCCCGGTCGAGGAGATCGCCCGGCTGGTCGGGTTCGGGACGGCGGCGGGGCTCCGCGAGCAGTTCACCCGCCGGCGCGGGGTCTCTCCCCGGGCCTACCGGCAGACCTTCCGGGCCCGTGCGGTGTCACGCCTCGGGACGGCGCCGGTGCAGCTGGACGGGCACCGGCCCGGCAAGGGCGGGGCTGGCCGGGTGGGGGGCGACCAGGCCCTGGTCCAGCCGCAACTCGGCCAGCCGGCGTAGCTCGGCGTACGCCGGGCCACCGAGCAGCGCGACCAGCTCCGCGGCGTAGGTCTCGACCAGGGGCTCGGGGGAGACGTGCGCGGTCGGGGAGCCGGTGCACCACCAGTGCAGGTCGTGGCCGCCGGGCCCCCACCCGCGCCGGTCGAACTCGCCGATCGTCGACACCAGCACGCGCGTGCCGTCGGGCCGGTCCGCGTGCTCCTGCTCGCGGCGCACCGGCAGCTGCCAGCAGACGTCCGGCTTGGTCGTGAGGGGGTGCAGCCCGGTGCGCAGCGCCATCCGGTGCAGCGCGCACCCCGTGCCGCCGGCGAACCCGGGGCGGTTGAGGAAGACGCAGGCGCCGTCCACCACGCGGGTCCGCAGCGACCGCACGGGTCCGCCGGCGTCGTCGGCGGTGCGCCCGTCCTCCGGTTCCTCGGGGGTGCGCCCGTCCTCCGGTTCCTCGGGGGTGCGCCCGTCCTCCGGTTCCTCGGCGTCGTCCTCCTCGGTCCACGCGCCGCGTCCGACGCGGGCGAGCTGCCAGTCCTCGTCGGTCAGGTCGGCCACCGCGGCGGTGACCCGGTGCAGGTCGTCCTCGTCGGTGAAGAACGCGCCGTGGCTGCAGCAGCCGTCGTCCGCACGCCCCTCGACCACCCCCGCGCAGCCCCGGCCGAACACGCAGGTCCACGCCGACGTGAGCCAGGTCAGGTCGGCGCGGACGACGTGCCCGGGATCGGCCGGGTCGGGGAACTCCACCCACTCCCGGGCGAAGTCGGGGGCGACCTCGTCGGGGGGCTCGTTCTCCACCGGGCCAGCGTAGAAGGGCCCCCTGCTCCCGCTCCGCTCACCGCCTCGCGGTGGGGCCCGGCAGGGTGACGTCCGGCAGAATCGGCCGCATGCGGCTGGGTGTGCTGGACGTCGGCTCGAACACGGTGCACCTGCTGGTGGTGGACGCCCACCGCGGTGCGCACCCCACGCCGATGCACGACGACCGCTGGCTGCTGCGGCTCGCCGAGCAGATCGGGGACGACGGGATGCTGTCCAAGGCGGGGGAGAAGGCGCTCCTGCGGGCGGTGCAGAACGCCTGCGACCAGGCCGAGAAGCAGGGCTGCGAGGAACTGCTCGCGATGGTCACCTCCGCCATCCGCGATGCGGCCAACGGCCTCGAGGTGCTCGACCGCGTCCGGGAGCGGACCGGCGTCGAAATGCAGGTCCTCAGCGGTGAGGACGAGGCCCGGCTGACCTTCCTCGCCGTCCGCCGGTGGTTCGGCTGGAGCGCGGGGCGGCTGCTGGTCTTCGACATCGGCGGCGGCTCGCTCGAGCTCGCCAGCGGCGTCGACGAGGACCCGGACGTCGCCCTGTCCCTGCCGCTCGGCGCCGGTCGCATGACCCGGCGCTTCCTGCCCGGGGCGCAGCGGGGCGGACGACCGGATCTGGCGGCGCTCGACGAACTCGCGGAGTACGCCGACGCGCTGATCGAGCCGGCTGCGGGGAAGCTCCGCGACGTCGGGACGCCGGACCTGGTGGCAGCCACCAGCAAGACCTTCCGCACCCTCGCCCGCCTGACCGGCGCCGCCCCCTACTCGGCGGGGCTGCAGGTGCCGCGCGAACTCACCGCCGACGGGCTGGGGCAGCTGGTCGGCTTCATCTCGCGGATCGAGAGCTCGGCGCTGGCCGAGCTCCGAGGGGTCTCACCCGACCGCGCGCACCAGGTTCCCGCTGGAGCGGTTGTCGCTGCCGCAACTCTGCGTGCGCTGGACGTACGGTGCGTGAAGATCTGTCCGTGGGCGCTGCGCGAGGGAGTCATCCTCCGCCGGCTGGACTCGTTGGGAGGGGCGTGATGGCCGAACCGGACTGGAACCCGGACACGGGAGGACGCTCGCTCGCCGAGATCCTGCGCGAGGCCGGCATCGAGTCCGCCGCCCGCACCGCCCGACGCCGGCGTTCCGACGACGACGACGACACGGGCATCCGCCAGCGGCGCGCCGACGCCGGCGCCGACCGGGCCGGCTACGGCCGGCGCCGCAGCGACCTGCAGGTCCCCGAGCCGGCGCCCGCGGCCGCGCGGGGCAGCCGGCCGGCCGGCCGGGCCGCCGACCCCGTGACCGCCGCGATCCCGGGGCTGCGGCCCGAACGCAAGCCCGGGGTCCCGCACCCCTCCGGTCCGGTGCCGCCGCTCCGGCGCCCCGCCGAGGCGGCGGAGGCGGCCGGTGCGCAGCGCACGACCACCCGCCGGCCCGCCCGCGGGGCGACAGCGGCCGGCGCAGCCCCTCGTGACGGCGTGGCGTCCACCGGGCCGATCCCCGTGGTGCGGGCGGACGACGCCGACCTCGACGCCACCCCCCGCGAGAGCGCACTGGCCTGGCTCCGCTTCGCCGGCGAGCTGGTCATCGCCCTCGCGGCCGGGGTCGGCATCTACTTCGCCGCCACCGTGCTCTGGGAGTTGATCCCGCACCTGGCGGTGTTCCTGGCCCCGCTGGCCGTCACCGGGCTCGTGGCCGGGGTGAACCTGTGGCGCGAGCGCCAGGGCACCGAACCGGTGGGTGCCCGCCTGCTCGCCGTCCTGGTGTTCGCGGGCACCCTGCTCACGATCGCCCCGGCGGCGACGCTCCTCGCGACCTCCTGACCGCCGGTCAGGCGTCGGCCGGCTCGGCGTCGCGCGACGGGGCGAACTCCTCCACGATCGCCGCCCCGAAGGCGTCGAGGTCGTCGGGCTTGCGGCTGGTCACCAGGTTGCCGTCGACCACGACCTCCTCGTCCACCCAGTCGGCGCCCGCGTTGCGCAGGTCGGTCTGCAGCGAGGGCCAGGAGGTCATCCGGCGGCCGCGGACCACACCGGCCTCGATCAGCACCCACGGGGCGTGGCAGATCGCGGCCACCGGCTTCCCCGCGTCGAAGAACGCCTTCACGAAGGTCACCGCGTCGGCGTCCGCGCGCACGAAGTCCCCGTTGATGACGCCGCCGGGCAGGACCAGGGCCGCGTAGTCGTCGGGGTCGGCCGAGCCGAGGTCGGTGTCGACCGTGCGCCGCTCGCCCTTGTCGATGTGGTCGTAGGCGGTGATCGTCCCCGTCGAGAACGACACCAGCTCCGGCTCGGCGCCGGCCTCCTCGAGCGCCTGCCAGGGGCGGTCCAACTCGACCTGCTCCACACCGTCGGTAGCCAGCACGGCCACCCTCATCCCGTCCAGTTCTCCTGCCATGACGGCGGCGCTACCCGGCGCCCGGAGCCGGCACACGCCGGAGCACTACGGTTTCGGGCGTGCCCGTCCGTCCGCGTGCCCGCCGCGCCCCGATGCCTCCCGTGGGCGCCGCGCGGGGTGTCGGGGGCGTGGTCGGCCCGGCCGCCGGGCCGGCGTCCGTCCGGTGCCTCGACGTCCGGACGGCGGGCGACGGGGAGCCGGCCGTCGACCCACGACCGATCGCCGTCACCGGTGAGCGCGCGGCCCGGGACGACCGCGCGCCCGACAGCTGGGAGCCCGTCATGCCCTGGGGAGAACCGACCGAGGAGCAGCGCCGCCTGCCCGCCGCCGGGCACGCCGTCCGCGGGCAGCTGTCCGTCGCGGTGGTGCGGCCGTGACCGCGACCGGTCGCCGCGGCCTGGCCGTCGTCGGCGGCGGCAAGATCGGCGAGGCGCTGCTGTCCGGCCTCGTCCGGCGCGGCGGGGCCGACGGGCTCCTCGTCGTCGAGCGGAGCCCGCAGCGCGCCGCCGAGCTCACCGAGCGCTACGGGGTCCCCGCGGTGGGGCTCGCCGACGCCGCGGCCCGGGCGCGGGTGCTGCTGCTGGCGGTGAAGCCGCAGGACATCGACACGCTCCTCGGGCTGGTCGCGGCGCACGTCGACGACGGGCACCTGGTGGTCTCCGTGGCCGCGGGCGTGCCCACGGCGCGCATCGAGGCGGCGCTCCCGCCCGGGGTCCCGGTCGTGCGCGTCATGCCGAACACCCCGGCGCTCGTGGACGAGGGCATGAGCGTGCTCTCGGCCGGTGCGCACGCGGGGGAGGAGCACCTGGACGAGGCGGAGGCGCTGCTGGCGGCGGTCGGGCGCGTGCGCCGGGTGCCGGAGTCTCAGCAGGACGCCGTCACCGCGCTGTCGGGGAGCGGGCCCGCCTACTTCTTCTACCTGGTCGAGGCGATGGTCGACGCGGGCATCCTGCTGGGGCTGCCGCGCGCGCTGGCCGCGGACCTCATAGTCCAGACGGCGCTGGGTGCGGCGGTGATGATGCGCGACTCCGGCGAGCACCCGGTCCAGTTGCGCGAGGCGGTCTCCAGCCCCGGTGGCACGACGATCGCCGCGATCCGGGAGCTGGAGAAGCACGGCGTCCGGGCGGCGCTCATGGCCGCGATCGAGGCGGCGCACGCGCGCTCGGTGGAGCTGGGCCGGGACGCGACCTGACGACAAGTCCTGACGTCGACACGGCAGGACGCGGTGCCGGCGCCTTCCCGTGTCGACAGGTCGACGCGCACCGGGCGTGAGTGGGCGAACACGATAGTGCACATCGGGGCGGATCTGCACCACCCTGCGTCACTGAGTTCTCACCGTGTCGCGAAACGCGCCGGAACGCGTGTGCACCGTGTTGCATAGGTGTAGTTCTGCCTAGGACGGACCGGTCCGCCTGTTCGTTTCACCCATCGCTTCAGTCACGCCCGCCCCCTTACTCTCAGTACCAGCGCGTGCGTGTTCAGTTGCCGGTGGGGAAGCCGGCGCCACGACACGAGCTAGGTTCCGGAGACGAAGACATGACCATGCCCCAGCGCCACGCTGCCGCCACCGTCGTCCGTCCGGGGATGCCCATGCCCCGTCAGATGGGTCGCCCGATGAGCGCCGCGGCGGTCGCCCGCCCCGTGCCGGCCCAGCACCCCGCCGCCATGCCGATCGGCCGCCCGGCCGTCCCGGCCCCCCGCGCCGCCGTCACCTTCCTGACCGTCGCCGAGGTCGCCTCGATGATGCGCGTCTCCAAGATGACCGTGTACCGCCTCGTCCACGCCGGTGAGCTCTCCGCCGTCCGCGTCGGCCGCTCGTTCCGCGTGCCGGAGCGCGCCGTGCAGGACTACCTGCGCGACGCCTACACCGACATCGCCTGATCGCTTCACCCGACATCGCCCGAGTGCCCTGTCGCGCCGAGTGGGCCCGGAGGGGTCCGCGCAGGCGTGACGAAACGGCTCAGCGCGACAGGGGCACGGCCGGTGGCCGCGGGGTCGCCCGGAGGGTGATGGTGTCATCGCCCGCGGTGTCGCCCGGAGGGTGACGGTGTTCCAGCATCGCCGCGGGGTGGCTCGGGTACGCTCGGTCGCCGGGCGACGGCAGGGCAGGCTCCTGCGGCCGCGTTCGAGCTGATCATTTCGCGAAGTCGGGAGAGCACACGTGGGTTCGGTCATCAAGAAGCGGCGCAAGCGGATGGCGAAGAAGAAGCACCGCAAGCTGCTGAAGAAGACGCGCGTCCAGCGCCGCAACAAGAAGTGAGCTGAGGCTCGTGCCGCCTGCGGTCGTCCTCGTCACCGGCGTGAGCCGGTGGCTGGGTGGCGCGCTGGCGGCCGAGCTCGCCTCCGACCCGCGCATCCAGCGGGTCATCGGGGTGGACACGGTCCCCCCGTCGCCGGCCATGCTGCGCCGGTTGGGTCGCACCGAGTTCGTCCGGGCCGACATCCGCAACCCGTTGATCGGCAAGGTCATCGCGGCGGCGTCGGTCGACACCGTCGTGCACATGAACATCAGCTCCACGCCGGCCGGCTCCGGCGGGCGGGTGCCGATGAAGGAGCTCAACGTCATCGGCACCATGCAGCTGCTGGCGGCCTGCCAGCGGGCGTCGTCGGTGCGCCGTTTCGTGCTGAAGTCGACCAGCGCCGTCTACGGCGCCTCGTCGCGCGACCCCGCCGTCTTCACCGAGGCCATGCAGGCGCGGCAGGTGCCCTCCGGCGGTTTCGCCCGGGACAGCGTCGACATCGAGGGCTACGTGCGCTCCTTCGGCCGCCGCCGGCCCGACGTCGACGTGGCCGTGCTCCGGTTCACCAACTTCATCGGTCCGCGCATCGACTCGCTGCTGACCGGCTTCCTGCGCATGCCGCTGGTGCCGACGGCCCTGGGCTACGACGCCCGGGTGCAGCTGCTGCACGAGGACGACGCGCTCGCGGTGCTGACGCGGGCGACCACCGGCGACTTCGCCGGCACCGTGAACGTGGGCGGCGAGGGCACCCTCCTGCTGTCGCAGGCCATCCGCCGGCTCGGTCGCATCGAGCTGCCACTGCCCACGCCGGCCCTGGGCTCGGTCGGCCGGCTGTCGCGCCGGTTCGGCTTCGTCGACTACTCCCCGGAGCAGATGCGCTTCCTGAACTTCGGCCGCGTGGTCGACACGACGGTGCTGCGCCGCGACTTCGGCTACACCCCGCGCTACACCACCGCGGCCGCGCTGGCCGACTACGCGACCACCGTGCCGCCGGTCCTCGACCCGGCCGCCGTCCGGACGGTGGGCGGTGGGCTGCGGTCGGTGCTGGGCCGGATCGGCGACACCGCCTCGGCCGTGGAGCACCGGTTCCGGCCGGCCCCGCCGTCCCCGGCGCTGCGGGCGGTGCGCGATGCCTGAGGCCAGGGTCATCCGGCTGCGCCCCGAGGACGACGAACCCCGCGTGGCCGCGCCGCCTCCGCCGCCGGGCTGGGAGGAGCAGCTGGCCGGCGGCGTCGACTTCCTGCAGCGCCGGCTGACCGGCGAGTACGAGACCGACGAGTTCGGCTTCGACCCCGACCTCGCCGACCACCTGCTGCTCCCGGCGCTCCGCCCGCTGTTCCGCCGGTGGTTCCGGGTGGAGACCTTCGGCTTGGACAACGTGCCCGCCGACAGCGGGGCGCTGGTGGTGGCCAACCACTCCGGGACGCTTCCCATCGACGCGCTGATGACCACGGTGGCCCTGCACGACGAGCACCCGGCGGGCCGCCGGTTCCGGCTGCTCGGCGCCGACCTGGTCTTCGAGCTGCCGGGGGTCGGCGCGCTGGCCCGCAAGTTCGGCGCCACCCTCGCGTGCAACGAGGACGCCGAGCGGCTGCTGACCGGCGGCGAGCTGGTGGGCGTCTTCCCCGAGGGCTTCAAGGGCATCGGCAAGCCGTTCCGCGAGCGGTACACGCTGCAGCGCTTCGGCCGGGGCGGCTTCGTCTCCGCGGCCCTGCGCACCGGGGCGCCGATCATCCCCTGCGCGATCGTGGGCGCCGAGGAGATCTACCCGATGATCGGCAACGCGCGCACCGCCGCGCGGCTGCTCGGGCTGCCGTACTTCCCGGTCACGCCGACGTTCCCGCTGCTGGGCCCGCTCGGCCTGGTTCCGCTGCCGTCGAAGTGGCTGATCGCCTTCGGCGCGCCGATCGAGACGGCGTCCTACGGCCCGGCCGCCGCCGAGGACCCCATGCTGGTCTTCAACCTCACCGATCAGGTGCGCGAGACCATCCAGCACTCGCTCTACCAGCTGCTGCTGCGCCGGAAGAGCGTCTTCGGCGCCTGAAGCAGCGTCGGCCGCGGCCCGGCGACCGGGGCCGGTGGCTGTGCGGCCCACCCTGGCAGCTTGTTGCGCCGGCGCAGCGCCAGTGCGCCGCCCACGAGCCCGCCCGAGAGCGCGGCCGCGGCCACCGTGGGGACGCCGATCTTCGCCGCCTTCCGGCCGGTGCGGAAGTCGCGGATCGTCCAGCCCCGGGCGCGCGCCTCCGCGCGCAGCTCGGTGTCCGGGTTGACCGCGACGGCGGTGCCGGTCAGCGAGAGCATCGGAAGGTCGTTGGCCGAGTCGCTGTAGGCGGTGCACCGGGCCAGGTCCAGGCCTTCCCGCTCGGCGAGCGCGAGGACGGCCTCCGCCTTCGCCGGCCCGTGCATCAGCTCGCCGACGAGACGGCCGGTGTACCGCCGGTCGACGATCTCGGAGACGGTGCCCAGCGCCCCGGTCAGGCCCAGCCGCTGAGCGATGATCGATGCCAGCTCGATCGGCGTGGCCGTCACCAGCCACACCCGCTGGCCGGCGTCGAGGTGCTGCTGCGCGAGCACGCGCGTGCCCGACCAGATGCGGTCGGCCATCAGCTCGTCGTAGATCTCCTCGCCGGCCTGCTGGATCTCGGAGACCTCGCGGCCGGCGACGAAGGCCAGCGCGTTCTCGCGGATGGTGAGCATGTCGTCGGCGCTCTCGTTGCCGGCGATGCGGAACTTGGCCTGCTGCCAGACGAAGCGGGCGAGGTCGCGGCTGGAGAAGTACTTGCGGGTCGCCAGCCCACGGGCGAACCAGAACAGCGACGCGCCCATCATCATGGTGTTGTCGACGTCGAAGAACGCCGCAGCCGTGAGGTCGGGTTCGACGGCCGGGGGGCTCGCGACCTCCGCGGCCGCCGCCGACGCGGCCCCGGCGACGTGGGCGCGGGTCTCCCCGGCGGTCTGCGCGGCACGGCGACCGCGCACCGACAGTCGCGGCACGGCGACCTCCCTCACTCGATCCGGTCCCAGGACCCCGGGGCCGGGCCTGACGTCGTCCCCGGCACCGCTGCTGCGACCCTAGCCGGGGCCGTGGCCGGGGTCAGGCCCTGGTCAGCACTCGCCGACGGTGATCAGCGGGGGCAGGCAGACGTCCAGGGGGCCGGGCAGCGGGACGGCGACCACCGGCGCGGGTGGCGTCCGCGGCGTGCTGCCGGTGCTGGGCACCGGGGGCCGCGGCAGGGTGGGCAGCGTCGGCCGGGGGAGGCCGCTCGGCGTGGGTGTCGCGCTGCTCGTGGGCTCGTCCGCCGGGGTGCCGACGGGAGCGGGGGGTGCGGACGGGACCGCGGGTGCGGACGGGGCGGCCGACGGCGGGACGCCGGTGGCCGGGCCGGCCCCGGGCGGGACCGCGCCAGGGGGCTCCTCGACGACGGCCGCCGGGGTGTCGGTGAGGCAGGGACCGGGGACGGGGCCCAGGACGTCGTCCCCCACCACGGCCGGGCCCGCCGGGCACTGCAGCACCCCGCGGAGCGCCTCGACCCGGGTGGCGAGGGCGCGCAGTAGGTCGGTGGAGCGCCCGTAGGCCGGCGCGGCGCTCGCCGGCACGTCGTCGGCCAGGACCGCGAGCCCGCCCGACTGCTCGGCGGTCCAGCGGGACAGGAAGCCCAGCGGCGCGGCGTCGCGGGACTGCACGGCCTGCCCGGTGAGCCAGCCGGCCCCCTGGGCGGTGTGCTCGTCCATGATCAGCAGGGTGTGCTCCACCAGTGCCGGCTCCCCGGTGCCGACGAGGAGGGTCAGCTCCTCCAGCCGGGTGCCGGCCAGCTCCAGGAGGGTCTGGCCGCGGCTGTCGCCCGCCAGCGCCAGCTGCGTCTGCTCGGTGCCGCGCTTGAGGTCGTAGAGAGGATCCCCCGGCTGCGCGCCGGCCGCCACGGCGACCAGGGCGGCCAAACCGGTCACGCCGACTGCCGCCCCGGCGAGCCCGGCGGTGATCCGTCCCCGCCACCGGGACGGGGGCCGGTCCACGGCCCGCCCGGCGAGCAGCCGGCGGTGCAGGGGGCGTGGGGTCGGCTCCGGGGTGCGGACGGCGGCCATCGCCACCAGCCGCGCGCGGGCGCGGGACCGGTACTGGGGGTCGGGGCCGGTGTCGAGCCGGTCGCCGAGGGCCTCGAGGCGCGCGACGACCGCGGTCCCGGTGTCGGGGCCGGTCAGGGTCGAACCGTCCTCGGGCCGGATCACCCGTCACCTCCCGTCCTCACCTGGGCGCACGTCCTGCTCCCGGCGGCCGTCCGCCGCGCCCTGCCCAACGACGGGGCGGCCCCGCCGGTTACGGCCGGTCGCGGAGCGGGGGTCACCGCAGCCCCTCGGGGAGCAGGCTCGCCAACCGCCGGACCGCCCGGTGCTGCAGCGCCTTGATCGCGCCGTCCTTCTTGCCCATGATCTCGGCAGTCTCGGAGACGGACAGACCGTGCAGGAAGCGCAGCACGATGCACTCCTGCTGCTCGCTCCCCAGCTGTCGCACGCAGGCGAGCAGCTGCTCGTTCGTCAGGTGCTGCAGCACCGCGTCCTCGGGGCCGTCGGTGGCCCGGTCCGCGTCGCGCATGTCGGCGGTGCTGACCTCCAGCCGGAAGCGGCTGCTCTTCACCTGGTCGCGGATGATGTTGCGCGCGATCGTCACCAGCCAGGCGCCGACGTCGCGGCCCTGGAACGACAGCGAGTCGATCCGCCGCAGCGCGCGGACGAAGGTCTCGCTGGTGACGTCCTCGGCCGTCGCCCGGTCCCCGACCCGGTGGTAGGCGTACCGGTGCACCAGCGCGACGTAGTGGTCGTAGAGCCGGCCGAACGCCTCGGCGTCCCCCGCCTGGGTGCGGCGCACCAGCTCCCAGACGTCGACGTCGCCGGCCGCCACGGGGCCGGGGTCCGCGGCGGCGAGCTCCGCGACGACCTCGGTGGGCAGCTCGGCGGGTCCGGGAGCGGGCGCGGGTGGCACCGCGGGCGCGGGCAGGGCCTCGGCGCTCGCGCGGGGGAACGGTGTCGGACGCGGGTGGGAGCCGGCGTCGGCCGACCGCTCGGCGTCCAGGGGGTGCATGCGGGCGTTCGACCTCCTCATCGGCCCGCTCTGCCTGGACCGTCCTCGTTCACCGGGCGCGCCGGAGGGCGCGCGCGGGCTGCGGCGCGTGCCCCATGGTGACAACATCGCCCGTGCCCGTCCACGGCAGCCTGCCCCCGCGCGCCCCCGGACGCGCGGCGGGCCGGGTTGCGCGCCGCTCCGACGACAGGAGATGTCAGTGCCCGAGGCAGGCACCTCGCTGGCCGCGCTGGTCCGCGCCGCCGCCCAGCGCGACCCCGACGCCCCCGCCGTGGTGGCCGGGGACCGACGGCTCAGCTGGGGTGAGCTGGACGCGGCCGCGGACCGGGTCGCGGCGGGGTACGCCGGCCGCGGGTTGAGCGCGGGGGACCGGGTCGCCGTCCAGCTGCCCAACGGGGTGGACTGGCTGCGGGCGGTGCTGGGCGGGCTGCGTGCCGGTCTCGTCGTCGTCCCGGTGAACACCGCCTACACCGACCCGGAGCTCGAGCACGTGCTCACCGACTCCGGGGCCGCGCTGCTGGTCGCCACCGGCGTGCGCGACCCGCTCGACGGCGTGCCGGTCTGCCCCGGGCCGCCCGAGGCGGACGGGCCGGCGCCCGCGGTGCCCGACGACCCCGCGGCGCTTGCCTTCCTCTGCTACACCAGCGGGACCACCGGCCGTCCGCGGGGCGCGATGCTCACCTCGGGTGCGCTGCGCGCCAACCAGGAGCAGTGCCTGGCCATGACGCCGCCGCCGGTGCGTCCCGACGACCGCGTGCTCCTCGTGCTGCCGCTGTTCCACGTGTACGGCCTCAACGCCGGCTTCGGGCTGGTCGCGGCCACCGGGGCCTGCGCGGTCCTCCAGGAGAGCTTCGACCCCCGCGCGTCGCTGGCGGTCATGGCGGAAGAGCAGGTCACCGCCGTGCCGGGTGCCCCGCCGATGTACCAGGCCTGGCTGGCCGCGGCCGACGCCGGCAACCTCGAGGACCCCGCCCACCCGGACGCCGAGCTCCGCCGGGGGTTCGCCGCCGTCCGCAGCGCCTCCGCCGGTGCCGCCCCGCTGCCCGAGGAGGTGTGGACGGCGATGCGCGAGCGCGCCGCCGTCACCGTCTGGGAGGGCTACGGCCTCACCGAGGCCGCGCCCGTCGTGGCCAGCACCCTGGCCACCGGCCGCGCCAAGCCCGCCTGCATCGGCGGCCCGGTGCCGGGGCTGGAGCTGGCGCTCCGGGACACCGCGGCCGCGGCGCCGCTCCCGGGCGACGACGACGCCGGCACCGCGGACGCCGAGGACGGCGCCGACGAGGGCCCCGGCGAGATCTGGGTGCGCGGCCCCAACCTGTTCTCCGGCTACTGGCCCGACGGGGCCGACGGGCCCGATGCCGAGGGCTGGCTCGGCACCGGGGACCTCGCCTACCGCGACGCCGACGGGGACCTGCACCTGGTGGACCGGCGCAGCGACCTCGTCCTCGTCAGCGGTTTTAACGTCTACCCGGCCGAGGTGGAACGCGTGCTCGACCAGCACCCCGCGGTGGTGGAGAGCGCGGTCATCGGCGTCCCCGACGCGCGCACCGGGTCCGCGGTGCGGGCCGTCGTCGTCCCGGCGCCGGGGGAACGGCTGGCGGTGGAGGAGCTGCAGGCGCACGCCGCGGGGTCGCTGGCCCGGTACAAGGTGCCCACGTCGGTCCACTTCCTCCCGTCGCTGCCGCACTCGCTCACCGGCAAGGTCAGCCGGGCCCGCCTCCGCGAGCTCGGCCTGCCCGGCACCGACGACGCGGCGACGGCGCCCGCCGACGCGGGGGGCACCGGTGGCTGAGCGGCTGCAGCTGCTGGTGCGCGCGGGCTGCCACCTCTGCCTGACCGCGGCCGAGCAGCTGGCCCCGATCGCCGCGCGCGCCGGCCTGGAGCCGGCCCAGGTCGACGTCGACGCCGACCCTGAGCTGCAGGCCGAGTACGGCGACCGGGTGCCGGTGCTGCTCCTCGACGGCCGGGAGCACTCCTACTTCACGCTCGACGTCCCCCGGCTGCGACGGGACCTCGGGCTGCCGGAGGGCACCGCCGGCTGAGCGCCGGCGGGCCACGGGGGTGCACCCCCCGTCCGGGTGGCGGCCGCCCGGTGGTTATCGTGGTCTCCACCACATCTGTGACCCGATCGGTCCAGGTCAGCGGCCCGTCGCCGCCCCGGCGACTTTGTTCCTGCGTTCACAAGCGGTTACCGTGGCGGACGCGAGCGCTTCGAGCGCCCGCGTCCCCGATGTCGTAGCCCCGCCCCCGGCGCCCGCCGGGCCCCCGGGCGCGACCGCTGTGGAGAGCCCGTGATCCAGCCGCGGCCCCGGTCGATCCCGGAGGCCACCGTCGCCCGTCTGGCCGTGTACCTGAGGGTGCTGACCAGCTTCGCCGACGGCGGCCGGACCACCGTCTCCTCCGGCGACCTCGCCTCGGCCGCCGGGGTGAACCCCGCCGGGCTGCGCAAGGACCTGTCCCACCTCGGCTCCTGCGGGGTGCGCGGGGTCGGCTACGACGTGCGCGCCCTGCGCGAGCGGATCGCCCGCGTGCTGGGCGCCGAGCGCTCGCGCGCCTGCGTGCTCGTGGGGCTCGGCAACCTCGGCTCGGCGCTCGCCGACTACGCGGGGTTCGGCAGCCGGGGCTTCGAGTTCGTCGGCCTGCTCGACGCCGCGCCCGAGCGCGTCGGCCAGCGCATCGGCGGGCTGACGGTGCAGGACGTGGCCGACCTGGAGGCGGTGGTCGCCGCCACGCAGGCATCCATCGGGGTCATCGCGACGCCGGCCGACGTCGCCCAGCAGGTCTGCGACCGGCTCGCCGCGGCCGGGGTGAGGAGCATCTTGAACTTCGCGCCGGTGACGCTGTCGGCCCCCGCGGGCGTCGACGTCCGCCACGTCGATCTCTCCGTGGAGCTGCAGGTGCTGGCCTTCCTCGGCCAGCAGCGGGTGCCCGTGGGGGAGGCGTCGGCATGAGTCTCCTGGCCGTGGGCGTGAGCCACCAGACCGCACCGGTCGCGCTGCTGGAGCAGTTCGCGATGGGTCCCGACGAGCGGGTCAAGGCGCTGCACGAGCTGGTCGGCAGCGACCACGTCAGCGAGGCCCTGGTGCTGGCCACCTGCAACCGGGTCGAGGTGTTCGCCGAGGTCGAGCGCTTCCACGGCGGCGTCACCGACGTCAGCCGGGTGCTGGCCCGCCAGGCCGGCGCCACGGTGGAGGAGCTCTCCCCGTACGTGACCGTGCACTACGAGGACCAGGCGGTGGCCCACCTGTTCACCGTGGCCGCCGGGCTGGACTCCATGGTGGTCGGGGAGACCCAGGTGCTCGGCCAGCTGCGCGCCGCCTACGCCCTCGCCCGCGAGGAGGGCACGGTCGGTCGCGCGCTGCACCCGGTCGCCCAGCGCGCGTTGCGCGTGGGCAAGCGGGTGCACTCCGAGACCGGCATCGACCGGGCCGGCGCCTCGCTGGTCTCGGTGGCCCTCGACCGGGCCGAGGCCCGCATCGGCGTCCTCGCCGGTCGTCCCGTCCTCGTCGTCGGCGCCGGCTCCATGGGTGCGCTCGCCGCCACCACGCTGGCCCGCCGCGGCGCCGACGTGGTGGTCAGCAGCCGCACCCCGGCGTCCGCCGAGCGGCTGGCCGAGGCCGTGGACGGCCGCGCCGCGCCGCTGGCCCGGATGGGCGAGGAGATCGCCGCCGCCGACGTGCTGGTCACCTGCACCGGCGCGACCGGGCTGGTCGTGGGCACCGACGTCGTCGCCGGGGCGATGACCGGCCGGGGCGACCGGCCGCTGGTGGTCATCGACCTCGCGCTGCCCCGCGACGTGGACCCCGGCGTGGCCGCGCTGCCCGGCGTGCACGTCGTCGACCTGGCTCTCCTGCAGAGCGAAAATCGTGGGGGTCTCCTGCAGAGCGAGAACCGTGGAGCTCTCCTGCAGGGCGAGCGGCGCGACGGGGAGACCACCGCCGGACCGGTGGCGGCCGACGACATCAGCACCGCCCGCGCCATGATCGAAGCCGAGACGGCGCTGCTCCGCGCCGAGCGGCAGGCCGCCGAGGTGGGCCCCACGGTCTCCGCGCTGCGCAGCCAGGCCGCCGAGGTCGTCGACGCCGAGCTGCTCCGCCTGGCCGGCCGGCTGCCCGACCTCGATGCCCGGGCCCGCGCGGAGATCGCCCGCACCGTGCGCCGCGTCGTCGACAAGCTGCTGCACGAGCCCACCGTGCGGGTCAAGGAACTGGCCGCCACGCCGGGCGGCACCGACTACGCCGGCGCGCTGCGGGCACTGTTCGGGCTGGGCATCGACGCCGATGTCACGCCCGGCGCCGGCCGGCTGGCCGACGCCGTCACCGTCGACCCCGACCGCCCGGGAGGCCCGGCATGACCGCCACGGACGTGCAGGTCACCGCGACCCCGGCCTCCGGCACCGCGACCCCGCTGCGGCTGGGCACCCGGGCCAGCGTGCTGGCCCGGACCCAGTCCCGCGCCGTCGCCGACGCCCTGACCGCCGCCACCGGCGTGCCGGTGGAGCTGGTGCTGATCAGCACCGAGGGCGACCGGTCCTCGGCGGCGATCGCCCAGCTGGGCGGCACCGGCGTGTTCGTGACCGCGATCCGCCGCGCCCTGCTGGACGGCGAGGTCGACCTGGCGGTGCACAGCTACAAGGACCTGCCCACCGCGCCCGAGCCGGGGCTGAACCTGGCCGCCGTGCCGGTGCGGGAGGACCCGCGGGACGCCCTGGTGGCCCGCGACGGGCTGACCCTCGGCGGGCTGCCGCCCGGCTCGCGGATCGGCACCGGCGCCCCGCGCCGCGTCGCCCAGCTGCGCGCCCTCGGCCTCGGCCTGGAGATCGTGCCGATCCGCGGCAACGTCGACAGCCGGCTCGCGCGGGTGGCCGGGTCGCCCGGCGGCCCCGGTGACCTGGACGCCGTCGTGCTCGCCCGGGCCGGCCTGAGCCGGATCGGCCGCAGCGACCGGATCACCGAGACCCTCGACCCGCTGCAGGTTCTCCCGGCCCCGGCCCAGGGGGCGCTGGCGGTGGAGTGCCGCACCAGCGACGCCCGCACGCGCGAGCTGCTGGGCCGGCTCGAGGACCCCGCCACGCGCGCCTGCGTGGTGGCCGAGCGCGCCACCCTGGCCGCGCTCGAGGCCGGGTGCAGCGCCCCGGTCGCCGCCTACGCCGAGGTCGCCGAGGGGGAGAGCGGCCCCGAGCTGTTCCTCCGCGCGTCGGTGACCGCCCTCGACGGCAGCGACTCCGTCCGCGGGTCGGCCACCGGACCGCCGGCCGACGCCGCGGCGCTCGGACGGGGCCTCGCCGCGGAGCTGCTCGACCGGGGCGCGGCCGCGCTGATGGCGGCCCGCGAGTGACCTCCCGCCCCACCCAGACCCCAGAAGACGCCCGAACGCCTCGGGCCATACCAGACGCCCGACCTCGTCGGGCCAGGATCAGGAGCACGCCATGACGCGCTTCCGCAAGACCGCAGGCCAGTCCGGCCGGGTCGTGTTCGTCGGCGCCGGCCCGGGTGACCCGGGCATGCTGACCGCCCGCGCGAGCGCCGCGCTGGCCGAGGCGGCGGTGGTGCTCGTCGACCCCGACGTCGCCCCGGCCGTCCAGGACGCCGTCCGCGAGGCCAACCCGGGTACCGAGCTCACGCCGGTGTCCGGGGAGCCCGCGGAGGTGGCCAAGGGCGCCGTCGCGGCGGCCAGGAACGGCGCCGTCGTCGTCCGGCTGGTGACCGGCGACCCCTACACCTCCGACGACGTCGTCAAGGAGGTGCTCGCCGTCGGCCGCACCTCCGTGCCCTTCGACGTGGTGCCGGGCGTCGCCACCGCCACCGCCGTCCCCGCCTTCGCGGGCGTGGCGCTGGGCAGCACCGCGGTGACCGCGGACCTGCGCAGCGGCGTGGACCTCCCCGCGCTGGCTGGTGCCGCCGCGTCGGCCGGGGGCACGCTGGTGCTCCAGGGCACCGCCGACCAGCTCCCGGACGCCGCCGTGCGCCTGGTGGAGGGCGGCCTCGCCGGCAGCACCCCGGTGGTCGTCACCACCGGCGGCTCCGGCACCGGCCAGAAGAGCCTGGTCACCAAGCTGTCGGCCGTGGCGGAGAAGACCGCCGGGCTGGACCCGCTCAGCGGGCAGGTGGTGGCCACCGTCGGCACCGCCGTCGACAAGCGCGGCCGGCTGTCCTGGTGGGAGAGCCGCCCGCTGTTCGGCTGGCGGGTGCTCGTGCCGCGGACCAAGGACCAGGCCGGGGAGATGAGCGACCGGCTGCGTGCGTACGGCGCGGTGCCGGTGGAGGTGCCGACGATCGCCGTCGAGCCGCCGCGCAGCCCCGCGCAGATGGACCGCGCCGTCAAGGGCCTGGTCACCGGCCGCTACGGCTGGATCGTCTTCACCTCGGTGAACGCGGTGAAGGCCGTCCGGGAGAAGTTCGTCGAGCTGGGCCTGGACGCCCGCGCCTTCGCCGGCGTGAAGGTCGCCTGCGTCGGCGAGCAGACGGCCGACGCGGTGCGGGACTTCGGCATCCAGCCGGAGCTGGTGCCCACCGGCGAGCAGTCCAGCCAGGGCCTGCTGGCCGACTTCCCGGAGTACGACGACGTGCTCGACCCGATCGAGCGGGTGCTGCTGCCGCGCGCCGACATCGCCACCGAGACCCTCGCGGCCGGGCTGGTCGAGCGCGGCTGGGAGATCGACGACGTCACCGCCTACCGGACCGTGCGGGCGGCCCCGCCGCCGGCCGCGGTGCGCGAGGCGATCAAGGGCGGTGGCTTCGACGCCGTCTGCTTCACCTCGTCGAGCACCGTCCGCAACCTGGTCGGCATCGCCGGCAAGCCGCACGCCAAGACCGTGGTCGCGGTGATCGGGCCGGCGACGGCGGCGAGCGCCCAGGAGTTCGGCCTCCGCGTCGACGTGCAGCCCGAGACCGCCGCCGTCGCGCCGCTGGTCGACGCGCTCGCCGAGTACGCCCTGTCGCTGCGCGAGGCGGAGGACGGCGAGGGCAAGTGACCGGCGGGGGTGGCGGGGCGGGACAGGCGCAGGGCGCCAACCCCGGCTTCGCGCGCGGGCGCCGGCTGCGGTCGACGCCCGCGCTGCGGCGGCTGACCGCGCAGACCCGGGTGGCCCCGGCCGACCTGGTGCTGCCGGTCTTCGTCAAGGAGGGCATCGACGCACCGGTGCCGATCGGCTCCATGCCCGGCGTCGTCCAGCACACCCAGGACTCGCTGCGGAAGGCCGCGCACGAGGCGGCCGAGGCCGGCGTCGGCGGGCTGATGCTCTTCGGCATCCCGTCGGGCAAGGACCCGGTCGGCTCCCAGGCCGACGCCGCCGATGGCGTGGTCAACGTGGCGCTGCAGCACCTGCGGGCCGACCTCGGCGACGAGCTGGTGCTCATGGCCGACCTCTGCCTGTGCGAGTACACCGACCACGGGCACTGCGGCGTCGTCACCCCCGCGAGGGGTGGGTTCCGGGGGCAGGGCGGGGAACTCGTCGTCGACAACGACCCGACCCTGGACCGGTACGCCGCGGTGGCGATCGCGCAGGCGCAGGCCGGCGCCCACCTGGTGGCGCCCAGCGGGATGATGGACGGCCAGGTGGCGGCGATCCGCGCCGGGCTGGACGGCGCCGCGTTGACGGAGGTGCCGATCCTGGCCTACGCGGCCAAGTACGCCTCCGGCTTCTACGGCCCGTTCCGCGAGGCCGCCGAGGGCGCTCCGCAGTTCGGCGACCGGTCGACCTACCAGATGGACCCGCCGAACGCCGACGAGGCGCTGCGCGAGGTCGCGCAGGACCTCGCCGAGGGCGCCGACGCGGTCATGGTGAAGCCGGCGCTGCCCTACCTGGACATCGTGGCGCGGGTCGCCGAGGCCGTGCAGGTGCCGGTGAGCGCCTACCAGGTCAGCGGCGAGTACGCGATGGTCGAGGCGGCCGCCGCCAACGGCTGGGTGGACCGCGAGCGGGCCATCCTCGAGACGCTGGTCGCCATCCGCCGCGCGGGCGCCGGTCAGGTGCTCACCTACTGGGCCGTCGAGGCGGCGCGGCTGCTGACCCGCTGACCCGGGGGTGGTCGGGGACGTGACGTACGTCGAGCCCGGGGGCTCCTGGCGGCCGTTCTGGCTGGTCGCCGGGGTCCTCGGGCTCTTCGTCGCCTGGGACCTGCTGCTGCCCGGGCCCGACGTCCCGCCGCTGGTCTGGGTGCTCACCCTGGTCGGGGTGCCCGGCGTGGTCGCGATCGGCTGCCTGTCCGCCCGCCGGGTGTGGACGGTGCGGGTGGACGCCGGCGGCCTGACGGTGGGCCGGGAGCAGGTGCCGCTGCGCGACGTCGACGCCACCGCGCTGCGGGAGGCCGACGTCGGGGTGGACGCCGGTGCACCGGTGCTCGGTGGTGGCTGGTCGCTGCCGCGCGGTCGCACGGGGCTGCCGCTGCGGCTCGCCGACGGCCGGACGGTGCTGGTCCCGACGCGGGACCCCGCGGCGCTGCGGGCCGCCCTGCTCGGGAGTGTGCGCGATGCCTCCGACCGGTCGCCGGGCGCAGAGGGGACACTGGGGACGTGACCTCGCTGGACAACCCGCCCTACACCTACGAGGCCCCCGTCTCGGACGGCCTCTTCGCCCGCGGTCAGGAGATCACCCCGGGCGGGGTGAACAGCCCGGTGCGCGCCTTCCGCGCCGTCGGTGGCACGCCGCGCTTCATGGCCGAGGGCTCCGGTCCCTGGCTCACCGACGCCGACGGGCGGCGCTACGTCGACCTGGTCAGCTCGTGGGGGCCGATGATCCTCGGCCACGCGCACCCCGCCGTCGTCGAGGCGGTGACCGCGGCCGCCCGCCGCGGCCTGTCCTTCGGCGCCCCCACCGAGGGGGAGCTGGAGCTCGCCGAGGAGATCGGCAGCCGGATGGCCCCGGTGGAGCGGGTCCGGCTGGTCAACTCGGGCACCGAGGCGGTGCTCTCGGCCGTGCGCCTGGCCCGCGGCGCGACCGGCCGCCCCCTGCTGGTCAAGTTCGCCGGCAACTACCACGGGCACGTCGACGCGCTCCTGGCCTCGGCCGGCTCGGGCGTGGCGACGCTGGGGCTGCCGGACACCCCCGGTGTGACGACGGGAGCCGCCGCCGACACGGTCGTACTGCCCTACAACGACGTCGCCGCCGTCGAGGCGGTCTTCGCCGAGCGGGGGGCGCAGATCGCCGCGGTCGTCAGCGAGGCCGCCCCCGGCAACATGGGCGTCGTGCCGCCGCTGGACGGCTTCAACGCCGAGCTGCGGCGGATCACCGCCGCGCACGGCGCGCTGCTGGTCCTCGACGAGGTCATGACGGGGTTCCGCGTCTCGCGGTCGGGCTGGTACGGCCTGGACCCGGTCGACGCCGACCTGTTCACCTTCGGCAAGGTCATGGGCGGCGGGCTGCCGGCAGCGGCCTTCGGCGGGCGGGCCGACCTCATGGACCACCTCGCGCCCAGCGGGCCCGTCTACCAGGCCGGGACGCTCTCGGGAAACCCGGTGGCGGTCGCGGCGGGGCTGGCCACGCTGCGGAACTGCACCGACGAGGTCTACGCGCGCTGCGACGAGGTGTCCGCGGTCCTGCGGGGCGCCGCCAGCGCGGCGCTCTTCGCCGCCGGGGTGCCGCACCGGGTGCAGCAGGCCGGCAGCATGTTCTCGATCTTCTTCGTGCCCGACGAGCGGCAGGTGCGCGACTACGACGACGCCCGCACCCAGGACGTCTCCCGCTACACCGCGTTCTTCCACGCGCTGCTCGCCCGCGGGGTCTACCTCCCGCCGTCGGCGTTCGAGTCGTGGTTCGTGAACGCGCAGCTCGACGGCGAGGCCCTCGACCGGGTGCTCGAGGCGCTGCCCGCGGCGGCCCGGGCCGCCGCCGAGGCCGACGCCCACCGCACCGGCGCGGTCGACAGCGAGCGCTCCTCGTGACCACCACCGTCGTCCACCTGCTCCGGCACGGGGAGGTGCACAACCCCGCCGGCGTGCTCTACGGCCGGCTGCCCGGCTACCGGCTGTCCGCCGCCGGCGAGGCCATGGCGGTCGCGGCCGCGGAGTGGTTCCGCGGGCGGGACGTCGCCCACCTGGTGTCCAGCCCGATGGAGCGGGCCCGGCAGACCATCCGCCCCCTGGCCGAGGCCACCGGGCTGGAGGTCGCCGTCGACGAGCGGATCATCGAGGCGGGCAACGCCTTCGAGGGCACGGTCGTCGGCCGCGGGGGCGGCGTCTTCCGGGCACCCCGCAACTGGTGGAAGCTGCGCAACCCCGTGCAGCCCTCCTGGGGCGAGCCGTACGTCGAGATCGCCGCGCGCATGATCGCCGCCGTCGAGGCCGCCCGCGACGCCGCCCGCGGCCACGAGGCCGTGCTGGTCAGCCACCAGCTGCCCATCTGGACCACCCGGCTGCACGTCGAGGGGCGCCGGTTCGCCCACGATCCGCGCCGCCGCGAGTGCTCGCTGGCCAGCGTCACCTCGCTCACCTACGAGGACGACCGCTTCGTGGGCGTCTCCTACGCCGAGCCGGCCGGCGCCACCGATCCCGACGCGGTGCCGGGCGCATGACCACCCCACAGAAACGCTCCGCTGGCGCTCCACGTTTCCGCGGGGGCCCCGGGAGGCGGGTGCTCACGGCCGTCCTGGCGGCGGCGCTGCTCACCGGGTGCAGCACCGGCTCCGACGCCGTCGACGTCAACAACGGCGGCGAGTTCCGCTTCGTGGCCGGCACCCCGGCCGGTGAGGTGATCCCCCCCGGCGAGCGGCAGGCCGCGCCGCGGTTCACCGGTGAGCTGCTCGACGGGAGCGCCTTCGACTCGGAGGCGCTGGACGGCGAGATCGCGGTGATCAACTTCTGGGGTTCGTGGTGCCCGCCCTGCCGGGTGGAGACGCCCGAGTTCCAGGAGGTCTACGGCGAGGTCGGGCCCGAGGGGGTCGAGTTCCTCGGCATCAACGTCAAGGACGACCGCCAGCTCGCCCAGGCCTTCCTCGACGGCAAGGAGATCACCTTCCCGTCGCTGTTCGACCCGCGCGGCGAGGTGGCCCTGGCGTTCCGGGACTACCCGGCCAACGCCATCCCGTCCACCATCGTGCTGGACCGGCAGGGGCGGGTGGCCGCGGTGCACACCGCGGCCGTGCAGCAGGAGGACCTGCGGACGGTGCTGGACCAGGTGCTGGCGGAAGGAGCCTGACCGTGGGGGAGACCTTCGCCGGCCTGGTCACCGACGGGCCGCTGCTCGTGGCCGCGGGCATCGCCGCGCTCGTGGGGCTGATCAGCTTCGCCTCGCCCTGCGTGCTGCCGCTGGTGCCCGGCTACCTCTCCTACGTCACCGGGCTGGTCGGCAGCGGCACGCGGACGGCGGCCGCCGCACCCGCGCCCGCCGGCGGTGGGACGGCGACGGCGGTGCGGGCGACGGTGGACGAGCGCGCGCCGCGGGGCCGGATGGTGCTCGGCGCGCTGCTGTTCGTGCTCGGCTTCACCCTCGTCTTCGTGGCCTTCGGCGCCGCGTTCGGCGGGCTGGGCCGCCTCCTGGTGGAGCACGCCGACACCCTCAACCGGGTCTTCGGGGCGATCACGGTGGTCGTCGGGCTGGGCTTCCTCGGCTGGCTGCCGCTGCTGCAGCGCACCAAGCGCCTCACCGCCCGGCCGGTCGCCGGGCTCGCCGGTGCCCCGCTGCTCGGGATCGTCTTCGGGCTGGGCTGGACGCCGTGCCTGGGACCGACGCTCGGCGCGGTCTACTCGCTGGCCGTCTCCGAGGCCACCGCAGGGCGCGGCGCGCTGCTGGGCGTCGCCTACTGCCTGGGTCTGGGCGTGCCCTTCCTGCTGGTCGCGCTCGGCGCCCGCTGGGCCGTCGGCGCCACGTCGTTCCTGCGCCGGCACGCCCGTGCGGTCACCCGCTTCGGCGGCGCCGTCCTGGTGCTCATCGGCCTGCTGCTGCTCACCGGCGCGTGGACCGAGATGATGGGCTGGCTGCGCTCGTGGCTGGCGGCCACCGGCTTCGGGGACTCGGCCCTGTGAGCGTCGAGGCACCCCCGCGCCCGGCCGCACCCGCCCCGCCCCCCGGGCCCTCGGCGGGCCGGCGGCTGGGCGGTCTGCTGCTGCGCTGGTGGCGGCGGCTCACCGCGATGCGCACCGCGATCGTGCTGCTGTTCCTCCTGGCGCTGGCGGCCGTGCCGGGCTCGCTGCTGCCGCAGCGCGCGCTGTCGCAGAACAACGTCAACCAGTACTTCGCCGACCACCCCGAGCTCGCCCCGGTGCTCGACCGGCTCTACCTGTTCGACGTCTTCAGCTCGCCGTGGTTCGCCGCGGTCTACCTGCTGCTGTTCGTCTCGCTGATCGGCTGCGTCGTGCCGCGCGCCGCCGAGCACGCCCGCGCGCTGCGCACCCCGCCGCCGCCGGCCCCGCGGAACCTGCTCCGGCTCCCCGACTCCGGCCGCCTCGCCGCGCCGGCCGCCCCCGGCGCCGCGCTCGACGTCGTCGAGGAGGAGTTGCGGGTGCGCCGGTTCCGCGTCGTGCGCCGCGACGGCGGCGATACCCGTTCCGCCGGGTCCAGCGGCAGGGGCCCGGAGCTCTCGGCCGAGAAGGGCTACCTCAAGGAGACCGGCAACCTGGTCTTCCACCTCTCCTTGCTCGCCCTCCTGCTCGGTCTGGCCGGCGGGAAGCTGTGGGGCTACGAGGGCAGCATCCTGGTCACCGAGGGGCAGGGTTTCTGCAACTCGTTCCAGCAGTACGACACCTACTCCGCCGGTCCGCTGGTCGACAGCGGCGACCTCAACCCGCTCTGCGTCGACCTCGACCAGTTCACCGCCGAGTACGAGGAGAACCTCACCGCCGCCTCGTTCACCGCCGACATCCGCTACGGCGCCCCGGCCGGCGAGGAACGCTCCCGCACCATCGGCGTGAACGACCCGCTGCGCCTCGACGGCGACCGCGTCTACGTCACCGGCCACGGCTTCAGCCCGACGTTCACCGTGACCGTCCCGGACGGGACGACGTTCACCGACCTGACCGTGCCGTTCCTGCCCAGCGACCAGCAGACGTTGGCCAGCGAGGGCGCGCTCAAGCTGCCCGACATCCCGGGGCGCGAGGAGCAGCTGGCGCTGGAGGGCTTCTTCGCCCCGACGGGCCTGGTGCAGGGCGGCGTCCTGACGTCGGTCGACCCGCGGCCGCTGGCCCCGCAGGTGGCGGTGATCGCGTACTCCGGCTACCTCGGCCTGGACTCGGGGCTGCCGCAGTCGGTGTACTCGCTCGACCAGAGCCAGATCGAACGCGGCCGGCTCACCGAGGTCGGCTCGGCGAACCTCTCGGTGGGGGAGTCGTTCGACCTGCCCGACGGCACCCGCATCACCTTCAGCGGGGTCAAGGAGTTCGCCGCCCTGCAGTACTCGCACGACCCGGGCCAGCTCTGGGTCCTGGGCGCCGCGATCGCGCTCCTCGGCGGGCTGCTCGGCATGCTGCTGCTCCGCCGCGAGCGGGTGTTCGCCCGGGTCGAGCCCTCCGCCGGGGGCGGCGGTACCGTGCTCACGCTGGCGTCGCTGACGCGCGGCGGTGGCGAGAGCGGGCCCCGGTTCGACGCCCTGTCCGACGACCTGCGGGACGCGCTGGCCGCGGCCCCGCCCGCCCGCACCGCACCCGATCCGGAGGTCCCCCCGCGTGACTGACTCCTCGCTGGCCGAGCTGTCGGACAGCCTGTTCTCCGTGAGCGTCGCGCTCTACTCCGTCGCGCTGCTCGCCTTCTGCGCGCAGCTGGCCTTCGGCCGGCGGGTGGTACGCAGCCGGGAGCTGGCCGCCGTGGGCGCCGGCGCGACCGGCGCCGCCCCCGAGCAGGCCCCGGCCGCCGAGACCCCGCGGGGCAACCGGTGGGGGCTGGTCGCGATCGGGCTCACCGTCCTGGGCGCGCTCACCCACACCGGCATCCTGGTCACCCGCGGCATGGCGACCGACCGGCTGCCGTGGGGAAACATGTACGAGTTCGCCACGGCGGTCGTCCTGGTCGCGGTGGTGGCGTACGTGGTGCTCGCGGTGCGCACGCCCAACCTGCGGCACATCGGCGTCTTCGTGCTGGGGCCGGTCGTGCTGTCGCTGGTGGCCATCGGGCTGGGCCTCTACACCGAGGCCGCGCCGGTGGTCGCCGCGCTGCGGTCGGCCTGGCTGGCCATCCACGTCACCGCGGCCATCCTCGGCTTCGGCATCTTCATGGTCAGCGGCATCGCCAGCGTCCTGTACCTGGTGAAGGCCCGCCCGGGTGCGGACGAGGGCGGCGGCGTCGTCTCGCGGCTGCCCGCGGCCGCCACGCTCGACCGGGTGGCGCACCGCACCGCGGTGCTCGGCTTCCCGATCTGGACGTTCGCCGTCATCGCCGGCGCCATCTGGGCCGAGGCGGCCTGGGGCCGGTTCTGGGGCTGGGACCCGAAGGAGACCTGGTCGTTCGTCGCCTGGGTCGTCTACGCGGCCTACCTGCACGCCCGGACGACGCCCGGGTGGCGGGGGCGCACGGCGGCGTGGGTCAACGTGGTCGGCCTCGCCGTCATGATCTTCAACCTGACGTTCGTCAACCTCGTCTCCAGCGGGCTGCACAGCTACGCCGGGGTGGAGTGACGCCCTCCCCCGTCGGGGCGGGACCGCGCCGGCAATGCTGCCCGTTGTCGGGCCCTCGTGCTTCCATGCCCCCATGGAGCTGACCAGCAGCGCACCGGCAGGCGGGAAGACGGCCCGTGGGTAGGCACGAGGCGCCCGAGGGCGCGTCGCCGCACCCGCTCGTCGCCGCGGCGCTCGCCGGCCGGCCGGCCGAGGCCGCCGGTGGGCACCGCCACGAGCCCCGGGCCGCGGCGGAGGAGGGGGACCTGGGCTGGCCGGGGGACGAGCCCGCCCCCGGCGGCGGGGGGCTCGGGTGGCCGGGCGACGCCGCCGCCGAGCAGCAGGCGGAGGCCACCCTGCCGCCCGTTCCCGCGGAGGTGCCCCCGCGGCGCGGCTGGCGCCGGTTGTTCGGCGCGGAGCCGGCGGCCTAGCTCAGTCGGCCCAGCTCAGGTCGGGGAGCCGTCGTCCCGGCGGGCCCGCCGCTCCAGCTCGCGGAGGAACTCCGGGTCGTCGTCCGGCGCCACGAACTTCACCGGGCCCTTGGGCCGCTGAGGACGGCGCGCGGGACGCACGCTCCCCTCGGGCCCGGCGTTCGCCGCGGCGCGCACCACCAGGGCGACGACCACGACCGCAACCACGAGAACCACCAGGAACACCACGGGCCCACCCCCTCGTCGGACTCCAGCGTACGTCGGCGGCGATACTCGGTGCCGCACAACCGACAGCGGTACCCCGGGGCAGGACGGAGAACCACCATCGACGCCGTGGATCGGCAGCTGGTCGAGCTGCTGAGCGCCAACGGGCGCGCCAGCTACGCCGAGCTCGCCCGGCAGGTGGGGCTCTCCTCGCCCGCCGTGCACGAGCGGGTCGGCAAGCTGGAGGCGGCCGGGGTGATCCTCGGCTACCGGGCCGTCGTCGACCCGGCGGCCGTGGGGCTGCCGGTGACCGCGCTCGTCAGCCTGATCGAGAGCGACGCCGTCGACGACCCGCGGGTGCAGGACGAGCTGCGCGCGCTACCGGCCGTCGAGGACTGCTGGCGCGTGGCCGGCGGTGAGGACTACGTGCTGAAGGTGCGCGTGACCGACATCGCGGCACTCGAGGAGGCGATCGACGCGTTGAACCGCATCAGAGGGGTCGCACGCACGAGGACGACGGTCGTCCTCTCGACCAAGTGGGAGGGCCGTCATGGCTGATCAGGACCAGAACCCGGCCGGTGCGCCGGTGGGCCCCGCGGGGGGCGCGGCCTCACCCCCGAAGGTCCTGCCCTGGCTGCTGCTGTACACCGTGGGGCGGTTCGCGATCGCCGCGGCGCTCGTCCTGGTCCTCTGGTGGGCGGGTCTCGGCAGCTTCGCGGGCCTGCTGTTCGGCCTGCTGCTGTCGATGCCGGTCTCCTACGTGCTGCTGCGGCCCTCGCGCGAACGGCTCACCGAGGCGCTGGCGGCGCGCAGCGTCGCCCGGCGGGCGGCCCGCGAGGACCTGCGCGACCGGCTCAGCGGCGGCGCGGCCGAGTAGCCGCGCTCAGCTGATCGCGAGCCCGGCGGCCAGGAGGACGCCGGTCCCCAGCGTCAGCACGCCGGTGGACGCCAGCACCGCGATGAGTGCCGGTCCGCGGCCGCCCGCCAGCACCGTCCGCGCGGGGGCGAGCGCCAGCGGCGCGGCGGCCAGCGCCAGCAGCGCCCACGGCCGCGTGATGCCGACCGCGGCGACGACGACGAACGGGACGACGAGCAGCGCGGCGTAGAGCAGCCGCGTGCCCCGGTCGCCGAGGAGCACCGCCAGCGTGCGCTTCCCGACCCGGGCGTCGCCCTCGATGTCGCGCAGGTTGTTCACCACCAGGATCGCCACGATCAGCAGGCCGATCGGCACCGACACCGCGAACGCCAGCCCCGGCAGCGTGCGGGTCTGCACGTAGGTGGTGCCGACGACGGCGACCGGGCCGAAGAAGACGAAGACGAAGACCTCGCCCAGGGCCCGGTAGCCGTAGGGGAGCGGGCCGCCGGTGTAGGTCCAGGCCGCGGCGATGCAGACCGCGCCCACCGCGACCAGCCACCAGCTCGACAGCGCCGCGAGCGCGAGCCCGGCGACCCCGGCGACGGCGAAGGCCGCCAGCGCGGCCACGAGCACCTGCCGGGCCGTGGCGGCGCCGGAGCCGACCAGCCGCATCGGGCCGACCCGGTCGGCGTCGGTGCCGCGCTTCCCGTCGGAGTGGTCGTTGGCGTAGTTCACCCCGACCTGCAGCGCCAGCGCCACGACCAGCGCGAGCAGCGCGGGTACGAGCCGGAACCCGTCGAGGGCCACCGCGGCCCCGGTGCCGACGAGCACCGGCGCCACCGCCGCGGGCAGGGTGCGGGGGCGGGCGCCGGCCAGCCACTGGGCAGGGGTGGCCATCAGACCTCCGGGGTGCGGGCCGCGACGGCGCGGCGGTCGGGCTTGCCCGTGTGCAGGGTGGGGATCGCTTCGACCAGGTGCAGCTGCCGCGGCGCCGCCGGAGCGCCGAGCCGCTGCGCCACCCACGGGCGCAGGTCGGCCAGCGCGGGGACGGCCCCGGGCGCCGGGACGACGGCGGCGACGACGCGCTGCCCCCACTCCGCGTCGGGCCGGCCGAAGACGACGGCGTCGGCGACGGTGGGGTGCTCGCGCAACGCGGCCTCCACGGCGGCGGGCGCCACGTTGACCCCGCCGCTGATGACGACGTCGTCCAGCCGGCCGTGCACGGTGAGCCGCCCGCCGGGGTCGAGCGCGCCGGCGTCGCGGGTGCGGAACCAGCCGTCGGCGAAGGCGGCCGCGGTGGCCTCCGGGTCGCCGCGGTAGCCCAGCGCCAGCACCGCGCCCGCCAGCTCGATCCCGCCGTCCGCGATGCGTACGCGGACCCCGTCCAGCGGCACGCCGTCGTAGACGCACCCCCCGGCGGTCTCGGTCATGCCGTACGTCGTGACGACAGCGACGCCCTCCGCCCGGGCGCGGGCGAGCAGTGCGGGGTCGGTGGCCGCGCCGCCCACCAGGACCGCGTCGAAGGCGCGCAGCGCGTCCGGTTCGGCGTCGAGGGCCCGGCGCAGCTGGGTGGGGACCAGCGCGGTGTAGCGCCGGTCGCCGGCCGGCATGCGGGCGACGGCCGCGGCGAGCGGCTCCCCGGCGCCGAGGCGGGTGGCGGTGCGCCCGGCCAGCAGCGAGCGGCAGAGCACCTGCAGCCCGGCGATCGCCGACACCGGCAGCGCCAGCAGCCAGCTGCCGGGGCCGCCGAGCCGGTCGAGGGTCGCGGTCGCGGATGCCCGCAGCGCGGCGGCGGGCAGCAGCACCCCGCGGCCGCCGCCGGTCGAGCCCGAGGTGACGACGACGAGGTCGGTGCCCGGCTCCAGCGGCTCCTCGGGGCGGAGCACGGCGCGGGCAGCGTCGACCACGGACGGCGGGCCGGCGGGCAGCACGGCCAGCGGGCGCTCGCCGTCCAGCGCCGCGCGGACGTCGTCGTCGGAGAGCTCGCCCGCGGCCACGAGGGTCAGCTGCCGAGCCACGAGGGACGAGCCTATGCGGCCCCCTGCAGGGACCCGGCACGAGCCTGCGAGTGGTGGGGGGCAGGGGGTCCTTCTCATAGGCTGATCACCGTGACCGCCCTCCCCGCCGCCGCGCTGCCGGCGGGGATCACCGCGCTGGCGGTCTACGAGGTGCCGCTGCGCACCCGGTTCCGGGGCATCGACGTGCGCGACGGCGTGCTGCTGCGCGGCCCGGCCGGCTGGGGCGAGTTCTCCCCGTTCTGGGACTACGACGCCGTCGAGAGCCGCCGCTGGTGGGCCGCCGCGGTCGAGGCCGCCACCGAGGGGTTCCCCGAGCCCGTGCGCGCCAGCGTGCCGGTGAACGTCACCGTGCCGGCGGTCGACGCGGAGCGGGCGCATGCGATCGTCGCCGCCTCGGGCTGCCGCACCGCCAAGGTCAAGGTCGCCGAGCCGGGGCAGACGCACGAACACGACCGCGCCCGGGTCGAGGCGGTGCGCGACGCGCTCGGCCCCGGCGGCGCGATGCGGGTGGACGCCAACGCCGCCTGGGACGTCGACACCGCGGTGCGGCGGATCCGCGAACTCGACGCCGCCGTGGGGCTGGAGTACGTCGAGCAGCCCTGCGCCACCCTGCCGGAGCTGGCCGCGCTGCGCCGGCGGATCGACGTCCGCGTCGCCGTGGACGAGGGGGTGCGCCGCTCGGCCGACCCGCTCGCCGTCGACCTGCGGGAGGCCGGCGACGTCGTCGTCCTCAAGGTGCAGCCGCTGGGCGGCGTGCGGGCGGCGCTGCGCGTGGCGGAGGCCCACGGGCTGCCCTGCGTCGTCTCCTCGGCGCTGGAGTCCTCGGTCGGCATCGCGGCCGGTGTCGCGCTGGCCGCCGCCCTGCCGGAGCTGCCGTTCGCCTGCGGCCTGGCGACCGTCGCGCTGTTCACCGCCGACGTGTCGTCGTCCCCGCTGCTGCCGGTGGACGGCGCGCTGCCGGTGGTGCGGCCGGAGCCCGACCGCGTCCCTCCCGCCGGCGAGGGGACCGTGGCCCGGTGGCTGACCCGGATCGACGAGGTGCTCGCCGCGTGAACCCCTCCACCGCCTTCGCCCGCGTGCTGGTCGACGAGCTGGTCCGCGGTGGCGTCACCGACGCCGTGCTCGCCCCCGGCTCGCGGTCGGCGCCGCTCGCGCTGGTGCTCGCGGCGGCCGAGCGGGACGGCCGGCTGCGGCTGCACGTGCGCATCGACGAGCGGACGGCGGCGTTCCTCGCGCTCGGCCTGGCCAAGGGCTCCGGCCGCCCGGTGCCGGTGGTGACCACCTCGGGGACGGCGACCGCGCACCTGCACGCCGCCGTGCTGGAGGCCGACGCCAGCGGGGTGCCGCTGCTGGCGCTCACCGCCGACCGGCCCCCGGAGCTGCGCGCCACCGGCGCCAACCAGACGATCGAGCAGGCCGGGCTGTACGGCGCCGCAGTCCGCTGGGCCGCGGACGTCGGCGTGCCCGAGGCCGGCCGCGAGGAGGAGCAGAACCGCTACTGGCGCTCGCTGGCCGCCAAGGCGCTGACCATCGCCTCGGGCACGCTCTCGGCCGACCCCGGGCCGGTGCACCTGAACCTGGCGCTCCGCGAGCCGTTGATGCCCGACGACGAGCCCGCGGAGCTCACCGGGCCCTGGGCGGGCCGTCCCGGGAACGCCCCGTGGACCGCGGCGCAGCCCTCGCCCGGGTTCGCCGCGACCGCGCACCGGCTGCCGCCCCGGACGCTGGTGATCGCCGGGGACGGCCCGCTGCACGCCGCGCCCGGGCTCGACGAGACGTTCCCCTGGCCGGTCGTGGCCGAGCCCAGCAGCGGGTGCTGGGGCGGGCCTGGTGCGCTCCGCGGCGGGGTGCTGCTGCTCGGGGTGGTGGACTGGCTGGCCGCGCACCGCCCGGAGCACGTGCTGGTGATCGGCCGGCCGACGCTCTCCCGGCCGGTCAGCGCGCTGCTCGCGGACCCGGCGGTCACGGTGGAGACGGTCAGCGCCTTCCCGCGGTGGGCCGACGCGGGCCGGTCGAGCACCCGCGTCTCACGGGTGTTCGCCGGGTTCGACGACGCCGGGGCCGACGCGGGCTGGGTGCGCGCCTGGCGTTCGTCGGCCGACCGGGTGGGGGCCGCGGTGGACGCGGCGCTCGACGGCGCTCCGGCGCTGACCGCCGCCCGGCTGGCCCGCGACGTCGTCGCCGCGCTGCCCGCGGGGGCGCTGCTGGTGCTCGGCTCCTCGACGCCGGTGCGCGACGTCGACCGGCTGGCGGTGCCGCGCGCCGACGTCACCGTGCTCGCCAACCGCGGCGTCGCGGGCATCGACGGCACCGTCTCGACGGCCGTGGGGGCCGCGCTGGTGCACGGCGGGCCGGCGTTCGCGCTGATGGGCGACCTGACGTTCCTGCACGACCTGACCGGGCTGCTGCTCGGCGAGGGGGAACCGCGGCCGGCCCTCACCGTGGTCGTGCCCGACAACGACGGCGGTGGGATCTTCGCCCAGCTCGAACCGGGGCAGGACCGGCACGCCGCGGACTACCGGCGGGTGTTCGGCACACCGCACGGGCGCGACCTGGTCACGGTCGCGGAGTCCCTGGGCTGGCCGGCGACGCGGGTGTCGACGCCGGCGGAGCTGCAGGCGGTGCTGGGGCTCGGCGGCCCGCAGGTCGTCGTCGTCGGCACCGACCAGCGCGCCGAGGCCGAGCTCGCCGGACGGCTGCGGCAGGCGGCCGCCGCCGCGCTGGGCTGACGGCCGGGTGCGCCGGCCCGTCGGCAGGGCGCGCACCCCGCGATACGTTCCCGCCGTGGGCCTGGAGATCGAGACGCGTGCGTCCGACTCCCCGTGGATCTCCTCGGTGTGGACGAGCCGCAGTGCCGGGGTGTCGCAGATGACGTCGGTGGCGTCGGAGACCTGGGGCCTCGTGTTCTGGGAGCAGGACGGCGTGGCGCATGCGGCCGTCACGGGTCCGGAGACCCGCACGGGCACCGCCCCGGTGCCCGAGGGTGCCGCCTTCGTCGGCATCCAGTTCGCGGTGGGCACCTCCCTGCGGAAGGTGCCCACCTCGGCCCTCGTGGACTCGGGGATCGAGCTGCCCGACGCGACCGGACGGCACTTCCGACTCCACGGCGACCGCTGGGAGACGCCCCGCCCGGATGATGCCGAGGCCCTGGTGGAGCGGCTCGTGCGCAGCGGGTCCGTCGTGCGCGACCCCCTGGTCGTCTCGGCCCTGCGCGGAGGCGGCGTGCCCGGTTCCGATCGCACGCTCGAGCGCCGCTTCCGGGCCGCGACGGGCCTGAGCCGGGGTGCGATCGAGCAGATCGGACGCGCCCGCGCCGCGACCACCCTGTTGCTGGGCGGGGCGACCGCCGCCGCCGTCGTCGCGGACCTCGGCTACTACGACGAGCCGCACCTCGCCCGCGCGCTGCGCCGGTACATCGGGCGCACCGCCGGTCAGCTGCGCGGCGGGACCGGCGGTGCGCTCGCCCTCACGGCTCAGCGCACGACGTCGTAGAGGGCCTTGATGACGCCGTTCGAGTACGACTCGGACTCCCGCAGCGACAGCTCCCGCCGGTCCTCGTCGGTCCGGCTGAACACGCTCTTGCCCGAGCCGAGCAGGACCGGGAACACCAGCACGTTGTAGCGGTCGATGAGGTCGGCGTGGGCGAGGTTCCGCGCCAGCTCCGCGCTTCCGTGGATGAAGATCGCGCCACCCTCGGTCCGCTTGAGCGCGGCGACGTCCTCGGTCGTCCGCACGATCTCCTGGGGACCCCAGCCGTCGACGAGCGCGTCCTCGCCGAACGAGCCGGACACGACGTACTTGGGCAGGTCGCGGTAGGCGATGTGGTCCTCGGAGGCGGGCCAGCTGCTGGAGAACGCCTCGTAGCTGCGCCGCCCGAACATGAGGGCGCTCGTCTCCTCGAGCTCCTCGGCCTTGAGCGCGAACGACTCCGGGACGAACGGCGTCCGCAGCACCCAGCCACCGCTGGGGTGGCCCTCGACGGCTCCGCCGGGGGAGTCGACGACACCGTCCAGGGTCATGAAGCCTGTCCAGACGAGTTGGCGCGGCATGGTGTGCCTCCACTGATCAGGGGGACTCGTTCCCCTCGGCTCGGGCGGCGCCCTCGTGCCGTCCCTCTGCCATGACCGTAGGGAGCCCGGCGTCCGTGGTCTTGGACGGAAACGACACCGGCTCCCGAGGTCGGGTCAGGACTCCAGCGCGGCCTGGAAGGCGGCGAACTTCGACTGGGTCTCCGCCAGCTCGGCGGCCGGGTCGGAGCCGGCGACGATGCCGCAGCCGGCGAACAGTCGCGCCCCGCCGTCGCCGGTGAGCTCCGCGCAGCGCAGCGCGAGCCCGAACTCGCCGTCGCCCCGGGCGTCCATCCACCCGACCGGGCCGGCGTAGCGGCCGCGGTCCATGGCCTCGAGCTCACCGATCAGCGCGGCGGCGTCGGTGGTGGGGGTGCCGCAGACGGCGGCCGTGGGGTGCACCGCCCCCACGAGCTCCAGCAGCCCGGCCGACGCGCGCTGGCGGCCGACGACGTCGGTGGCCAGGTGCCGCACGTTGGCGAGGGTGAGCAGCTCCGGTTCGGCCGGTGCGGTCAGCTCGGCGCAGTAGGGCTCCAGCGCGCGCACCAGGGAGTCGACGGCGAGCGCGTGCTCCGCCCGGTCCTTCGCCGACCCGAGCAGCGCCGCGGCGAGCCGTTCATCCTCCGCGCCCGCCCCGCGCGGCGCGGTGCCGGCCAGCACGCGCGAGGAGAGCTGCCGCCCGCTGCGCCGCAGCAGCAGCTCGGGGGTGGCCCCGAGCAGCCCGTCGACGGCGAAGGTCCAGCAGCCGGGGAAGCGCGCGGCCAGGCGGTGCAGCAGCCGCCGCGGGTCGAGGGCGGGTTCGGCGGAGACCAGGAGGTCTCGGGCGAGCACCACCTTGGCCAGGTCGCCGGCGGCGATCCGCTCCACGGCGGCCGCGACGGCGGCGCACCAGCTCGCGGGGTCCAGCGCACCGTCGGCGTAGCGCAGGCGGGGGGCGGGGCCGGTGCCGTCCCGGACGGGCGCCGGCAGCTCCGCCGCGGTGCCGATCGCGGTGACCCAGCCGACGCCGCCGCGCCGCCCCACGACCACCTCGGGGACGACGAAGACCGACGTCCCGGCCACCGGGTCGAAGGCGATGCTGCCGAAGAGCACCGGACCCGAGCCGGGGACGCCGAGGTCGTCGCCGACGTCCAGCCCGGCCGAGTACTCCCCCCACCAGTCGGCGGCCTCGGCGAGCGCGCGGGGGCCGGACACCTCGAGCCGGGCCGCTTCGCCCCAGCCGACGAGGCCCTCGCCGCGGCGCACCCAGGACAGCCCGCCACCGGCCGGCAGCAGGTCGAGCAGCTCGCCCGCGGCGTCGGCGCGGACCGTGCTGACGGTGCGCGCGGCCGCTGCCGGGGAGGTCAGGGCGGCCGCGGTCACGTGTCCTCCTCGCTGCGCTCGGCGGGCCCGTGCCCGCCCCGGTGCTGTGCCTTCGGCGTCCTCGCAAGCTCGGCCGCATGATCAGAGTAGGAGGCCTTGTAGCGTCGATGCCGTGGCAGACCGGCGAGACAACCCGCACACTGCCGGCGTGAGGGCCGGTCTGGACAAGCGGCCGGCCGAGGTCGCGGCGATGTTCGACCGGGTCGCCGAACGCTACGACGTCACCAACACGGTGCTCTCCGGCGGCCTGGACGCCTCCTGGCGGCGGGCCACCCGCGAGGCGCTCGGTGCCCGCCCCGGGCAGACGGTGCTGGACGTCGCGGCCGGGACGGCGGTCTCGACGGTGGAGCTGGCGGCCGGTGGTGTGCGCGCCATCGCCTGCGACTTCTCCCAGGGCATGCTCCGTGCCGGCGCCGCCCGTCCGGTGCCGAAGGTGGCCGGCGACGCGATGGCGCTCCCGCTGGCCGACGAGAGCGTCGACGGCGTCGTCATCTCCTTCGGCCTGCGCAACGTGGCCGACCCCGACGCCGCGCTGCGCGAGTTCTCCCGGGTGACCCGCCCGGGCGGCACGCTGGTGGTCTGCGAGTTCTCCAGCCCGACGTGGGGGCCGTTCCGCACCCTCTACACCGAGTACCTGATGAGGGCGCTGCCCCGGATCGCCCGCGCGGTGAGCAGCAACCCCGAGGCCTACGTCTACCTGGCCGAGTCGATCCGGGCCTGGCCCGACCAGCCGGCGCTGGCCGCCCGGCTGCAGGAGGCCGGCTGGGCGGACGTCGCCTGGCAGAACCTGACCGGCGGCATCGTCGCGCTGCACCGGGGCCGCAAGGGGTGACCCAGGCCGGCTGAGCCGAGCCGAGCCGAGCCGGCGCAGACTTGTCGTACCTCGCACGTATGTTCGAGCCATGACCACCGCCGAGCTGTCCCGCAGCGCGGTCGAGGGTGCGCTCGTGGGGTGGCTGCTCGAACGGCGGCCGACGGTCGCGCGACTGCCGGTGGGGGTGCTGTCCGCGGCGGAGAAGGCCGCCGAGCTGCAGCGGCTGCAGGCGCGCCGGGCCATGGACGCCGCCTACGAGGCCGAGCTCGTGATGGGGCTGGCCGCCGACCGGCCCGACACCGACGACCCACCGCCGGGGCATCCCGGGGCGCGCCGCCGCGGGCCGGGGTCGCCGGTGCCGGGGACGAGCGAGTTCCTGCCCGACGAGCTGGCGGCGGTGCTCAACTGCTCCCGGCCGTTCGCCACCGGCGTGCTGTCCGACGCCTACGTGCTGGTGGAGCGGATGCCCGCGGTGTGGGCCGCGTGCGCGGCCGGTGAGCTGACCTGGTTCCGCGCCCGGGTGTTCGCCGGTGTGCTCGGCCACGCCTCGGACGCGGTGATCGCGGCCGTGGTCCCCGCCCTGCTCCCCGGAGCGGCGGGGCTGTCGTCCGGCCGGTTGCGCGCACGGCTGGTGGCTGCCGCGATCGCGGCGGACGAGGAGTTCGCGGAGCGGCGGCGCGTCGAGGCCGAGGCGCGGGCCGGTGTGCGGGTGCACGCGACCGGCGACGGGCTCTCGGCGCTGACCACCGAGCTGCCCTCGCCGGTGGCGGCGGCGATGTGGTCGGCCATCGACCAGGCCGCCCAGCTCGCCCGCACCGGTGGCGACGACCGGCCGATCGGGGTGCTCCGCGCGGAGGCGCACGCCGCCCTGGTGCTGCGGCCGTGGGACACCTCCCGCCCGGCGATGACCGGGCAGGTCACGGTGGTGGCGCCGTTGGGGGCCCTGGGCCGGCCGGCAGGCACCGGTGCACCCGTCGCATCGGGCGACCTCGGCAGCGAGGCGGGGCCCAGCGTGAACGGCACCCCGATCACCGCGGGCCACCTCCGGGAACTCCTGGCCCGGCTCGGCGCGCTGGAGGTCCAGGCCCCGCCGGGCGGCAACCTGGCGGTGGCGGTCACCGACGACGACGGTGCGCTCCTCGCCGCCGTGACCGCCGCCGAGCTGCGCCGACTGGCCACCCGCGGCTGCCCGGCGCACGGCGTGGCCGCCGACTGCGGCTGCTCGCTGCTGGGGCGCCCTGCGCCGGTGGCCGGGCACGATCCCTCCGCCGCCCAGGAGCGGTTCCTCCGGCTGCGCGACCGCACCTGCCGGCACCCGGGTTGCGGCCGGCCGGCCGGGCGCACCGACGCCGACCACGTGGTGCCGTACGACTGCGGCGGTCGCACCGCCTGCGAGAACCTCTGCTGCCTGTGCCGCAGTCACCACCGGCTGAAGACCTTCGCCCGCGGCTGGCGCTTCGTGCTGCTGCCCGACGGCACCCTGCAGGTGACGACGCCCAGCGGGGTCACCCGCACCACCCGGCCTCCCGGTCTCCGCGACCTCACGGCGCAGCCGGCGCTCCCGGGACCACGCCGGGCGGAGGTCTCGGCGGAGGAGCCGCCGCCGTTCTGAGGTACTGCACCCGCGGGATGGGCGGGCGTGGTGCGGACGCGTGCGGTGCGGGCGCGTGGTGTGGACGCGTGCGGTCTGGGCGCGGGGTGGGGAGGTCGGCGGAAGTGGCCTAGCGTCGAGCCATGACCAGTTCTCCGACGCCGCAGCCCCAGGATCCCGACTCCGCGCCGACGGACCCGGTGGAGCCGCTCCCCGACCCGATCTCGAAGCCCGACCCCGACGACCCGGGCACGCCGCGACCGGAGTCGGACCCGGTCCCCATCGTCTAGCACCGCCGTGCAGCGCGCCCGTTACGCCGACCGCCGCGACGCCGGGCGGGTGCTGGCGGGCGCGCTCACCGGGCGTGCGGACGCCGGTGCGCTGGTGCTCGGGCTGCCCCGCGGCGGTGTCGTCGTCGCGGTCGAGGTGGCCCGCGCCCTCGGCGCCGAGCTCGACGTCCTCGTCGTCCGCAAGCTCGGCGCACCGGCGCAGCCGGAACTGGCGATGGGTGCGCTCGCCGCGGTCGGCGACCGCGTGGAGACCGTCTGGGTGGCCGCGGTCCGCGAGCGCCTCGACCCGGACCCGGCCGCGGTGGCCGCCGTCCGCGACCGGGAGCTCGCCGAGCTGCGCCGCCGGACCGAGGCCTACCGCGGCGCTCGGCCGGCCCCCGTCGTGGCCGGTCGCCACGTCGTGCTCGTCGACGACGGCCTCGCCACGGGCGCGAGCATGCGCGTCGCCGTCACCGCGGTGCGCGCGAACGGGCCCGCACGCCTCACCGTCGCCGTCCCCGTGGGCCCACGATCAGCCCTCGCCGAGCTGGCCGGCGCCGTCGACGACCTCGAGTGCCCCCTCACGCCGACGGGCTTCCGATCGGTCGGGCAGGCCTACGACGACTTCTCCGAGACCTCCGACGAGGAGGTGCTGGAAGCGCTGCGCCGAGGGGGGTCTGTCGGCTAGATCACACCGCGGCCTAGACTCGGGACCGACGACTTTGTGAACTCTTTCACAAGGCCGACCGGGCTCGACGACGGACCGGAGGGGCGAGATGGCGCGGACCACAGCGGTGCACGCGGCCGACGTCGTGGTCGTCGGTGCCGGGCCGGCCGGCTCCAGCGCCGCGTGGCACCTGGCCGGGGCCGGGCTGGACGTCGCGCTGCTGGAGAAGGCCGAGTTCCCGCGGGAGAAGGTCTGCGGCGACGGCCTGACGCCGCGCGGGGTGAAGGCGCTGCACGACATGGGCGTCGACACCGCAGGGGCGGGCTGGGTGCGCCGCCGCGGGCTCCGCGTGCACGGCGGCGGGCGCATCGCCGAGGTCGACTGGCCGCGGCTGGCCTCCTGGCCCGACCACGGCCTGGTGCGCACCCGCCGCGAGCTCGACGCGCTCCTGGCCGGGCACGCCCGGTCCGCCGGCGCCCACCTGGTCACCGGGACCACCGTCACCGAGCCGCTGCTGGACGAGGGCGGGCAGGTGGTCGGCGTCCGCGGCGAGGTGGGGGACCGGGAGCCGGTCACCTGGCGGGCGCCGCTGGTCGTCTCCGCGGAAGGGCTCTCCGGCCGGCTGGCCAAGGGGCTCGGGCTGCTGCGCCGCACCGACCGCCCGCTCGGGGTCGCCCTGCGGGGGTACGTGCGCAGCCGGCGCAGCGACGACGACTACCTCGACATCGCCTTCGACCTGACCGCCGACGGCCCCTCGCGCGAAACCATGCCCGGCTACGGCTGGATCTTCGGCATGGGCGACGGGACGGCGAACGTCGGCTACGGGCTGCTCGACACCCGGCGCGGCACCGGGGCGGACCGGCGGTCGGTCCTCCGCCGGTGGCTGGACCTCTTCCCCGCCGAGGAGGGGCTGGGCGAGGAGGACGCCGTCGGCCCCCTCCGCGGCGCGGGGCTGCCCATGGCGCTCAGCCGCGGCCCGGCCTACACCCGCGGGCTGCTGCTCGCCGGGGACGCCGCCGGCACGGTCAACCCCTGCAACGGCGAGGGGATCAGCGCCGCGCTGGAGAGCGGCCGGATGGCCGCCGAGACCGCGGTGGCCGCGCTCCGGCAGCCGGCCGGTGCGGCGCGCGAGGCGGTCCTGCAGCGCTACCCCGACCGGCTGCGCGCGGAGCTCGGCCGCCACCACCGCCTGGGTCTGGGCTTCCTCGCGCTGCTGGCCCGCCCGGCGGTGGTCCGCCTGGCCATGGCGCGCGGCCTGCGCCGACCCGCGATCACCGACGCCGCGCTGCGGGTGATGGGCAACCTGTCCGACGGCCGCGACGGCGACGTCGTCGACCGCGCGCTCGCCGTGCTCCTGCGACTGACCCCGGCGACCTGAGTGGCTGCCGTGACGATCCGCCCCGACATCGACGCTCCGTGCCCGGACCGTGACCCGTACGTGACCTCCATCACCCTAGGGTGCCGCTGATGCTCTCGACATACGTCCCGATCGTCGGGCTCTTCGCGCTCGCCGCGGCGTTCGCGCTGTTCTCGGTCGCCGTCGCCCCGTTCGTGGGGCCGCGACGGCACAACCGCGCCAAGCTCGCGGCCTACGAGTGCGGCATCGAGCCGGTCGACCAGCCGCTCACCGGGGGCCGGTTCCCGGTGAAGTACTACCTGACGGCGATGTTGTTCATCGTCTTCGACATCGAGATCGTCTTCCTCTACCCCTGGGCCGTCGCCAACGACGCCCTCGGCGTGTGGGGCCTGGTCGCGATGGTCCTGTTCATCGGCACCGTCTTCCTCGCCTTCGCCTACGAGTGGCGGCGCGGCGGGCTCGAGTGGGACTGAGGGGAGTCTGACCATGGGTCTCGAGGAGAAGATCCCCAGCGGTGTTCTGCTGACCAGCGTGGAGAAGCTGGTCAACTGGACGCGCAAGTCGTCGCTGTGGCCGGCGACGTTCGGGCTGGCCTGCTGCGCCATCGAGATGATGGCGTCGGGTGCCGGCCGCTACGACCTCGCCCGGTTCGGGATGGAGGTCTTCCGCGCCTCGCCGCGGCAGGCCGACCTCATGATCGTCGCCGGCCGGGTGAGCCAGAAGATGGCCCCCGTCCTGCGCCAGATCTACGACCAGATGCCCGAGCCCCGCTGGGTGCTCGCCATGGGCGTCTGCGCGAGCTCGGGCGGCATGTTCAACAACTACGCGATCGTCCAGGGCGTCGACCACGTCGTCCCCGTGGACATGTACCTGCCCGGCTGCCCGCCGCGGCCGGAGATGCTCATGGACGCGATCCTCAAGCTGCACCACAAGATCCAGCACGAGCCGCTGGGCCCGAAGCGGGCGCGGGAGCTGGAGCGGGCCCGCGAGGAGGGCACCGCGCGCGACCTGCACGTCGAGATGCCCTCGACCGTGCGCGTGGACAAGCAGCAGCGGCGCGCCTACGAGGAGGCGGCCGCCCAGGGCCGCGCCGGCCAGTTCGCCATCGAGCAGCGCGGCGGCAACGCGGTGCTGCTGCCCGGCGAGAGGGGGTCCCGGTGAGCAACGACGGCGGGGCGGTCGTCCCGGGCCGCGAAGAGGCCGGGTACGACGCCAGCACGGCGCCCGCGGGGGGCTTCCGGAAGGGCTCGTTCGGCGTCAGCGGCAGCGGCGACACCTCGGGCTTCGGCGGGCTGGTCCGCGTCGAGCCGGGCGGCGCGGTGGCGCTGCACTCCACCGACCGGCCCTACGGCGGCTGGTTCGACGAGGTCACCGACGCGCTGATCGAGGCCGTCGGCGAGGGCACCTACGCCGCCGCGGTGCAGCGGGTGCTGGTCGACCGCGGCGAGATCACCTACTTCGTGGCCCGCGAGCACCTGCTCACCCTGGTGCGGGCGCTGCGCGACGACGAGGCCCTGCGCTTCGAGCTGTGCAGCAGCGTGTCCGGCGTCGACTACCTCGACAGCGGCGGCCCCGCGGTCGCGCCGGGCCGGCCGCGGCTGCACGTCGTCCACCACCTCACCTCGATGACCTACCGGCGCCGCATCCGGCTGGAGGTGGCGGTGAGCGCGGAGGACCCGCACGTCCCGTCGGTCACCGGCGTCTACCCGACGGCGGACTGGCACGAGCGGGAGGCCTACGACATGTTCGGCATCGTCTTCGACGGCCACCCGGCGCTGACCCGGATCCTCATGCCCGACGACTGGGACGGCTTCCCCCAGCGCAAGGACTACCCGCTGGGCGGGATCCCCGTGGAGTACCACGACGCGACGATCCCGCCGCCGGACACGCGACGGGCCTACCGGTGACCGAGGAGGGGCGTCGATGAGCACGACCTACGACCCCGCCGACCCCTACGCGGGTTCGCGGGAGACCACCGAGGGCCGGGTCTACACCGTCACCGGCGGGGACTGGGACGTCACCCTCGGGGCCGATCCGCACGGCGAGGAGCGCCTCGTCGTCAACATGGGCCCGCAGCACCCGTCCACGCACGGCGTCCTGCGGCTGGTCCTCGACCTCGAGGGCGAGACCGTCACCAAGGCGCGGGTCGTCATCGGCTACCTGCACACCGGCATCGAGAAGAACACCGAGTACCGCAACTGGGTGCAGGGCACGACCTTCGTGACCCGCATGGACTACCTCGCGCCGCTGTTCAACGAGGCCGGCTACTGCCTGGCCGTCGAGAAGCTGCTCGGCGTCGAGGCCCCGCCGCGCGCGCAGACGATCCGCGTGCTGGTCATGGAGCTCAACCGGATCGCCTCGCACCTGGTCGCCCTGGCCACCTTCGGCATGGAGATGGGCGCCCTCACCGGCATGACCAACGGCTTCCGCGAGCGGGAACTGGTCCTCGACCTGCTCGAGGAGATCACCGGCCTGCGGATGAACCACGCCTACATCCGCCCCGGCGGCCTGGCGCAGGACCTGCCCGAGGGCTCGGTCGAGCACATCCGCGAGTTCCTCGAGTTCTTCCCGAAGCGGGTGGCCGACTTCCACCGGCTGCTCACCGGGCAGCCCATCTGGCAGCGCCGGCTCAAGGACGTCGGCTACCTCGACGTCACCGGCTGCGTCGCCCTCGGCGTGACCGGGCCGATCCTGCGCGCCGCCGGGCTGCCCTGGGACCTGCGCAAGGTGGAGCCCTACCTGGGCTACCAGACCTACGACTTCGAGGTCCCCACCGCCGACACCTCCGACGCCTGGGGCCGCTACCTCGTGCGCATGTCCGAGGTGAACGAGTCGCTGAAGATCATCGCGCAGGCGCTCGACCGGCTCGAGCCGGGGCCGGTGATGGTCGAGGACAAGAAGATCGCCTGGCCCGCCCAGCTCTCGCTCGGCCCCGACGGCATGGGCAACTCCCACGAGCACGTCGCGCACATCATGGGCCAGTCGATGGAGGCCCTGATCCACCACTTCAAGCTGGTCACCGAGGGCTTCCGGGTGCCGGCCGGCCAGGTGTACGTGCCGATCGAGTCCCCGCGCGGCGAACTCGGCTACCACGTCGTCAGCGACGGGAGCACCCGCCCGTGGCGCGTCCACGTGCGCGACCCCAGCTTCGTGAACCTGCAGGCCACGGCGGCGATGAGCGAGGGCGGCATGATCGCCGACGTCATCGCCGCGATCGCCTCGATCGACCCCGTGATGGGGGGAGTGGACCGATGAGTGCACTGCCAGGCAGCCCCGAGGGGACGGCGGTGACCGGGCTGGACTCCAGCCCGGTCGACGTCGACTCCCTGGCCGAGGTGCCGCCGCTGCCCGAGCGGGCCCGCCTCGAGGCGCGGGACATCATCGCCCGCTACCCGGTGGCCCGGTCGGCGCTGCTGCCGATGCTGCACCTGGTGCAGAGCTACCAGGGCTACGTGACCCCCGAGGGCGTCGCGCTGTGCGCCGAGGAGCTCGGGCTGACCAAGGCCGAGATCGGCGCGGTCGCGACCTTCTACACGATGTACAAGCGCCGCCCGACCGGCCGCCACCTGGTCAGCGTCTGCACGAACACGCTGTGCGCCGTCCTGGGCGGGCAGCGGATCATGGACGCGCTGTCGGCCGACCTCGGCGTGCACCACGACGAGACGGCCGTCGACGGCTCGATCACCCTCGAGCACGCCGAGTGCCTCGCCGCCTGCGACTACGCGCCGGTGGTCACCGTCGACTACGAGTTCTACGACCAGCAGGACGTCGAGAGCGCCCGCGAACTGGTCGCGGCCCTGCGCCGGGGCGAGAAGCCGCTGCCCACCCGCGGCGCCCCGCTCACCGACTTCCGCGGCGTCTCCCGCCAGCTGGCCGGGTTCTCCCAGCACCCCGACGCGGCCGCCGCGGCCGCCGCCGTCGACGCGCCCGGCGACTACGGGCCGACCCTGCGCGGGCTGCGCCTGGCCGAGGAGCGGGGCCAGTCCGCGCCGCCGATGCAGGGGCCGGAGCCCGAGCCGGCGGACACGGGGGAACCCCCGGAGACCGTGCGCCCGTCAGGGACCACCGGCGAGACCCCCGCGCAGGAGGCCGCGGACGCCCGCGTCGCCGCCGCGGACAACCCGGCGGAGGAGGCCGGCGCCGCCGGCTCGCACCCCGACGCACCCGAGCCGTCGGGCCGGGCGCTGGCCGACCAGGACGACGGCACCGAGACGCCCGCGGGCGCCGAGCCGGGGACCGGCGACCAGAGCCCCGCCACCCCGCCCCCGGCGGGCGAGGGGTCCGGCGGGCCCTCCCGCACCATCCAGGGCCGAGCACCGAAGCGGAGGCGCTGAGCCATGCCCCTCACCCCTGTCCTCACCGCCCGCTGGGGCGCCGAGAACTCGTGGCGGCTGTCGACCTACGAGCGGCTCGACGGCTACTCGGCGCTGCGCACGGCGCTGTCGATGGCGCCCGACGAGCTGGTCACCATGGTCAAGGACTCCGGTCTGCGCGGCCGCGGCGGCGCCGGCTTCCCGACCGGCATGAAGTGGAGCTTCATCCCGCAGCCCAAGCCGGGGGAGGAGCCCACCGGCCCGGCGGCCATGCCGAAGTACCTGGTGGTGAACGCCGACGAGGGGGAGCCCGGCACCTGCAAGGACCTCCCGCTGATGATGGCCGACCCGCACTCCCTCATCGAGGGCGTCATCATCTCCGCCTACGCCATCCGGTCGGAGTTCGCCGTCATCTACGTCCGCGGCGAGGCCGTGCACGCCCACCGGCGGCTGCTCAACGCGGTGGGGGAGGCCTACGCCGCCGGCTACCTCGGCACCGACATCCTCGGCTCGGGCTACGACCTCGAGCTGGTCGTGCACGCGGGCGCCGGCGCCTACATCTGCGGCGAGGAGACGGCGCTGCTGGACTCGCTCGAGGGCTACCGCGGGCAGCCCCGGCTCAAGCCGCCGTTCCCCGCCGTCGCCGGCCTCTACGGCGCCCCGACGGTGATCAACAACGTCGAGACGCTGGCCAGCGTGCCGTTCGTCGTCCGCGGCGGCGCCGAGTGGTTCAAGGCGTTCGGGCCGGAGAAGTCGCCCGGGCCGAAGATCTACTCGCTGTCGGGCCGGGTCGTGCGGCCGGGCCAGTACGAGGCCCCCATGGGCACGACGATGCGCGAGCTGCTGGAGATGGCCGGCGGCGTCCGCCCCGGCCACGAGCTCAAGTTCTGGACGCCGGGCGGCTCGTCGACGCCGTACTTCACCGCCGAGCACCTCGACGTGCCCCTGGACTTCGACTCGGTCGCCGCGGCGGGCTCGATGCTCGGCACCACCGCGCTCATGGTGTTCGACGAGACCGACTCGATCGTCGAGGCCACCCTGCGGTTCACCCAGTTCTACGCGCACGAGAGCTGCGGCAAGTGCACCCCGTGCCGCGAGGGCACCTACTGGCTGGTCCAGGTCCTCCAGCGGCTGGTCGACGGGCAGGGCACCGCCGCCGACCTGGACCTGCTGACCGACACCTGCGACAACATCCTCGGCCGCTCGTTCTGCGCCCTGGGGGACGGCGCCACCAGCTGCATCTCCAGCTCGCTGCAGTACTTCCGGGACGACTACGTCGACCTGCTGCCCGCCGAGGAGCAGGCCCGCCTGGGCCGGTCGCTCCGCCTCGAGCCGGTGGGAGCCGCCTCGTGACACTCACCCCCACCAGCCCCGACCCCGCGCCGGCCGTCCCGCCCGGGGCGCCCGGCCCGCACACGCCCGAGGACGCCGTCCGCTGCACCATCGACGGCTTCGACGTCGCCGTGCCGAAGGGGACGCTGATCATCCGGGCCGCCGAGATGATCGGCGTGCAGATCCCGCGGTTCTGCGACCACCCGCTGCTCGAGCCGATCGGCGCCTGCCGGCAGTGCCTCGTCGAGGTGGAGGGGCAGCGCAAGCCCGCCGCCTCCTGCACCATGCCGGTCACCGAGGGCATGGTCGTGAAGACCCAGCTCTCCAGCCCGGTCGCCGACAAGGCGCAGCAGGGGACCATGGAGCTGCTGCTGATCAACCACCCGCTGGACTGCCCGGTCTGCGACAAGGGCGGCGAGTGCCCGCTGCAGAACCAGGCGATGAGCAACGGCCGGGCCGAGAGCCGGTTCGAGGGGGAGAAGCGCACCTACCCCAAGCCCCTGCCCATCAGCAGCGAGATCCTGCTCGACCGCGAGCGCTGCGTGCTCTGCGCCCGGTGCACCCGGTTCTCCCAGCAGGTGGCCGGTGACCCGTTCATCGAGCTGTTCGAGCGGGGCGCCCTGGAGCAGGTCGCGATCTACGAGGACGAGCCGTTCGAGTCCTATTTCTCCGGCAACACCACCCAGATCTGCCCGGTCGGCGCGCTCACCAGCGCGCAGTACCGCTTCCGCGCCCGCCCGTTCGACCTGCGCAGCGAGCCCAGCGTCTGCGAGCACTGCGCCTCGGGCTGCGCCATGCGCACGGATTACCGGCGCGGCAAGGTCACCCGCCGGCTGGCCGGGGACGACCCCGCGGTCAACGAGGAGTGGACCTGCGACAAGGGGCGCTACGCCTTCCGCTACGCCACCGCCAACGAGCGGCTGACCACCCCGCTGGTGCGGCGGGACGGCCGGCTGGAGCCGGCCTCCTGGCCCGAGGCCTGGGCGGCGGCGGCCGACGGCCTGCGCCGCGCCCGTGCCGAGGGCGGCGTCGGCGTGCTCCCCGGCGGCCGGCTCACGTTCGAGGACGCCTACGCCTGGGCCACCTTCGCCCGGGTCGCGCTGGGCACCAACGACGTCGACGCCCGGGCCCGCGCCCACTCGGCCGAGGAGCTGGCCTTCCTCGGCGCGACGGTGGCCGGCACCGGCCCCGCGACCGGTGCGGTGACCTACGACGACGTGGGCTCGGCCCCGGCGGTGCTGCTGGCCGGGCTGGAGCCCGAGGAGGAGTCGCCGATCCTCTTCCTCCGCCTCCGCCGGGCGGTGCGCACCGGCGGGCTCGCCGTCTTCGACCTGGCGCCCTTCGCCACCCGGGCGGCCGCGAAGCTGCAGGCCACGGTGCTCACGACGGTGCCGGGCGCGGAGGCCCGGTCGCTGCACGCGCTCGCCGAGGGCAGCTGGGGCGGTCCCGCGGGCGAGGCGCTGCGGCAGCCGGGGGCGGTGCTGCTCGCCGGTGAGCGGCTGGCCGAGGCGCCGGGCGCGCTCACCGCGCTGCTGGCGCTGGCCCGCGCGACCGGCGCCCGCGTGGCCTGGGTGCCCCGCCGGGCCGGGGAGCGGGGTGCGGTGGAGGCCGGCGCCCTGCCCACGCTGCTGCCCGGCGGCCGCGCCGTCGACGACCCCGCCGCCCGCGCGGAGGTGGCCGCGGTGTGGGGGGTGGATCCCGCCGCCGTGCCCGACGCGCCCGGCCGCGACGTCACCGGCATCCTCACCGCCGCCTGCGCCGGCCGGCTGCCCGGCCTGCTCGTCGGCGGCGTCGACCCCGCGGACCTGCCCGACCCGGCGCTCGCGCTGGCGGCGCTGGACGCGGCGGCGTTCGTCGTGAGCCTGGAGATGTTCCCGACGGAGGCGACCGAGCGCGCCGACGTCGTCCTGCCGGTGGCGTCGGCGTCGGAGAAGGCCGGGAGCTACCTGGACTGGGAGGGCCGGCTGCGCTCCTTCGACGCCACGCTGCACGGCACCGGGCGGCTGGGCGACGGCCGGGTGCTGCACGGCCTCGCCGAGGCGATGGACGTGGACCTGCGCCTCCCCGCGCCGGAGGTCGCGCGGGCCGCGCTCGCCGCGCTGGGTGCCCGCCGCCCGGCCGCCGGCGGACCGCTGCCCGACGTCGCACCGCCGGACGCCCCGGCGCTGCGCGAGGAGGAGGCGGTGCTCGCCTCCTGGCGCCAGCTGCTCGACGTCGGCACGCTGCAGCGCGACGAGCCCGAGCTGGCCGGCACCGCCCGGCCCCCGGTGGCCCGCATCGGCGCCGCCACTGCCGCCCGCCTGGGCCTCACCGACGGCGACCGGCTGACCGTCAGCGGGGCGACCGGCTCGGTGAGCCTCCCGGTGGCGGTCACCGCGATGCCCGAGCAGGTGGTGTGGCTGCCGATGCGCTCACCCGGCAGCGAGGTGCGGACGGCGCTGGGTACCGGGCCCGGCGGCGTCGTCCGGCTGTCGGCCGCCCCGGTGCCGACCGGCGCCACGACGCACCCGCTGGGGGACGTGCGATGACTCCGTGGGCCTCGCCCGAGCAGCCGACGCTGGCCGACTTCGGCCAGGACGTCTGGTGGATCGTGCTGATCAAGGTGGTCGGCGTCTTCGCCGTCCTGGTGCTGATGACGCTGTTCGCCATCGTCCTCGAGCGCAAGGTCGTCGCCCGCATGCAGCAGCGGACCGGCCCCAACCGCGTGGGGCCGCGCGGCTCGCTGCAGAGCCTCGCCGACGGGCTGAAGCTGGCGTTCAAGGAAGACATCATGCCGGCGCTGGCGGACAAGCCGGTCTACTTCCTGGCCCCGGTGATCGCGACCATCCCGGCGTTCGTCGCCTTCTCGGTCATCCCGATGGGGCCGGTGGTCAGCATCTTCGGCGAGCAGACGCCGCTGCAGCTGACCGACGCCCCGATCGGGGTGCTGATCATCCTGGCCATGTCGGCCATGGGCATCTACGGCATCGTGCTCGGCGGCTGGGCCTCGGGCTCGACCTACCCGCTGCTGGGCAGCATGCGCAGCGCGGCCCAGATGATCAGCTACGAGATCGCGATGGGGCTCTCCATCGTCGCGGTCTTCCTGTACGCCGGGTCGATGTCGACGTCGGAGATCGTCGCGGCGCAGGCCGACGGCAACGAGGTGTCCTTCTTCGGGCTGGAGTTCACCGGCCCCAGCTGGTACGTCGTGCTGCTGCCGGTCTCCTTCGTCATCTACGTCATCGCCGTCGTCGGCGAGACCAACCGCGCGCCCTTCGATCTGCCCGAGGCCGAGAGCGAGCTCGTCGGCGGCTTCCACACCGAGTACTCGTCGCTGAAGTTCGCGCTGTTCTTCCTCGCCGAGTACATCAACATGGTCACCGTCTCGGCGCTGGCCGCCACCCTCTTCCTCGGGGGCTGGCGGGCGCCCTGGCCGCTCTCGATCTGGGACGGCGCGAACAGCGGCTGGTGGCCGTTGCTGTGGTTCTTCCTCAAGGTCGTCGCCGCGCTGTTCGTCTTCATCTGGCTGCGCGGCACCCTGCCCCGGCTGCGCTACGACCAGTTCATGCGCTTCGGCTGGAAGGTGCTGGTCCCGGTCGCGCTGGTGTGGATCCTCGTCGTCGCCACGATGCGGACCGTGTCCCGCGAGGCCGACCTCTCCGCCGGCCAGGTGGCGCTGTTCGTCGGCGTCCCCGTCGCGGTGCTGGTGCTGCTCGGCCTGGCGGTGGCGAGCCGGACGGCCAACCGGGACACCCGGGTCATGGCCGAGGAGGCCGCGGCCGGGGGCGTGCACGCCGCCGACCCCGAGCCCGAGGTGCTGCCGCCGGCCGACGGGGGACGGCGCCCGGCCGGCGCACCCAGCCGGTCCGGGGGCGGCTTCCCCGTCCCGCCGATGGACCTCGTGGTGCCGCCCTCCCCGCGGCTGCGCCGCGAGCCGGTCGCCACCGACGGCACGGTCGTCGGCACCGGACGGCGAACGACCCCGACCACTTCCCAGGAGGACGGCGATGAGTGAGAGCGGCAGCGGCGACCGGGACCCGGCCGTGCGCGGGAGCGCCGAGGTCGAGCGCCCCCAGGGGGCGACGGTCGCAGGCCCCGCCGCGCGCCCCGCCCTGCGCGACCGGCTGGTGCCGGCGCCCGCCCAGGGCTTCGGCGTCACCTTCGCGCAGATGTTCCGCACGGTGACCACCGAGCAGTACCCGTTCGAGCCCAAGGTGACCAAGCCGCGCTACCACGGGCGGCACGTGCTCAACCGGCACCCCGACGGGCTGGAGAAGTGCGTCGGCTGCGAGCTGTGCGCGTGGGCCTGCCCCGCGGACGCCATCTACGTCGAGGGCGGCGACAACACCGAGGACGCCCGCTTCTCGCCGGGTGAGCGGTACGGCGCGGTCTACCAGATCAACTACCTGCGCTGCATCTTCTGCGGGCTGTGCATCGAGGCCTGCCCCACCCGCTCGCTGACGATGAGCAACGACTTCGAGCTGGCCGACGACAACCGGCGTGACCTGATCTACACCAAGGAGCAGCTCATGGCCCCGCTCCTGCCGGGCATGGAGGCGCCCCCGCACGCCATGCGCCTCGGCGACGACGAGAAGGACTACTACCTGCGCGAACCGGAGGTGCGGTCGTGACGCCGGACGCCGCGGTCGTCATCGGCACCGGCGAGGCGGTCGTCTTCTGGATCCTCGGCCCGCTCGCCCTGGCCGGTGCCCTGGGCATGGTGCTCAGCCGCAACGCCGTCCACTCGGCGCTGTGGCTGGTGCTGACGATGCTGTCGCTGGGCGTCTTCTACGTCGTCCAGTCCGCGCCCTTCCTCGGCGCCGTGCAGATCATCGTCTACACCGGCGCGATCATGATCCTGTTCCTCTTCGTGCTCATGCTGGTCGGCCGCGACTCCTCGGACTCGGTGGTCGAGACCCTCCGCGGGCAGCGGGTGGCGGCGACGCTGCTGGGCATCGGGTTCGCCGCGCTCGTCGGCGCCGGCATCGCCCGGGCGACCCAGGACCTGCCCGTGGTGGGGCTCGAGGGGGTGCAGGCCGGGCCCGGCGGGCCGGCGGCCGGCAACGTCGAGGCGATCGCCGCGCTGCTCTACACCCGCTACCTGCTGGCCTTCGAGGTCACCGGGGCGCTGCTCATCGTCGCCGCCGTCGGCGCGCTGGTCTTCACCCAGGCCGAGCGCGCACCCGGCAGCCGCAAGGGCCAGAAGGAGCTGTCGCGGGCGCGGTTCCTCACCGACCGGCCGCAGACGCTGCCCGGCCCCGGCGTCTACGCCCGCGCGACCTCGGTGGCCGCGCCGGGGATGCTGCCCGACGGGAGCATCGCGCAGGACAGCACCGCCACCGGCATCGAGCCGCAGCGGGTGGACCAGGCGCCCCGGGGCACCGGCCGGCACCAGCTCGGCTCCCCGGACGCCGCGCTCGGGTCGCTGGACCCGACGCTGAGCGACACTCCCGGCGGCCGCGCGGGGGAGGAGCACCGGTGAGCGAGCGTGCGAGCTCACCCATGAGCAGAGCAGCCCGGGTCATGGCTGCGACGAGCTGGGGGCACCTCCCGCTTGCGGGGGACAGCGAGGAGTTGCCATGAGCCTCTCCCACTACCTGGTGCTCGCGGCGATCCTCTTCACCATCGGCGCCGTCGGCGTCCTGGTGCGGCGCAACGCGATCGTGGTGTTCATGTGCGTGGAGCTGATGCTCAACGCCGTCAACCTGACGCTGATCACCTTCGCCCGCTCGACCGGCACCGTCGACGGGCAGATCATCGCGCTCTTCGTCATGGTCGTCGCCGCCGCCGAGGTGGTCGTCGGTCTCGCGATCATCATGTCGATCTACCGGACCCGCAGGTCCGCCTCGATCGACGACGCCAACCTGCTGAAGTACTGACGGCGAGACGGGGACACCTGTGTCTGAGACGCTGCCCGCGGACGGGCTGCTCGGCTGGTCGTGGTTGCTGATCGCGCTGCCGCTGGCCGGCGCCGCGGTGCTGCTGCTGGGCGGCCGCCGCACCGACCGGTGGGGCCACCTGCTGGGGACGGCGACGGTCGGCGCCGCCTTCCTGCTGGCGCTCCTGTGCACGGTGCAGCTGGCCGGCCAGGACGGGACGCCGGCCGACGTCGAGCTGTTCACCTTCATCGCCACCGGCGAGCTGGACGTCACCGCCGGGCTGCTCTTCGACCCGCTGTCGGCGGTCTTCGTCCTGCTGATCACCGGGGTCGGCTCGCTGATCCACGTCTACTCGATCGGCTACATGGCGCACGACCCCGGACGCCGCCGGTTCTTCGCCTACCTGAACCTCTTCGTCGCGGCGATGCTGCTGCTGGTCCTCGGCAACAGCTTCGTGGCGCTCTACGTCGGGTGGGAGGGCGTCGGCCTGGCGTCCTACCTGCTGATCGCGTTCTGGTACACCCGCCCGGGCGCGGCGACCGCGGCCAAGAAGGCGTTCATCATGAACCGGGTCGGCGACGTCGGGCTGGCGCTGGCGATCTTCATCATGTTCGCCCAGCTCGGCACCACCTCCTACGCCGGCGTCTTCGGCTCGGTGGGCACCCTGGCCGGCGGGACGATCACCGCGATCGGGCTGCTCCTGCTGCTGGGCGCGTGCGGCAAGTCGGGCCAGTTCCCGCTGCAGGCGTGGCTGCCCGACGCCATGGAGGGCCCCACGCCGGTCTCGGCGCTCATCCACGCGGCGACCATGGTCACCGCGGGTGTCTACCTCATCGCCCGCTCGGCGCCGATCTACGACCTGACCCCGACCGCACGGGCGGTGGTGCTGGCGGTCGGTGCGCTGACCCTGCTGATCGGGGCGATCGCCGGTTGCGCCTACGACGACATCAAGAAGGTGCTGGCGTACTCGACGGTCAGCCAGATCGGCTACATGTTCCTGGCCGTCGGGCTGGGCCCGGCCGGCTACGTCGCCGGGCTGGCCCACCTGCTCACCCATGGCTTCTTCAAGGCCGGGCTCTTCCTCGGCGCCGGATCGGTCATGCACGCGATGGACGACCAGGTCGACATGCGGCGCTTCGGCGGGCTGTGGAACAAGCTGCCGGTCACCTTCGCCACCTTCGGCCTGGGCTACCTGGCGCTGATCGGCTTCCCGTTCCTGTCCGGCTACTACACCAAGGACGCGATCATCGAGGCGGCCTTCGACCGCGCCGACGTCTGGGGCTGGCTCCTCGGTGGCGTGGCGATCCTCGGTGCCGGGCTGACCGCGTTCTACATGACCCGGCTGATGCTCATGACCTTCTTCGGGCGACGGCGCTGGACGGAGGGTCAGCACCCGCACGAGGCGCCGGCGGTCATGACCGTGCCGATGATCCTGCTGGCGCTGGGCTCGATCGGTGCCGGGTTCGTGCTGGTCGTCGCCACGCCGCTGGCAGACTGGCTGGAGCCGGTGTTCGGACCGCCGGAGGAGGCTGCGCACGCCATCCCGCCGGTGGTGGTCGCCGCGATCGTCACCGGGGTGGCCGCGATCGGGGTGCTGGCCGCCTGGCTGTTCGTCGGCCGCCGCGAGGTGCCGGTCACCGCGCCGGTCCGGGTCTCGCCGGTCACCCGGGCCGCTCGCCATGCGCTCTACGCGGACGCGGTGAACGAGTCGCTGTTCATGCGGCCGGGGCAGTGGCTCACCCGCGCGCTGGTGTGGGTGGACAACCGCGGCGTCGACGGCGCGGTCAACGGCCTGGCCGCGGGGCTGGGCGGGTCGTCGTCGCGGCTGGGCCGGGCCCAGACCGGCTTCGTGCGCACCTACGCCCTGGGCATGCTCGGCGGCGCGGTCGTCGTCGCAGGGGCCCTGCTGGCGGTGACGGCGGGATGAGCGCGCAGGTGGTCGGGAGCGCCGACGGGTATTTCGGAGAGGACGTGCTGCGGTGAGCGACTTCCCCTGGCTGCTGGCGATGATCGCCGTGCCGGCCGTCGGTGCCGCGGTGGTCGCGGCCCTGCCCCGGGAGCGGGCCCTGCTGGCCAAGCAGGTGGCCCTCGGGGTCGGCCTGGTGGTGCTGCTGCTGGCCGTGCTGACGACGCTCGCCTTCGACGCGGGCGGGCCGCGGTTCCAGCTCACCACCTCGGTGCCCTGGATCCCCGACTTCGGCTCCGACTTCGCGCTCGGCGTCGACGGCATCGCGCTGGTGATGGTGCTGCTCGTCGGCGTCCTGGTGCCGCTGGTGGTGGCGGCCTCCTGGCACGAGGCCGACGCCGGACCCCGCCCGGTGCGGGTCTTCTTCGCCTGGCTGCTGCTGCTCGAGGCGATGATGGTGGGCGTCTTCGTCGCCACCGACGTGCTGCTGTTCTACGTCTTCTTCGAGGCGATGCTCGTCCCGATGTACTTCCTGATCGGCAGCTTCGGCGGGCCGCGCCGGCAGTACGCGGCGGTCAAGTTCTTCGTCTACAGCCTGGTCGGCGGGCTGGTGATGCTGGCCTCGGTCATCGGTCTCTACGTGGTGAGCGCCGCCGTGCTCGGCGAGGGCACCTTCGCGTTCGACACGCTGACGCGGATCGACATCGACCCCGACGTCCAGCGGCTGCTGTTCCTCGGCTTCTTCATCGCCTTCGCGATCAAGGCGCCGCTGGTGCCCTTCCACACCTGGCTGCCCGACTCCGGTGCCGAGGCCCCGGTCGGCGGTGCGGTGCTGCTCGTCGGCGTCCTGGACAAGGTGGGCACCTTCGGCTTCATCCGCTACTGCCTGCCGCTGTTCCCCGACGCCTCCCGGTTCTACGCCCCGTTCGTGCTGGTGCTGGCGGTGGTCGGCATCCTCTACGCCGCGCTGCTGGCGATGGGGCAGAGCGACATGAAGCGGCTGGTCTCCTACACCTCGATCTCGCACTTCGGCTTCATCGCGCTGGGCATCTTCGCCTTCACCATCGAGGCCGGCACCGGCGCGGTGCTCTACATGGTCAACCACGGGCTGGCGACCGGCCTGCTGTTCCTGGTGGTCGGCATGCTGATCGCCCGCGGCGGCTCCCGCCGGATCGCCGACTACGGCGGGGTGGCGGCGAAGGCGCCGCTGCTGGCCGGTGCCTTCCTGGTGGCGGGCCTCGCCTCGCTGGCGCTGCCGGGCACCGGCAGCTTCGTCAGCGAGTTCCTCGTGCTCATCGGCTCGTTCCCCGAGCGGCCGGTGTTCACGGTGCTGGCGACGCTCGGCATCATCCTCGCCGCCCTCTACGTGCTGCTCATGTACCAGCGCACCATGCACGGGCCGGCCCGCGGGGTGCTGCTGCAGGAGGACCCGGCCGAACCGCTGCCGGAAGGCGGCGGCGCGACGGCGACCGCCACGCTCACCACCCCGCGCCGCACGCTGCGCGTGGCCGACCTCGGCCGGCGCGAGCTGACCGTCGTCGCGCCGCTGGTGGCGCTGATCCTCGTGCTCGGCGTCTACCCGCAGCCGCTGATCGACCTGATCGAACCGGCCGTCGTCGCCACCCTCGACGACATGGGCGCCTCCGGAGGGACCGACCGATGATCGAGGCACCCGACATCTCCTGGGGGGCGCTGGCCCCCCTGCTGCTGGTGTTCGGCGCGGCCTGCGCCGGGATCCTGGTCGAGGCCTTCGTGCCGCGGGCGCTCCGGCACCCCGTCCAGGTGGGCCTCGCGCTGGTGGGCACCCTCGGGGCGCTGGCCGCGACGGTGCTGCTCGCGGGCACCCGGGAGGTGACCGCCGTCGGGGCCCTCGCCGTCGACGGCCCGGCGCTCTTCCTGCAGGCCACGATCGCCGGTCTGGGCGCGCTGTCGGTGCTGCTGTTCGCGGAGCGCGCGCTGGACCCGGCGCGCTCGGCGTTCGTGGTGAGCGCCGCCGTCCCCGCCGGCAGCCCGCGCGACCGGGAACTGGCCACCGTGCCGCAGGTCCAGACCGAGGTCTACCCGCTGGCCACGTTCGCGATCGGCGGCATGATGCTGTTCGTCGCGTCCAACGACCTGCTGGTCATGTTCGTGGCGCTGGAGGTGCTGAGCCTCCCGCTGTACCTGATCAGCGGCCTGGCGCGCCGGCGCCGGCTGCTGTCCCAGGAGGCGGCGGTCAAGTACTTCCTGCTGGGCGCCTTCGCCTCGGCGTTCTTCCTCTACGGCCTGGCCCTGGTCTACGGGGCCGCCGGGAGCGTCCGCCTGAGCGAGGTCCGCGAGGCGGTGGGCACCGACGGCGGGGGAGCGCTGCTGGTCCTCGGGCTCGCGCTGCTCGTCGTCGGGCTGCTCTTCAAGGCGAGCGTCGCGCCGTTCCACACCTGGACGCCGGACGTCTACCAGGGCGCCCCGACCGCGGTCACCGCGTTCATGGCCGCCTGCACCAAGGTCGCGGCCTTCGGCGCGATCCTCCGGCTGCTCTACGTCGCCTTCGGCACCGCGGAGTGGACCTGGCGGCCGCTGGTCTACGCCGCGGCGATCGTCTCCATGGTCGTGGGCGCGGTCCTCGGCCTCACCCAGACCGACCTCAAGCGCATGCTCGCCTACTCGTCGGTGGCCCACGCCGGTTTCCTGCTCACCGGGGTCATCGGACTCGGGGCGGCCGGGACGGGCTCGGGGCTCCCGGCGACGATGTTCTACCTGCTCGCCTACGGGATCACCACGCTCGGCGCCTTCGCCGTCCTCACGCTGGTGCGCGACGGCGACGGGGAGGCCAGCCACCTGTCGCAGTGGGCGGGGCTCGGCGCGCGCTCGCCGGTCACCGCGGCGGTCATGACGCTGTTCCTGCTGGCGCTGGCCGGGATCCCGCTCACCGCGGGCTTCACCGGCAAGTTCGCCGTCTTCCGCGCAGCGATCGAGCAGGGCGCCTGGCCGCTGACCGTCGTCGCACTGCTGGCGAGCGCGGTCGCCGCCTTCTTCTACCTGCGGGTGGTCGTGCTCATGTACTTCTCCGAGCCGGTCGCCGACGGCCCGACGGTGGGCGTGCCCGGCGTACCCACCACCCTGGTGCTCGCGGTGACAGCGACGGCGACCGTCGCCCTCGGCGTCCTCCCCGGGGCGGTGCTCGACCTCGCCGAGCGGGCGGCTATCTTCGTCGGTTGATGACCGGAGCCCGTGCCGCAGTCGACGGCACTCCCCCCGAGGTCTGGCACCGGATCTCCACCCCGGCGTCGACCATCGGCCCCTGGCTCCCCGAGGGCGACCTCGGGGAGGCGCTGGCGGACGGGCTGGCCCGCGTGGAGGCCGAGCTGGCGGTCGCGGTGGGCAGCGAGCACCCGTTCGTGCGGGAGGCCGCCGGTCACCTCATGGCCGCCGGGGGCAAGCGGTTCCGGCCGATGCTGGCGCTCCTGGCCGCCCAGCTGGGCGATCCCGCCGCGCCGCAGGTGACGCAGGGCGCCGTGGTCTGCGAGCTCACCCACCTGGCCACCCTGTACCACGACGACGTGATGGACGAGGCCGCCGTGCGCCGGGGGGCGCCCAGCGCCAACAGCCGGTGGAGCAACAGCATCGCCATCCTCACCGGCGACCTGCTCTTCGCCCGCGCCTCCGACATCCTGGCCGACCTCGGCCCCGAGGCCGTGCGCATCCAGGCGCGGACCTTCGAGCGGCTGGTCACCGGGCAGATCAAGGAGACCGTCGGCGCCCAGCCGGGCGACGACGCGATCGCGCACTACCTGCAGGTGCTCGCCGACAAGACGGGGTCGCTCGTCGCTACCTCCGCCCGCTTCGGCGCCTCCTTCGCCGGCGTCGACGCCGCGCTGGTGGCGGCGCTCACCGACTTCGGCGAGGAGGTCGGCGTCGCCTTCCAGATCTCCGACGACCTCATCGACATCGTCAGCACCGACGGCGTCTCGGGGAAGTCGCCCGGCACCGACCTCCGCGAGGGGATCGCCACCCTGCCGGTGCTCTTCGCCCTGGCCGGCGACGACCCCGAGGAGGCGCGGCTGCGCGAGCTGGTGGCCGGCCCGGTCACCGACGACGCGCAGCACGCCGAGGCCCTCGCGCTGCTGCGGTCCTCCCGCTCGCTGGCGCGCGCCACCGACGTGCTGCGCGAGTACGCCGACCGGGCGCGCGCACGGCTGGCCGGGGTACCCGAGGGTGACGTCCGCGACGCCCTCTCGGCCCTGTGCGACTACGTGGTCACGCGTACCAGCTAGAGAATGGACCCCCATGCCCCCCACCGCTCGCAGGCTCGTGGCGGGACCCTGCATGGGGGCCGCCCTCCTGCTCACCGCCTGCGGCGGCGGGTCGGACGAGGACGCCGGCTCGGTCGCCACGCCACCGACGACCGAGGCGCCCACCGGTGCCCCGTCGCTGCAGGTCGAGGTCGTCGCCGAGGGCTTCGACCACCCCTGGGACGTCGCGCAGGCCGAGGACGGCACGCTGCTCCTCGACGAGCGCGCGGGCGGCTTCACCGCCGTGCTCCCCGACGGCACGGTCCAGGAGGTGGAGGCCGACCTCGGTGACCTGTTCGCCACCGGGGAGACCGGGCTGATGGGCCTGGCGCTGGACCCGGCGTTCGCGGAGAACCGTCGGTTCTACACGTGCCAGGGCGTGACCGACGGCGACGGCGCCTCGATCGAGGTGATCGCCTGGACCGTCGCCGACGACTGGAGCACCGCCACCCGGGTCGACGACCCGCTGATCGGCGGCATCCCGGTCAACGAGCGCTCCGGGCGGCACGGCGGCTGCCGGGTGGAGTTCGGGCCGGGCGGGGCGCTGCTGGTGGGCACCGGCGACAACGCCGTCGGCACCTACCCCCAGGACCTCGGCGTCCTCGGCGGCAAGGTCCTCCGCGCCGATCCGGCCACCGGGGAGCCGCTGCCGGACAACCCCTTCGTCGCCCCGGGCGACGGCGCCGAGGACCTGATCTGGACCTACGGGCACCGCAACGTGCAGGGCCTGGCCGTGCGGCCGGGCACCGACCAGACCTACTCGGTCGAGCACGGCCCCGACCGCAACGACGAGGTGAACCTGCTGCAGCCGGGCGGCAACTACGGCTGGGATCCGGGGGCCGGCGGCTACGACGAGAGCGTGCCGATGACCGACCCGGAGATCGAGGGCGCGGTGCCGGCGGTCTGGGACTCGGGCGCCCCGCCGATCGCGCCCAGCGACGGCACCTTCCTCGACGGCGACCAGTGGGGCGACTACGACGGGCTGCTCCTGCTGGGGGCGCTGCGCGGGCAGCACGTCCTGGCGCTGCGCCTGGACGAGCAGGGGCAGCTGGTCGAGCAGTTCCGGCTGCCCGAGCTCGACGGCACCTACGGGCGGATCCGCACCGTCGAGCAGGGCACCGACGGCGCGCTCTACGTGACCACCGACAACGGCGACGACCGGGACCAGCTGCTGCGTGTCACCCCGCAGGGCTGAGCGCCCGGGCGGCCACGCGCGGCGGCACGGCGGCGCCCGGTGGCAGCAGCGGGCACGGCTCCGGCTCGCCCAGCACCGCGCGCACCGGCAGCACGCCGGCCCACACCGGGTCGGCGGCGTCGGCACCCTCGACGTCCCGCTCGTCGTCGCCCGGCGGGCCGGTGCGGATCTTCACGCTCGCCTCGGCGAGGTCCAGGGCCAGCACCGCGGTGGCGGCCAGCTCCTTGCGGTCGGGCCGGCGGGTGGCCGCCCACGATCCGGGCGCCAGGTGCTCGGTGAGCACCTCCAGCCCGAGCAGCCGCTCGTCGGGATCGGTCACCAGCCGGGCCGCACCGTGCACGACCGCGCAGCGGTAGTTCACCGAGTGGTGGAACGCCGAGCGCGCGTAGACGATGCCGTCCAGGTGGGTGACGGTGAAGCAGACCGGCGCCCCCGTCGCCGCTGCCCGCAGGGTGGCCGCGCCCGTCGAGCCGTGCAGGTAGAGGGTGTCGCCGTGCCGCCCGTAGCCGGTCGGCAGCACCACCGGTGCGTCCCCGACCTGCACGCCGAGGTGGCCGATCAGCCCGGCGTCCAGCACGGCGTGCAGGTCGGCCCGGTCGGTGCGGGCGCGCTTCGCGCCCCGGCGCACGGTGCTGCGGGCGGTGGGGGAGAGCGGGGCGGCGGTGTCCACGGCGTCGATCCTGCGTCGGCGGGTGGACTGCCGGAACGGCCAATCCGCTAGATTCCGGCCAGTCCACTCGTCCCCGTCGGCAGGAGCGCCGTGATCGACGTCCCGCCGGTGGTGCTCGACCGGGGCTCGGGAACGCCGCTGTCGGTGCAGCTGGCCGAGGCGTTGCGCGGGGCGGCCGCCGACGGCACGCTGCGCCCCGGCGACCGGCTGCCCTCGACGCGCGCGTTCGCCGCGGCGCTGGGGGTGAGCCGCACCGTGACCGTCGCGGCCTACGACCAGCTGCTGGCCGAGGGCTGGCTGGGCGGGCGCCGCGGAGCCGGCACCTTCGTCCTCGGCGCGGTGACGGCGGCCCCCGCGGCCGTCCCGGTCCCGGCCGGCCGGCCGCCGGAGGCCCCGGCGCTGGTGGACCTGCGCGCCGGGTCGCCGTGCCTGGAGGTGCTGGACCGCGCGGCCTGGCGGAGGGCCTGGCGGGCCGCCGGCGACGGCGCACCCGACGCCCACCCGGAGCCGGCCGGGGACCCGGTCTTCCGGGCGGCGGTCGCGGACCACCTGCTGCGGCACCGCGGGCTGGCTGCCGGCGCGGACGACGTGCTGGCCACGGCCGGCACCTCGGCGGCGGTGGGCGAGGTGGCGCGCACCCTGCCGCCGGGTAGCCGCGTGGCGGTGGAGGACCCCGGCTACCAACGGGTCGTCGGCGCCCTGCGGGACGCCGGGGTCGAGGTCGTCCCCGCCGCGGTCGACGACGACGGCCTCGTCGTCGAGGCGCTCCCGTCGGACGTGGCCGCCGTCTACTGCACGCCGGCCCACCAGTACCCGCTCGGCCGCAGGATGTCCGCCGCCCGCCGGCTGGAGCTGGTCGCCCGGGCCCGCGCGGAAGGGTGGTGGGTGCTGGAGGACGACTACGACGGCGAGTTGCGCTACGACGTCGCGCCGCTGCCGCTGCTGGGAGCCCTGGGGCCCGACGTCGTGGTGCACCTGGGCACGACCGGCAAGATCGTCAGCCCCACGCTCGGCGTCGGCTGGCTGGTGGCGCCCGGGCCGCTGCGGGGCGCGCTGCTGGCCCGGCGCACCGCGACCGGCACGCGGCCGGCGCGGGCCGGGCAGCGGGTGTTCGCGGCGTTCGCGGCCTCGGGCGACCTCGCCCGGCACCTGCGCCGGCTGCGGCGGGAGCTGGTCGGCCGCGCCGAGGAGGTGCGCGCCGCGGTCGCGGCCGCCGGTTGCCGGGCGGAGGGCGACGCCGCGGGGGCGCACGTGCTCGTGCCGCTGCCCGGTCCCGGGGCGGAGGAGGAGGTCCGGACGGCGGCCGCCGCGCGAGGTGTCGCCCTGGACGGCCTGGCCCGGCACACCGTCTCCGAAGGCGTCCGACGCTCCGGCCTGGTCGTCGGCTTCGCCGCGCCCTCGCGCGAGGAGCTGCGCCGGGCCCTGCCGGTGCTGACCGAAGTCCTGGCGGCGTCGCACGAGAGGTGACCGCGATCTGTCGTGCCGAGTGAGGGCCCGGAGGGCCTTCGCGCAGTCGCGACGCAGCGGCTCAGCTCACCGGGGGACGGCCGTCGGTCGCGGTGCCGTCCGGAGGACGGCAGTGTCCTCGCGGTGCCGTCCGGAGGACGACCGAGTCATCGCACTTCCCAGGTGTCGCCGCCGGCGAGCAGCGTGTCGAGGTCGCCGGGGCCCTGCAGCCGGGCCTCGTGCAGCTGCTCGGCCATCATCGCCTCGTAGGTGGGCTTCTCGACCTTCCGGAACACGCCCATGGGGGTGTACCGGAGGTCCTGCGTGGAGAGCCGGGACAGCGCGAACGCGTACGACGGGTCCTCGCGGGTGGCGTCGTGGACGACGATCTCGCTCGCGTCGACCTGGTTGGTCTCGGCCACCCGGAGGCCGCCGAAGTCGTCGCGGACCACGCACGAGGCGCCGTCCGGCCCGAACACCAGCGGCTCGCCGTGCTGGAGCGGGATCGTCCACATCGGGCCGGTCGCCGGGTCCTTGAGCAGCTCGAAGGCGCCGTCGTTGAAGATGTTGCAGTTCTGGTAGATCTCCACCAGCGACGTGCCCTTGTGCTCCGCGGCCTGGCGCAGCACCTCGGTGAGGCCCTTCCGGTCGGAGTCCATCGCCCGGCCGACGAAGGTGGCGTCCGCGCCGATCGCGAGGGACACCGGGTTGAACGGGTGGTCCAGCGAGCCCATCGGCGTGGACTTGGTGACCTTGCCGACCTCGGAGGTGGGCGAGTACTGGCCCTTGGTGAGGCCGTAGATCCGGTTGTTGAACAGCAGGATCGTCATGTCCACGTTGCGGCGCAGCGCGTGGATCAGGTGGTTGCCGCCGATGGAGAGCGCGTCGCCGTCGCCGGTGACGACCCACACCGACAGGTCGGGGCGCGAGGCGGCCAGGCCGGTCGCGATCGCCGGGGCACGCCCGTGGATCGAGTGCATCCCGTAGGTGTTCATGTAGTACGGGAAGCGCGACGAGCACCCGATGCCCGAGACGATGACCATGTCCTCGCGCGCGATGCCCAGGCTCGGCAGGAAGCTCTGGACGGCGTTGAGGATGACGTAGTCACCGCACCCGGGGCACCAGCGCACCTCCTGGTCGGTCTTGAAGTCCTTGCCCTTGAGCTCGGTCTGCTTGGGACCGTGCTGCTCCAGCGAGCGGGCGATGGCGGCGTCGATCGGGGTCGGCGCGTCGGGCATGCCGAGTTCGACGGTGGTCACTGGACTGCTCCGTTCACGGCTGCGGGGTTCACGGTGTCGATGGCGTCCTGGATCACGGCGGCCAGCTCGGCCGCGCGGAAGGGCAGGCCGCGCACCTGGGTGTGGCTCTGCACGTCGACCAGGTACTTGGCGCGCAGCAGCAGGGCCAGCTGGCCGAGGTTCATCTCCGGGCAGATCACCCGGTCGTACCGGGCCAGGACCTCGCCGAGGTCGGCGGGGAACGGGTTGATGTGCCGCAGGTGGATCTGGGCGACCTTCCGGCCGGACCCGCGGATCCGCCGGCAGGCGGCACCGATCGGGCCGTAGGTCGAGCCCCACCCGATGACGGCGACGCGGGCGTCGCCGTCCGGGTCGTCGACGTCGGTCGGCGGGATCGACGCGGCGATGCCGTCGATCTTCGCCTGGCGGGTGCGGGTCATGAAGTCGTGGTTGGCCGGGTCGTAGGAGATGTTGCCCGTCCGGTCGGCCTTCTCCAGCCCGCCGATGCGGTGCTGCATCCCCGCGGTGCCCGGGATCGCCCAGGCGCGGGCCAGGGTCTCGGGGTCGCGCAGGTAGGGGAGGAACTCGCCGTCCTCGCCGTTGGGCTCGGTGGCGAACCCGACCGCCGGGGCCAGGTCGGGCAGCGAGGCCGCGTCCGGGATCGCCCACGGCTCGGCCCCGTTGGCCAGGTAGCCGTCCGACAGCAGCATCACCGGCGTCCGGTAGGCGAGCGCGATCCGCGCCGCCTCGACGGCGGCGTCGAAGCAGTCGCCGGGGGAGCGCGGTGCGATGACCGGGACGGGGGCCTCGCCGTTGCGGCCGAACATCGCCTGCAGCAGGTCACTCTGCTCGGTCTTCGTGGGCAGCCCGGTCGAGGGGCCGCCGCGCTGCACGTCGACGATCACCAGCGGCAGCTCCGTCATCACGGCCAGGCCGATGGTCTCGGCCTTGAGGGCGACACCGGGGCCCGACGTCGTCGTCACCCCGAGGGCACCGCCGAAGGAGGCGCCGAGCGCCGCGCCGATGCCGGCGATCTCGTCCTCCGCCTGGAAGGTGCGCACGCCGAACGCCTTGTGCCGCGACAGCTCGTGCAGGATGTCCGACGCCGGGGTGATCGGGTAGGCCCCCAGGAACAGCGGCAACCCGGAGCGCTGGCCGGCGGCGACGAGCCCGAGGGCCAGGGCCTGGTTGCCGGAGATGTTCCGGTAGCGGCCCGGCTTCATCGGGGCCGGCTTGATCTCGTAGGAGACGGCGAAGGCCTCGGTGGTCTCGCCGTAGTTGTAGCCGGCGCGGAAGGCGGCGATGTTGGCCGCGGCGATCTCGGGCTTGCGGCGGAACTGGCGCTCCAGGAAGCGGACGGTGCCCTCGGTCGGCCGGTGGTACATCCAGCTCAGCAGGCCGAGCGTGAACATGTTCTTGCTGCGCTCGGCCTCCTTCTTGCCGAGGCCGGAATCCTTGAGCGCATCGGTCGTCATCGAGGTCAGCGGGACGCTGACGGTCTGCCAGCCCTCGAGCGAGCCGTCCTCGAGCGGGCTGGTCGCGTAACCGACCTTGGCCAGGTTGCGCGGGGTGAACTCGTCGGAGTCGACGATGAGCAGGCCGCCGCCGGGCAGCTCGGCGAGGTTGGCCTTGAGCGCGGCCGGGTTCATGGCCACGAGCACGTCCGGGGCGTCGCCCGGCGTCATGACGTCGTGGTCGGCGAACTGCAGCTGGAAGGAGCTGACCCCCGGCAGGGTCCCCGTCGGCGCCCGGATCTCGGCCGGGAAGTTCGGCAGCGTCTTGAGGTCGTTGCCGAAGGACGCCGTCTCGCTGGTGAACCGGTTGCCGGTCAGCTGCATGCCGTCGCCGGAGTCACCGGCCAGCCGGATGACGACGCGGTCGAGCTCCACGACGCTCTTCACGAGGCCGCCGGGGGCCGAGCCGGGCACCGGGGCGCCGTTCGATCCCGACGGCGCGACGGTCGGGTTGGTGCCAGTCATCAGCGGTCTACCTCCACCGGGCGAGGTTACGTGCGTGTGTACGCGCCCGGGTTGTGCAACCGGACACGCCGCAGCGGCGAGGATCCCACCGCGTCCAGTGGGGCAACGGCGGTGGCGGCACGGTCATTCCACGGGGGCACCCGGTCGGGGGAGCGGTCGCCGGCCGGCCGGGAACGGGGGGTGCGACGACGGCGTTGGACGGGTCGTGCAACGCATGACCAACGGACTGAAGACCGCCCTCCTGCTGGGTCTGATGGGCGGGCTGATCCTCATGGCCGGCGCGCTGATCGGCGGGCGCGGAGGGCTGTTCATCGCGCTGCTCATCGCCCTGGCGGTCAACGGCTACGCCTACTTCAACTCCGACAAGCTGGCGCTGCGCGCCATGCGGGCCTTCCCGGTCACCGAGACCCAGGCGCCGCAGCTCTACGCGATCGTGCGCCAGCTCGCGACCGAGGCGCGCCAGCCCATGCCCCGGCTCTACGTCAGCCCGACGAACCAGCCCAACGCGTTCGCGACCGGCCGCAACCCGCGCAACGCGGCCGTCTGCGTCACCCAGGGCATCCTCGAGCTGCTCGACCGGCGGCAGCTGCGCGGCGTGCTCGCCCACGAGCTCTCGCACGTCTACAACCGGGACATCCTCATCAGCTCGGTCGCCGGCGCGATGGCCACGGTGATCACCTACCTGGCGCACATGGCGATGTTCGCCTCGCTGTTCGGCGGTCGCTCCGACGAGGACCGGGGCGGCGGCAACGCCCTCGGCGGCCTGCTGCTCATGCTGCTCGGCCCGCTCGCCGCCGGGCTGGTGCAGATGGCGGTCAGCCGCAGCCGCGAGTACCAGGCCGACGCCTCCGGCGCCCAGCTGTCGCAGGACCCGCTGGCGCTGGCCGACGCCCTGCGGGTGATCGAGCGGGGGACGGCGGCCCGCCCGCTGCCCCAGGAGGAGCGGCTGGTCACCCAGAGCCATCTCATGATCGCCAACCCGTTCCGCGGGCAGGGCCTGGCCTCGCTGTTCGCCAGCCACCCGCCCATGCCGCAGCGGATCGCCCGCCTGGAGCAGATGGCCCGCGAGCTCGGCCAGCGCTGACGGCGGACCCCCGTCCGGGGGCCGTGACACCCGGGCGTGTGCGCTGGCGAGGAGTTCGGCGGCAGAGAACTCCGCGCCAGCGCACACGCCCGGTGTCAGCCACCGGCGGCGGGGTTCACCTGTAGTTGTCGAACTGCAGGGCGACGTCGAGGTCGGCGCCGCGCAGCAGCTGCTGCACCGCCTGCAGGTCGTCCCGCTTCTTGCCGCTCACGCGCAGCTGGTCGCCCTGGATCTGGGCCTGGACGCCCTTGGGGCCCTCGTCGCGGATCAGCTTCGCGATCTTCTTGGCGGTGTCGGACTCGATGCCCTGCTTGATCTTCGCCCCGATCTTGTAGCTCTTCCCCGAGGACTGGGGGTCGCCGGCGTCGAGCACCTTGAGCGAGATGTTCCGCTTGATCAGCTTCTCCTTGAACACCTCGAGGGCCGCCGAGACACGCTCCTCGGTGTCCGCCTGCAGCGTGACGCCGTCCTCGCCGGCCCACGCGATGGTCGCGTTGGTGCCGCGGAAGTCGAACCGCTGGGAGAGCTCCTTGCCCGCCTGGTTCAGGGCGTTGTCGACCTCCTGCCGGTCGACCTTGCTCACGACGTCGAAGGATGCGTCGGCCATGTCGTTCCTCTCCGTACGGGGCCGGCCCGGCGCACCGGTCGCGTCGCCGGGGACCCGTCACCCCTGGGTCAGTCGTCTTGTACTCTCTCCCGGTACCCACACGGCGGGTTGCCCGAGTGGCCAATGGGAGCGGACTGTAAATCCGTCGGCTTAGCCTACGAAGGTTCGAATCCTTCACCCGCCACGCCCGGTACGACGGCCCCCGACCACCAGGTCGGGGGCCGTCCGCGTACCGGGGGTCAGGGCGCCGTCGGTGCGCGTGCGCTGGCGACGGCGGTGCGCTCGAGCTGCTGCCCGCCGAGGAAGAGCCAGCCGAACGCGATGTCCACGTGGCGGGTGCAGCGCACCGTCACCTCGGCACCGTCGGTCTCGGCCGCCCAGCTGTCCAGCGCGGTACCGCCGTCGGCCAACTGGTCGCCGACCGCGGCCTGCGCGGCGGCGCGGCTCAGCGGCAGCTCGGTGCCCACCCCCTGGGCGTAGACAGCCGCCTCGTCGGCCTGGTTGGCCGCGGCCAGGGCGGCGCCGTCGCAGATCGATTGCACCTCCTGCTGCTCGAGGAAGGCGTCGGACGCGGCGATCGCCCCGAAGGCCATGAGTGCCGCGACCAGCCAGCACACCAGGACGAAGGGGAGCGTCGAGCCGCGTTCGCGATCGTCCTGGTCGGGGCGCACGCGCGGCAGCGTAAGCATCCGGCCACCGTCGTCCCCACCCTGTGGACACGATCTGTGGACACTGTGGACGACGGTTCACCCGTCCTCGTGTCCTCCAAGGCGGGCCTGTGGACGACGAGGTGCCGAGGTGCCGCGCGACCGCCGCGCATCCGTCCGCCCGGCCCGTGCCGGCCTCCGCGGACGCGGTCGCAGCCCCCTCGGGATCCCGATCCAGCGGTGAATTGGATCACTCCACGTGTGAACAACGTGGCGGATGGTCACGACATGACGTCTCTCGCGGCGTGTCGTGATCGACATGCTTGTGGCGACTCGTGACGGGAAGGAGTGTCTCCCGCGCGGTCCGTATTCGACGACGCTCTGCCCCCGCGCGTGGATGGCTGCCGCACCAGCCAATGAGTCGTGCCACGAGGGAGGCGCCATGAACAGCAGCATGCAGCGTGAGGACAGCTCGGCCCGCGGAGTCCGTTGGGGTCGGGGTGTGCGTTGGGGTCGTGGCGTCCGCTGGGGTCGCCAGGCCTGATCGGCCACCTGGTCCCGACGGGGCAGTCGTTCCTCCGGAACGGCTGCCTCGTCTCATGTTCGGGGAGGCTCGTGCCGATGACCTCCGCGGACGGGTTTCTCTCCCGCGTGCGGAGAGGGTGGCGGTGATCGACACCGCTGCTAGCCTTCGCCCGCCCAACGACCCGGGAGAGTGCCGTGCACGTGGCTGAGCAGGACGTTCGCGAGCGTAGTCGCCCGCGTACCGTCCGCAGCCCTTGGGTGGTCTCAGGGCTGGCGCTCACGGTTGCGGTCCCCCTGGGCGCGGCCGTCCTGTCGCGCGGGCTGGACCCCGTGCACGGCGTGCTCCTGGTCGCCGTCCTCCTCACCGCGGTGGTGGCGGAGTGGGTCTACGTGCACATCGAGTTCCGCCACCAGAGCTTCGTCAACTCCGCCAGCGAGCTGGCCTTCGTGATCGCCCTGCTGGAGCTCGGCGGGGCGTGGACGGCGGTGATCCGCGCGACCGCCGTCGGGCTCGTGCTGGCGGTCCAGCGGTTCTCGCCGGCCAAGATCCTCTTCAACGTCGCCGTGGCGGTGATCGACAGCGCCGTCGCGGTGTTCGTGCTCGACCTGCTGTCGGCGGGTGACGTCACCCAGCCCTCCACCTGGCTCTCCTGCCTCGTGGCGGTCTTCGCGGCCAACGCCGTCGCCGCCGTCATGGTGGCCGGGGCGATCACCCTGACCCAGGGCTACCCCGGGCGCTCGGTCTGGACCAGCCTGCTGGTGCCCGTCGTCGTCGTCTCGCCGGTGGTCGTCCTCGTCGGCCTGGCCATCCTCCTCCTGCTGCACGCGACCCTGTGGTCCCTGCTGATCCTCGCGCCGCTCACCGCTGCCCTCGTCCTGCTCTACCGCCGGTTCGCCGAGGTGACCCGGGAGAGCCAGTCGCTGGAGCGGGTCTACGAGTTCGCCCGCCGGGTCGAGCAGGTGCAGCCCGACGAGGTCGGCACCCGGCACATCGTGCAGGCGGTGCAGGAGCTCCTCAACGCCGAGCGCGTCGCCCTGTGGCTGCCCCCCTACCTCGACGAGGGGCCGCGGCTGGTCGTCGCCACCGAGGGCGGGGCCGACTGGTACGACGGGCCGGGGGACCCTGACGACGTGCTGCGCCGCCGCGCGGTCGCCTTGTCCGGGGCCCTGCACGTCTCCGCCGGCCGTGCCGACGAGGCGGAGACGGCCGCGCTCGCCCGGCGCGGGGTCGCCGAGCTGCTGGGTGCGCCGGTGACCACGGCCGCTGGGGAGCCGGGCTACCTGGAGGTGTGCGACCGGCGCAGCGACGCCGTCTCCTTCGGCAGCAGCGAGCGGGGCGCCCTGGAGTCGATGCTCACCCACGTCAACGCGGCGATCCGGCAGCAGCAGCTGCTCACCCGCATCCGCTTCGACGCCGACCACGACCGGCTGACCGGCCTGCCGAACCGGCAACGGCTCGCCGCGGAGATCGACGCCCTCGTGGCCGCGGGGCCGGCCGCCGCCGGCGCCGGGCTCATCCTGGCCTCCCTGGGCACCTACGCCGACGTCACCGACACCCTCGGGCACGCCGCCAGCGACGAACTGCTCCTGGTTACCGCAGGCCTGCTCCGCGAGCACGCCCCGCCGCGCGCGCTGCTGGCCCGGATGGAGCGCGAGCAGTTCGCCGTCCTCCTTCCCGGGCTCTCGCTCGCGGCCACCGAGCAGGCCGCCCGGCGGCTGCGCGAGGCGGCGGCGACGCGGGTCCGCGTGGCCGGCCTGGACCTGGAGGTCTCGCTGACCATCGGCGTAGCCGCCGCGCCCGGGCACGGCACCGATGCCGGCACGCTCATGCAGCGCGCGGACGTCGCCCTGCTGGCGGCGGGGGAGTCCGGTGGCGTGGCCAGCTACCACCCGGTGCTCGACCAGCAGAGCCTGCGCCGCCTGCAGCTGGGCACCGAGCTCGCGCAGGCGATGGCCGACGGGCAGATCGGCGTGGTCTTCCAGCCGGTCATCGACGCGCAGACCTCCGACATCGTGTCGGTGGAGACCCTGGTCCGCTGGACCCACCCGCGCTTCGGCAGCATCCCGCCCGAGGACGTGATCGGGCTGGCCGAGCAGATCGGCCGGATCGGTGCGGTGACCGACCACGTCCTGGACCTCGCGCTGGCCCGCTGCCGGCGCTGGCTGGATCAGGGGATCTCCCTGTCTGTCGCGGTCAACGTCTCCGCGTTCTCCCTCAGCGAGCCCGACCTGGTGGACCGCATCCGCGGCGCCCTCGAGCGGCACGGCGTCCCCGGGGAGCTGCTGATCCTCGAGCTCACCGAGAGCAGCGTCGTCGACGACTCGGTGCGCGAGAGCTCGGTGCTGGACGACCTCCACGACCTGGGGCTGCGGCTCTCGATGGACGACTTCGGCACCGGCTACTCGTCGCTCTCCCAGCTCCGGCAGCTGCCCATCGACGAGCTGAAGATCGACAAGTCCTTCGTCCTCACCATGGCCACCAGCCAGGGGGAGTCCTTCATCGCGCGGTCGATCATCGAGCTGGCCCACAACCTGGGGCTGTGCGTGGTCGCCGAGGGCGTCGAGGACGAGATGACGCGCAACCAGCTCATCGCCATGGGCTGCGACAAGCTGCAGGGCTTCCTGATCAGCCGCCCGCTGCCGGAGGACCGGCTGGAGAAGTGGCTGCTCGCGCGCACCGGCGTGCGCTCCGCCGCGCCGGGGGCCACCCACCGCCGCCTGTTCGTCCGCACCTGACGGCTCGCGGGGGTCCCCGCAGGGAGGCCGTAGGCATCAGGTAGAGTCTTCGACGGCTCCTCGGAGCAGGCCCCTTTAGCTCAGTCGGCAGAGCGTCTCCATGGTAAGGAGAAGGTCTACGGTTCGATTCCGTAAAGGGGCTCTGGCAGTAAGCTGACCTACCGGTCCTGTCGCGAGACCGGCCCGTGTGGTCATCCCGGCGGTGTAGCTCAGCCTGGTAGAGCAAGCGGCTCATAATCGCTGTGTCACCGGTTCAAGTCCGGTCACCGCTACTCCCGACGGACCCGGCAACCCGGGTCCGTCGCCGTGTCGGCCTCCAGCCGGTGCGGCAGCAGGGCCCGGTCCCGGGTCCTGTCCCACAAGGCTAGGAGCGCTCCCGTGGCAGCCACCGACGTCCGTCCGAAGATCACCCTGGCCTGCCAGGAGTGCAAGAACCGCAACTACATCACCCGCAAGAACCGGCGGAACGACCCCGACCGGCTCGAGCTGAAGAAGTACTGCCCGCGTGAGCGCAAGCACACGCTGCACCGCGAGACCCGCTGACGGTCTTCGGCTGCTGGGCGAGGGCGGGAGCATGGCGCTGGACCGGGCACTGGTCGGGCGCAGCTACCCGCCCTCTGCCGTCTACGAGGTCGGCCGGGCGAAGATCGCCGAGTTCGCGGCCGCGGTCGGTGCGACCGACCCGGTGCACCACGACGTCGAGGCTGCACGTGCGGCCGGCCACGCGGACGTCGTCGCGCCGCCCACCTTCGCCATCGTGGTGAGCCTGGAGGCTGCCTTCGTGGTGCTCGCGGACGACGAGGTGGGCCTGGACTACAGCCGCGTCGTCCACGGTGAGCAGCGGTTCACCCACCACCGCCCGATCCGGGCCGGCGACCGGCTGGTCGCCACCACCACGATCGACGCCGCCCGCACCGTCGCCGGCAACGACCTGCTGACGGCCCGGGTGGAGCTGGCCACGGAGGACGGCGAGGCGGTCTGCACCGCCACCTCCATGCTCGTCGCGCGGGGGGCGGCATGACCGCGGAGGTGGGCACCGAGCTCCCCGAGCTCGTCGTCCGGGTCACCCGCGCCGACCTGGTGCGCTACGCCGGCGCCTCCGGCGACTTCAACCCCATCCACTGGAACGAGCGGGTGGCGCGCGAGGTCGGCCTGCCCGGCGTGATCGCCCACGGCATGCTCACCATGGCGCTGGCGGCGCGGGCGGTGACCGGCTGGACCGGTGACCCGGCGGCGCTCCTCGAGTACCAGGTGCGCTTCGGGCGCCCGGTGGTCGTCCCCGACGACGACAGCGGGGCGGAGCTGACCGTCCGCGGCACGGTGGCCGCCCTGCTGGACGGCGGGCGGGCGCGGGTCGACCTCACCGTCACCAGCGCGGGCGAGAAGGTGCTCTCCCTCGCCCGCGCGGTCGTCCGGCTCGGTTGACCTCACCCTCATAGGCTGCTCAGCCGGCCGTGGACAGCAGCCGCTGCAGCCGCGAGACGCCCTCGACCAGGTCCTCGTCGCCCAGCGCGTAGGACATCCGGACGTAGCCGGGGGTGCCGAACGCCTCGCCCGGCACGACCGCGACCTCGGCCTGCTCCAGGATCAGCTCGGCCAGCTCCGCGCTGGTCTCCGCGGTGCGCCCCCCGATCGGCCGCCCGAGCAGGCCCTTGACCGACGGGTAGGCGTAGAAGGCGCCGTGCGGCTCGGGGCAGGCCACGCCGGGGATCTCGCGCAGCATCGACACGATGGTCTGCCGCCGCCGGTCGAACGCCGTCCGCATCTCGGCCACGGCGGAGAGGTCGCCGGTCAGCGCGGCGATCGCCGCCGCCTGGGACACGTTCGCGACGTTCGAGGTCGCGTGCGACTGGAGGTTGGTCGCCGCCTTGACGACGTCGGCCGGGCCCGCGATCCAGCCCACCCGCCAGCCGGTCATCGCATAGGTCTTGGCGACCCCGTTCACCACGACGCACCGATCGGCGAGCTCGGGGACCAGCACCGGCATCGACGGGGCCGTGAGCCCGCCGTAGGTCAGGTGCTCGTAGATCTCGTCGGTGAGCACCCACAGGCCCGCGTCGAGCGCCCAGCGACCGATCTCCTCCACCTGCTCGGCCGGGTAGACCGCCCCGGTGGGGTTGGAGGGGGAGCAGAACAGCAGGGCCTTCGTACGCGGGGTGCGGGCGGCCTCGAGCTGGGCGGCCGAGACCAGGTAGCCGCTCTGCTCGTCGGCCACCACCGGCACGGGGACGCCGCCGGCCAGCCGGATGGCCTCCGGGTAGGTGGTCCAGTAGGGCGCGGGCAGCAGGACCTCGTCGCCGGGGTCGAGCATCGTCGCGAACGCCTCGTAGACCGCCTGCTTGCCGCCGTTGGTCACCAGCACCTGGGCCGGCGTGAGCTGCAGGCCGGAGTCGCGGGCGGTCTTCGCGACGATCGCCTCCTTGAGCGCGGGCAGGCCACCGGCGGGGGTGTACCGGTGCATCGCCGGCGTCCGCGCGGCGGTGATGGCGGCCTCGACCACGTAGTCCGGCGTCGGGAAGTCCGGCTCGCCGGCGCCGAAACCGATCACCGGCTTCCCGGCGGCCTTGAGGGCCTTGGCCTTCGCATCCACCGCCAGCGTCGCGGACTCGGCGATGGCGCCGATGCGACGGGAGATGCGGCGCGCGGCGGGCGGCAGCTCGGTGGAACGGGCGGCGGACCCCGGAGCGGAGGCGTCGGTCATGGGCACATCGTGTCAAAGACCACGGCCGGGGGGCCGCCCGCCTGTTCCCGCGCAGGTGGCGGAGCTGCCCCGCCGGGGACGGGGCCGGTGGGACGTTCGCTCCCGCCCGTCGCGGTCCCGTACACTGGCTTCACCGGGGCCTGTTGACCCCGCCACCGGCGTGCCCCGGATCCTCTTCCGGGGTCGGTGCCACGGTGGCGGCGAGACGTCCCGGGGCCCACCCAGGGCATAGGGGTGTAGCTCAATTGGCAGAGCAGCGGTCTCCAAAACCGCAGGCTGCAGGTTCAAGTCCTGTCACCCCTGCCAGCAGGACACGGCACGACCGACCGACGGCCCTCGCGGGAGTGGCCACCACCGACGAGGCGAGCGAGGCGCAGTGAGCGACGAGAAGCCGGGCCGCGAGGACGACGCGCGCGCCGCCTCCGACGCCGAGCTCACCGACGAGCAGCTGGACCGCGAGGCGCCGGGGGTCGACGACGCCGCCGCCCTGGAGGCGGCCGAGGACGAGGTGGTCGGCGAGGCGGAGACCGACGAGGACAAGGTCGTCGCCGCGCCGCAGGGTGACCGGGCCGCCCGCCGACGGGGGCGGATCACCGCCGACGGCGACGAGGACGACGAACCCGCCACGCGGTCCCGTCGCGCCGCGCGGTCGGCCACGGAGCCGGCCCGCGAGGGCGCCCCGACCCGGTCGCGCGCCGCGGCGGAGCGGGCGCGCGCCGAGGAGCTGCGGCCCCGCCGCTCGATCATGCGCTTCCTGCGCGAGGTGGTCGCCGAGCTGCGCAAGGTCATCTGGCCGGGCCGGCGCGAGCTGATCACCTACACGACCGTGGTGATCGTGTTCGTCGCGTTCATCGTGGCGCTGGTCGCCGGCCTCGATCTGCTCTTCGCGCAAGGCGTGCTCGCCGTCTTCGGTTGATCCGCCCCCGCGCCTGAACGCCCCCTGACAAGGAAGAGACCCCCGTGATCGAGCTTGCGAGATCACCAATGAGCGCAGCACCGTCGGTCACGACGCCGACGAGCGCCAGCGAGGAGAAGCAGTGATCGAGCTCGCGAGATCACCAATGAGCACAGCACCGTCGGTCACGACGCCGACGAGCGCCAGCGAGGAGAAGCAGTGACCGACCCCCGCGAGCCCTTCGAGACCGACAACGCGGTCGAAGGCACCGATCTGGACGACGCCCGATTCGACGAGCGCGGTACCGCCGACGTCGAGACCGGCGCCGGTGAGGCCGGTGCCGCCGAAGGGTCCAGCGACACCGCCGACCTGGCCGCGGGTGCCGCGATCTCCGACGGCGAGGTCGCCGACGCGACCCCCGAGGTCGAGACCGGGGACCCCGCCACCCTCGCCACCGACCCGCAGGTCGTGCCCGCCGACGACTCCGACGTCGCGGTGGAGGAGGACGAGGACCCGGTGGAGGCGCTGCGCAAGGCGCTGCGGATCGCCCCCGGGGACTGGTACGTCGTCCACTCCTACGCGGGCTACGAGAACAAGGTGAAGACCAACCTCGAGGCGCGCATCCAGTCCCTCGACGTGGAGGACTACATCTACCAGATCGAGGTGCCCACCGAGGAGGTCACCGAGATCAAGAACGGCAAGCGCTCGCAGGTCAACCGCAAGGTCCTGCCGGGTTACCTGCTGGTGCGCATGGAGCTCAACGACGAGTCGTGGGGCGCGGTCCGCAACACCCCCGGGGTCACCGGCTTCGTCGGCGCCACCTCCAAGCCCTCGCCGCTGACCATCGACGAGGTCGTGAAGATCCTCGCGCCGGCCACCACGCCGCAGGCGCCGCGGGCCACCGAGGCCGCCGCGGCGAGCACGGGCGCCGCCGCCGCGCCGGCCGCCGTCGTCGACTTCGAGGTGGGCGAGTCGGTGACCGTCATGGACGGCCCGTTCGCCACGCTGCCCGCCACCATCAACGAGATCAACGCCGAGCAGCAGAAGCTGCAGGTCCTCGTCTCCATCTTCGGCCGCGAGACGCCCGTCGAGCTCTCGTTCAGCCAGGTCCAGAAGATCTGACCGACAGGCCCTGAAGACCTCACCACCCAACTCGAACCGGAGAACAGAGCATGCCCCCCAGGAAGCGGTTGACCGCGGTCATCAAGCTCCAGATCAACGCCGGTGCGGCCACCCCCGCCCCGCCCGTGGGTCCGGCGCTGGGTCAGCACGGCGTCAACATCATGGAGTTCTGCAAGGCGTACAACGCCGCGACCGAGTCGCAGCGCGGCAACGTCATCCCCGTGGAGATCTCGGTCTTCGAGGACCGGTCCTTCACGTTCGTCACCAAGACCCCGCCGGCGGCGCGCATGCTGCTCAAGGCCGCGGGTGTCGAGAAGGGCTCGGGCGAGCCGCACAAGACCAAGGTCGCCACGGTCACCCGTGACCAGGTCCGCGAGATCGCCACCACGAAGATGGCCGACCTCAACGCCAACTCGCTCGAGCAGGCCGAGAAGATCATCGCCGGCACCGCCCGGTCGATGGGGATCACCGTCACCGGCTGACGTCAGCCACCAGCACCGCGCTGAAGCAATCGTGGGAGGGCCCCGCCAGGCCCGTGCACCACGCGACCGGGGCCACGAGCCCTCGGAGAGGAAACACCATGGCGAAGCACGGCAAGAAGTTCCGCGCAGCGGCCGAGAAGGTCGACCGCGACAACCTGTACAGCCCGCTCCAGGCCGCCACGCTGGCCAAGGAGACGTCGACGACCGCCTACGACGCCACCGTCGAGGTCGCCATGCGCCTGGGCGTCGACCCGCGCAAGGCCGACCAGATGGTCCGCGGCACGGTCAACCTGCCGCACGGCACCGGCAAGACCGCCCGCGTCATCGTCTTCGCGACCGGTGACAAGGCCGCCGAGGCCGAGGCCGCCGGCGCCGACGTCGTGGGCTCCGACGACCTGATCGAGCGGATCCAGGGCGGCTTCCTGGACTTCGACGCCGCGATCGCGACGCCGGACCAGATGGCCAAGGTCGGTCGCATCGCCCGCATCCTCGGGCCCCGCGGCCTGATGCCCAACCCGAAGACCGGCACCGTGACGCCCGACGTCACCAAGGCGGTCAACGACATCAAGGGCGGGAAGATCAACTTCCGCGTCGACAAGCAGGCCAACCTGCACCTGGTGATCGGCAAGACGTCGTTCGACGAGGCCAAGCTGGTCGAGAACTACGCCGCCGCCCTGGACGAGGTGCTCCGCGCCAAGCCGTCCTCGGCCAAGGGTCGGTACCTGAAGAAGGTCACCATCTCCACCACCATGGGCCCGGGCGTCCCGGTCGACCCGAACCGCACCCGCAACCTGACGGTGGACGAGCCCACCGCTTGATGATCAGGTGACAGTGAGGATGTAGGCGGGCCCCGCAGCAACCGTTCCTGACCCTTCAGGTGACTGACCTCGGGTCTTTATCCGGATCTGTCGGTTCGGTCGCTGCGGGGCCCGCTGCACTCACCAAGCCTGGCGGTGTGACCTCATAGGAGCCTGTGCCAGCAGGCACCCATCACTGTCTTGTCCGCTCGCCCGGCGGTGCGTGCCGCCCTGTCGGTTGCGAGCGAGGAGGACGGCGATGACCACCATCGCACCAGAGACGGCCCCGGACCAGGTCCAGGTGGCCGGTGGCGTGGACACCCATTGCGACACCCACACCGCGGCCGCGGTCGACACCACCGG